>CAZXHS010000017.1:0-17377 GCA_964639845.1 uncultured Desulfobulbus sp. | reverse complement strand
GTTCGCTGATGTTGATATAGGCCTTGATCGGGTCCAGGGTGGAAACCGAGGTCAGCTCATCCTGCATCGAGGGACCAACCAGGTTACCCAACTGGGTCTTGGCGATGCCGGCGACGCCATCCACCGGCGAGGTGATCTTGGTGAAACCGAGGTTGAGTTGCGCCTCCTCCACCGCTGCCTGCGCCCCTTCCACCGCCGAACGGGTCGACAGCTCCGTGCCCACGGCATCATCGAGGTCTTTCTGGCTCACCGCGTTCTTGGCCGCCAGCGGCCGGATGCGGGCCAGGTTGGCCTGGGCCGTCTCATGGCGGGCGATCTGTTGGGAGAGCTGGGCCTTGGCCTTGTCCAACGCCACCTGAAAGGGACGCGGATCGATCTCAAAGAGTGCCTGTCCCTTGCGCACCTTCTCTCCCTCTTTATAAACCTGCCTCACCAAATACCCCGACACCTGCGGACGGATGGTGGCGTTGACCAGACCATCCAACACCCCAACCCACTCCCGCTGCACCGGCACATCTCGCTGCACCACCTGCACCGTCTCCACCACCGGCACCGAAGGGGCGGGCTTGGTGGTCTCTTTGTTGCAACCAGCAAGCCACAAGACTGCAACCAGCATGACCATTGTGGCCAGGCCTTGCCGGTTGTTCCGGATGTTGTTTATTGGATCCTTGCCTCTCTCCATGCATCTCTCCCAGACCGATTCTTCTCTTGTTGTGTCCCGAAATTATTCAAGACGAAAAACACGGGCATCTCGCCGTGGAGGGCCATGCGCAGGGGCCATGACTACTCCGACTGTCGTGCTCGCGTACTGCTACTCCGGACTTTTGCCACCATTTCCAAGCCGCCGACCTCCAGCACTTGGAAAAATTCGAGTTTGGGCGGTTGCCGAGAAAGCTCCATGGCCTCGAAAACTCGACTATACAAGGGGGAGCCCAGATGCTGTTCCAGGGCCTCGCGCGAACGCCACCGCTCGGTATAGCAGAGCAAACCGCCTTCGTTCGGGGTGACTGTAATCAGGCTCTCCAGGCACTCGACGTTGGGGGCAACCGCTGTCCGCAGGGAATCCAGCACTTCGATGATCTTGGATTCCTCTCCCCGCAAGGGGAATATGGTCAGGATGGCAAGTAGCATAGAGAGACGGCTGCACAATCCAGTCCACTTTGCGTGCCCGAGTTCATCTCTCATCTCCTCGATTCATGGCCTTCTTTTCTCCTCTCTTCGTGGGCGGCGCTGATCCGAACCCCTCTGGGGACGAAATACAAACCATGAAAGGTTGAAATATCAACCCTTGTCGATATTGACGTGCACTCCCAGTTTTCGCATGCGCGAGTAAAGAGTCGAGGGATGCAGCCCAAGCAGTTCGGCGGCGCCGCCGCTGCCCTTGACCTTGCCCCCGGTCTGCCTGAGGGTGTGCTCGATGTGTTGCCGTTCCATCTCCGCGATGGATACCACCTGCGCCGGTTGTACTCGCGACGTTCCCAAATCGAGTGCCGCAAGATCGAGCATGTTGCCCGTGCTGGTGATCATGGCCCGTTCGATGACATTGCGTCCCATGGTCTGCCCGAACTCACCGATGAATCTCCAGGCCAGCAGGGGGATGTCGTCGGTCCGCTCCCGCAGTGGCGGTACATCGATTGGAAAAACATTGAGCCGATAAAACAGATCCCGTCGGAATCTCCCCTGGTCCACCTCCACCGCCAGATTACGGTTGGTGGCGGCAATGATGCGTACATCGACCTTGACATTCTTCGGGCTGCCGAGGCGCTCAAAAGAGCCGTCCTGCAACACCCGCAACAGCTTCGCCTGGGTTTCCAACGGCATTTCGGCTATCTCATCGAGGAAAAGGGTGGAGCCGTGGGCCAATTCGAAACGCCCCACCTGCCTGCTGAGGGCGCCGGTATAGGCCCCCCTTTCCCGCCCGAAGAGTTCGCTCTCGATCAAGGCCGAGGGCAGGGCAGCGCAATTGACGGTGATCATCAGCCGCTTGTGACGGTCGCTGAGTTGATGAATGGCTTGAGCAACCAACTCCTTACCG
The DNA here is from genome assembly GCA_964639845.1 of uncultured Desulfobulbus sp. Classification (GTDB taxonomy): domain Bacteria; phylum Desulfobacterota; class Desulfobulbia; order Desulfobulbales; family Desulfobulbaceae; genus Desulfobulbus. Next base: position 15,342 of record CAZXHS010000017.1, on the reverse strand, counting down.
GTACCGGTTTCCCCTTGAATCAGGACCGTGCTGCCGATTATCGCCACCTGCTCGACCTGTGCTTTGATCTTCTGCATGGCGGCGCTGATGCCAAGGGCGCGATGTTTGGGATCATTGACGCCGGCCTCATTGCGCAACACGCTGTTTTCCTGTTCGAGCAAGTCGCGGAGGCGATCGATTTCCTGCACCTGTTGTTGCAGTTTCGCCTCCATCTGCTTGTGGCGGGTGATATCGAGGGTGACGCCGGTCAGGCGCCTTGGCTCTCCGTTCCCATTCAACTGCACTCGCCCTTGGCTCATTAGCCAGCGCGGCGTATCTCCTTGGACGGGTATCCGGTATTCCACCTGCAACACCGAACCGGGATTTTGGGCTTTCCTCACAGCCTTGGTCACCCTGGGACGGTCTTCCGCATGGATTTTTTCGAGAAAATCGGCCAGAGCCAAAATCGTTGGAGCCCCTGGAGCGAAATCAAGCAAATCCCTGACCCGCTCTGTATGCCAGATATCGCCGCTTTGCAGGTCGAGTTCCCATAACCCGGCCCCGGCCGAGGCAGCCGCCACCTCAAGGCGCATACGGTAGGTCTCCAAATCCCGCAGCATGTCCCGCCGCACAAGGGCACCGACAAACACCTCTCCCAAGAGACGCAGATACTGGATGAACTGATTAGGCCAGGCGAACGATTCCCGCATCGAGTGGACCACGATGATGTGCGGAACACGCCCGTCTATGTTCAAGGGAATGGCCAAGGTCGATTTCGCGCCAAGCTGGACAAAGGTCCGCCGGTCTGCCTCTGCGTCGGGAGGCATGGAATCAACACAGGTCTTGGCCACTGTTTTGCCCAGAACCACTACTTGATGGTAGGTCCAGGGGAGCATTTGCGCCAAATTGATCTCCCTGGGGACCTCCGCAACCCCCTGGTCGTACCAGGCATGCGATACCCGCGCCACCCCTCGATCTTGGTCGACCTCGAGCAGGCCAACGCGCCCAAGCCCCAGCGATGTCATCACCTCCTGCAACGACTCAAGGATAGTCTCGTCCAGTGTTTCAGCGGTAGCTTGAAGAATACGGGCCGAAATCGCAGGGATGAGTTCACCCAACTGGTCGAATTCGATCACCGCTCCTTTGCAGCAAGTGGCCACTCGATCGGTAGCCCACTCCTCTTGAAACCCGTTGTTCTTGATAGGCCTATCAGTTTTGGTGTCCATCAGCAAAAAAGATTTGTGAGTATCTGATATTCCATGCGAAGAGGAGCCTGATGTTGATGATTGTTGGGGTGTCGACCATCTCTGTGGTGGGCCTCGATGGCAACGCACAACGATCTGGCCTTCTCCGGCACCCAGAGTGGTCTGCATTGTTCCCGGGCACACACCTTACGGACGCCGGCCCGTCGGCGAACCGGTTCCTCGGTTGAAACGGTGTGTCCCGTTACCAGAAACGGTTCCAGGTGGCTGCGAAATAAGGGTGTGCTCGGCGAGTTGACGGCGCTGCCTGCCAAGGCGTTGCAGGACGACAGGAGAGGAAGGAAGAGGAGGGCAAGGAGAGGGAAGAGGTGATGCAGCCGGTTCATTCCATGTCCAAGGCGTGAAAATTGATCGGAACTGCTGAGGAGCACCGAGGAGATGGTCGTCCTTCCACCATCGTCACTCTTAGAGAGAAATACTTATAGTAAAGTCAAACCACTGTCACTCTATTTTCGTGTTTTCTCTTGCATTTTCGGGTGTGGTGCAGGAAGAGTATGGCAAGACACCACTTTTGCGATGCCCAGGCTCCCCCTCACCCCAAGGATGCAAGCATGCTCGATCTTGTCGACAAAGCCCGCCAGTTTGCCCTCAAAGCGCATGGACGGATTGGTCATCGCCGGAAATACTCCTCGGAACCCTATCCTGTCCATCTGCAGGCGGTGGCCGATCTGGTGGCCTCGGTCAGCGACGATCCGGAAATGATCGCTGCCGCCTGGCTGCATGACACCATCGAGGATACTCCCACCACCGAGGCGGAGCTGCAGCAGCGATTCGGATCGGCAGTGGCGCGACTGGTCAGCGAATTGACCGATGTCAGCCAGCCTGCCGACGGCAACCGCGCCACCCGCAAATTCATCGACCGCGGCCATCTGGCCCAGGCCTCCCCGCGTGCAAAAACGATCAAACTGGCCGACCTGATTGATAATGGCCAGGATATTTGCCGCCACGATCCCGAATTCGCCAAGGTCTATCTCACCGAAATGGCTTCGCTCCTTGAGGTCTTGCGGGAAGGGGACGCCACCCTCTACAGACGGGCCATGGTGGTACTTCAGGTGAACGCCGCCCCCCTACGACTCCCCCTGCATGTTGCCGGCGATCATCCGGAAGACAAATCGACCGGCGACGGCTCCCTGTTTCTCCTTCGCCGCATGACGCAGCAGTTTCGGCAAACCTTCATTGCCCGCCAGATCGCTCAAGCGTTGCTCTCGGAAGGCCGATTGGCCAAGGCAAACCTGTTGCTGGCGGAGCGGCAGCGCCGCAATCAGCCATCCACGCTGCTTGCCTGCCTCCAGTTTGCCGACAAATTGCAAATTCTGCTCGAAAACGAATCGTTTTTCCGGCAATTCGATTTCCCCTCGAAAAAGGCAGCCCGCGCCATCTGCAAGGATATTGAATCGCTGCGTAACAACCTGGCCCACGCCCAAGACATCGTCAGCCACGATTTCGCCCAAGTAGCGCGGATCGCCCAGCGGATCGAGTCGCTTCGCAGCGGCTAAAGCACTTCGTCGTATCCGCCTGCTGGCACAAGAATTGGATGAAGAGTTCGCACACCGCATGGGCTCGTCAGCCCTCCCTTGCCCCATTGTGCACCAACCGCACACGAGGAAAACACCATGGATGCTCTCATCGCCCTGCTCAGTCAACAACCGCTCATGACCCTATCCTCACCGTTGCCCTGGGGTATCTACTGGGTGAGGTCAATATCAAGGGCTTTTCCCTCGGTGCCGGGGCGGTGCTGTTTGTCGCCCTGTTCATCGGCTGGCTGGCGCCCGATTCCGCTCAAGCGCCGCTGGTGGGCAGTTTGGGCTTGGCCCTGTTCCTCTACTGCGTCGGCATTCAGTACGGGAAACAGTTCTTCATCGGCCTCACTCGCCCCACCGGACAGCGAGCCAACCTGCTGTCCCTGTTGAGCCTGATACTCATGGGCGGCCTGTCGCTCGGGTGCATCGATCTGGTGGGTGGGAAATTGAGCTATGCCCTGGGATTGTTTGCCGGGTCAGGGGTCAGCACCCCGGCCCTCCAGGGAGCCATCGCCGCCATGGGCACCAATGACCCGGCGGTCGGTTACTCGGCGGCCTACCCCATCGGCATCGCCGGACCGATTCTTTTGTTGTACCTTGCCTTCATGATCCTCAAACCCACCTGCGAACGGGCAACCGGCACCGGCTTGGAATGGCGGGAAATCGCCATCCGCAATCCGGAGCTGTTCGGCCAGCGGCTCGCCGACATCTGGCCGCTGCTGCCTGCGGGGACGAAAATTCTCGCCCTGCGCGAGGAGCACATCAATAAATTCCCCCATCCGGATCTGCTCCTCGACGAGGACGATGTCCTCATGGTGTCGGCAAACAACATGGAAGCGCTGGAGCAGGCGCAGCTGCTGCTGGGCGTGCACGCCCCGGGAAGGATCGTCCAGGATCGCAGCGCCATGGATTATGTGCGGGTGTTCGCCTCCAAACGAAGCGTGGTCGGGCAACCCCTTGGCGATCTCACTATTCCCGGAGGGTTTGATTACCAGTTCGTCCAGGTTTCCCGGGGAGACGGTGATCTCATGCCGCACAGCGAGCTTATCCTTGAATACGGCGATCGCGTCGGCGTGTTTGCGCACCGAGAAAACATCCCCCAGGTGCGTGCCTTCTTTGGCGATTCGATCAAGGGAACCGCCGATTTTTCCTACATCTCGATCGGCCTGGGCATGCGCTTGGCCTCCTGGTCGGCCTGATCCCCATTCCGCTGCCCTCCGGCAAGCTCACCCTGGGCTTTGCCGGCCTGCTGCTGACCGCACTCGTCCTGGGATATTTTCGGCGGACGGGCGCGCTGATCTGGACCATGCCCATTTCCGCCAATCTGGTGCTGCGCAACCTGGGGCTCACCATTTTCCTGGCCCAGGTGGGTATCTCCTCCGGGCCGAAGTTCGCCGCGGCCGTGGCCGAAAGCGGTCTGCTCTTCCTCCTGCTCGGCGGTGCCCTCGTGCTGGCCCTGGTCTTGCCGGTGCTCGCCCTGGGCTTGTTTGTCCTCAAACTTGATTTTGACGAGGTCTGCGGCATCGTCGCCGGGGTGACCGGCAATCCCGCCATCCTGGCCTTTGCCAGCAAGATCACCGGCACCGACAAGCCCGACATCGGCTATGCCATGATTTTTCCTGGGGCGACGATCGTGAAGATTCTGTTCGTGCAGCTGGCCCCTGCTTTGTTCGGCGGATGAGCTGCCGCCAGGTGCTGGTGATCATGGTGAGCGGTGCCATGGCACCGTGGTACAACCAAGCTGATAGAACCAAGGATGCTCTCATCGCTTAAAAAACACCCTCTTTCATTATGAATTCGAACCGTTTCCTGCTCTTGGGTTTTGCCGTGGCCATTCTCGTGGGTGGCATCCTGCTGGCGCTGCCCATTTCCAGCACCGGCGATTCCATCCCGCTGGTGGACGCCTTGTTCATGGCGACGAGTGCCGTGTGCGTCACCGGTCTGTCGGTTCTCGACATCGGGACCGATTTGAGCCGATTCGGGCAGGTGGTGCTCCTCTTGTTGATCCAAATCGGCGGCCTGGGGATCATGACCCTGTCATCGATGCTCCTCACCATGCTCGGCCAGCGTGTTTCCCTCAACCGTCAGGATGGTGTCACCCAAGCCTACACCTCCACCCCTGGCGATCGTTTCGGCACACTGCTGCGACGTATCTTCTTGGCGACGCTCACCATCGAACTGTTGGGTGCGCTGGCGCTGTTCAGCGTTGAGCTGGAACGGCTGCCGCTTGCCCAGGCGGCATGGTATGCCATCTTCCACTCTATCAGCGCCTTCTGCAACGCCGGCATGAGCCTGCGCATCGACAACTTTATTGGCTTCCGCGACCACTTCCTGGTGATCTCGACCCTTTCCGTGCTCATCGTCACCGGTGGCCTCGGCTTCACCGTGCTTTCCGAACTCTTTTCCCATGTCGGGAAACGGCTGCGCAAACGGCAACCCACGGTGCTTACCCTCCACACCAAACTCTCCCTCAGCATGACGGCCCTGCTGCTTGGTTTCGGCATGCTGGCCTATCTTTGCCTCGAATACCGACAATCGTTAGTTGGGCTTTCGTTGCAGGAACAGATGCTGACGAGTTTCTTCGCCTCGGTCACCGCACGCACCGCCGGATTCAATGTCGTGGATTACAGCCATTTAACGATTCCGACCCTGCTCCTGACCATCCTGCTGATGGTGATCGGCGGCTGCCCTGGCTCCACGGCCGGCGGCATCAAGGCGACGACCCTGGGGGTGATGCTCGCCACGCTCCGCAGTCGTTTTCGCGCCGAAGAGGATGTCAGCCTGTTCCACCGCACGATCCCGGCTTCGACGGTTGCCCGCGCCACCGCCCTGACGGTCTTTGCCGTCCTGATGATCATTGTGGCCGCCTTTGCCCTCATTTATTGCGAAATCGGCACCGCGCCATACCGGGATTCCACCGGCGTGGGCTTGGGGTTGCTGTTTGAGACGGTTTCAGCCTTCTGCACGGTGGGCCTTTCCACCGGATTGACGGCGGGCTTGAGCGTTTCCGGCAAAATCATCGTCATGCTCCTGATGTATGTGGGGCGCCTCGGTCCCCTGACCGTGGCGGTGGCAGTGGCGCGGCAGCAACCCAAGCGGACGATCCGCTATGTCGAGGAACAGGTGATGATTGGATAATACACAGGCAATTTTTCCTCGTAACCTCTTGTAAAGGAGAACACCATGGGCCTGCGCATCGCGATTTTGGGATTGGGGGATTATGGCAGCGAACTGGCGAAACAGTTGGTCGAGATGCGGGCCGAGGTGATCGCGGTCGATAAACATGTTGCCCATGTGCAGGCGATCACCCCCTATGTCAACAAGGCGGTGGTGGCGGACATTACCCGCCGCCGTGCTCTGGAAGAGGCGGGGGTCGATACCGTTGATGTTGCGGTCATCGCCACGGCGGAACGATTCGAGGCCACGGTTTTGGCCGCCCATCACCTACGCGAGTTTCAGATTGCCAAGGTCATCGCCAAGGTCGCCAACACCGATCAAGCGAAAATTCTCAAGCTCATGGGGGTGGCGCAAACCATCAACCCGGAGATTGAAAGCGCGGATCGCACCGCGCACCTGATCGCCTACCATCGCATCCACGATTACATGCAGCTCGGCGACGATGTTTATCTCCTGCGGGCCGTGGCTCTCCCCTCCTTCGTCGGTCTGAGCGTCGACAACATGCGCACCAAGTACAAGGTGGAGGTCATTGCCTGCAAACCGGCGGAGCAGGCAAGCGGATTCAAGGGCGTCACCAGTGAGCAGGTCATTGCTGCCAACGATGAACTGCTCCTGATTGGCACTCGTGAACGCTGTCTCGACATGCGAAAGGTCAAGTAAGCACACCATACAGCCCCCAGATTCTAGACCAACACCGAGGAGTTGCCCCATGAATTTGCCCAATCTGCCTGATCACGAATTGGAGAAACGGCTCTCCGCCCTGTTGCTGGATGTGCTTATTCGTGCAGGATTGGTGCTGGCGTTAGTTGTGCTGTGTCACAAGGTTTTTGCTCCTTTCTTGCCCTTGATGCTCTGGGCATTGATTCTTGCGGTGACCCTGTATCCGATCCATCAACAGATCGCCAAAAGGATTGGGGGCAGACAAGGGGTGGCGGCAACACTCCTGGTGCTGGTTGGCGTGGTGCTGATCGCCGGACCGACGACGGTGCTGGTCAGTTCCCTGGGGGACTCGCTCCAAGAACTCATCAACAACGTCAAAGACAATACCCTACACATTCCAGCGCCTGCCGCGCAGGTTGCGCAATGGCCGCTGATCGGCAAGAAGGTCCATGCCTTATGGTCACAAGCATATACGGACCTGCCCACTGTGGTGCATAGCATGCAGCCGAAGCTGGGCGAGTTGACGAAACGCGCCCTCGGCATTGTGGCCGGCCTGGGCAGCAATACCCTGCAATTTTTGCTTTCGTTCATCATTGCCGGCATCATCATGGCCTTTGGCGCATCAGGGGCAAGGACGACCCAATCGATTTTCGAACGCATTGTCGGCATTGATCGCGGCAAAGCCTTCACTGATCTCTCCACGGCGACCATTCGGACCGTGTCTGCGGGCGTCATAGGCATCGCCTCTATCCAGGCGCTGCTCATCGGCTTGGCCTTGGTCGTTGCCGATATCCCGTGGGCCGGCCTGCTGTCGATGATCGTGCTCGTCCTGGGCATTGCCCAAATTCCGGCCGTCTTGGTGACGTTGCCGGTGATTGGCTACATTTGGTACAGCGGCGATTACGGGACCGTCTCCGCGATCACCTACACGGTACTGTTGATCGTCGCCGGTATGGCCGACAATGTGCTGAAACCGCTGATGCTGGGCCGGGGAGTGGATGCGCCCATGCCGGTCATTCTCCTGGGGGCGCTGGGGGGGATGGCATCCAAGGGCATCCTCGGCATGTTTCTGGGCGCAACACTGCTGGCGCTCGGGTATCAGATATTCATGGGCTGGGTGAAAGCGAAGCCTGATGGCACTGCCGGCGAGGAGGGCGACCCCGGAACGGTCGGTTAACAGAGACGATTCGTTCGGCTGCCGCGCTGCTGGTCATTCTTCAGCACATGATCCGGTCCATGCACAATGGTCTCAACAAGGAGCAATGAATATGCGTTTTCTTCACTCCTCGGCAAAGAATCGTCACTGGATGCGTTTGGTGTTCATCGGGGTGTTGCTGATCGCTGGTTGTGATCGCTCAACACCACCAACGGCTTTGGCGCCCGGTGAGGTGCGCCATTTTACCGGTACCTGGTCGGCTACCGGCAACCGCCAAACAATGCAGCTCGAAGCTGGGCATCAAGCGGCGATCCTCAAGTTTTCCGGTTCGCTGCTGCTGACAGGGCCCCAACGAATGACCACAGGATTCAAAGCGGAGGTCATCGGTTTTTCCGACAGCCTGAGCGGCTCGCAGGGGCGCAGTGTCTGGACCGATGAGCGGGGCGACAAGGTGTTCAGCGAATTGCACGGTGAAACCGTCAGCCCCGGCAAATTGATCAAAGGCAGATTTCTCGGCGGTACAGGGCGTTATGCCGGGGTGAGCGGCGAATACTCGTTCAGATGGCAAAGTTTGGTGCGCAATGAAGACGGTGATGAAAGTGGACGGGTTGTCGATCTCCAGGGATGGGCCCGTCTCGGCCCCCAGACTTCGACGCCAACCTTTCCGGGAGGTCAGCAATGAATGCGAATATGGGAATTTTGCAGACGTTGAGGGGCATTGCCCCCTTTCTGGTGGCCGTTGGCATCTGGTTCGCCCCCATCCCCGAGGGGTTGACTCGCGAGGCCTGGCATCTCTTTGCGATCTTCATTGCCGCGATTTTCGCGGTCATTATCAACGCCCTGCCCTTGTTGACCTCGGCCCTGTTGGCGGGCTCGGTGGCGGTGCTCACCGAGACGCTTGATCCGGTGAAGGCCTTTGGCGGTTTTGCCAATGCCAGCGTTCTTTTGGTCATCATTGCCTTTCTGGTCGCGCAGGCCGTGGTCAAATGCGGATTGGGGCAGCGGATCAGCCTGCTCGTCGTCCAGGCCTTCGGCAAATCAACCTTGGGTCTGGCCTACAGCATCTTCATCACCGATGCCCTGATCGCCCCCGGTTTTCCAAGCAATACGGCGCGCGGCGGTGTGCTTTACCCGATTATTCTGGCGCTTGCCCAGAGCAGTGGTGCGGTACCGGAAGATGAGAAAACGCGCCGTCTGGGCGGGTATCTCATGTTTTGCGGCATGGCCAGCCTCAGTGTCTCTTCCGCCCTGTGGTTGACCGCCACCTCGGCCAATCCCATCGGCATTTCCCTGGCGGCAGAGCAGGGGCTCCATGTCAATTTCGGTTCCTGGCTGCTGTTTGCCTCAATCCCTACCCTGGCCACCATCGGACTGCTGCCGTTCCTGCTTTATCGACTCTTCCCGCCGGGTGTGACCGCCACGCCCAATGCGCCCAAAGCGGCCCGCGAGACCCTGCGCGCCATGGGACCGTTGTCGCGGGACGAATGGATCACCGCAGTCGTCTTTGGCCTGATGATCGTGGCCTGGATTTTCGCCGGTGCCCTCAAGTTGAACCTCACGGCAGTGGCCATCGCCGGTCTTGGCGTCCTGCTGGCGACCCGGGTGTTGACCCTTGAGGATATCTATCTCCAGGGCAGCACGCTGGCGACCTTTCTGTGGTTGGCGGTCCTCTTTGCCCTGAGCGGGCAGCTCAACGAAATGGGATTCATGAGTTATGTCGGCGAGCGGCTGGCCTCGATGCTTGGCAATGTTTCCTGGCCTTTTGCCTATGTGGTCCTGCTGCTGCTCTATGTGGCGATGCACTACATGTTTGTCAGTCAATCGGCGCAGGTGTTGGCCTTGCTTGGTGTCTTCCTCGATGTCGGGGTCAAGACCGGTGTTCCCGTCCAGCTGATGGGTTTTGCCTTGTTGTTTGCCAGCAGTTATTTCTCGACCCTCACGCCGCAGGGCGGCAGCCAGAATGTCATCTTCGTGGCCAGCAACTACCTGACCCAGGGCGAACTCTATCGCCTGGGATTGCTGACCACTCTTTTCTGTACGATGGTGTATTTGCTGATCGGCACGCCATGGGTGCTTTGGGTGGGCATGTACCTCTGATCCTCTGACTGAGGAGACTATCGGTGTAAGGGCGAGTTGCCTGTGGCTGCCAGAGGAGCGTCCGTTTGCCGCGCCATGCATCCTGATCACCTTGTTTCGACGCAATGGGCGATATTTCAACCTCGGCCGGGTCGCTATTTCGTCTCTTGCGGCCCCTTCTTGGTCACCGCCTTGTTTATTGTCAATAAATTATTTGATATCAAATGCATAGAAAACAGAGGGCGCGGCCTCGACAGGAGCGTTTTGTGCAATACGATCAACATGTTCACTTCTGATGCTCCTCGCTCGTATCCGGCCGTGGAGTATCCCCCGCAACCTTGCACCCATCAACATACCGAGTCACGCACAGGAGGTCCTATGCATAGTAAGGCAAAGCAAGCCTTCCTTCTCGCGGCAATCGTTCTCATACAGCCGCTGCTGAGTGCTCCCTTTCCTCCCAGCGTCAGGGCCGGGGAAAAGGGGAGTTTCACAGGTTCCTGGATGGCCAACGGTTCCAAGGAGGTCCTGCCGCTGGGCAAGAATCGGGAAACAGCTCTCTTCAAACTGGCCGGCCATGTCAATCTCAAGAACGACAAGATCGGCAAGGAAAAGGATTTTTATGCCCAGTGCATAGGTCTTTCCGATTTTTCCACCGGCAGCGATATCCGCTGTGTCTGGCGGAGCATGGACGGACAGGAGATCTACCTGACCCTCAATGGTACGCGGATGGAAGAGGGCAGCCGTGTGACCGGGAACATTGTCGGCGGTACCGGCAGTTTCGACGGCATCACCGGCTACCTGCACTTCACTTGGACCAGCATGTCGTTTACGCAAACAAGCGACGAAGCCGGCATTGGTGGTTTCTCGAAGGATGTCAGTGGTTCCTATCAGTTACCTTGAACACCTGCTGTCCAAAAGAAAGATCGATTCGGCCGTGGGGAAATGATCGTCGATTTCCGCGGTAAGGCGAGGTCGGAATGTCAAACTTTTTACGGGGATAAAGAGAGGGACTGTATGTGGATGGTTGAATTGCTGGTGGTGCTGTTCTTCATCTGGCTGGGGGCGCGGCTGGGCAGTATCGGTATCGGTTTTGCCGGCGGTTTCGGCGTGCTTGTCCTGGGGGTGGTGTTTGGTATTGCACCGGGCGCGATCCCCACCGATGTGATCCTGATCATCATGGGTGTGATCGCCGCCATTGCCGCCATGCAGGAAGCGGGCGGGCTCGATTATCTGGTGCAAATTGCCGAGAGGGTGTTGAAAAGCAAGCCGAAATACATCACCTTCCTGGCGCCGATTGTCACCTATGTGATGACCCTATTCGCCGGAACCGGCCATACCGCTTTCATGACCCTGCCGGTGATTGCCGAGGTAGCCAAGCGGGCGGGTATCCGCCCATCGCGCCCGCTAGCCATCGCCACGGTAGCCTCGCAGATCGCCATCACCGCCTCGCCCATCTCGGCGGCGGTGGTCTTCTTCGCCGCCGAACTGGAGAAAAAGGGGGGCGATTACATGCAACTGCTGTCGATCGCCATTCCCAGCAGTTTCCTGGCCGTGCTTATGGCCGCAGTGATTACCATTTTTTTGGGGAAAGAGTTGCGGGACGATCCGGTGTACTTGGATCGATTGGCCAAAGGGCTGGTCAAGCAAACCGATGCAACAGCATCGAAGGCCTTGCCTGCCGGTGCCAAGCGCTCGGTGCTCATCTTCTGCATCGCCATCGTCTGTGTGGTCTGTTACGCCACCGCCATCAGCCCTACCCTGGGCCTGATTAAAAAACCGGTCTTGGCACGGGATCATGCCATCATCAGTGTCATGCTGGCCGCCGCCTCCCTGATCACCCTGTTCTGTAAGGTGAATGCCAAAAACATCGTCAACGCCGGAACCTTCAAGTCAGGCATGAGCGCCTGTATCTGCGTGCTTGGCGTGGCCTGGCTCGGCACCACCTTTGTCAATGCCCATATCGAGGCGATCAACGTCTTCGCCGGCAGCCTGTTGGCTGCCAAACCGTGGTTGTTGGCCGTGGTCCTCTTTTTCGCCGCGATGCTGCTCTATTCCCAGGCGGCGACCACCAAGGCCCTCATGCCCGTGGCCCTGGCTTTGGGTGTGAGCCCGACCGCTGCCATTGCCGCCTTTGCCGCTGTCAGCGCCCTGTTCGTCCTGCCTACCTACCCCTCCTTGCTGGCGGCTGTCGAATTCGACGACACCGGTTCGACCCGGATAGGCAAATATGTATTCGATCATCCCTTCCTCATTCCAGGGACCTTGACCATTTTCTTTGCTGTTGTTCTTGGCTATGTCTTTGCCGGCATAGTCCTGTAAGGCTTTCAACCTTTGTCCAGGAGAACCGTTATGCAGATTGAACAGAAGCGTATCGCCCAAGCTGCCCAAGTTTCCGGCATCAACGTCGACGATTTGACCGCCTTTCTCGCCGAGGGGAGCGAGCAGCACTATGGACCCAACGAATGGCTGTTCCAGGAATCGACCCCTCGGCTCTGGGCTGGTATTCTCCTGGAGGGAGAGGTGGAGATCGTTCGCGGCCTGCATGGATCGTCTCGCCATATTGCCACCATGCTTGAGGGATCGCTGATCAGCGAGGGGTTGCTGCTTGATGACGATGCCCATGCCAACGGCGCCTATAGCCGTAACGGGGCAAAGGTGTGGCAGATTTCCAAAGAGAAACTGGCTACCTATCGGCAGCAGCACCCGGATATCTTTTACCGCATCGTGGCCCGGGTGGCAGTGGGGGTCAATCGCCGGATGCGGCTGCTTTCGGATCAGCTTTTTGCCAACAAACAAGATTCCGGTCAGGTGAGTGGGTTTCGCCTGGAGCACGATTCGTTGGGGCAGCGGGAGATTTCTAATCAGGCTTATTATGGGGTGCAGACCCTGCGGGCCATGGAAAATTTTGCCATTTCAGGGGTTTTTGTCCGTAACTTCGAGCATCTGATCGAAGGCTTGGCCATGGTGAAGAAAGCCGCCGCACAGGCCAATCATGAACTTGGCCGCCTGGACGCGACTAAGATGTGGGCCATCTGCGATGCCTGCGACGAACTGCTCAAAGGCCAGCTCCACGACCAGTTCACGGTCGATATGTTTCAGGGCGGCGCCGGCACCTCGACGAATATGAACGCCAACGAGGTGATCGCCAACCGGGGGTTGGAATTGATGGGGCACCAGAAGGGGGAATACACCCACCTGCATCCCAATGACCATGTCAACTGTTCCCAGTCGACCAATGACGCCTACCCGACCGCGATCAAGTTGGCGGTGCTGTTGGCCAGCCGCAACCTCATCCGAGGCATGCGTGAGCTCGAGCAGGCCCTGGAGCAAAAAGCCGCTGCGTTCAGTGATGTGCTCAAGATGGGCCGCACCGAAAACCAGGATGCGGTCCCCATGACGCTTGGCCAGGAGTTCAGTGCCTATGCCAACATGATTGGTAGCGCCATCCGCGCCGTAGTGCGCGCCGCCGATGAATTACTGGATGTCAACATGGGGGCCACGGCTATCGGCACCGGCATCAACAGCCCTCCTGGATATGCCGATCTGGTGACCCAGAAACTGGCCGAGGTCAGCGGTTTCCCCTTGCGTCGTGCCCACAATCTGGTGGAGGCCACCCAAAACGCCGGGGTCTTTGTGCAGATGTCAGCCTCTCTGAAACGGGCTGCGGTACAAATCTCCAAGGTCTGCAACGATCTCCGCTGGCTGTCCTCCGGTCCCCGTTGTGGGCTGGGCGAGATCACCCTACCTCCGATGCAACCCGGCTCCTCGATCATGCCCGGTAAGGTCAATCCGGTCATTCCCGAGGTGGTCAATCAAATCTGTTATCAGGTTATGGGGTATGACAGCGTGGTGTCCATGGCCGCCGAGGCCAGTGAACTGGAGCTGTGCATGGCGGAGCCGATCATCGCCTATGATCTGCTGCATGGCATGATGATCCTGAAAAACGGTTGCATCACTTTGGTTTCCCGTTGTATTTCTGGTCTGGAAGCCAACCGGGCGGTCTGCTGGCGGTATGTGGAAAATAGCATCGGCCTAGTCACCGCCCTGGTACCGGTGCTGGGCTACGAACAGTCGGCGGCCATCGCCAAGGAAGCATTACATTCCGGTGGCAACGTCTATAATTTGATTCTTGCAAAGGGGTTGCTGTCCAAGGATCAGCTGGATGAGATACTGCGGCCGGAAAACATGACCGATCCGCGCGACATCCCGGTGCATTGATCCCGTTGAAAAGCGTCCTTTGTCAACGGGCAGCGTATCAACGGTTCGTCATGGAAGCATAACAACCACGGCCCGGTACATTCACACTCTGGATTCTGGATATCGTGAAGCTCTTGAAGTGCCGCCCGGTCTGAAGGATCCGACAGAAAAGAATCAGCAAAACGCGGTATGCTGAAAAAGAAAAACGCCTTAAAAGCGCATTGGCTTTTAAGGCGTCGGATGTGATACTTCACCAAGTAGCTGGAACTACTTGGTGACCCCAAGGGGACTCGAACCCCTGTTACCGGCGTGAGAGAGCAGGATAACAGGGCTATATGACAGTATTACAGGCAGTTAAAAACAGGCCAAACGGACTAAATCAAGTCAAAACGATAGGAATAACTCACCGGTAACTCACCACCGGCACCTCCCCTCCCCCAAATATCCCCCAATACTTAGGCCAGGAATTTGGCTTGGTATCAGCTTTTCAAAAAGTCATGATTAACGTTAAGTTAACCGGCGAGCTTAAGCGAGTCCGAGCGCAGCGTAGCGGAGCGGTGTTAAACGCCTGGTTAGCTCAATTTATCTTGTTTCATTCTTGTTAACTCAATAAAAGCTCAATGGATATGAAGCATATGCCGGCCAAAAAATGGTAAATTATTGCTGTTTTATATTTTTTGTAATCTGTTTTTCTTTTTACAAAGGTATGGTTTCCAGTAAATGAAGAAAATAATGTAGAATAGAGAGCGACTCCAGTAATCATTTCAATTATCGCCACCGTTACAAATGCAGTACCTGTATAGAAATAAAGTGCTTCTGTGAATGGTGGCAGTATCATTTTTCTTTTCTAGCTAACGTTTGCATAAGGGGCGGCAAAATTGCGTGGCAACCAACACCAAGGCATTTATGACTTTAGAGCGTAGCACAAATGCTTTAAAATACCGCCGAGTTCTTGCCGTCCCTTTGATGCGATTGTTAGCCTTAAAATAATTATAATGTAATATAAATGAATTTTTGATTTTTTATCATATGTCTAATATGCTCTCCATCTGTTAATTTGTCCGAATTTCAGCGATGGATCATACATTATTAAGTTTATTTTTTTATCAGACCTTGCCAACATAGCCTGATCTAGCACTTTTCTTATATAATCAAGACTATATTGTTCAAATGAATAGGGCTCACAAAAGATTCCAAACCATCTTGTTTTTGTAACGTAGTCGAAGTCTAGCAACTTGATAACATAAGCTGCTTTAGGCATTATTAATCAGTTCATAAATTAGCGAACATATGGTATACTCTGCCCATGAACGAA
>CAZXHS010000016.1:0-24182 GCA_964639845.1 uncultured Desulfobulbus sp. | reverse complement strand
AGCAGGTTGCCCGTGGAATCCTCCTTGGCTGTGCCAACCCCGAAACTTGAGTTATACTATTTTTGGAGCCGTGGAAGGTACGGTCACCTATGTCAGTGCCGACACCATCAAGGAAGAAGGAAAAAATGGCGAACAGAGCTACTATCGGGTGCATGTGGAGACCACTGGCAACCCTGTAAAAACACGCATCGGTAAACCATTGGACATCCTACCCGGTATGACTTCTCAAGTCGATATCCGCACAGGGGATCGTACCGTCCTCGATTACCTCCTCAAACCCTTGCGAAAAACCATGGCCGAATCATTGGGAGAACGATGAGTTTGGGGTTCAGCCAAAGGGTATCCTGAATCTTGAGGCCACCCACCGCTGCCATCACCAACGGTGATCGTGATGATGACCGTGGGGCGGGTGGTGGTGGTAACGGGTGTCGCGTGGCCAGTGGGATTCAGGGAGCTGCCGCCAACGATCACGCTGATTTTTAGAGTAGTACCAGCGGCCATCGTCGTAGAAGTAGTGGTAGCCGCGGTAATAGTAGTAGGGGCGATCTGAAAGGACCACGACCTCGGGCAGGGCCGGGGCAAGCGCCACACCACGATAGGGGCTGTAGTTATCGTAGTACGGGTCCGGCGCGACCACGCAACCGGTCAGCGAAAAGGGACTACTGACAAGCAGCAGCAGAGCGAGTACAGTTTTGCGCATAGGTCATCCTACCAGTAATCAAAGAAAAATTTTTCCAAACAACGCTTTAGATTCCTTCACAATTATCCACAAAAAAGTGGGCTTGTCGAAGGAAAAACACGCTCAGCCTACCACGCTATTACGCCCATGCCCCTCTCTCAGAGCTTTCGCACCTCCGGCCCGCAGGCCACCGATAACCGGCGCCTGCACTTCTGTCCCCGTTGCGCCACCCCGTTTGCGGCCACGTCCCTGCCTCCCTTGGCACGGCAACGTTGTACAGGCTGCGGTTACATTTCTTTTCTCAACCCCGCTCCCGGTATCACCATCATTCTTCATGCACCCGACGGCCGGGTGTTGATCGGCAAACGCGCGCCCCAGGCCCGCTACGGTGGCCTGTGGTGTCTGCCCGGCGGCTATATCGAGTACGAGGAATCCTTCATCGACACCGCCCACCGCGAGGTGCGCGAGGAGACCGGATTGGAGATCGGCGTACAGGGGATCATCAACGTGGTCTCCAATCTCTTGGATGATCGCCACCACACCCTGGTGATTGTCTTGGTCGGCGAGGTGAGCGGCGGAGTCATGGCGCCCGGCGATGATCTGATCGAACTGCGGTGGGTAGATCGCCGACAACACGCGCAGATGGAGTACGCATTTGCCGCAGATCAATGCATCATTGACACCTATTTTGCCGGCAATTTTCAGCTCTTACCCATTGAGAGCAAAGCGGAGGCCTGCGCGCTGGCGCATTAGCGACGGAACTCCGGCTCGTAACCGATGGTGAAGGGTTGGCTGTCCGGAGAGTGGAGACTTAAGAAATTTTTGTTATTCTTGGTGAAAGGGCAGATCGGCGCCGTGCAGGGGGAAAAGCCGAAGCGTCGATAAAAGCCAGGACTGCCGAGCACAAAGATCGCCTGGCTGGCAATGGCCTCCTGGCGCAGGGCAAAACGCAACAACTCCGAACCGATCCCCTGCCCTTGCATCTGCGGCTGCACCGCTAAGGGCGCTAGATGCAGGCCGCAGACCTCTTTGCCATGAAAGGCCCGGGAAAAGGTGATGACCGCGATCACCGAATCCCGATGGATGCAGACCCACTCGTGCAGCGGCCGGTTGTTGGCGTGCAGCTGGTCAAAGAGGCGTAACTCTGAGCGACTGGGGGAGAAGGTACGATCAATCAACGAGCCGGCCTTAACCAGCCATTCCGGGGTGAGCGGGCGAATTTTCATAGGTTCAACATATTGTTCTTTAAAGGATTTTTACAGTACAATCGTGATATCCCTGCCGTGGCGGTGAGGGTCTGTGCCCGCAGGCCTTCATGATTTTTCTCTGGGCTGCACTGCGGCTACCCGGCGCAGACCGGCAAGGAATCGCGAGCGCACCAACTCGCTCATCAACCCCTGCTTGACCAGGGGCAGCTTGAGAAACCCACCCACCAGGCAGCGCATGAACTGGTGACTACGGCTGGCGGGGTTATCAAAAAAGAGGTTTTGCAGGGTGCCGCGTTCCAGAGATTGCATCAGTACCCGTTCAAAGCTGTCCTCGGGATGATAGACCCGTTGCGACCGAGGCCAGAGACGCAGCGCCCCCGTGGGACAACTGCGCGCGCAGGCGCCGCACCCCAGACAAAAATCGCCCACTTCCGCCCGAGGTCTGCGATGCGAGGCATCTGTGGATGATTCCACCGGTTGCACCAACGAAAGAGCCCCGATGGGGCAGGCTCGCAGGCAGAGACCACAACCAATACATTGCTCGCCATCCACCTGGGCCACCACCGAAGCGGTCACCAAAATGCCGGTGTAGCCGGTCTCGCGGATGCCACGCAGCAGATTACAGCAGCAGCCACAGCAGTGGCAGATGAAGCCCACCTCGCGGCGCACGTTGTCCGCCGACAGGGTGAGACCAAGATCGCGGGAACGGGCGAGAATATCACGCATCTCGTGCTGATCGATGGCGCGGGCCAGTCCGTTGCGGATGAGGAACTGGGCACCGGCCCCCATGGAGGTGCAGGTCTCCATGGGAACGCGGCAGGGCGCATGGCCAAGATGATGCTTTTCATGGCGGCAGGAACAAATCCCCAGGGAAAAGACCTGGTGTTCGTCGATGATGGCGCTGGCACGCTCGTAATCAAGGATCTCCACCCGCTCGCCCAGGGCCTCTTCATGGGGGAGAGCGCGCATTACCGACACCTGCTGGCCGGCGCCGAAGTTGGCCTGCAAAAAGTCCGGTTCACCAAACATATAGCCCTCAAACAGCTCGGCCCAGCGCCGCAGCGGCAAATCCGGCCCCACCCGCATCATGGTGAATTCGAAAAAGCCGATCACCAGCGGGCTGACCATATAGCGGTATTGGCTGCCATCCCAGATGTCGATCACCAGCCCCTTGCTGCACAGGGGATGCAGTTGCCGTTGCAGCTCGCTCTGCGCAAGGCCGGTCAAACCACTGAGGCGCGAGAGCGTCGCCGGCCGGTAGGGCAGTGCGATGATCAGTTTCGCCTCCTCTGGCGTGTAGAGGGTGCGGATCAACTCCTCAAACAGCGGTGTCCAGGGGGTGCGCATGGCGGCCTGATCCAGTCGCTGCGCCAGTTGGCGATAGAGGTCCTTGCCTGCTGTGTGTCCCATGTTCGATCCCTGCGCGGCCTGCGCCTCTTGGTTGTGCCCGGCGTTTCCCCTTCCCTTAGCGGGTTTTGCTCACCTCGACAAGGGCGAAACCCGAAGCTGGCCCGGAAAAAACCCGTCCATTGCCTGCGCAGCATAGGCAGGAGCGTGGAAATGAAGTAAGGTGATCAACCGCTGGAAAACGCAATGTATTTATAACGATGGCCATTACAAACCGGTAGACAGCACGCAAAGGGGCATCCCCTTTTTGGAGACAACCATGCACACCGAAGGCATCCTCAGTAAATGGAATGAGAGCAAAGGGTATGGATTCATCACGCCCCAGCGCGGCGGCCAGGATGTTTTCGTCCATATCTCCGCCTTTCCCCAGGATGGACGGCGGCCAGTGCTGCGCGAAAAATTGAGTTTCACCATTGCCATCGATGCCAACGGCAAGAAACGGGCGATTGAGGTGCAGCGAAGCACTGCCAGGCAGGAGCCGGCAAAACCGCCGCGCAAACGGCCCAACACCGCCGCCTTCCTTGCCGCCTCCGCCCTGTTGGCCGCCACCCTGTTCTACGGCTACACCGCCTTTTATGCACAGCAACCGGAGGCATCCTCAACAGCCCCCGCCACGGATGCAGCCACCCCCTTCCACTGCGATGGCCGGACCCAGTGCAGCCAGATGAGCTCCTGCGAGGAAGCGCGGTTTTTTCTGCGCAACTGCCCCAATGTGCAAATGGATGGCAACGGCGATGGGGTCCCCTGCGAGCAGCAGTGGTGCGGGCAGTGAAAGCGGCCACGGTGCGCAAACGGTTACTCATCCTCTTTCATTCGCAAACCGGCACCACCCAGCGGCTGGCCCAATGTCTGGCCCGGGGCGCTTGCCGCGAAGAGGAGATCGACACCCTGCTTAGGCCCGCTTGCGAGGCGACAGTGGAGGATTTGCTCGGCTGCCACGGCATCGCGCTCTGCTCACCGGAGTACTTTGGCACCATGGCCGGCATGATCAAGGATTTCTTTGATCGCAGCTACGAGGCAGCCCGGGAGCGCACCATCGGCCTGCCCTATGTGCTGGTGGTCTGCGCCGGCAACGACGGCCGGGGTGCCCTGAGCCAGATGGAGCGGATCATTGCCGGCTATAAATGGCGAAAGGCCCTGGAACACGAGCGCATCGTCGGCCCGCCCACCGCGGCGGATCGGCAACGCATCGAGGAGTTGGGCCATGCCCTGGCCGCCGGGGTGGCCATGGGCATTTTTTAGCAAGTCGTGACAGAGAGCGAACATCCGCTCACCATTGCCATCACTTCCATGCCTTCTCTGCATCAAGCGTACCGCAAGCCGAGTGACCATCGGCTTTGGCGGCAACTGCGGGGCTGAATTTTCGGCGGCGGCGAAACAACGACGGGGATGCCATGATCGACATCCCCGTCTTGCGCTGTCACCCCAAAAAAGAATACGCGCACTGTCTCACTTGGCCATCAACAAGCCAAACTAAGCGGGCCAGAACAGCTACTTGCCGGCCAGGGCCTCGATGCCCACCAGCACCTCCACCTCCTTGCCCACCAAGCCTTTCTCGTAAAATTTGCCATCACCGACATTGAGGGCCAGCCGGTCCAAAGTGAGGCGACCATTGAAGCCGATTACCTGCTTGCCGGCAGCGGCAGGATGATCCTTGATGCCGGCGAAACGCAGCGGGAGAACCAAATCATGTTCCTTGCCCTTGATGCTCAGCTTGCCGCTGACATTGTAGAGTCCATTGCCGGCATCGGTGATGGCTGTGGAGGTAAACTTGATCAACGGTGAAGAGGCACTGTCAAAAAAATCATTTGAGAGCAAATGTTTATCGCGCTTGGCGATACCAGTATCGATGGAATCCACCTTGATTTCGAAGTTGAAACGCCCGGCAGTCGGCTGGGCCGGATCAAAATCAATGGTGGCGCTGATCTCACGGAAAGAGCCGTGCACCTTGCTATAAATATGATCGACACTGAAAAAGATACTGGAATGCGCAGGGTCAAGCTCCCAACTGCGGGCAACGGCCCAGGACGCGGGAAGAAGCAGACTGAGCAGGCTGAGAATTGTCAAGAGAACTGAACGTGTCTTCATAGAGACCTCCGTGGATGGTTGGTGGGGGTGGAACGACCGCGACGCATCCGCATCAGGGCCACGACAACAAAGAAAAGCACCATGCCGACCAGCAGCACCAACCGGGGTGGGCCGCCGGCAAAAGATTCACTGACAAAGAGAATATGCGCCGTCAGCAGGGCGGGCAGCAGGTAACCGATACTTCGGTGCAAGAGCCGCCAGCGCTGATAGGACAGGGGAAGAGCGGATCGCCACCAGGAGAGCGCCACCGTGGTCAGCAGGCTGAACAAGGTGGCCGCACCGAGCAACTCCGGCCAGAATTTCCACCCCAGCGGTAGGTTGGCGAGCCCCTCGGGGGCCAGCACCAACACCACATGCACCAGAGCGCAAACAGCGACAACCACGCCGTTCAAGCGATGCCAACGCAGCAAATTGGCCGGACCAACCGACTGTTCCAAAACCTTGGGCCGTAGCGCCAGCAGGATCTGCACTACCAACAGCACCATGGCCAGAACACCAGCCAACTGCGCCGTCAGCAGCATCAGTTTGTCGGCACCGGCCTTATACCACAGTGTTTCGGTGGGAAAGAGAAAGGGAACCGCCAAGGCTGCTGCCAGCACCAGCAGCATACCGATGATCATCAAACTGGCAGCAAATTTGGTTAACAATGAACTCTGTTGAGAATCTGTGCTCCGTTCCATCTCGCCTCGCCGTCCGTGGGTTCGCCCGATTCATTTGGAGCAACTATTCTCATTAGGGATGTATAAATCAAGCCAGTGTCTGCGTCGACCCGCACAACACCCATCAACGCCAGATGCCGGCTACGGGGACCCGGCAATGGCGACAGTGCTCCTCCTCCAACCCAACGATATAGCTGGAAAAACATGAACGCCGGATGAGCAGGTTATTGCAACCGGGGCAGTAGGTATCCTCGCCACCTTCGCACCATACATTGCCGGTGTAGACAAAGCGCAGGCCTTCGTCCAGACCAATCTCCCGTGCCTTGATCAGCGTAGCGGCCGGGGTGGGTGGCCGGTCAAGCATCTGGTAGCAGGGGCGAAAGCCACTGACATGCCAGGGAATATTGACCGAGACCGAACGCAGGAATCGGGCCATGGCGCGCAGCTCCTTTTCCGTATCGTTGAGGCCGGGGATAACGAGCGTAGTCACCTCGACCAGTACACCAAGCTCAACAAAGAGGCGAATGTTCTCCAACACCGGCTCCAGACGGGCTTTGCAGATTTTTTGATAAAAATCAGTATGAAAGGCCTTCAGATCAATATTGATACCATCAAGCACCGGAGTAAGGTGGCGTACCACCTCCGCGCTCATGTAGCCGTTGCTGACAAAGATATTTTTGATACCGACGTCCCGGGCCAGGCGGCAGCAATCATAGGCAAATTCGTAAAAGATGGTCGGCTCGACATAGGTATAGCTGATGCTGGCGCAACCGGCCTCTTGAGCCTGTGCAACCACGGCGGCCGGGCTGCGGCCAACCCCGGAGATGCGGCCCTGGTGCATCAACGGGTATTGGGAGATCTGATAATTCTGGCAGTGGCGGCATTGAAAATTGCAGCCCACGGTGGCGATCGAGTAGGAGGTAGTTCCGGGCAGCAGATGATAGAGTGGCTTTTTCTCCACCGGATCGACACTCTCGCTCACCAGCCGGCCGTAGACCAGACTGAAGAGCTGGCCGCCGCGATTTTCGCGCACGCCACAACGACCGCGCTTGCCGGTCTTGATGCGGCAGCGATGATGACAGAGCCTGCACTCCACGGAACCTCCCTCGGCCGGTTGCCAAAAAAGCGCTTCCTGCATTCGCTTAGACGCGGAGAACGCGCCCCTCCCTGATGGTTGACGAAACGTGATGTTCAATTGTGGCCGACCAGGGGTCAGCCATACGGGTTAATCGTTATTGGCGAGCATGGTCTGGAGATTGGCCTTCTGGTGGGTCAACTCCAATTTTCTGCGGATATTCTTGCGATGAATGCTGATGGTGCCCGGAGAAAGTCGCATGATCTCGGCGATTTCCTTAGTGCGTTTGCCCAGTTTCACCAGGTTGGCCACCTGGATCTCTGCCGGGGTAAGACGGTTGAATTTAGAGGAGAGATTGTTGGCAAAAGGCGAGGTCACCTCTTCAATGTTAGCGGCCAGAATATCGACCAGGGTGCGCTGTTCAGCACTGAGCCCGGTGCGGCGCAACCGATCCAGCACCGGCTCGACCAGGTGAGCAGTGTTGGACAACACCTGTTGGCCGAGGATCGTGCGGTCCTCTTCCCGTTTTTTCAAGAGCACGGTGAGAGCGACGTTGGATTCGTGCAACTCCGATGTACGCGCCGCCACCCGCTGCTCCAACTCGGTGTTCATGGCCTGTAACTCGGTTTGCACCTGCATCAGTTCGGTGATATCGCGAAAACCGCCCACCACCCGCGAAAAGCCGCCATCGTTGCGGGAAAAGGGATGGATGCACACCACGGCGGGAAACTGTTCTCCGCATTTCCGCACCAACGTCATATTCAGGGATTGCACCGTCATGCCCTTGCGCCAGCGTCTGACTTGCAACGGCAGGGAGGACAGGGCCTCGGGCGGAAAGATCAGCGCCAGCGATTTGCCCAGTACCTCATCCTGACGATGACCAAAGAGGTTTTCCGCGCCGGCACTGAAAATTTCGATGCGGGCGTCGCCCTCATGCAGCGAACAGACCACCAGGCCGATACTGTGCAGCGCCTGATAGATGGAGGCCAGGTTTTCCGCCTGCTCCTTCAAGCGGGCATTGGCCTGCTCCAACTCGCTGGTGCGCTGCTGTACCAGTTCCTCCAGATGATAGCGATAATGCTCCAACTCCATTGAGTTTTGCTTGGACTGGGTAATATCCATCATCGCCACGCGACAATGGCACAGCCCCTGCTCGTCCTCGAAGCAACTACCCTCCACATAGAGATGCCGCTCGGCCGCATCAGTATCAACGACGATCAATTCGACGGTGGCTTTATGGGATGGCTGCTCATCACTGAGGACGGTGGCAAAAAATCGCTGCAATGCAACCTGTGAAACCGGGGCGATGAAAGCCCCCAGGGGCCGCCCCAGTAACCGGGCGCGATCAACTCCCAGCAACAGGGCGCCAGCGAGGTTGCTCTCGCGGACCAAACCATCGCGGTCAACGGTGCAGTAACCCACCGGGGCGAAATCGTAGAGTTGATAATATTTTTGCAGCCCCGCCTCAACTTCGGCGCGGGCCAGGCGCAACTCCTCATTCTGACGCTCCAATTCCAGGCGATGTACCTGGAGCTGTCTGAGCAGTTGCGTTGAATCGGCGGCATTGTGAGCGTTGAGCGGTGTGTGGTCCGTCATCTCTCCCCTCCTCCGTGCATGCGACAGGGGCAACCTGGCCCCACAGTATGACATCTTTGTAGCGTGACATTATGATACAATAGTTAACATCTGGACAGCACTCTTTTTTCGCCACAAAAAGGGGCGATTGGCTATCATTTTCTCGTACAAATTGCCGCAAGCCTTTGCCGGGCAAGCAAAGTTATTGATGAAGATAATTAATACAATAATTGCTCCAACCGTGGTAGGCTAGTGAAGCACTCCAGTTATCGGTTTACACTTGCTTTTTCTTTTCTTGATCAATGAGGTTTCCATGCTGGTGCTTAACACCGTTTATACCCTGGCTCTTAGCTGCTGGCTGGGCGGGGCAACCCTGTTTACGTTTGTGCTGACCCCCAAGCTCTTTGCCACCCTGTCACGGGATATGGCCGGCATGATCGTCGGCCTACTCTTCCCCGGCTATTTCCGCTGGGGCCTGGCCTGCGGCAGCGTGGCCCTGTTGTGCAAACTGGCGGGACGGGGTCGCTTCAGCCTTGTCTGTATCGGCATCCTCGCGATGATGCTGCTGCTCACCGCCACCCAAGCCTTTGTCATCGAACCCCGCGCCGCAGCCATCAAGGAGCAGATCGCCTCCTTTGACACCACGCCCAAAGACGATCCCGCCCGGCTTGAGTTCCGCAAGTTACACGGCCTGTCCATGGCCGCCAACCTGGCGGTGATTGCCGGCGGCGTGGTCCTGCTGCTGCTTGTCAGCCTGCCGCTGGCCGCACCAACCAACCAGATGCCACCAGCGTCACCGCCAACGCTAGATGGCCGCCCCTGAACCATCTTCTCGCTGTGGTGTCAGGCAACTCTAACAGCAGAGAAGGTTACCCAGCGCGCAGCCATGAGATGAAGCGGAAGCATTGCTGTCGACGAAAAAAATCCATCCGGCACCAACCGTAAAAGGGTGCAAATGCTTGCAACCTGCAACCGCTTTGCCCGATAATCGCAACGAGTCAACAGAGCGTCTTTTAAGGCGCACGATATGCTCATTTTGCCCAGGAGCCCCCATGAAGAGGTATCGTGTATCACGCTTGTCTTTGCTGATCATTGTCCTGTTACTGTCGGGATATCTGGCATCCATGTGCCGAGCCGAAACTACTGCCGAGCTCAAGCCTATCCGCTTTGCGCCGCTGCCCATGGAAAATCGCGAAGCCATCGTGCTCCAATTCCGGCCCATGGCCACCTTTTTGGAGCAACGACTCGGCCGCCCGGTGGTGTTTGATTTTTCCGACAGCTATGCCACCATTCTGGAAAAATTCCAGGCCAACAGTATCGATCTCGCCTACCTTGGGCCCCTGCCCTACGTTGAGCTGCGGGCCAAGAACAGCCAGGCCGAACCGCTGGTGCTTTTTCGCGAGGAGTCGGGCCAGCCGATGTACACCTGCGCCATCGCCGGCCTGGCGGATCAATCGCTGAAGCTGAAGACACTCACCAACCGCCATATCGCCCTCACCCAACCGCTGTCCACCTGTGGCTATCTTGCGGTCAATGGCCTGTTGCAGGAACAGGGCGGCAGCCTGGAGAACAATCGCTACCGCTATCTCGACAAACACGATGCCGTGGCCCTGGCGATCATTCGCGGCGAATTCGATGCCGGCGGCCTCAAAACCTCCATTGCCAAACGCTACAGCCACCTCGGTTTGCAGGTGATCGCCGAGACGCCGCCCTTCCCCGGCTTTGGCCTGGTCGGCAACCATCAGACACTTGACGATACCACCTTGCAGGCCATCCGCACCGCCCTCACCTCTCTGGATCCCACCGGTGCCGATCAGGCCACGCTTGCCCAGTGGGGCGCTGCCATCCGGCACGGAGCGGTCGCGGCCAACGATGCCGATTACCAGGCACTGCGCCGTTATCGCGGCACCTTGGCCATTCCCACCAGCAACAAGGAATAACTGGTGCAACCGTCCAACAAACAGCGCCGCGACCGGTTCGCCTATCTCCTACTGACCCTGCTCTGCGCCGTTGGCGTAGGGCTGTTTCTCCACCATAACCGGCAACAACGGCAACAGAGCCACTACGCCGAACAACAGGCCATCTTCACCACCGCCTACCACGCCGCCATCCATAGCTACCGGCTGGCGATGGAGAGTTTTTTCGATACCACCCTCAACACCCCACAAACCCTGGCCCTGTTTCAACAGGGGATCGATGCGCAGGGCAGCGAACGCGACATCTTGCGTGGCCGGCTCTACCGCCAACTCTTTGGCGCCTACCAGTCGATGAAGCGGCAGAACCTGCTGCAACTCCATTTTCATCTCGCCGACGGCACCAGCTATCTGCGATTCCACCAGCCCGACCAGTACGGCGACCCCCTCTTTACCGCCCGCCCCTCGGTGCGGCTGTGCAATACGGAACAACGCGTCATTCAGGGTATGGAGCTGGGCAAGATCCGCTCCGGCTTCCGCTATGTCTTTCCTTTATTGCTGGCGCAACGCCACCTGGGCAGCGTCGAGGTCAGTGTCACCTTCAAATCGATTTTAGATGCGCTCAACAACCTGGCACCGGGCAAGGAATATGGCCTGGTGCTCAACAAGGCGATGCTTGATGAGACCATCTTTCCTGAACAGCGCTGGCTCTACAGTGCCTCTACTTTAAGCGACCGCTTCCTGGTGGAGGATGCCCAGGCCACCCTACCCGGCAGCCCACCACCGCTCTCGGCCACCGCCCAGAAGCTCAACAGCCTACTGCACGGTAACCCTGCGGTGGATGCGGCCATGCAGGCCGGGGAACGGCTGAGCCTGAGCCTGGTCCTGGATGGCCAACCCTATACCATCACTCTGCTGCCCCTGCTGGATGTAATCCGTCGGCCGGCGGGCTACCTGATTTCCTACGCCCCGGACAATCTGATCGGCGAGCTCAAACGCGAATTCCTCATCCTGCTCTTCTCCTCCTTCACCGCCCTGGCGCTGATTTTCACCCTCATCTGGCGGCTGCGCCTGCGAACCCTGGCCCTGGAGGAGGAACGGCGTAACCTGAGCGCCATGAACAATGCCCTGGCCGAGGGTGTTTATGTGCAGGACGATGACGGCATTATTGGCCGCATCAATCCAGCCGCCTGCCAGATGCTTGGTTACAGGGCCGATGAATTGCTGGGCCAGAATGCCCACCAGATCTTTCATCGCCAGGCAGATGGCAGCCTCTGCCCCGGCGAGCAGTGCCACTTCCTGCGCACCACTGCCCACGGTGAGGGCTATGATGGTGAGGAATATTTTTTGACCAAATCAGGCCAACTGCTACTGATGGAAGTGGCTGGCCGGCCGATTCTGCGCGAACAGAGCGTTGTCGGCGCGGTGATTGCCTTTCACGACATCACCGAGCGCAAACGCACCGAAGAGGCCCTGCGCCAGAGCGAGGCCGTCGCCCGCCGTCTGTCCACCGCAGTGGAACAGAGCCCGGCCAGCGTCGTCATCACCAATGCCCAGGGCACCATTGAATATGTCAATCAGAAGTTCGTCCAGAAAACCGGCTACCGCATGGAGGAGGTCATTGGCGAGAATCCGCGTGTGCTCAAATCTGGGCTGATGCCGGATGCGGTCTATCAGAACCTGTGGGAGACCATTACCGCCGGATTTGAATGGAAGGGTGAGCTGCACAACCGGCGTAAGGATGGCCGTCTCTACTGGGAATCGGTGTCGATTTCACCGATCCGTAATGAAATCGGCACCATCACCCACTACATTGCCATCAAGGAGGATATCAGCGAACGCATGCGCATGGAGGCCCAGCTGCGCGAAAACGAGCTGATCCAGCGTACCCTCATCGAAAGCCTGCCCATCGGTCTGGCCATCATCGATGGCGAAACCCGCATCATTGAGGAGGTCAATCCCTTTGCCGCTGCCCTTTTCGGGGCTGAGCGTGAGGCCATCATCGGCCATCCCTGCCACCGCTTCCTCTGCCCGGCTGAGCGCGACTGCTGCCCTATTCTCGACCTGGGACTGCCGGTGGACAACTCCGACCGCACCATTTTCCGTGCTGATGGCAGCCAGGTGCCGGTGCTAAAGACGGTGCGCTCCATCACCATCAAGGGCCGCACCAAGATGCTGGAGTGCTTTGTTGACATTCGCGAGCGCAAGCAGGCTGAGGAAGAGGTGCACCGGGCCAACCGCCAGCTGGAGGAGGCAATTATCCGGGCCGAGCAACTCGCCCGCGAGGCGGAAACCGCCAACCGCGCCAAATCGCAGTTTCTTGCCAACATGAGCCACGAGATCCGTACGCCGATGAATGCCATCCTTGGCATGACCCATCTGGCGGCGCAAACCGGGGATGCGGCCAAGCGGCAGCGCTTTTTGCAGACCGTGCAGCATGCCGCCGAAAGTCTGCTCGGCCTGCTCAATGACATCCTCGATTTCTCGAAGATGGAGGCCGGCCAGTTGCAGCTCTGCCTGGCCCCCTTCTCGCCGGCTCGGCTGCTTGAAGGGACGCTGGCCACCTTGCAGATGCCGGCGGAGGAAAAGGGGCTACTACTGCTGCACGAACTCGATGCGCGGCTGCCGCAGCGGCTCATCGGCGATGATCTGCGCTTGCGCCAGATCCTGCTCAATCTGCTGGGCAATGCCATTAAATTCACGGCCAAGGGTTCAGTTAGCCTGCGCCTCAGCCTGGAGCACGTTCTCTCGCCCGAGGAGATCGAGCTGCACTGTACGGTGAGCGATACCGGTATTGGCATTCCACCCGATAAACTGAGCCTGATCTTCAACAGCTTCGAGCAGGTCGACAACTCCTACGCCCGTCAGTTCGGCGGCACCGGCCTGGGTCTGTCCATCTGCCGGCAACTGGTGCATCTGATGGATGGCCGCATCTGGGCGGAGAGCCGCATGGGCAGTGGCAGCAGTTTCCATCTGGTGCTGCCACTGCGTATCGACCACACGGAACCAGCCCTGGAGGCGACGCCACAACAGCCAAAGCCGCAACAGCTCTCCAACCTGCGCATCCTGGTTGTGGATGACAACGAGGTCAACCGCGATGTGGCGGTGATGCTGTTGGAGGAGCACAATCAGCTCACCACAGCGGGCAACGGCGTGGAGGCCCTGCAGATGCTGGCTGGTGCCGACTTTGATGTGGTTTTCATGGATGTGCAGATGCCGTTTATGGACGGCCTGAGCGCTACCCGTATCATCCGCCAACTGGAGCAGGAACTGCCGCTGGATGAAGATTTGCCGCCTTCCATCGCCGGCCCTCTGGCGCAGCGGCTTCGCGGACGGCATCTGGCCATTGTCGCCATGACCGCCCATGCTCTGGCCGGTGACCGTGAGATGTGTCTGGCGGCCGGTATGGACACCTACATCACCAAACCTTTTCAACCGGACCAGTTGCTGGAACTGCTCCAGACGCTGCAACTGGCGCCACAATCCATCGAGACCAAGCACATTATGCCCGCTGCCTTCCCTTCCCCACCAACCACCGCGCAGCCTAAGCCGCAGCAGGTGGTCGATTATTTACAGCAAACCACCGGACTCAACGCCGCCCAGATCGAACGCATCCTGGCAGCGGTGCAGAGCAGTCTCAGCGATAACCTCGACAAGGCTGAGACTGCGGCCGCAAACGGTGATCTGCCCAACCTCGCCAAGGCCTGCCACACCCTCAAGGGCACATTGTTGCAGTGCGGCCTGGGCGACTGGGCCGAACTGGCGCAGGCGCTCTATGACGGGGCCAAACAGGGCCAAGATCTACCCTACGCTGAGCAACTTGGTGCCATTCGTGCCAGTTTGCACCAACTCATTTAGATGACAATGCAACATCACCCCCAACACTTCGCAGGAGGATCTTTGCCATGCTGAACTTCGAGTATTACAACCCCACCCGCATCGTCTTTGGCAAAGATCGCATCAAGCTGCTGGATCGACTCATCCCCGCCGAGGCCAAGGTACTGGTGCTCTATGGCGGCGGCAGCGCCGAAAAACATGGCACCCTGGACAAGGTGCGTCAGGCGCTGGGGACGCGGTCAGTGAGTTACTTCGGAGGCATCGAGCCCAATCCGCAGTTTACCACCCTGATGCGGGCACTGGAGGTGGTGCGCCGGGAGGAAATTGATTTTCTGCTCGCCGTGGGTGGCGGCTCGGTGATGGATGGCACCAAGTTCATTGCCTTGGCCGCCCAGCATACCGGTAGCGGTGAGGAGGTGTTGTTCTCGCGCAGCAAACCGGTGCGGCTCATCTCGGCCCTGCCCTTGGGCACAGTGGTAACCCTGCCGGCCACCGGCTCGGAGATGAATTCCGGTGGCGTCATCAGCCATGAGGGCGGCAAGTTCGTCTTTGCCAACCCTTTGGTGTTTCCTCGCTTTTCCATTCTCGATCCGACCCTGACCTTCACCCTGCCGCCCACCCAGGTGGCCAACGGCATCGTCGACACCTTCATCCACACCGTGGAGCAGTACGTCACCCTGCCCGCCGAGGGGCGTTTCCAGGATCGCACCGCTGAGGGCATTCTGCGCACATTGATCGAGGTCGGCCCGAAAACCCTGGAGCATCCGACCGATTACGATGCGCGAGCCAACCTGATGTGGTGCGCCACCAATGGGCTCAACGGTCTCATCGGCGCCGGCGTGCCCCAGGATTGGTCCACCCACATGATTGGCCACGAATTGACTGCCATGTTTGGTATCGACCACGCCAAGACCCTGGCCATCGTACAGCCGGCAGCCTGGACGGTGCGTGCGCAGGAAAAACGCGATAAATTGGTCCAATTCGCCGAGCGGGTCTGGGATATAAAGAGCGGGACGGAGGAGGAACGCATTGCGGCCGCTATTGCCAAGACGCGGGAGTTCTTCGAGCAACTGGGCATTGCCACCCGTCTGTCGGCCTACGGCATTGGGGCTGAGCGCATTGATGATTTGATCAAGGCCCTGGAGGCCCATGGCATGACCGCCTTGGGCGAACAGCGCGGCATCACCTTGGAGGTGAGTCGAAAAATTCTGGAGGCGGCCTTGTAAACAGCCTTGGCTGCCCCTGGTGTGCAGATGAAAAAAGGTGGTTCCGACAGTTAGCGGAACCACCTTTTTTTATTGAGCTTTTGTAGATACCCGCTTAGTTGGGCGGGTACTGACAGGAGGCGATGGTGTACTCCTTGATCGGCTGGCCGTAACCATCGAGCAATGCCCGACCGTAGCCGTCCAGCACATAGCGCTCCCAGCGGCAGTAACCCGGCGGGATGGCCGGGGCATAGCCGTAGCCGTAGGCAGGCGGCGGATAGACCGGCGGCGGAGGGGCATAAACAACGGTTGGAGCCGGCCGGTAGGTAAAGGCGGCCAGGCTGGAACCGAGCACCAGACCGGTGAGGCCCCAGGCCAGGGCCACACCGCCATGGTGATGGTGGTGGGCATAGCCTGCACGCGGCGACAACGACAGCAGCAGGCAACTACAGATCAGAACCGGAATGATAGGTTTGCGCATGGCTACACCTCACGCAAAAAAGGACAACAAACAGGCCGCCGGTGCCTGAAAGCGATCAGCGGCAGGGAATCACTTTGCGATAGCTGTTTTTGGTCCAGATGGTCTGGCCATCGGGGGTTTTACCGTCCACCTTCCACTCTTCCTTTTCCTGCAGGCAGTAGGAACCCATATTGAGAATCTGCGGCTCCTTGTTGCCCGGGGCCTCGCCACCGATGCGCAACAGTTCGGGATTGGCGGAGGTGTAGTTGGGGTTGATGGTGGTGGCACCGCAACCTGCTAGGGCTGCGGCCACAGCGGCGTACACAAGCACTGCGGCTATTTTGTTCATGGGTCTTTCCTCACCAAGAAGGGGATAGGGTCAATGCCACTTTTGCGATACGCGAAAGCGGCATCAAAGGTCGTTTTTTCCTGTTCGACAGGCTCGGGTGATGAGCCATTTCGCCGCCGAGTATACTCCTGCGGCCAAGGATTTGCCAAAGATTTTTCCAGCACCGCTTTAGCGTTTAAAACGGATCCACCATCCGTTGCGGCGGTGGCGGCCCCTGCTCAATACGCTGCAACTGATCGTGCAGATCGTCAATTTCCTGCTGCCAGTAGGCGCGAGTGCCAAAGTCTACCATCACGGCGGTGCGCCCCTCTTCCACCACCTGATGGGCGCACCAGGCGGTGTAATGAATAAAACGCATGGCTCGTAGCGGCTCGATCAGCTTGAGGCTGGCCTGGTCAAAGGGACGAAAGGTTTCGTAGCCCTCCAACAGCAGATCCAGTTCCATGGGGCATTCCTCGGGTGGGCCGGGCAGCAGCATCCACAGATCCTGCACCGGCGGCCCCACGACCATATCATCAAAATCAAGCAGATACAGCGATTCACCCGGCCGGTGGATAAGGTTGCCGCTGTGGCAGTCGCCGTGGATGCGGATCATCTCCGTCTTCGTAAAGAGCGGCTGCACGCTGCGGATCAGCTCCTCGCCCAGGCCCTGGTAGCGCGGCAGCAGATCCTCGGGCACTAGGCCGCTATTATGGATAAACGCCAACTGGCCGGCCGTACTGTGCGCCGGGTGCATGCGGATGCGATCCTGTGGCAAACGCCGCGCACCCACCATGTGCATCCGCCCCAGCAACCGACCCAAGCTCAGCCACAGCTCATCGGTGAATTCATCGATCAGCCGACCGCCTTTTTTGGCAAAGATGGCAAAAGAGATGTCCCCGTGCCGGCCCAGGGTGGTGCCATCCTGCAAGCGCAGCGGTGCCAACACCGGGATCTCTTCGTTCGCCAGCTCTAACAGGAAATCGTGCTCATCCTGCAGGGCCTGGGCGGACCAGCGTCCGGGGCGGTAGAATTTGACCACCATACCGTTACCGCTGGTGTCGGCAATCTCGAAAACGCGGTTGATGTAGCTGTTGTAGGAGCGGCAGAGGTTGGAGCAGCGAATGCCCAGGGCCGACTCCACCACCTCCAGGATCCGTTCGGGGGCCAGCCCCTGGAAAGGGCTGGGCTGGGTGGAGGATGAAATGGTCATGATAAGGCAATCTCCTGCGGGCAAGGGGTGCATAAAGGGTGGAGTCAAGGCTGGAGGTAGTGACGGCCCCAGTCGCACATCTGCTGCAAGATCGGCACAATACTGCACCCTTTTTCGGTGAGCGAATACTCCACCTTGGGCGGCACCTGGGGATAAACCTCGCGATGCACCAGGCCGTCGGCCTCCAACTCGCGCAACTGCTGGGTGAGCATCTTGCGGGTGGTATCGGCAAACTGACGCTGCAAGTCGGAAAAACGCATGGTCTGCTGGGCCAGGTGCCAGAGAATGGAGGCCTTCCACTTGCCGCCGACCACCGCCAGGGTGATGTCGATGCCGCAGGTGTAGGCCTTGTCGCGATAGAACAGGGATTCGACGGTGTTCTCGTGGGCAGCAACGACGGGAGCCATTCGATAGTTTCCTTCAGGGTACTGCGTTTCTCTTAACATACTACGGCACTAAAAAGTGCGTTATTGACGTCAACGAACCTATGGTCCATTATAGGCGGCAAGGAACAAAAAGCCAAGCCCCACATTCTCAACCCATCATCCATCAAGGAGACGACCCATGCATGTAGTGGCTTTCAACGGCAGCCCCAACAAGAACGGCAACACCTTTCACGCCCTGCAAATGGTGGTCGATGAACTGGAAAAACAGGGCATCACCACCGAGATCGTCCATGTCGGCAACAAGGCGGTGCGCGGCTGCCTGGCCTGTGGCCAGTGTGTGAAGAAACGCAACGAGCAGTGCATCCAGACCGAGGATCCGGTCAACGAGTGGTTGCAGAAGATGAAGGCGGCCGACGGCCTGCTCTTTGGCTCGCCGGTGCATTATTCCGCCGTGGCCGGCACCATGAAATCGTTCATGGATCGCGCCTTTTATGTGGCCGGGGTCAACGGCGGCATGCTGCGCCACAAGGTCGGCGCCGCAGTGGTGGCGGTGCGCCGTTCCGGCGGTTTGCCCACCTTCAACCAGCTCAACAACTTTATCTGTTATTCCGAGATGCTGATGCCCACCTCCAACTACTGGAATGTCATCCACGGCACCCGGCCCGGTGAGGCGGTTAACGACGAGGAAGGCAAGCAGATCATGCGCGTGCTTGGCAAAAACATGGCCTGGCTGATGCAACTGGTGCAGCAGGGCAAGGAGACCATCACTCCGCCGGAGCAGGAAAAGAAGGTGTATATGAATTTTATCCGCTGAGGAGCGCGGTTAGGGCAGAGGGCTAAGCCATCATGAAGCGCATGACCATGGCTTGGCCCTCAATGTGAGTGGATGCAATCCCCGCCTTCCGCCACCAGAAAACACAACAACTCCTCGCTGGTAGGCTGGCGTTTGGTGCGGGCGGCATGATGACGCAGCTGCGGCAGCACGGTTTGCGCCTGGGCCTCGTCAATATCGATGCCGATTTGGCGATAGCCCCAGCGCACGGCATCGCTGCCGGAGTGCTTGCCCAGCACCAATTCATGGCTGCGGCCCAGTTCACGGGGATCAAGACTCTGATAGTTGGCGGGATCACGCAACAGGCCACTGACATGGATGCCTGATTCGTGGGTAAAGATGCCGGCGCCGACAATGGGTTTGTTGACCGGGATCGGCCGGCACGAGGCCACAGCGACCGCCTGCGAAATCGCCGCCAATGATTGCGGCTGGATGCCGGTTGCGCATTGATACAACTGGTGCAGCGACATTACCACCTCCTCCAGCGGCGCGTTGCCGGTGCGCTCACCCAAGCCGTTGACCGTGGTGTTGACGTGGGTGGCGCCACCGAGGATGGCGGCCAGGGTATTGGCGGTGGCCAGGCCGAGATCGTTGTGCGCGTGCATCTCCAGCTCCAGGCCGCAGCCGCTGCGCAGCCGGGCAAAAACCTCCCGGGTGGTGAAGGGGTCGAGCACCCCCAGGGTATCGGCAAAACGAAATCGCTTCGCCCCGGCTGCTTCAGCAACCTCGACCACCCGCAGCAGGAAATCGATCTCGGCCCGAGAGCTGTCCTCCCCTCCAATACAGACCGCAAATCCAAGATCCAGGGCCTGCTTGGTCATCTGTTCGATGCGCGCCAGCACCCAGGTGCCATCACGCTTGATCTTGCGGGCCATCTGCTGCGCCGAAACCGGAATGGAGAGGTTGAGGGTATGCACCCCCAGACCGGTGGCAGCGGAGAGATCGTGCTCGTGCATGCGGCACCAGACCACCAGCCGGGCAACCAACCCCGAATCGGCGATGGCGCGGATTTCTTCGCGTTCGCGCGCCCCCATGGCCGGAATACCAATCTCCAGCTCCGGCACCCCGGCCCGGTCAAGCAGACGGGCAATGTGGATGCGTTCTTCCAGGGTAAAGGCGACGCCGGCGGTCTGTTCGCCGTCGCGTAGGGTGGTGTCGTGGATGGTGATGGCTGGTTTGGTCATGGTGCTGTCTCCTTGATGCTTTTCTGCGTACAGTATCGAGGACATGGCCCGCACCTCCCCTACAATCCTAACCAGATTGTTTTTGGAGAAGTGGGTCATGCCCGCGAACCAGGTACTGATCGCTCTCTTGTTTCAAGGTGATTGTGGAGCCACCGAAGGCGCGCCGATCACCGTCACAGCATGGATATGAGGCTGTCATTTCGAGCGCAGCGAGAAATCTCCTGTCAACAAGGAGATCTCTCCCGTTGGTCGAGATGACAGGGGTGGGGCCACCGTTGGTGAAAGCCGAACGCCCTCAGAGGTGAGGGTTCCATCATCAAGCATAGAAAGCAAAGCGCGTTCCACGATTATCCCTTTCACGAATCAACCAACGTATCCCACTCAATCAACAAGCATATTCACATCGCCACTCCACCCAGCCGCCAACCCTCCCCACATCCAAACCTTCATTTTTGTCGCTACCCCGCCCTTGCACCGACAAAAACGCAGCACCCCCAACACCAGCATCTCTTTTGGAAAACCCTTGCACCCTCCA
The DNA here is from genome assembly GCA_964639845.1 of uncultured Desulfobulbus sp. Taxonomy (GTDB): domain Bacteria; phylum Desulfobacterota; class Desulfobulbia; order Desulfobulbales; family Desulfobulbaceae; genus Desulfobulbus. Next base: position 3,598 of record CAZXHS010000016.1, on the reverse strand, counting down.
TGGTTTTGCACTATGGAAAAATGAATTAACCGTTTGATCTCATGGAAAAACGGACCTGGCGGATCAGCACCAGGATCACTCCACCCCCACTACCCCTGCGGAGGCCGCCATGCCCTGTTCGCCGCTACTCACCGATCTCTACGAACTGACCATGCTCGCCGGCTACCTGGAACAGGGAATGGCCGAGCAACCGGCGGTCTTTGATTGCTACTTCCGCCACAACCCCTTTGCCGGCGGCTATGCCATCTTTGCCGGGTTGCAACCGGCACTGGAGGCCTTGGAAAGTTTGCGTTTTTCCGAGGAGGAGATCGACTACCTGCGCAGCCTTCACCTCTTCAAACCCGCCTTTCTCGACTATGTGCAGCACTTTCGTTTTCGCGGCCAGGTGATCGCCCCGCCCGAGGGCACGGTGGTCTTTGCCCACGAGCCCCTGCTCAGTGTCAGCGGCACCCTGGCGGAAGCGCAACTGGTCGAGACCCTGCTGCTCAACATCATCAACTTTCAGACCCTGGTGGCCACCAAGGCAGCGCGCATCTGTTATGCCGCTGCGGGGGCCGAGGTGATCGAATTTGGCCTGCGCCGGGCCCAGGGGCCGGATGGCGGCGTCTCTGCCTCGCGCGCCGCCTGTGTCGGCGGGGCCAAGGGTACCAGTAATGTGCTGGCCGGGATGCGTTTTGACCTGCCGGTGCGCGGCACCCATGCCCACAGCTGGGTGCAGGCCTTCCCCGATGAACTGAGCGCTTTCCGCGCCTATGCCGCCGCCTTTCCCGATAGCACCGTGCTCTTGGTCGACACCTTTGATACCCTAAAAAGCGGCCTGCCCAATGCCATCACCGTGGCGCGTGAATTGCGGGAACGTGGCCACAGCCTGCGCGGCATCCGCCTGGATTCCGGCGATCTGGCCTACCTCAGCCGGGAGGCGCGGGCCATGCTCGATGCGGCTGGATTCCCCGAGGTACGCATCCTCGCCTCCAATGAAATCGATGAGTTGGTCATCGACTCCATCCGCGACGAAGGCGGCCGCGTGGATATCTACGGCGTGGGCACCAAGCTGGCCACCGCTTCCGGCAGCGGCGGTGTCGCACTGGGCGGCGTCTACAAACTGGTGGCCAGCAACGGCCAACCAAAGATGAAGTTCACCAGCGACCCGGCCAAGGCCACCCTGCCCGGTGTCAAGCGGGTGCTGCGCGTGGTGGACCCAAACGGGGAATACGTGCAGGATGTCATTTGCCTGGAGGGGGAAAGCATCGAGGGCGGTGCCCAGGTCTTTGACCCGACCAACCCGCTGCGCCACACCCACCTGCCCGCCGACTGCCGGCTGGTCGAACTGCGCCAGGTGGTGATGGAGGATGGCCAACGCACCGGTCCAGCGGAGACGATCGCCACCATGGCCGAACGCTGCCGCAATGAGCTGGCTCTGCTCCCCCAGGGCTGTCGCCGATTTATCAATCCGCACCACTACAAGGTGTCGATCTCTGCGCACCTGAAATCCCTGCGCTGCACCTTGATCGAACAGGCCACCACTGGAAAGGAGGGTATCCGATGAGGACCGCACTGATGATCGTGGACGTACAAAACGATTTCTGCCCCGGTGGTGCCTTGGCCGTCCCTGGTGGAGATGCGGTGGTTGCACCGCTCAACCGGGCGATTGCGCAATTTCTCACCGCCGGCCTGCCCATCATTGCCAGCCGCGACTGGCACCCAGCCACCACCGGTCATTTCCAATCCCATGGCGGCCCCTGGCCGGTCCACTGCGTACAGCACAGCGATGGCGCGGCCTTTCATCCCAACCTGCGCCTGCCCGCCTCGACCATCCTCCTCTCCAAGGGCATGGATACGGGCAGCCACGGCTACTCCGCCTTTGAGGGCATGAATGAGAGCGGCACTCCCCTGGTGCAGATCCTAAAAAGCCTGCATATCACCCGCCTCTGCGTCGGTGGCCTGGCCACGGACTACTGCGTCAAGGCCACGGTGCTCGATGGACTGCGGCAGGGATTTGCAGTTGTGTTGCTCAGCGATGCAGTGGCAGCGGTGAATATACAGCCCGAGGATGGCAGCAAGGCCTTAGCGGAGATGAAGCAGGCGGGAGCTGAGATTTTGCCGGTGGGCGAGTTGGTGCTGTGAATTTTCTGGAGGTGATTACCTGAGCCTTGCCTGAGCGCTGATGGTTTCTACACTGAAGCGTGGAAAATGATCAATAATTGCCAAACCTATCAGAAAAAGGTAGTTTTGTTGCTCTGGATCTGGTGGTCATTTGTTGGCTTTTTTTGAGAGCACAAAAAGAGGCCATTCATTTGCCATCTCACCATCGGCCCACCTAACTTCAACCGGCAAGACATGCCGAACATGGCGACACTCTGTCGTCCTGGAACACCTCAGCCCCGCACCCTTACCCCACACACTCAAGGAGACTCCCATGAAACAACTGCTCACCCTGATCTGCGCCGCCAGCCTCACCCTCACCGCCGTTTCGGCCATGGCTAAGACCAAGTATGTCGCTGCCGAGGAGATCGACGCCACCATGCAGAGCTTCAACAAAGCTCTCGGTGTCCAGTGTACTTACTGCCATGTCGCTGACCGAAGTGCCACGCTCAAGGATTACAAGTGGGCCAACGACGAGGAGTTCGGCTCCCTTCGCCACAAAAGGGTCGCCCAGGCGATGCTCGGCATGCAGATCGACGTCAACAAGGAAAGCAACGTCAAATTTGACTGCATGAAATGCCATCAGGGCAAAAAGCCGTAATTCTGGCCTGATCGACACTTTTCCTTGCGGCGACAAGTACGGAATTTGGTAGGTCGGGTTGAGGAACGAAACCCGACAGTTATGCAACATTTTTGAGTGGACAAAAATGATGGGTGACACCGATGCAATACCGGAGAGCGAGAACGCAAGGGGGAACGTATTTTTTTACCGTAGTGACCCACGGACGACAGCGGTTTTTGTGTGAACCGGAAAACGTGGTGCTCCTGAGAGCGGTATTCCGATCGGTCATGGCGGCCCATCCGTTCCTGGTGGATGCCATGGTGGTGTTGCCCGACCATATCCATTGCCTCTGGACCCTGCCGGCTGATGACCGGGATTTCTCAACAAGGTGGCGGCTTATCAAAACCGCCTTTACAAGGCAATGTGGCGTTCGCCATACATCCCTGCCTTCCGCCGCACGCTTGGCAAAAAAAGAACAGGCTGTCTGGCAACAGCGGTTTTGGGAACATAAAATCAGGGAAGAGGAGGATTTCCGGCGCCATGTGGAATATATCCATTACAATCCGGTCAAACATGGTTTGGTTGCGGCGCCACGCGACTGGCCACACTCCTCGTTTCACCGGTATGTGGAGAAAGGTAGCCTCGATGCCGATTGGGGCGCTTCCGGTCCCATACACTTCGCTGCCACGGTCGGCAATGAATGATGGGCTGACGGGGGCATAACTGTCGGGTTTCGTTCCTCAACCCGACCTACCAGGCTTTGGGCAAGCAAAGAAAAGATGCCCCTCCCGCAGGGAGACGAAAGGTGGGGATTTATACGGAAAGTTGATCACAATTGTGTTATTAATCAGTTCATAAATTAGCGAACATATGGTATACTCTGCCCATGAACGA
>CAZXHS010000015.1:0-26669 GCA_964639845.1 uncultured Desulfobulbus sp. | reverse complement strand
GCAAATTAAAAACTTAACAACAGCAAGTTAGAGCAACTCCGAAACTTGAGTTATAGACAAAGTAGTAGCCGGATTTGTCTTCCTCGAAGCGGATGTCGTCCACCAGTTTGCGGATGAGGGCGATGCGCTGTTCCTCGCCTTCAACTCCCGAGATAGCATGGCCGAGAGTCAGGGCCATTGAATGCGTTGCCACCTGCAGTTTGGCCTTTTGATCTGCCAGCATCACCATCCCGGTTTTTTCCAGGCCCATGTCGCGTACCTTGGTGCTGTTGGTGACAGCAAACCACAGCAACAGGCCAAATAACAGCATGATCGAGCAGACAACCAGCAACATCCTGCCTTTGATGGACAAGCGATTCAACATGGGCACCTCCGAAGCGTTTCATTCAAACCGGTAATGACGACAAACTGATATTGTTCAGGATAGGGGGGCAGGTGTGCGATTGTCAAACGCTTCGCTGAAGATTTTGCCTCCTCGTTACACAGAACGCTGTCATTTTAGCGTTTTTTTCTTCGGCAATGATGATAAGAGGTTGCGCGGCCATGGGCCGTTGTGACCTGTGGTGCCTGGTGTTTTGGCCAATCGGTCATACTATGGCTGAAAACCATCGCTTTATCCGATTCCAGGAGGAGAGGAAACCCATGTGGATAAAAATTATGATCGCCGCTGCCATGGCCGCTGGGGTGATCTGGCTGTTGACACCTCGCTATTACCATGGCCCGGTGAGCGATCACTTTGATGGCACCCGGTTTTTCAATCCCGGCAAGCCATTGGATAAAAGTTTTTTGAGTGTGTTGAAGTGGCGATTTAGTGGCAAGCGCGAGCCCTGGCCGGAGTACCGCGATTTGCCCTTCACCGATCATCCGCCGCAGCGGGTGCAGGGTAACGGTCTGCGGGTAAGTTTTGTCGGTCAGGTGACAACCCTCATTCAAACCCAGGGGCTCAATATTCTCACCGACCCGCTGTGGTCGGAGCGGGCCAGCCCCCTCAGCTGGCTCGGCCCCAAACGGGTGCATCCGCCGGGTATCCGCTTCGAGGATTTGCCGCCCATCGACCTGGTGCTGATCAGCCATAACCACTACGATCATCTCGATCTCGCCACCCTCGAGCGGTTGTGGCAGCGCGATAAGCCCCGCATCCTCACCCCCCTGGGCAACGACACCATCATCCACAGGCGCATTCCCGAGGCGCGGATTGAAACCGGCGACTGGGGCACGCAGATCCTCATCAACCCGCAACTGCGCGTGCATTTTGAACCCATGCACCACTGGTCGGCGCGCAGCCCCTGGGATCGCAACCGCGCCCTGTGGGCCGCCTTCGTGCTCGATACCCCCGGCGGGCGTATCTATTTTGTCGGTGACAGCGGCTTTGGCGGCGGTGATTACTTCCGTCAGGCCCAGGCCAAGTACGGTTCCTTTCGTTTAGCCATCCTGCCGATTGGTTCCTATGATCCGCGTTGGTTCATGGCCTACGGCCACATGCACCCGGAGGAAACCATCCAGGCTTGGGATCTGCTCGGCCGGCCGTTCATGCTGCCCACCCATTACCGCACCGTGCAACTGGCCGATACCGGCTACGACAAGCCGCTGCTCGATTTGCAGGCGGCGATGACGGCGGTGCGGGCCGAGGAAAATCGTATCCGGCCGCTCATGGCCGGGGAACATTGGTGGGTGGAGGAGATGCCCAAGGATGCCGAACGTTGAACGCCGGCGACCTGCGTTTAACTGCGAGGCGTGGGGCTGTGGCGATGGGCGCGGCGGATGGCGTTGCAGAGCACGCCCAGTTCGATGGGGAAGGAGAGGACGTCAAAGGCGCCATGCTGAATGCCACTCAGGGCGCTGAGGGCCGTGCCTTTCCCGGCCAGGAGGATAACTTTGGTGGTGGGGTGGTTGTCGCGGATCCAATCCAGGGTTTGCAATCCTGATTGCTCCTGGGCCTCGATGCCCAGCACTGCCACGGCAAAGGCCATGCGGCCCATGATCTCCATGGCCTCCTCGGCATTGTTCACCGAATTGGCGGCAAAGCCCCAGGAGTTGAGGTGGTCGGTGAGGATGTCGGCAAACTCACTCTCCCGATCGATGATCAATACGCGAATGGGTTGCATGGGCAGAAGGATTGCGGATCACCGCGCCCGTCAATGCCTGGCGGAGGACAGGACACAACCTGCCTCCAGGGTGCCGGCCGTGATCTGTTCCAGGGCCTCCATGGCCGAGCCGATGACGTTGTCGAGCACGCGGATTTTTTTCCACACAAAGAAGTTGTGATAGTTGTCCTCAATTCCCCCGCAGACCACGCAAGTGACGCCCTCTTTGACGATGAGATCGCAGAGATCCTCGGCGTTTTTGCGGGGCAGGATGATGGTGCGAGGTGCTCCCGTCAGTTGATTGCCGTTGATCTCGGCAATGATGATTTCCGTGGCCAGATCAAAGCGCGGGGCGATGAAGTTGTCTTGCAGGGTGAGCAGTACTTTCATGAAATCCGTGGGTAATGCCGTGCGACCGGCTTAAAAGGTGTGCCAAAACCGGTCGTGCCGGAAAAAACTCTCCTCCCGGGTGCCGGGAGGAGAGGGGCGGCTGCATCAGTGCAACAGTTTGTACTGGGCGATGTAGACAAAAATTCCGGCAAAATAGCCGATGGCGGCAAGCAGACCGATCTTGCGTGCATACCAGAAAAAGTGGATTTTCTCTAGGCCCATGGCGGCCACACCGGCGGCCGAGCCGATGATCAGAATCGATCCGCCGGTACCGGCGCAGTAGGCCATGAACTCCCACAGGAAGCTGTCGGTGGGGTAGGTGGCCATGTCGTACATGCCCATGGAGGCGGCCACCAGCGGCACGTTATCGACCACGGCGCTGGCCAGGCCGATCAGGGTGACAATAACATCTTCGCGTCCCACGGTCTTGTTGAGCCAGGCCGCCAGGTTGCCGAGGATGTGCGTGTGCTCCAAGGTGGCCACGGCCAGCAGGATACCGATGAAAAAGACGATGCAGCTCATGTCGATGCGTTTGAGGGCATGAACCAGGCTGAGGTGCTCCTTGAACTCGTCATCCTCCTTGTTGCGGTGCAGGATTTCGCCCACCAACCACAGGATGCCCAGGCCAAAGAGGATGCCCATGAAGGGCGGCAGATGGGTGATCGACTTGAAGATCGGTACGGCCACCAGGGTGCCCACACCCATACAGAACATGAAATTCTGTTCAAAGGGGGTGGTCTCATAACCGGCGCGACGCTCGACAAAGGTCGGGGCAATAACCTCTTTGCCACGCAGCACAACACTGGTGATGGCCAGCGGAATGATGAGGCAGGCCAGGGACGGCAGAAACACGCCGGTCATGATGTTGAGGGTGGTGATCTGGCCGCCGATCCACAACATGGTGGTGGTGACGTCGCCAATCGGTGTCCAGGCGCCGCCGGCATTGGCGGCAATGACGATGATACCGGCAAAGAACAGCCGGTCCTCGTGGCGGTCGAGCAGTTTCTTCATCAGTGAGATCATGACGATGGTGGTGGTGAGGTTGTCAAGGATCGAGCTGAGGAAGAAGGAAACAAACCCCACCAGCCACAGCAGCGAACTGAGCTTGGTGGTTTTGATGCGGCTGGTGATAACAAAAAAACCGTTATGGGCATCGACCACCTCGACGATGGTCATGGCGCCCATGAGGAAAAAAACGATCTGGGCGGTGCCAACCAGCGATTCTTGCAAGTTGTGTACGACGACATGGGAATCGCCGCCGGCAACGGCATAAATGGTCCAGAGTAGACCTGCGGCCAACAGCGCCGAGGCCGATTTGTTGACCTTGAGCGGGTGCTCCAGGGCAATGGCGGCATAGGCGATAACAAAGATGATTACCAGGGCGGTGAGCATGAGTCCTCCTTCTGTGGGGGTTGATAACGGGTTGGATAAAATGGGAAACAGTCTTGATGCCAGCGACAGGTCATATTCAGTTCATTGTAGCGCCCCATTGCAAAAATCCAAGGAGCAGCCCGGAGAAACCGGGGAAATATGCCTTCCGCTGCATAAGTGGTCGTCGCGCCCCTTACCGAAAACCTGTTGCTACCGGAAAGGGGCGTGTGCCACCCATTACTTCGCGACAAAGACCTCCATACCCATCATCGGCCAGATGAAGGCCACAAAGACCCACAATACGGCCATCAACATAATGCTAGCCATGATACCGAACTTAAGAAATTCACCGGGGGTGAACTGCTTGGAGTTGTAGGCAATGGCGTTGGGTGCAGCGCCAATCAGCAGGATGAACGGCATACCGGCGGTGGCCAGGGCAGAGAAGAGGATAACCTCACCAGCCACGCCCAAATAGGGAGCAATCACCAGGGCTACCGGCAGGGAGATGGCGATGGCGGCCACGTTCATGATGAAGTTGGTCATGACCAGGACAAAGAAGGACATGCCAAGGATAAAAACCACGCCAGGAGCCTTCTGGAACAGCACCAGCCAGTTGACGGCCAGCCATTTGGCCGCTCCGGTCTGCCACAGACAAAAGCCGATCGACATGGCACCGGCAAAGAGTAGCACGATGTTCCATGGGATGTCTTCCAGGTCGTCGAGGTTGAGGATGTTGCAGACGAAAAAGAGGATGGTGGAGCAGAGCAGAATGCCGGTTTTGTCGAGGGAATCGAGCGCTGGAATAAAACTCTTCAGGGCGATAAGCAGCACTGCACCGAGAATGATGGCAGCTGCCAGGATCTCCTTGCGGGTGATGCCGCCTAGTTCAAAGTACATACGGGTAGCTTTTTCCTTGAGGCCGGGAATGCGGTCTTTCTCCGGTTTGCAGAAGACCATGAAAAATCCCCAGAGTAGGAAGGTCATGATCCAGCCAAGCGGCGCCATGTAGTAGCTCAGGGTGCCGAAACTGATATCCACATGCATCATGTCCTTGTAAAAGGCCAGGGCCACGGCGCCACGGGCGGCACCAAGTAAGGTGATGATCGATCCGGCGCCAGCCACATAGGCCATGCCGATGAACAGACATTTACCGAAGTTGGTCGGTTTGGTCTCGGTGGTATACATGCCATAGATGGCCATGAGCAGCGGGAACATGGTGGCGGCCACCGCCGTATGCGCCATGACATGGGTCAGGGCCACGGTCATCAAAAAGCAGCCGAGCATGATCATCGAGGTTCGCTCACCGATGATGGAGAGCATCTTGTAGGCGATGCGCCGGGTCAGCCCTGTCTTGGTGAAGACCATGCCGATAACCACCGAGCCGAAGATAAACAGTACCGAGGGGTCCATGAAGTCCTTGAAGGCCTCGGCCGGCTTGCGGATGAGAAAGAGGGCCTGGAGGGTACCGATCAATAGACTGGTGACACCGATGGGCACCACCTCAAAGATCCACCAGGTGGCGGCCACGGCAAAGACGGCCAAGGCGCCTTTGGCCTGTTTGGAGAGCACGAAATGCTCGCCTTTGGGATCGATGGCATCCGGCCAGGCCGGACAGTAGTAGATGAGAGCAAAGAGGCCGAGGCCAAGCAGGATGAAAAACACCCGCTTCCAGTCAAACGGCGTTTTTGTCTCCGGGAGTTCTTGTACGGTTGCAGACATATCGATACCTTATCGAGTGATGATGGCGTATTGCAGACTCACAGCGAACAGCTGGAGGCCAGGTTCTTGAACAGATCGATCAAACGCACCATGCCGATGACGGCGTTGCCTTCCACCACCGGCAGACAGCTCTGGTTCTCGATCATCATGATCTCAGCGGCGTGCAGCGGATGCATCTCGGCCTTGATCGATTTCAGCGGCGGTGCCATGAACTTGCTCACCGGCAGCGCACCCTGGCGCTTGCACTCGCCTTGAAAGCTGTCTTCCAGCAGGATGGCCAGATCGGTGAATTTTGCCTGTTTGCCGGAAAAAACGCCCTTCTGGCCGCCATCGAACAGGGTGGGGAAGTAGCAGGCCAGGATGCCGCGAATGGTGAGGCGGCCGACGTACTGGTTCTGGTTGTTGACCACCAGCAACTCATCGTAGAGCAGCTTGCCGCTGCCGTTGATGGTGTGGGAAAACAGCTGGCCAACGGCCTCGTGCACCGGGGCTTCGCTGTCAACATGGGGAAAGGCGTCCAGGGGGACGATCAGCTCTTTAACTGTGCTCATGTTGCTCTCCTTGAATGCGCTGTTACCAGCTCTTGCTCTTGATGATCTTGCGCAGCTCCTCCTGGGATTGCTGCTGCAACACGAGCATCTTCTTGCTCTTGGCCTCGCCGATCTTGTCCAGCAACTGGCTGAGTTCCACTGGTTTTTGCAGGAAATCACCCGCCCCGAGTTTCATTGCCTCCACACCGCTCTGAATCGAGCCGTGGCCGGTGAGCATGATGATCTCGGCGTTGGGATTATCCGTCTTGATCCGTTTGAGCGTCTCCAGACCGTCGATGCCGGGCATGGACAGATCAACGACGATGGCGTCGTAGTCCTGCGTTTTGGCCTCGCTGATCGCTTGTTCACCGCTGGTGACGGCGCTGACCTTGAGGCCGCGCATTTCCAGACGGTTGGACAGCGTTTCCAGAAAGTCCTGCTCGTCATCGACCAGCAAGACCTTGGCTTCCAGTTCCTTCTCCATATGCTTCTCCTGTGAGGGGTTGCTCGCGACTCGCAGCCGGCCCAAAGTTGATTGTGCATGGTTTCAATCCCTTGGGCAGACTGCGGTGGTTTCGCTCTTCATCAAAGCACAGGGGATGCCAATTCTTGCGTGCGCTGCAAAACACCCGTAATGATCTGGAAAACTGAACTCTTCGTTCAATGGAACTGAGGAAAGAGCGTGAAGCTGATTTTTGGATGTTTCTTTATTGTTTCACATTGAAACCTTATTGCGAAACAAAATGTTTCTAATTGTTTCACAAGGGAACGTTTGGGTGGGGGCGAGAGGTCTTGGGTGCGGGAACTGCTGGCCTGAAACAGCTTGGTTGATCCGGTGTTGTCGACTTGGCCAGCGAAGAGATTCAGCGGTGGGTGTGTTGGGTCAGGGCAAGACCCAGCGGGTATCCGCAATCAGGCCTGCCATACTGCGCTCGCTAGCCCAGGTGATGGTGGCCGGATCCTTGGCAGCAATGGTGCAAAGATATTGTGGATCAACCACCTTGCCAAGTCGGGTCAAGTCCAGGCGGTCGGCATCAAAGCAGGTCTGCACGGTGAGGTTGTCGTGGCTGCGCGCTGCGGTGTGCAGCCGGCAGGCGGTGAGCAGTACCTCCAATTGCGCGGGATCGAGGTGAAACAGGCTGCCATGGAGCTGGGCCGCCAATTCTGCGCCGCGCGGCCCATGCTCCGGATCTGCATCTTCATGCAAACGCCGACTGTCGTGGAACAGAGCAAAGAGCTCCACCACCGCCGTATCAGCGCCATTGCCCGCCGCCAGTCGCAGGCCATTATCAAGCACCCGGGCCCAGTGGGACAGACCGTGGATACCGGTGGGGTTGATGGCCAGTTGGTTGCTAATGGTTGATATCAGTTGCAGATCCAACAAAATGTTGTGCGCCCTTTTCTCCGTTTTATTTCGTGCTGCCTATGCAAAAAATACTCTGTCACATCAATGCCCCCGAATCAGTGTGACCAAAGTCTGCCAAGTCGATGGTGGTGGGGCGCACACATCCTCGCCCTCGCGGCCTCGAAGGATTGGGGCCGCCTTGACGTCAATCTCGTCGATATGACGAACACCGACCAGCATCTCTCTGCCATCCGGTGTCTTCTTCTTGATCGATGCACCAACCAATATTTCCCGACAGAGGTCGGGTATGAAATTTGGATCTTGAGGATTTCGCATGGCCCAGTGGATGTCCCAGGTATGCATGGAGTAATCATTGCCCCAGCTTATGAGCTGTCGCTCGTTGTTGGAAAATTGAGCATTTATGATTCCATTGCTGTGTTCAAACTCTGGGCCAATCTGGGTTGCAGTAGCGGTGTCCCAGATGCGAGCAGTGAGGTCATCACTCCATGTTAAAATGCGGCTTTCATCTGAAGAGAATAAAGCCCCCTTAACGACATCGTTGTGCTTCATCGATGCCCCAATTTGGGTGCCAGTGGCAGTGTCCCAGAGGCGAGCAGTGTGGTCCGCACTCCATGTCAATATGCGACTTTCATCTGCAGAGAAGATGGCACCCTTAACGGTGTCGTTATGTTTCAATGAAATAGCACTTAGGGCACCAGTAGCTCTATCCATGAGACGAGCAGCAGAGCCTTCCCAAATCAGAATGTGGTTATTGTCCTTTGAGACAAGAGCACCCTTGATTTTACCATTGTTTTTCCAAGAAGGATCTATGTGACTGCCAGTGGAAGCATCCCAAAGGTGGGCGGTATTGTCAGCGCTCCATGTCAGAATGTGGCTATTGTCATTGGAAAAACTGGCGCCATTGACGCCTTTTTCATGTTTGAGGGCAGGTACTGCTTCCTTACCGGTTGCGGCATCCCAGAGGTGGGCAGTATTGTCAGAGCTCCATGTCAGGATGCGACTCTCATCCTTTGAAATAACGGCTCCATTGATATCTCCACCGTGCTTGAGGGCCTGCACAATTTCTTTGCCGGTTGCGGCATCCCAGAGACGCGCGGAGTTATCACCACCCCATGTCAGGATCTGACTGCCATTCTTGGAAAAAACGGTGCCATGGCTGTTTTTCTTTCTGGGGTTATTCATGGCCTTGTTTGGCCTAAGCACAGGTCTTGTGATGGAGTCTGTTGAGATGTCCCAAAGGTGCGCTGTTTGGTCATTGCTCCAACTTAAGATGCTCTTCTCGTCCTTTGACCAGACGATGCCATTGACTTCCCCGTCATGTTTAAGCGCTGGCCCAATTTGGGCGCAAGTTTTGGTGTCCCAGAGGCGCACGGTTTGATCGGAGCTCCATGTCAGGATGCGACTCTCGTCTTTTGAAAAACTAGCACCGTTGACGCATCCATCATGTTTGAGAGCCGGGCAGATCTGCTCACCGTTTGTGGCATTCCACAGGCGGGCGGTCTTGTCAGAACTCCATGTCAGGATACGACTTTCGTCCTTGGAAAAAATAGCGCCTTTAACCCATCCATCATGCTTGAGAGCCGGCCCGATTTGCTCACCATTTATTGCATCCCAGAGGCGGGCGGTCTGGTCAAAACTCCAAGTTAGGAGACGGTTTTCATCGTTGGAAAAACTGGCACCTTTGACCCAATCATCGTGTTTAAGAGCCTGCCCTATCTGCTCCCCGTTTGTGGCATTCCAGAGGCGTACTGTTTTGTCCCAACTCCATGTCAGGATACGAGTCTCGTCCTTTGATAAACTGGCACCTAAAACTGCTCCTGAATCCAAGTTGTCATGCTTAAGTGCAGGGACGATCTGTTTACCAGTCGTCGCATTCCAGAGGCGTACTGTTTGGTCATCACTCCACGTTAAAATACAATCCTCATTCTTGGAAAAACTGGCGCCTTGGACAGCATCATCGTGTTTGATCGTAAAAGGTTCGATTTGTTCACCGCTCTTTGCATTCCATAGGCGCACAGTTTTGTCGCTGCTCCACGTTAAAATACGGCTTTCATCACTAGAAAAAATCGCACCATTCACTTCGCCATCGTGCTTAAACCTAGGGCCAATTGGTATACCGGTCGCAACATCCCAGATCCGCACTGTCTTGTCGGCACTCCATGAGAGGATACGATTCCCGTTCCTGGAAAAACGCGCACCTTTGACCAGGTCGTCGTGCTTAAGAATAGGTTCGATTTGTACACCAGTTTTAGCATTCCAGAGGCGTACAGTATTATCGCCACTCCAGGTCATAATACGGCTCTCGTCGCTTGACATAAGCGCCCCATCAATGGCCCGTTCATGACCCCTAAATTCGCACAAGAGTTTCAGGGATTGTGCAGATGATGCGAGAGCACTCCATGCTTCGGGTATTGTTGGCAATAACCAGGTGTTTTTAGTGGCGAGTAACGCCAATCGCAAGCCGTGCAGGTTATTACCAGTCTTTGTGAAGTTGTTGGAGGTGTGATGAAGGGCGAGAGATTTGAAGACACCGAGATTGCGTTGGCCTTTGATAATCAACAGTGACCCTACAACGGTCATGAGCGCTCCAGTTGCCACCAATCCGGTTATCCATCGGCGAAACCACCGCTGCCGTCGTACTTGCACTGTAGCAACAGCTTCGATGCGGTTCTCCTCGTCCCGGCAAGCGCTCAGGTAGGCGATGCTCGATTCGCCCAACAGTTTTTTCAACTCTTCCCAGAGCAGCAGCTCTTCGGCCGCCTGCAAGCGTTCGCCGCGATGAATGAGCGATTCGTTTCTGGAGGCCGCAGGCGCCTCCTGCCAGTCGTGAGCTGCTGCCATCACCCCCTCAGCCAGGAAGAGCTCATTGCGCCTTTCATCTATCCAATCGGCAAGATCCGGCCAGTGGTTTAAAATTGCTTCATGGGCCACCTCAACGGTGGGACCAAAATTCTTGTCCTCCTCGGCCACAAGTAAGCGTTGCTTGATGAAACAGTCGATCAGCGGTTGGGTGTCCGCTGGCAGGTCGCGGCGTAAACTCACACGACGTTTAGGGGTTGATGTTGCCTTTTCTATCCTCACTAAACCAGGAATAAAGCAGCGCTGGGCCATCTGCTTTAATTCTTCCAGGGAGTTGGGAAGGTCTCGATGCGTAAGCGCTTGGGTAAAAGCGTGATCCACCGTCCTGAGAATAGCACCGCCCATCCCCTGCATTTGCTCCAAATATTCCTGCTTTTCCAGGCGGCCATCGTCGCCATAATCGACATATAACCGCTCAAGAGTGCAGGCTAACAGGGGCAGGGAATCGGCACCGGGAAAATCATGGATGAGCTGTTCCGTCAAATCTGCATCGATGGTGAGGGTTACAGTGGGCAATTTGCACGGCCCTTCGATGATTTCCTTCAGGGACGCCGGCGACATCTTGGGCAAGTCAAAAGGGAGTTTGGGGATGGCTTCGAGTTGCTGATCGTTTTGCAGTAGGTTGTAGCTGTCAGAGCGAATAGTGGCAATAATCAATAGGTTGGGATCGCGTGCGACGATTTCGGCGAGCAGCGCAATAGCCGTGGCGGCCTCGGTATCGGTATCCGCATTGGTGGCAAAGAGTTCCTCGGCCTGGTCGATTGGCAGGATGATGGTCGGCGGAATTACCGAAGATTCATCCTCGTAGTCGGCAAGATACCTGTGCCGTTCTTCCAGTGCCGTCTCGCGTAGTTTACGCAACTGAGTGAGGATGCTTGCCGTATCCAGTGGATGATCCATACCCAGCACAGACTGCAAACCAGTGGGTCCCGTGAGGGGGCTGCGACTGGGACGTAAGCAGGGTAGGGTATGAAAACGCAAGGTATCTCGACGGAGTCGGGCAAGCAAGCCCGCCTTGAGAAAACTCGATTTTCCGGCACCCGAAGCACCAAGGATGACCAGCATCCGCTCCGGCGCACCATGCCGCATGCGGCGAATGCAATCAAGGGCCTTGGTGATGTGCAGATCCCGCCCAAAGAAGATGGCGGCATCCTGCTCTTCCAGCGCGCGCAGACCAGGGTAAAACGGACGATTCGGCTCGTCGACCGGTGGCCAACGGAAGGAATCGGGTGCAAGCCCAGCGCGATGAAGACCGATGCGAAGCCTTTCGAAACCGTTTGTTTCGCGGTCAGCTGAAGAAATATCAGCAAACTGGTAGGCACGCATCTCCTCGGGGAGGTCCTCAGGCAAACAGGGAGTGATCAGGCAGGGAAAGATATCCTTGCCCAGTTCGGTGGCCAGTCGAAATTCGTCCCAGCATTCCTTCGACGCTAGCCACTCTTCCGAAATCAGCACCAGGATGGCTGAACAGCGCGCACCGGCTTTTTTCAGTTCCTCTCGCCAGCGGCGTCCCGGCACGATACCGGCGTTAGGGTCGAAATCAAGGAAGATTTCGGTCCAGCCCTGCGCAGCCAACCAATCTCGAACCTTGACCGCTTGCTCATTATTTTTGCTGGAATGACTGATGAAGAGTGTGCTCATGGGTGTTCCTCCTCAAAAACGTGTATCCCAACTTGGGGATGACATGTTATTTCATTATGGCCAGCCCGTGCCCAATGTGAAAAGAACGCGGGAGTTCCTGGAGAAAGACTTTGGTGCGATGATTGTTTGGAGCAATTGAGCAATGATGGCGACGTCAGAATAAGCGAAAATATCGAAGCGTTTTATCGAAACAATAGTGAATTGAGAGGTGTCTGGCGTCGTTCTTAAAGTTTTTTTCGAGAAAGTAATTCATACATTATTCCCCAGCACCGGTGGTGCTGGCGGTACCTTTTCTGTCTGCACCTCCTCTGGAAACTTGAAGCCCAGGTAGAGGCCGTTGCTGACGCCCATCAACAGCAGCAGTGTGTCGGAAAACTCCGGCATGGAGATCACCTTGCCCACCGACTGGATGAACACCATGCCGAGGATGAGTGTCCAGGCGACCACCTGCATGCGTTGCAGGCTCATGCCGGTGCCGGTGCCGTCGTCGGTGATATCGTGCAGAAACTTTTTCCAGGTGGAGCGCGACATGCGTGGCGTTTGCCCATTGAGTTTGCTCTTGGTCATCAGCAACGAGCCAAGCCCGGTGGTACCGCTGATGCCCAGCAGGGCCAACACCTGCTGCGGGATGCGCTCCATGGAGCCAGTCAGGACCCAGAGTCCGAGGAAGCTGAGCATCACCAGCAGGCCCCAGAAGGCCATCTGGCTTTTACCCAGGCTGTATACGCCGTTATGGCTTTCGCGCAGGGCGCTGGGGCTCCAGATGAGCAAAGCATAAAGCAGGACAAGTGTTGCCAGGCAGATTATCGTCGTGGTCCGGGCGGCCTGGCGGGTGACCACAAAAAAGCGGAAGGGTTGGGTTGTCTGCACTAGCACCGGCAGGTTTTGGCCGATGGCCAGGGCCAGCGGCAGGCGCATCTCGTAGCTGCCGCTTTGTTTAGCCAGCAGGCTGTCCCAGGATTGGCGGTTTTCCTCCTGCTCCGATTGGCGCAATAGGTGAAATGTGAGGATACGCTCACCGGAAATATTGCCCTGGAGCACCGCCACCGGCAGACCTTGCATGGCCACGTTGTCGAGATACAGTTGCGCGGCCTCGCTGATGGCTCGTTTGGCCAGTTCCTCATCGAGCAATCGGGCGCAGGTGCCAGAAAGACGAATCTGCAACGCCTCACCCAGTTGAAAGAGCGTACTGTCGGGACTACCTGCCTCGGTATTCTTTTTTGCCAGCAGGTTGAGCTGCGTGCTGTTGCAGTCCCCGGAGGTAACCGTCACCAGGGCGGAAAAACCAGGGATGGGTAACTGAGCAGAGGCAAGCGTTGGCAGAATCATCAACAGCAGGAGCATTGCAAAGCGTTTTGGCATGACGTCCTCCCTTGGTTTTGGCGGCAATCAGGGCAGCAAAATGAGATTTTCCTCCACCCACGACAGCGCATTGGCATAGACCTCGTTGTTCGCCCCGATGACCACATAATCGGGATGACGTGTTTCAATGGTCCCCTCCAGGGTGGCGAGCACGGCCACGACGCCCGGCGGCACCTGCACCAGTCGGCTGCGTGCCTTCTTGCGATGGCGGCCGGGGGTCGCTTCTTCGTAGGTATCCGCAAAAATGTCTTTTTTAATTGGATACTGCTCGCCGGAATCCTGGACGATCACTAAATCCTCGCCGGGTACGGCGGTGAGGATACCCCAAGCAGTGGTGAAGGTTTCGGTTCCCTGGGGCTCGCGGATGGCAACGGTACTGGTGCGGACCGCTTGGCGAGGAAGGCCCCAGGAGGCTGGGATCTGGTCGGGGGTGGCGATGTGCAGGATTGTCGGTTGCATGGAGTTTGGTGTGTTCATTGGTTGCTTTGATAGAAGGTTATGAGCGACAAAAGCTCTTCGGGGATTGCGAAATTTTTAGCATCGCGGTCGTGCCAATAAAGAGCAAACGATGTTCGACATGGGTGATGCTCATCCTGGTCATGCGGATGGCGCAACGAGGTCATTGTGAACGCCGGCGCGCCCTCTTTTTCTTGGTGGCACCGTTTGTAGCGCCTGTCTCCCCGTCACAGGGGACGCATTTTCGTTGCAGACGCAACTCTGCATCCGTGGCCAGTATGTCGTCAATCACCCCTTGTAACGCCTGCCGTATATCCACAGTCAAGGTGGCCTGCTCAGGAAGCAGTTTGATCAGAAAATTGAGCTGATTGATTGTCGATTCCTGCTCGCGGCTGCTGCCAAACCGCTCCCGTATATCGCGGTACTGATCGACCAGTTCATTGGCCACCTCTGGGTTGCTTAACCGCTCATCGATATCTCCAGGATCCAAATAGGCCCACAGGCTGCCGACCCGTTTGGCATCGGTGGAGGCTAAGGCGTTGTAGTATGTCCGTTCTTCGGTAAGGCGTCGTTCGCCGTTATCACTGGCCGCCTTCAATAAAGCCGGCAATTCCGGGGCATGTCGCTCGTAAGCAGCCGGTTCTTGCCAAAAGGAGCAGAGGAAGGCGGCATCCAGGGAGTTGAGCAGCGGGTAATAATCCCAGCTGCCGGTGCGTTTGTAACTGTGTTCGGCTGCCTTCCAGTAGGCGGCTTGCAAAGCAACGAGCTGCTGCTGGATCATGGTGCGATTGCCCATGGCAATTTCAGCCTGGATGGCATGGCGCCAGTACGATCCCATCAGGGCAAGCCGCTCCGAGGTCTCTCCCAGTTCGAGCAATCGTTCCAACCGTTTACGACCGGTGTCCATGTACTGCTGGCCTTGCTCCCGCACCTGTTGTCGGTTTTCCATGTCGTTACTGGTTGAAGAAATCAGCTTCTCCCCATGACGGATCTCCAGATTGGCCAACTGTTCCAGGCCATGCAGGCTCAATCCCGCATCTTCAAAGGCCAGTGCGGCCCGGTAGTGCTTGATGGCCAGTTCCTTCTCGTTGAGCTCGCTCCAGGCCCTGGCCAGTCGCTCGCGAACACCGGCGTGTTGGAAGTCGGCGCCACGTGCCGCCTTTTCGATGGATTTGAGCATGCGCGGATAGTAGTCCTTTTTTTCCTTGTCCGTAGCATCATGGAGGCGGGCACTGAGCAGCGCCAGATCGGCGATGAGATGGCTGGGGTGGACATACTCGGTGGTATTGAGATCCTCATCGTTGTCGTTGGGCAGGTAATAGGACTCGTCACCATAGGCCTGGAAAGCACCCCAGGTGTTGGTGAGTGGATGACAGCGGTGCGTTTCCTGACGTGCCAGCAGCAGGGCCTGGCCAAAACGCACACCACGAAAGAGGGCCTCGTAAAAGGTGCGGGCAAAGGTCGAGGCGGCCTGATCATCGACGGCCCAGCCGGCGGCAATCACCGCTTTGCAGCCCATCTGGATGAATTCCGTGGCCAGGTTGGCGGCCAGTTGTCCCCAAGTGGCCACGGCATCCTGCTGCATACTGCCCAAATTGCAGCAGTTGAGAAAAACGACCTCCGGCACCCGGCGCAGCTTGCTCACCTGGGCGCTGGTGAGGTAGGTCGCCGGCCCCAGTACCATGCCGGTTAAGCCAGTTTTCTTGTCGTTGACCACACCGTGCCCGGCCAGGTGCATGAAGCGATATTGGCCGTTGAACAGGGCATCGAAGATCTCCTGGGCCGAGGCACGGTACAGCACATTGACCTCATAGCCGACCCGGGTGAAGCTGGCGGCAATTTCTCGGGCCTCGGCCTGGGCACCGAGCAGTTCGTTGAGCCCCGAGAGGGTATCGCCAACGACAAAGCTGCGCTTTTCACGCACTGTTGGCACCCGGCCCCGTCCCAGGTTGGTGGCCAACTGCCGCACCATTTCGATGCGTGCGGCCAGTGGCGGTTCGCCCACCTTGTCGGTATCGCGCATCAGTTCCCAGGGGTAGGCCGCAGCTTCTTTGTCCACCGACAGCATCAGGGTGCGCAGATCAGCCACCGCCTCCTTCATCGAGTTGGGTACCAACAGCTCAAAGAGGGCCCGCGACAGCCCCGGCTGATCCATGGTACTGCGGGTGGCAGAGCGAATCAACCCATCCACGGCTTGGCGCTGGTTGGGCTCGGTGCTGACCTCGTTACGCGCCCGGTCGGTGACCACGGTGAAACGCAGTGCCTCCCGGTCGGCCTCGATATTGACCCGGTAGAGGCCGGGCTGGCCACCGCCGGTCATGGCGCGGCCGCAATAACCTCCCTCACCATTGCGCACCCGGCCATCGAAGATGGCTACCTCGGCAAAGCGCGGTTCGCTCACCAACTCACGCAGGGCCTGCACCACGGCAACGGCACGGCTTTCCACCTCCTCGTAGATGGTGAGGCGGCCAATCCTGGTTTTGAGCTTATTCTGGCCCAGGGTATTGTTGGCCCGTCGCAGGGCATCAAAAAGACAGCGGACTCCGGATTCCACCGTCAGACCGGCAAAACCGGTGCCCACCAGCAGCGAACAGACCTCCAAACGTTCCGGTTGTTCGCTGCTGGCTGCGGATTTTTGTTCCATGATGCGAGCGTATTCAAGCAATCCCTGGGTGAGGGCCATGGTGAGAGAACCTGGCAACAGTTCACCAACCATTCCCAAACCAACGACGATGGCCCCGGCGGGTTTCTTGTTGGCCAGGGCCTGGCGAAAAACGGTGGTATCATCGGGTTGGCGGGGATAGCGGCCGATGCGATAGGCCCGCTCAAGTCGGCCTTCCAAATGATGATCAAGAAAGCGGGCGCTGCCACGAATG
The DNA here is from genome assembly GCA_964639845.1 of uncultured Desulfobulbus sp. Lineage (GTDB taxonomy): Bacteria > Desulfobacterota > Desulfobulbia > Desulfobulbales > Desulfobulbaceae > Desulfobulbus. The sequence goes on along the minus strand of CAZXHS010000015.1, from coordinate 10,015 downwards.
CCATCGTTGGCGTAGGCACCGATCAACACCGGGTGCTCGGCACTGGCCAGGCTGCCGTGGATGACCTCGATCACCGCCGGTTGTTCCTCCTTGGTGCGGCTGCGCCGGTGAGAACGGCCACCACCGATGGCTGCCGCCAGCACCTCCTCGCCACTGGGGTAGAGGCTGCCGCCGTTGAGGCCTCTAGCACGAAAGACCGGTGCTGCCTCACCGCGCACACCGGATGCTGTCTGCGGCAATTGTCGGGTGGTGCCGTTTTCGAGCAGCTCCTTGTAGGCGATGAAGGCGGGTTGGTGATCGGCCAGATCGCCATGGGCTGCCTCCGCATACCAGACCGGCACGCCCTCGGGTATGCCGGTTTTCCATGGCACCCGACCATCTCCCTCTTCGCTCCAGCCGATCTCGATCTGTTGGTTCCCCACTCGCACCGCCACCGGTGTCGGTGCCCGGCCAGCGACATAGGCGGTGCAATCTTTGTCGAGTTGAGCCGTCCGCAACGAAGCAACCACCTGCCGTGCCGCCTCCAGCGCCTCACGACGCGGCACCACCCAGGCCTGCTCCTTGCGCTCGTCCTTGTCCTGCGCATAGAGGTTCTTCCAGGTGTCGGCATCAAAATAATCGATGCCATCACCAGCTTTGCCATCTTCATCCGGCCAGGGCAGTAACTCCAGCACGCCGGGGTACTCACCTACAATCTCCAAAAATTGGCGGAGGTTGTGTTTCCAGTCAAACCAGCGCTCGATGCTCTGAGTGAAATCATCGCGGCCGAGCAGGACAGTGGCCATGGCATGCGAGCCCTGGTTCGGGGTGCCCAGTTGCAACAGCCGGCTACCATGCAGGGATTTGAAGGCTTCCCAGCGATCCTTCAGTGCCAGTCGCGCCACTAAACCACCCATGGAGTGGGCGACAATGCGCAGGGGGTTACCCCGCTGGCGGGATTCATTTATTGCCTGGTCCAGTTCGATGCCAAAGCGAGCGGCCGCCTCGACAATGGACAGACGCCAGTCGTAGGCAAAAGGCCGCACCTCGTAGTTTTCTTCCAGGTAAGCCGCCAATTGTCCATAGCTGCGGTGCAGCAGGCCATCCTGACTGATGCCCTTGGCCTCTATATGCAGACGCTCCATGCCGCCGGCGCAAAGATTGATTGGATCAAACCAGATACGGTTGTGTCCCATTTGCAGGTGGCTGCCCATGATGCCGGGCAGCAGGTAGAGGATGGGCTCTGACGCTGTCTTATCCCTGGTCTTTTTGCCACTGCGGTCAATGATGGCCTGCGATGGCCCAGAGAGCAGGGTGAAATCACGGTCATCGCCCCTCAAGGCCGCCAGCAGCGGCAGTGCACTCTCGTTACGACTGAAATAATTGAGATGATGGACATCCTTGCCGGCGAGCGATTTTTGGCGAATGCCCTGCTGGCGCATGGCACCACCGCTCATCGAGGGCGTATTGACCACCAGGTCGGTTTCGCCGCCGTAGAAGATCTCCGAGAGGCAGTCACCCAGCCAGGGGAGCAGTCCATCGCCCTGGAAATCACCGGCAACGATATGCAGCGGCGGGTCGATGAGTACCTCTGGCGCATTGAGCAGGGCCACCAGTGGCGATTCCGGGCTCATCGCCTCCAGGCCGGGCAGGATCTGGGCATCGAGACGTTCCTTGACCACCGCCAACAGGAAGCTGCGCAGCAGGTCGTAGACCTTGCTGGCCGGCGCCAGTGCGGGCAGTACCTTGGTGCCCCACTCGATGCCTTTGCCCAGCAGGTTGAGCATGACGCTGGCCCAACGGTCGAGTTTGCCCGAGGCCAGGGTGGTGCCACGCGCCGGGCAGGCCACCCGGACAAAGCGCTCGACGCGAATGGCCCGGTCAAGCATCTCCTTGTTGAGTTCACGCAAGCCCTCCACCTGGGCCTCAAAACCTTCCAGTCCGTTTGCTTTGGCATAGTCCCGGAATCGGGCGATTTCTTCGGGGCTAAAGGGTTCAGCGCCGATGCGGTTGGCCCTGGCCAGCAACTCGCCCACCAGACCGCCGCGTGAATGGCTGAGCAGGTGCAGTCGCACATTTTTGGGCAGGGTCTTGATCAGGGTGAGGGCGTTGGTGATCGGGCTTTCGGTAAGGCTGCGATGTTCCAGGGCGTAGATACGCTGCTGGTAGCTGTCGGTGAGTTGTTTGAGAGAGGATTTGTTGTCCCACAGGTCGCCGAAGCTGCCCTCGGCGGAGGAGGCGGTGCCGTGCAGCAGAATCAGCGTCGGTTCGCCATCGGCGGGCAAGCGGTCGACCTGACTCAGTTCCCAGCGTTGGGTGGAACAGCGGTAGAGGCCGTTGCGGTGCTCAAGCCGTGCATCCTGAAAGCTGCCTGCGGCCATCAGGGCTGTCATCGCTGCCGGTCCATGGCGATAGACGCGCAATCCCTTGATGATCCAGGCACCAAGGCCATCACGTGACAGGGTGCCGGGCAGTTGTTTGCCTTCCAGACGCAGGGCCTGACCAACGGTGAGCACCCCGGGAGCGGATTCATTACCACCCCGCACCGCCGGGCCGAGGTAGCGATGCGCATCCTTGGCCGCCACCAGCAGTCGAACACCGTTGGCGAGTTCCAACTCCAGCACGGTGTCGTCGGTGAGCTCAAGCGAGGGCAGGGCGGTGTCTGCCCCCCGCGCTGCCCCATCAAGGGTGAAAACCTCGGCCTCCCAACCGGCAATGGTTTCCTTGCTGGCGACAGAACCTTCAATGGTGAGGGTGATGGTGTCACTCATGGCGGCCTCCGTTGGGATGTAGGGAAGATTATGACGTCACATGATGATTGCTTGTGTTGTTGGTTGTCGAGAGTTGGTTGCGACGTTGGTGTCGATGGTGAATGGCGAGTGTTATGGCTCCGATCTGGTGCGTTAGTAGCGCACCGAGGCCATCACCATCATTGCCTTCCAAGTCTCGTCATCGCCGAAGCGCTCCTTGGCCCCATCCTTGGGCAGGGCAATGGCGCCGACCCAGGAGAGGGTGAGGTGTTTGCTCACACTCCAGTCGACCGTCAGGTTCCACTCGTCGACATAGTTATCGCTGTTGAGGTTGTACGGAGCTGACTGCGAATCGTGGAGATCGAACATGTAGTAAAATAGGCTCACCGCCAGCGGTTCCACTGGCTGCACCTTGAGCCGGATCATGTGCGTATCCTGGTTCATGTTGAAGAGGTCATACTCGCCGGTGATCTCGCCCTGGAACCAGGAGCCCCAGTCGGTGGCGCTGTAGAAGAGCACGTCATAATTTTCATCAAAGCTAGAGTAGCGGTAGGTCAGCTCCGGTTTCCAGGGAATTTCCCACTGGTAGCTGGCCGATAGGGCCCAGCCAAGGCCGTTTTCCTGGCCGTCGTCGCGATCTTCCACCACCAGTTCGCCGTCGAGTTTGAGCGGTTGCAGGACCGTTGCTCCACCTGCGGCGGCAAAGGGCTTGAGGCTGCCGCGGATATCGTAGAGACGCATCTCGTCGCGATCGGTTCTGTCTGATTCCAGGGTGGCGAGACTGCCGCCGAGACTGGCTGCGGGCGAGAAGGCGTAATCGAGGGTCAGGCCGCTGGCCTGGGTGTTGATGGGGGAGGGACTGTCGTTGTCGAAGAAGAAGAGATCGCCGGACCAGGACCCGGATTTGAACTTGGCAATGGCAGTGAAATCCGCCGACCGCCGACCGCCGAGCCAGTAGGAGGCACGCTTGCCGCCGGCTCCGCCCTCGCTGCCGAAGAGAAACAACGTCCCGGCCATGTAGATCTGGCGACCAACGGAAATATCGAGAAAATCCTCACCCAGGGAACTGAACAGATTGCCCGAGCGCCAACCGGCATAGGCCTTGTCGATGCGCAGCGAGCTGACATCACCCAGGCCGACATTGGTGCCGGCGGCATCGATGCCGCCAAAGGTATTGGCCTGCACTGCATCGATACGACCGTAGAGCGTCTGCGTATTGGGCAGCACGATCTTGCCCTCCAGGCCGGGGCGAATCAGCGACTCCCACCAGGTATCGATTTCAGCGCCGATAAATCCCCGGTCATTGCCGTACCAGGCATCCTCTTGGCTGAAAAAAGCGACATCAATGCCCAGGGTTGCCTGGAGATAGCTTTTGCCATCGCTGGCCTGATAAAAGCGCAGCGGATTGTTTGGTGCCTCGTCGGCAAAAACGGCGCCGGGCAGGCAGAGCGCAAGCAGCAAACAGGCCGTGCCGGCCGGACTGGCGGTTGGGGCGGTGGAGCGGGAAACACAAATCATCGGGGCAAACCTTTGGTGGAAAATGGTGATGGAGTGAATCACCCGGAGGCGAGCATGCCGCCTCCGGGTGGGGCGTTGCTATTGAAAAATTTTGAAGGTGCGAGCGGTTTTGGTGCCGAAGATCTGCGGGGTTTGCGGCAGTCGCGTTGAGGGCAGATAGGTACGGATGGCCTTGAACCACTTCTCGTAGCTGGCGGTAGGTTTTATATCTGCCAGGGCCTTGAGGGCGTAGTAGGTGAAGGCGCCGTTCGCCCGGCCATTGAAACTGGTGTCGTAACTGTATTCGGTGTCCAGGCAGCCAGCCAGCAGCAGATCGCCGCCACTGCGGCTGAAGCCGCTGCGGGTGGTTGCACTGCGGAGGGCTGCGGGCGGCCGATCTTTTTTGGACATCCACACTTCGGGTGGCATGAAACGAATGCGTGGTACACCGGGATCGACATCCTCCTCGGAACCACGGCTCACCGAGCCGGAGTGGCAACTATCAGAAATGAGAACGATGCGCACGCCGGCGGCACGTCTGGCAAAGAGGGCATGGATTTCGTCGTCGAGCAGGGCGCCCTTGCTGGTCAGATCATGGGGGCAGAGGGCCTCATCGCGGCCATCGGGCTCGTCGCCGCTGCTGTCCGGTACCCAGGTGCCATGGCCGGAATAGGTGATAATCAGGCTGTCGCCCTTGGCCGCACCTTCAATCATCGCGTCGATGGCACTCACCATGGCCGCCTTGGTGGCTGCTGCGTCGAGCAGGGTATTGACGGTGAAGCCCTTTTTGCTCAGCAATGCGGCCCAGTCGTGGGCGTCGTTGACACATCCCGAGAGATCGTTGGCCGTGCCGGGGTAGTTGTTGATACCGATGCAGAGTGCTTTTTTGCTCATGGGGAACCTCCTGGAGGGTTGGGGGGAGAAGGTGCCGTGATGCAGGCGGGTGGAGCCGGTCGCCGTAACGGTCAGCCGGTAAGGCTGATTTTTACGTCAGTGTATGCTCTAAGTCAAGGATTTTTAGAGTGTTTTGAGGGGTCGTTCGTGGCGATAAGCAGGCGGGGTGCCGTGGCGATCAATCGACCTGATCCCGTTGCAGATGCGCCAGCACCAGATTGATTTCGCCGTAGCCGTATTCATCACCCAGGGCCTCTTTAATCGCCTTGAGCGAGCCGGTGTTGAGGGCGGGGATTTTTTCCACGAGCTCACGCAGCCTCTTCTCGGCAATCAACCCCTCAATGGCCAACTCGCCGCTCTTGATGAAAAAGGCGAGATGCCCTTCCACGGTGTGGCGGGTGAGCATACGCTGGCTGGCGATCTCCTCGATGGAAAGCCCGTCGCGCAGCATATCCAGGCTGATCTGTTTGGTATCCTCGCGACTGCCGGGTTTTTTACGCTCACCGGTTGGGCCGATGGCCAGGGCCTGCGGTACGGGCAGGGTGACTGTTTCGATGCCCTGTTTCTGGCGGTAGGCGCTCACCAGGGCGATGATCTCCTGGCCATAACGCTCGGCCAGTCGTTTGCCGATGCCCTTGATGGCCTTGAGCGTGGCCATGGAATCCGGCAGATGCACTGCAATCTGGATCAGCGGCTTCTGATGCAGGATCTGGAAGGGGGCTACGCCGTTTTCAGCGGCCAGGTCGGTTCGCCACTGGCGCAGTTGCTGGAACAGCTGCGGATGGCCGACATCGGCCTCGGTGTAGATGGTGCTGACCTTGCTCGTCTCCCGCTGCGCCTCCATGGCCGCCTTGGAAAGCGCCCGCAAATAGCCTGCCGGGGTGAAGCTGCCGTCGCAGGCGCGCACCGCCGCCAGTTTGACACTGCATTCGCGGCGACAGTGCTTGAGCATATCGGTGATCCGCTTGCGCACCTCCTTGTTGTCGGACTCGATCTCCAGAGCGTCGATACAGGGCTTGGTGATGGTCTCGAACTTGTCACCAAAGTAGATGGCTGCCTTGGCCAGTCGCTCAAGAACGAGGGCGTCTTTCGCCGGTTCCACCTCCATGCGGAAGAGCGACTGCAACTGGCGGCGGAAGTTGTCGCCCACGGTGCAGATCGTCGTCAGGGTCTGCTGGTGGATATCAAAGAGATCCGCGCCCACCAACACCTGCACAATGGAAGCATTACCCCGGATCAAGCCCACCAACCGGCCGAGCAGCCGCGCCAGATTGCTGAAATCATAGCACTGGTGCAACAGCTCCTGCTGGTAGCGGATCTTGGCCACCTGCAAATCGGTTTCCGTGGGAGCGCGTTCGGCCACGGCAGCGGTGAACTCCAGCACTGCCTGATCGGTCTTGATGGCGCGGCCGGTGATCGGTGTGCGCAGCACCAAGCCCTCAAAGGTGCGGCAGCGGCTCAGGGCCACGTAGACCTGGCCATGGGCAAAGGCATCCTGGGCATCGATCACCGCCTTGTCAAAGGTCAACCCCTGGCTCTTGTGGATGGTGATGGCCCAGGCCGGCTTGAGCGGGTACTGGTTGAAGCTGCCCACCACCTTCTGGGAGATCTCCGAGGTTTCGGTATCCACCGTGTACTCGATGTTCTCCCAGGTCACCGGCGCCACCTCGATGCGCTCGCCCTCCTCGCAGTCCACCGTGATTTTTTCCCGGCTCATCGACGCCACTGTGCCGATCTTGCCGTTGAAGTAGCGGCGTTCCGGGGAGTTGTCGTTGCGCACGAACATCACCTGCGCACCCACCTTCAGCTCCAGGTTGGCGGCGGTGGGAAAGGCGTACTCGGGAAAGGTGCCGTCCACCCCAGCCTCAAAGCAGCGGCTCTTGCTGGGTAGGGCCTCCATGCGCGTGCGGTTGATGGCATCGGCGCCGCTGTTATGGGTGCAGAGGGTGATGTAGCCCTCCTCGCTTGAAAAATCGGGTTGATGGCGGGCATTGAGCGCGGCCAGCGCCGCCTGATCGAGGCGATTGTCGCGCACCTTGTTGAGCAGGCCGATGAAGGTGGGATCGGACTGGCGATAGATGTGCTTGAGTTCGATGGTGATCATCTCCAGCCGTGCCAGTGCCGTGCTGCTGAAGAAGTAAGGCGTGGCATAGTGTTGCTGCAAGATGAGCCAATCTTCGTCCTTGACCACCGGCGCCAACTGCTGGAGATCGCCGATCATCAACAACTGCACCCCTCCGAAGGGCTGCTCGGAGCGGCGGTAGCGGCGCAGCACGTTGTCTACCCCATCAAGCAAGTCGGCACGCACCATGCTGATCTCATCGATCACCAGCAAATCCAGACTGTTGATGATGTTGCGCTTCTCCCGGCTCATGCGGTGGCGGCCCTCGCCGAGTTCGGCGCCGGGCACGTAGGGGCCAAAGGGCAGCTGGAAAAAGGAGTGCAGGGTGACACCGCCGGCATTGATCGCCGCCACCCCGGTGGGTGCGGTCACCACCATGCGTTTGTCGGTTTGCTGGCGGAGATTTTTCAGGAAGGTGGTCTTGCCGGTGCCGGCCTTGCCGGTGAGAAAGAGGGCGCGGTTGGTCTCCTCGACAAAGGCCTGGGCAAGGTGGAGTTCGCGATTGGTGGGTGGCATGATCTCAGGGGAAGGGGAGTGGTGACGTTGGCGGCACCCTAGCGCATTTGCCGCCGGGAGGCAACCCGCTTAATCCTCGGGCTTACGACGCATGGCCTTGGTGGTTGCCTGCTTGCGCTTGCTCTCCAACCGTCGCTGGCGTGAGGCCTGGGTCGGTTTGGTGGGCCGCCGTTTGCGCGGCACCACCAGGGCAGCGCGGATGATGGCGGTCAATCGCTCGATGGCAGCCTCGCGGTTCTGTTCCAGGCTGCGGAACTCCTGGGCCTTGATCACCAGAACACCCTCGCTGGTCAGCCGCTGGTCGCGCAGGTTGAGCAGCCGTTCCTTGCAGGGCTCTGACAGGGAAGAGGCGGCAATGTCAAAGCGCAGATGCACCGCATTGGAGACCTTGTTGACATTCTGGCCGCCCGAACCCTGGGCGCGAATGCTGCTCAACTCAATCTCTGCCTCATCGATGCTGATGTGGGGGGTAATTTCGATCATTTGGGGTCAGAGTCCGTTAGCTACTTTTTCGCCATCCCACCGGGCGGCCACGTTTCTTGGCAACCACCCTGCGGCCGGTGCGTGCCTCGATGACCGCCTTGAAATCGTCATCACCCAGGGCCAAACCTTTATTGGTGCTGGCGCGGATGGCCTCCAGTTCTTCGTCATCGACATACCGATCGCACAAGACGCGGTACTGCTGCTGCCGCTCAAGGTCGTCGGCGCCCAGGGCCAGATAGGTGGGGTGGGGGGTACAGAGCGCAGAGGGATGCCCCAGTGCGTTGGCCTGATAGCTCGACCAGCGATACTCGCCCGGCTCCGTCACCATGCCGGCCCGCAGCGGATTGAGTTCGATATAACGGTACACCTCCAGCAGATGGCGATCATCCTGGATAAGGCAGGATTTGTAGCGTCCCTCCCACAGGGTGCCGCTGCGCTCGTACTGACGATTGAAGTAACGCACATAACTGCGTCCCATGGATTGCATCATCCGGCTCAATGCCCCCTCGATACGCGGGGTGCAGAGCAGATGCACATGGTTGGTCATCAACACCCAGGCATGGATATCGACGTGGCCGCGTTTGGCATACTCGGTGAGCCAGCCCAGGTAGGATGAGTAATCGGCCTCGGTATCAAAGCAGAGCTGACGGTTGTTGCCGCGCTGGATGAGATGCACCGGAATATCGACAGGGGAGATGCGGGGGAGTCGGGCCATGATGGTTTGTTGGGTGTGAGATTTGGGGGATGGGTGAGTGTAGAGTGTTTTGATGGGGGATGCAAGGAGTAATGCGACTCTGACCCCTTAATGCCTTACTACCTGTAGAAAACAAGGCGTTACTGCGACCGAAGCCTTGCGCTTGCTCTTCCAGGGGAAATGGCCAGATTTTATGAACGCTGGGACAAATACCATTTGTGCTAAATAGTTACAAATATTCAAAGATTAAGCTCTAGGGAAACTGGCAAATAACTCCTGTGGGTATCTAACTCCTTACGTCGTTCTTGTTCAGCTTGAACTTGTTCTGGTGAATGCTGTAAAAATTTAATTTGGTTTTCAATATTAATTTCGTCGATATTGTGAAAAATAATATCCACATAATAACTATTTTGAACATTAATATAGTCATATCGATATTTTACTCTGTATTCACCGTGGCTCCATTCACTTTTTGGACGATATACATGAATATTGGTTGGGTGTCCAAAAATCTTTTGAACTTCTTCAGGAGTCATGCGGAAATCTTGGTTGCGATAAAATGACAATTCAAGTTTAATCAGTGTACCTCTATGTCCAATTAAAGCAGAACTAAAATGAAAAGGTGCTGGCGGGAATAAATTCGAGTTTGGAACATACCTTTTGTCTTTTGATCCTGGGGTCAGCACGTTATCGACCCAAATATCCACAGGAATTCCAAGTAGCTCTGCGCATAAAGATTCTCCAGGTTTATCCTTGTTGTCAATTAACCCTTTGATTGCCAATAACAATGCTTCAGGTGTCTGTGGAGTATTTTTTGAGAATTGTTCAACTAATGGCTGTTTTGTCTGATTTTCTAAAGGTTCCTGTGGCCATGCAATATTTGTAGTCCAGGCTAGTGAAAATAAAAAAGCCGATACCAGCAGTATTTTTATTGGATGGATCATTAAAATAAACCTAGTAGGTCGGGTTGAGGAACGAAACCCGACATCCTTGTAGGGGGGCAACGACTGTATCGTTTGCCCACCATTATTAATCAGTGCATAAATCGCCGAACATTTCGGTGTATTTGATGATAGGATG
>CAZXHS010000014.1:0-33181 GCA_964639845.1 uncultured Desulfobulbus sp. | reverse complement strand
GGCGCAAATTAAAAACTTAACAACAGCAAGTTAGAGCAACTCCGAAACTTGAGATCGGTGTTAATAGAGACTGTTGGAGCAACGATGGCTCCGGTGGTGTTAAACGGCTGGGTGGCGCTACTGCCAATATTGCCTCTTCCGGTCGTGGTGCCGGTTGCAATGCTATTGGCTACCGACACAGAAATATCACCGCTGCTACTGGAAGTGGGGGTAACTTCCAAGGTGTATGTCGTACCGCTGCCGCTGAAGGTGCCTTTCGTGCCATTGCTGACTGTAATGTCGCCACTATCGAAATCGGTTACCGCTTCACTGAAGGTAAACGTGAATATTACCGGTGTGGACGAACTGGAAGCTGTTCCCGGCGTGTTGTCAGTTATGGAGAGCGTAGGGCTGACGAGTGATAGCGTGGGTAGTGCAATATCCTTGATCGTCACTGAGCCATCCGGAGCCGTTGCGCTGACGGTCAGTGGACCGTTGGCCAGCAGTTTGATGTCGGAAAGACTCAAGACGGTTGACCATACCCCTCCGGAAGCATTTACTGCTGTTGGAGTAACTGTCGTGACGCCATCCGTCACTGAAAGCGTTATTAAGGGTGTTCCGCTAAGTGTTGTCGATCCGGAAATCGTTACGCCACTACTGATTTCGTTAGTGCTAATAATATTGTCACTGGCGATGCTATTGATACTGATGGTATTTGCTGATGCGTTGGCGAGAATTGCCTGCGTCCACGATAGTGATTGCACGATATTGCCTGCTGCATCCGTTGTCTGTGTTGTAGGCGACACTGTAACCGAAGTGCTTGATGGATTACCGGTTATTGAAGGAGTAACAGTCCAATCGCCATTTGCTGAAGTTGTGGATGTGTAACCCGTCGGGCTTGCTGCAGATACGGTAATAGAGAGCGATGTTCCTTCGATTTCACTTCCACCAGACATGGTTGCAGCAGCCTTTTTTATTTCGCTTGCTGTTGTGTTAAATATTCTTGGAGCAAGCTTGTCGTGGACTACTGATTGATTCGTTGCTTTGATTGCTGTTCCACTGATAAAGGCTTCAACTTTGAGTGTTCCGTTGTCCAATGAAGACAAATTGAGTCCGCTTGCCGACCAGGTTCCTCCGGCAACCGCGACACCTGAAACTTCGATAAAATGGCCATTGGCGTCAGTGATGACGAGATCGACCGTGCCACCAGTGGTAGTGCCAGAAATCGTGACCGCGTCATCCTCGGTCATATTGAGCCACGCTTCTCCTCCGCTGGTGTTGCTGACCAAGCCGAGAGAATTGGACGTGGCCGTACTGATTATACTACTGATGGAGATTGTTGGTGTTGAGATCGTCAGCACCTGCGTATCCACCTCGCTACCCGTACTATCCGTGGCCCGTATCCCAACTACACCGGTAAAACCGCCGTCCGGTTTTTGACCTGAAATCGGCTGCTCTGAACCTGTATCGAGACTCCAGTTGCCACTACCATCGGGCGATACGGAGTAGGTGACCGCATCAGAGAGGTCGCCATCGTTATTGGGATCAAGACGAACAATCACAAATCCGCCAGCATTGGCAGAGGTTCCGGTGATGAGTGGGGTCGTATCCGTTCCGCTTGCCGTATCTCCACCATTAATACCAATAGCGACAACAGGTGATGAGGTAATGGTCACCTCGCCGGTGGTTGTATCCGTGACGCTGCCACCACGAGTCACCGTGGCCTCAACCTCATAGCTTGAACCGGAGGCCAGCGCTGTAGTTACGGCAACCGACCAGGTGTTTCCTGTAATCGTGGGTGTGTAGCTCTGGGCATTAACCTTCACGGTCAGCGTATCCCCCGCAATATTCGTCCATGTACCGGTCACGGTGGGTGTGGTGTCGTTGGTGGACAGTGAGTTGACCGTCGGGTGGTTGAGTGCGGTTGCGGTCGCGATATTTCCTGCCGCATCGGTGGCAGTGGCAGTAACTTTGCTATAACTGGTCAGGCCAGCGGTGGGCACGGTGCCTGTTCCGGGGGAAACAGCAGATGTGTCAAGCGACCATAACCCGCTTGAGACTAAAACCTGATAGATCAAGCTGTTATTGGTGGCGTTGTTGTTATCCGGATCAATGGTCACTGCAAGAAGGGAGCCATCGGTAAGATTTGAAGTTCCGCTGAAGGTCGGAAGGCCGTTGATGGCCGTTGCCAATTGATTGATGCTGACTGTTGGCGCGGTGCTGTCGTGTTCGACGTTGGCCAAATCCGAGGCACTGCCCGCAGTTGCCGTGATGGTTAGCTGTCCGTTATTTAACGAGTGCAGATCCAGACCGGTTGCAGTCCATGTGCCGCCTGAAATGGTGGTCGTATTTGTAAAAGTCAGTGTGTTACTGCCGTCTGTAATACTCAGAGACACTTGTGTGCCATCAACAAGGCTTGCACTGGTGCCGGAAATGGTCACGCTGTTGTCTTCAGCGTTATTCAAGTAACCGCCGCTGATGGGTTCTGCGATGATGATGCGCGGTCCATCGCTCACCGGATTGCTCGCCGACATCTGTGGAGTAAAGGCACCCAATGAAGCAAATGATGCGTTTTTGTCATAACTCGAACCGACACCGTTCAAGTCACCATTTATCGGCCCTGGCTGGGTTTGGGTGAAACTAACGTACTGGACGGTAGTGTCCTTGGTGAAGCCGCTGATGCCCGTGCTTCCTCGCGGACCGTAATTGCCACTTCGGTCTACGGGGGATGCTTTTGCGAGCACGGTTGCGATATCTGCCACCGGAATCTTCCAACTGACGAAGACGTCCGTATCGCCGTCTCCGGTTAGATCGTTGGCCGTAGCACCCGATAATCCGGTAGTAGCTGCTCCCCAGTGGGGATCGTTTGTAGCCGTGACTGCGGAGACATTGTAAATGGCCGTATTGCTGAAGGGGTAAACGCCGTTGTTGGCCAGCCAGCCGGTCGGGAGCGGATTGGTCGTGGTGGTGTTGGGGGAAATGTTCGCGCCAGTACCGGGGTCAAGCAGCTTTACCGCCTGGGTATTGTTGCGACCGTCTACAGACATAAACAGGTCGACCCGCCCATCCAGATTGGCATCAATACCGACAATGGCTACGCCGGCAAAATTGGTCGAACTTGTCGGATTGTCGATGCGCATGCGGAAACACATGAAGTCATCGCTGGTATTGTTGGGGGTGCCGTTGTCGTCATAGGCAACATAGAGCGAACCATGGGTGCTATCGCCAATAATGTCAGTATCAGCCGCGCCGGCTTGGCTATCGCCGTCGGGATCTTTGTTCGGGCCGTACATGACGGCGGTCCAGCCAGATTTGCCGTCCAGGGCTACGGTGGAGAACAGGCCGGCATAGCCGCTGTCGGCTGCGAGCGCGATCGAGGTTTCGATGGCGCCAGTGCTGTATTCAAACGACCAGTTACCGCCCAGCAAGTCTGATCCGGTGGCATCGGCTGAGGCAGAGACGTCGGCACCGGTCTTGGCGGCCAGGCTGTCGACCAGAGCCCGTCCGTCGGCACTCGCAGCGATGTTACATCCGTAGAGGAGGATATCGGCATCCTGCGTGAGATGGTCGCTCCAGCTTTGCAGTTGGGCCGTATACCCCTCAAGTTCGGTTGCCGAATAGGCGTGGTTGTTGAGGATCAACTCGCCCTCTGCGCCATGGGAAAGGATGTGGATCGCGCTGATGTCAGTTTGGCCGGCCAGGGTGGCGGTCATCTGTTGCCAGGGGTCGGTGCTCGCATCCAGCCGCACCACCTGCACGCCCTCGCGGCTGGTGAACATCAGGGTGTCGGCGTCGGTGAGGGTGGAATCGACAAAGACAATTTCGCGAGCCGGGGCAGTGCTGTCCTGGGAGGTGGAAACAACCATCTCGCCGGCGGTATACAGCGATACTCGGTCGACAACCGCCTCGGGGGGCCGAGAACTCTCCTCGGAAGATGCGGTGGTCACACTCGGGGTGTTGGCCGCAGTGTCGTCGCTGGCGGTAATATCCGTCAACGGCGATTGTGAGGTATCTGAACTGATGGCCTCACTGGCGGGAGCTGTTTCCATGAGTGGCGCTGGCGCAGCAGTTTCGCTGATCCTTGCCGTGGTGGTGTCGAGGCTGCTGTCGTGTTCCACAACGGTATCGGTCGCCACCGCCACCTCGACAGCGAGGGCCGCATCAAAGAGGAGCCGGGGCTCAAGGCGCATCAAGCGGAGCCGGGAGGGAGATGGGGAAGAATTGCGCTGGCTGTTCATGAGCACCTCAACCTGTGGTGGTTTCGTAAAAAATCGAAATGAAAGAAGCTCTGTATTGGCAAGCAGTAGGTTGCCAAGAAACGTCGTTGTGCAGCTTTTGGGGAGAGCGACAACCGTAGAGAAGAAAAGTCGCGAAGACCGGGCATCGTGACCATCAAAAGGAACCTTTCTCACAAGGGTATCACAGATGGTTCAAAGCACCAAAAAAAAGCAAAAAGACGGCCAATTCTGATTTGCATTGCATCAACAGGCCAATATTTGAGTAGAGGCCTTGAAAATATCCTGAACACAATGTGTTATAGCGAGCCTATGGGCGATACACCGCAAGGGCGCCACGGTGAATATGTCGGGAACGAGGCGATGTCATGCGGGGGGTCGGTCAATTTGCAAGAGGTGGAACGGAAGTCTTGCAAATTGAGAGAGGGCGGGCTGGTGCGTGAAAGGTTTTACAGGGGGCGACAGATCAAGGGCGGGAGTTTAGGAGTGCATGAAAGCATGCAAGAAACTGGTGAGTTGATCCGGCTGGATCGGTTTGGTGAGATAGTCATCCATTCCTGCTGTTAAACACAAGGCCCGATCCTCAGTGGTGGCATGGGCGGTCATGGCGATGACAGGTAAATGGCCTCCGCGTAACTGTTGCCCCAGTGCGTCACGCAAGTCACTGGGGAGATCCATGGAGAGCGGGCGGTCCTGTTCGATTTCGCGTATGATGGTTGTTGCTGTGATTCCGTCCATCTCGGGCATCTGTACATCCATCAGCACCAGATCAAAGGAGTGGGTGCCGATCTGATGCAGTGCCTCAAGACCATCGGCGGCCGTGCTGACCTGATGATACTTTTCCAGTATCATCGAGGCAACGTCCCGATTTACTTCATTGTCGTCCACAACTAATAACGACAGGCTCTTCGGCTTTGGGGTGGCTTCCTCCATTGCCACCGATTGGATGCTCACCTGCTCTTCCGGGCACGGTTCAAGATCAAGGACAAAATGAAAGGTGCTGCCTCGGCCAAGTTCACTCTCCACCCACAGGCAACCGCCCATCAGGGCAACAAGTTGTTTACTGATGGCCAGCCCTAAACCAGTTCCGCCATGTTGGCGGGTATAGGAATTATCGGCCTGCTCAAAGGTGTTGAAAATGGCCTCGATCTTATCGGGCGCAATGCCAATACCGCTATCCGCCACGCTGAAGTGCAGTGGAACCTTATCCACTCTTTGACGATCAGCAGCCAGTTCCACCCGCAGCACGACCGACCCTTGGTTGGTGAATTTGAGAGCGTTCCCCACTAAATTCAGCAAGATCTGATGAAGGCGCAGGTCGTCACCATGAACCATTGCCGGAAGATCGGGGGCCAGATCGAGCTTTAATGTGAGACCTTTTTCCTGGGCTGGTATCGAGAGGATGCTGGTGATGGTGTTAAGCAGTGGTTGAAGCGAGAAAGGCCGAGGATCGAGGTGGAATTGACCGGATTCGATTTTGGAGAAGTCGAGGATATCATTGATAATCCCAAGGAGGCTTTCGGCTGACAACTGCACCGTTTTAATAGTTCGATGCTGTTTAGGGGTCGTGCTCTCTTCAAGTGCCAAATGGGTCATGCCAATAATGGCATTCATTGGTGTGCGGATTTCATGGCTCATGTTGGCGAGGAACAAACTTTTCTGTTGGCTGGCGGCGTTGGCTAACGTCACAGCCTCTTCAAGTTTGAAAACCAATTTTTTATTTTCCAAGCCCATTTGTATAGAACTCGCTATGGCTTTGTAGACTTCATCTCCAGATCGTGTAATGAAGAAAAAATAAAGAACGACAGTAACTGCCATTATTCCGTATAGCCAATGTTCTTGAGAGAGTAAGATGAAACGGATTGCCAGGGGAGTAAGGGAGAGTAATAAGAATCCTCTGAATATCGTTGGGAAAGGTGAAAGCGATGAAATAGATCCTGCGCCAATACCGGCGATAATTAATAAGAGGCATGTCTGTTGCAGCGGGGAGATGTGAGGGAGCGCAAAGAAAACGAGGCCTCCCCATCCAAGCGCAGCAAACCACGCGCCATATTGCCAGAGCTGAAGCCAGAGTCTTTTCGGCCTTTCAGAAGATTGTTGCAGTCTTATCAAAAGCGAATGGCGCAACAAATAGCACATGAGCATAGAAGCAAGCCATGCGATAAGGTGGATATGCTCCGCCACCCTAAAATTATCAAAATCAGAACTGATAATTGCTGAAAAAAGAGCGAGAACGCTTGCTCCTGGCAGGCTCGCGCGGCTCTGTCTATACCCCAAGGCAGCTAAATGATCGTCGATTTCCTCTGGAGATATCTGCAACGATGGTTCAGTGGTGTGCATTTTTTTCTTGGCAGAATGAGTGTTACGAACAAATTCGAGTCGTACGATTTTGAAGAGGGAGGTGTTGTTCAAGAGAACTCACAGGCACATTGTAGTGTGCTCTATGAGTAGCTGTGTAGGAAAAAATGAAGTCAATCTTCTGGGGGGACGCCTTGGCACTCCATTAGTCCCCGAAATCAACTCAATATCAGCATGGTGGTGCAGGATGAGTCGGGGGGGGCATGGCAAGTGAAGTCGGTATGATTTTGTTCCCCGATGAAAAATGATGACCTCGTAAAAAGTCAGAGACCGACGACCTCCATATCGAAAATTCAGCCTGTTGCGAAGCTCGAAACGTCGTTCCCGTGGCTTTTTACGAGAACGACAAAAATGAGCAGGGAAAAAATGGATTACTGGCAGCCACTAACTCCTTGTTGATCTGTTTGTTTCCCGTTGCCAACGCGGAGTAATCCGAGCATTCGACGTACTGCTTTCAAACAGATGGTTTTTATTTGGAAAGTCTTTGTGCTGTCAGCTGAAAAGCGTGTGGCGGCAAGAAAAGAAAAAAGAAAAAGGGGCTAAGCGAATGATCGCTTAGCCCCTTTTGTATCTGGCTCCCCGGGACGGACTCGAACCGCCGACAGGGTGGTTAACAGCCACCTGCTCTACCGACTGAGCTACCGAGGAAGAGTGCCCATTGATGACTGGGAGGCGTATGCATCCATGT
This sequence comes from uncultured Desulfobulbus sp., assembly GCA_964639845.1. Lineage (GTDB taxonomy): Bacteria > Desulfobacterota > Desulfobulbia > Desulfobulbales > Desulfobulbaceae > Desulfobulbus. The sequence goes on along the minus strand of CAZXHS010000014.1, from coordinate 25,921 downwards.
CATTTCGAGAATGGCTGTTTAGCATAGAGGTGGCGGGCCGTCAAGAAAAAGTTGTGGCTGCATTGTTGGCCTAGCGCCGCTGCCCTCAGCTGACCAGCCGCTTTAGCGGCAGGCGGATGTCGACGATGAGGCCGGCCCCCTCGGGGTTGTTGCAAAAACGCAGCCTGCCGCCGTGCTGCTGCACCACCTGTTGGGTGATGGCCAGGCCCAGGCCGGTGCCGCCGCTGTTGCGCTCCCGTGCCTCGGCGACGCGGAAAAAGGGCTCGGTGAGCTGGGCCATCTTCTCCTCGGGCACACCAGGCCCATGGTCGCGCACACGGATCACCGCCATGGTTGCACCCTCAATGCGTTCGCTTGAGAGTTCAACAGCCACCTGGGTGCCGTCCGGGGTGTAGTAGGCGCCGTTGCGCACCACATTTTCAATGGCTTGGCGCAGTAACTCCCGCGAGCCCACCACGGTCAGCGGCTCCACCGCCCCTATCACCACGCCACGGCCCCGGCTGCCTGTTTCAAAATCCACATCCTCGACGATCTCCTTCAGCAGTTCCGCCAAGGCCACCGATGGTGTCTCGCCATCAATGACAAAGCCCTCGCTGCGGGTGAGGGCCAACAGTTGGCCAATCAGGGCATTGAGCCGTTCCGACTCGCGGCCGATGCGTGCCAGGTGCGGGTCCTCTTCGGCGTTGAACCGCTTTTTCGCCAGTTCCAGGGCCAGATTGAGCCGGGCCAGGGGCGAGCGCAGCTCATGGGAGATGTCGAGCAGCAGCCGCTTTTGGCCATTGACCAGCCCCTCCATCCTCTCGGCCATGTGATCAAAATCACGGGCGAGATCGCCGATCTCGTTGCCGGGCTTGCCCAAACTGGTGCCGATGCGGGCGCTGAGATCGCCGCTCGCAATCTGGCGGCTGATGCGGCGCAACTGCGCCAGCGGTGCGCTGAAGGAGCGGGCCAGCAGATAACAGATCACGCCGGCCACCGGCAGAAAGACAAAGAGACGCACTCCCTTGTCCCGACCGAGAAACGACCAAGAAACAGTGCGCTCCAGTTCTTCCGGCGGCCTTGGTGGGGGCATGGGCATGTCCGCAGGTCGCTGGCCCGGTGGTGGTCCATTCATATCCGGCGGTGGTCCGGGACGATCAAAACCAGGGGGCGGTCCCAGGCGGTGCAGGCCAATGACCACATAGTCCGCCCCCTCGGAGGATCGCAATCGCTGGGCGACAATCAACTGACGGCCATCGTCCTCGATGAAGGGTTGCTGGTCCAGGGGGGCCGCTTGCAAACGGTCGAGGATCTCGCTATCCAATTTGGGCCGCGAGGGCAGCAGGGTGGTGCCGATGCGCAAAAAAAGCTGGGTGCGCATCGAGGTGTCAATCTCATCGATATAGCGGAAAAAGGCCTGTTCGCCCTGGTACTGGCGCATCACATAGGCCGCCTGGCCCATCAGTACCACCGAGCGGGCGATGTTCTGCTGTAACTGGCGCTGGAAGGTGTGGCGAAAGGAATCCACCGATCGCCGCGACTGGGAAAATATCACCAGACCGCTGATCAACCCGGTGAGGAGGATAGTGACAAAAAAGCTGAGCAGCAGGCGGGCAAAAATACTGCGCATGGGCGTTTAGGCTGCTTCGGAGAGGCAGGAGTACATATAGCCGATGCCACGGATGGTTTTGATGCGTTCCACCTCGCCAATATGATGGCCCAGCTTTTTGCGCAGGCTGGAGATATGCACATCGATGCTGCGGTCAAACATCTCCAGCTTGCGACCGAGCACCTCCAGAGCCAGATCCTCGCGGTTGACCACCTGGCCGATGCGCTTTACCAGGGCGTACAACAGCGAAAATTCTACCGCTGTCAGCACCACCTCTGTTTCGCGCTGGTAGACGCTGCGGGTGCCGACATCGATGAGGATATCGTCGGCAGTGATTTTGCCGGGCGCACCTTTGCGCTGGCCCAGGCCGCTCTCGCCCCGGCGTTGGATGGCGCGGATACGGGCGACCAGTTCGCGAGGGTTGAAGGGCTTGGGCAGGTAGTCGTCGGCGCCCATCTCCAGGCCGACGATGCGGTCGACCTCATCGCCCCGGGCGGTGAGCATGATCACCGGCATCACTGAATGTTGACGGAGCTGGCGCAGCAGATCAAAGCCGTTGCACCCTGGCAGCATCACATCCAAAATGAGAAAGGCGTACTCGCCGCTGCGTGCCGCGTTCAGGCCTTCGCGGCCATCGTGGCGGGCGGACACGGTGAAGCCTTCCTGTTCCAGATATTGGCTGAGCAGTTCGCAGAGCTCGGTATCGTCGTCAATGAGAAGTATGTGCATCAAAGGGCCTGGGTGATAGGTTGTGAGGTGGGGGTTGATCGGCTCACCATAAAACCAAGGCGCGGCTGGCGGTTAGGTAATTTACAGAAGTTTACACTTTTTTGCTCTGGGTTAACATATGAATCTGCCCAATTTACCGATATAATTTTATCGTATTGCTGTGCTCGAAAAAAATCACCGGACCGACGTGTCGAGCTTTGCAAGTCACTTTTTTGTGATGTGTCATTGCTCGCCTTGGAACCTTTTACACTGTCTTCTGTATTGGCTGCGGGATTTACCGGAAACCGCGAAGGCCGCACCGGGGCCATCAGCCCAGAGAGTCGTAACGGCTCGTTGCTCAATTGTTGCAAGGCGTTACCACATTGGGACGCAACCACCATAAACAGCCTCTGTTTTCATGACGATGCAAGAGGAAGCCCTGATGCGCACAGGGAAAACGTATGTCCGCCCCGCCCGTCAGCGGCATGAAGCCTTGGACGGGATCGGAGGGCAACAGATGAGTTGGTAAGGAGGTAGCATTATGTCGATCACAGGTATTGGCAGTAGCATGAGCAGTTCTGTCATCGGGCAGATGATGTCCCGTATGCAGACGCGCGGATCGTCGGAAACAGAAACCTCGACGGTCAGCGGTAAACAGAAACCCGATCTGGCGTCCCTGGTCACGAAACTGGATGCGGATGGCAGCGGCAGCCTGAACGGCACAGAGATCACCGACCTGGCCGAACAGATCAGTCAGGCCACTGGTATTTCCACGGATTTGACCGAATTCATGACCACCTACGACACCGACGGTGATGAATCGTTGAGTACGGACGAGGCCGTGGCGGCGCTGGAGGCCAATCCGCCGCAGGGACCACCTCCGGGCGGCATGGGCGGGCCGGGTGGTGCAGGCGGCTCCATGGAGGAGGAGCTGGCCAGCTCGGCCGACAGTGATGGTGATGGCACCATCGACAGCGAAGAGGCCCAGGCGCTGGTTGATTTCATCAACAATGCCACCGGTTCGACGCTGGAAGTCGAGGATTTCATGAGCACCTACAACACCGATGGCGAGGAGGGGCTGACGAGCGATGAGGCAGTGGCCGCCCTGGAGGCCAATCGACCAGAAGGTCCGCCTCCTCCTCCCGGTGGCATGGGCAGCATGGGCGGTTCGATGGAGACGGAGTTGGTCAGTTCCGCCGACGCGGACGGCGACGGCACCATCAGCGAGACGGAGGCCGAAAGCCTGGTGGACTTCATCAACACCGCCACCGGCTCAACGCTCAGCGCCGAGGATTTCATGGCTGCCGCAGACAGCGATGGCGAAAACGGCGTTTCTCTGGAGGAGGCGGTGGCCGGTGTCGAGGCTAATCGACCCGAAAATTCGTCGTCTTCACAGGCGGAGGGCAGCAGCTTCACTGCCATGGCCATGGAAACCTACCTCAACATGTCGGCCATGGGGGCAAACAATCAATCCATGGAGGATATGTATTCCCTGCTGGGCAGTACCGGCAACGCGGCAAGTCGCGTCGCCTAATCCAAGAAGTGACGGGCAGGATGCCTGTCAAACGACCCGACAAAAACCGCTGCCAGCCGGGCTGGAGCGGTTTTTGTGCGTTGAGAGGTCTTGGATTTAATTGCGCCGCAAGCGCAGCGATACCCATTCATCCTGGTACATCTGGTTTTCCAGGCTCAAGCCCTGTGCGGCGTAGACGGTGATGATATTGGCCTCCTGCTCGCCGTGGAGAATGCCCGCCAGCACCAACTGGCCGCCACTAGTGGTGCGTGCCGCCAAATCCGGGGCCATCTCCACCAGCACGTCATGGACGATGTTGGCGCAGACCAGGGGATAGCGGCCCTGGATTTCGGCCAGTGGCGTGGTGCTGGTGGCAATTTTCTTAGTCAATCCATTCTGGGCGATATTTTCCGCCGCCACCCGTACCGCATCTGGGTCATTATCGATGGCCACCACCTGGCCCGCCCCGAACAAAGCCGCAGCCATGGCAAGAATGCCGGTGCCGGTGCCGACATCCAGGGCGCTGGTGGCGCTTACCTCTGCCATCGCCTCCTGGATCAGGGCCAGGGCCATGCGCGTTGAGGCATGCTGGCCGGTGCCAAAGGCCATGCCCGGGTCCATCTCGATCACCTGCTGGCCCTGCTCCGGCTGATACTTCTCCCATGTCGGTTTGATCACCAAGCCGGAGACAATCTCAAAGGGTTTGAAATACTGCTGCCAACTGGTGGCCCAGTCCTCATCGGCGAGCAGTGTGGTGGTTAATGTGGGAACAGCTTGATCGTAGAGGGCAAAGAGATCGGCCAGTTGTTCACTGGTCTGGGCGATGATGGCCTCGGTGGTCGCGGCGGGTGCTTGGTCGTCGACGTTGGTGGCAGCTACCTGAAAAAAGCCGCTCAAGGTGGCACCGGTCGCGGTTTCCGGGCTCTGCTCAACGCCGGTGCCGCTGAGCACGGCCAGCAGATCGGCGGCTGGTTCGAGCAGGGGGGTGGGGCAAAAAAAAGAGATTTTCAGCCATTGGCTGGTCGGCGTGTTGTCTGTCGTCATCGATGTGTGGGGGCTTAAGAAATGGAGGTGCTCCAGGGAAAGCTGAAACTGCGCCATCATACCCGGATTGTCCGTCGGCGGCGATATTTTCCTGGCCGTGGCCCCGGCAAGGTCGGTTCCGCCAAATTGATGATTGACAAAAACATCGTGTAACGATTAGTTAAGTCTCTTTGTTTGCTGGTCTCGCAGTCGCCGCCGGCGCCGTTGCGGCCAAATGCTTTGGGGTACAGGCCGACAACCGCTGGGTCCGCATCTCGTTTTTTGCTGTTCCCCGTCCGCTGCTTCCCTGCCCACCTCACGGAAGGAAATACCGCCATGGACACCTCGGGACACCATATTGTCTACGGTGAGCTGCACGATTATCTCACCGGCGAAACCCTGCCGGATACCGATGACGAACGCATCCGCCAGAACCTGACCCGGCGGTTGGTGGAGCAGTTGGGCTACGCCAAAGAGGAGCTGGAGCCCCGCCTGGCCATAGTCTCGGATTTTGGCAACCGGGTGGTGACCACCATCGAGCTCTGCGCCTGCATCGAAGGCCGGCGGCTGTTCATTCTCCGCTACGGCCCCGGTTCCCTGGTTACCCGCGAGAAGGCGGCTATTGCCGCAGCGCGGATTTTGGACCCGGAGCACCGCATCCCCCTGGCCATCGTCACCAACGGCCGCGATGCCGAATTGCTGGAGACGGCACAGGGCAAGGTGCTGGGCACGGGTATGGCCTGCATCCCCAGTCGGCAGCAGGCGCAGGCCCTGGTGACAAAACTTGTTTTTGAGCCCTATGCCGACGCGGAGAAGCGCGATCAGGCCCTGCGCATTCTCAATGTTTTTGATGTGGAGGTCTGCTGCTTCGGCACCAGCTGCCGTCCGGACCCCGCTTGACAAACCCACCGCCGGCCAGAAGCCGTCGACACATGCCGATCAACCCTTACCCGATATGAAGACCATGGAAACACCACGCAACTGGAGCAAGACGAGCTGGCATAATTTCCCTGCCCTGCAGCAACCCAAGTGGCCGGACAAGGAGCGCTACGATGAGATCGTGCAGACCCTTTCCCTGCTGCCGCCGCTTGTTTTTGCCGGTGAAATCAGAGATCTGAAGGCGATGCTCGCCAAGGCGGTACGGGGCGAGGCCTTTTTGCTCCAGGGTGGCGACTGTTCCGAGGAATTCTCCCGTTGCACCGCGCCTAACATCCGCGAAACCCTGAAGGTGTTGTTGCAGATGGCAGTGGTGCTCACCTATGCGGGTAACAAGCCGGTGGTCAAGGTGGGGCGTATCGCTGGCCAGTATGCCAAGCCGCGCTCGGCGGACATGGAGAAGGTCAATGGCCTGGAGATCCCCAGCTATCGCGGCGACATGGCCAACTCAGCCGATCCCGATCCCGAGGCGCGCATCCCCGATCCGGAGCGTATGCTCAAGGGTTATCACCTCTCGGCGGCAACCATGAACCTGCTGCGCGCCTTCACCCGCGGCGGTTTCGGCTCGCTGCACCGGGTGCAGGCCTGGAACCAGGAGTTCGTCAAGCAATCGCCCATGGGCCGCTCCTACGAGCGCATGGCCAAGCAGATCTCCAATGCCCTCAAGTTCATGGAGACCATCGGCATCTCCACCGATATTCCGCAGTTGAAGGAGGCGCAGTTCTTCACCTCCCACGAGGCACTGTTCCTGGGCTACGAAGAGGCGCTGACCCGCGAGGATTCCATTGCCGGCGGCTGGTACGACTGCTCGGCCCACATGCTGTGGATCGGTGACCGCACCCGCCAGATCGATGGCGCCCACATCGAGTTTCTCCGCGGGGTGCGCAATCCGCTGGGCATGAAGGTCGGCCCCAACTACGAGGTGGACAACATCCTGCGCATCATCGAGCGGCTCAATCCCACCAACGAACCTGGCCGCATCACCCTGATCACCCGTTTTGGCTACAAGTCGATTGAAAAATACCTGCCGCCGCTGTTGCGGGCGGTGAAGAAATCCGGTCAGCAGGTGCTGTGGACCTGCGATCCCATGCACGCCAACACCTTCAAGGCGGATTCCGGTCACAAGACCAGGGATTTTGAGAACATTCTCTCTGAGTTGCGCTGCTTCTTCGAGCTCAACTGGGTGGAGGGGACGGTGCCCGGCGGCGTCCATTTTGAATTGACCGGCGATGATGTCACCGAGTGCATCGGCGGCGCGCGCCAACTCTCCGACGAGCAGTTGGGCCTGCGCTATCTCACCACCTGCGATCCCCGGCTCAATGCCGAGCAGTCCTTGGAGATGGCCTTTCAGATTGCGGAGATGATCCGCAGCAGCTGAGCAAAAAAGGATGAAGAAGAAAACCCGGTGCGGTCGTTCAGACCGTGCCGGGATTGGTGGCGAAGAGCGCGACGATCTCTTCGCGGCTGGTGCAGTCGAGCAGTCGCTGACGATTGCTGCCCTCCTTGAGAATGCGGCTGACCCAGGCCAGGGTCTGTAAGTACTCGCCACCCTTGCCGGCCGGCGAAATCATCAGCATGAATAAATAAACTTCGCGTTTGTCGATGGCGTTGAAATCGACACCCGTCCTGCTGCGGCCAAAGCAGAGCAGAATTTCCTCCAGGCCCTCAATCTTGCCATGGGGGATGGCCACGCCGTTACCCACCCCGGTGGACCCCACCGCCTCCCGTTCCACCAGCACCTTGTACAGCACCTCTTCGGTGAACCGACCGCACTGCGTAGCGGCCAGGCCAGCCAATTCGCGCAGGGCCGCATCCTTGGTGGTGGCCTTCATCTCCAAAATGATGGCGTCTGCTCTGAGTTGGGGCATGCGACCGCCTGTGCCTTAGCCGTTCTGGCGCCGATGCTTCACCGGCAGGATTTTCATCTGTTCGCGGTATTTGGCCACGGTACGGCGGGCGACGCTGATGTTTTCCTTGGCGAGCAGGTCGGAGATCTTGTTATCGCTCAGCGGTTTGGCAGGATTTTCGGCGCTGATCAACTGGCGGATGCGGGTTTTGATGGCCTCGGCGGCCACGGAATCGCCCTCGGCATTGGGCACGGCGGTGCTGAAAAAGTATTTCAGTTCGTAGATGCCCTGTGGGCAGTGGACATACTTGTTAGAGGTGACGCGGCTGATGGTGGACTCGTGCATGCCGATATCTTCGGCCACGTCGCGCAGAATCAGCGGCCGCATCGAGCCGGGACCGTCTTCAAAGAATTCGCGCTGGAATTTGAGCAGGCTCTCCATCACCCGGAAGATGGTGCGCTGTCGCTGCTCGATGGATTTGATGAACCATTCGGCATTGCGCTTGTTCTCGCGCAGAAAGCCTTTCGATTCGGCGTTCAGCACCCCGCCGCGCTGTTTGAGCAACTGCTGGTATTCGGCGGAGAGCTGTAACTGCGGCAGGCCATCGTCGTTGAGCTGAATGACGAACTCGCCGTCGATCTTGGAGACATAGACATCGGGCACCACATAGTTGGTCTGCTCGTTGCTGAACTCGTTGCCCGGGTAGGGGGTCAACTCCTGGATGATGGCCACCGCCTCCATCACTTTTTTCAGCGGCGATCCGGTGTCGCGGGCGATCTGAGCGTAATTGCGCGACTGCAATAGATCCATGTGCTGCTCGACGATCTGGTAGGCCAGGGGCTCGTCATCCTCCAGCCGATCAAGCTGCAACAGCAGGGATTCGCGAATGTCGCGGGCGGCTACTCCCGCCGGGTCCAGACTCTGCACGATGCGCAGGCAGCCCTCGGCCTCCTCCATGCTACAGTTACCGTAGGCGCAGATATCGTCGATGCTGGCCTCCAGAAAGCCATGGCCATCGAGGTTGCAGACGATGAACTGGGTGAGATCGGCGTCCTGCTCGCTGAGATCGAGGTGGGTCAGTTGCCACATCAGATACGAGCCCAGGCCCGGAGTGGCGGAGATGAAGTCGAATTGGGACGGGGCGTCGGCCGGTGGGGCCTCGTGGGCGAAGGAGAGATCGGTGTCGAAACTGTTGGAGTAGTCCTCCCAGTTGATCTCCGCCACCGTGGCCGGGTCGTCGCCCTTGACGCGGTCGGTGACCACGGTTTCGCTTGGCGCGGCGCTCTCCTCGGCATTGAGGGCCTCGGGGTTGGCGGTCGGCTCCAGCAGCGAAGGCGCCTCTTCCAGCATGGGGTTCTGTTCGATCTCCGCTTGCAGGGCCTCGGTCAGTTCCAGGCGTCCGAGCTGCAACAGCTTGATGGCCTGACGCAACTGTGGCGTCATCACCAGTTTCTGTGCCAGCTTTAGATTTTGCCTGAGTTCAAGAGCCATCGGTCAGTGCATTGCCTCAATCGATCGTTTGCCTGCTGCCAGAGTGAACTACATGTGAAAATTATCGCCGAGGTACATCTTGCGCGCCACTTCGCTGTGGATGATATCCTCGGAGGCGCCGCTGGTCAGGATTTGGCCGCCGTTCATAATATAGGCGAAGTCACAGACCTGCAAGGTTTCGCGGACGTTGTGATCGGAAATCAGCACTCCCAGCCCCTTGTCCTTGAGATCGCGGATGATCCCCTGGAGATCGGCCACCGATAACGGGTCGACTCCGGCAAAGGGCTCATCCAAAAGAATGAAGCGCGGTTTGGTGGCCAGGGCGCGCATGATCTCCACCCGTCGCCGTTCGCCACCGGAGAGGGCATGTCCCTTCTGGCCGACCAGGTATTCCAGCTTGAGCTCGGCCATCAGATCCCGGATGCGGCGATTGATCTCGCTGCGGTCGATGCCCAGGGGTTCCAGCACGATGCGGACATTGTCCTCGACGCTCAGCTTCTTGAACACCGAGGCCTCCTGGGCCAGATAGGTGATGCCGCGCTCGGCCCGTTTGTGGATGGGCAGGGTGGTGATATCCTCGCCATCGAGCAGGATGGAGCCACGGGTGGGGCGGATGAAGCCGACAATCGAATAAAAGGTGGTGGTTTTGCCGGCACCGTTGGGGCCAAGCAGGCCCACCACCGCCGAACTGGGGACTTGCAGGCTGACCTGGTCAACCACCCGCCGGTGGCGATACTCTTTGACCAGGCCGCTGGTTTCAAGCAGGGCCTGGGTCATGGTTTTTTCTTGGACTCGGGATGGATCACCGCCCGCACCCGGCTTTTGACGCTTTCGTCCTGCTCGACCACTGTGCGTTTTTCATTGAGAAAATAGGTGATGGTCTTGCCGGTGACCATGTTCTGCCCCTGCCAGGCCTTGGCGTTGCCGCTGAGCACAGCCTTGCGTTCCTGGGCAAAATAATCCATGCGCTCGCCGGTGCCCAACCAGTCGCCCTGTGAAATCTTGACGTTGTTCTTGCAGATCAGCTTTTCCACCTTGCTGGTGGGCTTGTCGCCCTCCTGCTTGGCCGCTTTCCCGGGTTCTTCGCTGTAGAATACGGTCATCTCCTCGGCGCGGATGGTCAGCGTGCCCTGGCGGGCATCGACCTTGCCAAGAAAGATGACGCTGTTTTGATTTTCCTGCGACACCATGCGATTGGCCTCGATGCTGATCGGCTGGTCGGACTCAGTGCCTTTTTCGGCGGCCAGCAGCGGGCTGGTCAGCAGCAGGGCGCTGGCCAGCAGCAGGCCGTGGATGTATCGGAAAGCGGCTGTGCAATACCCCATGGTCATCTCCTTGGAAATGCAAGGGAAAAAGTATGATTTTGTTTCGGGTTTGCTTTTTGCAAGAATGCGCCGATCTTACTTGGTCATCCGCCAAAAGTAAAGGTTTTCGACTGGAAAGGGCGATGGCTTTTTGGCGCAGGATAACGCAACAGTTTACAGGGCCGGGCCTCGGGGGTACAATGGCCGGCCTGTGGTTGCACAGGAACAACGGGTTGATGCGGAGGAACAACACCCATGATGCGAGAAGAGATAGCCAAGGCCAAGGTGCTGGTGGAATCGCTGCCCTATATCAGCGAGTTCCGTGGAAAAACCGTGGTGATTAAGTACGGCGGCCATGCCATGGTCGATGAGACGCTCAAGCGCAACTTCGCCCTGGACGTCATCCTCATGAAATACATCGGTATCAACCCGGTGGTCGTCCACGGCGGCGGGCCGCAGATCAACCGCTTTCTGGAGAAGATGCAGATCGAGCCCTCCTATGTGCAGGGGATGCGGGTCACCGACGGCGAAACCATGGATGTGGTGGAGATGGTGCTGGTGGGCAAGGTCAACAAGGAGATCGTCGGCCTGATCAACCACTGCGGCGGCAAGGCGGTGGGGCTCTCCGGACGCGACGGTGACCTGGTGCAGGCACGCAAGATGACCGTTCTCGGTAAACCCACCGGCGAGGATCGGCCACCGGAGTTGATCGATATTGGCCGGGTGGGGGAGGTGACCAAGATCAATCCCGAGATTCTCACCACTCTGGACCAAAAGAATTTCATCCCGGTGATCGCGCCGGTTGGCGTGGGTGAGGATGGCCAGGCCTTCAACATCAACGCCGATCTGGTGGCCGGGGCCATTGCCGCCGAGCTGGACGCGGTCAAGTTGATGCTGCTCACCGATGTCGAGGGCGTGAAGAATCAGCAGGGTGAGCTGATCTCAACCATCTACCGCGATCAGATCGACAGCCTGATCGAGTCCGGGGTGATCAAGGGCGGCATGATCCCCAAGGTCAACTGCTGCAAATCAGCCCTGGATGGCGGCGTCACCAAGGCGCATATCATCGATGGACGGCAGGAACATGCGATTTTGCTCGAAATTTTCACCCAAAAGGGTATCGGTACGGAGTTGGTGGCATGAGTAATCAGGATTGGGCACAACGGGGCACCGCAGTGTTTATCGGGACTTACAACCGGTTTCCGGCAGCCATGGTCAAGGGGAGCGGTTGTCGGCTCTGGGACGCGGATGGCAAGGAGTATCTTGATTTTCTCGCCGGTATCGCGGTCTGCTCGCTGGGCCACTGTCACCCGGCGGTGACCGAGGCCATTCGCCAGCAGGCCGGCACCCTGGTGCATGTCTCCAACCTCTTTCACACCCAACCACAGATCGAGCTGGCGGAACTGCTGGTGCGCAACAGCTTTGCCGACCGGGTCTTCATGGGCAATTCGGGTGCCGAAGCCAACGAGGCGGCAATCAAGTTGGCGCGCATTCACAGCGGGCCCGGCAAGTACGAGATCATCTCCCTTTCCGGCTCCTTCCATGGCCGCACCCTGGCCACGGTGGCGGCCACCGGCCAGCCCAAGTTCCATCAGGGCTTTGAGCCGCTGCCCCAGGGCTTTGTTCATGCCGAGTTCGGTGATCCGGCCAGCATCGAGGCCCTGATCACGCCGCAGACCTGCGCCATCCTCTGTGAACCGTTGCAGGGGGAAAGCGGGGTGCGGCCGCTGGAAAGCGGGTATCTCAAGGCTATCCGCGCCCTCTGCGACAAGCACGGCCTACTGCTGATCTTTGATGAGGTGCAGACCGGCCTGGGCCGGACCGGCACCCTCTTTGCTCATGAGCAGTTGGGCGTGACCCCGGATATTATGACCCTGGCCAAGGCCTTGGGCAACGGTCTGCCCATCGGCGCCATGCTGACCACCGAGAAGATCGCCGCCTCTCTGGTTGTCGGCACCCACGCCTCCACCTTCGGCGGCAATCCGGTGGCGGCGGCCGCTGCGGTCGAGGTGTTGAAGATCATGCTCAGCGATGGTTTTATGGCCTCGGTGCAGGCCAAGAGCCAGTATTTCATCGCCAAGCTGGAGGCGGTGGCCAAGCAGTTCCCACAGCTGGCCACCGGCGTGCGCGGACGCGGTCTGCTGCTCGGCCTGCTGCTCACCGACAGGGGTATCGAGCTTGGCCTGGAGATGGTGCAGCAGATGTTTGCCGAGGGCGCGTTGATCAACTTCGCCGGCAATAAGGTGCTGCGCTTTGTGCCGCCGCTGATCGTCAGCGAGGCGGAGATCGACGCCCTGGTGGACAAACTCTGCCGGGTCCTGGCTCGCCTGTAATTCGTCGGTTTTTTAAAGCCCCATGGATACCCTTTCCCTGATTGCCGTGGCCGTGGCCCTAGCCATGGATGCCTTTGCCGTGGCCCTGGCCGCCGGCGCGGTGATCAAGCCGCTGAGTTTTCGGCCCTGTTTTCGGCTGGCCTTCCACTTCGGCCTCTTTCAGGCCTTGATGCCGGTGATCGGCTGGCTGGCCGGACGCACGGTGCAGTCTTTTGTGTCCGCCTGGAGCCACTGGATCGCCTTTGCCCTGCTGCTCTATATCGGTGGGCGGATGATCTTCGAGGCCCTGAACGCTGATGGGAACGAGGAGCGCAACAACGATCCCAGCCGCGGTCTGACCATGGTGGGCTTGGCGGTGGCCACCAGTATCGACGCCTTGGCCGTCGGCCTCACCCTGGCGATGCTCGATGTGGTGGTGTGGATTCCCTCGCTGGTCATCGGCCTGGTGGCCTGTGGCTTCACCGTCCTGGGGCTGTTGCTCGGCACCCGCGCCGGCCAGCTCTGGGGCAGCCGTGTCGAGGTGGCCGGCGGCGCCATCCTCATCCTCATTGGCCTGAAAATCCTGCTCACCGCCCTTTTTGCCGAGAAGGCGGTGGCTGCCATTTTCTGATCTGCGCCAACGTCCAATTGCCCCATTCTCCCGCCCTCGCTGGTGAAATCCCTTTGCAAACGCCCTGATTTTTTGTATCCATTATTTTTTTACCCGGAGAGACAGCGGCGGGGGTAGGCGCGATGCGCCTTCGTTGCAGCGTTGCGGTGTCGGTCCCGGATTACCAGGAAGAGTACGATGAAGAACCACCTCTTGGCCTTAGGCGATTTCACGCGAGACGAATTGCGCGCCCTCATTGATCGGGCGCTGGTGATCAAGGCAGAACGCAAACAGGGCAAGCGCCATCAGCAACTTGCCGGCAAAACGGTCTGCCTGCTCTTTGAAAAACCCTCCACCCGTACCCGGGTATCCTTTGAAGCGGCCATGTACGGCCTGGGCGGTCAGGTCATTTTCATGTCCGCCAAGGAATCACAACTGGGTCGTGGCGAGCCGCTCAAGGATACGGCGCGGGTGTTGTCCCGCTATGTCGATGCCATCGTCGTGCGCACCTTTGGCCAGCAGGTGGTAGAAGAGTTGGCCCGTTACGCCACGGTGCCGGTGATCAATGCCCTGACTGATCTCCATCACCCCTGCCAGGTACTGAGCGACCTGATGACCGTGCTCGAACAGAAGGGTTCGCTGGAAACCCCGAAAACAGCCTGGATCGGCGATGGCAACAACATGGCCAACTCCTGGATCGAGGCAGCCTCGGTCTTTGGTTTCCCGCTCAGCCTGGCCTGCCCCCAGGGCTTCACCCCCAATCAGGGGATCCTCGACAAGGCGCAGTCTCAATGCCCGCAGACCATCACCCTTACCCAGGATCCGGCTACGGCTATTGCCGGCGCGGATGTGGTCAACGTTGACGTCTGGGCCTCCATGGGCCAAGAGGCGGAGCAAGAAGAGCGCCTGGGCCTGTTCACCAACTACCAGTTGGATGCAGCCCTCATGGCCAAGGCCGACAAGCAGGCCATCTTCATGCACTGTTTGCCGGCGCACCGCGGCGAAGAGGTCACCGAAGAGGTGCTGGAAGGCCCGCAAAGCGTGATCTTTGATCAGGCGGAAAACAAGATGCACATCCACGCCGCGATTTTGGAACATTTCATCCTCGGCGCCCATAAATAAAGAACAAACGATCCTGCTGGGATCTCAGAGTGGAATTATGTCGATCAACAAAATAGTGCTCGCCTACTCCGGCGGCTTGGATACCTCGGTTATTCTCAAATGGCTGGCCAATGAATACAGCTGTTCGGTGGTGGCCTATTCCGCCGACATCGGTCAGAAGGAAGATTGGGATGCGGTGCGGGCTAAAGGCTTGGCTACCGGCGCCGAAAAGGTGATCGTCTCCGATCTGCGCGAGGAGTTTGTCCGCGACTATATCTTCCCCGCCTTCCGCGCCAACGCCATCTACGAGGGCTCCTATCTGCTCGGCACCTCGCTGGCCCGTCCGCTGATCGCCAAGGAGCAGGTGCGCATCGCCATGGCAGAGGGCGCCGATGCGGTCAGCCACGGCGCCACCGGCAAGGGTAACGACCAGGTCCGTTTCGAGCTCAGCTACATGGCGCTGAACCCCAAACTGACCATCATCGCCCCTTGGCGCATCTGGGATCTCAACTCGCGGGCCAAGCTGGTGGCCTTTGCCCAGGAGCACAACATTCCGGTGCCGGTGACCAAGAAGAATCCCTACAGCTCGGATGAGAACCTGCTCCACATCAGCTTTGAGGGTGGCATCCTTGAGGATCCATGGAACGAGCCGGATGAGGATATGTTCAAGCTCACCGTCTCGCCCGAAAAAGCCCCGGATACCCCCACCTATATCGAGATTGAGTTCGAGCAGGGCACACCGGTGGCCATCGACGGCGAGCGCCTCGGGCCAGTGGCCTTGATGAGCAAGCTCAATGCCCTGGGCGGGGCCAACGGCATCGGCCGGCTGGATATGGTGGAGAATCGCTTTGTGGGCATGAAGTCGCGTGGCGTCTACGAGACCCCCGGCGGCACCATCCTGCGCGCCGCG
Source organism: uncultured Desulfobulbus sp. (assembly GCA_964639845.1). Taxonomy (GTDB): domain Bacteria; phylum Desulfobacterota; class Desulfobulbia; order Desulfobulbales; family Desulfobulbaceae; genus Desulfobulbus. Next base: position 10,578 of record CAZXHS010000014.1, on the reverse strand, counting down.
CACCGCGACCTGGAGACCATCACCCTGGATCGCGAGGTGTTGAACATCCGCGACTCCCTGGTGCCGCGCTACTCGCAGCTCATCTACAATGGCTTCTGGTTCTCGCCGGAGATGCAGTTGTTGCAGAAGACCATGGACGAGACCCAGGCCACGGTCAACGGCACGGTGCGGCTCAAGCTCTATAAGGGTAACTGCATTCCTGTGGGACGCAAGTCGGTTAACTCGCTCTACTCCGAATCCTTTGCCACCTTTGAGGAAGACGAGGTTTACAACCAGGCCGATGCCACCGGTTTTATCCGCCTCAATGCCCTGCGCCTGCGCATTCAGGCCTACCAGCGGAATAAATAAGCGTGGCCGGACAAGTGAAGTCAGAGAAGATGTGGGGCGGTCGCTTTGCCGAGGCGACCGCCGCCTCGGTTGAGGCCTACAGCGCCTCGATCCAGTACGATAGCCGCCTCTACCACCACGACATCATGGGCTCCAAGGCCCATGCCCGCATGTTGGCCAAGCAGGGATTGATCACTGCCGAGGAGTGCGCGGCTATTGTCCAGGGCTTGAGCGAGATCGAGGCCGAGATCGATCGGGGCGAGTTTGTCTTCAAGCCCGAGCTTGAAGACATCCACATGAACATCGAAAAGGCGCTGACCGAGCGTATCGGGGCGGCAGGAGCCAAACTGCACACCGCCCGCAGCCGCAACGACCAGGTCAACCTCGACTTCCGCCTCTACCTGCGCGACGAGGCCGATAGCCTGGACGCGCTGCTGGCTGAGGTGCAAAGGGCCTTTGCCCGCATGGCCCGCAAATATCTCGGCACGGTCATGCCCGGCTACACCCATCTGCAGCGAGCCCAGCCGGTGTTGTTGTCGCATCATCTGCTCGCCTATGTGGAGATGTTCCAGCGTGATCGTGAGCGCCTGACTGGTTGCCGCCAGCGCATCGACATCCTGCCGCTGGGTGCTGCGGCCATGGCCGGCACCGGTTTGCCCATTGATCGCCAGTTTGTCGCCGATGAACTCGGGTTTGCAGCGATCACCGCCAACTCCATGGATACCACCGGCGACCGCGACTTTGCCCTGGAGATGCTCTTCTGCCTCAACCTGATCCAGATCCACCTCAGCCGACTGTCCGAGGAACTGGTGCTGTGGTCGTCCAAGGAGTTTGATTTTGTGCGCATTGGCGATCGCTACTGCACCGGCTCCTCGATCATGCCGCAGAAGAAGAACCCGGATATCCCCGAGCTGATGCGCGGCAAGACCGGCCGTGTCACCGGCGCGCTGATGGCCCTGCTGATGACCGTCAAGGGACTGCCGCTGACTTACAACCGCGATCTCCAGGAAGACAAGGAACAGGTCTTCGATGCCCTGGATACGGTCAAGGCCAGTTTGTCGATTACTGCTGAACTGCTCGACAACACCGCATTCAATGTTGAACGGTTGCGCGCTGCTACCATCGGCGGCTTCATGACTGCCACCGACCTGGCCGATTACCTGGTCAAACGCAACATGCCCTTTCGTCAGGCCCATGGCGTGGTGGGGCAGATCGTTGCCCTCTGTCAGGAGCGCGACTGCGAGTTGATCGATCTTCGTCTGGACGAGCTGCAACAGTTTTCCGAGTCGATCGAGGCGGATATTTTTGCGGTTCTCTCCGTGGATGGCTCGATCAATAGTCGACTCTCCGCCGGCGGCACGGCGCGAGTGCGCGTCGAAGAAGCCCTGCACCGCGTGGAACAACAACTGGGGATGATCTGATGAACGTGGAAGAACGATGGGCAAAGGCAGCGCTGGCCCTGGCTGTGGGTGTCATGCTGAGTGTCTCCGGCTGCGGCTACAAGGATGATCCGGTGCCGCCCCAACACGTTCTTCCGCAAGCGGTCAACGACCTCAGCGTCGAATTGGACGATCAGGGAGCCACCCTGAGCTGGACGTATCCGCGCAAAACCGTCACCGGCGAAGATATTGAGGAGATCGATGGTTTTCAACTCTACCGGGCCGAAATCCCGGTGGCCAGTTATTGCCCGACCTGCCCGGTGCCCTACAACTCGATGATCGAGATCCCCGGCGGCATGGTGGTGCCGGGGAGCGGCAAGACCGCGGTCTACGAGTTGCGCGACCTGCGGCCGGGCAACCTGTACATCTGCAAGGTGCGCAGCCAAAGCGGCTGGTGGCAGCATTCCCAGGATTCCAACGAGGTGTCTTTTTTGTGGCAGACACCGCCCAAGACTCCGGCGAACCTGCGTTGTCAAAGCGGCGACGGCCGCAACAGTCTGCAATGGCAGGCGGTGAGCGAACTCAAGGATGGCAGCAAGAGTGCGCTGCCCATCCGTTACCAGGTCTATCGCAGTGTCGATGGTGGGGCCACGGAGAAGCTGGGCGAGCCTTTGGCCACCACCACCTACATCGACACCAAGGTGGAGAACGGCCGCAGCTATACCTATCAGGTGCGGGCCCTGAGCACCTATACCCAGGGCACGGTGCAGAGCGGCCTCAGCGAGACGGTGCAGGGCACACCGATGGATATAACGCCACCGCCGGTGCCGGCCGGCCTGGCTGCACTGCGTACCGAGATCGGCGTCAAGGTCTATTGGGATACGGTACAGGCCGAAGATCTGGCCGGGTATCGGGTCTATCGCCGCCAACCGGGCCAGGGTACGCCGTTGCTGGTGGGCGAGGTCAACCTGCCCCAATCTTTGCTGATCGATACCAAAGCCCCGGCCGGAGCGCTGATGTATTCGGTGAGCAGCATTGATACCCGCAGCCCGGCCAACGAGAGCGTCCGTTCCGCCGAGGTAGCGGCGGAGTGATCACCACACAAGGAGCATAGGCTGATGCATGGAATCTGCTTACCCATCCCCTTTTGGAAGATGAGTGGGGCGGGAAACGATTTTCTCGTCATTGATCACCGTAAACCGCTTATTCCGAAAGAGCTGATGGCCGAGTTCGCTCGGCGCGTCTGCCGGCGTAAATTTTCCGTCGGGGCCGATGGGCTCTTTCTCATCGAGCGCTCGGAAAAGGTCGATTTCAAATGGCGTTTCTTCAACGCCGATGGTTCAGAAGCGGAGATGTGCGGCAACGGCGCCCGTTGTGTGGCCCGCTTTGCCTACATGCACGGCATTGCCGCCGCCCGCATGCAGTTTGAAACCCTGGCCGGGATCATTGATGCCACCGTGGCCGATACCCAGGTAACCATCCGCATGACCTCGCCCCATTCCTTCCGCTTTGATCGGCAGGTGGAGGTGGAGGGCCAGTTATTGATGGTGCACAGTGTCGATACCGGCGTGCCGCATGCGGTGATCTTTGTCGATGATATTCAGGCCACCGATGTCGTTGGTCTGGGCCGGCAACTGCGCCATCACCCGGTCTTTGTCCCGGCCGGCACTAACGTCAACTTTGTCGGCCGTTCCGGTGATAGCCTGGCCATTCGCACCTACGAGCGGGGTGTGGAGGATGAAACCATGGCCTGCGGCACCGGTGTGGTGGCTGGAGCCTTGATTGCCGCCGCCAAGGGGATGGCCGACTCGCCGGTGGCCATGGTCACCTCGGGCGGCATTGCCTTGACCGTGCAGTTCACCGGCAATAAAGGCGAGGCCGTTGATCAGGTGTTGCTCAAGGGACCGGCGCATCTCATTTACAAGGGCGAGTTGACGGCCGAGGCCTTATTGAAGTAACTGCCGGCACTGTGGAGGTGCGGACAGTCGAAATCTCCCTGGGAGGGAGAAGCGTTTAAGGAGAGCGAAGATGGAGCGATTTGAGGGAGCGATAACCGCGTTGGTCACCCCGATGCACAATGGGCGGGTGGATGAACAGGGATTAGTGGATCTGATTGAATTTCAGATTAAAAGCGGCATTCATGGCCTGGTGCCCTGCGGCACTACTGGCGAATCCGCCACCCTGAGCTTTGCCGAGCATAAACGGGTGATCGAACTGACGGTGCAGACCGTTGGTAGACGGGTGCCGGTCATTGCCGGGACCGGCGCCAACAGCACCGCCGAGGCCATCGAACTGACCGAGTCAGCCAAGAAGAGCGGTGCCGATGCCGTGCTCTCCGTGGTTCCCTACTACAACAAACCGAGCCAGGAAGGGTTGTTCCGCCATTTCTCCGCCATTCTCGATGCGGTCGATATTCCCATGGTGCTCTACAATGTGCCCGGCCGGACGGTGACCAACATGCTGCCGACCACGGTGGCGCGGTTGGCAGGGCATGCCAATGTCATCGGCATCAAGGAAGCCAGCGGCAATCTCAGCCAGATCAGCGAGATTATCAAACTCTGCCCGCAGCAGTTCATTGTGCTCTCCGGTGATGATTTCACCGCCATGCCCACGGTGATGATCGGTGGGCGCGGGGTCATTTCCGTGGTTTCCAATCTGCAACCGGGCAAGACAGCCACCATGATCGAGGCGGCAATGGCTGGTGAGGTCGCTCAGGCCAAGGCTTTGCATTACGAGCTCTTTGATCTGATGGGGGCCATGTTCTGCTACCCCAGTCCGGCCCCGGCGAAAAAGGGTCTGGAGTTGATGGGCAAGATCGTCTCCGGGGAAGTACGCCTGCCGATGACAGGTATCGATGACGCCGGCTTGAGCCGTTTGACCAAAGATATGCGGGCCTGCGGCTTGCTGTAATTTTTGCGTAGGTATCGAGAGGGACAACCTATGACCAAGGTGATTGTAGCCGGAGCCGCCGGCCGGATGGGACAGCGGATTATTGCCATGGTACTGGCACATCCGCAATTGCAATTGATCGGCGCCTTTGAACGGCCGGGCAGTGCGGCCATCGGTAAGGATGCCGGAGCCATCAGTGGCTTGGGGGAAACCGGCGTCTTCATCAGCGAAGGCATCGAATCGGTGATTGGCCAGGCCGATGTGCTCATCGATTTCACCTTCCATGCGGCCACCGTTGGTTTTGCCCAAGTGGCGGCGCAGCACGGCGTGGCCATGGTCATCGGCACCACCGGCTTGAGCAGCGAGGAGTTGGCCACCATCAAAGGGCTTGCCGATGTCCATTTTCCCTGCGTGCAGTCACCGAATATGGCGGTGGGCGTCAATGTGCTGTTCAAACTGGTGGAAAAGGCGGCCGCCGTGCTCGGCGACGCCTACGATGTCGAGATCGTCGAGGCCCATCATCGCATGAAAAAGGATGCCCCCTCGGGCACTGCGCTGAAACTGGGGCAGATGGCTGCCGCCGCCCTGGGACGCAATTTGGCCGAGGTGGGCGTCATGGAACGCAACGGCATCATCGGTGAGCGTACCGACAAGGAGATCGGCATTCAGACCATTCGCGGCGGCGATATTGTCGGCGAGCATACCGTCTATTTTGCCGGTGCCGGCGAACGCATCGAGATCACCCACCGTGCCACCAGCCGCGACAACTTTGCCCGTGGCGCTGCCCTAGCCGCCGCCTGGGTCTGCACGCAGCCCAAGGGGATGTACACCATGTTTGACGTGCTTGATCTGGCCAAGTTTTAATCAGGCTATCTTCTCTCGTTTTGCCCCGCGCCCATGGTCCGGCACTCGGCATGCATCGGTCTGGGGTCGAATCTGGGACCCTCGCTGAACATCCTGCAGACTGCCTGGTCAGCGCTGCATGAGGCACCCGGGATAGAAGCCAGCCGTCTTTCCTCGCCTTACCGCAGCCGGCCCGTCGACATGGACAGCCCACATTGGTTCATCAATGCCGTCGGCTTGATCCGGACAACGCTTGATCCCTTGGCCTTGCTGCGCTGTTTGCAGACGATCGAGACCAGCTTCGGCCGTCGCCGTGATCCCCTAATAACCGGGTATCAGGATCGGCCCCTGGACCTTGACCTGCTCCTCTACGATGATCTGCGCCTCAACACCCCGCCACTCATGTTACCCCATCCACGCATGGGTGAACGACTCTTTGTGCTGGAGCCGCTATTGGAGATTCTCGATGGCGAGGTTCCGTCGCCCTTTGTCGAACCCTTGTCAGCATGGGTGCAATCACGGCGAGATCAGTTGGGTGATCAGGACACCGAGCGGTTATGCTGGTCAGAGGCAACAGCACCCACCATCAGGCAGGCACGGGAGAAAGTGTCCTGATGGGACAATTCAATTCGACATTTGTCCACCCACGGCTATAATGGCAACATGCTGAAAACGGAGACTGTACAACCGGCCAGCTGGCTTGCGGGGAACGTATGACCCCGTTACGGCTGTTGATTTTAGCCATCCTGCTGTACATCGGCTGGCGTATGCTGCGTGGCAAAGCCAAGAAACCGGCTGCAACGGTGCCTCCTGATGCCGGGCAGGAAGCTGATCCGCAGGATGTACTTGTCGAAGATCCGGTCTGCCATGTGCTCATTCCCAAGCACCAGGCCCTGCAGTTACGCCGGGATGGCGTCACCCATTATTTTTGTAGCGAACGTTGCTGTGATCTTTTTACCGAACAATCGGACCACGAAACCCAACAAGGAGCAAAATGAAGTTTTTTATCGATACCGCCAATATTGAAGAGATTAAAAAAGGGTTGGCTCTGGGCATGGTTGACGGCGTCACCACCAATCCTTCCCTGGTGGCCAAGGAGCCGCGACCCTTTTTGGAGATCCTCAAGGAGATCTGCGAGCTGGTGGAAGGGCCGGTCAGTGCCGAGGTGATCAGCCTCGATGCCGAGGGCATGGTGGCCGAGGCCCGCGAGCTGGTGAAGATCGCCGACAACATCGTCATCAAGATCCCGATGATTGAAGAGGGCCTGAAGGCCGTCAAGATCCTTACTGCCGAAGGAATCAAAACCAACGTCACCCTGATCTTCTCCGCCTCGCAGGCGCTGCTGGCGGCCAAGGCCGGTGCGACCTACGTCAGCCCCTTTGTTGGCCGTTTGGATGACATTTCCATTAACGGTCTCGATCTGATCGCCGATATAATGACAATACTGCGCAACTACGGCTTTGCCACGGAAGTGATCGTTGCCTCGGTGCGCAGCCCGATGCATGTGGTCGAGTCTGCCCTGTTAGGGGCCGATATCGCCACCATCCCCTATAAAGTGATCGCCCAGCTGGCCAAGCATCCGTTGACCGATATCGGTATGCAGCAGTTCCTGGTCGACTGGGAAAAACGCAAAAAATAACACAGGTGGCCTATGCTCTCCCGCCTTTTTCTGACAGTTCTTCTCCTGCTGGTGATTGCACTGCCGGTTTCTGCTGGCGCGGCGATGTATGCCTATGTCGATGCCCGGGGCATTTGTCATTACACCAATGTTCCGGGCACCGGTCGCTATCAACTCAGTGACCGACCGCCACGCAAGGTCGGCTCAGCGGAGGATCAGCTGGTGCGCACCATTACCCGGCGCTCCACCAGTGGTTTGGCGCCAGCGAACCTGGCAAGCAGCGGCACTCTGCGTCGGCCGCTGTACGGCGCCTTCCGCACTGCCCCTCAGACCCTGAACCGCTACATCCAGCTGGCCGCCATGCATCACCAGGTGGACCCGCTCTTGATCAAGGCGGTGATCAAGGCGGAATCGAATTTCGATCCTAACGCTATTTCCCCCAAGGGGGCCCAAGGCCTGATGCAGTTGATGCCGGGTACGGCCAAGGATCTGGCGGTGAGCGATCCCCTCGATCCGGCCCAGAATATTTACGGTGGCACGCGCTATCTGCGCTATCTCCTTGACAACTTTAATGGAAATGTGGAACTAAGTCTGGCGGCATACAATGCCGGACCAGGGAATGTCGCTCCTGCCGGGGCGATTCCACAGATTCCGGAAACCCAGAATTATGTTGCCAAGGTGATGGAAAATTATCGCTCCTACAAGAGGGGCGGCAACACCTTCCTTCCCAAGAACGTCAATGTCCGGCAGATGGTAACGGTCAATTGAATCGCAGTGCCAAAATTTTCAACCTTCCCAACCTGATCACAGGCAGCCGGTTCATTCTCTCCGGCTGCCTGATGTTGCTTTTGCTTCGTGAGCAAACCACCACCAATGCCTTCATTGCCTGGCTGGTGTTCAGCATTGCCGCCGGATCGGACTGGATCGATGGTTACTTTGCCCGCAAGTACAAAGAGGTAACAGTACTGGGCAAGCTGATGGATCCTCTGGCCGACAAGGTGCTGGTGACCACCGCCCTGATCATGCTCATCCCCACCGGCAAGCTTCCCGCCTGGATCGCCCTGATCATCCTCTGCCGTGAGATTGTCGTCACCGGCCTGCGCGGAGTTGCCTCCTCCTCCGGTATCGTCGTGTCTGCAAGCAGCCTGGGTAAGTGGAAATCCATCATCCAGTACATTGCCCTGGGCACTCTCATCTTCCCCCTCGGCGTCCTGCCGATCCCCTTCCTGCACCAGATAGGCCTGGCCATCCTCTATGTGGCCCTGCTGCTCACCGTCTGGTCTGGTGTCGATTACTTTTACAAGTTGCGTCGGATTTTTCTTGAAGATGAACGGTAAGCGCCGGTCACCCTCTTTTCAATCCGGGTGTCAATGGGATACCCCCTCATGCCGGACCACCCGCGCCACCGTCAGCAGCAAAATCCACAGGTCAAAACGAAACGATCGCCGCCGGAGATACTCCGCATCGAGTGCCACCTTCTCCGGGATGGGCAATTCGTCACGGCCATTGATCTGTGCCCACCCCGTCACCCCTGGTACGAGGCGATGCACACCGCATTCCGTCCGTAGCGCGACCAGATCGTCTTGATTGAACAGTGCCGGACGAGGGCCGACAAAGCTCATGTCCCCCTTGAGTACACTCCACAACTGGGGCAGTTCATCGAGGCTGGTTTTTCGCAGCCATGAGCCGATGGGGGTGAGATGGATGGATGGATCTTGGAGCAGGTGCGTGGCGACCGCCGGCGTCCCCATGCGCATGCTGCGAAATTTTGGCATTTTGAAGAGGCGATTATCGCGGCCGACCCGGTCGGACCAATAGAGCGCGGGACCTGGAGAAGTCAGACGCACCGCTGCGGCCAGCAAAAGTAATGGCACGGCAAGGGCTACACTTAAAAGAACAGCAAAGCAGAGATCGAAACAACGCTTCATGGGCTAAACATCTCTTGTAAGCCGGTTGTGAGGCCAATGCGCGGCCGCCAACCGAGTTCGTGCTCGATTCGTGCAGGGGTATACCATGCAGAATCGAGCAAGCGGCCGACTGTTTCGCTGTCGAGCGGTAGACGTCGTTTGCTGACGCACTCAACTAAATCGCCACAACGACCGGCTAAGCGCAACGCCTGCTCCGGTACGGCCCAAAAACAGGGCGGCAAGTCCTGGGCAACGCGCAAAGCGTCGTATAATGCACGACCAGAGGGAGCCTGGGGACCGGCAATGATGTAGGTGCGACCATTGGCTCGTTCATCATCTGCCACCCAAAGCATGGCATCAACTACGTCGTCAACATGCACCAGTGAACGATGGTTACCCGTTTCTGGCAACGGAGGAAACCAACCGCGTTGGATCAGTCGCCCCATTCTCGCCAAATTGCCCCGTCCACCTTTGCCATAAACCATAGCCAGTCGCAGGTTGACTACATGCATGCCGTAGCGGCGTCCCGCCTCTAATACTGCTTGCTCTGCTGCTCGTTTGGATTTACCGTAGTCGGTGTCCGGCTTGCCGGGAAAATCCTCGTCCGCGCATGCTTCTCCCGGATCGGCCATGGCCTTGACGCTGGAAAGAAACACGAAACGTTTGACCCCAGCTTGCCCTGCGGCCTCGACGAGATTAAGCGTGCCTTCGAAGTTTACTCGCCAATGGTGCTTGGCGTCTTCATTGGACAAGGGAGAGAAGGCGTGGGCATAACCCGCACAATGGAAGAGACGCTTTCCCCCAGCGCAGGCTGCGGTCAACGCCGAAATGTCCGTTAAAGAAGCAGTTTTATTGTTGACGCCCTGAACCGGCCGCCTGCTCAAGAGTGCGCATTTGGCGTGGTTGTTGTGCAGCGAGCTAAACAGCCGTTGCCCGATGAACCCCGTACCACCTGCAATCAGATTCATTCCGCCACCTCGCAGAACAGTCCGGCAGAGGGGAGCCCCCAAAAGCCGGGCCGGAGAATAACTGTTTATACCGCACCTATGCGCCTCGCTCCATCCGGATGATTTCTCCAAGCAGTGTGAGCGTGCACTTCATGATAATGCTTGATCGCCCCAGCAGTACTGCGCTGTTAAAAAACACTCCAACGCGCTCAATATGCTCGCGGAGTTGGTTGTTATCGATGTCCAAAAATAGAGAGAAGTCTATCACCCAGCTCCCCGATAATTTACAGTAAAATTTTTTAGTTGAGAACATCGCCAAACAAGGTCACGTCTTTTCTTCCGTGTCAGGCACCGGGAAGACAGGGCCGCCTTCTTCCAGCGAAAAGCGCCAACTCCGTTTGAAGTTGATCCGTATATCCAGCCGCTTTTCATTTACATCAAACGCTGTCGTTTCGATGAACCACGGATTTCCGACGCCAATCGCCTTTTCAGAGATTTTTTCCGTTGCCTTTAGATTCAGAGGGTGAACGTAGGGTTAATCGCCAATAGTTCACATCAAACTCCATTACCCACCCGTTTTGGAAAAGAGCCCAAAAAGCTCTCTGTATCTCAAAATCTCAAGTTTCGGAGTTGCTCTAACTTGCTGTTGTTAAGTTTTTAATTTGCGC
>CAZXHS010000013.1:0-51125 GCA_964639845.1 uncultured Desulfobulbus sp. | reverse complement strand
ACAAATAGTGTCCCTCTAAAAAATAAATCTCAGCTGAGGTTGGGTGGTAATCAAAATAAAAAATGCAAGAAACGCCTGTAATGCACGAGCCTGGCCACTGCTGCACCGGCGCCTGCTGCATGGCCTGACCGAAAGCCCTTATGCTGGTTGGATTTGCCAAAAGAGATGTTCAGGGTGCGCTCTACTTACGAAACCACGAGTGCGGCAGAGAGTTGAGCAGGTGCATTGCAAAGAGCGCCAGGAGCAACAGGGCGGCGCTGATCATCAGCCAGTGCGGCAGGGCCTCGCTCACCTGCCCAATACTGGCTGCGGCCGAAAGTCCTAAACTCAGGTAGAGGCTATCGAGTATGAGGCCGCAGGTGACGCTGACCACCGAGATCGACACCAGATAGATGGCCACGCCTTTTCTGCCAAGGATGCGCAGCAATACCGCCATCGCCGCCAAGTTGGTCGCCGGTCCGGTGAGCAGGAAAACAAGCGCCGTACCGGGACTGACGCCCTTGAGGATCATTGCCGCAGCAATGGGCGTTGAGGCGGTGGCGCAGATGTACATCGGCAGGCCAATGAGCAGGGCCAGGCCCATGGAACTCAATCCTCCGCCCAGATGGCGGCTGATCAGCTCGCTGGGCACCAACACGGTGATGGCCGCTGCAAGCACGATTCCGATGAAAAACCAGCCGGCCAGATCACCCCAGATATCGTTGAGGGCATAGCCAAGCCCCTGGCGCAGTTTGGCCAGCAGGCCGGGATGTTGCTGTTCTTCTTCATGACAACCACAATGGCTGTCGTTGCACGAGGTGGACAAGGGCGCGGCCATCGGCAACGGCATGATTTTAGCGGGTTGCCGTTCATCCACCAGGTTTTCCAGGATCCCGGCCACCACTGCGGAAACAAAGGCGCTCACTGGCCGGGCCACGGTCAGCAGCGGGTCAAGTAGAGCCCAGGAGACTGTGATGGAATCCACCCCCGATTCCGGGGTGGCGATGAGAAAGGCGGTGGTGGCGCCGTTGTTGGCCCCCTGCCGCTTGAGCTGGGCAGCAGCCGGCAAGACGCCGCAGGAGCAGAGCGGGATCGGCACCCCCAGCAGGGCCGCCTTGAACACGGAGCGAATCTTGCCCTGCCCCAGATGTTCGGCGACAAAGGTGGGCGAGAGAAAAATCTTCAACATCCCGGCAATCACCAGGCCGCCAAGGATGTACACCGAGGACTCCTCCAACAGGTGCCAGGAGGCTGCTAACATATCGATTACAAACTGCATAGCATTTCACTCATTAAAAAATTTATTCCCGGACATGTTCCAGGGCCATGTGAATGAGGGTGTGGATATGATCATCGTTGAGGCGGTAGTACAGCACCTGCCCTTGACGACGATTGCGCACCAGAGCTATCTGCCGCAGGGTGCGTAGTTGATGGCTGATAGCCGACTCGGAACTGCCCACCAGGGCTGCCAGATCGCAGACGCACATCTCGCGCTGGGCAAGGGCCCAGAGAATACGCAAGCGGTTGCCATCGCCCATGGCCTTGAACAAGGCGGCCATGGCCTCGTATTCCTTGTTTTCCAAGGCCGCTTCCCTGGCCTCGGCCACCTGTTGCCGATGAATGCAGCGCACGCCGCACAGATCTTGCTCATCCTCATGGTGGGACATTTCACCCTCCTTCATTTTTACATATGAACATTTACTCATACATTATCTTTTCTGCAAGCTCCATTCTGGCGCAGACTACTGGCAAGAATAAAATTTTGCGGCGATTTGACCGATTTCTATTCACAGCCAAACCAGAACCTAACAGATATCGATCAAGTTCATTGTGGTTCAGGCGGGGTCGCTGATCATCTCAGGGAAACAGTCGGCACCAGATTGAACCGGCACTGGCAAACCTTGATGGCACATGGACCAGGACGGTTCGTAGAGCCACCTTTTATATTTCTGCCCGACCTCAGCCCCGCCCTCTTCTCCTCGCAGCCCCCCCCCTGCCCCGTGACACCGAGCCCCCTCTGCGGTGTCGCGGGTAACTTTTGATGTTTGCGCTTGCTTGCTACCTACGCAGTACGCCGCTAATCGCTGGACAAAATGCCCCTGCCCACTGTACAAGTGCAAAGTATGGCTGTCGTTGTCGTCAAGATCCCCAAGGCCACGGATCGTGCTTCGCAACCTGCTCCTTCCCTTTTTCTGCTGCGTTTTTTTGCAGTGTGAGAGGTGAGAAGAGCCGCGTTTTTCAACAGCCCATCGCAATTGGCAGCACCAGGAGGACAAGAGATGATACCCGAGCAGGAACTGCGCCAATCAATGACCGTCATCAGAGGCATCTGGTTTGCCCTCTTTGCCTCGTTGCTTATCTGTGCGGTTCCCCTCGCGCCAACATCGCTCAACCATGTCAACTTTACCCTTTCGGACCAGGGGTATCGCACCCTGCGTTTGGCCCTCTTTGGGGGCGCGTTCCTGATTTTGGTGCTCACCCGGGTGGTACGGCGCAGCCTGCTCACAAGTTCCCGGCCAGTCACAGCCAATTCCTCCGGACGTCACCCGGTTATCAGTCGCTTGATCGTCGTCAACGTGGTGACCTTGGCCATGTGCCAATGGATTGGTCTATGCGGTGTGATCCTTTATGTCCTGGGGCGGCATCGTCAGGATCTTTACCTGCTCACCCTGCTCTCAGCGGCAGCGATGCTCTTTTATTTCCCCAAAAAAGAAGAGATCGTTACGTTGGCCCAAAACATTGCATGCCAAAAGCACTAGCTCAACCCAAACCTTACCACCAGGCAATGCGTTTGCCGGTGTTTTGATCGTCGCTTTACCCTGTTCCCAGGGCCTCCCAGCCTGGATTGGCTTTGATTGCGCCATTGAAAATTTGCATCGGGAAGGGTATGCTCGCGCCTGATTCCGGGCGTATCACCAAGGGGTTCCCCACGGGAGCCGCCACGGGCAGCCCGGCCGATGCGCTCGGGCCGGGAAAGACATTTTTGCAGGACATACAGCACCATGCATACCCCCCAGGCACCTGTTCCGCCGCCGCATTCTCCTGCCTCGTCCCCAGCCGGGCAGGAACGCTTCGTCTTCCTTGACCAGCGCGGCAAACGTTGGCCCCGCTTTCGCCGTCTGGCCTTTGCCGCATCGCTGCTACTCTTTGTGGCGGTGATCCTCTTTGTGCAAACCCTGGTTTTGCCCTCCTCCCTGCATCTGCCGCCGGCGGTCGAGCAGCTCAAATCACGGCTCAAAGCCCGCCAGCAGCCCAAGCACGGCAGCCCGGTCTCCAAGCCGCTGTGGCTTGACTACGCCAAAAAAGATCGCGACACAAAACACGCCGCTTCCCCTCAGGGCAAGGAACCAGGGCCATCGCGCCGCCAGGCCGCTGCCGCTGCCCACAGCGCCTCCCAGGAGGTCCGCCTCGGTTTTTTTGAAAGTTGGGATCCCGACAGCCTCGACTCCCTCAAAGCCCATGCCGACGAACTGACCCATCTCTCTCCGGATTGGCTGCATCTGGTTGATGGCTCCGGCAATGTCAAAGTAACCGCTGACCAGGAGATCGTGGAGCTAATCCACGAGCGCAAGCTGCGCCTCATGCCCCTGCTGCGCAATCTCGGCGATGGCGACGCCTGGCAGGCCGAGGCCGTGGAATGGCTGGTCAATGGTCCCGAGGAGCGGCAACAGCAGTTCATTGGTCATCTCATCGAAACGCTCGATGGCATGGAAGCCAGCGGAGTCATTCTCGATTTACAGCAGCTTGATCCCAGCTACCGCGCCAACATGAGCACCCTGCTCACCCGTCTGGCCGAGGCCCTGCACCAGGAGGAGATGGAATTGTGGCTCTGCGTGCCGATGGGCCGGGAATTAAAAATCTTTGATCTGGATCTGTTGTCGCACCATGTTGATCGTTTCGTGGCCATGCTCCACGACGAGCATGCCGAGGACGACCCGCCGGGGCCGCTGGCCTCCCATGATTTTTTCAAAGGCTGGCTGACCACCTTTGTCGAGGGCTACGGTAAGCCGGAGCAGTGGATCATCTCGCAGGGATCCTACGGCTACGACTGGATCGAGGGGCTACCGGGCGAACACATCAGTTTTCAGGATGTAATGAGCCGGGCCGGCCACACCGCCCAGGCGGTCTGCGAGTTCCATGCCCCGGAATCCAACCCCCATTTTGTCTACGATGATGGCGGCGCCCTGCACACGGTCTGGTTTCTCGATGCCGTCACCTTTCTCAACCAGCTGGAACTGGCGCGCGATCACCATGTCGGCGGCATTGCCGTCAACCGCCTCGGCACCGAGGATCCCGGTATCTGGGCGGTGCTGGGTCTGCGGGCCGATCAACCGCCCAATCCCCAGGAGCTGCAACGCCTCGCACAGTTGCAACCCGGTGAGGCCATTGCCCATATCGGCAAGGGCAACCTCATCACCATCACCGATGAGCGCAGCGACGGACTGCGGCGCATCCGCTACGATCAGCAGGCCAGCCTGGGTAAGCGCGCCAGCGTCAGCTATGTGAAATTTCCCAGCTATCTCACCATTCTGCACCAAGGTCGCGGCCCCGAGGATGGCGTGCTGCTCAGTTTTGACGACGGCCCGGATAGCGAGTGGACGCCGCAAATCCTCGACATCCTTAAAGAGCGCGGTGTGAAGGCGGTGTTCTTCATGATCGGCGCCAACATGGAAAAACATCCGGACATCGTTCGCCGCGTGCTGGCCGAGGGCCACATGATCGGCGGCCATTCCTACAGCCACCCCAACATCGCCCAGGTCTCCGACGAGCGCGCCCATTTGGAATTAAATGCTACCCAGCGTCTCACCGAGGCGATCACCGGCCACGGCTCGCTGCTTTTCCGGCCGCCCTACAACGCCGACACCAACCCCCGCGAACCCGAGGAACTGATTCCCATCCGTCTGGCGCAATCCATGGGCTATGTCTCGGTGACCGAGGATATCGATCCCGAGGACTGGGACAAACCCGGCGTGGCGGTGATGCTTGATCGCATCAAGGCCGCACGCAACGAGGGCGGCAATGTCATTTTACTGCACGATGCCGGCGGTGATCGCAGCCAAACGGTGCAGGCCCTGCCGCAGATCATTGAGTACGTCCAGGCCCGGGGCGACCGTTTCCTCACCCTGCCGGAGATGGTTGGTATCCCTGCCGAGCAGTTGATGCCGGTGGTGCCCACCAACCAACAGCCCTGGACGCGGCTGATCAGCGGCTCCGGCTTCACCGCCATCCATGAGGTGACCAACTTTTTCTGGGCCTTCATGATCGTGGCAACCCTGCTGACGGTGATCAAAACCCTGGCCGTCTCCTGGCTGGCCATTCGCAACCGACAAAATGAGCGCAAAACAGCGCTGGCCGATGTGCCCTTCACGCCGCCGGTGAGCGTGCTGATCGCTGCCTACAACGAGGCCAAGGTGATCGATGCCACCCTACGCTCAGTGCTTGACACCAGCTATGTTGGCGAGATGGAGATCATTGTCGTCGATGACGGCTCCCAGGACGACACCGCCGCCATTGTCGCGGCCATGGCCGAGGCCGATACGCGCATCCGCCTCATCCGCCAGCCTAACCAGGGCAAGGCCCTGGCCCTGCGCAACGGGCTGCAAGCGGCCCGGCACGATATCGTCGTCACCCTTGATGCCGATACCCAGTTCACCCCCCAGACCATCGGCCACCTGGTGGCCCCCTTCACCGATCCCCAGGTGGGTGCGGTAAGCGGTCGCGCCCGTGTCGGCAACCCGCAGACCCTGTTCGCCCGCTTCCAGTCACTGGAATACACCTGCGGCTTCAATCTGGACCGCCGCGCCTATCACCAGCTCAACTGCATCACCGTGGTGCCGGGGGCGGTCAGCGCCCTGCGCCTCAGTGCGGTCGAGGCCGCCGGTGGCATCAGTAACGATACCCTGGCCGAAGACACCGACCTCACCCTGGCCATGCACCGCTGCGGTTTCCGCGTCTGTTATGCCTCTCAGGCCATCGCCTGGACCGAGGCCCCGGAAACCCTGCGTACCTTTGCCCGGCAACGCTTCCGCTGGGCCTTTGGCACCCTGCAATGTCTGTGGAAACACCGCGAGCTGCTCTTTAACTCCCGCTTCAAGGCCCTGGCCTGGTTCAGCCTGCCCAGCGCCTGGTTCTTCAACATTTTCCTGGTCGCCTTTGGCTCGGTCATCGACCTGACGCTGCTGGGGAGTTTGCTGGTCAGCCCGGCCAACCTCATCCTCTACGGCTACTTTTTCATCTTCCTTGCCGCTGATCTGCTGCTCGCCGCCGTGGCCTGCCGGGTGGAACGGGAGCCGCTCTCGCAACTGTGGCTGGTGCTGCCGATGCGCTTTGTCTACCGGCCGGTGCTCAACTATGTGGTGGCCAAGGCCATTCTCCATGCCCTCAAAGGGGTCTGGGTCGGCTGGGGCAAGCTGGATCGCACCGCCTCGGTGGGCAAACAGCTCTCCGCCTAAGCCGCATGGCCAGTGATGCACGACCAACACGTCCAGAGAAAGGATTTGCTCTGATGAATATCAACCAGCGGATGTTCCGTCCACCGATCTGGCTCCTGGCCTGCCTGATGCTGCTGTGCAGCACCGGTTGCCAGGATAGCCCGCCGCCGGCCAAGGCCCCGGCCCCCGTCACCTCCAGCGTGCCCCAGTCCCTGCTCATGCCGGAAAAGGGCGCCTATAACGGAGCCTATGTCGATTTTGGCGAGGGCGAGGCCCAGGTTACCTATGATGCCCTAGTCGATTTCGAACGCCTCACCGGCAAGCACCTGGCGGTGGTGGCCTTTGGCAACTTCTGGGGTGATCAGGCCTTTCCCACCAAGACGGTGCGCATTGTCTCGTCCTACGGGGCGGTGCCCTTGCTGTTCTGGTCGCCCTGGGACAAGCCCTACGTCGAGAGCAAGGGGCCGGATAAATTCAGCCTGCACGCCATCCTTGCCGGCAAGTGGGACGCCTACATCGACGCCTGGGCCGAGGGAGCGCGTGCCTACGGCAAACCGCTGCTGGTCACCTGGGGGCTGGAGATGAACGGTACCTGGTTTCCCTGGTCCGGACTCTTTTACGGCGGCGACAAGGTGATCGGCCACAAGGACGGCAAAGCCCTGCATGCCGGCCCGGAGACCTACAAACGGGCCTATCGGTATGTGGTGGATCGGGTGCGGGCCAAGAAGGCCACCAACGTGTTGTGGGGCTTTCACGTCAACAACTATTCCTCGCCGCAGAGTGGCTGGAACCGCATGGCCCAGTACTATCCGGGGCCTGGCTATGTCGACTGGCTGGGGCTGAGCGTCTACGGCAAGATGAACAAGGGTGAGGGTTGGGCCGATTTTAATGACATGATGCAGGCCCCCTACCAGGAGATCACCAAGCTCGATGCCAACAAGCCGGTCTTTCTCGCTGAGTGGGGGGTGGGCGAATTTCCGCCCGCTGACAAGGCCGGCTTCATCGCCAAGGCCTTCAACCTGCTGCCCAGCCAATACCCACGGGTACGGCTGGCGGTCTACTGGCATGAACGCTGGGAAAACAGCGACGGCAGTTACAGCAACCTGCGCGTCAACTCCTCACCCGCCGCGTTGGAGGCCTACCGCCAAGGCGTCTCCAGTCCCTACTGGGTCGATCAGCCACGGCTGGCACCGGCCCCCTGAGGCTTACGGGGCACATCAGCCGGCCTCTTCCATCTTCTCTTTCTTTGCAAGGATATCTCCATGAAACTGCTCATTGATTTTTTTCCGGTGCTGCTTTTTTTTCTGGCCTACAAGTTCTTTGACATGTATGTGGCCACGGCAGTCGCCATTGCGGCCACGGCCGTCCAGATCGGCATCACCTGGCTGCGTACCAAGAAGGTGCCCGCGATGCAATGGGTCACCCTGGCGGTGATCTTGGTCTTTGGCGGACTGACGCTCTATCTGCGTGATGAGCAGTTCATCAAATGGAAGCCGACCGTGATCAACTGGCTCTTTGGCGCCGTCTTTCTCGGCACCCAGATCTTTGGCCGGAAAACGGCCATCGAGCACATGCTCAGCAGCTCCATCATTCTACCGCAGGCGGTTTGGAAGCGGCTCAACCTTGCCTGGACGGTATTTTTTGTGCTGATCGGCGCCGCCAACCTGGTGGTGATGCACTACTTTGACAGCAACACCTGGGTCAATTTCAAACTCTTTGGCATGCTCGGCCTGACCCTGGTGTTCGTGGTGCTGCAATCCCTCTACCTCGCCAGATTTATGGAAGAACCGCAAAAAGAGCAATAACCGAGGTTGTTGCCGCTCATGAAACTGATACCGGCCCAGCGCCACCGCCAGCCCTACTCTGGACTGCCAGGGATGTGGCTGGTGCTTATCCCCGCCCCGCTACTGCTGGTGGGGAGCCCAGATCTCTTCGTCGGACCGGCACCGGATGGCCTGCTGCCGGCGCTGATTGCGTCGCTTGCCCTGCTGGGACTGGCCCTGTTGCAGGAAGCGCATCCGCGACCGGCTAAGGCATTGGGACTCCTTAGCCTCATCGCCTGTGGTCACACCGCCTGGCCAATGGTGGCCGGTCAACCCCTGGCCACGCTGCTGGCCGGCGTTGTCCTCATCCAAGCTGCCTTTTTTGTGCTGGATCTGCCGTCTGCCCCTACCCGCCTGCCGTCGCAGCCCGCACGCACTACCCATGTCCGGGCATGCAAGGGTTTGTTCACCCTCTGCGCCCTGGCGCTGGCCGATTTGTTCCTCAATCCCCACCATTTGGCGCTTGGCGAACAGGCCCTGGCAACCTCCTGCCTGATCAGTCAGATGCTGGTAGGCCGCTGGTTGCACGCCGCCGGTACCGCTGGCCTGCACCGTTGGATGGCACGATGGTTGGTGCCTCTCTTGCCGCCACTCGGTAGCCTGGCCCTCCTTGCCCTGGCGCACCGGCTGCAACTGATGCCGCTCTTTTGCCTGGCCCAGGGCCTGGCTAGCCTCTGGCTGGTGCAGCGGCATCCCCGTGAGATGCATGAAGCACGGGAGAGTTGGTGGGACCCCTTTCTCAACCACCCGGCCCGGGTGCTGATCAGCACCTTTTTCGGCCTCTGTCTCATGGGCAGCCTGCTGCTGCACCTGCCTTGGTCGTCCACCGGCAAACCCATCGCCTTTATCGATGCCGCCTTCACCTCGGTCAGCGCTGTCTGCGTCACCGGTCTCACCGTGCTCGACACGGCAGTCGATTTTTCGCCCTTTGGCCAGGTCTGTATTGTGCTGCTCATCCAACTCGGTGGTTTTGGCATCATGACCATCACCACCGTGGCCCTGCACGCCCTAGGCAAACGACTCAGTCTGCGCCAGGAGCGGTTGCTCACCACCCTCACCGAAACCAGTCATCAGGAGTTGATCAGCTCGCTGGTGACCATTGTCCGCTTCACCCTGCTCTGCGAACTCATCGGGGCGCTGCTGCTGGCCATCGGTTTTGTCCGCGCCGGCTCCAGCTGGCCGCAGGGACTGTGGCAGGGAGGCTTCACTGCGGTATCCGCCTTCTGCAACGCCGGTTTTGCCCTCAACAGCGCCAACCTGGTGCCCTATCAACAGTCCCCGCTCATCCTCCACACGGTGGGTATGCTGATTATTCTCGGCGGTCTGGCGCCTTCCACCTGTCTGCTGCTGCCGCAGTGGTTACGCGGTGGCCGCATCGCCCTGGCACCACTGCTTGCCCTGCGCACCACCCTGGTATTGCTGGTGGCCGGCACCCTGGCCTTTCTCGTTTTTGAAGGGGAGAACAGCCTCTCTGGGCTGTCCCTTTTCGATAAACTCCATAACGCCTGGTTTCAATCAATCACCCTGCGTACCGCCGGCTTCAACTCCATCGATATCAGCAGCGTGCTCTCCCCCACCCTGCTGATCATGCTCGGCTGGATGTTCATCGGCGGCAGCCCTGGGGGTACCGCCGGCGGTATCAAAACCACCACCATCGGCGTGCTGGCCCTCACCTTCTGGGCCTGCATCACCGGCCGCGACACGGTGGTGGTGCGCAACCGCACCATTCCCCAATCCACCATCAACCGGGCTGTCACCATCTGTGCCGGTGGCATGATGGTGCTCTTTGTCGCCATTTTGGCCCTGTCGCTCACCCAGCCCTTGCCGGCGCGGCAACTTGTCTTTGAGGCCACCTCGGCCCTGGGCACGGTGGGGCTTTCCCTGGGCATCACGCCGAAGCTCGACAGCATCGGCAAGATCATCATCATGCTCACCATGTTTATCGGCCGTATCGGGCCGATGACCCTCTTTACCCTGCTCAGCGCCGAGCATCAGCGCACGGAACCGCAGTGTCCCGACGCCCGTATTTCCATCACCTGAGAACGCATATTCGCCATGACCCAACAAATTCTCATCATCGGCCTTGGTCAATTCGGCATGTCGCTGGCCCGCACCCTCTCCGACAAAGGTGCCGAGGTACTGGCCGCCGATAAACGCAAAAATCTGGTGGAAGAGGCGGCAGCCTTTGTCACCGAGGTGGTGATGATCGATGCCACCGATGAAACCGAGTTGGCACGGCTGCAACCGGCACAACGCAACTGTTGTGTCTGCGCCATTGGCGATGATTCCAAGGAAGCCTCCATTATCTGCACCGCCCTGCTGCGGCAGATGGGGGCGCCGTGGGTGATTGGCCGGGCCAACAACGCCATGCACCGCCGTATTTTGCAATTGGTCGGCGCCCATCTGGTGGTCAACCCTGAAGAGGAATTTGGTCGCCGCTTCGCCAACCGCCTCATCAACCGCCATGTCATCTCCGACATGCCGCTGAGCGAGGATCTGCATCTCACCGAACTTGCCATCCATCCGTCGATGGTCGGCAAGAGTCTGATCGAACTGGCCCTGCCCAAACGATTCGGTGTGATGGTGGTGGCTATCCGCCGTGGAGCGCCCAGTCGGGTGCTGCAACCCAATCCCCAGGAACCGCTGCAGGCCGATGACCGCTTGATCATCGTCTCCAGCGAGAGCGCTGTGCCCAAACTGACCGGAGGATTGTGAGATGCGACTGGCACAGGCGGTACGGGTCGGTTCCTGGGTGATGATCGGCCTCAATCTGTTGATGGCCACCGCTACCATTGCCATCTTTACGCGCATGGCGCCGGCGATCACGGTGATCATCGATCGCAACGACCGCACCTTGCAGGCCTGCGAGGATATGCTCGCCATCCTGGCCATGGTCGACGCACAGGGCCAGCTCACCCGACCGGATCAACAGACCTTCCGCGCCGCCCTGCAACGGGCCAAGAAAAACATCACCGAAGCCCAGGAACCCGAGGCCCTGGCACGCATCGAAACACGGCTCTCCCTCCTGTTTGCCGGCGATGCCAACGCCCGCCGCCAGACCGTCGAGGCCATTCTGCGCCTGGCCCAGATCAACCGCGACGCCATGACCCTGGCCGACCGTCACGCCCACCACCTGGGCCGCAACGGGGCATGGGGCGTGGTGTTCATGGCCCTGGCCACCTTCCTGGCCGGCCTCATCTTTCTGCGCAGCCTCACCCGCCGGGTCATCACACCGCTGGAGGAGATCCACACGGTCATGAACGCCCAGCGCAACGGCGACACCATGCGCCGCTGCACTGGCGTCGAATTGGCCCAGGATGTGGCCGCCGTGTTCACCGGCATCAACGAGATGCTCGACCGCCAACACACCTCCGTCCTCCTTGATGACGAGATCAGCCGTCAAGGCCTGACCCAGCCGATCCCAGTGTCGCCACCCAGATGACCAGGACCTGTACGGGTGAAGATGGCAAAAAAAGCGGAGAAAACTCCGCCTTTTTAAAACACTGACCAAGAGCCCAACTCAGGCCGCCAGGTCACTTCGCCTGTGTCCACCATCGCCTTTACGGATCGATCTTGCGGCCTTTTTTCGTGCAGCACTGCGCCAATGCGCCTTGATCCAATGCAAGGCCTCGGCCTGTGTGGTGATCGTTTCGGGAAGATCTTGACGAATCATCCGTTCCATCCTTTCGCCAAAACTCTCCACACTGTAGGCCAGGTGATCGGAAAGAAGGTGAATAAGGTAGAGTACCTCCTCCCCCTCTTGGCGATTGAAGGGCGTGTCATCGGGTAAACCGCTAATACGCGGGTCGTCATCAGCATACACAGACCAGTTGTAGGAGTAATGCAGCGCAGATTTCAAATAGGTTTCCATGGAGTTCCCTCCTTGCTTCTCAAAGTTCGAATCATTCTTGCCTAGCTCCTACCCTAATCACCGCAGCACAGATAGCCTTGAAAAAATAAGGGCTCCCAAACAATACTTGATCTGCAATACCATCTTGCAACGAGGAATTGCTGCAAGTATAGCCTTTGTTCATTGAGGCCCATGGCTTACAATGCCGACAGAGACCGCTTCTCTTGCATGCTTACCTGAAATGATAATCTGTGACGTAGAGCAATGAGGGCAGGGTCAAATTCGTCACACATCCGAAAACGACGTTTCATACCGCGCAACTCTCCGGAAGGAGGCAGCACTCCACAGCAACAGGTTTTTTACCAGGCCATCACACTTGGAGAGATTTTACATGAGATACACCCTACAGCTTCTCACCCTGATCCTACTGGCAAACAGCGTCCACGCCGCCGATGAGCTTAAGCCCTTTGATTTTGCGATCCCCCCCAAGTACGACCAGGCCAATGCCACCCGGGCCGAATGCACCTTCCCCGACCTCGCCATCCCGGAAAACGCTGTGGTCTATGCTGCCGGCGCCTACAGTGGCCGGGAGGCGGGATTTCAGATTGACGGTAGTGGTCACGCAGCCACCCAATTCGATATCGCCGTCAACAGTAAGCAACGGCCGGTCATCCTCATGCTCGGTGCCTATGAGCCGACCATCTGGAATATCGGCTGGAGCGAAGGCACCCGCATCGTGGCGGTTTTGGCTTCCGGCTACCATCGGCAGGTGGTGGCCGGCCTGACAAAATCCGTCCCGGTGCTTGTCAGTTCCTACGACAACAAAGGACCGTGCGGCTATTTTTATATCGGCAAGGAGAACAATGCCGCCCTCAACCCCAAGGCGCGCACCCTCTTTGGTCGGGCGGTGGAGTTGGTGTACCCAGGCGATAAAAAAGGCCGTATTGTGGTCGGCGATCCGCTGGCTGATGCGGAAAAATTACTCACCTCCGCCACCACGCCACCGGAGTCGTTTCGTGACGTCAATGCACCGCTAGCTGGGGAAGCCGGGCTGGAAGAGGCGGTCACCAAGGGGATCCTACGGCGCTCCACCCAGGAAGACCGCAATCGGTGGGTCGAGCAGATGGCCATCAAAGAGTCTGACCGCGACATCCCTCCCATCGCTGGTCAGGGACGCCCCAAACCACGAGCGCCGCGCATGTTCAATGCCTTTGTCATCGTGAAACCCTTCACCTTTCCCTCGGGTCTGTACGGCGGGCACTCGGCCACCTTTTTCATCGAAAAAGGTGGGCCGCTTCCCCTGGGCGACAAAGGCCATTGCACGATCTACGATTTCAACACCATGACCTGCTCCGGGCCGATGTGCGAGCAATGAACGGTTTCCTGACAGACAGAACCCGGCAAACCGTGTAGGGTGCAATGGGTGGCGGGCGTGAGCCTGTCACATATCTTTTTGTTTTCAATCAACAACAGTCCCTCGACCGTTGGCGCATACGCGGATGTGGCGCTTCATCCAGTTCGGGCAATCAGCAACGAATCGTTTCTATGACGCAACCAATGGAACCTGCATCGCAACAGCCTGCTCGCCCTACCCCCCGTCTCCTCCCCCCAAAGACCCCTGCCTCCTTGGGCAAGGGGACAATCGGCCTCTTGATTATGCTGCTCACCTCCGCCCTTCTCGGTTTGATCATCTACAGCAATGTCGCGATAAGCAATTTTGACCGCTACACCTTCGATGCGGCCAGTGATGTCCCCAAGGTCCACTGTGCCATTGTGCTGGGCACCTCGAAAACGCTCCGCAACGGCCGAGAAAACAGGTATTACAAAAACAGGATAACCGCAGCCTACGCCTTGTACAAAGCCGGTAAATGTAACAAGATCATTGTCTCCGGCGATAACCGCACCGACAGTTACAACGAGCCCAGAAGCATGAAGGAAGATCTGGTGCGACTGGGGGTAAAAGACGATGATATCATCTGTGATTATGCCGGGTTGCGCACACTGGACTCCATCATTCGTTTCAAAGAGGTGTTTGGCCAGGAAAAAGGGATTGTGGTGTCGCAAAGATTCCACAACAGCCGAGCCATTTATGTGGCCAGAGCCAACGGCATTGAGCTGTATGGCTTCAATGCCGTTGATGTCGACCGTTACAATGGCCTAAAAACAAAAGTGCGTGAAATCGCCTCGAAATTTGTCTGTTTTCTCGATGTCCACCTCCTGCACACCCGGCCAAAGCATCTTGGCCCGCAGATCACTATCTAGCCCTTCTTTTGTGGTGCTGGCCCGGCAGCGGTTTGCCTCGGCTACCGAAGCAACAAATTACCGTTGTCCCCAATGTCGCTGAGGCCCTCCTTGTTCCGCAATTTTCGCAAATTACAACCCAAGCGTCACCACGGCCTTGCTCTTGCCAGTGTCATCGCCACCGTAGCGGTGTGCTATGGGTGTCAGCATCGCCATAACCCGGAACTGCTGCATATACGCCCTTACGAAACAGCGCTTCTGGCGGCCGTTGCTGCTGTTGCGGCCTTGCTGGCCCGACGACTCCCCTGGCGTCGCTGGCAAATCCTACTCTATCTGCTCAATCTCGGGGCAGTGGGATTGACCCTCACGGCGGACCTGCGTCTTGCCCAACTGCGCACAACCTTGCTCACCAATCCGCCGGCAGCGGTGCGGGATATCAACGAACGGTTGATCGTTGGTTTTGACAGCGATCAGCAGGCCGAAGCCCTGGCACGAAACGGCATTGCCGGCCTGTTCATCGCCCGCAGGAATATCGAGGGTCTGAGTTTTGCGCAGGTGCAGGCCAAATTGGCCAGGTTGCAGGCATTGCGGCGGGCAACCGGGCAGGTCCCGCTCATTGTGGCCGCCGACCAGGAGGGGGGCATTGTTTCCCGCCTCACCCCTCCGCTGTCGGCACGGCCGGCTTTATCGAGCGTGGCCATGCACCCGGATGGTGAAAAGCTGGCCTATAAGTACGGTCAGGAGCAGGGGCGTGAACTGCACGAGTTAGGCATCACCGTCAACTTCAGCCCGGTGGTTGATTTGTTACCGGATAAGCCACCTTCACCGCTGGACCGGCACACCAAAATTGGTCAGCGGGCCATTGCCGCCGATCCTCGAGTGGTGACGTGCATCGCCGGCGCCTATGTACGGGGTTTGCAGGATTGGGGTGTCATCGGGGTGTTGAAACATTTCCCCGGCTTGCAGAAGGTGGATGCGGATACGCATCATTTCTCCGCCGATCTGGACACGCCTCTCCCCACGTTGATGGAGGCGGACTGGCTGCCCTTTCGCGAAATACCAGCGCACGCATCGACCTGGATCATGGTGGCACATGTCCGCCTGAGCAGTATCGATCCCACCAACCCGGCCTCCATGTCGCGACCGGTCATCGATCATCTGCTGCGCAAGCAACTGAACTTCCAAGGCACCCTCATCACCGACGACCTGACCATGGGCGCGGCCTACAACCGTGGCTTCTGCAACAGCGTAGCCGCCGCCTACGCCACAACGATGGATTACCTACTCATCTCCTTTGATAGCGACAAGTACGTCGATGCCGTGCAATGCTTGCTGTCCCAATAGAGCAATCAAACCCCATTAGGGTCAGAGTAATTAGCCCCCTCCCCAATCCCTTGCAACAGCGCAAGCCCGCCCCACCTCATCATTGCAGCCGCTTTGCCATATAACCGCTCCCCATGCAACGCGTACTGAACAGAGCGCGCACCATATTTCTATTGCTGACGCCGATACAGCAGGCCGGCTACCAGGGCGGTGAACGGGGCCACGGTAACCAAACCGAAACTGCCTACCAGGATGTTGAGAATTTCGGCGGCGACAAAGGGGGCATTCAGAAGATTGGCCGCCGGCAGTCCTTTAACCATGAAGAGCATGAACATGGTGATATGGCTGCTCGAGTACGCCAGCAGCAGAGTGGTGGTCATGGTGCCGGTCACCGCCCGCCCCACCCGCAGCCCCGAGCGCACATGTTCGCCCAGCGAGATTTGCGGATGTTTGCGTTTGATCTCATCCATGGAGGCGGCAATATCCATGGCCAGATCCATGACCGCGCCCGATGAGGCGATGAAGATGCTGGCAATATAAATGTTGGTGAGATTCAAATCATAATGACCGGCATAGAGCAGGGCCTCGGCAAAGGGCCGGATGGCGCCATGCAGATGAAAGGCCCTGGCAAACCAGAGTGCCAGGCCGCAGGTGAGCAGCACGCCCAGCATCGAGCCGATGAAGGTGGCAATACCGCGCCGATTCAAGCCGCCCACCGAAAAGGTGATCACCGCCGTGAGCAGGGAGACGATGGCCAAACCTGTGGCAATGGGTGCATAGCCACGCAGCAGCAGCGGAAAAAACAGCTTCCACAGCACCAGGGCGGAAAAGATAAAGGAAAGTGCCGCCTTCAGACCAGTCACCCCGGCCACCGTAACCAAGAGCACCACAAAGGCGGCAATCAGCATCACCTGCAAATGCAGCCGGTAATAGCCCCGGGCCATGGCATGGGCCACTTTGCCGTCTCTGATGTCGTACTCCACCAGGATCACACGGCCGGGCTCATAAAATTCATCCAATTCCATCTTGCCGCTGAGCATATTTTCCACCTGTACCGACTGCCCCTGGCACGGACCATTCAACAACTGCACGGTGAGGAACTGGGGCTCGGTCTTGATGATCAGATTGGTGCGTACCTGGCTGTTATCCACCGCTGTAATCAAACCACGGCTGTGCAAACCACTGGGCACCCCCTGGACCTGATAGAGATCGACAAAACACAGCATCACGCACAGGGCGGCAATAACGATGGCAAAAAGCCCTTCAACACGGAGATTGGACATTTATCACCTGTGATTTTCATAAAAAAAGTGGCGCTGCAAGAATCCTTGCGGCGCCATAACGACAATCGGTCAATGGGCAGGTTCAGTGAAAATGCCGTCCCGCTCCCTTTTCACTTCAAGACATTTGCCCCCTGATCACCTTCGCCTGCTCATTCAAGGTCAAGAGGTGCAATTATTGTCTCTGTCCCACCAGCCAGTTCATTAGAGATCTTTAAGGCTGTTTGCCCCGAACAAACAATCCCTACTGGCAACAGGTAAAAGTGTCTAGATATATTGAAATTATTTTTTCTTTTTTTTCAAGCAAACAATCTCAGAGATGCAGGCTTCCCTTTATCAGGATTAGTTTTTCCTGCGGCGCCCCACAGCACTTACGACCGCCAAGCCTGTTCCCAAAAGCAGCATTGTGCCAGGTTCAGGAACAGGCGCAGTCATGCCATTTTGCAGGACAGTGTACTCATCATATACCTTGAAGAATTGAACACCAGGTCCTTCCGCTCCACCAAGCCAAATAAACGAAACACTGAACTGGTTCGCCAGAGAGGCATTATTAACCTTGGCGAAAGCATCATAGACAGAAATTTCACCGGGATCATAGTAGGGAGACTCATAGGTGCTAACGTCCCAGTCACTATTAGGAGATGTTGGTTGTGCAGTGGAAAGCAGAAATAAACTGTTTTCAAATTCGATGGCAAACCCCGTGTTAGCAGCAAAATTATCACCAGTGACCATGTAGCTATACTGCCAGAGGTCTTCACCAGGATTAATATCCGCCAAATCAGTGGCGATGTAACTGATAGCAGTTGCGTTGGCCAACCCGGTACCACCGAGGGTCAACATCGCCGCCAGAACAAGTGATGTATATTTTTTTTTCATTGTAATCATCCTTTTAAGTGTGGATCGTTACTATTTTAAGTGCTACTTATTTCACGATAATGCCCCTTCTCTGCGCAGTGCACAGAGAAGGGAACCAGCAAGGAAGGTGTTATTTCTGCACCGGCAAAGCAGGCAGCCCCATCACCTGGGCCAAGCGTTTGGCAATATCGGTGTTGTCATAGAAACCGGCAAAGGACTGGGCCACGCGACCTTTGGCAAAGACCGGTGTCGGTACACCGGTATGGGAATAGGAGGTCCAGCCGATGCTGGCCTTCTCGTTGAGCACATGGGTCAGAGTGACGGAGATGGGGTTATAGCTGCCGTACAGAAAGGTGTTTTCCGCACTGCTGTTGTCATTGCTTCCGCACATGGATTTGTCATAGGCGTCTTCCAACTTCTCCTGCTGATAGGTATTCAAACTGGCGTATTCCAGACCAAAAAGATCCTTTATCTGGGCGACCAGGGTGGTGTCAGCGGCCAGGCTGCCGCTACCTGCACAGTTCGACACCTGATTGGCGGTCTTATGCTGTGCCCACAGCTTGTCAAAATATTCATAGCTGTGCTTCTGCTTGGCCAACTCTTCGTAATAGGCCGTGTACCCCGTGGTGGCGTGACCGATGGTCATACCGCCGGTTTCATGGTCACCGGTGACAATGATCAGGGTCTCGTTGGGGTGTTGGGTGTAGAACGCCAGGGCCTGTTCAACGGCGTTGTCGAAATCGATCATATCGCCGATATTGGCCATGGCATCGTTGGCATGACCGGCCCAGTCGATCTTGCCGCCCTCAACCATGAGAAAAAAGCCCTTGTTGGTATCTGCGGACAGGGTGGAGATGGCCACATCGGTCATCTCGGCCAAGGAGAGGTTGGTATCAGGACGATCAATGGCATAGGGCATGGCACTGCTTCCGTCCAACTCGGGGTTGATGCAGATCACTTTGTCCTGGGGGGTAGTTTTCAGCGCCAGGATCGAGTCGCGGGTATTCAAGATCTGGTACCCTTTGGGGGTAAACAGGGTTTGCGCCTCGGAAAGGGTATTGTAGTCGGTGGCAACCAGACCACCGCCGCCAAAAAACTCGTAACCGGTACTGGCCATCTGGGTGGTAATCTCGTTCGTTTTACTACGGCTGGTTACGCTGGCGTAGTAGGCCGCCGGGGTGGCATGATCCAGGGAAACGCTGCTGATGACACCGACTTTTTTGCCGTTCTCATGGGCCAACTGCGCGATGCTCTTGTATTTGTACGTCTTGGTCTCATCCATGCCGATGGTGCCGCTCACCGTCTTCAGGCCACAGGCAAAGGCGGTGGCGGAAGAGGCGGAGTCGGTCATCAGGGCGAAGGAGTCATAGGTGGTTTGCATGCCCTGCACCGGCATCTTGCTCATGTTGAGACGATTCTCCGGCTTGAGAAGATCCGTGGCCTTTTTTGCCGAACCACCGTTGAGGGTGGTCAGGTAGGCCTCGGTGGCCTGAATCTGCGCACTGGCCATACCATCGCCCAGAAAAAAGAAGACATACTTCGGCTGCGGACCTGCACTCAGTGCATCCTGCGCGCCCAGCGACAAGGCCAGGGCGGCAGAGGCCAGCAAAACTTTGTAACAGCTTGTTTTTTTTAATATCTTCATATTATTTTTCCCTCCGTTTTTTCATTGTGTGCCCGCCGGACCATTCCGGCAAACAGCATCCCTCTTTTCAAGACCAAGTAAATAGCGGAGGTTTGTTGTGAAAGAGTTATGGAAAAATTTGAGTTTGATCATGATCACGGTACCGGTCGCTCCGGCTGAAGGCCTTGATACCATATGCTTCCCTTGAAAAAGCCTCACAGTCGGCCAACAGCAATCGGCAAGACAATCGTATCCAACACCTCCTGGGCACCTGCGGCAAGAAGAATTGCCCCTGGCTGCAAGGATGTTGGCCACACTGTGCCGACCCGGATAGGTGAAATGGAGGTATGCGCCAATTGATGATTGATCACAGTGATTTCCCATGGCCACCTATCAATCCATCTTCTTGACAAGACAGCAAATTCAAGGAAAGGTGTTTGCATACACAGTATGGTGTGTTGGTTGAAAACAGGGCATGGTGCGATGAAGCCGTCAGAGCCGGTTCAGTGTCCTTGCCTTGGCGTTTCAAACTCCATGCATCGGCCCCATAAGGAGCCATCACAAAGAAGATGAGCGGAGGAATAACAGTCTCCGCTTCTTTGCCACGCCTGCCAGAGCACCAGTTTTCTAAGCAGCATTGCGGTTTTTAACGTTTTACGATGCCATTTGATGATGGAGTGAAACACGAGGAATCCCATGGGCAACCAACCGTTAACCCCTTCTGCTGTCAATCTCAGCCTCATTGCCCCTTTGACCGGTATCCTCGTTCCTCTGGAACAGGTGCCGGATCCTGTCTTTGCCGGCAAGATGGTCGGCGAGGGTGTCTCCATTGATCCCCTGAGCAATCAGCTGCTCGCCCCCTGCGATGGCGAGGTGTTGTTCATCCATCCCGCCCAGCATGCCCTGACCCTCCGCCACCAGAGCGGGCTTGAGGTGCTGATGCACATCGGCCTGGATACGGTGGCCATGCGCGGCAGCGGCTTTGCCCCCCAGGTGGCCCTCGGCGCCCAGGTGCGTACCGGCGAGGTGCTCATTGAGTTTGACCTCGATACCATCGCCACCTCCGCCAAAAGCCTGCTCACCCAGGTGGTTATCGCCAACTCGGACCGCCTTGGCGGATTTCTCACCAGAACCGGCGTGGTCACTGCCGGTCAGGATGTGATTGCCGAGGCCAGCCTCGATGCTGGCCAAACCAAGGATGGCGAGCAGATCGGCAACAGGGCAATATCGAAGGCCATCCTCATCCCCAATGCCACCGGTCTCCATGCCCGCCCGGCCGCCACCCTCGCTGCCCTGGCCAAACAGTTTGCCAGCCAGATCCGTTTGCAGCAGGGTGCCAACCAGGCCAATGCCAAGTCCCTGGTGGCGATCATGGGTCTGAATATCGGTCACGGCGACAAGGTGCAGGTGATCGCCCACGGCGAGGATGCCGAGCAGGCGGTCACTGCCATCGCTGCTGCCTTGGCCGCTGGCCTGGGCGAGGAAGGTTTGATCCCCGTTGGCGAATCGCAACCGAATCCTGCGATAGAGGCGCCGCTCACCGGCATCCACTCCGATAATCCCAATATCCTGCTGGGGGTCTCGGCCTCGCCTGGGCTGGCCGTAGGCACCATTGTGCAGTTGCGGCGCAAAGAGATCGAGGTGGAAGAATGCGCCAGCGATAAACATCTTGAGCGGCGCAAGCTCAACACGGCCATCGACCACTCAATCCTTGAACTCAAGGCCCTGGAAAGCCAACTCAAATCAGAAGCCTCCCCCGACAAGGCGGCCATCTTCGCCGCCCACCAGGAACTGCTGGCTGATCCTGATCTGCTGGATCTGACCACCAGCTTGCTCGATAAGGGTAAGTCCGCGCCCTTTGCCTGGCGCAGCGCTTACCGAACCTATGCCGATCGCCTCGCCGGGCTGACTAACCCGTTGCTGGCCGGACGGGCCACGGATGTGCGCGATGTTGGCCAGCGGGTCCTTGAAGCGCTGACCGGCCAGCATCCCCAGGAGTCGCAGTACCCGGCCGGTTCGATCCTCATTGCCGAGGATATCACCCCTTCCGATGCCGCCTCGCTGGATCGCAGTCGGGTGGCCGGCTTCTGCACCACCGCCGGCGGGGCCTCCTCCCATGCGGCGATTCTCGCCCGCTCCTTCGACATCCCGGCCATTGCCGGTATCGAGGCCCGCGCTCTGGAACTTGCCGAAGGCCTCCGCGTCATCCTCGATGGCACCAAGGGGAGCTTGCGCATCAACATCTCCGAGGAGGAGATCGACACCCTGCAACAGCGGCAAGCACGCCTGGCCAAACGACGAGCCATCGAACTGGACGCCGCAGGCGAGCCAGCCATCACCAGCGATAGCCACCGCGTCGAGGTGGTGGCTAATATCGGCAACCAGGAGGATGCCCAGGCCGCGTTGGCCAAGGGTGCCGAAGGTGTTGGCCTACTGCGCTCCGAATTCATCTTCCTGGGCCGAACCTCCGCACCCAGCGATGAGGAGCAGGCGCAGATCTACACCGCCATTGCCCGAACCCTGGCCCCTGGTCAGCCGCTGGTCATCCGCACCCTGGATGTCGGTGGCGACAAACCGCTGCCCTACCTGCCCATCCCCCGCGAGGAAAATCCTTTCCTCGGCGAACGCGGTATCCGTGTCGGTCTTGACCGGCCGGAGATCCTTCGCACACAGGTCAGGGCGATCCTGCGGGCCGTGGCCACCGGGGCCAAAATTCAGGTCATGTTTCCGATGATTGCCACCCTGCATGAATTCCGCCTGGCCAAGCAGGTGTTTGAGGAGGAGCGGCTTAAGCTCGGGGTTGCGCCGGTGCCGGTGGGGATCATGGTCGAGGTGCCCTCCACGGCGGTGATGGCGGAGCAGTTTGCCGTTGAGGCCGATTTCTTCTCGGTGGGCAGTAATGATCTCACCCAGTACACCCTGGCCATGGACCGGGGCCACCCCAAGCTGGCCCCGCAGGTGGACGGCCTGCATCCGGCGGTGTTGACGCTCATTGACCGGGCGATCAAGGCAGCCCATGGCCATGGCAAATGGGTGGGGGTCTGCGGCGGCATTGGTTCCGATCCGCAGGCCGTGCCGCTGCTCGTCGGCCTGGGCGTGGATGAACTCAGCGTCAGTATCCCGGCGATCCCGGCGGTCAAGGCGCAGATCCGCACCCTGTCCCTGGCGAAATGCCAAGCATTGGCGGCAACCGCCCTGCTCCAGGACTCTGCCGCCTCGGTACGCGCCCTGGTTGCCGTCGACGAGATCTAAGCCAAGTCTTTATCACAGCGTCAACGCCGGCTCTTGCGGGATCGTTTGTACCCGTGGAAAGCATGCGCATCAGCAGAGGGAGAAGAGATGACCACACCTGGATCGCAACAAATCTCCGCCAGCCAGCCCCAGGGCATGGGAACACGTATCTTCGGCGTCATGCAGAAATTGGGCAAGGCGCTGATGCTGCCGGTGTCGGTGCTGCCCGTTGCCGGTATTCTCCTGGGCGTGGGCGGCGCCGTGCTCAACGGTGCGGAAACCAACGGCTGGCACCTGCCGTTCATGCTCCAGGTGCTGTTGCAGATCATGCGCGATTCAGGCGACCCGATCTTTGCCGCCTTGCCGCTGATCTTTGCCATCGGCGTGGCCCTGGGCCTGACCAAGAACGACGGCGTTGCCGCCCTGGCCGCCACCGTTGGTTTCCTGGTCATGACCGCCACCCTCGGGGTCATCGGCAGCAACTTTGGCATGATTACCAAGCTCGACCCGCACCTGCCGGCGATCAGCCAGCATGCGCCCTTCACCATGCTCGGCCTGCCGACCATCAGCACCGGCGTCTTCGGCGGTATTCTCATTGGTGCGGTTGCTGGTATCCTCTTCAACCGCTACTACCGCATCAGCCTGCCGCCCTACCTCGGCTTCTTTGCCGGCAAACGTTTCGTGCCCATTGTCACCGCCTTTGCCGCCATCGGCCTGGGCATCGTCTTGAGCATCGTCTGGCCGCCGGTGCAAAAGATGATCTCCGCTTTCGGCCACTGGGCCTCGGAAGGCTCCACGCCCATCGCGGTCTGGATCTACGGCACGGTGGAACGATTGCTGCTGCCCTTTGGTCTGCACCATATCTGGAACGCGCCCTTTTTCTATGAACTGGGTGAGTGCGTCAAAACCGATGGCACCAAAGCCACCGGATGGCTACCCTGCTTTTTCTACGGCAAGCAGGAGTACGGCGTGTTGGCAGGTGGTTTTCTGGTGAAGATGTTCGGCCTGCCCGGAGCCGCCCTGGCCATCTGGCACACCGCCAAACCGGAAAACCGGCTCAAGGTCGGCTCGATCATGGCCTCGGCCGCGCTGACCACCTTTCTCACCGGCATCACCGAACCGCTCGAATTTTCATTCATGTTCGTAGCTCCCCTGCTCTACGGCGTCCATGTTATCATGACCGGCCTCGCCTTTCCTCTGATGGTGCTCAGCGGCGCACGGCTCGGCTACACCTTCTCCCAGGGATTTATCGACTATGCCCTCTATTTTCCCTTGGCAGCCAAACCGTGGATGGTCCTGGTGCTGGGACCGGTTTTCTTCGTTCTCTACTACGGAGTGTTTCGTGCCATGATCACCACGCTCAACCTCAAGACACCCGGACGCGAGGAGGCAATAGCCGAGGGCAGCAGCGGTGCCGACGCAGCCAACGACTTTACCCGGCAACTGGTGTTGGCCTTTGGTGGCCGCAGCAACATCAAGGACCTGGATGCCTGCATCACCCGCCTGCGCGTTGGTCTGGTGGATATCAACAGGGCGGATGAGCAGAAATTGAAAGCCCTGGGCGCGGCCGGGGTGGTGCTGGTCGGCAGTAACATGCAGGCCATCTTCGGCACCCGCTCGGAGAATTTGAAAACCGATATGGAGGAATATCTCAAGACGGCCGGCAGCGATGCCGAACTCAGCGAGGCGGATCAGCCCTCGGTGCGTTATGAAACCCCAACCATCGAACCCAAACTCCGCGACCCGGAGGCACCGCACAAGGCACAACAGTACCTGCAAGCCCTTGGTGGAGCGAACAACATCATCAAGGTGGAAGCCGCAGCCCAAACCCGGCTACGGGTGGTCGTCAAGGCCGGCGACAAAGTCTCGCCAACCGATTTACAAACAGCCGGGGTGGCGGGCCATGTCTTTATCGACCCCACCACCCTGCATCTTATTGTTGGCTTGAACGCAGATCAGTATGCCGCAGAAATGCGGGCGCAGATGGCTTGAGGGGAGTGGAATTAGAGGTACGAGCCTTACCACAACCTCGGCAGAGAACCAAAAGAGACGCTGGAGAGCGAGAACGATCAACCATCATCAAAAAAAACGACGGTTTTAAGGAAGGATACAGTCCATTCCGCCGAGATGTGATTAAAAAACTGATGCTTTTTCCGGAGACGACAGGAGCCATCGGCGCTGAACCGGGCGGCGGGCTCTGAAATCGGGAAAAAGGGGCGAACTGTTTGAGCGCAGCGAGCGCCGGTTGGTCAAGCCAACCCGCTGCTTGCCTTGCCGATTTCAGAGGTCGTCGAACGGGGTCGTCTCAGCGGCGCGGCTACCCTTTCTTTAGTGGTGTGGCGCAGACCACACGACGGATTCTTTTCTTTGGGCAAGCAAAGAAAAGAATGCCCCTCCCGCAGGGAGACGGAAGGTTGAAATTTACACGGAAAATTATAAGAGTATCTGAATTTATTTGTGTTAATGGTGGGCAAACGATACGACTGTTTACCCACCCTACATGGCTATAAAACTTCTTTTTGTTATACAGGTTGACAGAATATTTTGTTTGGTTTGTAAATGATGAGTTGAGCAAACATTTTACTGCATTGTCAAAGGAGATGAATTTTGACTAACAAAGAAATTCAGGAAGATGACGATTATCTTGATGGTGAATCCACAGATGATGAGGATGTAACTCCTGTTATCTCGTATGACGTCTCGAGTTATGGTTCAGATCCAGAGGTAGAGGTTTTGGTTAATCGTTTACGACGTGGTGATATCATTATTCCGCCATTTCAGCGTGATTACGTCTGGAGGCAGCCGGAGGCTTCTAAATTTATTGAATCGCTTTTGCTTGGGTTACCAGTTCCTGGAATTTTTCTTGCAACAGAACCATCATCCAACAAACAACTGGTAATTGACGGTCAACAAAGATTAAAAACCCTTCTCTTCTATTTTGATGGTTATTTCAATCCAAAGCCAGAAGACAAAAACCAGAAAGTATTCACCCTCACCAAGGTACAGAAACCTTTTGATGGCAAAACCTACAAGACCCTTGAGGAGAATGACCGTATCAGGCTAGAAACATCAATTATTCATGCAACCGTTGTCAAACAAAATGCTCCACCAGCGGAGGATACCAGCCTTTATCATATATTTGAACGCCTAAATAGTGGCGGAAGGCGGCTTACTGAACAGGAAATGCGGCTCGCTCTGTACCATGGAAAATTGATAGAGAAGCTAAAAGAACTAAACGACTACCCTAATTGGCGAATTGTATTTGGGAAGGTCCATCACCCTCGCTTGAAAGATCAGGAATTGATTTTGCGTTTTTTTGCCATGCTGGAAAATCTTCCAAAATACGAGAGGCCGATGGGCGAGTTTCTAAACAAGTATGCCGGGGCCAATCGCAACATTGATGCTGCAAAAATCGATTGGTTGGGCTCAGTGTTCTGTGCCACCATCGACGCATTTTTAAGGTCACTTAATGTTCGACCATTCAGGTTGACCAAGTCGCTTAATGTTGCAGTCTATGATTCCTGCATGGTTGGGCTTTCAACCAGAATCCTCGACACTGCGAAAGGCGTAATTGACCAAGGAAAGGTCTCTGTGGCATACAAGAGTCTTTTGGAAAATGCGGAATATATAGAAAAAGTTTCTCGTTCAACCGCAGATGATGCTTTTGTCCATAAAAGGATGGAACTTGCAATTCTTCAATTTAGCGAGTGCTAAACGTGAAATCACGACCGCTAATTAGTCAAAAACAGCGCCTAGATTGGCTAATTGCCGAGGCTTCGAGGTTTCAAGGCGACCAGCTTGAACTGCAAGCGCATTGGGCTCGATATTTGTGCGTCCTGGCCGCCGGGTTTCTAGAAAATGCTCTGTCTGAGGTTTATTCAAAATACGCGAAGACATCCGCAAATCCTCAAGTCTCTAATTACGTCGAGGCTGTACTTGGCAAAATACAAAACCCAAAGTCTGGGAAGTTCTTAGACACTGCAAGAGCCTTTGATAGATCTTGGGAAGAAAGTTTATCTGCATTTATTAGCAATGAAGGTCGCAAGGATGCCATTGACGCAATCATGTCGAATCGGCATTTGATCGCGCATGGTAAAGATTCCGGCATTTCACTGGCAAGAGTTCAGGATTATTTAAAAAAAAGCATTGAAGTTATCGAGTTCATTGAAAATCAATGCGGGTTATAAATGGAGCACGATAGGTTGGGTTGAGAAACGAACCCCAACAGTGTCTTAGCCCCATTTGGCCTATAAAGGATTGCCCGTCTTCGAAGATCAACGGTTTTACCGAGGCAGGGATGATCCTTTACCTGTGGGCAACGGCATCTGCAAGACCGATATACTCGGTTGCGACGAGAGATTGATATTGTTGGGGTTCGTACCTCACCCCAACCTACCGAACTCAAAAATATTTTTCTACAATACACATTCCTTCCCCCCATCGGAGAACCGTATGCCTTCGTTGAACCTCATGCTGATGAAGATCAATACCCGCACCCGTTTTCAGCAGTTCAAAATGACGCTGCCCTCGGCTACGCAGAGCACGACAAGCGACCCGGCAGCAATCCTCGGCAATGCTGGCAGCGGATTGAAAACCTTTTCACCGGCAGCGGTCAATACACCTCAGCGCGGTTCGGCAGCAGCGGGTGGTCTCCGCGCAGCCCAGGCTGCCGCCGCCAAGGTCATCCCAGCCACCGTACCGCCGGGGCTCTTTCTGGCAGCCTCAAACGACAAACGGGATGTGGACCTGCAGAGCGCGGCGAATAAGGAATATGAGATGTTCATCGATCAGATGTGTCAGGCTATGGTGAGTGCTTTTGACAACTGGCGGAAAACTGCCCTGCTCCAGGGCGTGATCATCAATGGCCCGATCGCCGTGGGCGGATCGATTGCAGGACCGGCCTTCGCAGACTTTCTCACACCCATCGCACCAAAACAGGGACTCTTTGGCAAGGCGGTGGCACACGGCAATGCGCTGGCGGGCGCCATCGGCGAGGCCTGGCGGCAAACTTTGCTCCAGGTGCGGGTGCCCGGTCTTCCCTGGTATCCGATGTTCGCGGCATTTCCCGGACCGCAGGCCCCGCCAACGCCCAACGTGCCGACCCCGGCCGCATCCCTTGGTTTCAACAAAGCCTTTCTCAATGCCACCCTGGTTAAGGAACACGCACTGCGAAACCTGTCGGGCACGCCGGTCTTTGCAGCGAGCGAACTGTTCACCGCCCTCTGCGCCGGGTTTGAGAGCGTCATCGATATATGGCTACCATCGCAGATGATCACCAACGTGCTCGGCATGGGGCCGGTGCCCACCTTTGCCCCTCCCCATGTGCCGGTGGGACCGGTGGTCGGAGGAAGCGTCATTGTCGCGCCGGGTGCGTTCGCGCAGTAATTGCCATGATCTTTCGGTTTCTTCTCTGTAAGCCGCTGTCACCGAAGCATGAGATATACCGTCGTTGCTTGGCAAAGAGCGTATGCTGCTACGACACCCTGCTTAGGTGTGGATGTGGCGAGCGAAATGACGAAGGAAACTTTGCCAAATAGGTAGATTACATCCCGTTTTCCATTCTCATGAACTGGAATGAGTGATTGCAAAAGAGCAGATTAATTTACGACAAAGAGGTGATTCATGACAAGCATCGAAAAAAATCTCAAAATCGCCAAAGAGGCGGTGGAATTGACCAGGCAAATCCTGCATCTCGGTATGGGCAACTATATGAATGATCCACAGGATCCTCGGTACATTTCCAGGCTTAAAGCGGGCAGAGCGGCTGGTGGTGCAATAGGTACCAGCATAGAAGCAGTTCAACGTAAGCTCTTCGGCGGGAGCATGGGTATTGGCAAGCCAATGGTCGGGTGGATCGGGGAACAGATTGCCAAATACGGTCCTGAAACCGCCCTTCTCCACCTCAGACTTTCAATGCTCCCCGAAGAGTTGCTTTCAGCGTTGCAAGGTATGTACGCAAAAGCTACTGGAAACGCCAAAGTGCATAGAGAAATCCATATAGATGAAATGAGCAAGATAGCAAAAAGCGCTGCAAACCTGGGAGCAGGGAACTGCACAGAACATGCATGTCTCTGTTATGTACTGCTGCTCAATGACGTGGAGAAACCAAGGCCTCTTGAGGTACTGTTGAGTCCAGACCATGCTTTCTGCTGCATTGGTAGGCTTAACAATCAAGACCCGGAAGATTGGGGAGATGAAACCATCATAGTAGATGCATACTATGGGGAGTATTATCTTATCGAAAATGGCAAGCTTCGTCAACGTCAGTTGGGTGCTACAAAATCAAATGGAAGAGTCGAATAATAATAAACGTATAAACACTCACAAGAAATAACTATTAAATCCATAACACGTCTCTTCAATTATGCCGACCAAGTATTTTATATTGCAATAATATTTTAAATGAAAAGGTTAATCGTCATCAGACTTCCTGCACCACTGTCCTCTGGCACCTTTCTGATGGCAGATATACCACCAACGCACCAATATCGTTGACGTTCATCCGATCCGCCCACCTGGAGCATCCATGAAATTTCTCGATGAGAACCTGATCGATCACCTGCAACGCCCGGAATTTGCCGCTCTGCGCGAGTCCCTGAGCATGAAGCAGGTGGCGCAAAACGGTTTCATCTGCCAGCCCGACAGTACGGACAACGACATCTTCATCGTCGCCAGCGGCCGGGCACGGGTGTATCTGGGCTATGAGGATAAGGAGTTCAACCTGGCCATTCTTGCTGCGGGCGATCTCTACTCCACCCATACCGGGGCCTATGTGCAGGCCATGGAAAAGATGGAGATTCTGCTCATGGACGCGATGACCTTCCGCCGCCACATGGCCAGCAGCAGCGAGGTCAACCTGGCCATGATCAAGGTGCTGGGCAATGTGCTCAAGTCTTCGTTCGGCATCATCGATGGTCTGGTGTTCAAGGATGCCACCTGCCGCCTGCTCTCCCTGTTGCTAAACGAGGCTAAACGCTATCAGCCCCAGCAGGACGGGACTGTGGTGCTGCACATCAACCTCTCGGTGGAGCAGATCGCGCGCATGGTCGGCAGCAGCCGCCAGACCATCTCCACCCAGCTCAACCGCCTCATCCGCCACAAACTGCTGCACAAGCAAGGCCGTGGCTCCTTTGTCATCCCCGACATCACCGCCCTGGAAGCCTATTATTCCACCTCTGATTGCCGCTGATTTTTCTCCCGCATCAAAAAAAAATATAATTACCACCGAACTTCAGCTGGAAAAGAGGAGATTTCTCCCTGCGGTCGAGATGACACCGCGGTGGTGCGGT
The DNA here is from genome assembly GCA_964639845.1 of uncultured Desulfobulbus sp. Taxonomy (GTDB): domain Bacteria; phylum Desulfobacterota; class Desulfobulbia; order Desulfobulbales; family Desulfobulbaceae; genus Desulfobulbus. The sequence goes on along the minus strand of CAZXHS010000013.1, from coordinate 21,199 downwards.
ACCCCTCGGAACGACCCGCCATTTCGATGTCATCGCTAGCGATTGTGAGGGATCTCACAATGAGACCCTTGAGTTGAGGCTTGGTGGTCATCACCATAAAAAATATTCCTGTTGTCCGGTGGGCGACAGATTTCCTCCTGCGTCCCTGGTACAGAGCGATCATACCTTCGCCACAACCACAACGTGACAGGCGCAATTCGCCGCCAAGGAGACAGCATGGCCAAAGAACAACCACTTGTCGAACAACTGACCATCTGGGAAGATGCCCAACAAATGCTGACCAAGGCACGGCGCGAGGGCATTGAAACCGCCTGGGATCGTTATGCCGCGCAGAGCCCGCACTGTACCTTCTGTGAACTGGGCCTGACCTGCAAAAACTGCAACATGGGCCCCTGCCGCATCAGCCCCAAGGAGGGCGGCAAGATGCAGCGTGGTGTCTGCGGCGCCGATGCCCATGTCATCGTGGCGCGCAACTTCGGCCGCTTTGTCGCCGGTGGCGCGGCCGGCCATTCCGACCACGGCCGCGACCTTATCGAGGTGCTGGAGGCCATCGCCAAGGGCCACACCACCGCCTACCGCATCAGCGATGAGGCCAAACTGCGGCGGGTAGCTGCGGAATTGGGCATTGTTGTGGAAGAGAAATCCATTAACGAGGTGGCGTCTGCCCTGGTGGATGCCTGTTACTCGGATTTCGGCAGCCGCAAGCAGGAGGTGGGCTTTGTTTGTCGCGTCCCCGAGGTACGCAAGCAGATCTGGCGCAGCTTGGGCATCATGCCACGCGGTGTGGATCGGGAGATCGCCGAGATGATGCACCGCACCCACATGGGCTGCGACAACGATGCACCCAACACCATGCTGCACGCCGCCCGGACTGCCCTGGCCGACGGCTGGGCCGGTTCGATGATCGGTACGGAACTCTCAGATATCATCTTCGGCGTGCCCACACCCTCGACCTCCAAGGCCAATCTCGGGGTACTGGAGAAAGACCAGGTCAACATCCTGGTGCATGGCCATAACCCGGTGGTCTCAGAGATGGTGCTGGCAGCGGCGCGCGAGCCGGAGATGGTTGCCAAGGCCAAGGCTGCCGGAGCCACCGGCATCAACATCGGCGGGCTCTGCTGCACCGGCAACGAACTGCTGATGCGCCAGGGCATCCCCATGGCCGGCAACCACCTGATGACCGAGTTGGCCATCGTTACCGGCGCGGTCGATGCCATGGTGGTTGACTACCAGTGCATCATGCCCAGCCTGGTGCAGGTGGCGGCCTGTTATCACACCAAGTTCATCACCACCGCCGACAAGGCTAAGTTCACCGGTGCCACCCATATCCGCTTCGACCATGCCCAGCCCCTGGTGCAGGCACGGCAGGTGGTGGAACTGGCGATTGCGGCCTTTGGCAATCGTGACGGCAAGCGCATAGAAATCCCCGGTGCGCCGGTGGATATCACCACCGGCTTTTCGGTGGAGGCCCTGCTCTCTGCCCTGGGCGGTAGTCTCGATCCGCTGCTTGAGGTGGTGAAAAGCGGTAAGATTCGCGGCTTTTGTGCCATTGTCGGCTGTAACAACCCGCGCATCCAGCACGATTCCGCCAATGTTGGCCTGGCCAAGGCCCTGCTCAAACGCGACATCCTGGTGCTGGTCACCGGCTGCGTCACCACCGCCGCTGGCAAGGCCGGACTATTAATGCCCGAGGGCAGGAGCATGGCCGGCCCCGGTCTGCAGGAGGTGTGTGCTGCCCTCAACATCCCACCAGTGCTGCACATGGGCTCCTGTGTCGACAATGCGCGCATTATTCAGCTCTGCGCCGCCATCGCCGATGCCCTGGGCGTGGACATTGCCGATCTGCCGGTCTGGGGAGCGTCCCCGGAATGGTACTCGGAGAAGGCGGTGGCCATTGGCCTGTACTGCGTGGCCAGCGGCATCCCGGTGCAGATCGGCACCCCGCCGCAGATCACCGGTTCTTCGGTGGTGACCGATCTGGCCCTGCATGGTCTGGAAGATCTGGTTGGTGCCAGCTTCCTGGTCGAGGCTGACCCGGAAAAGGCGGCTGAGCTCATGGATAAACGCATCATTGCCAAACGCATCGGCCTGGGCCTGCAACCCTGAACCTTTTAGGCTAAGGAGAGCAGCATGAAAATAGCCTTTGCCGGCAAGGGTGGGGTGGGCAAGACCACCCTCTGTGCCTGGACTGCCCAGTATCTTACCCAACAGGGACGGGATGTGTGGTTGATCGATGCCGATACCGCCCTGTCACTCGGCCAGGCAGTGGGGCTTGCCCCTGAGGCGCTGCCCCTGCCGTTGATTATGCGCAAGGACATCATCGAAGAGCGGCTGGGCAGCGGCATTCTTCGCCTCAACCCCACAGTGGCCGATTTGCCGGAACAACTGTCAGTGGATGTGCCCCTGGATGGTCCCGGCCGTGGCCGACTGCTGCTCATGGGCACGGTGACCAATGCCGGCGGTGGTTGCGCCTGCGGGGCCAATGCCCTGTTGAAGGCGCTGTTGTCGCATATTGTGTTGGAGCGTAATGAATGGGCGGTGGTGGATCTGGAAGCCGGGGTGGAACACCTTGGCCGGGGCACGGTGGCTGGCGTAGATGGGCTGGTGATCGTCACCGAGCCCAGCCGACGAGGCTTTGCCACCGCTGCCACCATCAGCCACATTGCCCGGCAGATGGGCTTGACCAATCAGGTACTGGTGCTCAACCGCTGCCCGGATATGGATGTGCCACTCCCGGAGGATCTGCCCCCGGTTGGATTGAGTATCCCGGTTATTGCCGGCCTGATGGCCAGGCAGTTAGCTGATGGCTCGGTGCTGGGGTTGCCCGAGGAGGAGGAGATCGAAACGTTTGTCGGAAAGATAGTGGAGGTGTTGGCCAAGAACCGGTTTTGACGGGAGGGAGCTGTTTGATAACGGCGCATGGTCGGAGCTCGGTCTCCGTTATTTATACCGCAGCGAAAAATATCCTCGGTGAGGTCACACGAAGATGCCTCCCCACCCCTTGACAAAAACCTCAAGCAAAGATTACCTTTGCGCTCACAAAGGGGAGTAGTTATCGGCTGGAGAAATGGCCGACCTGGATCTCGTCAATACGGTCTAGCGACCCGGGACCAGAACAGTTACACTGGAAACAAGACCTTTATTTGGACGAGATGTCTGGATAAAGGTCTTTTTTTTGAGGCTGGGCCATTGGCCCGTACCCAAAACACACACGTCAAAGGTGAGACAATGAAACGCATTTTTCTTTTTCTTTGCACCAACATAGCGATCATGCTCGTTTTGAGCCTGGTGGTCAACCTGCTTGGCGTCAATCGCTATCTGACAAGCAATGGACTTAATCTCGGCATGCTGCTGGTCTTTGCCGCGATCATGGGCTTTGGTGGCTCGCTCATCTCCCTGTTCATGTCCAAGACCATTGCCAAGTGGAGCACCGGCGCCCAGGTCATCGATCAGCCGCAAAATGCCACCGAGCAATGGCTGCTGAATACCGTGGCCAAACTGGCGCAACGGGCCAATTTGCCCATGCCCGAGGTGGCGGTCTATGAAGGTGAACCCAATGCCTTTGCCACCGGCCCCAGTAAATCCAACTCGTTGGTTGCCGTTTCCACCGGCCTGATGCACAGCATGAACGAACAGGAAGTCGAGGCCGTGCTGGCCCATGAGCTGGCCCATATTGCCAATGGTGACATGGTCACCTTGACGATGATTCAGGGGGTGGTGAACACCTTTGTTTTCTTCCTGGCCCGCGTGGTGGGCTATGTGGTCGATGGCATGCTCAACCGAGGCGATGACGAGGAATCGAGCGGGATTGGCATCGGCTATATGGTGACAGTCTTTGTTTGTGAGATTCTCTTTGGTTTTCTGGCCAGTCTCGTGGTCATGTATTTTTCACGGCAACGAGAATTCCGTGCCGATTCAGGGGCAGCCTATCTGATGGGTAGTCCGCAACCGATGATCGCGGCCCTGCGTCGTTTGGGCGGTATCGATACAGCCGGTCTGCCGCAGAACATGGCCTCCTCCGGCATTGCCGGCGGCAGGAGTTGGTCCGCGCTCTTTGCCACGCATCCCAGCATGGAAGAGCGCATCGCGGCCCTGCAAGGATGATCGCCTGGCATCACGAGTAGGCACCAGTGATTTCCCGTCCACTCCGAGACGGGAAATCACTGGGATACCCAGGAAAAAACTCAAAAAAAAAGACTGCATCGGTCATCGCTGATAACCAATGCAGTCTTATTTTTCTTCTCAATGGTCGGGAAGAGAGGATTCGAACCTCCGACCCCAGCGTCCCGAACGCTGTGCTCTACCAGGCTGAGCCACTTCCCGAACCGTGTGTTGTTGCCGTATTGCCACTGGCAATCGCAAAAACGGCTACCCATTTATCATGGTTTGCCGACCGTGTCCAGCGATTTTTCTGCGTTGCGTTGCTTGTTATAGGCCAGTTCGTCAAAAACCGGATGCGAAAAAAAACAGCTGGATCACGACCAGCTGCACAACAGGAACGTAGGCACGTCTCCTTAGTTGACGGCGTCGGTCAGCTTGCTGCCTGGTTTGAACTTTGCGATGGTTTTGGCGGGGATGGCTATCATCTCACCGGTGCGGGGATTTTTCGCCTTGCGCTCGGTGCGTTTGACGGTGGAAAATGTACCAAAGCCAACCAGAGTAACCTTCTCTCCTTTGGCCAGTGCGGCAGTCACAGCCATCAACATACCGTTCAGCGCCTTTTCTGCGGCGGCTTTACTGATTTCTGCCGCTTCCGCCATGGAGTCTACCAGTTCCTTTTTATTCATTCTTCCCTCCCAGAGTTTTAACCATTGCCTCAACAATCAGGCTCTCATTCCCGACGCGGCATCTGTTGACAACGTCGGAACTAAAATAAAAAAAGAAATCTTTGTCAAAGAAAAAAAGGGGGGCACAATGCCCCTAAAATGTAGTTGTACAAGGGCTTTGCCCCTTGGCATGGTCCTTGCTCAGCGCCCCTCAAGGTTCAACAGCACCCTGCCCGCACCCTGCCCTTTGAGCACCGCCACCACGGCCATGCGCAGTTCATCCTGCAACAGTTTCGCAAACTCAGTGGCATTGGTGTGAATGACTACCATTTCCCTCCCCCCGTCAACGAGTTGCACGCGACAATCCATGATTCCCAGGTGCGCCAGGGCTTCCTCGGAATTTTCAATCCAGCGTAAACGTTCAGCAGTAATCGGTACCCCGGTATTAATTCGTGTAGCCAGGCAGGAAGCAGAGGGATGATCCCAATTGGAGAGCCCCATCTCCTTGCCCAGGGCGCGTACATCGGCCTTGCTTAAACCGACATCAGCCAGGGGCGTGCAGACACCAAGTTCGTTGATCGCCTGGCGGCCGGGACGGTGGGCCTGAAGGTCGTCGAGATTGGTGCCGTCGGCCAGCGCCAAGATCCCGCGTAAGCCGGCGCGTTGTTGGAATCGTTCATAGATGGCCCGTTTACACAGGTAACAGCGCTCCGGGCTATTTTCGACAAACTGTGGCCAATGCAGCGGCTCGATGTCCACCAGTTCCAGCTCCAGGGACGCAAAGCCGTTGAGCGTCGCCCAGTGCCGTACCCGCTCTATTTCGCGGGCCTTGAGCAGCTCGGATCGGGCAAAAAGGGCCAGCACCCGATCCGGGCCCAGGCTATCCACGGCGACTTTGAGCAGTAGCGAGCTGTCGGTACCGCCGGAGAAAGCCACAGCCAACCGGTCATGGGCACGCAGCAGGGTTTGTAAACGGAGATAACGGTGATCGTGCAAAGAAAAATTTTTTCCTAAAAAAAAGCGGCGGGGTGTCAAAAAACCATTAAAAATTGCGAATATTGACCGCGCCGTAGAGTTCCACCAGAAATTTTTCGGTCGCTGGCGACAATCCCACAAATTCGGTGCCGTAGGTATCATCTTTCACACTGACGATACGAACCTTTTCCTTCATTTTAAAACTTCGGCCCAGGGCGCACTGCACAACCAGCAAATCGCCCACCTGATGCCCATCCTCTGACTCAAAGCGAATACCGCCGAGGCTGACATCCAACACCGTGGCTTGACTGTTGTGCAATGAAGAAGTGTTGTAACAGGAAGCGACAATGGCATGATCGGTGATCTTTTTTTGCTGAACCCGCTTATGTCGTCTTCGCTCCTGCTGCTCCTGGAGGTAGTCGTCGACATCGCTCTTCGCTGGTAGGTCCCCCCCCTGCGCAATGCGGTTAAACATCGGCAGATCGGACTGACTGATATGACCCACAAACCACTGCTCCAGAAAGCCATGCGTAGAGCTGTCTGGGCTGAGACGATTACGAAAGCTCAACCGCATCTTTTTGAATTCTTTGATGAGCGTATAATGCTCCAGGGTATGCTCCTTGGCCCCCGCATGTGGAGCGATCAAAGCCTCTTCCGCTTCAAAATGACGAAACACATAGTTTTCAATCACATCAAAGAGGGTGTCGATCACCTTTCTATCGGCCTTGGCCTCCGAGGCATTGCCAAGATCTTTGATTAAATCAAAAATTATCCTGTGCTGATTGTCGATGAGACCGATCCCGGTATTGAGATCGTCCCTCCACTTCCTGGTTGTGTGCATAGATTACCTCGACTCGATCGGCAGACAGTAGGGGGAAGACCTTGTTATGCGAAGACAACAACTCATCCCAACTGAAGCACCTTGGCCAGCTCCTGTTGCAGAGCGTGCAGTTGAAAGGGTTTGGGAAGACGGCCTTTGAAGCCGTAGGCTTGATAGTCGCTCATAATCGGATCCGTGCTATAGCCGCTGGCTACGATCACCCGGGCTGAGGGATCTTCACGCAGCAACAGACCGATGGTCTCCTTGCCACCCATCTGTCCGGGAATGGTCAGATCCATGATGACGCAACAAAAAGGTGCCTGCTCTTTTTGAGCCGCCCGGTAGGCCTCCAGGGCCTCGCGTCCGCCGCAGACACTGAGAAATTGATAGCCCAGCAACCCGAGCATCTCACCAGCAATCTCCCGTACCATGGGGTCGTCATCCATAATCAACACCCGTCCTTTGGTCGACGACCCGGTCACCACCTGAGCGTACCAGGCCTCCTCATGGCAGGGCGCGCTGTTTTCCGCCGGCAAATAGAGAATAAAACTGGTGCCCGCCTCGGTGCCTGATTCCACCCGGATATGACCCTGATGTTTGCTGATCACCGAATGGACAATGGCCAATCCCAGGCCGCTGCCACTTTGTTTGGTGCTAAAATAAGGATCAAAAATCCGTGTCAGAAATTTTTCAGGAATACCGATACCCTCGTCGCGCAGGGTGATCTTGACATAATTGCCGGGCGCCGGCAACTGCTCAGCGGTCGTTGCGACCAGATTTTCACCGCGGATAAACAGTCGCCCGCCGTCGGGCATGGCCTGCTTGGCGTTGATAATGAGATTGGCCAGCACATGGCTGATCTGGCCACGGTCGGCACGAATGGGCCAGAGATCCTCAGGCAGATGTTCCTCCGCCTTAACGTTGGAGCCACTGAGGTTGAGTTCGACCGCATCGCGAATAAGCCGGTGCAGCTTGAAGGTTTCAAAGATCGGATCGCCGCCCTTGGCAAAGGTGAGCAATTGCTTGGTGAGATGGGTGGCCCTGGCCAGGGCCTGATGGGCGGTTTCAATGTACTTGAAGGAGGCATGATCCTTGGGAAGCGACATCTTGGCCAGTTCGATACCGCCAAAGACCCCCATGAGGATATTGTTGAAATCATGGGCAATACCGCCGGCAAGCGTTCCGATGCTTTCCAGTTTTTGTAATTTTTGCCGTTCTTCCTCCAACAGCTTGCTCTCGGTGGTATCTGGTGCAACCGACAATCCGGCAATAACCTCACCCTCACTGTTACGGATAGGAACTCCCTCCACCGTGGTATAGCGGACATTGCCGTTGGCATCCTTGAGGATCAATTCCAGGCCATGGGTGGCTTCACCGCGCAGGGCTCGAACAATGGGCATTTGCTCGATGCTCAAGGGCCGCCCGTCGGTGGTGAAAAAATTCCAGGGCACTATCAGAGAAGTGACATGGCGACCGATATAATCTCGCTCCGGTTCGCCTAGAAAATCGAGACAGGCCTGATTAATCATGTGGATACGACCCTCAGGGGCTGTAACCATCGCCATGGGCACATGGGACTGCTCCACCACCGCCTTAAGCAGGGCGTGCGTCTGCTCCATCTCGTCGCGCAGGCGATACTCCTCGGTAACATCACGAAACACCAGCACCACGCCGCTCGTCGTGCCGTCGGCGTCGCGGATGGGGGCAGCGGAATCAGCAATCTGAAACTCGGTGCCGTCTTTGGCAATCAGCACCGTGTGGTTGGCCAGGCCGACGGTGGCCCCAGTCGCCAGCACATGTGCCACGGGGTTAAAAGCCGGCTCGCGGGTTTTGGCGTTGATGATGCGAAACACATTCAGCAAGGGTTGGCCCTTGGCTTCGCTCTGGCTCCAGCCGGTCATGCCCTCGGCCACGGGATTGAGTTGGGTGATGCACCCGGCATTGTCGGTGGCAATGACAGCATCACCGATGGAATTGAGGGTAATGCGCAGGTTTTCAGCGATTTTTTCGGCATTTCGCTGCATGCGCATCAGGCGTTGCAGCGCCTTGCCGACCACCACCGACGACAGGATGAGCGCACTGGAATAGATGATGCGCATCAGCATTTCATGGGGATCATGCAGTGGCAGCATTACCGCCCACAGGCTGCCCTGGGCCTGTTGCAACCAGAGATACTCAAAAAGGGCATCAATACACCAAATAAAGGCTGCCAGCAGCAGGCCTGCAACCGTGACGATGGCAAAGATGTTGATGGGCTCCACCCGCGCATCGCGTTTGTCGTGTTTCATTGATCTTCTTCCTTAAAAGACAGCCAGGCAAACACAGGAACAGCAAACAACAACGACCCCAGGGAATGGGCCACCGCCCACTTCATCCAGCTGATGAGCAGTGCATCGGCGGCGATCATTCCCAACAGCCATTTACAACTGATGCCGCCGGTGGCAGTCAGCAGCGCTGGCAGCAGTACAATGGCGATAAAGCAACTCAACAACTCCCCCGGCCCCCTGATGATCAGACGAGTGGTGGCCAGACGACGCACGACCCAGCCACCAATCAGTGGCCCCAGCGTGTTCATGACCGCAATCCCCAGGGCAAAGGCAAAGGTGCTGCCCAACACACAGAAATTAGCCAGCACCGTGCCCAGGGCCAACCCCGGTGCCGCCCTCCAGCCGCGATAAACGGCAACGACAATGGCCAGGGCCGCCGAAGGCCAGATGGGCATTGGCAAGACGCCCAAACGGCGAAAGAGCATAAAGGTCAACGAAGCCAGCAGCGCGTAGCCCATGGCTATCGCCGCATTTTCCAGGGCCAATCGGTTCCAATCGAGTTTTCGCTCTCCGAGTGCATCAGCCGCGTCCATGCGTCCCATACCCGCTCCTTTTACCCGACATCCTTGGCAAACACATCGATATTATGACAATCCATGTTCACGTTCTATCATCTCGCCACGGCCTTGGCAAATGGGATTATGGGAGACGACATATCAGCTAACCCCAGAAAACGATGCGTAAAACCTTACCAATCACTGACAACGCCGGGCAGCCTTCTCCTGAAAAGAACGATGACGGCGGTCTCAGGGCGGGTAAAGGCCGTTCTGGCCGGGAAAAAGATGACGCCATCCAGCGGCGGTGGTAAGCTGGCCCACATTCCAAGCGGATAAACCATTCACGGAGAGAGGATGCGCAAGGGCTTATTGATCGTCTATACCGGCAACGGCAAGGGCAAAACCACCGCAGCCATCGGCATGGCCCTGCGGGCTGCCGGCCATGGCCTGCCCGTCTGTTTTATCCAGTTTATCAAGGGTAGCTGGCATTACGGCGAAATCGACGGCTTCAAACGCTTTGACGGGCTGATCGATCTGCACGTCATGGGGCGTGGCTTTACCTGGAAATCGGAAAATATCGCAGAAGATACCCGCCTGGCCCGCAAGGCCTGGGATTTTTCCCGCGAGGCGATTAGCTCGCAGCGCTACCATAGCGTGGTGCTCGACGAGTTCACCTACCTCTTGCACTACGGCATGCTTGACGTGGAAGAGTGCCTGGACTTCCTGCAACAACGGCCGAACCAGCAGCATGTGATCATCACCGGCCGTTACGCGCCGCCCCGCCTGATCGAGGCCGCCGACCTGGTCACTGAAATGCAAGTCATCAAGCATCCCTACGCCTCCGGTATCAAGGCACAGCAGGGTATTGAATTTTGACCCCATCGGAGTACGTCAACAGGCCAGATGTTGCGCATCACTACAACAATGCGCTGCACCGTCCGGGATTCTTGAGGTTTTTATTTAAAAACGCGACCATTTTGAGGACAAGCTGACCACTTTCATTGCCCCTGTGGAGGCCTCATGCCGTCACTCACCCTGGCTCTGCTCCACGCCACCGCCGAACACAAGCAACCCGACAGCAATCGAGCGCAACTGCTTAGCCTGATGCACCAGGCCGGTGAGGCCGGGGCACAACTGGCGCTGTCGCCGGAGCTGGCGATATCCGGTTACTCTTTTGCCAATCGCGACGATATCGCCCCTTTCACCGAAACCGTCGATGGCCCCACCATCAGCGCCCTCCGCCCCCTTGCCCGCCGCTACGGCATGTATATCTGTGTGGGTCTGGCCGAGCGTGAACCGCGCTCCAACCTCTTCTACAACAGCGTCTTCGTGCTGGATGCGCAGGGGCAACTCATCTGCCGCTACCGCAAGATGAATGCCGAGATTCGCTGGGCCTGCCCGGGCAACCCTCGCGAGGACAACACCTTTGCTACCCCCTGGGGCCGCATCGGCCTGCTCATCTGCTCGGACTCTTACCACAGCCTGCCGGCACGGGTCACTGCCCGGCGCGGCGCCAAGCTGATCCTCATCCCCGCCAACTGGCCACCCACCGGGCTTGATCCCCGCGAAATCTGGCAGGCACGCGCTCTGGAAAACGGCGTGACGGTGGCGATCTGCAACCGGACTGGCATGGATCTGAGCATGGATTGCCGGCAGGGCCCCAGTGCGGTGTTTGGTGCCGATGGCGAGAGGCTGCTTGATCACTGCTCCAACCAGACGTGCTTGCTGCTGACTGAGCTGCCCCTGGATGACCAGGGCCATCTGGTTGGAAATCGCATGCAGGATCGTTCGAACCTGGGGGATTGCACGGCCTGCGCCTTGCCGCTCTCGAGCATCGCCGACCTCACCTCCTTTCTTCGCCTGCCGCCACCAGGGCACCTGGTCATCCATTGCCTGGCTACCTCATCGATGGAGCAGATGATCACGATGTTGCAGCCCGGCAACCAGGGTAACGCAGCCAACCTTTATCTGCTACCCGCCGCCGCGTATAGCGACAGTGCCCTGGAGTTGTTGCAAAGATATTGCGATGCCGAGGATGTCGCCCTCTGCTGCACCCGGCTGGAGCAACACCCTGGGATCTACTGGTTGCAGGGCAAACAACCGCCGCGCATACTGGAGCTGTCGACCTGGGCGCAATCAACCTCCTTGCCCTGGGTTGATTATGGCCCGGCCCGGATACTGCCTATTGCCCCCCAGGTACTGCACCACCCGGAACCGATCTGCGCCGCCGCTAAACAGGGATGCGATCTGGTGGCATGCAGCGCACCCGCCTTTTCTGCCAACGACCGCCTCATTGCCGGCGCACGCACCATCGACAATGTGACCACCGCCCACTGCTCGGACGAGGGCGGTGGCATCTGGTTGACACCCGAGGGGCACGGGCGCTGGCAGGAAATCTTGGCAGCGCCGCAGGGAGCATGCAGCCATGTCCTCGACACCCAGCACACCCGTCACAAAAAATTCCAGGATCGCGTCGATTACCAACAGCTCTTGGCAAGCGATTGATTATTTACCCACTCGTGCCAGAGCGGCATGCCCCTTGATCAAGCCTTCACTCTCGGGTATAGAAAGCAGACACTTTTATCTGCTGACTGCGCTGTTTAAGAAGCGATCTGCCGCTCACGGTCCCAGCCACTCATATATCGAGGTAGCCATGCACCCTTGTCATGTAGCCCTGTCGTGTATTGCCGCGCTTGCCCTGTCCAGCCCCGTCGCTTGGGGGGCAACAAACAGCAAGACGGCCAGCCTGACCCCGATCCAGCGAAATGTGCAGCAGTTGCTCAAAACCAATGCTTGTCCCTCCTGTGACCTGGCCGGGGTTGATCTCAGTCAGAGCCGTTTGCACCAGGCCAACCTCCAGGGTGCCAATCTCTCCGGTGCCCGCCTCAATCTGGCCGATCTCAGTGGTGCCAACCTGCGACAGGCCAACCTCTCTCGTGCCAACCTAGCCGGAGCGGATCTCTCCTATACCGATTTCGAGGGGGCCAACCTACAAGGAATCCAACTCGACGGTGCCCGCTTTCAGGAAACCAAGATCAAGGGCCGCAGTGTCAATCGGCTGATCCACGCCGACAATGCCCAAGCTGCTGTCGATGAACACAGCATCACCTCCCAACAGCTGATGGCCGACGGCGCAGCTCAGCCTACTCAGACTGCACCAAAAGTACCAACAGTGGCAAAAGCAACGACAGACAATGTCGAGGCGTTACCTGCTCCGGCGGCAGGGAACAACACCACCGACGCGCAACCCAGCGACAGTATGTTGCAGGCCGTTGATGCCGAGCTGCCACCACTACCCAGCACACCCACCCCCAAAAACACCCCAGTGGCGAAGGCCGAAGAGGCCGCGCCAACGCAAGGGGCACAAGTCAACAAGGCTAAGCAGCGGATGCTGGAACGTATGTTTGAGAAAAAAAGCTGCATTGGCTGCAATCTGCGCGATCTTGATCTCGCTGACCGCGACCTCTCCGGCTTTGACCTGGAACGGGCTGACTTCAGCGGCAGCAATCTGCAGGAAGCCGACCTCAGCGAGGCCAATCTCAAGGGAGCGCTCTTCCACGGTACGCAGCTGCAAGGGGCAGATCTCAGTGAGGCAGATCTCTACCGCGCCGATTTCACCACCGCTGATCTCACCGATGCCGACCTGGATGAAGCCAAGAGCGAGGGAGCCGATTTCAGCGGTGCCAAGGGACTGGCCCCCACCTCCGAGGAGAAGGCACAATAATTGACGACAAGAGCGGCGCACTCTCTTGACATTCACCGCCTTTTTCTGTATAGAACGGAGTTTCAAACTGCTTAAACTTGCCGACAGCGGCATCGATGCAGCGGCAACACCTGTAATCTTTTGTTATTTTTGACTCTTTAGAGTCTACCAATATCCATTATCCATTGAGAGTTGCTTTTTCATAAGGAGTGAGAAATCCGCATGGCCAATCATAAGTCCGCCGAGAAGAGAGATCGTCAGTCAAAAATGCGTCGTTTACGGAATCGGATGAACAAGTCGGCAATGAAGACCGCTGTTCGTCAGATTGAAGATGCCCTGACCGCTGGCTCCGAAGAGCAGGCCAAGGCTGCATTGCAGGCTGCTGTTCCGGTGATTTACAAGACCGCCGCCAAGGGATCAATCCACAAGAAGACCGCTGCACGCAAGGTTTCCCGTTTGACCAAAAGGGTCAACAAGATGCAGCCCCTTGCCTAAGGTGGACCTCTTCTTTTTGATTGCGTATCGAGTGTTGTAGAGCCATGGGTGCAGTTTGCACCCATGGCTTTTTTTTTGTGCACCACCGTTCCCCTGCCTTTCGGCATGGCATTCGCGCCTTTCTGCGGCGCCGCATGCCGTCTATACACCCGAAGCAGATCGCGGCAGTTGCCTAAGTTGCCAGCACGCCTCGCACCACCAATCCCACAGGTTCTCTCTATGTACAGCCCCGCGCAACAGAGTTTCACCGAGCTGATCGCCAGCTCCGATCTTGTCCCGGTCCACCGTACCATCATTGCCGATCTGGAGACACCGCTGACGCTTTTTGCCAAGGTTGCGGCCAGCGATCCCCACGCTTTTCTCTTCGAGTCCATGGAGGGCGGCGAGAAATGGGGGCGCTATTCCTTCATCGGCCTGGATCCGCTCATCACCTTTACCAGTCAGCAGAATAAGGTGCACATTGAGTATCCCGGACTGGCCGATGGTGGCGAAGAGCGATCCGGCGTCAACCCGCTTTATGAACTACGCCAACTGCTGGCCTCGTTCACCGTGCCGGATGTGCCCGGTCTGCCCCGCTTTTATGGCGGCGCTGTCGGTTTTCTCGGCTATGACATGGTACGGTTCATGGAAAAACTGCCGGATCGTCATCCGCCCATCGATTTACCGGATTCTTCGTTCATGGTGCCGGGGATTGTGCTCATCCACGATGCGATGAAGCAGAAGCTCACCATCGTTTGTAACGTATGGAAGCGCGGCGGCAAAAGCGTTGAACAGATGTATGCCACCGCCTGCCACCGTATCGAGGAGATCATCGACCGGTTGCGCGAGCCGATCCCGCAGAGTTTTGTCTCGCAGCAGCAGGCCACCGCCCCCCACAGCTTCAGCTCCAATATGGACGAGGCGGGGTTCAAGACCATGATTGAGCAAGCCAAGGAGTATATCCTTGCCGGTGACATCATTCAGGTAGTGCTGTCGCAGCGCTTTCACACCGAGTCCCAGCTCAACCCCTTTGCCCTCTACCGCGCCTTGCGCCACATCAATCCCAGTCCCTATTTGTTCTATCTGCGCCAGGGCGACCTGGTGCTGATCGGCTCCTCCCCGGAGATTCTGGTGCGCTTGGAGGCCGGCAACATCGAGTTGCGCCCCATTGCCGGCACCCGCAAGCGCGGCGCCACCCCCGAGGAAGACCAGCAACTCGAACAGGAGTTGCTGGCCGATCCCAAGGAACGGGCTGAGCATCTCATGCTGGTGGACCTGGGTCGTAACGATGTCGGCCGGGTGGCGGAAAACGGTTCGGTGGTGGTGCGCGATTTGTTGGTCATTGAGCGGTATAGCCATGTGATGCATATCGTTTCCGGGGTGCATGGCAAGCTGGCGGCAGGTAGGGATCAGTTCGACGTGTTGGAGGCCTGTTTTCCGGCGGGCACGGTGAGTGGTGCCCCCAAGATCCGCGCCATGGAGATCATCGACGAGTTGGAGGTCAGCCGTCGCGGTCCCTATGCCGGGGCAGTGGGCTATTTCGGTTTTTCCGGCAACATGGATTTCTGCATCACCATCCGCACCTTCATCATCAAGGGCACGGATCTGTGGGTGCAGGCCGGAGCGGGCATTGTTGCCGACTCCGATCCGCACAAGGAATTTGAGGAAACCATCAACAAGAGCATGGGACTGCGCCGGGCGGTTGAGCTGGCGGAAAAGGGGTTTTAAGCCGTGATCGTCATCATCGATAACTACGATTCATTCACCTACAACATCGTTCAGACCCTGGCCACGGCCCCACCTTCGGCAGCCGCCGACTGGCAGGCCCCGGAGATTCGCGTCTTCCGCAACGATACCATCACCGTTGCCGAGATCGAGGCCATGCGACCCGACCGACTGCTCATCTCCCCCGGCCCCTGCACGCCCTCCGAGGCAGGCATTTCCATTGCCTCGATCCTGCACTTTGCCGGCCGTATTCCCGTGCTTGGTGTGTGCCTGGGCCATCAGTCCATTGGCGAGGCCTTTGGCGGCAAGGTCATCCGCGCTTCTCGGCTGATGCACGGCAAGACCAGCCCTATCCACCATGACAACCGCGGTGTATTTACCGGACTCCCCACGCCCTTTGACGGCATGCGCTACCACTCGCTGGTGGTGGAGGAACCTTTGTCCGACTGCCTGGAGGCCACCGCCCACACCGACCAGGGCGAATTGATGGGGCTGCGTCACAAAACACTGCCCATTGAGGGGGTGCAGTTTCATCCGGAATCGATCATGACCGGGCCGGGCAACATCCTGCTACACAACTTCCTCCGCCCAGACTACGAACACCTATTGCGCACCAAAGCGTAAGCGCTCTCAACGAGGTTGATTATGATAAAAGAGGCCATTGCCAAGGTTGTCGCCCTTGGACATTTGAGTGAAGCAGAAATGATTGGGGTGATGCAGGAGATCATGGGCGGCGAGGCCACCCCGGCCCAGATCGGCTCCTTTATCACCGCCCTGCGCATGAAGGGCGAGACCATCGATGAGATCGTCGGCGCTGTCAAGGTGATGCGCGAGAAGGCCACCTTTATCGATACCGAGGTGAATACCGCCGGCGGTGAGGTGCTGATGGACATCGTCGGCACCGGCGGCGATGGCTCCGGCTCCTTCAACGTCTCCACCACCACCAGTTTTGTGGTTGCTGCTGCCGGAGTGCCGGTGGCCAAGCACGGCAACCGGGCGGTGAGTTCCCATTGCGGTTCTGCGGATGTGCTCGAAGCCCTGGGAGTTGACCTGAGCATGTCGCCAGAAAAGGTGTCGGCCTGCGTGCGCGAGGTGGGCATCGGCTTTCTCTTTGCCCCTATGCTGCACGGCGCCATGAAATACGCCATTGGCCCACGCCGCGAAATCGGTATCCGCACCCTGTTCAACATCCTCGGGCCGATGACCAATCCAGCCGGTGCCAATGTCCAGCTCACCGGCGTCTTTGCCAAGGAACTGACCACCACCATCGCCGAGGTACTGGTCCGTTTGGGGATGAAGCGCGCGGTGATCGTCTGGGGCGAGGGCAACCTGGACGAGATGACCATCACCGGTGCCACCCACATTGCCGACGGCCATAACGGCAAGGTGGAAAACTCGATTCTCCATCCGGAAGAGGTGGGACTGACAACCACCGATATGGCGGCCATCAAAGGCGGTGCCACGGCCGCCGAATCCGCTACCCAGGTCCGTTCCGTGCTCGGTGGCGAACCCGGGGCCAAGCTCGACATGGTGCTGCTCAATGCCGGCACCGCGCTGATGGCCGCCGGCAAGGCCGACTCCATCGTCGCCGGTATCGGACTGGCCCGCGAGGTGATCGGCTCGGGTGCTGCCCTGGCCAAACTTGAGCAATTGGTCAAGTTCAGCAGAGGGTAAATCCATGATCCTAGATACCATTGTTGCCCGAAAACACGAGGAAGTTGCGGCACTCAAACAACGTGGCCTCCCCACCCAGACCCAACCCGTGGAACCGCCGCGCGGCTTCATGCACGCCCTGGTCAATGCCCCCGGCGTGGCCATCATTGCCGAGGCCAAGAAGGCATCGCCCTCCAAGGGTGTGATCCAGCCCGATTTCGACCCGGTGCGCATTGCCCGCAACTACCAGCAGGGTGGCGCCCACTGCCTCTCCGTGCTCACCGACGTTGATTTCTTCCAGGGATCGCTGGACTACATCCCCCTGGTACGGGGAACGGTCACTTTGCCGGTGCTGCGCAAGGATTTCATCATCGATCCGCTCCAGATCGACGAGGCCCATGCCGTGGGTGCGGATGCCATTCTGCTCATTGCCGCCATCCTTGAGACCAATCAGTTGCGCGACTATCGCCTCCATGCCGAATCCCTGGGCATGGACGTGCTGGTGGAGGTGCATGATGAGCGCGAACTCGACTCGGCCCTGGCAGCCGAAAGCCGGCTGATCGGCATCAATAACCGCAATTTGAACGATTTCACTGTCAGCTTGCAGACCACCTTCCGCTTGCGGCAGATGATTCCAGCCACAATTCCGGTGGTCAGTGAGTCGGGGATTGCCACGGTTGATGATATGCGGCGGCTGAAAGAGGCAGGGATTACGGCGGCCCTCATTGGCGAGAGCCTGATGCGGGCTGCTGAGCAGGATCAGTTACTGCGCGAGTTTCTCAACCCATGAACGGGCGTTTCCGTGTCAAAATCTGCGGCACCACCCGTGCAGACGATGCGGCCTGCGCGGTGGCGGCGGGGGTGGATGCGCTCGGGTTTATCTTTTTCCCCAAGAGCCCACGCAACATTGAACCAAAGGCGGCCCAAACCATCATTGCCGGGTTGCCGCCCTTTGTCGATACGGTGGGGGTTTTTGTCAACGAAACCCTGAACCGGGTGCAGGAAATCGCTGCATTCTGCGGCCTCAACACCATTCAGCTCCATGGTGGAGAAACACCGCAGTACTGCCGCGAACTGGCTACCGCCCTGCCCTGCTGCCGCCTGCTCAAGGCCTTTCGTATCGGCAGCCACAGCCGAGCTGCCGACATTGCACCCTATGCCGAGGTTGTTCAAGGGTATCTGCTCGACACCTTTCAAAAAGATGCCGAAGGCGGCACTGGCCTAGCCTTTGACTGGAACCTGATCGAACGCCTCCAACTCCGCCGTCCCTTTTTCCTGGCCGGTGGGCTGGATTGCACCAATATCCGTGCAGCCCTCACCCAAGTCCGCCCCTACGGCGTCGATGCCAACTCCGGCCTGGAAGATGCGCCGGGGATCAAAAATCACCAAAAAATAGCATCCTTTCTTGCCGAGATCCGGCAGATGGAACGCCTCAACCACTCATCGGGCCAACAGTAAGGCGTAGCGGAATCCCTCCGCCTCCAACTGCTTCTCATACAACTTGGCCTTGGCCAGCGAATGGCTGGCAAAGATCAGCACCCGATACAGGTTCATGCCAGCAGCCGGATACTGCTGAATCACCACATCCCGCCCGCGCTTGGCAAAGGCCTTGGCCATCAGCCGCGCATTCTCCACCCGGTCGAAGGCCCCCACCTGCACATAAAAATTGCCCTTGTCAAAGTCGGGAATGGGCGGCGCCTTATGCGGCGGTTTCTTGACCGGTTCCGGAGTGGCTGTACCCCCAGGTGCTGTGGGCTTGGCCGGTGTTGCCGCCACCATGGTCTCTTCCTCAGGTGCGCCCTCGGCCAGGGCCACAATCTCCACCGGTGCGGTTCCCTTACCAACCAGCCCCAAGGTTTGAGCCTTGGTGTAGGTCAAGTCAATGATGCGATCCTGCACAAAGGGGCCGCGATCATTGATGCGCACCACCGTCGAACGCCCATTCTGCAAATTTTTCACCAGCAGCATGGTGTTCATGGGTAGCGTCTTGTGGGCAGCGGTGTCGCCGTACATATCGTAGGTTTCGCCGTTGGATGTTTTACGGCCATGAAAGGGCTCGCCATACCAGGAGGCAATGCCCTGCTCAACATACCCTCTGGCCGAAGGGATCGGGTAATAGGTAATACCCTTGATGACGTAGGGTCGTTGCGTGCCTTTGAGTTTTCCGCTTCTTCTGCCAGTGGTACCCGGTTCCTCTGTCCTTGACCCGCCACTGCTTCCGGCTTTCTTGCTCCCGCAGCCTCCAAGCGAGCCGAGCAGCACCACCACAATCAGCAGAATCAAACTTCGGGCCAGCCACCTCACTTTCTTCCCTCCTGGTTCGGTGAAAGCAGATGCTGAAAACGGTGTTGGTAAAACATGCCCGCCGACCCGGTTGTGTGCGGCACATAGGGTAAGCGGGTTCTACCCTGGCCGGATTGGTTATCAAAAATAGCCTTGCCCTTGCGGTCGACCATGGAAAGATGCAGATCGAGGATGGGCCGGAATACCTTGATGACACCATCCGTGTCCTTCTCGATAATCATTTGCTCCCAGCGGCGCTGACCATATCCTTGCAGCCAGATGCCGGGACGTGGCTGACCAGTGATACCATCGCGCATGGTCAACGGGAGTTCGTCGGAACTATAGGCATTGTGTTCCAAGAGTGTTTCGATTTCAAAACTGCCCTGAACCATCAACCGCTCCCACTGTTCATAGTTCATCTTTTCGCTACGCAGCAGATGGGTGGCACTGTCATTGAAACTCCACTGGCCATGGCAGACCTGGCAATCAACTTTGTTGCCGTATTGTTGATGTGCGGGATGACGGAGCAGTGGCACCCTGTGTTGGCGTCCATCCGCGCTGCTGATCAGCAGTAATTGCTCACCTTGTCCCTGCAGTCGTTGAAGTGATGGCGCCTGGCCTGGTTGCCATCCATGGCAGCTACGGCAACTGAGTTTGTTTGCGCTGTTGGCGTGACCGCTCTGCTCATGGCAATCGATACAGACCAATCCGCGCTGCTGATGGATGTCAGGCACTAAATCGTGATACTCGATACCATAGGGGCGAAGTGGGTAGCGCTGCGCTGTCTGCTCACCGTAAGGAGTGCGGTATTCCCAGTTATGGTCATGCTCGTAGCGGCCATAGTAATCCCAACCGACGTAATTGCCATAATGACAGCTCAAACATTGCCGGTCCTGGGGGGCACGAAATTGATGGCTCTCCATCTTCCCATCCTTCCAGGAAAGATGGCAGGCGGCACAACCAACGCCTCGGCGCACATCGCTGTATTGATCACCGGGTGTATACACATGGCAGCGCAAACAGCGTCGACGCAGCATATCATCGACCAGGGCCAGCAAGTCAGCCGGCGGCTCAGCGATGGGAATGTCCGGCGCACCGGCCAGCGTAGCTCCGGCGCCAAAGTGCTGCCGAACGCTGTTAATCTTGTTGGCGAGGGTGAAATGGCTGGAATGAAGCGCCAATGTGACCACCGGCGCATGACATTGACCGCAAACTGCGGCCATCTGTCGGGGATGGGCGGGTTGGGCGACCAGCCCTTGATGGGCCTTTTCTTGGGTGCTTTCAGCGGCATTGCCCCCATGACACCGGGTGCAGGCTATCTGATGCGACAGGTCAAGTTGCACCGTGGAATGACAGTGACGACAGCCATTACCGTCGGCAACCTGCTGGTGCAGCGACGCAGGGGCGGATTGCTGTGTCATTTCCGAACCAGTGAGTGCAGACGGCCACCAGCCCAAGCAACCGAGCAGCAAAAGGAGAATAGGGAGCGGACGATTCATAATCTTGACACTGTAGCATAAAGTTGCTACATGATAAATCCTCAAATTGTCCCCTGCGGGCCACAGCATCATCCACGCCGATATAGCTCAGTTCGGTAGAGCGGCTGATTCGTAATCAGTAGGTCAGCGGTTCAAGTCCGCTTATCGGCTCCAAAAAATCAAGCACTTAGCAAGTAATTGCTAAGTGCTTTTTTTATTGGTTACATGCCGGTTACATGAATTTAGCATGGGTCGCAGAACTATTGGCAGGTGCTTCAAAAAAATAAAGTAGAAAGGTTCTAGAAAAAATATTCTTTCAATTCCAGTAAATTACCAGAAAAAAACACGCAGGGTTCCTTCAAAAACATCGATTTTTTTTTCAAAACAGGTCAAGGGCTCGGAAAAATGGAATTGAAAAGACTGTGATGGAGTTTGATATGTGATGACTCAAGTTTCGGGGTTGGCACAGCCAAGGAGGATTCCACGGGCAACCTGCTG
>CAZXHS010000012.1:0-63332 GCA_964639845.1 uncultured Desulfobulbus sp. | reverse complement strand
GCGCAAATTAAAAACTTAACAACAGCAAGTTAGAGCAACTCCGAAACTTGAGTTAATATTTAAATGGTAATATGATCTGCCTGTGTTTTTTTGGGAGTGAAGATATTTTTTCTGGGCTGGTTACCTGAAAACCGATACCCTGATTGTGTTAGATTGGACTAGGCAGAGGGACGCAGCAGTTTCCCAGATCACTGCCGCGTCTACGGTAAAAAAACGTGAAATTTCAGAAGGGGGAGGCGTGCAGATCGATTTTGCCGAACAGCGTAGACACTACCGAGTTTATTTCAGTGGTGATGGAGAGTTC
Source organism: uncultured Desulfobulbus sp. (assembly GCA_964639845.1). Lineage (GTDB taxonomy): Bacteria > Desulfobacterota > Desulfobulbia > Desulfobulbales > Desulfobulbaceae > Desulfobulbus. The sequence goes on along the minus strand of CAZXHS010000012.1, from coordinate 63,028 downwards.
ACATGTACGATTAGGGATAAACGAGGCGATAACCAGGTCAATGTCGATATCCTCGATCTAAGCCTTGGTGGTGTTCATATCGCCTTGAACGACCATCGTTTATTCGAGGTCGGGGATTTTTTGGAAATGAGCCAATGTCAATTTCAACAAGCGTTTGCACATGAGGAGATGATCGAGTTGGAGGTACGGTGGTTCTTTGTAAGTGAAGAATTTCAGCATGTCCATCTTGGTTGCCAATTTCGAGAACTTTCCCTGGAGATGCATGATTACCTCGCCAAGGTCATAGAAAACAAGTCCCGGCTGTGTAATCAACTTCTCAAAGAAAAAATAGCCTAAGTGATCCATGCCAAGACGGCATCAGCTTGATGCCGTCTTGCGAGAAACACTTACATGGGGGCAACACTGCCCATGAGATAGCGGTGCATGTGCAGGGCGGCCTTCTTGCCCTGGCCCATGGCGCTGATAACAGTGGCCGCGCCGGAAACAATGTCGCCGCCAGCAAAGACACCGGGCTTGGAGGTCATCATCGTTTCGGGATCGGCGTTGATGGTGCCCCATTTGGAAGTCTCGATCTCAGGCGAACTCTGCGGCACCAGCGGGTTGGGCTGGTTGCCGATGGCCACGATTACCGTATCGGCAGGGATGATGAACTCACTACCCTGCACGGTGACCGGTCGCCGCCGCCCCGAAGCATCGGGCTCGCCCAGTTCCATCTTCAGACACTCCACGCCGGTGACCCGGTTCTGCTCGTCAATGACAATGCGCTTAGGGTTGGTCAAGAGGTGAAAGATCACGCCCTCTTCCTCGGCATGATGAACTTCTTCGGCACGGGCCGGCATCTCCGCCTTGGAGCGGCGATAGACGATGGTTGACTCCGCGCCCAGGCGCAGGGCGGTGCGGGCCGCGTCCATGGCCACGTTGCCGCCACCAACGGTCACCGCCCGGTGGGGGCGGATAGGCGAGGTGGCAAAGCGGGGAAAGTCGATGGCCCGCATCAGGTTGGCGCGGGTGAGAAACTCGTTGGCCGAGAAGACACCAATGGCGTTCTCGTTGGGAATGCCCAAAAACACCGGCAATCCGGCACCGGTGGCAATGAACACCGCATCAAAGCCCGCTTCCATCAACTGATCCACGGTCTCGGACTTGCCGATGACATAGTCGGTGTGGATGGTCACCCCCAGCCGTTTGAGGCTATTGACCTCGAACTGGACAATCTCCTTGGGTAGACGAAACTGGGGGATGCCGTACATCAAAACCCCTCCGGCCAGGTGCAGGGCCTCGAACATCACCACCTCATGGCCCCAACGGGCCATCTCCCCGGCCACGGTGATCCCCGCCGGCCCAGCCCCAACCACTGCCACTCGCTTGCCGGTTGCCGGCGCCTTGACCGGGTCAGGCACGCCGCCGTGCTTGCGGGCATAGTCGGCGGCAAAGCGCTCCAAGCGGCCAATGGCCACGGGCTCACCCTTCTTGCCGAGAATACAGCGTGCCTCGCACTGACTTTCCTGGGGGCAGACCCGGCCACAGACCGCAGGCAGGGCCGTCTGTTCCTTGAGTTTGAGCAGGGCGTCGACGAACTTGCCCTCGGCGATTTTCTTGATAAAGGCCGGGATATGGATGTTGACCGGGCAGCCCTCGACACAGCCGGGCTTCTTGCACTGGATGCAGCGCGAGGCCTCAAGCATGGCGGTTTCTTCGCTGTAGCCGCGCGGCACCTCTTCGAAGTTGGTGCGGCGACGGCGCGGGTCCTGCTCCGGCATGGGCTGGCGCGGGATTTTCACGCGCGCTTTCTTTGGGGTTGCTTCGCTCTGCTCAGCCTGGGGATCACTCTTTGTCATGATTGCACACTCCGCTGACTCATCTTCACTTGCTTAATGGCCGCAACCGCATCCGCCGCCATGGCTATGGGGCTGATGCATGAGCGAATTCAGATCCACGTTCTGCGACAGGGCCTGCACCTCCTGACGGCTGTAGGCGCTGCGCCGCGAGGCCAGTTCGTCCCAATCCACACCATGGCCGTCGAAGATAGGGCCATCCACGCAGGCAAACTTGGTTTTTTCGCCCACGGAAACACGGCAGGCCCCGCACATGCCGGTGCCGTCAACCATGATCGGGTTGAGCGCCACCAGGGTGGGAATAGCCAACTCCTTGGAGATTTCGGTGACCATGCGCATCATGAAGGTGCAGCCGATGGCGATGAACTGGTGCACCGCTTCCCGAGCCGCCACCTGGGTCAGCACCTCCTGGATACCACCGCGTACCCCTTCGCTGCCATCCTTGGTGGCCAGAATCAGCTCATCGCAGACGCTGGCCAATTCTTCCTGCATATAGAGCAGGTAGCTCGATGAGGCCTCAATGGCGCAGATGACCCGGTTGCCGGCCTGGCGCAGGGCGCGGGCTAAGGGGAAGATAGCACCGATGCCGTAGCAGCCACCACCCAGGAGCACGGTGCCTTTGTTTTCAATGATCATGGCCAGACCCAGCGGACCACTGACATGGGCCATGGTGCCGCCTGCCTTGAGCGAGGCCAACTCACGACTGGAGCGGCCAACCTCTTCGATTACCAGGGAGATGGTGCCCGCCTCGCCGTCCCAGTCAATCAAGGTGAAGGGTGAGCGTTCCGAGGTTTCCTTGGCCATGAGAATGACAAACTGACCCGGTTGGGCGAACTTGGCCACCTGCGGCGCCCGCACCTTAAAGAAGTGCATGTTGGGGGCGATCTCTTTTTTGTCGATGATGGCAAAGCCCTCACCCGCGCTTTCTTCCACCGCAGCTGCCGGGCTGACCGGCAGATCAAAGGCGGCCAATGACGGTACAATGTCCGCCACCAGATGACCACGGAAGCGGGGATTCAGGTCGCGCACGTTCTGGCGCGGGTTGCCGGAGAGCGGTAGCGGAGGCGGATCATCGACAATGGCCGGGGTGATGGCGGCCACCGAGCTGTGGTGAAAACCACGCAGCCCCAGGGCCTGCCCAAGCAGACAGAGGATATGCCATTCCGGTTGGGCATCGCCGGGTGCGCGGCTGGAACCAGCCAGGGTTTTGATCTGGTCGTGGGCGGTGCGGAAGGTGCCACCAGCCTCGCTCAAGATGGCGGTGGGTAACACCACGGTGGCCGCCTCGGAGACCGCCGAGGGCAGGGCATCGATCACCAGCGAGAAAGCCGCTTTGTAGATCAGCTCCACCGGCACCAGGTTGCCGCTAACGATCAGGGCGGTGATGGAACCGGTTTTCACCTTGGCATCCAGAGCTTGGACATCGGCATGATCGGCACCGGCCGCTGCTGGTAGGAGAATCAATTCGCCTTGCAGTTGTGCGGCCAGTTGGCTGTAGAGGAAACGATCCTCACGCGAGGTGGTTGCACTGACCACCACGGCAATCTTGCCCTTATACTTCGACAACTCGGTACTGGCGGCCTGGATCGCACCATCCCAGTCCATGGGAATGAGGTCTTCACACTCCCGTACCAGCGGTCGGGTGTGTCGGTTGCTGGCAGCGACAATTTGCGCAGCGCCGAAACGGCCCAGGGCACAGAGTCCGGCCTCCTTGGAGAAGCCGGTCATGGTGTAGGCGAGTAGTCTTCCTTCCTTGCTTTGCGCCACCACCGAGCAGCCTTCCGGGCAGAGCAGACAGGTGGAGGGTATTTCCTGCTGCGGCTTGCCCTGCCAACGGGCAAAGCGGTCGGTCAAGGTGCCGGTGGGGCAGATGTCGATACAGGCGCCGCAGAAGGTGCAGCCGGAAAAGACATGGCTGGTATCAAAGGCGGTGCCGATGCGCGCCCACTTGCCGCGGTTGATGATCGAGATCGCCGGTTGGCCGTGGATCTTTTCGCAGATGCGCCAGCAACGGCCGCAGAGCACACAGAGGTTGTAGTCACGATCCATGAAGGGATCGTCGCGTTCCAGGTTGTAGGAGGCATACAAGGTGGGCAGGTGCAACTCGTTGCTGCCGGCCTTCAGCGCCATGGCCCGCAGATCACACTCGTCGCGGTTGGCGCAGAAGCCGCAGCGGGTGGAGCGGGCCGCCTTGGTGGCGGTGGGCCGGTATTTTTCGCAGGCCTCGCGATGCACGCAAACCAGACAGCTGTTGGGGTGGCCGGAGAACATCAGCTCCAGAGTGCGGTTGCGCAACTCGCTCAGCCGGGGTGATTGGGTGGTGACCTGCATGTCCGCAGTGGCCGGGGTGGTGCAGGAGGTGGGATAGCCACGCACCCCCTCGATCTCGACGATGCACATGCGGCAGGCGCCGTAGGGGTTGAGGTCCTTGTGAGCACAGATGGTGGGGATGGTGATGCCCGCCTGGCGGGCGGCCTCAAGGACCGTTGTGCCTGCTTCGACCTCGACGGGGCGACCGTCAATGGTCAAACTGATGCTGCCCATGCAATCTCCTTGAAATATATCAACAGTTTCATTTTATCAGCACGTTTGCTTCAGTTAACCAGCACGGCCTCGAACTTGCAAACCTGGCGGCAGGAACCGCACTGAATGCACAGTTGCTGATCGATATTGTGCGCGTGTTTCTTTTCACCGCTAATCGCCGCCACCGGGCAGGCACGCATACAGGCGCCGCAACCGGTGCAGCGGGCCGCATCAATGGTAAAGGTGATCAGGGCGCGGCAGGCCCCGGCCGGACATTTCTTGTCCTCGATATGGGCGCGGTACTCATCCTCAAAATAGCGCAGCGTGGTCAGTACCGGATTGGCTGCTGTCTGGCCCAGGCCGCAGAGGGAGGCGCTCTTCATGGTGTCGCCGATCTTGCGCAGGGTCTCGATCTGGCCAAGGTTGCCCTTGCCCTTGGTGATATCGGTGAGGATGCGCAGTAAATGCTGGGTGCCCATGCGGCAGGGCACGCATTTGCCGCAGCTCTCATTCTCGGTGAAGGTGAGGAAGTAGCGGGCCATGTCAACCATACAGGACTCGGTGTCGATGACGATCATACCGCCGGAGCCCATGATCGAGCCCACCTCGGCCAGATGTTCGTAATCCACCGCCAGGTCGATGAACTGGGCCGGGATACAACCGCCGGAAGGGCCACCGGTCTGCACCGCCTTAAAGGGTTTACCGCCGAGCACACCACCACCGATATCTTCAATGATCGTTTTTAGCGGGATGCCCATGGGCACCTCGATCAGGCCGGTGCGATTGATCTTGCCGGCCAGGGCAAAGGTCTTGGTGCCGCGGCTCTTCTCGGTGCCGTAGCCGGCATACCAGGCCGCACCCTTTTCCATGATCGCCGACACCGCTGCCAGGGTCTCGACATTATTGATGTTGGTCGGCTTGCCAAACAGGCCGGAAACCGCCGGGAAGGGCGGTTTGGATAGTGGCATGCCGCGCTTGCCCTCAATGGACTGCATCAGCGAGGTTTCCTCGCCGCAGACAAAGGCACCGGCCCCTTTTTTTATGATGATGTCAAAGTCAAAACCCGAGCCGAGGATGTCGGTGCCCAGGAAACCCTGCTCGCGCATCTGCGCAATGGCGCCCTGCAACCGTTCGATGGCCAGGGGATACTCGGCGCGGCAGTAGACATAACCAACCGTTGCACCAATGGCATAGCCGGCAATGAGCAACCCTTCCAGCACTGCATGGGGATCGCCTTCCAGCACCGAGCGATCCATGAAGGCACCGGGATCGCCCTCGTCGGCATTGCAGATCACATATTTCTGGTCCGCCACCGAGTTGCGGGCGAAGCCCCACTTCACTCCGGTGGGAAAACCGGCACCACCACGGCCGCGCAGACCGGAGGCTTTCATCTCCTCGATCACCTGCGCCGGTCCCAGGGCAAAGGCCCGCGCCATGCCAGCGTAACCGCCCCGGGCGAGGTAATGATCGATGTTGGTCGGGTCGATGATGCCGCAGTTGCGCAGCACGATGCGCACCTGGGGTTTGATCATCGGCAACTCGTGAAAGGCGGGAGTTGTTTCCTCTCCATCGTCCATCAGCGCCAGGGCTAGCGGTCGGAAAATCTCACCCTGTACCAGTTGCGTCTGCACCAGATCCGCCACATGGCGGGGTTCAACCCCCTGGTAGAGTACCCGTTTTCCGTCGCGGCCACGCAGCTCCACCAGCACTTCGGCATAGCACATGCCCAGGCAGCCCACCTCAATGATATCGGTGGCGTCACGCAATCCAGCCTTGGTCAGTTCCTCGCTAAAGGCTTGCATCACCTCCAGCGAACCCGCAGCCCGGCCACAGGTGGCCGAACCGATCAGCACCCGCAATCGCGCAGGTTGGATGAACTCCTGCCATACTGCCTCGGCCTGTTGTTGTCGCGCTGCGAAACTCATTTCTTCTCCTCAATGAGCTTTTGCGTTTTCGGTGCGGTCATGCGGCCATAGACCTTGTCATCCACCACCACCACCGGCGCTAGGGCGCAGGAGCCGAAACAGGCCACCCGCTCCAGGCTGAATGTGCCGTCGGCGCTGGTCTGGCCGGGGGCAATGCCGGTGGTGCGGCTGATGGATTCAAGGATGCGGTCCGAGCCGCGCACATGACAGGCCGTGCCCTCGCAAACCTTGATGTGGTGCAGGCCCGGCGGCACAAAACGAAACTGGGCGTAGAAGGTGGCCACGCCGTAGACATCGTTGACGGAGAGCTGGAGATGGTCGGCCACAGCCTGCACCGCCTCGGGCGAGAGATAACGGAAATGTTCCTGGATGTCCTGCAACAGCGGGATCAGATGATCCCGGCTCTGGGCATGACAGGCGAGGATGGCTTCCAGGGATGAGTGTTCACAGGGCATGCAGGACTCCATGGCAGTAACCGCGATGGGTACGGGTGTTTGCGATCAAAAGAAAGGGGGTAGTGCGTTTTGCCGGTGCGAACATACACGGTTCTGCCCAATTGGACCAAGAAAAAAAAAGCTGTGCAAACAGCGAAGCAGCTCTCTTTTGGGTGAATGGGGATGGCTGTTGCGGGTCTGGGCCGGTCGCTGGTGCTCTGGTTGCGTTATCGCGGCGGCGGGGTGATGGAAAACTCTTTGAACACCTCATCGATGGGAATGGCAAAGGCGATGCCTTCAGTATCGCGACCGCCAAGGGTGTTGATGCCATGCACCCGGCCGCGTTCGTCGATGAGTGGCCCACCGCTGTTGCCGGGGTTGATGGCGGCATCGGTTTGCAACAGTACCTCGCCGGTTTCCTTGTGCTGGCGATAGCCGGAAAAGATGCCGGCGGTGACGGTGTTGCGCAATCCCTTCGGGTTACCGATGGCAAAGACCTTGTCGCCCTGGTGGAGGCTGCCGATTGTGCCGGCGGGCTGCAACACCACCGCCTTGGAGGTGTAGAGGGTGATCAGCGCCAGGTCGCGGTTGGGGCTGATCTGGGTGGAGGAGGCCGACGACTCGCTGCCATCGGCAAAGAAGATTTTGATATCCGAGGTAGAGGGATGTTGCTCCATTATACGAAGTTGGGCCTCAGCCTCCTGCTGTCGGGGAAGGATCTCAACGAGCTGCCGCTCTTTTTCTTGCAGTAGGATGACCAGTTGTTGGCGTGCCGGCCCATTAGTCATCTGGCCCAACCGTTGCCGGGCCTCGGCCAACTTTTGCTGTTCCAGATCGATCAGTTTGCGACCGGTCTCCACCTGGCGGCGAACCTCGGCCACCTGGTTGTTATCCCTTGTAATTACATGCTTATTGGTAACGATGGTGGAGTCGGTAATGAAAAACCCCGATCCCTTGACCCAGGGCGTCTCGATGGCCACGGTGCCATCCTTGGCTCGCTCGATGGTGGCGGCGGTTGTCTGCTCTTGAGCGGCTTGGGGCGGTGGCGGCGTTTGTCGCTGGGTTTGGGCAGCACTTTGAGCCGTCACCGTCGCTGGAGTATGCTCCTGAACCTGGGGCAAAGGCGTGTTCTGGGTCACAGCTTGCTGATTGGCCAGGCGGCCTTGCAGTATGAACCAGGTCGCGCCGGCGGAGAGGGCAATCAACAACAAGGCCGCGCCAATGAGCATGGGCACCCGCGAACGCTTGCTTGTCACCGGAATTTCATCCACAGCCATAACCGGCGGTTTGTTGCGCTCCTGGGCTTGGGCAAATTTGCGAAAGAGCAGGCCACAGGCCTCGCATTCAATGGCATTGGCCTGCTGGTGGCCGCATTTGGGGCAGATGTTCGTTGATGACATGGGGCTTAAAGGGTTGGGATTGAGGGGGCGGAGTATTACCTCGCCTTATGTGCCGCAGCTTTGCGCAAAAACACCAGTTCAAGATGCGGCGCCACTGCCTGGCGGCGGATTTCCCGATAACCATGGCGCTGATACAACCCCAGATTACCGCTGCTTTTGCTGCCGGTAAAGAGTTCAAAGCTCTCCGCTTCGGGAAAACACTGTTCGATGGCGGCGAGCAAGGCGGTACCGATGCCACGGCCCTGCCATTGCGGGTCAACAATCAGCCGGCCGATGTGGCAGATGTCTTCATCAAGCCGGCCACGCACCGAGCCAACGATGCGCCCTGCAACCACCGCCGCAAGCACGGTCATGGTGGCGATATCCTCGCCCATCGATGCCAGGGATTGCGTCAACGGTGGCAATGTCCAGTCGTTGTACAACCGCGCCTCGGATTGGTAGGCCCGCTGTTGCAGGGATAGCAGGATTTCGCTCTCATCAAGCCTTGCCGAGTGGATATTCAAGGCGATATTCATCGAATTCTCTGCATTTACGAAAGGGGGGATTCAGGCTTGTGCAACGGGTGCGGCATCACCATCGGGTTCCAGGGGTGCCTCTCCCTGCGCACAGGCGATCAATTCGGTGATGGTCTGGTTGTGGCGGAGAAAATGCTCAAGTTTGGCGAGATCAGAGGCGTTCAGTCGCAACTTGATTGCCTCCTCGGAACTCAAAATATCGATCTCCGGCTCATGGACAAGGCCAATTCCCAGTTTATGACAGACCAGATTGGCCAGACGGGTGATCACTATCAGGGAGTTGTCGAGGTCAAATTTTTTCTGATGATGATCGCGGGCCACGGCCCAATACATCTTGGGCAGCTTAATCCGCTCCATGAGCAGGTAGCCGTGTTTGGCGTGCAGCTTGGCTATTGCTTCCAGCAGATCCTCGCGGTCCATGTCGAGCACTTTGTAATATTTCTTCTTTTTTTCAATTACTTTCAAAATCAACAGCTTGCCGATGTCGTGAAAGAGGCCGGCGGAAAATGCCTCCTCGCGCACCACGCCGCAATCGAGCACTCCTGCCAGCATGGCGGCGCCATAGGCCGAGGCCACCGAATGCGACCACAGTTTTTTCATGAGTTCGTCGAGCTGCGGATCAGGTGAACTGAATAGATTGTTGTTGATGTCGACGCAGGCCACATGCATGATCTCCTCCATGCCCAACCGCATGATGGCCGCCGGCACAGTGGTAATTTGGGTGATGCCGCCCAGCAACGTGGAATTGGCCAGTCTTAAAATGGTGCTGGCCAGGGATTGATCCTCGCCGATCAGCCGTGCAATCAGCTTCAAATCCGGCTCTTCCTTGATCAGTTCCAACTGCAAGCGCATGGAAACCGCACTGAAAATGGGTAACGCCCCATCCTCGGCTTCCAGGGATTTATTGAGTTGGGCAAATATTTTTTCTTGATTGCGCATGGCGTTGGTGTGCACTTGTTTTTGAGTGTTTTTAATGCTGCCTTAACAATCGCTCTTTGACCATGAAAAATCAAGATTCAGGGTGTGCACCGGCGCAGAATTATGAGAATGGCTTTAATCTGAGCATTGCAAATACTGGTATCTTCTTGCCAATCAACCCGGTATCCTCAAGACTCCACTTGAATCTGTCCATCTCGGCAGTCAATTTTCCCGTTGCTGTTCGGGTCTACCAACCTCCTGATGTGTTCACATTCATCTCCGAATCGCACTCGGTACGAACATTCAGGGGGCTGCATGTATCAGGTCAAATTCGAAACCATTGCCATTGATGGTGTAGACTACACTATCCGTTCGCTGCAGGATCGGCAGCAGTTTCACGATCCGGAACAAGCGGCTGAGAAGATGGGTATTTCTTCGGCCACCTGGGCGCTATTCGGCAATGTCTGGCCTTCGGGGTTGATCCTTGCTGATATCATGTCCACCTACAAGTTGGACGGCCTCAATGTTTTGGAGGTCGGCTGTGGTTTGGGAATCGCCAGTCTGATCGTCAACAATCGCGGTGCCCAGCACACCGCCAGCGACTATCACCCCATGGCCGAAGGATTTTTATTAGAAAATACCCGGTTGAACGAGCTTCCTCCCATGCATTTTGAGCGGTGCGACTGGGCCGAAACGCTTCCGGCGATGGGCCTTTTTGATCTCATCATCGGCAGCGATCTCCTCTACGAACCCAATCACCCCGGCTTGCTGTCCAGCTTCATTGATGCGCATTCCAGTCCCCTGGTGCAGGTGATCATCATCGATCCCGGCCGACGGCAGCAGAGCCAGTTCACTCAAAAAATGGAAAATTTCGGTTTTACATCACGTTTTGAGCGGGCCACTGCGGAACAGTCCCAATCTCGCGATTTCAAAGGCAAGATCCTTCAATACAGTCGCGACCATCGATAATCTGGTAGTGAGTAAATTTCCAGTTGATGACCGCGTCGAGGCATGAGATGCAAGAGGTGGTGCACCAGGGCGGATGTCAGACTGAAATCGCTTATACGAGAGCCATTCGGCTCTGACCCCTATTTTTTTCCCCTATTTTTTCCCACTCGGGCTATTTTGAATATGCAGGTGAGCTGATTTCCTTGTACGGCGCCGCAGCCTATTCAAATTTCAAAAAGGGTGAGAAGGAAATCACATCATAAACCCCATGTTTTTTGAGGAGGAATAGCATGCAAATCGGTATGATTGGCATTGGTCGTATGGGCGGTGACATGGTGCGCAGACTGCTGCGTAAAGGGCATAAATGCGTTGTCTACGGCAGGAACGCCCAGGCTGTTGACGCGCTGGTTGGCGAAGGCGCTGATGGCTCCATGACCTACTCGGACTTTGTGGCCAAGCTGGATGTGCCGCGGGTTGTGTGGCTTATGGTTCCCGCCGCCGCAGTTGATAGCGTCATCGCGGAAATCCTTCCCCTGCTCTCGCCAGGCGACATCCTCATTGATGGCGGCAATTCCCATTACCAGGACGATATCCGCCGCAGTCAAGCCCTGCACGCCCAGGGCATCCGATATCTGGATGTGGGGACGAGCGGTGGCGTATGGGGGCTTGATCGGGGGTATTGTTTGATGATTGGCGGTGACCTGGAAGCTGTGCAGCGGCTCGATCCGGTTTTCAGTGCGCTTGCCCCAGGAAGCAGCGCTGCGCCTCCCACACCGGGAAGGCACCCGTCCGGTTCGACAGCGGAGCAGGGATATTTTCACTGCGGATTAAGTGGGGCGGGCCATTTTGTCAAAATGATCCACAATGGCATCGAGTATGGTCTGATGGCCGCCTATGCCGAAGGATTCAATATCCTGCGTCATGCCAATGTGGGCAACATGCAACAGGAAATAGATGCGGAAACCGCCCCGCTACGGCACCCAGAGCATTTTCAATATGATTTCAACCTGGCTGAAATTGCCGAGCTGTGGCGGAGAGGGAGTGTCATCCCTTCCTGGCTGCTGGATTTGAGTGCACAGGCGTTTCATGAAAATCCCAATTTAGAGGGATTCTCCGGAAGGGTCTCCGACTCCGGTGAAGGGCGGTGGACCATTAATGCCTCCATCGAGGCAGGGGTGCCGACGCCTGTACTGAGTGCGGCCCTGTTTCAGCGATTCAGCTCGCGCGGCAAGGCTGATTTTGCCGATCAGTTACTTTCGGCCATGCGGTATCAGTTTGGCGGCCATGTCGAAAAATAGTTTCCCAAGGGAGATTGACTATGCCCACCAGCACACAGCTTGAGCCCACCATCATCATTATCTTTGGTGCTGGTGGTGATCTTACCCGTCGCAAACTCGTCCCTGCGCTCTATAACCTGCTGCTGGACCAGCAACTTCCCGAACGGTTTGCCATCGTTGGCGTCGCTCGAAAACACATGGAGGACGACACCTTCAGGCAGCGGCTCCGCGAAGGGATCGATCAATTTTCCCGGCGCGGGGTGGTCGACGAATCGATGTGGAACGCCTTTGCCAACTCCATTTCCTATCTCTCCGAAAACCTGACCAATCCGGTATCCGGGCTGGCATTGAGCGCCCGCCTCACTGCAATTGAGCAAGAATGGGGTCAAAGGGCCAACCGGGTCTATTATCTGGCTATTCCTCCCGCCATGATGAAGCCGGCTGCTGTGATGCTGCAACGGCTTGGGGTCTGCCGGGATTGCACCCACGATCGGTTGGTGGTTGAGAAGCCCTTTGGGCGCGATCTGGCTTCGGCCCGTGCTTTAAACCATTTTCTCGACGATATGTTCGTTGAATCGCAGATCTATCGGATCGATCATTATCTCGGCAAGGAAACGGTTCAGAACATCCTGGCCTTCCGTTTTGCCAACTCCCTGTTTGAGCCGATCTGGAACCGGGGGTATATCGACCATGTACAGATTACGGTGGCAGAAACCGTCGGGGTGGAAGAGCGGGGCGAGTATTATGATCACTCCGGGGCCCTGCGTGATATGGTGCAGAATCACCTCCTGCAAGTCCTCTGTCTGGTGGCCATGGAACCGCCCATCAGCTTTGATGCCGAAGATATCCGCAACAAGAAGGTGGATGTACTGCGTGCGATCCGACCGATTCGAACCGATGACATCCACCGAGTCGCCGTGCGCGGCCAATACCGCAAAGGCACCATAGGTGGGAAAACGGTTCCGGGGTACCGCGAGGAGAAGAATATCTCCCCCACATCCGCCACCGAAACCTACGCCGCCTTTACCTTTCATATCGATAACTGGCGTTGGCAGGGGGTGCCGTTTTATTTGCGTACCGGCAAGCGCCTGCCCGCCAAAGTTTCCGAAATTTCCATCATCTTCCGTTCTCCGCCGCACCAGTTTTTTCCTTCTGCGGCGGTGGAGAGCTGGCAGCCGAATCGGATTATCATCAGAATCCAGCCCGAAGAGGGAATCGGTACCCGTATCCAGGTCAAACAACCGGGAACCCGCCTGTTGCTGGGCTCAGCCGAGATGAAATTCCGTTATCATGAAGCCTTCAAAACCCCTGCTCCCGAGGCGTATGAAACCTTGCTGCTCGATGCCATACGTGGCGATGCGACGCTCTTCATGAGGGCCGATCAGGTTGAGTGCGCCTGGCAGGTGGTCTCGCCCATCCTGGAGGCCTGGGAATCGATACCGGCAACGGATTTTTCCGATTATGCCGCTGGAACCTGGGGTCCTGAAGCCGCCGACCTGATGGTTGCCAGACAGGGACACAACTGGTTGCCGCCGACGCTTATGGAGGAATCGTGATCCACGTATTTAAGGATAAAGATGTTCTCAGCCAAGCTGCTGCGGCACTGTTTGCCCGGCAGGCCCAAGACGCCATTATCGACCACGGTCGTTTTTCCGTACTGCTCGCCGGCGGCGAAACCCCGAGACACACCTATGAGATGCTCGCACTGGAACCCTTACGCAGTCAAGTCCCCTGGCCGCAGGTGCATTTCTTTTGGGGCGATGAACGGTGTGTTCCGGCCGATGACCCAAGCAGCAACGCCTTGATGGCCCACAGGGCATTCATCGATACCTTGCAGTTGAGCCCTGCACAACTGCACCCCATTCGCTGTGAGTGTTTGCCCGAACAAGCTGCTGAAAACTATGAGGCGGAACTCCACCGCTTTTTCGGCGAACAACCACCTCGCTTTGATCTGGTCTTCCTTGGTTTGGGGGAAGACGGGCATACAGCCTCTCTCCTGCCAGGATCGGAGGCCTTGCAGGAAGAGATCCGTTGGACCGCTGTTACTCGTCGCTGCAATGAACCCTTCAGCCGAATAACCGTGACCGCACCGTTGATCAATCAGGCTGCTCTGGTGGTTTTTCTGGTCACCGGGCGCAATAAGGCCAATGTGTTACAGGCAATACTGGAAGCGACTGATCGCAACACCTATCCTGCACAGCTTATCAAACCTCTGCGCGGTGATGTGTACTGGTGGGTCGATGGGGAGGCGGCTGGGCAATGAGATGTGAAACAGTGGCGACTCGTCGAATGCAACCGAATCTGCGATTGCAATGCGTTCCATGAGGCGACCTGATACAAAGCGTACTCCAGCGCCTCTGATCCAAACAGAGATGGCTCCGACCAAACCATTCAACGCCCCGAGGAAAACGTGCATATCTGGGTTGACGCCGACGCCTGCCCCAAGGTGATCAAAGAGATTCTCTACCGTGCTGCCGAACGCACCGGCGTGGCCATGACCTTGGTGGCCAATCAGCCGCTGACGGTGCCGCGTCTGAAAAACATCCGCACCGTGCGGGTTGGAGCCGGATTTGACGTGGCAGACAATGAAATCGTGCGCCGTTTGGAGGCTGGAGACCTGGTCATCACCGCCGACATTCCCCTGGCCGCGGAGGTGATTGCCAAGGGCGGTCACGCCCTCAACCCGCGCGGCGAACTCTACACCACCGACAACATCAAAGCCCGTCTCTCCATGCGCGACTTCATGGACAGCCTGCGCGCCACCGGCGTTGAAACCGGCGGTCCCGCCTCCTTCAGCCAAGCCGACCGCCAAGCCTTTGCCAACCAGTTGGATCGTTTCCTCTCCCTGCATTTCCGCCGCGCTTAGCAGGTATTGTTCCTCTGCTGTCTTCAAAACCATAGGGCAAAGGGAACCCCCAGGGGGCTTCACCTCCGCTAGACATGCGACCTTGTCCAGCCACATTACGGACCCATCATGTTTGACATTGGGTGGTTCTACGGATATACAGTATGGTATTCGGTCACGCGAATTTATTGACTATGTTCCTCATGGGAGATCTTATGAATCCGCTCTTGCGATGCATCCTGATTAGCTTGATTGTAGTTTCTTGCCAGGCGGCTCATGCCACCAACACCTCTTCAGCCGGTTTGGTGAAATCTCTTGAAGGGGATGTCAGGGTCGAGCGCAACGGCCAGACGATTACTGCATCACCTGGGATCACACTTATGCAGGGTGATGTCATACAGACCGGCTCCAACGGCAAAGTGGGATTGATCCTCTACGACGACACCGTCATTTCCATGGGATTCAACAGCAAAATCGCCCTCGATTCCTTTCTCTTTGATCCCAACGAAAAACAACTCTCCCTTGTCACCAGGATTTTCAGCGGAACGATGACCTACATCTCGGGCCAGATCGCCAAATTGGCACCCAGCAAGGCGACGATCGAAACACCCTATGCCACCATCGGCAGTCGCGGCACGCACCTGTTCATCAAAGTCGAAGAATAACCTTACGCCACTGCGTATTTCTCCCCGAGCATCCATTCATCCGTGGAGCCCCTTATGCTTTCTGCCACACGAATTGTTCTGATCTTTGTGTTGTCCCTGCTGGCAAGCGGTTGTGCCCAAAAACTGACGGTGGCTCTCGTCCCCGACCCGAACGGATCTACGGGAAGTGTTTCCGTCGAAAACAGCGCTGGTAAGGTCACGATTGACACTGCTTACAAAACCACTTCCGTGGCAGATGCCAAGTCTGGTCCTGCCAATCCCGAAGTCCTCGGCAAAGAAAAACTCGAGACGATGTTCAGCGAAGCATTGTCGATCCAACCCAAACAACCTGTTCATTTTTTGATCTATTTTAAAGAAGACACCCAGGTTACCCATGAGTCGTTGAATCTTATTTCCGATATTTTGGCAACGATCAAGGATCGAAAATCAACATCAATATCGGCGATTGGGCACACCGACACCTCCGGCAGCAAGGACTATAATTTAACGCTGTCAAAGCAACGTGCTAATGCTGTTAAAGCACTTTTGATCAAGCAAGGTATCGATCCTGAGAGCATTGCTGTTACGTCGCACGGCAAAGAAAATCCCTTGATTGCCACCGGAGACAATGTCATCGAACCCAAAAATCGGAGGGTTGAGGTCGTAATCCGTTGATGGATGCAGCACCTCTCGTTCAACCTCTTCGCACAACTTGCCGTCAAACGAGAAGGCTGTTATGGGCAGGATTGCTGAGCAGTTTCTGCCTGATCGCCCTCTATCTGTTGCATCCCGGGATAGTAGCCCGAACCAACCATCGGGCGACCGATATGGTTATGGCGTTGGCGCACGTACGAGCGGCGTCCGATGCCGTGATCATCGTCGATATTGATGACGCAAGTCTGGCACGCCATGGCCAATGGCCGTGGCCGCGCTCCCGCATCGCTCAACTCCTCGACGCCATCCATGCAACCGGCGCCGTTTCTGTCGGCTTGGATTTCATTCTCGCTGAATCCGATCGCTTATCACCCAACGTGGCAGATAACGATCTTGTGCTCGCCAGTGCCCTCAAGCGTGGTCCTTTTGTCCTTGGCTACGAATTTTTATTCAAAGAGAGCAATTCCAACCAACCAACCTGCAACCTGCATCCCCCAGGGAGCATCTGGGTCACTGCATTGTCGCAAGAGTATCAGTGGACTCACCTGTTCACAGCGCAGGGTGCGGTCTGCAATCTCCCCTTATTTGCCAACGCCACGACCCACTCGGGATTTTTGAATGCCGCTCCTGATGACGACGGTATTTTACGACGAATTCCGATGGTCATTCGTTTGAATGAGCACATCTACCCCTCGCTGACCCTGGCAATGCTCATGAAACTGCAGGGGACCACCCAGATTGTGGTCAAAAAAAACCTGCATGGTGGCCTCGATCTGGTTATCGGAACGACCACCATCCCTGTCGATAGCCATGGTAACCTGTTAGTCCCCTATGTTTTTGCCGCTACATCCATTCACAGAATCTCAGCAAGCGAGCTTCTCAACGCAACATCTCCCAAGGACAATTTGCGAGGCAAACTGGTCGTGGTCGGCCTGTCGGCCGCTGGGATGGAACATATTCTCCCGACCCCATCGGGACCGGCGCTCTCTCATGCGGAACTTCACTCCATAGTCTTGAACGGTCTGCTCTCTGGACATTTAAGCATTCGTACTGAATCGTACCGGTATTGGGAAACGTTGGTTGGCCTGTCGATGGCGTTGCTGGCTGCACTGGCCATCGCCAAACTGCCGCTTCTCCCCGGATTAACAGTCAACGTTGTATTGCTTGTCTGTTCCACCGGCAGCGCCGTCTTGCTCTTTCGCGCCTGGGGTGTCCTCGTTTCACCGCTGCTTCCCTCGATCCTGCTCGGTACCAACTATATCCTGCTCGTCATGATCAAAACATGGAAGACAGAGCTGGATGCGCGGCAATATGCGGAAAACACCCTTTCGTTGCTTAAGTCGAGTGAGAGGAATCTCAATTCCATCGTCAAAACGATCCCCGATATCGTGTACAGGCTGGATGCCGAGGGGCGTATCATCTTTATCAGCCCAGCTATCGCTAAATATACCACGTCTGCGGCTTCGATGCTCGGGCGTTGCATATCCGACTTTGTCCCTCCGGATCAACTGTCCCACGTGTGTTACAACATCATGGAACGACGGACTGGTGCCAGGGCCACCACCAACCTTGAACTCCAATTGCGATTTTCTGAGAATACTGGAGATGCGCCACAGGAGACGCGATTCTTCAGTATTTCGGCCGAAGGACTTTACGAAGGTGACAGTCCCGGCCAGCGCACCTTTATTGGCACTCAGGGCATCCTTCGAGACATAACCGAGCGGAAAAAGCTGGAGGAACAGCTTATTGCTGCGCAAAAGCTTGAGGTTATAGGCAGTTTGGCCGCGGGAGTTGCGCACGATCTCAACAACATCCTTGCCGGACTCGTGTCCTACCCGGGGCTGCTGCTCATGGAATTACCGGCAGACAGCCCCTTGCGGGAAAAAATCGCCCTGATCCAGGACTCCGGTAAAAGTGCGGCTGCCATCGTCCAAGATCTGCTGACTCTCGGTCGGCGCGGAGCCAGACCTGATCAGGTTCTCGATCTGAATGTTGTGATCGCGGATTATCTCGCTTCGATCGAAGGCGTCACCACGCTGAAACACCATCCGAACGTCACCATTGATCGCCACCTTTCCCAAACGCCGTTGTTGATCAAGGGCTCAAAGGTGCATATTGCCAAAATGCTGATGAACCTGTTGATCAATGCTGCCGAAGCGATGCCGGCCGGTGGGACGATCTCCATCACCACAAGCAATAAATTCATCGATACCCCGCTTTCTCTGTACGAAGAAATTCCGCCCGGTGCCTACGCCTGTATTTGCATTGCCGACGAAGGAATCGGCATTGCTGCGGAAGATCAGCGCAAGATCTTTGAACCTTTCTATAGCAAGAAATTGATGCAACGAAGCGGCTCCGGATTGGGAATGACAGTGATTTGGGTCACGGTCAAAGATCACGGTGGTTTTGTTGACCTTCAAAGCGGTGAAGGGGAAGGAACAAAAATCGAACTCTATTTTCCTGTCACCGACGCACAGAACCAACTCCCTTCATCCCATCTCGTCTTAGAGGATTTTGTCGGCACCGAACATGTACTGATCATTGACGACACATCGGTGCAATTGCATATTGCAGAAAAAATGCTTTCTAAACTCGGCTACAACGTAACCACTGCCATCAGTGGCGAAGCTGCACTCAAATATGTACGCTCCCATGGTGTTGATTTACTCGTACTCGACGTGATCATGCCCGGCGGAATGGATGGACTGGCAACGTATGAGCACATTCTTGCCATCCGGCCAGGGCAGAAAGCCATCATAACCAGCGGTTTTTCCGAACCGGAAAAGGTGGCAAAACTCCAACAACTGGGTGCCGGAGCATACGTCCAGAAACCCTATACCCTCGAACAACTCGGCCAGGCCGTCCGCACGGAACTCGACGCTGGCAACCGCACCTGATTGCAACCTTGTGGAATTCTCTCGATGCCCCCAATGTAAGGAAATTTGTTGTGGCAACGATGGTTTGTTCTCGTAGCCTCCAACCTTCCCGCGCGGCGAACTCTACACCACCGACAACATCAAGGCCCGCCTCTCCATGCGTGACTTCATGGATAGCCTGCGGGCCACCGGTGTTGAAACCGGCGGCCCCGCCTCTTTCAGCCAAGCCGACCGCCAAGCCTTTGCCAACCAGTTGGACCGTTTCCTCTCCCTGTATTTCCGCCGCGCTTAACGGGTGTTGTTGCTCTGGTTGATTGTTTGATCGCCGCGTGTCGCTCCCTCGTCCCAATCAGGAGTTTCCTGCCCGGTTCACCTATGAGTCACCAGGTTTGCATCACAGCATCTGTGCTCAGACGTTGAATCGTTTCACCAAGCCTTCCAGTTGATGAGCCAGCTTTGCCAGATCTTGCGCGTTTTCCTGCACTTGACGGCTCCCTTCTTCCACTTGACTGGATTGTTGATTGATGCCGGTGATATCGCGGGTGATATCCGCTATGACCATCGTGCTTTGGCTGACATTGACATTCACCTCCGCAATACCTTGCGAGGTCTGTGCAATATTGTCGGCTATCTCGCTGGAAGCGGCCGACTGTTCTTCCACTGCCGTAGCAATGCCGTTAATGACGCTATTTATATCAGCAATCACTTCCGTGATTTTCCCAATATCATGCACGGTGGTGGCCGTGGTGTTTTGCATTTCGTTGATCTGATTTTTAATGTCCACAGTAGCGGCAGCGGTTTGCCGAGCGAGTTCCTTGATCTCGTTGGCGACAACGGCAAATCCTTTGCCCGCTTCACCAGCCCTTGCAGCTTCAATGGTGGCGTTGAGCGCCAGCAGGTTTGTCTGTTCTGAAATTTCGGTGATGGTCTCGGTCACTCGGCTGATTCTCTTTGCTGATTCGCCAAGTTCCGCCATTTTATCAGAGGCAAGCTGGGACTGTTTAACGGCTCCCTCGGAAATAAAACGGGCCTTTTCCGCGCTCTGGGCAATTTCATGAACCGTCGCAGTCATTTCCTCCGTCGAAGAGGCGACCATATTCACATTGTTTGTGGACTGCTCCATTGCCGCAGAAACCGATTGAATATTTGCGCTCATTTCTTCAGTAGCACTGGCAACCATACCGGCTTTATCAGAGGTGTCACGAGCTGCGGATGTGAGTTGCCTGGAAACAGCGGCCATATCATTTGATGAAGACGTGAGTTGATTGACGCCGCCAATAATCTCGCGGATCATGCCACCCAATTGATCAGCCATCGTATTGAGCGCTTTCGCCATGGAGCCAATTTCATCTTTTTGGTTGATATCCAACTTGGATGTGAAATCTCCTTTGGCCATGGTGTCAGCGAGCGCAGAGGCCTTGGTCACCGGAGTGGTGATTGAGCGGATAATGAAAATTGCCAGCAAGCCGCCGAGTACTACCGACGTCAAAAGCATAGCACCAATGATCAAATTCGTATTCTTCGCTTCTGATGCAGCTTCTCTCCCTAAATTTTTTGCAAGTTCCGTTTGTTGAACTATGAGATCATCTACACTTTTCAAGTAATCGCGCTGAATTTTTCGGAGCTCCTTATAGAGTAAATTCTTTGCTTTATCAATTTCACCGTTTTTTACCATCTCCACATACGCTTGAGTGGTCTTGATGTAGGTGGGCCGAAGGTCTGTAACCTCTTTCAGCCTTGCTCTGCTCACATCATCTTTCAAACCCTTGTCGAGTACTTCCAAAGATTTTGCGATTGATAAACGGCATTTATCTACACTGTTCAGCTCATCAACCCAGAATTCCCGATCATCGTTAATGATTATATTCCGCAATGCTCTCGCTATGAGGTTGATATTACCGATAATTCGGTTGGCCTCTTCGGTATGCACCATGTTTTGCGTTACAAGTGTTTCTGTTTTATTGTGCAACGATTTGACCACATTCACTGCATACCCGCCCACAATCATCATGAGGGCCAAAATTATTCCAAATCCTAATCCAAGCCTTGAACCAATTTTAAAATTTTTCAGCATTTCTCTGTCCCTTTCTATTCATCGTTAAAGTGCGACCAAGGTGTTACCAAGGTGTGTTTTCTCATCCTTTGCTTCATGGAGTGACCAAACCGTATTGACTCACAATGAATTTGGAATGTCAAAAAATATATGTATTTTTTTGAACATACATGGGTATCTATGGATAAAACTGTATGTTTTGTTTGCAAGAGGAAGAGACCCTTCAAACCTTTGAAGGGGGACCCTCTTTGGTTTGACCTGTTGGAATCGGCCAGATGGGATCAATCAGGAGCGTTGGTCGTTGCTACATTTCAACGAGAAAACGCGGTCAGACGCCCTTGCGTCTTTTTGCGGACAGCAGGTGTACAAAAGTCATTTTAAATAACTCTGACCCTTTTTGAATCGCTTTTGTGTTGAGTGTCCCAGTCTCTATTACCGGGGCATCAGGGCGAACACGCCCCAGCCGAGGTATTCACGGGTGTAGGTGGCGTAGCGCACGGGTTCTGCGGTCAATTGGGCGCGAACCTCTGGGGCCAACTCGTCGTTGGGATTGGCGGCGAGCCACCGGCGCATGGTGAGCCATTTGGCCGCCTCGTATCGGTCCCAACCGTCTTGGTTGGCGAGCACCATTTCAACGACGTCGCAGCCGAGGTGGCCGAAGGAGGCGAGCAGATCTGGCAGCAGGAGAAAATCGGCGATTGCGTGGGCAAGACAGCCCTTGGCCACCTCTTCCGTTGGCGGTAACTGCCGCCAAAAGGGCTCGCCGATGAGGAGGATGCCGCCGCTGCGCAGGCTTTGTTTGAGCAACTCGATGGTTCCGGCAACGCCGCCGCCGATCCAGGTGGCACCGACACAGGCGGCCACATCGACCTTCTCGTCCGCGACGTAGCCCGCCGCATCGTTGTGGATGAAGGTGAGGTGATCGGCGACGCCGAGTTCTTCAGCGCGGCGTTTCGCCTGCTCGGTGAACAACGGGCTCATGTCGATGCCGGTGCCACTGATGCCGTGATCGCGCGCCCAGGTACAGAGCATCTCTCCCGACCCGCTGCCGAGGTCGAGCACGCGGGCCCCCGATTGCAGACGCAGAGCAGTGCCGAGGGTGGCGAACTTCTCGGGAGTGAAGGGGTTGTGGATGCTGTGCGCACTTTCGGTGATGTTGAAGATTCGTGGGATATCCATGGTGGAGAATTTGCTTGGGGGGTGTGGATTGATTTGGTTAGGGCACTAACAATAACATCTGCGGCTTGCCCGCAGATGTTATTGTTGAAATTGAATATGCTGTCCCCGGAATTCCCGTCCCCGGAATTCCCGTCCGTCATTTGTTCAGGTTCTCTTTTAGACTTTCGAATTTCTTTGTCGGAACATATGAATTTTTATTCGACAATGAAAAATATCCGAGATTCACTAAGGAATTAAAAGTATTCTTCTCTTCAGGAGAAGATGATAAGTATTCTTTAGAATACGGAAATTTTAATAATTTGTCGATCAGCATAAACTCTTCATCGGAAAGAGCGAGTATACTGGTTGATTTCGTTGAACAAAGCTTTTGAAACCCATGTTTATTGAGAAAAATTTGAATCTTATCAAAAAAAAACCAAATAGCCGATAAACCGCCCAGTACCGTACAAACCTCCAGTAGCATTTTATTGTTATTCTCCTCAGATTGTAACATCGAGGATGTGTGCTATTGTTTTAAGCATCTGTTTTTCTTCCTTGCACACTCTACTACCAAGGCCGAAGAAACCACCGGAAGCATCAGCTATTTTATAGCCAACTCTAATGAGAGCTTTTTTGAAGTGGTTTGCTTCGTCTTCTTCAAAATTTTTATCGATGACAATTCTAATTTCTTGTAATTTTTTGAAATAGTCAGGATTGTTATCGATTATCGCCGAGAGACATTCGGGAATGGCTGTAAACGTGAGCTGAGGTATTGAATCTTGAATTATTTTAACTAAAAAATCACTGCCAAAAATACTTGGATTCATTATTACTTTTGCAAGAGATGCTGTTTCTTTTTGATCAACTTTTCCGTCTGCAAAAGCCATAAGTATAAATATAATAAATGGCGATTCTTTTAAAGTTTCGTAGTCATCCTCATTAATTGTACTTTTTTTTAGCTTTGCAACTTTGTTAACCGTTAAATCAGTTTCGCAAACTGAATAATTTTTTGTTATGGAGTTGTTAATTTCATCGCTTTGCAAAGATTTTATAATTATTTCTTCGGCGTCATTTTTTGTAAATTCTGATAAGGTCGCAATTTTTCTCTTAGCCGAAGAAATATTCTCTGTTCTTGTATGTATATGCCGCATTTCGGCGCTGGCTGGAACAGGAATATTTGGCGTGAGTGCTGGAATGACAGATGCATCATCAATAAGAATATTTTTAAGAGAATTCATCAAATTATCTATTCTAATTTCTGTATTATTTTTCAACTCCCACTCGTCTATAATATTCTTTACTACTTGAATTCTCAACTTAACCATGAAATCAACGTCATCAGAAAATTCGAAAATTGATTTCAACAAATACTGTTGTGGTCCGTTAACTCCATCAATAGATTCGTATGAATTTTGCATGGCCTCTTCATACTCAGATTCATTGA
Source organism: uncultured Desulfobulbus sp. (assembly GCA_964639845.1). Classification (GTDB taxonomy): domain Bacteria; phylum Desulfobacterota; class Desulfobulbia; order Desulfobulbales; family Desulfobulbaceae; genus Desulfobulbus. Next base: position 39,579 of record CAZXHS010000012.1, on the reverse strand, counting down.
ATCCACTCTCTCTAACAAAAAGTTTTGCTACATCATTTCCTTCTCGTGCTGCATCTAATTCCTCTAAGACAAATTGCAGGGCATCTTTTTCTGAGGTTATTCTACTGCTCACGCCTTGTGTAATATTGTCCGCTAATTTATTTATGCTCATTTGTCACATCCAGTTTTAATTTCGGGAAATTCCGGGGACAGTATACCTAATCCCCTCTTCTTTGCCGTCATGTCAAAAAAACTAGGCGCGGGCTCGATCCCATATTTCCCTTGCCATCTTTTCCATTGTTGCCAAGCAAACTGCAATCCTTGTTCGGTACGATGTTTTTCCTGAAAAGTCAATGGAAAGCAAGGTGTTGTGGTCGGTGCTGTAGATGTGGAGCCGCCCGCGGAGCTGTGCAATGTTTGGGCGACAAGGGCTTCGGGCGGCACGAGTGCTGACGCGGAAGCTGATGAACCAATCTGCGCAAAGTTTCTGTTGCTCTCATTTTTGTTGTTCCTTCTCAAGGCGATCATTCATTTTCATCGTAACCGTCGCGCCTATCGGTCATTTGAACAAGCAGGCGAAGGTTGCGGGGCAAAACGGGACGCTTGAGCATGAGAGCTAGCATACCCCGTCTCAAAATGCCGCTTCCGCCGACATTGTCGCATTCGTTCCAAAAACGTATTGCTATAAAATTAAAAATTTCAAAAATGGAAAGAATGCAACAGGCGGCTGATTAATCAAAATCTAATAATTTAAACATGTTGCTCAAATAATTCCAAGGTGGACCGGTTGTTGCTGTATACCGCATGACCTGCGGCGCTGCACTGTGTGCCCTGGCAATATCCGGTTAACCCGGCTCCGGTCGACCTGGTCCTCCGGGGCGATATCCATCTTGGCTCCACAACATGAGGTCGTGGTATGAGCAACAAGGCATCGGCAGTACAATTGGAACGGAAATTAGGCCCCTGGATGCTATGGGGGTTGGGGGTGGGCTACGTTATCTCCGGCATGTATTTCGGCTGGAACCTAGGGCTGGCGCAGGGTGGCACCCTGGGGCTGGCCGTGGCCACGGGATTCATCATCCTCATGTACCTCAGCTTCACCTTCAGCTACACCGAGCTGGCCTGCGCCATTCCCAAGGCGGGCGGCGTGTTTGACTATGCCACCAAGGGGCTGGGCAAGGAGCTGGGCTTTATCGCCGGTATGGCCCAGGTGATTGAATTTGTCTTTGCGCCACCGGCTATTGCCGCTGCCATCGGCGCCTATTTTCACCTCTTTCTCCCCGATGTACCGGTGATGGCCATTGCCATTGGTGCCTACATCATCTTCACCGCGCTCAATATCTACGGTGTGCAGGCAGCGGCCCGCTTCGAGCTGTTCATCACCGTGCTGGCCGTGGCCGAATTGCTGATCTTCGCCGGAGTGACCGCGCCAAGCTTCTCCTGGGATAAACTTACCGTCAATGCCCTGCCTAACGGCTGGGGTGGTGCCTTTGCCGCCATTCCCTTTGCCATCTGGTTCTTCCTTGCCATCGAGGGTGTGGCCAATGTCGCCGAGGAGACCGTTAATCCGCAGCGCAATATTTTGATCGGTTTCGGCGCTGCCATCCTCACCCTGGTGGCCCTGGCGATCATCACCTTTGCCACTTCAGTGGGTGTGGGCGGCTGGGAAGCCATCGTCTATCCGGCTCCGGGCGAGGCTGCCTCGGATTCCCCCTTGCCCCTGGCCCTGGCCAACGTGGTCGGCAACAATCACCTGTTGTATCACATGCTGATCTTCATCGGGCTTTTTGGTCTGGTGGCCTCGTTCCACGGCATCATCCTTGCCGCTGGTCGCGCCGTGCTCGAACTGGGCCGGGTGGGGTATATGCATCCGTCCCTGGGGAAGGTCAGCCCGCGTTTCAAGACCCCGCAGAACGCCCTGCTGTTCAACCTGGTCATCGGCATTATCGCCCTGATGACCGGCAAGACCGGCGAGATCATCACCATTGCCGTGTTCGGTGCCCTGGTACTGTACGTCATCTCGCTGATCACCATCTTTGCCCTGCGCAAGAATCATCCCGAGATGGAACGCCCCTTCAAGGTGCCGCTGTATCCGGTGGCTCCGGCCGTCGGCCTGGTGATTGCGGTGGTGGCCCTGATTGCGGTCACCTACTACAACCAGAAACTGGCGCTGATCTTTGCCGGCATCATGGTGGTGGCCTACGGCTACTTCAAACTTGTGGCCGGCCGAGAGAGCCTGGTGGAACCAATCATCATCATGCCGGCACAGGTGGAAGTCGAACCGGTGCGCATCGACGACTAATGCGGCCTTTTGGGGCCTGAAGGAGGAGGGGGCCGTGGTCGTTTGCCGTGATCGCGCGGAGAAACGACCACGGCCCGTGTTGGTATGTATACACTGAGTTTGCACCATCGCCGCTTTGCCTTTGACAGCCTGCGCCAGTTGATGGCCAAGGCCAGCCCGCATCGCTCCGGCGACTGTTTGGCCGGTATTGCCGCCGAGAGTGCCGAAGAGCGGGTGGCGGCACAGATGGTTTTGGCCGAGCTGCCCCTGACCACCTTTTTGCACGAGCATCTCATCTCCTACGAGGAGGATGAGGTCACCCGGCTGATCATCGACAGCCATGACCCGGCCGCCTTTGCGCAGGTTTGCGACTTGACCGTGGGCCAGCTGCGCGACTGGCTGCTCACCGAGGAGGCGGATCAGGCGACCCTGGCCGCCCTGGCGCCGGGACTGACCCCGGAGATGGTGGCAGCGGTGGCCAAGTTGATGCGGGTACAGGATCTGATCCTGGCGGCGTCCAAATGCCAGGTGGTAACCCGCTTCCGCAACACCCTTGGTTTGGCGGGCACCTTTGGCGTGCGCTTGCAGCCCAATCATCCCACCGATGATCTGAAAGGGATTGCCGCCTCGATCCTGGACGGCCTCTGTTACGGCTGCGGCGACGCGGTCATTGGCATCAATCCGGCCACGGACAGCGTCGACAACATTCAGCGCCTGCTGGAGATGCTCGACATGATCCGCGAGCGCTACCACATCCCCACGCAGAGCTGCGTGCTCACCCATGTGACCACCACTTTGGAGGCCATCCGCGCCGGGGCGCCGGTGGATCTCTGTTTCCAGTCCATTGCCGGCACCGAGGCGGCCAACCGCAGTTTTGGCGTCAACCTGTCCCTGCTGGATGAGGCCCATGAGGCCACGCTTTCGCTTGCGCGCGGCACCCTGGGTAACAATGTGATGTACTTTGAAACCGGCCAGGGCAGTGCCCTTTCTGCCAACAGCCACCATGGCGTTGATCAGCAGACCCTGGAGGCGCGAGCCTACGCGGTGGCGCGGCGGTATCAGCCGTTGTTGGTCAACTCGGTGGTCGGCTTTATCGGCCCGGAATATTTGTACAACGGCAAGGAGATCATCCGCGCCGGCCTGGAGGACCACTTCTGCGGCAAGATGCTCGGCCTGCCCATGGGCGTGGACATCTGCTACACCAACCACGCCGAGGCCGATCAGGACGATATGGACGTGCTGCTCACCCTGCTGGGCAACAGCGGTTGCACCTTCATCATGGGCGTGCCCGGTGCCGATGACATCATGCTCAACTACCAGTCGACCTCTTTTCACGATGCCGCCTACCTGCGGCGACTACTGGGGCGGACGCCGGCACCGGAGTTCCAACTTTGGTTGCAGGAGCAGGGGATTGTCGACCCGGTGCATGGGCATCTACGGCCGATTCATCCGGCCAGCCGCTTGCTGGCCCTGCCGGAGGGATGGCTATGACGAACGAAAATGTGCTGCAATCATTACGAGCTGCTGGCAAGTCGCCGGTGATCGAAGATCCCTGGGAGGAGCTGCGCCGCTTCACCGATGCCCGCATTGCCCTGGGCCGGTGTGGCGCCAGCCTGCCTCTGGCCTCGGTACTCACCCTGCGCATGGCCCATGCCCAGGCCCGCGATGCCGTGCATCTGCCCCTGGATATTGAGGAGCTCTCGCAAAAAATCCAAGCACTGGGCTTGAGCACCTTGCCCCTGCAGAGTGCGGCCCTGGATCGTTCCACCTATCTCACCCGCCCGGACCTGGGGCGCAGGTTGGATGCCGTTTCCCGTGCTTTGCTGCACGAGAAAACGACGACCCAAGAGTATGATCTGCTGCTGGTGGTGGGCGATGGCCTCTCATCACGGGCGATCAGCGAAAATGCGCTGCCCTTTGTGGAGCGTTTCAAGGAACTCTGTGGCCGATTTAGTGCATTACGACTCGGACCGGTCTGTCTGGTGTGCAACTGTCGGGTGGCCACCGGTGATGAGATCGGCGAGGTGTTGGGCGCGAAGATGGTGGCCATGCTCATCGGCGAGCGGCCAGGCTTGAGCTCGCCCAACTCCATGGGCGTCTATCTCACCTATGCTCCCAAAGTTGGCACCTCGGATGAGGCCCGCAACTGTATTTCCAACGTGCGCGAGGGTGGTCTGGCCATTGAGGAAGGGGTACGCAAGCTGGCCTATCTCATCGAGGAGGCGCTGCGGCTGGGAACCACCGGCGTGGGGCTCAAGGATCGGATGCAGGGGGAGTATCTGCCGTTTCGCGGGAGTTTGGCTTTAGGATCATGAAAGAGGAGATCCCTCTCTACGTTCGGGATGGCACCGAGGTGCTGCCGCCTTTGACTTAGGTGCCATTACCCCTGTCATTTCGACCAACGGGAGAAATCTCCTGAGGAACGAGTCTCTTGCAAAATAAACTGCTGGCGGGTTTTCGTCATTCCCGCGAAAGCGGGAATCCAGAACTCTTTGTTTTTTCAAAGGCTTGATTCCCGATTACTGCCTCGGGAATGACGAAACCGTCTTTTTGCAACAGGCTTGAACTCCTAAAATTTTCATTTGGTTTTCCCGCAGAGGCGCGGAGGCGCAGAGGGTAACAGCAGAAGATTGCACAATTTGCCTTTAAAAAATCTCAGCGCCCCTGCGCCTCTGCGCGAGATAATAAACACAGTGCCATCACCAAATTTTTCCTATTCAAGGCAATAGGAATTTTTCCTGGTGATAGCGCCATTTTCACAGTACGATCACCGTTCAACCACCATGAGGGGGAGGGCCATACGGTATGGAGACCTTTACAAGTTATGATCCCGGGAATTTCTACGACGAACTGATCGAACCGGGGGGCAAACCCCGTCCGGGCGCGCAGTTATTGGTCGATATGATCGACACCCTGCCGCCGGGCGATCTGACCATGCGCCAGCGGGCTGCCGAGGCCCTGCTGTTGAAGATGGGCATCACCTTCAACGTCTACGGGCGCGACGAGGGGACCGAAAAAATCTTTCCCTTTGATATCATCCCGCGCATCGTCCCCTCGGGCGACTGGCAGCAGATCGAATCCGGACTCAAGCAGCGCATCTTTGCGCTCAACGAGTTTTTGCAGGATATCTACAACGATAAGAAAATTCTCAAAGACAAGGTCGTACCCGAGGACCTGGTGCTCAGCAGCAAGACCTACCGCAAGGAGTGCGAGGGCTTCACCCCGCCGAAAAAGATTTGGTGCCATGTCACCGGCACCGATTTGGTGCGCGACAGCGATGGCCGCTTTTACGTGCTGGAGGATAACCTGCGTTGCCCCTCCGGCGTCTCCTATGTGCTGGAAAACCGGCAGGTGCTTAAGCGCACCTTTCCCCAGGTCTTCGAGGCCTCCAAGGTGCGGCCGGTGGACGACTACCCCAGCAAACTGCTGGAGATGCTCGAATTTCTCGCCCCGGACCACATCAAAAAGCCCACCATCGGCGTACTCACCCCCGGCATCTACAACAGCGCCTATTTCGAGCACTCCTTCCTCAGCCAGCAGATGGGCGTTGAACTGGTCGAGGGCCAGGATCTGGTGGTCTCGGATGGCTATGTCCACATGCTCACCACCAAGGGGTTGAAACGGGTGGATGTGCTCTATCGCCGCATCGACGACGACTTCATCGATCCCGAGGTCTTCCGCCCCGACTCCCTGCTCGGCGTCAAAGGGCTGATCAGTGTCTACAAGGCCGGGCGTATTGCCATGGCCAACGCCCCCGGCACCGGCATTGCCGACGACAAGGTCATCTACGCCTATGTGCCCAAGATCATCAAGTATTACACCGGTGAAGAGCCCATCCTTGCCAATGTGCCCACCTATATCTGCCGCGACGACAAGGAGCGCGCCTATGTGCTTGATCACCTCGATGAGTTGGTGGTCAAGGCGGCCAACGAGTCCGGCGGCTACGGTATGCTAGTCGGTCCGCATGCCAGCCAGGCCGAACGCGACTCCTTTGCCGAGAAGATCAAGGCCGAACCGCGTAACTACATGGCCCAACCCACCATCTCGCTCTCCCGCGTGCCCACCATTGTCGGTGATTGCATCGAGGGCCGTCATGTCGACCTGCGGCCCTATGTGCTGTTTGGCAAGGAAATCTACGTCCAGCCCGGCGGCTTGACCCGCGTGGCCCTGACCAAGGGCTCCTTGGTGGTCAACTCCTCCCAGGGCGGCGGTTCCAAGGATACCTGGGTTCTGTAAACAAGGAGACGATTATGCTCAGCCGTGTGGCCAATTCAATCTACTGGATGTGTCGTTATATCGAACGGGCCGAGAACGTGGCCCGTTTCATCAGCGTCAACCTCAATCTTCTCCTGGACCTGCCCACCGAAGGCGGCAAGCAATGGGAGCCGCTGGTGATGATCACCGGTGACCAGGAATTTTTCGAGGATAAATACAAGGAGTACACCAAGGAGGCGGTGATCAATTTTCTCACCTTTGATCGCCTCTACTTCAACTCCATTGTCAGCTGTCTGGCTGCGGCGCGGGAGAATGCCCGCTCCATCCGCGAGATCATCAGCTCGGAGATGTGGGAGCACCTCAACACCTTCTACCTGGAGATGGCCGATCCCAAGCATCATCCCATGGCCTTCCAGGACCCGCACAAGTTTTTCAAGATCATCCAGATGCGCAGCCATCTCTTCACCGGTCTGCTCGACTCGACCATGAGCCACGGCGAGGCCTGGAACTTCGCCCGCATGGGCATGATGCTGGAACGCGCCGACAAGACCTCTCGTATTTTGGATGTGAAGTATTTCATGCTCCTGCCGCAGGCGGATCTGGTCAACACGCCCGTTGACAACATCCAGTGGACAGCGGTATTGAAGTCTGCCAGCGCCTTTGAGATGTTCCGCAAGGAGCACCATCTCATCACCCCGCGGCAGGTGGCCAGTTTTCTTATTTTTGATAAGAACTTTCCCCGTTCGATCCGTCATTGCGTCAACAAGGCCCAGATCAGCCTGGCGCGGATCATGAATGGTGCCGCCAACGGCGGCGGGGGCGGCAATGTGGCGGAAAAACTCCTCGGGCGTCTGGATGCGGATCTGGAGTACACCGACATTGAAGAAGTGGTTCAAGAGGGCATGCACGAGTATCTGGATCGGCTGCAAACGCGGATCAACCAGATCGATGGCGCCATCGGCACTTCCTTTTTTAACATGAAACCCCCGGTGGAGGAGACGACCAGCCAGCAGTAGGGTGGCTTTTTTTCTCTGTCAAAGAGGTCTAACGTGAACCCGTTGCCCCTGATTGTGCTCGTCGTGCTCAACCTGCCGCTTTTCGGCCTGCTCAGCGGCATCTTTTTTCATCAGGAGGGGCTGGCCGGCGCGCTCAAGTATTGGTTCATGCCGGATCTTGTTTCGCTCTTTCGCGGCGAGTACATCGATGATCAATGGGCCGAGGCTAAGCTGCTTATTTACGCGATTGTTTGCGGGTTGGCTCTTGTGTCGGAACTCAGCTTCCTGGAAGCCCATTTTCCTGGGGTGTATGCGTATTTCATAGAGTGATGAAAAACCTTGTTCGCGGGCATGGCCCGCTCCTACAGCGCATCGAAAATTTTATATTTTTTTGCAGTGCGTTAACGCCGTAGGTTGCGGGTGAGGCACGAACCCCAACACCGCTCATCGTTGGAGAGATCGGGGTAGCGGGTCATGCTCGCCAGAGGAAAGCGAATTATCCGCGCGGACACGGCCGAACCCGGTCATGTCCGCGCTTTTGTCCACGTTCAACCAAGGAGTACCCGTGGGTATTCATGTAGCTCTGCGTCATATCACCACCTATCGCTACGACCGTGCCATCAACCTTGAACCGCAGGTTGTTCGCTTGCGGCCGGCCCCGCATAGCCGCACGCCGATTATCAGCTACTCGATGACGGTGACGCCCAAGAGCCATTTTATCAACTGGCAGCAGGATCCGTTCAGCAACTATCTGGCCCGCCTGGTGTTTCCGGAGAAGACCACCGAGTTCGCGGTGGAGATCGATCTTGTGGCGGACATGATCGTCATCAATCCCTTTGACTTCTTCCTTGAACCCGAGGCCGACACCTTTCCCTTTGTCTACGATCCGGGGCTGAAAACCGATTTGACACCCTATCTGGCCAAGGTGGAGTCGGGCAAACACCTGCTGGCCTATCTGGCAACCATCGACCGCACACCCAAGCAGACGGTGGACTTCCTGGTGGCGCTCAATCAGCGCTTGAGTGAGGATATTAGCTACCTCATCCGCCTGGAACCCAATGTGCAGAGCTGCGAGCAGACCCTTGGCCTCAAGAGCGGCTCCTGCCGCGATTCGGCCTGGCTGCTGGTGAATATCCTGCGTCATTTGGGACTGGCGGCCCGCTTTGTCTCCGGCTACCTCATTCAACTGGCCCCGGATATCAAATCCTTGGATGGGCCCTCCGGGCCGGAGGCCGATTTCACCGACCTCCATGCCTGGACCGAGGTCTATATTCCCGGTGCCGGTTGGGTGGGCATGGATCCCACCTCCGGGCTCTTTGCCGGCGAGGGACACATCCCCCTGGCCTGCTCGCCGGAACCGCAGAGTGCGGCCCCGATCACCGGCGCGCTCGAACTCTGCGAGGTCGAGTTCAGCCACCGCATGAGCGTGCGCCGCATCCGCGAGGAACCGCGTTCCACAAGGCCCTATCCTGAAGAGGTGTGGGAGCGGATTGTCGCCCTGGGCGACCAAGTGGAGGAGGCGTTGCAGGCCCAGGATGTGCGCCTGACCATGGGCGGCGAGCCCACCTTCATCGGCATCGATCACATGGATGCCCCGGAATGGAACACCGATGCCCTGGGTGAGGAAAAGCTGCGGTTGTCGCAGAATCTGTTGCAGGGGTTGCGCAGCCACTGGGCACCGGGCGGCTTTATTCACTGCGGTCAGGGCAAGTGGTATCCGGGCGAGTCCCTGCCGCGTTGGGCCCTGGCCTGTTACTGGCGCAAAGACGGTATCGCTCTGTGGCAAGATCCGCAGTGGCTGGCCGATCCCTGCACCGACTATGGATTTGGCGTCGATGAGGCTAAAGTCTTCATTGAGGCCCTGGCCAATCGCTTGGGGGTGGGTACCCGATTTATCCGCGAGAGTTTTGAGGATATCCACTACTACCTCCACAAGGAACAGCGGCTGCCGGTCAATGTGGACCCCAAAGATCCCAAGTTGGAGGATGTGGAAGAGCGCACGCGCATGGCCCAGGCCTTTGAGCGCGGCTTGGGCGCGGTGGTGGGCTATGTACTGCCGTTACAGCACGGCTCCTGGATCAGCGGGCCCTGGCCACTTCGCAGCAACCACCTCTTTTTGTTGCCCGGCGATAGTCCGGCCGGTCTGCGGTTGCCGCTGGATTCCCTGCCCTGGGTAGACAAGGGGGACCTGCCGCTGGAATTTTCTCCCGATCCATTGGCCGAACGTGATCCGTTGCCGGATTACCAGGGCCAACGATCGCTTGCGGGCGAAAAAGAAAGTGAAATAAAAGAGAGTGTGCAGAGCCAACCCAAGCCTTTCACCACCCCGCAACCGGTGCAGGGCGAGTCGGCAGCCTGGGTGGTGCGCACCGCGCTCTGCGTGCAGCCGCGCGGCGGGCGGATCTGTGTCTTCATGCCGCCCATTCTCAAGCTCGAAGGCTATCTGGAGTTGGTGGCCGCCATTGAGGCCACTGCCGAGGAAACCGCACTGCCAGTGGTGATCGAGGGCTACACCCCGCCCGCTGATCCGCGCCTGGAATGTTTTAAGATTACCCCCGACCCCGGCGTCATCGAGGTCAATGTGCAGCCCATGCACAGCTGGCAACAGATGATCGACTGCACCACCACCCTCTATGAAACCGCCCGGCAGTGCCGTCTGGCCACGGAGAAATTCCTGGTCGATGGCCGCCAGACCGGCACCGGCGGTGGCAACCATATCGTCGTCGGCGGTTGTACTCCGGCAGATAGCCCCTTTTTGCGGCGGCCGGATCTGCTACGCAGTCTGCTCACCTTCTGGAACAATCACCCGGCGCTCTCCTTTCTCTTCTCCGGGCTGTTCATCGGCCCCACCAGTCAACAGCCGCGCATCGACGAGGCGCGCCACGACAGTCTCTACGAGCTGGAAATCGCCTTTGCCGAACTTGACCGGCAACAGGCCGCACCCTCGGGCTGCCCGCCCTGGCTGGTGGACCGCCTCTTTCGCCACCTGCTGGTGGATGTGAGCGGCAACACCCACCGCGCCGAGTTCTGTATCGACAAGCTCTACTCCCCCGACTCCAGTAGCGGTCGCCTGGGCTTGCTCGAATTCCGCGCCGTGGAGATGCCGCCGCATGCGCGCATGAGCCTGGCGCAGCAACTGCTGCTGCGCATCTGCATTGCCTGGTTCTGGAAGACCCCCTACCGCCAGCCCCTGGTCCATTGGGGGACGCGGCTGCATGATCGCTTCATGCTCCCCGAGCCGGTGCATGACGATCTGGCCGATGTCCTCGACATCCTCACCGAGGCCGGTTTCCCGGTGGCCATGGACTTTTTCTATCCCCACTTCGAGTTCCGCTTCCCCATCCATGGCCGCATCGAATGTCAGGGCATGGAGATCGAACTGCGCCAGGCCCTGGAACCCTGGCATGTGCTCGGCGAGGAGCCGGGAGGCGGCGGCACGGTGCGCTATGTCGACAGCTCGGTGGAGCGGCTGCAGGTCAAAGTTTCCGGGATGGTGGGTGAGCGCTATGTCATTGCCTGTAATGGTCGCCGGGTACCGCTGCAACCCACGCGTACCGCCGGAGTGTTCATCGGCGGCGTTCGTTTCCGCGCCTGGCAGCCGCCGGCCTGTCTGCATCCGACCATCGGTGTGCATGCGCCCTTGACCATTGATTGCTTTGATACCTGGACCGGACGGGCGGTGGGCGGCTGCACCTACCATGTCGGCCATCCCGGTGGCCGCAACCATGATGTGCTGCCGGTGAACAGCTTTGAGGCCGAGGGACGGCGTCATGCCCGCTTCCTCCCCCATGGCCATACCCCCGGCGGCGGGCGGCCCATTCCCATGCCCGAGCCCAATCACGCCTTTCCCTTTACCCTCGATCTGCGGCGGTAATGCACCTTCACTCCAGCAGATGAGGCAGCCAAGACCATGACATCCCGGATCCATTCGGCCCAAGCACAGGGTGGCAACCGTTCGCAAGCGGTGGGAGCATCGCTCTTTAGCGGGGTGTTCTGTCCGGGCGGTGCCTACTGCGAAGCCTTTGAGGCCGGTGGTGCGCCGCGTCCACACTGGCAGGCCATCGTCGAGGCGATCAATGCGGCCACGCCGGCCATGCTGGCCCAGCGGCAGGAACGGGTCAAGCAGATGCGCCACGAGGACGGCGCCACCTATAACCCCTTTGATGCCCCGGACGGACGCGGCACCCCCTTTGCCCTGGAGATGATGCCCCTGCCGATCACCAGTGGCCAGTGGCAGGCGCTGGAGCAGGGGCTCATCCAGCGGGCGCGGCTGCTGGAGCGGATCCTGGCCGATGTCTACGGGCCGCAGCAACTGCTGCAATCCGGTCGGTTGCCGGCGGAACTGATCTTTGCCAACCCCCAATTCTTGCAGGCCTGCCACGGGATCGTCCCTTCCTGCGGCCGCTATCTGAACTTCTATGCGGTGGACTGCTACCGGGCGCCGGACGGCAACTTCCGTGTGCTGCGCGATTACGGCGCCAGCCCCATGGGGCTCGGTTATGGACTGGAAAACCGCATCGTCATCTCCCGTCTCTTTCCCGAACTCTACCATCACAGCCCTGTCTGCCGCCTGGCGCCGTTTTTCCAGACCCTGCACACCGGCCTGGTGCAGCGTTCCGCCCTGCGCCGCGAGGATCCCAACATTGTGCTGCTCTCGCCCGGACCGGACAGCCCGATCTACTTTGAGCAGGCCTTGCTGTCGCGGTATCTGGGATATCCGCTGGTCGAGGGGCAGGATCTCACCGTGCGCAACGGTCGGCTCTTTTTGAAGAAACTCGCCGGGCTTGAGCCGGTGGACTCGGTTTTTCGTCAGATCGCCGACCGCCAGAGCGATCCCTTTGCCCTGCGCCGCGACACCAACATGGGTGTGGCCGGCCTCATCCAGGTGGCCAGGGAGGAGAACATCGACATCACCAATCCCATCGGGGCCGGCTTTGTCGAGACCCCGGTGCTGCCGGTCTTCCTGCCCGATCTCTGCCGCATGCTGCTGGGTGAGGAGTTGTTGCTGGCTGGTCATCCCGCCTGGTGGTGCGGCCACGCGGCCGGGCGTGATCGGGTGCTGGCCGGCAACCGCGATGGAACGCTGCTGCCGGCACTGGATCGCCACTGGAATATGGATGGCGATCCTTGGGCCGCCATGGCCTCGGCCCCCTATGCCTGCATGGTCCAGGAACAGGTACAGCCGTCGATGGTGCCGGTCTGGCACGACGGCGGCGTGCAGACCCGACCGGTGCTGCTGCGCTTCTTCCTCTGTGCCACCGAGGCAGGCTACACCCTGATGCCCGGCGGCCTGGCCATGACCGCCGCCGATGTGCCGACCCTGCTGGCCGGGGTGCCGGAACGGTTGCAGAGCAAGGATGTCTGGGTGCTGTCCGACAAGCCGGTGGAGCCGTTCAGCATGCTCAGCAGCCTGCACAATGTGGGCGAGTTCCGCCGCTTAAGCGATCTGCCCAGCCGGGTGGCCGATCACATGCTCTGGCTCGGCCGCTACCTGGAACGGGCCGAGGGATTGATCCGGTTGCTGCGCTCGGTCTATCGGCGGCTGGCCAGCGAGAATCGGCCCGAGGATATCCCGGAGCTGGAATTCCTGCTCAACCTGCTGCGCTCCACCCACACCCTGCCGCCGCTGGCCGAGGACGAAACGCTCACCGTGGAAGAGTTGGAGATGCAGCTGATCGAGGCCTTCTACCGACAGGATAAGGCGGAGAGCGTCATCGCCATCCTCAAACGGGTGCAGGAGGCGGCGCGCAACGTCCGTGATCGGCTCAGCCGCGATTCCTGGCGGGTGATCAATCGCCTGGAGGAGTTCGGCGACAACCCCACCAGTGACCCGCTTGACCTGCTCGACAACACCCTCTTTACCCTCAGCGCCTTCAGTGGTCTGGCCATGGAGGGCATGACCCGCAGCCTGGGGTGGCGGTTCATGGACATGGGCCGCCGTATCGAACGCGCACTGCATCAGATCGGGCTGATCAGTTTCGGCCTGCCCCGGGTCTGTCTTGCCTCGCAGAACGCCCTTGAGGCCCTGCTGGAGGTCTCGGATTCGATCATGACCTACCGCGCCCGCTACCGCACGGCCTTCCAACTGGCGCCGGTATTGGATCTGTTGCTGTTGGATGAGAGCAATCCCAAGTCGTTGGCCTTCCAGCTCAGTCAGTTGGCCGCCCATGTGGAGGAACTGCCCCGGCAGAGCGAACGCCGCTTTGCCAGCGCCGAGGAACGCATGGCCCTGGAGATGCTCACCTCCATCCGCCTGCTTGATCTCTCTAACCTGGCGTGCAGCTCCGGCAGCGCTGAAAACGAGGAGCCCCTGCACCAGTTTCTGGAGACCATGGAATCGCTGCTGTTGGCTTTTGCCCAGCAGGTCAGCGCCCACTACCTCACCCGGGTCACGGCCACCCAGCACTTTTCCATCCGCCAGGGGGAGCCCCTGCCATGAAGTACCGCGTCACCCATACCACCGCTTACAGCTATTCCGAACCGGCCTCGCTCTCCCAAAACGAACTCTTTCTCACCCCGCGTTCCACCAACCGCCAGCAGGTGCTGCAGACTCAGCTCAGCTTTGCACCCCAACCCCAGTATGTCCACCGTCGCATCGATTATTTTGGCAATGTCGTCCATGTGTTCATGATTGAGCAGCCGCACGCTGAACTCTCGCTCACCACCACCAGCATCGTGCGTACCGGCCGCAGCCTCCGTATCGAACCCGAGGCCACCCTGCCCTGGGAGGAGGTGGTGCGACGGCTGCAAGCCCATACCACACCCGAGGATCTGGAGGCCTATCAATTCATCTTTGCCAGCCCGATGATCGGTATCGACCCGGGAATCCAGACCTATGGCCGTGCCTCCTTTCCCTCCGGCAGGCCGGTGTTAGAAGGGGGGATGGATCTGATGCAGCGCATCTTCACCGAGTTTGCCTACGATAAGGCGGCCAGTACGGTGGATACCCCGGTGGCTCAGGTGTTGGCCAATAAACGCGGGGTCTGCCAGGATTTTTCCCATCTGGCCATTGCCTGCCTGCGCTCCCAGGGGCTGGCAGCGCGCTATGTCAGCGGTTATTTGGAAACCCTGCCGCCGCCGGGGAAGCCTAAGTTGGAGGGTGCCGACGCCTCCCACGCCTGGGTAGCGCTCTATGTGCCCGGCGAGGGCTGGGTCGATCTTGACCCCACCAACAACATTTTTGCCGGTGAGGCGCATATCACCCTGGCCTGGGGCCGGGATTACAGCGATGTTGCCCCGGTCAAGGGGGTGGTCATGGGCGGCGGGCTGCACACCCTGGCGGTGGAAGTGGATGTGGCGCGGATGGAGTGAGGCACAGAGGGGGAGGGGAGATGGAAGGAAATATTTTCGCCGGCTTGGAACAGATCTCCGGCACGGACGAACTCGTTGACGAGTTGCTGCATGCCGGTTCGCTGCGGGTGGAGCGGATCGTCTCCACCGGCCAAAGCAGCCCGCCCGGTTTCTGGTATGATCAGCAGCAGGCCGAGTGGGTGATGCTCTTGAGTGGCGCAGCTGAATTGCACTTTGAGGATGAACCCGTACCCCGCCGCCTCCGACCCGGTGACTGGGTCAACATCGCCGCTCACCGCCGCCACCGCGTCAACTGGACCGATCCCTCCCAGCCCTCGTTGTGGTTGGCGATTTTTTACCAAGCTGTGGAATAATGCTCCACAAGGCTCCCGTGGGACAAATGACCGCAACAAGGAAATGGTTGGCGATTTCGTTGGGTGTGCTGCTCCTGTTGCAGTCTGGCCTGTGCGCGGGCGAGGTTGTGAGCCAATTACCGGGGAACGAAAAAATTATCGCCCTGACCTTTGATGCCTGCGAAACGAAAACGCCTTCTTTTGTGGACCAGAGCATTGTTTCCTTTCTTCTCCGCGAACATATCCCCTTCACCATCTTCGTCAGTGGCCAGTTTGCCCGGCGCAATGCCGAGGAACTGCGAACGCTAGCAGGCACTGGCCTGGTGGAGTTGGAAAATCATTCCCTCAATCATGTCCAGCACATGGAACGGCTCAGCGAGGAGGCGGTTCTTCGCGAGGTGGTCGAGTGCGAGGAGCTGATCACTGAACTTTCCGGCCGCAAACCGCTGTTTTTCCGGTTTCCTGCCGGCAACTATGATCAAAGGACCCTGCGCATCGTCGAAAATCTCGGCTACCGGGTGGTGCACTGGAGCTTTGCCAGCGGCGATCCGGACAAACACCTCAGCCCGCAGCGGTTGTCGACCTGGGTGCTGGGCAAGGCCCGGCCGGGCAATATCCTCATCTTTCACGTTAACGGTCGTGGCTACAGCACCGGTGCGGCCCTGCCGCAGATCGTGGCCGAACTGCGCAACCGTGGCATACGGTTCGTGCGCCTCGATAGCGGGCTGAACGCGGCCGGCAACAGCCTGTGAGGCGTTGGCACTGCTCAGATGGCTGTGTTTGATTGAACCAAGGTTTTGCGCAACAAAATTTCATTGCACCCATCACTCACCAGATCAGCCACCGGAGCGATCTCGACAAAACCGGCGGACTGATAAAAGCGGCGGGCCGGGTGGTTGAACTCCGAGGTCATGGTCCAGAGATTTTTTGCACTCGGCCGGGCCTGTTCCTCGAACCAGGTCAGGATGGCCTGCCCCACGCCTTGGCCCTGGCTGCCGGGAAACACCGCTAATAACTCCAGATAGGGTCCACGCAGCCAGGGGAAGCGGATGCAGACCACGGCGACGCTCTCCTGCTCATGCTGCACCGCAAAACGTTTAAGGCTGGGATCGGCAGCGGCAAGGTAACGGCCAAGTGGTTCCGCACCGTAGCCTAGCCGTTTCCAGGGATCCATGGCCGCGAGTCGGGCACCGAGCCGACCAGCCTCCGCAGGCGGCAAACGAATGCAGGTCAGCGGTGGCAGCGGATAACAGGCAGCGGCAAAGGGGACA
Organism: uncultured Desulfobulbus sp.; assembly: GCA_964639845.1. Lineage (GTDB taxonomy): Bacteria > Desulfobacterota > Desulfobulbia > Desulfobulbales > Desulfobulbaceae > Desulfobulbus. Next base: position 23,195 of record CAZXHS010000012.1, on the reverse strand, counting down.
GGTTGCGGGGGCATACTCTTTGTCGGGTAGGGGGGTGAAGGAAGCGGAGGGGCTGGTTCGCCACCCCTCACAACAGGACACAGACGTGGTCGTGGCGAAGAACAACCAACCGCATGCTGCTGCATGATACTCCTGTTTCGCATTTCAGCCAATTTTTTTGGGAATTGCCAGCCAGGATGGTATAGTCGCTCCAATCTTGGAGCGAAAAAAGGAAGGGGGATCCTTAGCGCGGCCAAGACCGGTCATCGGTTGCCAGGTTACGCCGAAACGTAAGCGGCGGGGTTTGGCGTTCAATCAACATGCAGTGCAAGGAGAGAGAGATGAGGGTGTTTTCGAAGCAAGAACGCAAAGGATTGATAGCGGCAGCCTGTACTTTGGCATGGTTATGCTGTGGCTCACTGTTTGCCAGCAGCGAGGGGTCGGGTATGACCCCGGATGCGGCCCTGCAGAAGCTGATGGAAGGCAACAAAAATTATGTGGCGGATAAGCTCACCAACCAGGCCCAGGCCAACGTGGCGGCGCGGACGGCTTTGGCCGGCTCGCAGAAACCCTATGCCATCATCCTCACCTGTTCTGATTCGCGGGTACCGCCGGAGTTGATTTTTGACAAAGGGCTGGGGGAGATTTTCGTCATCCGTGTGGCCGGCAACGTACCGGATCCGATCGTGCTGGGCAGTGTCGAATACGCCGCCGAGCATCTGGGCACACCGTTGGTGATGGTGCTGGGCCATGAGCGCTGCGGCGCGGTGACCGCCACCGTCGATGCCAAGGATGCGAGCACCGGCAGCCCCAATATCGATGCCATTGTCGCTGCCATCAAGCCCAACGTGGCCGTGGCCGCCCAGGGCTGCGCCATCTGCAAGGACGACAAAAACTGCCTGGAAACAAACAAAAAGGCCTTTGTCGAATGCGTCATTGACGCCAACATCAAGACCGTGGCTGACAATCTGCTCAAAGATTCTGCCATCCTCAAACATCTGGTGGAGGAGAAGAAACTGATCATCGTTGGCGCCAAGTATGATCTCGACGATGGTGTGGTTACGGTGATGTAACAAACTGGTTTTTATGAAACAACAAAAGCCGTCCCGGGGTTTCCGGTGACGGCTTTTGTTGTTTATAGAACCTGGCGAGATGATCAGGGTTTTTTCACATTCACATCCTGTTTCATTTCCTGCTTATCCACACTCAGCAAGGTGTAGGACTGGTAGCCCTCGCTGGCACCGAGGTAAATCCACAGCTCGCTGTCGCCCTTCTTCAGGGTCATGGTGGTGTAGCGATCATATGAGGAGCCGCCGGGGGAGTCGTTGAGATATTTGGAAGCAGTCTCCGGAAAGGCCGGAAAAAGTTGTCCCTGGTAATCACCGAGGATGGTGCCGCCGTCGTTTTTAATGGCGGCCTGGAAGTTGCGAATGATCTGCAGGGCGCTGGCCGGGGTGGCTCCCTCCTTGAGCTTGTAGCTCAGCGCCACCACCTTGCCTTCGATATCAGTGTAATCCTGGGGATTGGCCCATTCTTTCAACTCCGGTTTGGGAAAGCCGACTGCGTCAAATTCGCTGGCTGCGCAGTGGAAGATTTCGTAGTTGGGCATGCGCGAAAACAGGGGATGATCCTTGCAGTTTTCTGCGTCCGCCGCCCACAGGGCTGTGCCACAGTTCATCAGGGCGATCAGGGAAGCCGTTGCAATAATGCGATTCATGGGTGTTCTCCTTGAATAAAATTTGAGGGATACCAGCGAAGTAAATTGCATATGTAGGCAGGATTATACGGCATCCTCGGTATCTGTCCAGGCGTTCAACAGACGAATCGTTTTTTTTCGCAAGCGGCCTAAACAGGGCGTTGCCTCCGTTTAATCCCGATACCGGCGGGTTAAATCGCCATAGGCATCGATGCGGCGATCACGCAGGTAGGGCCAGATACGGCGAATCTCCTCGCTGCGCAGGCGATCAAGTTCCACCACCAGCACCTGTTCTTGGGCGGTATCCGCCACCGCCAGTAGCTCGCCCTGGCAACCGGCGACAAAGCTGTTGCCCCAAAACTGGGCACCATTGCCAACGTCGCTGGAATCGGGCTCAAAGCCGACGCGGTTGACGCTGACCACCGGGATACCGTTGGCCACGGCGTGACTGCGCTGGATGGTGACCCAGGCCTCGCGCTGGCGGGTTTGTTCCTCGGGGGTGTCGCCGGGATCATAGCCGATGGCGGTGGGGTAGATGAGCATCTCCGCCCCGGCCATGGCCATCAGTCGGGCTGCCTCCGGATACCACTGGTCCCAGCAGATGAGTACCCCCAATCGACCCAGCGAGGTGTCAATCGGCGTGAAACCGAGATCGCCGGGGGTGAAGTAGAATTTTTCGTAATAGCCTGGATCATCGGGGATGTGCATCTTGCGGTAACGGCCGGCGATGCTGCCATCACGCTCGATGACCACGGCGGTATTGTGGTAGAGGCCCGGTGCGCGGCGTTCAAAGAGCGAAGTGACAATCACCACTCCCAACTCCTTGGCGATGGCGCCGAAGACCTCGGTGGCCGGGCCGGGAATGGGCTCGGCCAGATCAAAGCAGCGGGTATCCTCGCTTTGGCAGAAGTAGGGGCCGCAGTGCAGTTCCTGGAGTACCACCAGTTGCGCGCCTTGGCTGGCAGCCGTGCGGATGCCCTGTATGCTTTTATCGATATTCTGCTGACGGTTGTCCGTGCAGCGCTGCTGCACCAGGCCGACGCGAAGACAGCTCATGGCAAAACTCCTTGGGGGATTTGCATGGTGACGCAGTGCAGCGAACCATGCTGGGCAATGAGGGGGCGGCAATCGACGCCGATGATCTCCCGCTCGGGGAAAACCTCGGCCAGGATGGCGAGCGCTGCCGCATCCTGGGGATCGTTGTAGGTCGGCATCAGCACCGCGCCGTTGATGATAAGAAAATTGGCGTAGGTGGCGGGCAGACGGTGGCCATCCTCGGCATAGCAGGCTTGGGGCCAGGGCAGGGGGATGAGTCGGTATGGCTCGCCTTGCGGGGTGCGCAGTTGGCGCAACTCCGCCTCCATGGCGCTGAGTTCCGGGTAATGCTCGTCTCCGGCATCGTCGCAGCGCACATAGACGATGGTGTTGTCCGGGCAGAGGCGGGCCAGGGTGTCGATGTGGGCGTCGGTGTCGTCGCCGGCGAGCGAGCCGTGGTTCAGCCAGAGGAAATGCTCGATGCCCAACTGTTCGCTAAGCGCCCGTTCAATCCCCTGCTGGTCAACATGGGGATTGCGGTTGGCGCTGAGCAGGCAATTGCTGGTGGTCAGCAGCGTGCCAGCGCCATCGCTCTCGATGCTGCCGCCTTCGAGAATGAGACCGGGGATATGGACCGGGGTGGCGCCGAAACCGCCGGCTTGGGCCAAACGGCCAGTGATCAGATTGTCGAGGTCGGCGGCGAATTTCAACCCCCAGGCGTTAAAGCCGAAATCGAGGAGCAGCGGTTGCCCGTTGTCCAGCACCGTGATCGGGCCAAAATCGCGGGCCCAGGTATCGTTGGTCGGCACCGCAAAGAGGCGGATCTGTTGCAGATTCGCCCCCGCATCCATGAGTTGCTGGCGCACCACCTCCACCTCCGCGGCCACGATCAATACCCGTTCAAAGCGGCTGATGGCGGCCGTGATGGCCACAAAGACCTGTTGCACCGCGGCCAGGGTATCGCACCAGTCGCTGTTCGCATGGGGCCAGGCCAGCAGCACCCCGTCCTGGGGTTCCCATTCGGCCGGTAATCGTCGTTGCATCGTTTCTCTTCTTGGGTAAAGTTGACGGGAAAGCGCAGTATCCTAGCGTATCCGCCAAGGCTTGTAAACACAGCGGACGCTCAATGATCGTCGCGGCCAAAAAACCGTTTTGCCCGGTTTTTGGGTTGACGCAGCTTGACCCCATCTGTAGGGTGTTCAGGAATTATTCTTATTCTATTCACTGGTTAGCGCTCCGGCACTCTTCGTTGCCCGGTGTGCGCCCTGCCTTCATCATTCCAGGAGCGCCATGAAGAAACAACTCCTTGAGCTGATTATCTGCCCTAACTGTTTGCCCCAGGAACATTCGCTGAGTGCCGATATCCTCGAACAGCAGGGGGGCGATATTGAAACCGGCACCCTCAAATGCCCGCATTGCGGCTCACTCTATCCCATCATTGACGGCCTGGCCCTGCTCGATCCGCAGACCACGGATAATCAGCGCGCAGCCAACAAGTACGAGAGCGACGATGTGGTCTCCTCGTATCTGTGGAGCCATTTCTGCGATCTGCTCGACGATAACCAGGCCTCGCAGGCCTATGCCACCTGGGCCGGGTTGATTGCGCCTCAAAGTGGCATTGCCCTTGATGCCGGTGGCGCGGTGGGGCGTTTTACCTTTGAGATGAGCACCAAGGCCGATTTTGCCGTGGGTATTGATACCTCGCAGGCCTTTATTCGTGCCGCCCGCCGCCTGATGCGTGAGCGCTCGCTCGTGGTGGGGCTCAAGGACGAGGGATTGCTGCGGCGTGAGGCAGTCATCCGCCTGCCCGACGACTGGCGCAGCGATAGGGTGGAGTTTGTGGTGGCCAATGCCCTGGCCCTGCCGTTTCGCAAGAAATCCTTCAATATTTTCTCCTCGCTCAATCTGGTGGACAAGGTGCCTTCGCCCATCGGCCATCTGCACGAGATGAACCGCGTCACCCGCGATGAGGAGGCCCAGTTCGTACTCTCAGATCCCTTTTCCTGGTCCACCGAGGCGGCGCCGGTCGAGGCCTGGCTTGGCGGCACCACCGACGGACCCCATGCCGGCAAGGGGCTTGCTAACATTGCCCAGTTGTTGGCCGAGGGTACAAAGGCGCTGGCCCCGGCCTGGCAGGTGGGCGAGCCCGGCCATGTGTGGTGGAAGATTCGCACCCACAGCAACCACTTTGAGCTGATCCGCAGTTGCTATGTCCACGCCCGCCGCTAGGAGGATGCCATGATCATTGATACTGTCTGCCGATTCTGTTCCTCCTGCTGCCCGATCGAGGCCGAGGTCGAGGGCGATCGCCTCATCGCTGCCCGCCGCAAGTCCTTTTTGGAGCCGGAGAAACGGCTCAGCTGCGCCAAACTGGCCCATGCCGCCGAGATTGTCTACTCGCCCCAGCGTCTCACTAAGCCGTTGATCAGGCAGGGCGATGGCTTTCGCGAGGCCGGCTGGGAAGAGGCCTTGGAGCTGGTGGCAGCGCGTTTTCAGCAGCATAAGGAAAAAGATGGCGCCCAGTCGATTGCCTGGTTGCGCGGCATGGCCGCCGACTGGGGCGCTCCCTGGGATTATCCCAACCGGCTGATGAACGGCTTTGGCAGCCCCAACACCATCGGCAACGGCTCGATTTGCTTTGTGGCTCGTGATTTTGCCCACAGCTATGTCTATGGTTCCATGGCCTTCCCCGAGGCCAAGGCGGCCAAGTTGATCATCGTCTGGGGCAAGAACGACGGCAACACCGCCCTGGGTGCGGCCGAGGGTATCCACTGGGCCAAGGAACACGGCGCCAAGCTGATTGTCATCGATCCGGTGCAGACGGCGTTGGCCCGCAAGGCCGATATCTGGCTGCAAATCAGGCCAGGCCACGACGGCCTGCTGGCCATGGCCATGATCAACGAGATTATCGAAAATAATCTGTATGATGCCCCGTTTGTCGAGCAGTACACCCTGGGTTTTGCGGAGTTGCAACAGGTGGCGGCCCAGTATCCGGCGGAAGCCGTGGCCGAGCAACTCTGGCTTGAACCGCAACTGATCCGCGAGCTTGCCCATCTCTACGCCAGCACCAAGCCGGCGGCCATCATCGACGGCAACGGCCTGGACATGCACCGCGAGGTCTTTGACACCACCCGCGCCATCGCCATGCTCCGCGCCCTCACCGGCAACCTCGATAAACCCGGTGGCGATGTGCTGCCACAACCGATTCCGGCGCGCAACATCCAGTTGGCCGAGCGGCTGCCGGCCGATGCCAGGCCTATCACCTGCGATTTCCCTCTATTCAACACCTTCAGCGAGACCTGGGGCAACCAGGTGCAGGGCTGCGTGGTCGATGCCATCCTCGAGGAAAAACCCTACCCGGTGAAGATGGTGGTGGTACAGTCCGGCAACCCGCTGGTGACCATGGCCGACTCCAGCCGCACCCGCGCCGCCTTCCAAAAGCTCGACACCCTGGTGGTGATCGACATGTTCATGACCGAAACCGCCAAGCTGGCCGATGTCATCCTGCCGGCATCGAGCTGTTTTGAAAAGACGCAACTCAACCGCGCCTCGATCCGCAACAATCCAATGTTTCTGCAGGATGCGGTCATCGCCCCGGTGGGGGATTCCTGGCCGGACTGGAAAATCGTCTTTGAGCTCGGGCGACGGTTGGGGTTGGAAAGCGATTTTCCCTGGCAGACGGCGGAGGAGGCGATCAACTATCAGCTGGAACCGGCCGGGGTGAGGGTGGAGGATCTGCGCGCCAACGGCAAGGGGCTGCGCATTGAGGAGCTGCGCTATGAAAAGTACCGCGACCAACCCTTCAAAACGCCCTCGGGCAAGGTGGAGTTTTTCTCCAGCCGCCTGGCCGGGGCCGGGTTTTGCGGCGTGCCCTTCGCCGGTGGCCTGGGACCGAACCCCATCGCCTTCAGCGAGCAGAGCAATGCTTTCCCGGTGCTCGGGGTCAGCGGGGCGCGTGATATCCGTTTCACCAATTCCCAGTACCGCACCATCCCGGCGCTGCTTAAAGCCGGCGCCGGAGCGGTGGTCGATATTCATCCCGAGGATGCGGCAGCCTGGAGCTTTGCCGAGGGCGATACCCTGGAAATCGCTACCCCCAAGGGCGCGATCGAAATGACCGCCCGGCTTTCCACCACGGTGCGGCCGGGTATGGTGCGTCTCGCCTGGGGTTGGGGCGATTACCAGGCCAAGGCCAACCTCAACAGCCTCACCGAAGACGACATCCGTGGTCCGGTCAGCGGCACCTCCAGCAGCCGCAGCTTCATGTGCCGTTTGCGCAAGTTGTAAGCATTGTCGGGGCACGGCGCGTCGTGCCCCTATCGCTCCCTTCCTCTTTCACCTACTCCCATTTTCCCTTCGCGGGCCACGCCCTCAAATAGGCACATCCCTGGTTTCCATGCATTGCATGGGAAGCGGTCTTGTCGCTAGTGTAAATCCACTCTGACCCCAAATGAAGATTTGGAAACTTCACGCTATCTTGGCATCCTCCTAACATCGGGCTAACAATCATCTTGCAATACTCATCGCTGAAATTTCTCGGGGCAGTTGGATGGCAGAGAGAACCGATCCGCCGAGACTCGATAACCGGAGCAGGAGAAAAAAAAAGGAGGAAGTGTATGTTAAACCGATGGTTGGCCGCCGGGATGGCGGGCCTGATAATCTGTGGCGGTATGGCGGTGGGCGCGCAGGCAAGCGTCCGTTTCGCCGTCTTTTCCGATCCCCATCTCTTTGATCCCGCCCTGGGTACCGAAGGGGAGGCCTTTGAGGCCTATCTTGCCCAGGATCGCAAGCTGATCCGCGAAAGCGAGGCCATTACCCAATCGGTGGTCGCCAGTCTCATCAAGGCCCATCAGAGCGAGCCGCTGGATTTTGTGCTTGTTTCCGGCGATCTCACCAAGGATGGCGAGCGGGCTAGCCACGAGAAATTCGCCGCATACCTGGCGCAACTGGAGGCTGCCGGCATTGCGGTGTATGTCATTCCCGGCAACCACGACATCAACAATCCCCATGCCATGGCCTTCAGCGGCGCCACCGCCACCCCGGTGGCCACGGTATCGCCTGCGGAATTTACCAACGTCTACAGCCAGTTTGGCTATGGCGAGGCCAAGGCTAATGATGCCAATTCAATCAGTTACATGGTGGAGCCGGTGCCGGGTCTGGTACTGCTCGGCTTGGATTCCTGCAAGTACACCAACAACGCCAGCCTGGGCTATCCGGTCACCTCTGGCGCTTATTCAACGGCAACCCAGACCTGGATCATCGAGCAGATCGAGGCTGCCCGCGCCTCCGGCAAGCAGGTGATTGCCATGCAACACCATGGTATCCTCGAGCATTACACCGGCCAGAGTCAGGCCTTCGCCGAGTATGTCATCGACGGCTGGCAGGATGTCTCCAAATCCTTTGCCCAAGCCGGGCTGGGGCTGATGTTTACCGGCCACTATCATGCCAACGACATCACCGAAAAAACCTGGGCCGACACCGGCGATAAGCTCTTTGATGTGGAAACCGGTTCCCTGGTGACCGCGCCTTGCCCGTATCGCATCGTCACCTTGCACGGCAACAACGCTGCCCAGATCGAGACCCGGCAGGTGCAGGAAATCGATTACGACACCAATGGCACCACCTTCACCCAATATGCCCAAGAGTTTCTTTATCAGGGACTGCTTGGAATTGCCCAGTACACCCTGAAATACCAATACGGCCTTGCCGATGCCCAGATTGCCGCCCTGGCGCCACTGGTAGCCAATGCTTTCCAGGCCCATTATGCCGGCGATGAGCAGGCTGATGCCACCACCAAGGCCACCATCAACTCCTTTTTAACCAGTGGTGATCCGACCACGGAGTATCTTGGCCAGACCCTCTATAGCCTGTGGACCGACCTCGCTCCCGCCGACAACCGGGCGCTGCTCAGCTTGAACCCGGCCATCAATCTCACCCCACTGGGCACCTACAGCAGTGGTCATTTCAATGAGGGGGCAGCCGAGATCGTCGCCCATGACGCAGCCTCCCAGCGCCTCTTTGTCTCCAACGCCAAGCTCAACACCCTGGATGTGCTCGATGTCAGCAATCCAAGCCATCCCAGCCTGAGTAAAACCATCGATCTGACTCCCTTCGGCGCCGGTGTCAACAGCGTGGCAGTGAAGAACGGTATCGTTGCCGTTGCCGTTGAGGCCAATCCCAAACAGAACCCGGGCCAGGTGGTCTTCTTCGACACCAACGGCACTTATCGCAACAAGGTGCAGGTGGGAGCCCTGCCCGACATGCTCACCTTCACCCCGGATGGCAGCCGCATCGTCGTGGCCAACGAGGGCGAGCCCAACACCGAGTATACGGTTGATCCGGAAGGGTCGGTGAGCATCATCGATATCACCCGCAACCTGTCGCGCATCAAGGTGCGCACCGCTGATTTCAAATTGTTCAATAATCAAAAAGCCGAACTGCTGGCCCAGGGGATTCGGGTCTTTGGCCCCAACGCCTCCGTGGCTCAGGATTTCGAGCCCGAGTACATCACCGTCAGTGCCGATTCCCGCACCGCCTACGTCACCTTACAGGAGAACAACGCCATTGCCAGGATCGATCTGCAGGCCGGTCGTGTGATCGATGTGACTCCCATGGGTGCCAAGGATCTGAGTCTGGAGAAAAATGCCCTTGATGTCTCCGATAAGGATAAGGCGATCAATTTTGTCACCGCAGAGAACCTCTTTGGCCTGTATCTGCCCGATGCCATCGGTGCTTACCTGGTCAACGGTCGCCAGTATCTGGTCACCGCCAACGAGGGTGATGCCCGTGATTATAGCGCCTTCTCCGAGGAGGCCCGCATCAAGGATTTGAGCCTCGATACCACCGCCTTTGCCGATGCCGCCACCTTGAAGAACAACAATGCCTTTGGCCGCTTGAAAGTGACCAAAACCCTGGGTGATGCCAACGGTGACGGCTCTTACGAGCAGCTTTTTGCCTTTGGCGGGCGCTCTTTTAGCATCATGGAAACCACCCGTTCCGGACTGGTGCAGGTCTTTGATAGCGGTAGCCAGTTGGAGGCCATCACCGCCGCTCTCCTGCCCACCGCCTTCAACAGCACCAGTGATGCCAACAACACCTTTGATGACCGCAGCGACGACAAGGGCCCCGAACCGGAGGGGCTGGCCATTGGCACCATCAATGGTCGCGTCTATCTCTTCCTCGGTCTGGAACGGGTGGGTGGCATCATGGTCTACGACATCACCAATGCCCAGAACCCGGATTTTGTCCAGTATATCAACAACCGTAACTTTAGCGGCAATCCCGCAGCCGGCACCGCTGGCGACTTGGGGCCGGAAGGCCTGACCTTCATTCCAGCCAGCCAGAGCCCCACCGGTAAGAACATGCTCGCCGTGGCCAACGAGGTCAGCGGCACCACCACCCTCTATCAGATTGATGCGCAGTGAAAAAAAGCAAAGGATGACGTGATAATAGGAAGATAAAGCTCAAGCGTCGTTCTCGTGCCCTGGTGCGAGAACGACATTACCAGACACAGGATGGAGATATGAAAAAGGGAGTATGTGCAGTCGTGTTGATCATGGCGCTGGCCAATGTCGCCCAGGCCGGGCTGAGCAATATTGGTTTTGAAGATGGAGATCTGACCGGTTGGACCCTGTCCCCGGCCAATGAGGCCTCTTTGTATGCCTCGGTGGAGAGTTCCTGGGAGGTGTGGGATGCTGCGTTGCAGGATTACAGATCCTACTCCGCTCCTCAAGGGATAACTTTTGCGGTGCTGACAGCCGGGTCACAGACTGCCGGAAAATACACCGTGCTCTCGAAAACCTTTACCGTCAACGCCGGCGAAACTCTGGCGCTCACTGGAAAAGCGGCCTTCATTGGCAACGATGAACAGCCAAATAATGATGATGCCTTTGTCAGGCTCTCCAACGGATCGACCTCTGTTGATCTGTGGACCAGCAGCATCGCGGTGGTGAATGACTACGGGGTGACCGACTGGCAGGACTGGACAACCTCTCTGCTCTCCGAAGGCACCTATACCCTGAGCTTCGGCGTCGCCAATCAAGGCGATGATCAGTATGGCAGTGACGCCCTCTTCGACGTCAACCCGGTTCCCGTGCCCAACGCCATGCTGTTGATGGGGTCGGCACTGGTCGGGCTCATTGGTTTGCGCAGAAAACAGCGGTGAGTATGGCTGCCAACAGGGTAGCGATATGTTGGCGATGACCAGGTCGGGGCAGGGGCCGGAAGAGCCGATCCAGCAAGAGAAGCAGCTGTTGCCACAACTCCTCGAGGGCGTCAGCACGGCCGATTACCGGTTGCAGCAGATGGGGAAGGTGAAGCGAGATGTTTCGTTCCCTCGCCTCGCGGGCCTGGGTACTCATCGTTGCCAGATCCAGATCTCCCTCCTCGATGCGGTTGCCCTGGGCATATTTGAGGCACATGCGGCAGTGCAGATTGCAGCGGGTGGTGGTCTCCAGATAGATTTTGCGGAGAACCCCCTGGGGCAATGGCGCGGATTTGAGTGAAAAACTTAGACGATGCTGCGGAGGATAGAGGTTCTAAAAAAAACGAGTCAACAGTGGCTGGTGGACAATCAATCCAGCCACTGCTCCACTTCTTCCTGTTTGGGAATGCGACCCACGAACTTCACCTCGCCATTGATGACCACCACCGGGGTCGAAAATACGCCCATCATGGCCATTTCCTGAAAATCCATCACTTTTTCGATGGCTGCCCCCGCCGCCTCGACAATCTGCCCGGGTTCTCGCAGTTGGCACAGCCTGGTCCACAGATTTTGATGAGCATGGCCTTCTCCTTCGTTGTTGAGTTAGATAATTATATTGAACAGATAACCGATAAGCACGATGCCGCTGGCCACAACAGCCACAAACACCGCGATCAATCTGGGCTTGAGTACCTTGCGCAGGATGATCATCTCCGGCAGGGAAAGGGCAATAACGCTCATCATGAAGGCCAGCACCGTGCCCAAGGCGGCGCCCTTGCCGAGCAGGGCCTCGACCACCGGCACGATACCGGCGGCATTGGAATACATCGGCACACCGACGGCCACTGCGACCGGCACCGACCACCAGGCCTGTTTGCCCATGATGCCGGCCAGGAAGTTTTCCGGCACATAGCCATGGATGAAGGCGCCGATGGCAATGCCGGCCACCACATACATCCACACCTTGCCCACGATATCGCGCACCGCGTCAAGGCCTGCGTGCAGGCGGTCGTGCCAGTTCAAGCGGTGCTCAAACACCAGGGCCTGTCCGGCGCGCATTTCCCGTACCCAATCTTCCATCCAGCCCTCCAGGTGCAAGCGGCCGATGACCCAACCGGCGATCATGGCAATCAGCAGACCGGTGACCAGATACAACGCCGCCACCTTCCAGCCGAGCAGGCCATAGAGCAGCACCAGGGCGATCTCGTTGACCATGGGCGCGGCAATGAGAAAGGAGAAGGTCACTCCCAGCGGCACCCCGGCCTGGACGAATCCCAAAAACAACGGCACCGCAGAGCAGGAACAAAAGGGCGTGACTACGCCCAATAAGGCAGCCATGACGTTGCCGATCGTCTCCCTTTTGCCGGCCAGGATTCTACGCGTGCGTTCCTGGGTGAAAAAGCTGCGCAGGATGCCCACCAAAAAAACGATCAGCGTCAGCAGCAGCATCACCTTGGGTACATCGTAGAGAAAGAATTGGATGGCATTGCCCAACCGGCTGGGACGGGCAATACCCAGCATGTCATAGGTGAAGAACATGGAAAAGGCGTGCAGGTGACTGTAGAGGCCATACCATAGGGCCAGGCTGGCGAGGCCGAGCAGCACTATTGTAAGCGACGAGCGTTGCTGATCGGCCTTGGCGGCGGGCTGTGGTGCGGCTGCGGAACAGCCACAGCCGCCGGTTTGCACGGGCTGGATCGGTTCCATGATCAGGCCTCCGGAACAGGTGTTGGTTGGAATATGGTGGTTTGTTGCCTGAGGGTGGCCGCCTTGCGGCAGGCCGCCTCCGGCAGTGCGGCGATCATCGCTTGCAGGATGGCATCGTCGGCCAGCCAACCGCGTAGTTCGCGCAGCATGGTTTGCACATACGACGACGGGCTGTCCAGCGCCTAGCTGTAGATCATCCAAGTGCTTTTTCGTTCCTTGTTGACCAAGCCGGCTTCTTCAAGAATGCGCATGTGGCTCGACACGGTGGGCTGGCTAACCCCAACACCTGTTGGATCTCGCACACGCACAACGCCCGATCTTCCAGGAGCTTAACCACCCTCACCCGATTGGCATCAGCTAGGGCCTTGGTGACGCGGAGCAAGTTTTTCATAACACCTCGCTTGAATATTTCTATATTGATATGTGTCAATATTTATGGCGCTGTGTCTCGACTGTCAAGGTGATTATTGGCGGGGGTGTTTGCGCTAAGGTTTTTTGACGGACAATACAAAGGCATACGCCTACGGCGTGGAGGCACCAGGATGATCCTTCGATGGAGCCGAATGTTTGCCAGGAGGTTGAAAAAGGTTGCCTCTGTCGAGAAGGATCACAGTCTGGATACTCAAGGTTTGTAATTTTACTCTGACCGTACGCAGTAACCAATAAGGCTTGAATACGACCGCTGCGCGGATCGTTTCAATCCTTATTGGTTGGGCAGTTAACTCCACAATGACTGCCAAGATTATGGCAGATATTATTTCCTTTCCATGGCCTTTTTATAGACCACATTTTGGTCTCTTTTTCCGATTGCGATTACCAAAATATATATTTCTTCGTCGATTACTTCGTAAACGAGACGGTAACCGCTAGCTCTAAGTTTGATTTTGTAATGGTTTTTAAAACCTGAGAGCTGGCAACTGGGGATATGTGGGTATTCAAGGCGCTCTTCAAGCTTTTTCTTGAATTGAACTTGGATAGTATTTTCGAGCTTTTTCCATTCTTTAAGAGCTGTCGGTAGAAATTTTAACTTATAGCTCATCTAACGTTACTTCTACGGCTAAAATTTTTTCGTGTTGACGTTCGTTAACAATCACCCCTAACTGGTAGTCTTCTATCTTTTCGAGTAACGCTTCGTACGTTTCTGCCGGTATCAGATAAGCTGTTGGCCTATTATGATTTAGAATTGCAATAGGTTGCCCTTCAGACTGTTCGATGAGCGCAGAAGGATTTTTCTTTAATTCTGATATGCTAACTGAGCAGTTCGCAAACACGGATTCCATAACATACCTATATTTTAAATTTAGCTCATTATTTTGATCTTATTATAGGGTTGATTGACAAGGCGAGCAAGGTGTTTTTCACGCCCAACGGTGAAATAACCTGCCGGCCGAGGGACTGCCCACCTTTTAACAACGCGCTTATTTCCGGTCAGGTTTATTGACTTGTTGGACATTTAATATATTTCCACTTATTTAGAACAATTATGATGCTCCGTTTATGGCTACGCCTCTAATTTGGGGCAACGGCGTTGTTATGTTTGCAGATCCATAGATCAAGCTTTTGAATTCGCCATGTGTTTCTGCTAAGTTTATTAAAGTTTTTATTAATTCAGCTTTGTTGGGAGAAAAAGAATAAAATTTAAATTTTTCTACTGCATTTGATCTGCTGAGTTCAAGTATGTATTTGTCGTTTTTAACTCGCCATTGCCTAATATCTGTCGGTAAAAATACGTATAATTCTTCTGAGTTGTATGAAAAATAAATGTATAAAAAGAACAAAAATCCATCTGTTACATAGTCTTTACGTATATCAATAAATGATCTTGCTGAATATTCAAGAGAACGACCTTTGCATTGTATTCTGCAAAATTTCACACCATCAGCGATTTCAGCGAAAACTAATAGATCAGTTCCGGATCGATCTGATTTTGGCTTTGCTACTAGCAAATCATATTTTTGTAATTCAAACGAAATTTTATCTTCAGCAATATTTTCCAGTATAGATGTATCTGTTGTTTTTTTCATGTGTAATTTTGGGGATTTATTTTGGTCCAACAGTATAAATAGGCCTGTTGGTTTGGCGGATAATTGATTGATAGTAATGAACAATCTTACCCTTTTTCCTTCGTCGCGGTCAATGTAAAAATTGCCCCTGTATTTTCAATGTCTCCAGGGTATTAGCTGTTCTGTATTGCCTTTTTTCAATCCAAAATCTCCCGAAAAATTCCCCTTGAGCGCATAACCCAATCTGGTTACAATCGGTGTTATGACAAACTCAAAAGACAAACATGTGGCGCCATCAACCACGCCTGTCTCATTTCCCCGTTGGCGGGAGGTGTTGCACAATGAACCGCTGCCCTCGGCTGTGGTGCGGGGGCACGAAAGTGAGATCTTTGCCTTTCTCAAGCATCTGAAAGCTTTGCGTCGACAAGCCTCGGTGGCGAGCGTGCTTGAGTATCTAAAAAGCCTGGAGGAACAGGGCCAGCCCACTGAGGCAGCCCGTGCCGCCCTGCGCTGGTTTTTTCTGGCAGCGGCGCACCAGGCCCAGAGCGGTGTGGATCAGATTGCGTCTCCCGCCGAACCAGCCCCCGTTATCCGTATCGAGCAAGGGGATCAGGGCGGAGCACCCTGGGAGCAGCGGATGGTAACGGTCCTGCGCACCCGGCATCTCAAGTGGCGCACCGAAGAGGCCTACCGGGGCTGGGGCAGACGCTTTGCCGCCTGGCTTGGTGACAAAGCGGTGGAAGAGGCTGACGGTAATGATATCCGCCGTTATCTGGAGCATCTGGCAGTGGCGGGAAAAGTTTCGGTCAGCACCCAGCGCCAAGCCCTCAATGCACTGATCTTTCTTGTTCGCGAAACCCTGGGGCGCGATCCTGGTGATTGTTCCGGCTACCGGCTCGGCCGCACGCAAAAGCGAATTCCGGTTGTGTTAAGCCAGCGCCAATGCCAGTTGCTGTTTGATCAGCTCTCTGGTAGTCACAGGCTGATGGCGCAACTGCTGTACGGAGCGGGGCTGCGGCTTATGGAACTGCTGCGGCTGCGTATCCAGGATGTGCAATTTGAGCAGGGCATCATTGTGGTGCGCGAAGGGAAGGGCGGCAAGGATCGGGTCAGCGTGCTGCCCGAGAGCTTGCGCGCTGCGTTGTTGGAGCATCGGGAGCAACTGCGCCTGCTCTATGAGGAGGACAGGCAGCTTGAGCTACCGGGGGTGTGGCTGCCGCCTGCGGTGGAGAACAAGATTCCCACCGCCGGCACGCAATGGCCCTGGCAATGGTTCTTTCCTTCGCGGCAACTGGCCATCGATCCGCGCAGTGGCATCCAGCGGCGGCATCATATTCAGGACGCCACCCTGCAAAATGGTATTCGCAAGGCGGCGCGGGCTGCCGGCCTCTCGCAACGGGTAACACCGCACACCCTGCGCCACAGTTTTGCCACCCACTTGCTGGCCGGTGGGGCAGATATTCGTACCGTGCAGGAGTTGCTTGGCCATGCCGATGTGGCCACCACCATGATTTACACCCATGTGCTCAATCGGCCCGGTTTGGCGGTGCGCAGTCCGCTGGATAACCTCTAGCTGTGGCGACCGTGGCCAGGGGCAAAGGTGTGGGTAACTGGAAGGAAGAAAGATCTGTCGGCGGGCTGGCAATCAATGTTTTCGATTGGTAGTGTCGATAGTCTCATGACAGGCATACATGCAAGACGGGGCGCATCGAAAATCAGCGCGTCGCGAAGTCCGAAACATCCTTTTCGAGATTTTTTCGAACAGCACAATACTGGGCATGAATACCCCGGTTACAGACGAGGAAGATATTATGGGTACACTTTGGAGACTGATCGCCCTGTTGATGGGCCTGGTCACCCCGGCACTGGCGGATGGAGTCGAGTTGAGCAGGGAGCATACCGCCTGCATGGAAAATACCGGAAATGCAAATGAGGCGCTCATCAACTGCAACAACATGGAGATAGCTCGGCAAGATCTGCGGCTCAACAAGGCGTATAAATCGTTGATGGGGCAGTTGACGCCCCAACGAAAGAAGGATCTGCAAAAGGTACAGCGTACCTGGATAGCCTTTCGCGATGGGAATTGTCGGTTTTATCTCGATCCCGCAAGCCGTTTTCCGTCCCAGCTCTCCGCGAGCGCCTGTGTACTCCAGGCCACTGCGGAGCGGGTACGGGAATTGGAGCGTTTTCAGAAGTGATGGGTTCGTGAAAAGTGACAGCATCGTAAAAAATAAGAATGCGAGAGGTTACACATCACGAAAACAGCATGTTACGAAGCTCGAAACGTCGTTCTCGAGGCTTTTTACGAGAACGACAAAAGTCACAATGCGCGAAGCTAAGCCACCCCAAGAGATCAGACCTTGCAGTGGCGCATCCTGTGTGTTTCGGATTCATCTGGGAGTACCTGCAAGCGGCCTCTGTGCAATGCCGCTTTTTTCTTGCAAGCGGCCATGCCCTCTGTTTCGATCAACCCGTGACTTTACGCCACCTCATAACCGGGGCGCAGCCTAAGATGTTCGGCTTGCGCATCTTTCCTATTCCCCTTCAGCCGCCAACCCCTTGACATGCTGATACCTGAGTTCTGGTCCGAGGCCCGCAAACAACTCCGTGATGGCAAAAAACAGCTCACCGTGCGCCGCTTCGGCTGGTCCAACGACAGTCAGACCGAGGCCCAGGCCATGGCGGAGTTACGAGCTGATGAGGCACTGAAGCGGCTACTTGCCGGTGAGCAGATCAAGCGCAGCGAACCCAAGACCGCCTACAACGGCGCCGACGGTGTGCCCATCCGCGAGGAGGTGCTCTCCCGTCATGAGGAGGAAGTGGTGACACGCAACGGCTACGGCGCCCATTGCCTCAACACGCCACGCGCCCTCTTTGCCGATATCGATTTTGTTCTTCCAGGCGGTGCCAGAGAGGTGTTACTGGTTCTGGTGCTGATGGTGACCGGCAGCCTGCTGGTTGGTCTGTATTGTCGCCGTTGGGATGCGGCAGTCGTGCTGGCACTGCTTTCCCTGGTCCTTGCCTTTCCCCTGGGCAATCTGTTGCGCCGCTTGCTGATCGCCTGGCGTGGTGGACCGGAACGCCTGGCGCGCCGACGTATTCTCGCCTTCCTTGCCCGCCATCCCACCTGGAATCTGCGGCTCTACAGCACGCCAAACGGCCTGCGACTGCTCGCCACGCACCGGCCGTTTAGCGCCGATGAGCCCGAAGTCAGCCAGTTTTTTACTGCTGTCGGCACGGATCCGGTCTATGTGCGCATGTGCCACAACCAACGCTGCTTTCGCGCTCGCCTCACTGCTAAGCCGTGGCGTATCGGTATGAGCGCTCATCTGCGGCCACGGCCAGGAGTTTGGCCAGTCGATGCTGCGCGGCTGCCGCTGCGCCAACAGTGGGTGGCCGAGTATGAACGTAAGGCCGCAGAATTTGCCGCCTGCCGCTTTGTCGAGTCGCTGGGCAGCGGCAAGGTCCACCGCGACCTGCGCCCGGTGATCGAACTGCACGACCGCGAGAGCAGGGCAGACCGGCTCAATCTGGCGTTGGCCTGAGTGGTGATCATTTTGAATGCAGGAGGTTGTTTGAGGAGGACTGCTTGACCCCATCATCCCGCCCTACCTTCCCGCGCCCGCCGGGTATCGGCACCGAGGCCTTTGCCCGTCTGGTGGAACAGGCCATTGATCGCATCCCCGAGGAGTTACGCGCCTGTTTGGAGAACGTCGTTATTTCGGTGAAGCGGCGACCCGACCTGGACTTGCTGGCCGAGATGGGTTTGCCGCCGGACGAACCGCTCTTTGGCGTCTATCTGGGGACACCGCTGACCGAGCGCAGCCTTGGCGAGCCACCGCTCTATCCCGATACCATCCATATCTATCAGGAACCGTTGGAAGAGTACTGCACCAGCCACGAACAACTCGTCGATGAAATCGAACTGACCGTGGTCCATGAGATTGCCCATTTTTTTGGCTTCACCGATGCAGAACTTGAAGATTTGGGCTACGGTTAATACACAAAAAAGGAGATTCGCCATGCGCCGCCTCTTTTTCGCCTTTGTCGCCCTTATCCTGCTCAACAGTGGCCCCGCCTTAGCCGGTGAGGACGGCCCCTACCTGTTTGAGCAACTCAAAAAACCGGCGTACCGAGCCGCTTTCAATGCCCTTTTTCAGGGGCAACATCAGTTGGAACCCTGGCTCAAGGGCTATATCAAAACCGGTAACGGTGTCGATGTACCGTCAACCAGCCTGGTGATCAACGGCCAGGCCTACAGCCTCCATGAGGTCTGCCAGCCGCACAACTGCCCCGGCAATGTGCTCTATGTGCTGTTCACCCCGGAGGGTGGGCGCGCCTATGCTCTGTTCACCAAGGATGATGGATCCCATCGTTTTTTCGGTACTCCTGATGCGGGCCTGCAAGCAGCACTGTTAACCCGGGCCGGGCAATGAAGAGTTTGCTTCCACAACTTTCGACTTGAGTGTGCATTCATGGATGAGACAGCGCAGCAACCCATCGTGTACCAGTTGGATAAGAAACGACGCATCATTGACGTGGATGGCCCCTGGGATCGCTTTGCCCTGGAGAACGACGGCGCGGCGGCCTGTGCCGAGCGGGTGATTGGTCAGCCGCTGCTGCATTTTGTCAGCGGTGACGATGCCCGCATGTGGATTGATACCCTGCTGCAATTGGCCGCCCTCACTTCTCAGCCGCTTGAGCGTCCCTATCGCTGTGATTCGCCGGAACTGCGTCGCTTTATGAAGATGCGCGTTCTGCCCGAGGATGGGGGCATGCTGCGGGTTGAACATCTGCTGCTGGAGGTGCAGCCGCGGGTTCGGCCGGTGCGATTTTTGCCCGTGCCTGAGAATTATCCCAAGTTACGGCTGCGTTGCTCGATCTGTGGTCGGGTCAAATGCCAAGACCGCTGGCAGGAAGCGGAACACTGTTGCGAAGAGGGCGCCGGCACGCCAACCATCGCTGTTGCCTACACGGTCTGCCCCACCTGCGGTGAGGAGCGGTTGTCTGTGCCGTCAGGTTGGAGCGGGAAGGAGTCGCGGCCATCTTCTCGCTTGCCCTGAATTGCACCATCCGCTACAGTTGCTCCTTTATCGTCCCGGCTTCGGCCGGGTTTTCTTGTTTGCGCTCTCAGGAACCATTTCATGTCACCACTCATCCATCCTGAACTTTCCACCACCAGCGAGCGTCTCGGACTCAAAGTGCTGCTGGCCATCAGTTTTTGCCATTTTCTCAACGACATGTTGCAGTCGCTGATTCCGGCCATCTATCCGCAGCTCAAAGAGAGTTTTGGCCTCAGTTTCACCCAGATTGGATTGATTACCCTCACCTATCAGATGTCAGCCTCGCTGCTGCAACCGTTGGTGGGGCTGTACACCGACCGCCATCCTATGCCGTACTCCCTGGCTTTTGGCATGGCCTCAACCCTGATCGGCTTGCTGGCGCTGTCGGTGGCACCGAGCTACGGTTTGTTGTTGGTTGCTGTGGGCTTGGTCGGCACCGGCTCTTCGGTTTTTCATCCCGAGTCCTCGCGGGTGGCACGCATGGCCTCGGCCGGGCAGTACGGCCTGGCTCAGTCGATTTTCCAGGTGGGCGGCAACGGCGGCACCTCGGCGGGTCCGCTGCTGGCCGCGCTCATCGTGTTGCCCTGTGGTCGTCAGTCCCTGGCCTGGTTCTCGCTCTTTGCCCTATTGGCGATGCTGATTCTGGTGCGGGTGGGGCGTTGGTATAAACAACGCCAGGCTATCGAGCAAAACCGCCGCGCGCAGGCTACGGCAACACCCCGGCTCGATTACCGGGCCGCAGTCGGTCCGATGTGCATTCTCCTGGTACTGATGTTTTCCAAGTTCTTTTACACCACCAGTTTGCACAGCTATTTCACCTTTTACCTCATCCATAAGTTTCAGGTACCGGTGCAGTCGGCACAGATCTATCTCTTTGTGTTTCTCTTCGGCGGCGCCCTGGGCACCATCCTTGGCGGGCCGATTGGTGATCGCATCGGCCGCAAGCAGGTGATCTGGTGGTCGATCTTCGGTGTGGCGCCCTTGACGCTGGCCTTGCCCCATGTCAGCCTTTTCTGGACCGGTCCGTTGAGTTTTTTCATCGGTTTGATGATGGCTTCGGCCTTTCCGGCCATCGTCGTCTATGGCCAGGAACTCTTTCCCGGCAAGGTGGGGACTATCTCCGGCATGTTCTTTGGCCTGGCCTTCGGGTTGGCCGGGATTGGCGCGGCCTTGCTGGGCAAACTCGCCGATCTCAAAGGGATTGATTTTGTCTATCAGCTCTGTGCCTGGCTGCCGCTGCTGGGTTTGGCAGCGGTGCTGCTGCCCGATCTGCGCAGTCAAACCAAAGTGCGGGGAGGTGTGCGATGAGTCAGGAAGAGCGCATTGTGCAGTGGGGCCGCAATGGGCAATTGCTTGATCTGCAAGGAGCGTCGGTAACGCCGCCCCAGGGATGGGCTTTTTTGCCGGCCGGAGATGCCGGCCTGACCCGCAAGGTCACGGCGCGCACTGGCTTTTGGCGGGTGCAGGCGCGCATGGGCAAGCGGATCATCTCCAAGGGGATCTGGGCAGCAGCGTCGGTTATCGAGGCGGCCCGAGTCGAGGTTGAGGCCCAGCGTGAAACGCCGCAATATCAGCAAAAATTGGCCGGTGATCGTCGCCGCCGCGCTGCCAAACAGGAGGTCTACGAGGGCGAGTTTGTGCAGGCCGTACGCGCCTATCTCGGCTTTGCGCCCTGTTATAAGGAATATGAGCAGGCCATGGCCGAGGCCATCACCCGCCATGCGGTGCCGGTGGGCAGCGGCACCGTGGCGCGCACCACCCGCATTCCTCTGGAGGAGCGGGCTTCCCATGCGGTCATTGCCTGGATGCGGCATCAAACCACGGCGTATGATTCGATGTCCATTGCCCGCATCAAGGGTGAGCGGCGGCAGGTGCGACGCATGTTGGCACAGCGTTCACTGGTGTTGCTGGAAGGGTATCGGCAGGGGAGGGTCATCGGTGCGGATTGCCCGTTGTGGCGGGCCTTGCATCCAAGCCTCCCGGCGACGGGGGAGGGCAGCGCCAAGAGGCCTGGAGCAGGGGAAGAGGAGAGCTGACGTTAGATTTTAAACACCGCAACTAGTTTATTGAGGGCCTGGGCCAGTTGCAGCATTGCCTCGGCATTGGCGCGGGTCTGATCGCTGTTGCTGGAGATATCACTGACAGCAAGACTCACTTGGGCGATATCCTGGGTAATGGAGTTGGCCACCACTGAACTCTGGCTGACGTTCTCGTTGACCTCCTGCAATCCCTGGCTGGCCTGTTCGATGTTCTTGGCGATTTCCTCGGTGGCAGCCGCCTGTTGGGTGACTGCGGAGGCGATGGTGGCGACAATGGCGTTGACCTGATCAATGACGCTGGTGATCTCGTTGATCTCCTTGACCGTTTCTCCGGTGGTCCCCTGGACGCCGGCAATCTGCTTCTTGATATCCAGGGTGGCGACAGCGGTCTGCTTGGCCAGTTCCTTGATCTCATTGGCGACAACCGCAAAGCCCTTGCCTGCCTCGCCGGCCCGAGCCGCTTCGATGGTGGCGTTGAGGGCCAAGAGGTTGGTCTGTTCGGAGATCTCGGTGATGGCCTCGGTTACCTTGTTGATCGCCTGAGCGGCCTGGCCAAGTTCGGTCATCTTGGCCGAAGCGGCTTCAGCCTTGGCCACCGCCTGGCCGGAGATGACTCTCGCCTGCTCGGCGTTACCGGCAATCTCGTTGATGGTGGCATGCATCTCTTCGGCGGCACTGGCCACCATGGCGGTGTTGGTGGAGGACTCCTCCATGGCGGCGGCGACGTTGTTGAGGTTGGCGTTCATCTCTTCGGCCGCTGCCGCCACGGCATTGCTGCGATTGGCACTTTCCCCGGCACTCTCCGACATGTTGCGGGCCAACTTTGCCAAACCGTTGGATGCCTGCTCCACCTGTTGGCTATTGGCCACCACGCCACGAATAATTTCCTGAAGTTTCTTCAAAAAGAGATTGAATCCTTTCCCCAGGGCACCAATTTCGTCCTTGGAGGTGATCTCCAGGCGACGGGTGAGATCACCCTCGCCCTGGGCGATGTCGTTGACACTGGCGGCCACCTGGCTGATACCGCGAACAATACCAAAGGCAATCAGCAGGATGATGGAGATGACGATGGTGAAAAAAATACCGGAAGCTAGCATCATGCGGATCAGCGAGCTGCGCACCTGCCCGTTCATCTCGGTGTTGAGGGTGGCGACAAAATGATCGATGTTGTCGATGTAGATGCCGGTGCCAATCCACATATCGGTGCCGGGGATCATCTCCGAATAGGCCAGCTTCAGGGTGTCCTGGCCGGAAGGTGGTTTAGGAAAAACATATTGCACAAAACCGCCGCCCTTGTTGGCCTGTTCCATCAATTCCCGCACATAATAAACGCCGTTTTTATCCTTGGCCTGGCCAAGGTCGGTGCCCTGCTTGGCTTTGGCCGGCGGCAGGGCGACGTTGATGGTCTTGTTATAGACTCAAGTTTCGGGGTTGGCACAGCCAAGGAGGATTCCACGGGCAACCTGCTGA
>CAZXHS010000011.1:0-103112 GCA_964639845.1 uncultured Desulfobulbus sp. | reverse complement strand
CAGCAGGTTGCCCGTGGAATCCTCCTTGGCTGTGCCAACCCCGAAACTTGAGTCAAAATGTCACTCAACCAATTACACTCCAGTACAAATCTGCATATGCCTGCCCTAAGGCATTACCGGAAAACAAGCACTCATACCGTTTCCTTGCAGCACGCCCCATGCTTCGAGCAAGCTCTGTCTCTAATAACAAGGTATTTATGGCCTGAGCTAATTCCACATGATTTTCTGGGGATATAACAAAGCCTGTTTCATTGTGGGCATTCACAAATGAGGTGCCAGTGCCCACTTCGCAACAAACCATGGGTTTGCCATGCATTGAAGCCTCCACGAGCACCATACCGAAGGCTTCTGAACGCAAATGTGATGCAAGAACCAAAGCCCGGCAATGGCTCAAAAGAACAGTCTTCTCATCATCGCTCACCTGCCCAACGAAGATAATATTTTTCACTCCGCGTCGAGCAATCTGCTCCTGTAGATTCTTCTCTTCAGGTCCGGTTCCAGCGATGACTATCATGCCCTGTATCGCTGCTGCGGCATCGATCAACGTATGTAACCCTTTATAGTAACGCAAAACTCCCAGTGCTAACACATACGGTTGGCCTGCAATACCCCATCGACCAAGCCAATGATCTATGTCAGGAAGTGCCAGGGGAGTATTGATACGATCCTCAATCCCCAGCGGAATCACTCGAAGGCGATCCGGAGAAACATTCCGGCGCAAGTACGCACTTGTTGTTGCATAAGCGGGTGATGTTGCAATAACCGCATCCATGCTTCTCAAGGTATTGGCCATCAAGGGGGCGTACAGTGCACCAAGCAACTTCTGCCGTATGATATCGGAGTGATAGGTCAATATCTTTGGTTTCCTTGACCGAACTGCCCAGTTCAGTAGATCAGCAAAGGGCCAAGGAAAATGAAAATGCATGATGTCTGCCCAGTCTACCAATTCTCTAAATCGGCGAAAAGCAGCAATGCCGCCTAAATCGCATGAAGCCGGCGCCCAGAAGGATTTTTCCCGAATGACCATGGCTTCAGGTCTCTGTATTTCGGGTGGGACTGGCCAAGGGGATAGTGTGAAGACTTTAACCTCAGCCCCCAATCGCCCTGTCGCAAGACTGACCTGCCTAATAGCCTCTTGCAGGCCACCAGGAGGATCAGGGTAATAGGTTCGGTAAATGTGTAAGACTCTCACGGGAATAGTTAGCTATCAGCCTATCAGGAATCTTATTATTCATTCCATAATCACCAAGTAGATAAATCAGTGACTGCCCTAACAGGAATTATTGGTTTCTTGAGATAATTATTTGTAATTAAGTGTTAGCAATCATCAGATTTTCAACATCCAGCCTGCTAATTGCTCAAGAAATTTTTTTTCACTAAAGACCTCTGCCCGCTTCAGGCATGAATTTTTCATGTTTAAAGCTACGGGCGCTGTCATATTATTTACATGTTGTACTATTTCAGTAGGTTCAGGTTGACTCGACATCAGAAAACCTGTCGTTCCATCTATGATCGTCTCTAGCAACCCCCCATCGGCTACGCCAATTACTGGCTTCCCTGCCGCCATTGCTTCAACAGCGGACATTCCAAAATCCTCGTCTCGTGGGATATAGATACAGGCTCTTGAATTGCCAATCAGATTGGCCAATTTCTCGTCGTTAACCCAGTTGGTAAATTGGATGTTTGGCGCATGCTTCGCAAGTTCGCGAAGTGTCGCCAGCTGAGAGCCGCCTGATGCCACAACCAATTTCTGCGTAGGCATAGCTATGAAGGCACGGATAATCTGGTCCACTCGTTTGTTAGGCTCAAGCCGCGCGAGCGACAAAAAATAATCCCCTTGGGATTTGCATGCGAAACGGGCAGTATCGATTGGCGGATACAAAACCTGCGTATCTATACCTAATCCAGCCATGCGTTTCCGAACATGCTCCGAATTGACTAGGATCAGATCCATTTGGCCAAGAGCTTTAAAATAACAGCGCCGATAACATTTGATACATATATCTGCCAATAAACGCATGCCTATTGGGAAACGATTCAGATATTCTGACTTGCGATCAATGGCGAAGCGTGGAGGGGTGTGACAATAGTATACTTTTCTGCCATTTCTCTGGCTATGCACAGCAAGGGGGGCATAAATTCCACTATAAAGAACGGTGGAAGCATCTGCAATGTGCGGCAAAAATTGCGAGAAGGTACATAATGCCCGTGGCACGCGTGGTAATAAACGATAGGCGCCACTTAGGACACGCACGTCTAACGTGCCGCTGAGTGCGCCACCGGAGAAATCAGGGTAAATACCAGAAATACCGAGAGAGAATCCTGGCATTCTACTGGCTGCCGTCATTACCAAACGCTCTGCGCCACCATTAACCTGTAGATAATCGTGCAGAACCCAACGATCTTTTACCCTAAGATCTATCTCCTGACTCAATCCTCGTCCTTTGACACTCGCTGTGCTGCCAGATCAAGCAGCCAATTATCGTACTCTTCGGGCGAATCAAAATCCCTAGTTATCCCGTCATGCAAATCCAAGTAATAGCGATCAGAAATTTCTGCCACGGGATCACCGAAGGCCTCTGGCTCACAAGACAATCCATCCAGGTGGCGTAGCAGTCGCCAGCCCCCTCCCACTGTTAGCCCCTGTTGTTCTAGTCTCACGACTTCTTCTAACGCGGATGCAAACTTCTCTCTGGCGGTATGCTCAATTGAAACAGCAAATAGCTCCCCAAATTTTTTGCTTCCATAAAATCTAATGTCAGGTGACTGGTCACGCGAAATGATATCGACAACTGATGGCATGAAAAATACGTCGCCATAAATTAATAAAGTTCGGCCTTTGCGAGACCAAAGGCGAGTCGAAGACAAAAATTTATGGGAATTTAATCCTACGCATTCTGGCGGGGCCTTTACAACAGGAAAGGATGTCAATTGCTCGTCATTGCATACAAGATACTGCTTGTACCTAGGGTTTGTACGGGCAAAAAGTACAAGCTGACGATCAATTATGGTCTGAGAATTACGATATGGTCTATGTAGCAATTTATTGTAATCGTACTTAATGCGCCACCTGTTGTAAGCACCTGCCCCAAGATGAATCAGAACATCATTCGAAAAGATTTGAGAGGCTAAGTTGCTATTTTTGAAAAGTAGCACTTTGCCGTCGTTGAACTCTCTAGCCATGAACCCAGGATTTTGCAACAACCAGCAATCCAGTGCGGAAGGAGAAATTGCAGAAGTATTAATCAATATCCCAGAGATTCCTAACTTCTCGACATCGAACTGGTGCAATACTCTATCAGTCTCAACCGATAAGCCGATATTTATGAACTCTACCCTTGAAAATCCTGACATTTTGAGAAGTTCGGATACTGTAACTGCGGACTTCTGTGTCGTCCTGTAGGCGACTCCGGAGGCTATCCAGCTTTCGGCATAACTCTGATTGTTCGTGGAGATCGAATCGCCTCCGGCATCATAAAAAACAGTATGCCCGGGAATATCAGATACAACATGGTTGAAAATTTGAATTCTAGAGTGATTACGGTAAAAATCTTTGCACAATTGATAAGGAATCTCAGAAGGTTCAACTAGTGCCCCCAGGAATCCGAGTTCGTGCATAAGGCCACCAATAGATCGAAAATCAGGCTTAAAGGCCCCTATATCAATAAAAGCGCCCTTCTTTCCATAGTACATATTCTTGATAAAGATTTCTGGTGACTCATAAGTAATTGATGGCCTAATATGCATACCTCATCCTAAAAAAAGAAAATAATTGATAATAGACTATCTATAGGGACAGTGGTGAACTAATTGAATCAATAAATATTCTCCATTTAGATAAAACATCTTTACGAGCATAAAAAGCATCAAAATCTGAAATTGTGCTGAATACACGCTGGTAACCATTGACCTTCATAATTTTATCAAGCTTTTCAAGACGTTTCATGTCATGGTTAAATTCGATCGACAGGGTGTTTATCTTCCAAGCAGAGAAGTTTAACCCTTGTAATACTTCAAGTTCTGCACCCTCAACATCAATGCTCATATAATCGATAATGTCTGGGCAATTATTCTGTATTAGTAGGTCATTTAACGTAATAGTCTCTACTGAATATTGCTTGTATTCAGTCCGGTCATGTTGGTCGTTTTGAACCACCCCACCAAGAGCACTAAGAGCAGAATCTGCTGTAGCATGAAAAGCCAACGTTAAGCCACTTTCGTTCCATACAGCTTTAGGAACCAATTTGGCTTTTCTGTTAGCTCTTAGATTCTGTTGTCGTTCTGGATTTGGCTCAGCCATGACACCCGACCAACCATAAACAGTTTCCAATAGATATGTGTTCGAGTGGCTCACCGCATCAAAAGCACCAATTTCAACGAAATAACCATTATGCTTAAAACCAGACATGGCGAGCGCGAAAACGTCTTGCCCTAACTGGCTCTTTCTAAATTTATTTAATCTAGCCATATATGCCAATAAAAACAGTTCTTCAATCATATCATTATCAAAATGATCAGGATCGATGTCTCTTGATGAATTGATGTATGAAGCTAGATATCTTAGCCCAAATAATCGACTTTCAGACTTTTCAGTTGACTCATTCATCAACAACTCCTTAAATAATACAAAAAAAAATTCAGATCAAAAAAATGACAAAAGCCACTCACTGACCATCCACTGATTGTTCCAGCTCCAATTTTTTGCTTCCCCCATCGTGATACTGCCCGATCAATAAAAATTAAAACAGAAAAAATTAAGTGCTTATCTCACTGCTGTCTCATAAATGATCAGTAAAAGGAGGCCCGTAGAGCTCTTTGGGGGTATAATGATTTTGCTAAAAAGATCATACAAACCAAGGGGATCCGAGCGAGCTATATTCAAGTCTGGTGTTTAGGAATTGCTCTTAAACGGCAACCCTGTTGAGTTCGCCTTCTGTTAGAGCTGGGATAGGTTCTCCGTCCTTGAACTGAACGCCTCGTATGACTTCAGCCAACAAAGTGAAACCTCGCAGCTTGTTCCATCTTTTCTGAGCACTTAGCCCGAGTTTGTAGACCATCGCCAAGATTGTTTGCCGGGCAACACAGTTTCGGGTCTTGGCCGTTCGCAAGCGCACGGTGGCAAAGGTCGACTCAATCGGGTTGGATGTACGGATATGCTGCCAATGGGCCGCTGGAAAATCGTAGAACGCCAGCATCTCGTCCTTATCTTTCTCCAGGCATGCCATGGCCTTGGGGTATTTCGCCTCGTACGTTGCAAGGGCAGTATCAAAGGCTTTGAGGGCATCATCCTTGGTCGGTGCCATCCAGATTTCCTGTAAAGCCTGTTTCACTTTAGGTTGCACCAATTTCGACACCTTGTTGAGTACGTTGGCTGTTTTATGCACCCAACAGCGCTGATGAATCGTTTGCGGATACACCTTGCTCAACGCTTGCCAAAATCCCAGGGCGCCATCACCGACAGCCAGCTTCGGGGCATGATTGAGCCCTTGCCCTTTGATCCGTAAGAGGAGTTCCGACCAACTCTGCTCCGATTCTCGATACCCGTCTTCAATGGCCACAAAAGAGGTGGCTCCACTTGTCTGAACAAGATTTTTTAGTTTTTAAGTGGAATCTCTGCCCATAGTTACGCTGCCAGTTCGACCGCCGGCAGCATCGCGGTGTATGCCTCGTTAGGTCTAAGCAGCTGATCTCTGGTAGGCTTCAACAGCCTCTTCTACCGAACCATCAAGCCGAATTTCACCTTTGTCTATCCAGATGGCACGGTTGCAGTATTGCCTCATAAGCCCGACCGAGTGAGTTGCCAGAACAAAACATTTGGCATCTCGGATCAACTCCCCGATGCGGTTATTCAATTTTTTAAGAAATTTTTCATCACCCGCCCCGATCGCCTCATCGAACAAGATATTCTCAGCCTCGAAAGCTACAGCCACAGATACCATGAGGCGTGCGATCATCCCTGACGAATACGTTGAAACCGGCATATAGATGAATTCTGCAAGTTCTGAAAATTCAATTATTGATGGTACCTTTTCCTCGATTTCTTGCCTATTGCGTGTATAAAAGAAGGAAAGATTTCGAATATTTCTGTAACCGGAAACCGAGAAATCGAGCCCCGCGCCGATATTAAAGAAACCACGAATTTGCCCATCCCGAATGATTTCCCCCTGGCTCAGGGGATAGATTCCTGCGATGGTTTTCAGCAAAGTGCTTTTACCTGAGCCGTTACAGCCGACCAGGCCGAGCCTGGTGCCCGTTGTAATTTTTAAGTTTATGTCCTTCAGTCCTTCGACAACGAGCTGACGATTTTGTGTTTGAATTTTCGAGAATGTTCCCATTTTGCTACTTAGATAACTACGCAGCGATGAATCTTGATCCCCATGAAATACAGGGAACGAAACACTGACGTTCTTGAGTTCAATCATGGCTTGTCTTGTACCTACACATAAAAAACAATTCGTCGTTCCTGTGGCTCAACGAATAACTTCTGAATTATCAGTAATACGATACCAATACCAAAAACGAAATAGTACGCCCCTGGTTCTGGATAGGTGCCGATCAGTGGTGAACGCAATAAATCGATCAAATGTGTGAACGGATTAAGATTTAGCAACCATGCATAATCTTTTGGAAAAGTTTTTTTCTCCCAGATAATTGGGGTAACAAGGAAAAATAGGTAGATCAAATTTCCGATCGCCGGAGAAAAATCCCTGAACCTTCCACCCAAAAAAGCAAACGTCCTTCCGAGCATTACCATGAGCCCGAGAATGATAGCCAAATTGGGAATAAATAACAAAACTCCGATTCCAAGTTTAAATTTCAGGACAAAAACGATTAAAAAATGAATTACAATACCATGCGCAAAGATGATTAGATTTTTCATGAGCAACTGACCAACGAAAATCCAAAGGGGAAAAGAAAAATTCTGAATAATCGAAGCATTTCCGCTATAAAGTCGCGTTGACTCGTTGGTAAAAGTGGAAAAAAGGTTCCAACTAATAATGCCTGCCGAGATGAATGGAAAGAAAGCGGAAAGATCTTGTTTGAACAAGGCACCGAAGACAACGGCTATGCCAACAATATTGACGAATTGGCTTAATACGATCCAAAAATAACCAAATGCCGATCTGGCATGCTGACGCTTTAATTCGTCGATTGAGAAATATAAGACATAATTTATCCAATGGATTAACTCCTTCATTTTGCGAGTTCCCAATTAATTTCTATAGGATCAATGCGAAGCTGTCGATGCTGCCCTGCAATATGTTTGTTCGTTGCTATGTGCGCCGCCAATCTGATGAAAATATTGTACTTAAAGAGCACCAAATGCTTTGCCTCTTCTAGAGCCGGTAGACGCACAGACCTATCATCAAAATTAATGATGTCTAGTATTTTGTGCGCAACTTTTGGATCGTCTGGGTCAATCAATATCACCGATTTTTCAGGGAAGAATCGGTGAATATTCGACGTACCATAATACAGGGGGATGGTCTCGGCCACGAGGCAGTCCATCAGTTTCTCGGTGAAGTAATAATCAGCCACCGTGTTTTCATAAGCGATACTGTACTCATAGGGCGCTACCCCTATCCACTTGTCATAAATCTCCTTGAAACCTCGACCATACAGGTCGAAATCGACTAAGCCTCGAATTCGTTCAAGAAATTCCATCCGCGCTCGATGACCTGGGAGTAAAGAAAGGTTGCTCGTTACCCAACTAAGTTTTTTACTTTTTTCGATCTTGGAATTCAGAACAAGCTCACCGATTGTTTTCTTGCATGACCAAGTTCTTGTCATGCAAGGCGATAATACATAGTTTCGCTCGTTGCCGAATTCGGTTGTGATGTTCTCGTCACAAGAAAAGACAATCGTCCCCTCGCCTTGCCCTCTGTGCATGGGTTTGTGAACAGCGGTCGGTGGTTCCCCGATGGCAAAGAGGATGCGTTTCGGGTCATGTTTGACTGTGATTTCCTTACGTCCTGGATGATTGAGAATAAGGTAGTAGTCTGGTTTTCGCCAACGCAAATTTGTAGTTATAAACTGTACCCCGCCCCATTTTCTTGAGTAATCCGGTAGCAAATAATCGAGAGCTTCCTCCACATCGCCCCAGTTGTCGTAAACTTGGACAAGAATGTTTTTAGGTCCTTTGGGTCTAGAAACCTTATACTGGAATTGTGAAATGACGGATAAACGCATTATCCGCAAAAGAACATTACGGCCCCAACGAGTAGCGACTCTGAGTATACGCCTCAACCGTGCGGTCCTTTGATTGAAATCGACTTCTATCTTTCTGGCCACCATGCGCAGAAAACTTTTTGGCATTAGAAGTAGCGCTTTAACAATGAATCCAATACGCCCCGTCTCAGCCTTGTAATGGCGCCAGTACATTGCCAAAAGGAGATCTCCGGTTTGGGAGCCATCGATTGAGGAAATAAATTGCATATAATCCTCGATTTTGGATAACCCTCTTTTTTGGGCTTGCAATTTGACCATGAAATTCGCGTGGTCAGCCTGCCAGGAATTAGAACTGGTCAGAGAACCTGGCCGCAGACGATACGAATATAGAACCATCGGAATATTATGCAATGCTCCTATTTTCTGGGTTCGCAACAGAAATTCGACATCTTCTGAAGATGTTTTCAAGGATTCGTCAAACCGCAATGCATGCACCTTGTTAGCGTCTAACATAAATGTTGCACAACAACCGCAGAACCCTCCTTCTTCAACCGCATTTTCGGGATAGGTTTCACTCCGCAACCATTCACCCGATTCAGAAACATACTGGATCGCAGTGCCGACACCAACAATTTCATGATGTCCAAGCAAGTACGATAACTGGCTTGACAACCTATCAGGATGTATCAAGTCGTCGGAATCTAAGAAGCAGAAGAAACGACCTTCAGCCATCTCTAAACAACGATTTCTCGCAAATGCAGGCCCTCGATTTTCATTTCCGCGCTGAATCTTTAGAGGAAAATCCGAGAAATTCCCCAAAGATTCTCCAAGAAATTGTTCGACAGGAATTGACGAGGCATCATCAAAAAGGCAGATTTCAAAATTTCTGAAGTGGCTTTTCTGTAGAGACTGAAGACATGACAAAATGTATTTTTCCGAATTAAAACAAGGGATTAGCACGGATACAAGTGGGAGCCCTTCTTGCTCGAAGGGAAAGGTCATCGCGACAGTTTTCTCCTCACCGGTCAAATCTTCGCTTTCTAGAAACCAACGGTCGTAAAGAAATTCCGGATAGGTGCCAAACCTTCCAGAATCGAGGGGACAAATACCGCTCTTTCTTCTAAGACGGGCAGCTACACGGGCAACAACCCCCAGGCGCCGGATTTCCGCGCGATGTGTATGCGAAACAGAAGACGGATTCTTTCGATAATAATATAAGATGTCTGGAATATTGGTAAGTTCCCATTGGTCGGCGATGCGCAATAGCCAATCCCCATCTTCCCCGCCATTTCTGAAAGCATCCCTGAATCCTCCGGCATCCTCCACCGCCTTGCGACGAACAAGAACCGTTGCGCAGCATATGCAAGGGTCCACACATTGGAGTGCAGAATCTGCCGGGTAGGTTTCTTCCTTATATTTTTGGCCCTCGAGTGTCGCGTAGGCAATCCCAGTTCCGACCGCACCGACATTTGGATTTCTGTGTAAAAATTCAAGCTGACGTTGCAGTTTATTGGGAGCGATCCAATCATCGGCGTCGAGCCAGGAAATAAATTCGCCTGTTGATTTCCCCAACAACTGGTTGCGCGTATAAACAAGCCCTTTATTTTTATCGTGTTGAAAAATTTTTATGCGATTATCTTTTTTCGCATACTCCCTCAAAATGTCATAAGAATTATCTGTAGAGCCATCATCTATACAAACAACGTCAAGATTATTGTATGTTTGAGACTGGATACTTTCTAATGCAACAGAGATATATTTCGCTGCATTAAATACGGGCATCAAAATAGTTATGTGGTAATTCATTGTCATGCCAGCGGCGGGGCTCAGGTTCTGGGGCTTATTTTCAAAGAGTTACCCATAAATTCTGCGTACGAGGCAGAATCTCGCGATAAAGTGCTAGGGTTTGGCGAATAACGATATCCAGGCTAAATTCCTGTTCTGCCCGTTGGCGTGATTGTTCTCCCATGCTGCGGCGCATCTCTGCATCGTCGATCAGTTTTTTCAATGCCGCTGCCAGGGCATGGGCGTCATGTCTTGGTACCAGGAAACCATTCACGTTTTCACGGACTATTTCTCGGCAACCGGGAGTATCGGTCGCCACCATAGGCAACCCGCAGGCTGCGGCTTCCAGCAGAGATTTAGGTACCCCCTCCCGGTACGACGGTAAGCAGGCGATATGCGCAGCCTGTAAAACAGAGGGCATGTCGTCCCGATGTCCCAACCATTCAATGCCATGTGTTCCATGCCAATTCAGCAATTGCTCTTTTGGTACTGACGCGGGGTTGGCAGGATCAGGTTCCCCGACCAATACAAAGCGCGCATTGACCCCCATGCCTTTCAGCAGGCAAGCGGCATCCACAAACTCCCTGATACCTTTGGTCCATAACATCCGTGCAACCAATACAATGCAAATTGGAGCCGGTGGTGGTTTCACTGGACGAAAAACCTGTATATCCACCCCGGAGCCTCGTATGAGCCGCAATCGCGACGTTGTTACACCGGAATATTCCAGCAGTGCCATATCTTCCGGGTTTTGCGCGATTGTTAAACTGTGATCTTTGTCAAGCAGCCAGGCTAGGATCCAACGAAATGGAGGTCGAACAAGTCGTACAAACGAGTTGGAGGAGGAAAACAGCCATCCAAGTCCTGCAACCGCGTTCACCTGTGCCGGAACACGCGCCAGCCAGGCAGCCAAAGTTCCGAACATCACCGGTTTTAGTGCGACATGATGAACGATGTCGGGCTTTTCGTGACGATATAGCCGCCAGAGTGCAGCCACCTCCGCGATTGGGTTGCCGCCTCGACGCGAGAGCGAAATGGGGATGAGCCGAATCCCAGCGTTGCGAATCAGATCTCCGTGAAGCCCCTCGCGGGTTGCCACGGTCACTTCAAACCCCGCGGCTCGAGCCGCAACAGCGAGTGGCAACCGATGGGACACGAAATACCAATCTTCGGTGACGACATAGAGAAGTTTAGGATTGGTTGTCATGAATGGATGCCCTGCTATTATAGCAAAAAAATGAATCTGCGAATCATTCAACCTGCTCGATCAAATTTTTGAAAATTTCGATGTGGTGAGCGTCAGTAAAAAAATAAAATATCCGTGATGGGGATTGAAAAAGTTTATCATTATGTCAATTTATGCCGCTGTTTATGTGGATTCAGTTGACCATTTGTTGCGTAAATGGCGGATCTCTTCTAAAAAAAAAGAAGGCATGTAGGACAATAAATAGATTGTTATGCAATGCAAAATACTATGGGGCATAAATAGGCGTGCATATTTTCGAGCAAGTATTCTGTCGTTTCGAACGATTGCATCAGCAGCGTATAATAGGCCATTTTTCAATAAAAATTTTTTTAGCTCTTCATTGGATCTTAAATATGAATCATTTCCGGAGCCATCAGTGTTGAAAAAATACATTAAATGGTAGGGAACCATGGGCTTAATCCGTGAGGGGGTCCGATTTTCCGCCTCCCGATGAGTTGTCGATAATACACGGCTATCATGCATAACCGGAGCTAAAAGGGCAAGCCGCAACCAGACGTATATATCTTCACCCACTTTAGCCAGGGTCGGAAACCCACCTATTTCTTCAAGATATTTTTTATTGAGACAAATGTTTGACGAGCAGATTAAGGAGCGGCTGTGAGCATACATTCGAAAAAAGTCAGATACTTCGCCTGCAAATTTTTCTGGTAAGATTGTTTTGCCAATAAATGGAACTCCTTGTTCATTGATTGTGCTGTAGCGGCATGTGTACATTGAAGCTTGTGGGTTCAATTTGATCAACGATACAATTGCACTTAGAAAATCAGGTTTCCATTCGTCATCCGCATCCAAGAAACAAACAAAACTGTTTTTTGCAATATAGGCGCCATGATTCCTGGCCGAAGAAACACCCATGTTTTCCTGGGTAACAATTGTAATGCGATGGTCGTCAAATTCTTTTGCCTCTGAAAGGCTTGCATCGGTAGAACCATCATTAATTATTATCAATTCAAAATCATGATAACTTTGAGACAATACTGATTTTATTGATCTTGAAATTGTAGTTTCTTTATTATAAAGCGGGATGATGACGCTGAAATACATATGGCTACCATGCACAAAATAAGAAAATATTTTTAAGCGTCATGATTGTCATTTTTATGAAAATTCATTTGATTTTTTAGTGAATTTTAGCCTTTATCTCTTCTGCTGCCATTTCAACATACTTCTGACAGATAGACTGTTTGGCTGTAAGGAGCGACTTGATGCGATTTTCATTTTCGATCAAATAATCAAATCGAGAAAGAAGAGATGAAGCAGAAAGTTGTGGTGTCGGTAAAATCACTGGTAATTCACCGAGGAGATCCTTGTTGATTCCTTTTGCTTTAACACTATAAGAAATAGAAATGGTCGGAACAGCGCTGGATAACGCAGCAATTGTCGCATGGGTACGTGCGCCAATGAAAAAGCGGAGTTGGCTGATAACCTGTTTGATTTGGGACGCATTAAATCCTGGTGGCATAATGGTGACTTTGCCGTTGAGCTCTTTGAGCTCATCGAGCATTAGTGTCATGTACGCGGCATCATTGTTTTTTACAGCGTTATCAAGTGGAATGACGTGTGGCGTCAGAAGAACTCCAAAACCTTTGTTCACGGCAATACGGATAAAGTCGAGGCTTTCTTTCCTGAGATTCTGTCCATTCTGTTTGTATCGTTCAATTAAGGGGCTAATGTTCAGGCCGATTACCTGATTGTTTGTTGTTGTTGGCCAGAATGAAGCCGTATCGACCTGTTCTTTGGCCAAGGTAAAGGCAGGATCCGCCATTTGCAGAACATTCTTTAGTCCGAGTTTTTCTGTTAAATACTCATACGAAATACTCTCTCTTGCGCCAATGAAACTCATTTTAGCCAGGTGCTCGCGAATGACAGGCACAAAGTGGGGTTCCGCCTCAAAAGGTCCTACCGAGGCTCCCCATATAAAAACTGGTTTTCCCAATTCCATTGACAGTTGGTCTATTCCCATCAGCAGTGATGGCAACCTGTAGTCTAAAGAGTAGTTATCGCCACCAACAGACAGGACAGCGTCAACGCTTTTGATTTCTTCTTGTAATTTTTGAGGAAAAGGAAAAGGCCAGCCCGCTTTTTTTAGCATTTTCAGAGGAAATCGCTGGAGGTGGACCCATGGCCTTGTCTGCACTGGTAGGTAAGCCTCGACAAACCGTACGCCATGTGTTCCGGCTTGGGGCCACTGTTGCTGATCTCGTTGGATATCGATTGAAGGCACAAGGACCTCAACCTCGCCCAAAACGTGATTCAGCATCATGACAGTGCTTCTGACAATAGCCTCGCAACCTCGGTTGCCGAATGTTTTTTGACCGGTGAGATAAAAGCGCTTCATTTAATTTGTAGCTGGAAAAAGATGGTAGGCATAGACTTAAGACAAGGTTGCAAGAACATGATCATAGATGAGCCTGAGATCCTGTTTGTGAGGGGTAGGATGTATTGCCCATTGGTGGCTTACATTGATAGCTAATGGTTGATGCGCTTTACCAGTCAGTCGCTGGCTATTTTGTATGGTGACTAAATCAATCGGCGTTGGTTGAGGAGTCAGTTGCGTTAAAAAAACAGAAAACTCATTTGATGTCATATATCCATCTGGGAGTTCAAGAATTACGTCTGGGAAATAGCGTGCGGCTTGATTTTTTATCTCCGCTTTACTGTGCGCAGAAAACCCGTGTTCACGCGAAAGGGGGTGTTCGTTAAAAGCCACCACAATTTTCTCAACAAGCGCTTGAATTGCATTTTCCGCAACAGGACCACCGAATCGTTGCGTGTCATTAATGTAAATTCCATGGGCACCATTGCTATATCCCATGCTGAATGCCAATGAGGATTGAGGCTCAAAGGTAATCATGGATTCGTAAGCAGTTTTAATCTTGGAATTTTTTTTAATTTTTTGCCGTAAGGAGTACGGTATCCAGTGCCTGATTTGCTTAGTGAAGTCATACACGTTTCGATGACCTAATGAGCATTTCTGGAATCCCAGGTCAGCGAGAAATGCATTCGCATTCACTGACCACCTCCTGATCGCCATGGCATGATCCGAAACAAGCATCACTTCGGCATCAGGGAACGCCGCAATAAGTCGTACGATTTGCTCATCGAAATGTCTGTAAAAGTGTTCTGCTGCATTCAAAAAATCTACATTGACACGGTTGTCGCCCCGCAGATGCCGTTCCCATTCGGGCAACAGTAATGTTTCCGCAGTAACCGCTGCGGATCTATAAACAACAAAACCGAAATCTATATCATAATTTATCGCCAACTCAATAAAAGCATCGGTTCTTTTTTCATTCTTTTCCTCAAGACGAGAAAAGAAAGGAGACGGCTGGTAGAGTTTTTTTTCACTCAACAAGCTTCTCAGGCGTTCATCGACAATGTAGTCAATCTTGGCAAGAGTCTGCAAAATCTCAGGTGGATAACATTGCTCACTAACCGGAGTTTGACTGACGGGACCACCACCACCACCACCGGAAACAAAAAAACCATTTACTTTCGGTGCCGGATAGGTCGTGGGTACGTTCATGAAGCCAACGCGGTAGCCACGCTCGTTTAATACCTGCCACAGCGGTTTGATTTGGTCTCCAATTCCTGGAATATCATCTATCTTAAATTTCTCTGTCCAGCCATGGGTGCCTTTCAGTAACGGATGTTCATATAAGGCTCCTGTCACAATGCCTGGTTCTCCGGTCACGATTTCCGACCAACCACGACTGATCAGGTCTTCTTTCAAGACAAGAGATGTTCCCTGATCAATCAGAGAAGCAAGAAACGGTGTCCATCCCCTCTTGAAAGTGGCAGCCTGTGCCCCGTCCATGCCGATGAGTAATAATTTCATGATAGATTAAAGATTAGGAGGATGATTATCGTTCTGCGTTCTATGAGCATGGGTCCAATGACAATTTTTTGAAATAACTGAGCTTTTTATTTTTAATCGTTTCCAGACAAAGTTACTCAGAACAAGATTCCAAATACCTAGGGAGACGGCAGTGGCCGTAGCTGCCCCGGTCATTCCAAAGTGTGGAATCAAGAGTAAATTGAGAACTACACCTGCAAGTGCAGCTATTGTCATTCCCCACATGGTGTCCTTTTCATGGCCCGTCATGTTGAGCAATGCCCCAACTGATCCGCATCCTGCGTTGAATAATTGACCGATAGCTAAAATGGAGAGGGGGGCTGCTCCACCTTCATATTCCGCCCCAAAAATACAACTCAACAGTGGAGCACCGAAGAAGAGAAACAAGAGAACAGGTGGTAAAGCACATGCCAGAATAATTCTGGCGCTGACAGTAACAAGTCGCTGCAATTTGGCGTTATCATTTTGGGCATACAGGCGAGCGAAATGAGGGTGCAACACAAGATTGACGGCACTGAGACCAAATACCACCAGGCCACCCATCTGGACAACCACACGGTAAATGCCGACCTCTGTGTCATTGCGAAATACACCCAGCACGAGAATATCTGCGTAGCTATTAAAAAGTTGCAGACCGCTGACCAGTGCGAGCGGGAGTGCCGCATGTCGCCACGCCGATGGCGCTGTTTTTCTTTGCTGAACAATTTGCATTCCCCTTGGCTTCGCTTTCCACAAGAGCCTTCCACCAATGATAAAGGAGAATGTAGCCGCAACAGTATGCAGCAGCATAGCGTTTTGTGGGGTCAATGTATCCGGTCGCATAAGCCAGGCGGCAAACAGCACCAGGATGATAAAGAATCCTGGACGTATAATTCGTTCTGATAACTGCCCAAGGACCACATGCTGCAATCCTCGCAACGCTGCATCACGCAGATTGTTCAGGGCGATTAAAGGTATCAACAATAGGCCAGCAAGCAAGGCCGCATGGCGATGTGGCTCGACCAAGTCTTGAGCCTGCCAAAGTATTACACAGCCCACCAAGAGCAAAAATAGAGAAAACAAAACAACAAAGCGTGTGGCCCACCACCAAAGACCATTTATGAGCGGCCAATCCTCGTTGAGGAGAGCCTTGGCTGTTTCACGCACAAGGAGTTGCGGAAGGCCTATCTGTGCCGGAATTGCCGCTAGTGATAAGAGGGCAAAGCTAAATGCATAGACTCCGTAGCCTTCCGCTCCCATGTATCGCGCCATAATCACGGCCAAAAGAAAGCCGAGTAGTAAACTCACCACTTTGATGGTGATACTTCCCAACCCACCCCTCAACAACTGCGCCTTGAGGCCATTGCCCCGCGTTTGATCAAAAAAGCGCATGAATCAAGTGGGGGGAAAAGGGAGATTATTGAATTGTATAATCAGGTGTATACTCATGGGTGATCCGCTGGAGCGATTCTTTGATGCCCCGGCTGTCCAATTCCCTGGCTTTTTGGCTGAGGGTGTTCAGGTCTCGGTTGAGATCTGTGCAGGAGAGGTGGCTGTCCCCTTTTAAGACCATGATTTTTTCATGATGGGTGTCAACGATTCCTTCGCCCTCGGTAATCAGTTCCTCGTACATTTTTTCACCGGCGCGTAGGCCTACATAGCGAATTTCAATCTCGCTACCCGGTTCACGCCCGGTTAGCTTGATGAGTTCCCTTGCCATATCTGCAATTTTGACCGATTCGCCCATCTTGAGGATAAAAATTTCTCCACCCTCGCCCATCGAGCCAGCCTGGAGGATCAGTTGGGCTGCCTCCTCGGCGGACATAAAATATCGGGTGACTTCCGGGTGGGTGACTGTCACTGGTCCACCCTTTTCGATCTGCCGCTTGAACAATGGAATGACCGAACCGGAGGAGCCGAGGACATTGCCGAAGCGTACACCCATAAATCGGGTCGTGTGGGAGGCTGGCATCGACGATCTTTCTG
Organism: uncultured Desulfobulbus sp.; assembly: GCA_964639845.1. Classification (GTDB taxonomy): domain Bacteria; phylum Desulfobacterota; class Desulfobulbia; order Desulfobulbales; family Desulfobulbaceae; genus Desulfobulbus. The sequence goes on along the minus strand of CAZXHS010000011.1, from coordinate 86,070 downwards.
GTATGGCTGGGCCGCCAGTCTGCTCGGCATTCAGCCATGCAGGGCTGAAACTTCCGTCCCAACAGTGCTTGCTGTAGGCCTGCATCAACAGCTCGGTTACCCGTTTGGAGGCCCCCATGACGTTGGTGGGCCGCACCGCTTTGTCGGTGGAAACGAGGACGAATCGCTCCACGCCATGAAGGATGGATGCCTCCATGAGCAGTTGTGTGCCGAAAATGTTGTTATCAACGGCCTGCCACGGATTGCGTTCAACCAGTGGCACATGTTTATAGGCTGCGGTGTGCAAGACAACAACTGGATGGTGCTGCTGGAAAACACTATTAAGCAAGCGGAGATCCTGAACCTTACCAAGGATAGCCACGGTGGCGATATCCTTATGCTCGTGGCGCAGTTCCATTTGCACGTTATAGAGGTTTTCCTCGCTGGCATCAAAAAGGATGATTAAGCCGGGGGCAAACCGGAGAATCTGGCGGCAGAGTTCGGATCCGATCGAGCCGCCCGCCCCGGTGATGAGGATAGTTTTTCCAGTGAGATAGGCACCTATTTTCTCCTGTTCGAGATGCACCTCATCCCGACCGAGGAGATCCTTGTAGGAAATTTCACGAATCGCAGCGATGGATACATTGCCGTGGATGAACTCTCCCATACTGGGAAGTATTTTATACGGAAGGTGCGTTTGCTGGCACAGGGAGACCATCCGTCGCATCCTTGCCTTGTCGGCGGTGACGATGGCAATGAGGATTTCCTGTGCCTTGGTGCGCAACGCATGTTCTACGACATCTTCGGGAAGGCCTATAACCGGCACACCGTGCAGCTTGAACCCATTTTTCCGTGGATCGTCATCAAGCAGGCCAACGGCAATGTAGGGCAAATCGCTGTTGTTCTCCAGCTCCCTGAGGACTTTTTCCGCATCGTCACCTGCACCTAAAAGCAAAAGACGTTTTTTGTCGCGGTGCGAGTGTGTGGAGACGAACCCGTGAGAAGAGCTGAATTTCTGGTAGACATAGCGGATCAGTATTCGGTGCATGGTCACGAAAAAAAAGGTGAACAGGCAGTCGAGGATGAAGATAGACCGAGAAAAGCCGATGAATCTATTGCCGAATACCAGAAGTGTGATCAGGAGAAAGGAAGAGAACAGCGACGCATTGAGAATGTTGATGACATCATGCAGGCCCGTGTATCGCCACATGCCGCGGTAAAGGCCAAAAAGGTAAAAACAGGGAATTTTAACGAGCAGCAAAAGTGGGAGCAGATTGATGCACTGCTGTCGGTAAAATTCGGGAATGACCAGTTCAAAACGTACGGCATAGGCCAAGTAATGAGCCAGCAGCAGGAGTAGGATATCTACACAAACAATGATCCAGAATTTTGGATTGCGGAATAGATTACTCAACATCTGGAAATGTGAAGCTACTCTTTTAGGAAAAGAAACAAGCATGAGTTTATAAAAGGCTGAAAAGGGATGGCCAGAATTTGTTTGAACGCGCTGGTAATGGGCGGACAAGGGGCGCCGTATCCCAAGTTTTTATTCTGCTGGGATAGTTGCCAGAAGAGAAGAAAAAGGAGAAGCGAGATAGGTTGCCTGTTCCCACGCTCAAAAAGTAGGGCACTCTATCCCGTCACCCCAAAAACGCAAGCAGCTTACTGGCGATCACAGGGCCCTGCTTGGCGCTCTTAAGAGTGTGAATTCCTTATTTCGCTGCATAAACACATCAACATAGGAACACAACGGTGCCACCTTTTTTCCCTGCTGCCGAGCATCTTCCAGGGCGTATTTGGTGAGGATGGCTGCCAGATTACGCCCGCGTAATTCGGTGGGGACGAAGGTGTGGGTGAACGCCAGTACCTCAGGACTTTGCGGTTGATATTCCAAAAAGGCGATTTTACCATCGATATTGAGCTCAAATCGATGCATCAATTCGTTTTTTACCGGTGTCAGGTCCATAATGCCTCCGTGAAAGTTGTGGGCATGGGGCTTGTTGATAGGTGATCTCAACCAGCCATGAAGTCGACATGTCGCGGTTCGGTTTTGGGGTGGCGAAAGAAGATGTTCGGCGGCTTGGCGTTGCTCTTTCTCGCAACGCCGACCAATATGATGCCACGAACATGCAGCCTTTTGGCGATTCTGTCCAGGAAAATGTTTGATTGCAGTGCTCGGGCAACCGGCGTATGGTGCAAAGATGCCTTTTGCCTCGATGTATAACTGCCCATGAAACTGCTCCAGCGCCACGCAAACCCCCGTTTTCGCCTTTCCCGGCTTTTGGCCCGGGTCGATCTCGTTGCTGAAGTCATCCACAGTCCTGGTAACCGCGTTTTGCTCCTGCCCCACGGCGGCGATTTCTTTCCAGAGCTTTTTGCCGCCATTGGCGCCGCGCAACGCAGTATTCACATCGAGTTTTACATCATCAGAAACGATGCCACCGGTGCCTTGTTTGCCCAGGCCCTGCTGGCAGCCGCCGGCCGGGGCGTCCAGGTGCTGCTTATTTATGATGCCTTTGGTTGTTTCGATGCCCCGGACAGCTATTTTCAACATCTGAAACGGGCCGGCATCCACTGTCTGCCCTTCAACCCGCCCGCCTTTTCCAAGCCACATTGGCTCGATATCCGCGATCATCGCAAGCAGGTGATCATTGACGGCCAGACGGTTTTTCTTGGTGGCTTGAATGTCGGCGACGAATACTCGGGGTTTGGCGAAAGCCTCACCCGCTGGCGCGATGTCGGTATCCGGCTTGACGGGCCGACTGCCCGTGAACTCCAACGGCTCTTTCTCCAGACCTGGGAGGAGGAAGCCGGTCACCCGTTGGCAGTGGATGCGGTCACTGTGACCGCTGATCCGGTAGTCCAGGGTACGGCCGATGTCATCATCATCGACGGCCGGCCCCATCAGAACCGGCCGGTAATCCGTAACGCCTTTCGAGTGGCCATGTCCGGTGCCGAGCATCGCATCCGCATCATCACCCCCTATTTCGTCCCCGGGCCGCGGGTGGTACGCTCGCTGCTGCGGGCGGTGCGGCGTGGTGTGCAGGTGGAAATCATCTTGCCCTCGATCAGCGATGTGCCGCTGGTGCAGATGATGAGCAGGGCCTATCTCAAACCACTGCTGGAGGCCGGGGTCGAGATCTATCAACGCCAGGGGACCATCCTCCATGCCAAGGTGATGCTGGTTGATGGGCGCTGGGTGACCCTGGGTTCGGCGAATCTCGATTTTCGCAGTTTTCATCGTAACTACGAGATCAATGTTATCATCGACAGTGAAGAGTTTGGCAGGCAGGTCGATACTCTGTTCAACGAGGAGTTGGCCAAGTCGCAGCGGTTTGATCTCGCCGCCCACCAGGCCAGGGGATGGCTGGAGCGTCTGCTTGCCTGGCTGTTGACCCCGTTGAGCCGTTTTATCTGATGATGGCTTGCTTTTCCCATCCGTCGGTGGTATCCATCGACCTTTTGCGGGGAGCTGTTTTGAGCCGGGCAGAGTAACTGTGAGTTCTTGATAACTGATTGGTATGACGACATATTGCATAGGAATTGACACCGGCGGTACCTACACCGACGCCGTTCTTCTCGAGAGTGCATCCGGTGCGGTGGTGGCCGCCCACAAGGAGCGCACCACCCATCACGACCTCAGCCTCGGTGTGGGCAAGGCCCTGGCAGGATTATTACGGCAATCGGTGCAACCGGACCAGGTGGTGCGGATGTCCGTATCGACCACGTTGGCCACCAATGCGGTGATCGAGGGCCGTGGCGCTCGGGTGGGGCTGTTTGTCCTCGGCTATGTGCGGCATTTCAAACTGCCGGTGGTGGCCAACATCTTTCTCAAGGGCGGACATAGCATCACCGGCGAAGAGGAGCAGCCGCTCGATCTGGAGACCTTGATCGATACCCTTCCGGGCTTGGCTAATGAGGTGGATAGTTACGCCGTCTGTGGGGCGATGTCGATTAAAAATCCCACCCATGAGCTGGTGGCCCGGGAAGCTATCGCTATGATCGATCCCGATAAACCGGTGTTCTGCTCGCACTTGGTTTCCGGCCATCCCGGCATGCAGGAGCGGGCCGCCACCGCCAGTCTCCATGCCAAGCTGATGCCGTTGATGGTCGACTTTCTCGCCTCGATCCAGCGCTCCATGCTTGGGGTTGGGTTGCAATGTCCCGTGACCATCATCTGCGGCAACGGTCAGGGCGAGGCACTGGAAGGCATCGCCGAACAGGCCGCAGTGACCATGGCCAGCGGCCCGGCTGCCACCGCCCGCTTTGGCGCCTCCGGCCATACGGGCACGGCTCTGGTGGTCGATGTTGGCGGCACCACCACCGATGTCTGTCTCATCCGCGATGGCCAGCCGCAGCTCAATAAAGAGGGCTGCGTCATCGGCCAGTGGCGTACCCATGTAGAGGCGGTAGATATGTACACCGCCGGCGCTGGTGGCGATAGCCATCTGGTCTGCTTACCGGATGGGCGGATGCAACTCAAGGCCTACCGCGTCCAACCCCTGGCGATGACGCCCGGACTGCCTGATCCGCAAACCTGGCTGCGCAGCGGCATGGATGAGCGTATGGCCGTACCGGTGGCCGGGCTGACGGTAGAAATCATTGAAGCCGATCCCATCCTCCGCTGCCTGCGCGATCATGGCCCATGCGTGCCTAGCCGCATCGAGGCCCACACCGGCATCGGTGGCATTGTCTTGGAAAAGCGGTTGGAGCGGTTGATGTTCTTGCAGCAGTTGGTGCTGGTGGGCTTCACCCCCACCGATGCCCTGCATGTCCTGGGGCAGCTCGATTTCGGCAACGCGGCGGCCAGCCGTGGCGGTGCCGAGGTGTTGGCCAGGGAACTGGGCTGCACGGTGGAGGTCTTCTGTCAGCAGGTGGTGGCCGAGACGGAAACCGCCATTGAAACCATCATTCTCACATATCTGGGCCGCACAGTCTGGGTCGGCGATCAGGCCACCCCCTTTCTCAATCGCCGCGACAACGAGTTTTTTTCCCTGGCCTTCAACCTCAAGTTGCCTCTGGTCGGCATCGGCGCAGCGGCGCGCTGTTTTCTCCCCGGTGTTGCCAAACGGCTGGGCACCACGGTGAGCTTCCCGCCTTGCTGCGAGGTGGGCAATGCCGTGGGGGCAGCCCTGATCGGTCAGGCCGAGGGCCAATAATGCACGGTGCCGGTCAGTGGCGGCAGCGCCTGGGCTGGCCGCCACTCTTTCTGCTTTACATCTGGGGGCGACTGGTTATCCTTGAGAAAAGATCTCAACTGCCCTAGGAGTGGTCCATGGATTTTTTACTCAGTCAGTTCGACAGCACCCTGCAATCCTCGTTGCTTGCCTCAGTGGTCATTGCCTTTCTTGGCGGCGTGCTTGCCAGCCTCACCCCCTGTGTGTATCCCATGATTCCGATCACCGCCGGCGTGATCGGTCATGCCAATGTCGGCGGTTCCCGTTGGCGCGGTTTTCGTCTGTCGCTGACCTATGTGGTGGGCATGGCCCTGACCTACGCAGCTCTGGGTCTGTTTGCCGCCGCCACCGGGCGTTTTTTCGGTGCCATTAACAGCAGCCCCTGGACTTTTTTTGCCGTGGGCAACATCATTTTGCTTTTTGCACTGGGCATGCTCGATGTCATCGAGTTGCCCAGCTTTGCTAGCAGGCTGGGGACGCAACGATTGGGACTGGGGGGCATCTTTGTGGCCGGTGTTACCTCGGCCCTGGTGGCCGGCCCCTGCACGACGCCAATCCTCGGCACTCTGCTGGCCTATACCGCCTCGACGCGCAGCCTGGTGGGCGGTGCGCTGCTGCTCTTTGCCTTCTCGTTAGGAATGGGTGCCCTGCTGCTGGGTGTTGGCACCTTCTCCAGTTTTCTCGCCTCCATTCCCCGCTCCGGCGAGTGGATGGTGAAGATTAAGAAGGGCATGGGCCTGCTCATGCTGGGACTTGCCGAGTATTTTTTCATCAAGGCGGGCGGTCTGCTGCTGTAAACAGGTGGTCCCGCTTCCATCCGTATAGCTTCGTCGTCTTGTCAGCGCTTTTTGCGATCTCTTGTTCCCCATTTTACAAGGTCAGATACAATCCATGAAACGTCGATTCCTGCTCCTGTTGCTACCGCTCTTGTTGTTTTTCCCTGGTTCATTGCTGGCGGTGCAGCAAGGGCAAGCACTGATCCCTTTCAAGGGAACCTCCCTTGACGGCCAACCCATCGACCTGTATCAGACGATCGGCAATAAACCGGTGATGCTGATCTTCTGGGCCTCCTGGTGCCCCAGCTGCAAGACCGAGGTACCGAAAATCAACCAGCTGGCGGAAAAATTCCGCAGTCGGGGTATGGAATTTATTGCGGTGAACGTGGGGTATAACGATTCCGTGGATCGGGCTCAGGCCTTTGCGCGGGCCACCAATATGCGCTACCCGGCCTATTTTGACGGCTCGGGTAAGGTGAGTGAGCAGTATCAGCTCCTTGGGGTGCCGACCATCATCATTGCCGACAAGCACGGTACAGTTCGCTTTCGTAACTACATGGCCCCGGATATTTCCGATGCCAAGTTTGCGCAGTTGATGGCGGATTAGCCAGAGGCTGGGAACCGTTCAGGGTTCGTCGGCAGGGGCGATGAGCCTGTAGGCCTGCTGCACCTCGGCGGGGATGGAGATGGGCCGGCCAGTGGCCAGATCACAGAAGATGAACACCGTGGCGGCAGTGGCGAGCACGGTGTTGTCGGCGGGACGGATGAATTTGTATTTGCGCAGCGAACGGATTTTATGGAAATCCGCTACCCAGGTGAGTACCTCGATGGTGTCGCCGGCGTAGGCGGAGTGGAAGTATTCGATGGTGTGCGAGCGAATGATCCAGGTGCGGCCCAGGGCTAGGTAGCGCTCTGAGGGCCAGCCCAGGGCAGCGGAATGGGCCATGGCCGCCTCTTGCATCCACTGCACATACTGCACGTTATTGACATGGCCATTGACATCAATAGCCGAGGGCGGCACCAGCAAGGTGGTTTTGCCGATGGCCTTGTTCACGGCTGCACGGGTGGCAGGTTTAAAACCTTGAGGTTGCGGCCGGTGGCGGCGAGCAATCGTTGCTTGGCCAGCTGGTAGCCGGCCTGGGCCTGGGCCAGGCGGCTGTAGGTGGTGATGAGATCGCGCTGGGCCTCGTTGAGCCGCACCAGGGAGGATTCACCGGCCTCATACTCGTTTTTTGCCAGATCGCGGTTCTCCTCGACCAATTTCACCGTCTCCCGCTGCAAACGCAGTTGATCTTCGGCCGCTGTCAGCAGGGCCACATCCTGGCGCACCTCTGCGGCAACCGCGTTGCGCAGCTCCGCCAGGGTATACACCGCCTCCCGCCTTGCCTGTTCGCTCTCCAACATCCGTGCCTGATCCGCCCCACCCGCGTAAAGATTCCAGCTCATATTGACGCCCACGGTGTTGCCAAAATTTTCCTCGGTGAGTCCTGCATCGCCCTGCTTACTGCCTTCCAGCGCTCCGGCTACCTGCACCTTGGGAAACAGCGGTGCCTTGGCCATGCCCTGGGCGGCCTCGGCCTGCTTGATGGCCATCTCCAATTGACGAATATCCGGCCGCGCCCTCAGCGCCTCGGCCACCAGGGTATCGATTTTTTCCTTAGCAGGGCTACCCTGCTCCTTATCTAAGGATTCCAGCTTGATATGCGGAGGTAGGGTGGCGTCGGATATGCCCATCAGGGCGGCCAGACCGTAACCGGCGGCCTCGTATTCGCGTTCCGCGCCAATCAGTGAGGTTTTGGCTGAGTTGACCTGCACCTTGATGTTGAGGACATCGCCCCAGGGGCCGGCGCCGACATTGAAGCGGTTCTGTGCATCTTCCAACTGGCGACGGTAGAAGCTCTCGTCGGCACGGGCAATGTCGATTTTGGTGTGGGACAGTTGCGCATTGAGAAAGGCCTCGGCCACTGAATTGGCCAGCAGTCGCCGGCTGTCGAGCAGCGCCGCTGCCTGCGATTGCTCGTCGTAGTTGGCCTGCTGTTCCTTGAAGCTACGGTAAAAGCCGTCGAACAATACCCAGGTGGCTTGCAGGCCGGCGGCGTAATAGTCATCTGTCTGCTCGACCGTACTGCCGGGCATAAGCCGGTTCGCCAACAGTTTGTTGTACTGATAGGTGGTGTCCGACAGCCGCTGCCGGTTACCCGAGGCGCCAAGATCCAAGCTGGGCCACCAACTGGCCACCGCCTGACGCACCCGGGCGCGAGCCTGCTCAACGCGGGCCTGGGCTGCGGCCATGGAGGGGTTACCGGCCAGGGCCAGAGTCTGGGCCGTGGTCAGATCCAGCTCCTTGATACGGGCGAGATCCGGGCCAGAGGCCTGATCGGCACTCTTGGCCAGGGTGGCGATGGGACTGAGGACAATTAAAAGCGCGAGAATGATCCGCTGCATGGGTTCCTCCGGAACATACCGTCGAGCATCGGCGGTGGGTGGTCGGGCGCAAGGTGGGGTTGGTGCGGGGCAGAGCTGCGATACTCACTCTGCCAATGCCGGCTCACTATAAAGCCAGTTCAAGCCGGGAGCCACCGAAAAAGCACAGCGGCTCCCGTTTCTCGTGGGCAACAACAGCGGCAGCGTCGAGGGTTGTCAGCTCATGCCGAGATAGGCCTTTTGCACTGAAGCGTCACTGCGCAGGTTGGCGGCGGTGTCGCTGAGCACGATCTCGCCGTTTTGCAGTACATAGCCGCGATGGGCGATGGAGAGAGCCATCAACGCGTTCTGCTCGACCAGAAGGATGGTGGTGCCCTTGTCGTTGAGGATCTTGATGATATCAAAGATCAGCTCCACCAGCACCGGCGCCAGGCCCATGGAGGGTTCATCGAGCATGAGCAGGTGTGGATTCATCATCAGGCCGCGCGCAATGGCCAACATCTGCTGCTCGCCACCGGAGAGGGTGCCGCCGTGCTGGTTGATGCGCTCCTTGAGCCGGGGGAAGAGCTCAAAGCCATAGTCCATACGCTCGGCCACCAAAGCGGCGTCGCGCACGGTGAAGGCGCCCATCTCCAAGTTTTCCTTGACGGTGAGGTTGGGGAAGATGCCGCGCCCCTCCGGCACATGGCCAAGCCCGGCCAACGCGATGTCATGCGCCTCCATGCGGGTGATGTCCTTGCCATCAAAGGAGATCTGTCCCTGGCGTGGATGCATCATGCCGGAGATGGTGCGCAAAGTGGTGCTCTTGCCGGCACCGTTGGAGCCAATCAGGGTGACGATCTCGCCCTCCTCGACAGCAAGCGAGATGCCCTTGAGGGCGTGGATATGGCCGTAGAAACTGTGGACGCCGCTGACGCTGAGTAAACTCATCCCAAGGCCTCCTCATGCTGGCCGGCCACGGCACCGCGACCGAGATAGGCCTCGATGACGCGGGCGTTGTTGCGGATCTGGGCCGGACTGCCCTCGGCGATTTTCTCGCCATAATCCATGACCATGATCTGCTCGGAGATGTTCATCACCACCCGCATGTCGTGTTCAATTAACAGGATGGTGATGCCCTTGTCGTCGCGGATGGAGCGGAAGAGCTGGGTCACCTCCTCGGTTTCCTGGGGGTTCATACCGGCGGCCGGCTCGTCGAGCAGTAGCAGCAACGGTTCCGCGGCCAGGGCCCGGGCGATTTCCAGCCGCCGTTGCGCCCCGTAGGGCAGGTTCTTGGCCAGTTCGTTGCCCACATCCCCCAGGCCGACGTAATGCATCAGCTCGACGGCTTTCTGCTCGCAGAGTCGTTCCTCGCGGCGGAAACCGGGCAGTCGCAGCAGTACCTCCAGGGGCGATTGCTTGAGATGGGCGTGCATGCCCACCAGGATGTTCTCGATCACCGTCATCTCGCCAAAGAGGCGGATGTTCTGGAAGGTACGCGCCATGCCGCGGGCGGCGATCTGATCGGGCCGCAGGCCGACGATGGATCGGCCGTTGAAGGTGATCTGCCCCTGGTCGGGTTTGTAGATGCCGGTGAGGGTGTTGAAAAAGGTGGTCTTGCCGGCGCCGTTGGGACCGATGATGCTGATGATCCGCCCGGCCTCCAATTGGAAGTTGACGCGGTTGATGGCAGTCAACCCGCCAAAGGATTTAACAATATCGACGGTCTCTAAAAGAATCATCGCTGCTCTCCTTCCGCTGCATCGCCCACCAGTTGGCGTTTGCGCCGTTTGGCCGGGATTAGGCCGGCCGGTCGGAAGATCATCATCAGAATAAGGATCAGACCAAAGAGCAGGCGCTGGTACTTAGCCGGATCCAGCTGGGTGGAGAGGTCCTTCCAGGCAAAGTTGATGATGGGGATGATGGCATCGCTCTGGCGCAGCTCACTTAAGTACAGCGAAAAACCCTGCAACACCTGCAAGTTAAGAATGGTGACCACCGCAGCGCCGAGGATGACGCCGGGAATGGAGCCTGAACCGCCTAGGATGACCATGGAGAGCACGCCGATCGACTGCATGAAGGAAAAGGATTCCGGGCTGATGAAGGTGCGGCTTGCCGCCAGCAACACGCCCATCACCCCGGCGAAGGAGGCGCCGACGGCAAAGGCGGCCAGCTTCATCCGTACCAGCGGCACGCCCATGGCGATGGCCGCGGTCTCATCCTCGCGCACCGCAGTCCAGGCGCGGCCGATCTTGGAATCGTCCAACCGGCGGGTCACCAGGATGATCACCATGATCACCAGCAGCGCCAGTAAATAGAAATAGACATTGTACATATCCGCCGCACTCACCCGGTGGCCGATGAGAGGGCCAAAGAGGTTGTTGAACCCCTCCACCACCCAGTCGGGCATGGTTGGCCGCTGAATGGGGGTGATGCCCTGGGGGCCGTTGGTGATGTTGAGCGGTTTGTCGAGGTTGTTGGCCAGCACCCGGATCACCTCGCCAAACCCTAGGGTGACGATGGCCAGGTAGTCGCCGCGCAAACGCAAGACCGGCAAGCCGAGGATGATGCCGGCGACAGCAGCGACGATGATGGAGATGAAGAGAAAGAGGTAGAAGGCGTCGCCGGGCAACAGAAAGGGCAGATTTGAAGGCTGGGTGCCGGGAGCAAAGGGAAGGACGAAAAACTGTTGTGAGCCAAAAAAAGCCCAGAGATAGGCACCCACCGCATAGAAGGCCACATAGCCCAGGTCGAGCAGGCCGGCAAAACCGACCACGATGTTGAGGCCCAGGGCCAGGGCCGCAAAGACGCTGATCTGGAAGATGATCTCCAGGTAGAAGATGTTGCGCACCCCCAGGATCGGAAAGATCAACAGCGCCAGCACCGTCCCCGCCACCAGCTTGAAGCGGTTATCGGCCTTGAGGATATAGAGCGTAAAGAGCGAGCTGAGCAGCATCAAAAAGGCGAGGCTGGAGCGAGGGGTAGTGTACACCAACGCTGTGCCCAGGCCAATGTGCGTCAGAATCAGCAGGTAGGGCAGGATGCCCCGGTTGAGCAGGGTTAGCAACCGCTGCGCGTAGGTATTCGCCATGGTCGCCTCCTTAGGCCTTCTGCCCGACACTCGAACCCATCAGGCCCTGGGGGCGGAAGATGAGCACGATGATCAGGATGGAGAAGGCAAAGATATCTTTATATTCCGAGCCGGCCGCGCCCATGGTGAAAACGCCCAGGTAGGAGCCGGCAAAGGTCTCCAGCATACCGAGCACGATGCCACCCAGCAGGGCGCCGGTAAGGTTACCGATACCGCCGAGCACGGCGGCGGTGAAGGCTTTGAGGCCGGGAAAGAAGCCGACAAAGGCATCGATGCGGGTGAACTTGAGGGCGTAGAGCACACCGGCCGCTCCGCCGAGCAGGCCGCCGATGAGGAAGGTCAGCGAGATGATGCGGTTGACGTTGATGCCCATGAGGCTGGCGGTGGCACGATCCTGGGCCACGGCGCGGATGGCCTTGCCAACGCGGGTTGCATTGACCAGGTAGTTGAGGCCTACCAGCATCAGCACCGCTGCGGTGATGACAATGATCGACTTGACCGAGATGCCCAGGGCAAGGTTGGTGTCGCCCAGGGCAATGCGGCCAAAGTTGAGGCGGCGATCAAAGTTGCCAAAGGTGGGCATGATGCGGTTGAACTGGCCGGTGGTCAGGCCTTCAACCAGGCGGATCAGATCCTGGAGCAGAAAGGAGACGCCGATGGCGGAAATGAGCGGCACCAGGCGGGGGGCGCCGCGCAGTGGCCGGTAGGCGATCCGTTCCACGGTCATCGCCAGTCCGCCGGCGGCCAGCATGCCGAGCAAAATGGCGAGAATGAGGTAGGCATAGGCCATGCCCAGCGAGGCGCCGCGCAACATGCCGCTGCCATCGAGGGCAATCAACACCTCGACACCGACAAAGGCGCCGACGGCAAAAATCTCGCTGTGGGCGAAGTTAATGAACTCCAAAACCCCGTAGACCATGGTGTAGCCCAGGGCAATGGCCGCATAGACAAAGCCGATGGTGAGGCCGTCGATGACCACCTGCGGCAGGTTGACCAGGGTGTAGGTGTAGAGCGAAACATGGTAGCGCTCATGGAGATGGACACCGACAGCGGTGTGGTCGAGTACCAGGGCCAGCACCAGCACGATGGCTGACATCACCACTGCGCTGCCCAAGGAAAAGAGCATCAGCTGGTTTAACGGGCGCAGCAGTTCCCGAAGAGTCGGGGCAAAAGGAAAAGATCGCATGCACACTTCCTGCAGTAAAAAAACAACCGGCCCCTGAAAAGGGGCCGGTGAGCGAAAACCGAGAGCGTCTTATTTCGGCGGGGCGATGTTGAGGGTCTCCACCACGGAATTGCTGCTCCATTTGGCAGGATCAGCCGAGTTGACCTTGATGACGAAGTACTGGGCCACGGTGGGGTCGCCAATCTCGTTGAAGGTGAAGGTGCCGGTGATGCCGGGGAAGTCCTTCAGGGCGCGGATGGCCTGGGCCACCTCGGCGCGGGTGGGCACTGCGTTGTTCTTGGCTTTGGCAGCAGTTTCAATGGCCTTGAGGCTAATGGCCATGCAGTCGAAGCCCTGGGCGGCGAAGGGTTGCGGATCGGCGTTGAACTTGGCCTTGAAATCCTGGATGAATTTGGCGGTGCCCGGATAGATGGAGGCAGGCCCGGAGACGGTGGAGTAATAGGTGCCAGTGCCGTCGATCAGGGCCTGGCCGGCGATCTTGGTGGCATCGGAGGAGTCGAAGCCATCATCGCTCATGAACATGCCCTGATAGCCACGCTCGCGGGCCTGCTTGAACAGTACCGCAGCCTGGAAGGTCATACCACCGAAGTAGACCAGATCGGGATTGCCGGCAATGACCGGGGAGAGCAGGGCATCGAAGTTGGCCTTTTCTTCCGTGCCTTCAAAACCCAGCACCTTCAGCCCTTTCTCCAGGGCGCGTTTCTTGAAAAATTCGGCAATGCCCTGGCCGTAGGCGGTCTTGTCGTGGACGACGAACACCGTCTTGACGCCGTGGGTGGAGGCAAAGTCGGCGCCAACCACGCCCTGTACATCATCACGGCCGACGATGCGGTTGACCTCGGCGTAGCCACGGGTGGTGACCTTGGGGTTGGTGTTGGCCGGAGAGACGTTGGCCAGGCCCGAGGTATGGTAAACCTCGGAGGAAGGGATCTGCACGCCGGAGTTGTAATGGCCGATAACAGTCAGGATGGCCGGGTCGGAGACGATGCGTTTGGCATTGGCCACACCGGTGTCGGGGTTGGCCTGGTCGTCAAAAGGTGCCAGCTCCACCTTGATGCCCAGGTCGGCCAAGGGCTTGCCCAGTTGCTCCAGGGCCAGTTCGGCACCACGTTTAATGTCCACACCGACCACGGACTGATCACCGGAGAGCGGCGACTGGGTGGCGATCTTGATGGATTTGGCCTCGGCGGCCAGGGTCGGCTGTGCGCACAGGCTCAAGGCCAGGCCAGCGACGGCCAGCAGCGAACACAACGAAAGCGTCTTTTGGGGCATGCTTTTTCCTCCTAGGGTGAGACAATCGACAACGATTATAAACGATGGAGTGGCCAGGTACCCCGGCGGGACTGGGCCGGCCGGAGCGCTTGTCATAAATGGCATACTTGAAAAAAAGATGCCACAGTTTTGTGCCGCAAAAAAAAAGGGAGACCGGGAATAATCCCGGCCTCCCGCTGGCTTCGGCCCCGGTTCAGTCCTTCACCGTGGCCCTCGAAGGGGTGATCAATAGAGTTGCAATTTTTTCAACAGGGCGACTGCGGCGAAAAAAGAGCCCACCAATACGGCAACCCAGGCGATGGAGAGAAAAATGGTCATGGTCATACCTCGTGGCTGGTTATCGGCACCGGGAAGGCAATCTTCCACGGTGCCGTGGTTTCTGGTTGCAGCGATCAGTAGGCGGCGCGGTCGCCGGTATCCTCGATCTTGATCTTGGTGCGGTTCATTGCCCACCATACATAGGCGACATAGGCCAGCACAAAGGGGATGCCCAGAGCAACATAGGTCATCACCTTGAGGGTGTAGGGGCTGGACGAGGCGTTGTAGATGGTCAGGCTCGATTGCAGATGCGATTTGGACGGATAGAAAGCGGTGTTATTGTAGGCCGGCAGCAGCAACACCGTCAGGCCGATGAACACCGTGCCCAGGCCGCCGTACCAGATACCATCGGTGGCGCTGCTTTTGGCGGTCTTCCAGACGCCCCAGATGAGCAGGCCCAGGCCGGCCAGCAGCAGCACCAGTAGCCAGGGATTGGCGATCAGGTTTTGCAGGTATTTGAAGGAGACAATGGCAATGGTGCCCTGTTCATCGACAATGCCAAAACCACGCATGAACAGCAGTGAGCCAACAATCAGCAGGCAAAAGGGCAGCGACAGGATCAGGTTTTGCCAGCAGGCCTGACGCAGACGCGGCTCCATCTCCGGTACTTCACCCATCTCGATGTTGTTCAAGAGATACATCGCGCCCAGGGTACGGGCGTTGAACACCAGGAACACCCCCATGGCGATATTGAAGATGGAGGAGAGCGATGGGCTCAGCGCTGCCTCCAGGCCACGCAGGGGATGGGTCCAGGTGACGAAGTTGTTGCCGTCGAGCTGGAAATTGGAGCCGGTATAAAAGGTACCGACAGCTGCGCCGATGAGCAGGATGCCGACCACGCCGTTGATGAACAGGAAACCCTCATAGACCAGGCTACCATAGATGTTCCACGGTTTGCGGCGGAACTCGTAGCTCACTGCCTGGACAATGAAGGTGAAGAGGATGGCGATCCATACCCAGTAAGCGCCACCGAAGGAGGTGGAGTAGAATTTGGGAAAGGAGGCAAAGAGGGCGCCGCCAAAGAGGACCAGGGTGGTGAAGGTCATCTCCCACTTGCGGCCCAGCGAATTGATCACCAGATCCTTTTCGGTTGGCGTTTTAGCCACCTGCCACAGCAGGCTCTGGCCGCCCTGGACAAAGGTGAGAAAGAGAAAGAGCGAGCCCACCACAGAGCAGAGCAGCCACCACAGGTGCTGTAGGGTTGCGTAATCGAGTTTTTCAATCATCTCAGTTTTCCTCCGGTCCGATATTGACTTGTTTGATCATGATACTGATCTCGGCGATGAGCAGCAGAGTGAAGATGATCAGGAACATGAAAAAGGTGGTCTGCACCGTGCCGCTGCTCAGGTTAGTCCGGGCAATGGACACCGGCAGCAGATCCTGGATGGCCCAGGGCTGACGACCAACCTCCGCCACCACCCAGCCCGCCTGCGAGGCGATCATCCCCAGCAGATAGGTAATGGTGCCAAAACCGAGTAGCCATTTTTTCTCCACCAGCGTCCCCTTATTGCTGAAGTAGAGATAGGCCAGGAAGATGACCGGAAACAGGCTGCCGAGAATGACCATGATATGAAAGGCGTTGAAGGAGAGGGCCACAGGTGGCACCGCCTCTTCAGGTTTGTTGAGATAGCCGTAACCCAGGAAGGCCTTGTTGTCGTTAAAGGCGGCCAGGTGGGTGGCCGTGGCCTCCTTGTCGCCTGCCTTCTTGGCCTGCTTGTAGGCATCAAGGCTGGCCACTGCTTTCTTGCCACGCTCCATCTTCTGGGCCGCGCCCATGACGTTATGCTCGGCATTACCGTAGACCAGATCCTTCATGCCGGGCACAAAGGAGCCAAAGGAGCGGTTGGCCATCAGCGAGAGAATGCCCGGGATATGCAGGTTGGGCCCGATGAAGGGTTCCTGGGTATCATAGACCTTCTTGTCGGCGTTGATGAAGCCCAAAGCGACCAGGCCGGCATTGGTCTGGCCCTCGTAGAGGCCTTCGAAGGCCGCCAGCTTCATTGGCTGTACCTGGGCGATCTCATAGGCGGATTCATCGCCGTTGAAGATGGTGAAGATCGAGGCCACCAGGCCAAAGACCGCCGCCACCACGATCGAGCGTTTTGCCATCATGATGTGGCGCCCGCGCAACAAATACCAGGAGGAGATGGAGATGATGAACAGGGAGGCCATCAGCATTGAGCTGCTGGTGGCATGGGTGAACTTGTTGATGGCATAGGGCGAGAAGGCCACCTCGGCAAAGTTTTGCATCTCGAAGCGGGCGGTATCGGGATTGAAGGCCTGGCCGACCGGATGCTGCATCCAGGCGTTGGCCACCAGAATCCATACTGCGGAGAGGTTTGAGCCCACCGCCACCATCCAGGTGGAGAAGAGATGAAATCCCTTGGAGACTCGGTTCCAGCCGAAAAACATCACCGCAAAGAAGGTGGCTTCGATGAAGAAGGCGAAGATGCCTTCAATGGCTAGCGGCGCGCCAAAAATATCGCCCACCATCCAGGAGTAATTCGACCAGTTGGTGCCGAACTCGAACTCCATAATGATGCCGGTGGCGACACCAATGGCGAAGTTGATGCCAAAGAGTTTCATCCAGAATTTGGTGAGCCGCTTCCACTCCTCATTGCCGGTTTTCACATAGATGCTGTGGTAGAAGGCGATGATCCAGGTGATGCCCAGGGTTAGCGGCACAAAGAGCCAGTGGTACATCGCGGTGAGGGCAAACTGGGCGCGGGCCCAGTTGACCATGCCGAGGTCCAGGTTTTCGATCATAGTTTTTCTCCTTGAACGGGTTGGATATAGCCTGGGGCCGGTGGCGTCAGCTGGTCGATGACGTGGTCGGCCCGTTGTTGATCAGTGGAAAAGCGTGTGGCGAGAAAATCGGGAAAAAAGAACAATTTCAGTACGGCAAAAAGGACAAAGACCTTGATGGCAATAATTTTCCACAGGGTACGCCCCACGGTCATGGTGCGAAAACCATCGCGGTAAAAGCGGAAAATACGCACCCCGATCCAGGGGCGGGACTGGGTGTGAACACTCATTGCAGATCTCCTCGCGCCGCCGGGGTCTCGGTTTCCAAGGCTTCGCTTTCCAGCAGCGCCTCGGGGAAACCGGGCAGGCAGGAGGTGTTGGTGATCAGTTGATCGAAGGTAACCCGGCGCAGGGTGTCGCGCAACTGGTCGCGGGCATCGAGCCACACCCGATGCACCGCGCAGTGGTAACTGACCTTGCAGCCGCTGGGCCGGGCAATGCAGTCGTTGAGAAAGATCTCACCGATCATGGTCTCGACGACGTCGAGCAGGGTGATGGCGTTGGGGGATTTGCGCAGTACGAAACCACCCTTGGCGCCCTGGCGGATTTCGATAAGGCTGGCCTTGGCCAAATCCTGGGCGATTTTGGCGAGAAAATGGATGGGGATGTCCGCCTGTTCGGCGATTTCCTGGCGGCTGGTGAGCACGCCCCGTCCCTGACGGCAGAGGTAAATCATGCAGCGGATGGCGTATTCGGCGGCGCGGGTCAATCGCATAAAAAGACTCAAAAAGATAATTAAGATTAATACGGTCTCATATATTTGAATTGAAATGGGCTGTCAAGAAGAAAGCTCAGTCTTTTTAAAGGGAAAAGTGTAGGGTGTCTGCCTGGGGGGGGTGAGTCGTTGGCACCGGCATTTGCCATTGCCGGTGCCGGCCGGCTCAGGCCACGGCAGGTGCGCCCTGTTTTTTGAGGAGGCGATCACGGCGCATGCCCATCTCCAGGATCTCCATCAGGTAGGTGTCGGCCTGATCGAGGTAAAAAGAGAGCGCCTTGGCGAAGTTACGGCCGACCAACCCGTCAACAAAGACCTGACTGATCTCGCGGTCACGCTTGAGCACCAGCTGGGAGCGGTAGAAGATGAGCCACTCCTCGTTGGACATGCCAAGAGCCATCTGTTGCAGGGCCTTGCGGGCGCGCGGCTTGTACATCCACAGATACATCAGATCCAGGGCATTGATGATCATCATTTTTTTCAGATCCAGCGCCTCGTCACTGATCGCCGCGATCAGGGCCTTGGGCGATTGCAGCAGATCCAGCACATCCTCCTCGGGAAAGAGCAGATCCAGCCGGGCAAAGACGGAAAAGAGCTGCGAGATCTTGTCGCGGTAATCGTCCAGGCGCATGCGGATGTTGTTTTGCCGATCCGCCAGCCCTTCAATGACGGCGGCGACGCAGTCCGAGGCCAGTTTGGAGATGACCGCCGCCCATTTCTGCAAGCCGGCCTCCACGCCCGGCACCATGGCCATGTGCAGCATGGCGGCCAGGCCGTCGTTGAAGGCGATGGCCAGGGGAATGGAGAGCAACGAGCGGAAGAGGTTGCCGACAGCTGCGCTTTTGGGCAAGCCGCGTAGCATGTTGTGGGTGAAGATATAGGCGCCGTTGGCCAGGGCCATCACCGAATACAACTGGAGTGGCGAGGTTGAGGTGGTGATGCCGAGATGTTGCTGCAGCAACAGGGTTTTGACCAGATAATCGAGCAGGGGCACAGAAAAGCCGGTGAAGAAAAGCGAGTCGGCGATGCGGCTCCAACTGACCAGCGAATTCCACGGCAGAAGCGGCGAGCGTTTCAGGCCGCCCCCACCGAGGATCGACTGAATGATATTGCGCAAACCCGTGATACCAAACCAGATGAAGGCCCCGAAATAGGCCAGCACCCACCAGTCCTTGGTGAGACTGAAGGTGAGAAAGGCGGGGATGAAGCCAGCCAGCACCTTGAGGGTGTTGCTCAGATGGGTGTTGAGATAGCCAAGCGGCGTTGCACTACTGGTCCCGGCGGCGGGCGTCTGCGGGTGGATATCGATCTGCGGAGTGCTCCGCACACCCCCCAGGGTGACCAGGTTGCCGTCGCTGCCGGGATGGATTTCATACCGATCAAGCGACCAGTCCTGCCAGCTCATGCGCCCCTTGGGCTGCTGGCCCCGCCAGCGGTTAAGCAGCCGTGCCCGCCAGGAGGTGTTCACCCGGCCGCTCAACCGTTTGTGGTCGTGGCGGATCATGCGGGCGGTGACCGGAATCAGGGCACGATGGCCATCGCGGTGTTCCTTCAGGACAGCGCGAATGGCTCGCGGCGGCAGGGTGTCGAGGGCGACCAGCCCCATGCCGTGCTGGAACTGGGACTGGCCGGTGGAGCCGGAGCCGATCCGCGAGCCCAGATAACGCTTGTTGTACTGATTATGGAAGGATTCGATATCCAGCAGGATATCCAAAAGACCTAACTTGCGCTGGTTGACCTCCTCCAACTCCGCCCGGCAGGTGGCGCGCTCTTCTTCGCTGCCCTTCTTGCGGCTGTCTTCCACCCGTTTTTCGGCCATGAGGCGGGTGCGCTCAAAATCCCAGATGATCGAGCGGATTACCCGTTTGAGTGCAATGACGTTATCTTCGTTGAGGGCCTTTTGCAGGGTGTTGATCAACTGGTAATTGCGCGCCGGGCTGGTGATGTCCACCGCTTCGCCGGCAAAGCCGCTACCCTTGGCCGAGGCCAGCGCCGTCATGCCATGGGCCGAATCCTTGAGGTTGAAGGATTCGATATGGGTGATGCGGCCCTGGCACTGATAGAGCAGCTCCAGCGTATCCTGAATGGAGAGGTTGCTGAGGTTGAGGGTGAAGCGGGAACTGGAGTGCATGGAGGCCAGGCGGGCTAGCAATTCCGGCGGTGACAACTGGAGCAGCGCCGGTTGTCCGGCCTCGTGGGGGATAGTGGGGTCGTGCAGCCCGGGATTGCGCAGCGGTTGCAAGAAGCGCTGAATGATGGTTTCCAGTCCCAGGGACTGCATCTTCTGCGAACACCCTTTGAGCAACTCCTCCCGCTTGCCGCCATCGCTGCGGAACTGCTCGTGAATGCGCGCCACCTCGGTTTCGAGCAGTCCGTGGTAGAGATTCTGAATGTATTTGGCCAGATGCAGCAGCGAGGGTTGGCCGGCCCCGACAAAATGGAGAAACCCGCCCAGCTCCAGGGGCTGACTTGACAGCCCGAGTTCTTCGTCAAGCACTCGGCGATGGACGTTGTTGAAGGCCTCCAGCACCTCGGTGACGTAGCGCTGCTGGTAGTGCGACACCTCCCGCCCCTGGACCATCATTTCGCGCACCGCCTCCTCATGGAGAAACTGCAACAGGTTGTGATGGTCGAAAAAGCCATCCAACTCCCAGATGAAGCGGACAAATTTAGTACGAAAACGGGCTGAAAGCTCGATGCCGATGCGGACATGGATGCCGAGGATGGCGCCGGCCTCCAGCAATTCCTCCACCACCTCCCGTTCCACATGGTTGTAGTAGACCACGGTCAGCTTGCGGATGCCCTTGATCCAGGCGTCCATGAGCAGATGGGTCGGTGATTTGCGGCCCTTGGTGTTGGCGTCGTGAACATGGTCGTCAAAGGCGAACTGGTTCCAATCCTCGGGCATCTCCAGCAGGTGGTACTTGGCCAGTTGTTGCCGCACCATGCGTGGTTTACCGGTGAAGACGGTACGGAAATCGTGCGCCAGCTTGAGCTGGGCCAACTCATCGCCATGGCCGCGCACCAGTTCCTTCATGATCTGCATCAGTACCCGGGCAGTATTCTTGTGGAAAAAGGTGGTAGCTGAACTGAAGACCTCGTCACAGAGGCTACGCAGGGCGATGAGGCGGTCCTGGGCCTTGCCAGCCTCCAGAGAATCGAGCAGACTGACAATGGCGTAGGCGATGCGCAAGCCGCTGGGCGCGGCCATCTCCTTGATGCCGTGTGGATGCATGGAGGCGGCCATCAGCGAGCTAAGCGACTGCGGCCGCGAGGAGCGCCTGAGCACATCGTTGACGATGGCGAGCAGCTTGTGATCGTTGCGATCGAAAAACAGCGGCGAGTGCTTGCGGGGCATGGTGGGCTCCAGCGGCAAAGGGGCGGGGGGCAAAGACCGGTCAGTACGACAGGGACCACAACCGCCCTGCGCCGGTTGCTCCATTATAACCGCTGAAAAGAAAAGCAAAAGCGGCAGTTGCCGCTTTCAGGGATGGGATGGGCTGCAGCGCTCTTTTTCCGAGAGCAGGTAGCGGAGAATCTCCTCGGTGGAGATGGGACGGGAGAAATAGTACCCTTGTGCCTCGTCACAGCCCATATCGGCCAGGGTGAGCAGTTGTTCCTCGGTTTCCACGCCCTCGGCAACGACGTTGAGGTGCATCTGCCGGCTGATGGCGATGATGGTGTTGACGATGCCGCCGTTGGCCACCAGGTCGTCGACAAACTGTTTGTCGATCTTAAGGGTATTGACCGGCATGCGGTTGAGGTAGCCCAGCGAGGAGTAACCGGTGCCAAAGTCGTCGATGGAGAAGAGCAGGCCCATGTCGCGTAGCCGCTGCATGATGGCCAGGGTATGTTCCACGTCCTTCATGGCCGTGGTCTCGGTGATCTCAAACTCCAAAAAGCGCGGCTCGATGGCATAACGCTGCAAAAGATCTTCGATCAGGTCGACGAAATCGGCATTGTGGAACTGACGCGGCGAGATGTTGACACTCACCGGCACGATCACCCCCTGCTGCTGCATGGTGACGAGAAAGGCGCAGGTGGTTTCAAGCACGAACATGCACAAGTCATCGATCAGGCTCGATTCCTCGGCAATGGGGATGAACTGGCCGGGGCTGATCAGCTTGCCGCCCCGGTTCCAGCGGATCAAGGCCTCCAGTGACGAGGTGCGGCGGCTTTCGATATCGACCTTGGGCTGGTAGAAAACGAGAAATTCTTTGTTGAGCAGGCCGTAGCGGATGCCATTTTCGATGCGGAACTTCTCGTAGAGTTCTTCGTGCATGGAGCGGGTGAAGAGGATGTACTTGTTTTTGCCTTCACGTTTGGCCTTGTGCATGGCCATGTCGGCGCTGCGGATCATCTCCATGGCCGATTCACCGTCGCCGGGGAAGGTGGAGATGCCGATGCTGGTATTGACGTAGATCTTCTTGAATTCCAGCAAAAAGGGTTTCTTGAGCACGGCCTGGATGCGGTTGGCCATGAGATAGATCACCGAGTCGTTGTCGATGTGGTGCATCAAGAGGACAAACTCGTCGCTGCCGAGGCGGAAGAGACTGTCGTTGCCGCCCAAGATCGAGGTGAAGCGCTGGCTGACCTGCACCAGCAGATCATCACCCTGGTGGTGACCGAAAACATCGTTGACGTTCTTGAAGTTATCCAGATCAATGAAGAACAGGGCCATGCGGCCGCCGTGCTGGCGCATCTCCAACAGGGTTTTGGTCAGTTTATGCTCCAGTAGGGCGCGGTTGGGCAGACGGGTGAGGATGTCATGGTAGGCCATGAAGGCGATCTGCTTTTCCCGCTTCTTCAGTTCGCCTGTTTCATAAAACATGGCAAAATAATAACTAATTTTTCGTTTTTCATTGCGAATGCAGTTAATGGTCAGCCACTCGGGATACAGGGTGCCGTCCTTCTTCTTGTTCCAGATTTCTCCCTCCCAACTGCCGGAACTGCCCAGGCTCTGCCACATCTGGCGGAAAAAGGCCTCGTCGTGCTCATCAGATTTGAGCATGCGTGGATTCTGGCCAATCGCCTCGTGGGCTTCATAGCCGGTGATGGTGGTGAAGGCCTCGTTGACCGCCAAAATCTTACCACCAGCATCAGTGATGACGATACCCTCGGTGGCATTGTCGAAGATCTGCTTGTAGATCTGCAAGAAGCTCTCGGCGCTCTTGCGAAACTGGATCTCGCCCTGGAGTTTGTCGTTGGTGCGATGGATGTAGTCGAGATAGAGCTGGAAGCGGTCGATGAGGAAGGTGATTTCGCAGCCGCCGCTGTACTCCGGCCCACCTTGCTCGGGAAGCTGCAATTGGTGCGCAAATTGGCGCAGCGGTCTGGCCAGGCCACGGCTGAGCAGAAAAGCGGCACCCACCGCCAACAGGGCCGCAGCCAGGGTGAGCAGCACCACCACCGTGCGCAGGGACAGCAGGCCGCCGTAGACCTCATTCTCAAAGGCGGTGACGGCGATGACCAGACCCAATTCCGGCAATCTTTTGAAGATCATCACCTTGTCCCGTTCCTGGGTGTCGTCGGGGTTGCGCCATTTATAGTGGATGAGATTATGGTTGTTGCTCAGTCCGGAGGTAATGCTCTGGTGAATTTTACTGGCATTGGGGTTGTTCTGCGCTTCGTTACGGTGGGGATGGGCGAGGATGTGACCCTGTTCGTCGGTGATGACCGCATAACCGCTCTTACCGTAGCGAAAGGTTTGCACCAGCTTCTCGATGGCCTGGAAATCGACGATACCGGTAAATTCCTCCCGGTAGCTGCACGCGGAGATGATCCAGTCCCAGGGCTTGAAATAGGTCATGTACAGGGCTTTGGGTCGCATCTCCTTTTCATCTGGGTTCTTCCATTCGTATTCCAGATAGCCGGTTTTCTTTTTGACCTGTTCTGCCAGAAAGGGCCAGGCTTTGTTGAACTGATCCATTTTCAACAGCGGCAGGCCGACCAATTCCTGGCGAGGATGGTATTGGGGCACGCCGTCGGAGTTGAGCACATAGATATAGCCGGAGCTGCCAATACCCTGGGTTTTGAACAGGGCGATGACCGCCTCTTTGGCCTTGGCCTCACTCAGTTCGCCGTGAAGCTGTTTTTGGTGATAGCTCTCTGCAAGCTGGAGATTTTTTTCAGCCACCGCCCGCAGATAGTTGGTGAGCGAGGTGTCCACCGACAGTTTGATCATGTCGACGATGGTCGTCCCCGCTGCGGTCATACCTTCTTCGATGGTTTTGGTAATGCGATTGAAGGTGTAGTGGAGCAGGAAGGCAAAGATGAGCAGCAGGGGGACGATCAACAACAGCAGATTACTGGCCAGGATTTTTTTTCCAATGGTCCATTGCTTAAAGCACTGGAGCAGCGAGGAGCTGTTGCGTGAAGGCATGCTTGTTGTTCACCATGGTGCAAGATGACATGTTCTCTTCCGCCACCACCAACCATCCCCGGGATGAGCGGCGACAGGGCTTGGTGCCCTTGGATGCATTGGTCACCAAGGGGGGAGACGAGATATGTCAGGCTTGATAAAGAACAATGGAACACAGAACAGATGGCCAGGGGCTGCCGTTTTCACGGATCGGGTGAAGGCCACACCACCAACTGCTGGGCAGCGGCGGGCCAGCCATCAGTGTGGGGGGCGACAACCATGTACCCACACGGCAGTGTATCGCAGCTACGGGTGCCATGGCAAATTGAAATTTCCACTTTGAAATCTTGTTGACCATGATCATGCCCGGTGGAAAGCATGTTAGCATAATTCATTTTGACAGGTCGGGGCAGGTTCAGTATCGTGCTCAAATTCAACGCATTCTCCAGTTGGTTCACCCTCGAACACCTCTTGGGAGTTGTACCACTATGACCTTGCTGCCCCGCCGTTGGCTGATCGCCTACCTTGCCTCGCTATTGATAATCCTTGCCGGTGGCTGGGCGGTTTTCGTCCATGAGGAAGAGCTCAAGCATCGCCAGGTCATCAATCAACTGGAGAGCATTGCTCAACTCAAAATCCGTCAAATCCGGCAGTGGCGGGGCGAACGCTTGGGCGATGGCCAGGTGATCACCGATTCCCCCTTTGCCGCCGACCGGGTTGCCGCCTGGCTGGACGATCCCAAACCGGAACAGACTGCGCGTATCCAGGCCTGGTTCGCGTCTCTACAAAAGAATTATCAGTACGCCGATGTGCTGCTGCTTGATCCCCAGGGGCGGATCCGCCTTGGTCAAAAGGGCAATAATGAACCACTTGCTGAGGAGACCCTCGTTACCCTTGCGGAAGCCGTCCGTCAAAAGAAGGCGCTGCTCACCGATCTGCACCAACACGGGCATCGATCACCCCATCAGGGGGTGGTCTGTCCACTCTTTACCTCCCAGAGTGAAGGGCAACAGTTGGTGGGTGCGGTGGTGTTGCTTATCGACGCCCAGACCTTTCTCTTTCCCATGCTGCAAAGCTGGCCGGTGGCCAGCAGCAGCGCCGAAACCCTGCTGGTGCGGCGCGACGGCGATGAGGTCCTTGCTCTCAACGAGTTACGCCACCAGCGCGACACTGCTTTACGGTTACGGCTTCCTATAAAGAGAGCGGATCTTCCAGCCGCCATGGTCATCACTGGTCGCCAGGGCCAGATGGATGGCATCGACTATCGTGGTACGCCGGTGATTGCCGTTGGCTATCCGGTGCCCGATTCCACCTGGCACATGATCGCCAAGATCGACAGCGAAGAGGCCTTGGCCGAATGGCATGTCCATGCTCTGTTCATCGCTTCGGTGATGGTACTGGCCATCCTGGTGCTGACCGCCTGTTTGGGTATGGTCTGGCAACGCAGCCGCAAGGTGCAGTACCGGATCGCCTTGCAGGTGGAACAGGAGCGGCGCTTGGCCGCGGCCCGTTTTCGCACCATTCTGCTCAGTGTCGGCGATGGGGTGATCGTCTGTGATGCCGCCGGGCGGGTGAGCCTGCTTAATCCGGTGGCTGAAGCCCTTACCGGCTGGTCGCAGGAGGCGGCGATCGGCCGACCGGTGGAAGAGGTCTTCCACATCGTCAACGAAGAGACGCGGCAGCCGGTGGAAAACCCGGTGGCACGGGTGTTGCGCGAGGGCATTGTCGTCGGCCTGGCCAATCACACCAGTTTGATCACGCCACAGGGGACAGAGTCCCCCATCGCCGACAGTGGCGCGCCCATCTTTGATGAGCAGCAGCGGATTACCGGGGTGGTGCTGGTCTTTCGCGATCAGAGCGAAGATCGGCTGGCCGAGGCGCAATTGCGGCGCAGCACCCATCTGTTGGAGCGGGCCGAGGAGATGGCCGATATGGGCTGCTGGGAATTTGATTTCAACACCCGCAAGGTCTGGGCCTCGCCGTCGGCACGCCGTATTTACGGGTTGAACGGGGCATCCTGGAGCATCGAGGAGGTGCAGCGCATTCCGCTGCCCGAATACCGCACGGCGCTCAATCACGCCCTCAAGGCCCTGGTGCGGGAAAATGAGCCCTACGACATCGAGTTTCGTATCCAGCGGCCCAGCGACGGCGCCCTCATCGATATCCGCTCCCAGGCCGAATACCATGCCGAGTCAGAGAAAATTTTTGGCATTATCCAGGATGTTTCGGCGCGCAAGCAGACCGAGGCCGTTATCCGCGAAAGCGAATCCCGCTATCGCAGCCTTTTTCAGAACAACCATGCCGTCATGCTGCTGGTCGATCCGACAAACGGCCGTATCCTCGACGCCAATCCAGCGGCGGTCCATTTTTATGGCTGGAGTCGCGAGCAACTACTGGCCAAGCAGACCAGTGACCTCAACCTCCTATCTGAGGCCGAGGTGGAGGCGGCAATGACCGATGCCCGCCACGCCCAGTGTCGCACCTTTGCCTTTCAACACCGGCTGGCCGATGGCTCGGTGCGTGATGTCGAGGTGATCTCCGGGCCGATTGTGGTGGATGGCCGGGAATGTCTGTACTCCATCGTGCAGGATGTCAGCGAGCGGCGCCAGGCCGAGGAACAGCGGCAACGCTTGCAGGAGCAACTGCTGCAAGTGCAGAAGTTGGAGTCGGTGGGGCGGTTGGCCGGCGGCGTGGCCCACGATCTCAACAACCTGCTCAGCCCCATTCTTGGTTACAGCGAGATGCTGCAAGCCGAATTGAGCGGCGCGGGTCGGCACCGCGAATATGTGGGCACCATCTTCGAGGCCGCCATCCGTGCCCGCGATCTGGTGCGGCAACTGCTGGCCTTTGGCCGCAAACAGGCTTTGGTGGTAGCGACTGTGGATCTCAATGCGGTGGTTCGCGGCTTTGTGCCCCTGTTGCGGCGCACGGTACGCGAGGACATTCATATCGAACTGGCCCTGTCGCCGACAGCGCTCACGGTACAGGTGGATGTGGGGCAAATCGAGCAGGTGCTCATGAACCTGGTGGTCAATGCCCAGGATGCCATGCCCGAGGGCGGTCGTATTGACGTGGAGACCGAACCTGTCATGCTCGATCAGGCCTATGCGGACAGCCACCTTGATGTCCAGCCTGGTCCCTATGTCCGGCTGACACTCAGTGACACCGGGTGCGGCATGAGTATCGAGGTACGCGAGCAGATGTTCAACCCCTTCTTCACCACCAAAAGGGAGGGCCAGGGCACCGGACTGGGCCTGGCCACCACCTACGGCATCATCAAACAGCATGGCGGCCATATCTGGGTCTACAGCGAGATCGATCAGGGCACCACCTTCAAAATTTATCTGCCGGCAGCGGCTGGGCAAGACGGCTTTCGTCCGGTGGCAGCAGTGGCCGACCAGGAACAGGAGGACAACGGCATGACCAGCGCCACCCTGATGGTGGTGGAGGACAATGCCATGGTGCGGGAGTTGGCGGTGGATATTCTCAGTCGCAAGGGCTACCGGGTGCTTTCCGCTCCAGGCGGTGCCGAATGTTTGCAGCAGATGCAAACGGCTGGCACCATCGATCTGTTGCTCACCGACGTGGTGATGCCGGCGATGAACGGCAAGGCCCTGTTCAAGGAGGCCCGCACGCTGCAACCGTCACTGAAGGTGCTGTATATGTCCGGCTACACCGAAAACGTCATCGCCTCGCGCGGCGTGCTGGATGAAGGGGTCAATTTCATCCAAAAACCCTTTGCTCCCAAGGCCCTGGTGGCCAAGGTGCGCCAGGTGCTGTTGGCGAAAACCGCCTAGTTTTCCAACCCGGAAACAATCAACAGCCGTAGATCCCGGCGCGGCGTGAAGTTGCTCTGCTCCATCTCGAAGCGGGTAGGGCCGGTTTTGCGCAGGCCATCGATGCACAGCGAGAGGATATTGTCCGGCTTGCCCTTGTCGACGGTGAGGTGGAAGGTGCCGATGGGACCTTTCCAGGTGTTGGCCGTGGTGAGGATGTAATCAAGGTAGATCGCCATGCCGGTTCCGGCCGTATCCTCTTTGCCCAGGGTGTTGAGCCGTTTGCTCAGGCCGCGCTGGGTCGACTCGTCGATGCAGTAGTCGCGGATCTGCTGCTGGTAGTAGGTGTCGATTTCCTTGCGGCTGGCTGGCCAGGTGAAGATGCCGCCCGGCGGTGCCGGATTGTAGCTGTGCTCGATGCGCAGATCCTGGCCGGCGGCGAAGGACTGTGGCCAGTGGTAGCGCAGCATGATCGACCACAGCGGCATCGGTGCCTCCCCCTCAAAGACATCCACCAGTTGCAACTCCTGCAAGCGCTTGCGTTTGTCCTGCGGCAGCCGGGCAAGAGCGGCGGTCACCTGCTCGTAGGCCAGTGACAGCGGAATGTCGTATTGCTTGAGCACTGCGGTGACGTCCTTGCCAGGGCTGTCGTAGTTGAGCGAGGTCTTGCGCCCCTCCTCGTAGGGCGGCTCGATGATGGCGATCCGCTCCACCTGCACTGGCTGGTCCTTGCCATCGATGCGCAGGGTGAAATTGATCGGGTTGTCGGTGGCGAGTTGGCGCTCATCCAGGGCAAAATCGGCATTGTAGAGGGCGGGCAGCGAGATCGGCGGCAGGGGGAAGATGACCTCGCCCTGCACCGGCTGGGCACCGTCGTTGTGGAAGAGGTAGCGCACCTCGATCCGTGTGGGGCTGAGCAGGAGGTCCTCGCGCACCATGCGCACCTTGTCGGTTTTGTTAAATTGCAGCCCGGTGCCGGTTAAACCGCCAAAACCGTCGTTGGCCAGGCTGAAGGCGGGCAGAAGACAGAGCAGCAGGGCAAGGGTCAGCTGTTTCATTGTTGTTCTCCCAGGTTGTGATCAATGCGCAGGCGGGCGTCCAGGGCCAGCAGCGAGCCATCGGCGGCGATGCGCAAGGGGTTGATGTCCATCTCGCGGATCTCCGGGTTCGTGGCCAGGAGATGGGCCAGGGTGCAGGCCGCCTCGATGAAGGGCTGCATGTTCACCGCCGCCTGCCCGCGCCAGCCGGCCAGCAGTTTCCAGGCCCTGAGCCGTTGCAGCCTCTCGCCAATCTCCGCCCTTGATGAGGGGCAGAGCACCCGTTCCACATCCCCCAGCACCTCGATCAGCACGCCGCCAAGGCCAAAGAAGAGCACCGGGCCAAAGGCCGCATCCTGCAAGCCACCGATGAAGAGATCATGGCCGTCTGTCGCCATGGCCGTGACGCGCACCCCGTCCAGTTGCGCCTCGGGGCAATAGCGGTACAGGTTGGCGGCGATCTGGGCAAAGCCGGCCTCGGCCTGCTCGCGGCTGCTTATCCCCAGCAGCACCCCACCGGCCTCGGTTTTATGCAGCGCCTGGGCGGAGATCACCTTCAACACCACCGGAAAACCGATGGATGCCGCCAACCGGCCGGCCTCCTCGGCGGACTGTGCAATGGCGGTTTTTGGCGCCGCGATGCCACAGAGGGCGAGCAATTCCAATCCTTCCTCGCCGATCTCGCCATCACGAGTATCCAACCAGGAGGTAATGGCCGCATCGTCCCACAGTGGTGGCGCATCGGGCTGGAAGACACCACGGCTGCGCTGCTCATAAAAGTGCATCTGCCGGTGCAGGGCGATGATCGCCTCCTCGACACCGTTGAAGATGGGGATGGGCGCCCGCTGCTTCATCGACGCCAGGGTGGGGCCATCGCCATAGAGGGCCATGGCCAGGGGCTTGCCCGAGGAGCGCATGGTCGCGGTCAGCTCCAGGGTGAAATCGGTGGTGAACATGGCGGTGAAGACATCGCTGCCGCCCGCCGGCATGTACGGATACTGGCTGACGTAGACGGCGCCGTCCACCTCGGGGCTCTCAAGGATATGACTGAAGATACATGGGTACTGGTCGATGCGGTAGATATCGCCCATGTCCAGGGGATTGGCGAGACGGATAATGCCGGCATTGGCGATCTCGGCGATCTCGGCGTACACCGACGCGCCGGGATCGGCAAAGGTAAAACCCTGGCGCTCGCAGAGATCGGCCATGGCTACCCCCAAGCCTCCGGCCGGGCTCATGGCCATGATGCGCTTGCCGCGCATCGGCGGCAGGGCAAAGGCTTTGGCGGTGGTGATGAAGTCGCGCAGATGGTCGATACGGATGATGCCGGCGCGGGCAAAGGCAGTGTCGATGATGGCCTCATCGTTGCTCAGCGCGGCGGTGTGGCTCATGGCGGCGCGGCTGCCGGCACCGGTGGTGTTGGCTTTGTAGACGATCACCGGCTTGTCGATGGCCTGTGCCAGTTCGATGATCCGCCGGCCGTTGGCGATGCTCTCCAGATAGAGGCCGATCACCTGGGTGGCCGGGTCCTGGCCCAGATAGGCGAGCAGATCAGCCTCATCGACATCGAGCTTGTTGCCGATGCTGGCAAATTTAGCCAATCCTACCTGTTCGTCCTGCAACAGATTCCACAGAAATAGCCCCAAGCCGCCGCTCTGGGTGATTAGGGAAAAGCCGCCGGGCCGCACCGGGTACGAAGGCACAAAGGGCAGGCAGAGGCCGCTTAGGGTATCGGTCAGGGCCAGACCATTGGGGCCGACGAAGCGGATGCCAAAGGATTGCGCCAGCGCCAACACCTCCGCCGCCAGATTCTTGCCCTGATCGCTGGCCTCGTTGAAGCCACCGGCCTGGATGGCCAGGCGTTTGATGCCGGCGCGGCCACAATCCGCAACCGCTTGCGGTACAAAGCGCGCCGGAATGAGTAGCACCGCCAGATCGGGAACCACCGGCAACTCGGCGGCGCTGCGATAGACGCGAATACCGCCGACGTCGGTTTCATCGGTGGCGGGATTGATGCCAAAGAGCCGCCCGCGAAAGCCCCAACGCAGGCAGTTGTCAATGATGATGCGCGGGGTGTTGGCCGCCTTGGAGGAGAGGCCGTAGACGGCCAGCGAGGCAGGGGCAAAGAAGCGATCCATGTTGCGCCCTCGTTGGTGGAGGTGATGGAAGGGGTTTGGGCAAACTCCCCGGTTTATACCCGCCCCCGCCCCCGGCGCAGGCTGGCGGGCAACAGGCTGAGGCCGAACCAGCCGCAGGCCACGAGAATGATGGTGGCACCGGTGGCGGTGCGCGCCCACTCCTGGGCCGAGATAAGCAGGCCACTGAGCGAGGAACTGAGACTGATCAGCAGCGCCCACCAGAACATGGCCCCGGCGGAGCGGGCCAGATTGCGCGCCGCCGCAGCCGGTACAATCAGCATCGCCGTTACCAGTAGCACGCCCACGGCCTGCACCGCGAACATGACGATCAGCGCCAGCAGTCCGGCGAAAAGATACTGGTAGATGGCGACGCGGATACGGTGCGCCTTGGCCAGGCTGGGGTTGAGGCCGATGTAGAGCAGGTGATTGTAGCTAAAGAGCTGAAACCCCATCAGCAGCACGAAAAGGACCATGAGGCAGAGGATCTGAGCGTCGCTGATGGTGAGAATGTCGCCGTAGAGAAAGCGTTGCAGATCGCGGGCCAGGGAGCGATCGCGGCTGACGATCGCCAGGCCGAAGGCGACCATGGCCGAGAAAAAAACGCCAATAACGGTGTCGCTCGATAAATCCGAGCCGCGTTGCAGCACCATGATCCCCAACCCCACCAGCAGGCCAAAGGCGGGCATGGTCCAGTTGGGGTCAACGGCAAAGAGCAACCCCAGGGCCACTCCGGCAAAGGCGGAGTGGCTGATGGCATCGGCAAAAAAGGACATGCGGAAGTTGACCACCAGGATGCCCATCACCGCCGCCATCGGTGCCAGCAGCAACAGCCCGAGAAAGGCCTGCTGCATGAAGCGGGCCTGGAGGCAGTCAAAGGGCAGCTGGGCCAGCAGGTTGTAGAGCGGTGTCAGATCAGGCACGGGCATCGTCCTGGCAGTCCTGACAGCAGGGGGCGGAGCAGACCGCCTGATTCTCGGGCATGGAGCGGGGACTAACCAAGCCCATGTGCATGCCGAAGATGGCGGTGAGGTTGTCGCTGGTGAGGGTGAGCCGGGGCGGGCCTTCGGCGGCCACCCTGCGGTTGAGGCAGATAACATGGGTGGCGTGGTGGGTGACGGTGGCCAGATCATGGCTGACCATCAGCTGGGTGAAGCCCTGGCTGTGGCGCAGGTTATCGAGCAGTTCGCAGAAGATCAGCTCGCCACGGAAATCGACTCCGGCCGAGGGCTCGTCGAGCACCAGCAGGTTCGGCTCTTGCAACAGGGCCAGGGCCAGCAGCACCCGCTGCAACTCGCCGCCGGAAAGCGCCCCGATCTTGCGCTCCAGCAGATGCTCGGCCTTAACCAGCACCAGGGCCTCCTGGGAACGGCGTTGCAGCGCCGCGTTGATTCCGAACCACAGCGGCCGCTGCTGAAAGCCCATGGCGAGAAATTCGGCCACGGTCAGCGGCATGCCCCGATCAAAGGAGAGGCGCTGCGGCACATAGCCGATGCGTGGCTTTTTGCGCACGCCACCGTTGTTCAGCACAATGGCGCCCTGATAGCTGATCTCGCCGAGCAGGGCCATGAGCAGGGTGGTCTTGCCGGCGCCGTTGGGGCCGATAATGGCGGTGCAGCTGCCCTTGGGCACGGTGGCGCTGACCCCCTCGAGGATGGAGACGGAGCCACGTTTGACGCAGACTCCCTCAAAGCGGACCGCCGCATCGCTGCTCGCGGCTTCCGCCTGATACAGCGGCAGTTCAACGACGGCCAAGGGTCTGTTCCAGGGTGGTGAGATTTTCGCGCATCACCTGCTCGTAGTATTCAAGCGGTGCCTGCTCCGGACCATTGGCCACCGGATCCAGTCGCGCCGAAACGATGCCGGCCTCCTTGGCAATGGTTTGGCCAACCGCCTGCGGATACTGCGGTTCGGTGAAGATGGCCCCGGCCTTCCCGGCCTTGATATCGGCGATCAATTCCAGCATCTCCGCCGCCGAGGGCTCCTGGCCGGCATGGGCCTGCACCACCGCCACCACCTTCAACCCCATGTCGCGGGCCAGGTAATCGAACACCCCATGCTGGGTGACGATGCGGTTGTTGACCAGCTGTTTGCCGGCTGCGGCCATGGTGTCGGCCAGACGGTTCATGCGCTCGACATAGGCCTTGGCGTTGGCAGCAATGGCCGAGGCTTGCGTGGGCAGTTCGGCCGCCAATCCCTTGGCAATATTGCTGGCCAGCAGTGCCACCATGCGCGGGCTGGCGAAGAGGTGCGGGTTGGAACCGCTATCATGATTGTGTCCGTGGTGGTCATCAGCATCACTGTGATGCGGGGGCTCCTGGTGATCATGCTCCTCAGCCGCACTGTACGGCAACACCTCGCTGATCCCCGCCGAACTGTCGATCAGCCGCAGGCGCGCATTGGCTTTTTTCAGCGGCGCACCGAGAAATTCCTCCAGTCCCAGGCCGTTGATGATCAGTACCTCGGCCTTGGCCAGTTTCTGCATGTCCTGCGGTGTCAGGGCATAATCGTGCGGGCAGCCGAGCCCGGCCGGGATCATCAGGTCGACCTCGATGCCCTCCACCCCTTGGCTCAGGTTGCGGGTGATCTGATAGATGGGGAAGGTGCTGGCCAGCACCTTAAGCGGCTTGGCCCAGACCGTTGCAGAGCCGCAACACAGCAGGCCGGTGAGAGCAAGGATGGCGAAGGACAGGGAACGCTTCAACATCAACACCTCCAAAAAATCATTTCGGCAGGGGGAATAGCCGATCAGTGCGTCTCGGCCTCAACCCAGAGCTCGGTACGGACACAGGCCTGGTCTTCAGGTCGCATCACCCGGTACCGCAGTACTCCCTCCAAAAAACTGCCATAGGTGGCCTGACGGGGAATGCGCAAGGTGCCGTCCTCATCCAGTTCCACCATCACCACCACATCGCCGCCGTTGCCCAGGGTCAGTTCACAGGGGATCTTGCGCATAGCTCTTATCCTTGATGTCTTGGCTCTGCACCAGTTGTAACCCTTTGTCGATGCGAACCTGCTGATTGGCAGGCTGCCCCTTGGCCTCCGGCACCTGGGTGGTCAGCTTCAGCGGCGAGGGCGGGGCGTTGAGAGCCGCGACAATGCCGGCATCGCGATTATACAGATCCGGTTTAAACATCACCTTGCCGTCCTTAACGCTGGCGGTCAAATACATCAGGTAGATGGGCAGGGGTTGCTTGAGCAGGACTGTGGTGGTTTTGCCCGAGGCGATGATCTGGTCCATCTTGTCCGGAGTGGTGACATTACCGCTGTCATTGGCCAGGATCAGCCGGCCCAATTCCAGTGGATTCTGCACGCGGATGCAGCCATGGCTGAAGGCGCGCTGCGAGCGGCCAAACAGCGATTTGCTGGGTGTGTCGTGCAGATAGACGTGGTAGGGATTGGGGAAGAGAAATTTAATCAATCCCAGGGAGTTGTCTCGTCCAGAATCCTGGCGCAGGGTGTAGGGGAAGTGGCGGCCCCGGTACTGCTCCCAGGGGATGGTGGTCGGGTCTACCTCGCTGCCATTGCTGTCGAACACGCGCAACCGCTGCTTGGCTAAAAATTCAGGATCATTGGCAATGCTGGGCACGGTCTCGTTTTTGACGATGTCCGGTGTCGGAGTCCAGGTGGGATTAAGTACCACATAGGTGATGGATGAGCGGAAGATCGGCGTCTGATGGTAGGGCTTACCCACCATGACCTTGCTGCTCCAGATGGGCGTATTGTCGTGATAGTATTGCAGGGTGAACCCGGCGATATCGACGATGAGGTTGGAGCTGGGCATGTCGTGGATCACCCAGCGGGTGCGCTCCAGATTGACACGAATCTGCTTGACGCGCTCGGCAGCGGTGATGTTCATGGCGGCAATGGTGGTTTTGCCGGCCACGCCGTCGGGTTCGAGGTGGTGGCGGGCCTGGAAGGTCTTGACCGCCTCCACCACTGCGCCACTGTAGCTGTTGCCTTCTTCCTTGCCCTTGTGATGGTACTCGCCGGTGACGGCCAGCCGGCGGCGAATGGCCGGTACCCGGCTATCGTCGGTGCCGGGGCGCAGGCTCTCACTCACCATCGGCACCTGCGGCCAGCCACCTTGGTTGGCCAGCTCTTTGTAATGTTTGAGGGCCTCCTTCAGGGCGTCGTAGGCCTGATGATGCGGCGAAAGCTGATCAAGGCTGGTGCGTACCGTACCGGTCTTGAGGGCAGTGAGAAAGTTGTCCACCAGCTGCGGGCGTGGGGTATTGGTCTCCAGGTTCTGTTTTTCATCCACCTTGCTGGGGTCGGCCTTGCCAAAGCGTTTATGGTGGCCAAGCAGCAGCATGGCATCGGAGAGCAGCAGATCTCCCCCCACCTGTTGGGCCAGTGACAGTTGTTCCCGGGGTTGACTGCTGAAATGGATAATCGCCTTGAGATGGTAGTCATCGGGGATGAAACCTTCATCGGTGCTGGCCATCACCGCAGAGACGAGTTGATGGATATTGTCCGCATCGGTCCACAGGGGATTGAAGTGGTTTTTCCTGTAGAGATCAAGGAGATAAGCTGCTGTATAGATTGGTTCTTCGCCGGTTGCCGCTTGGTTGTCGAAATAGAGTTGTTCCAGTCGCTGCTGCAACAGCTGCTGTTCCGGAGTGGCGGGGATGGCTGCTTCTTCCTGGAGCGGGCCACCGGAGACCGGCGGTGCGGAGGCCAGTGAGCGGTTGTTTTCGGGGACGGGAACGGGTTGCATGGGGCTGATTTCTTCAGCCTGGGCAGCCAGGGCCGGCAACAGCAACACGGCGAACAGAAGCCGGCGGAGCTGCAAGGGCAGGGGATTGAGCACGGACAGCAACAGCAACAAGGGGGCGAATTTTCGAGGGCAAGAGGGCATGGTCGGATTGGATGCGGGCGGTTATGGGATAAGAGAGGTCAGGGGTGGCCGGTAGTGCATGGCCGCATCGTGGTTGGCGCGCGGACAGTGCGTTTTGTGGCGTTTATACCACAGATCACCTTTTTTAAGGAGAAACCCGGATAAAGACAAGAAGATAAACAAAATGTTCAAGAAAAATGATTCCGCACATTGCCTGGCATTCATCGGCTGTGCTATGCTGGCAGGTATCGTTCATGGAGGATGTGTATGTCGATTATGGGATTTTCGCCGCAATTAGTGTGGTTTTTGGTGGGCATCGTCTTTTTGGCGCTGGAATTATTACTGCCGGGATTGATCGTCTTCTTCTTCGGCCTTGGCGCCTGGTGTGTGGCGCTCATGCTCCCTCTGGTGCGAATGTCGCTGGCGGTGCAACTCCTGGTGTTTTTGGGCGCCAGCCTGTTGCTGTTACTGGCACTGCGTTCTTTTGTCAAAAAAATCTTTCTCGGCCGCACCCTGGAGAAGGATGCCATGGGCTCCACCCAACTCCTGGAGGGCACCGGCGAGGTTATCGAGGATATCCTGCCGCCGGCGTTTGGCAAAATTAAATACAGCGGCTCGTTCTGGCAGGCCTGTGCCGATCAGCCGCTGGCCAAGGGAACCACGGTTCGCATTCTGGAAAAAAACAATCTGACCATCAAGGTCGGGCCACTGACCACGCAAGGAGAACAGTGATGGATAATTTTCTGATTGGAGCATTGGTATTGGCGGTCTTTGTCATCGTCCTGCTGGTGAAGACGGCGGTGGTGGTGGATCAGCAGTACGAGTACGTCATTGAGCGGCTGGGCAAGTACCGCACCACTTTGGAGGCCGGGTTCCATATTCTGGTGCCTTTTTTTGACAAGGTGGCCTACAAACGCAGCCTCAAAGAGGAATCCATCGATATTCCGGCCCAGACCTGCATCACTGCTGATAACGTCACCATGGAGATTGACGGCTGCCTCTATCTGCAGGTAGTCAACTCACGGCTCTCGGCTTACGGCATCGATAATTTCCATTTCGCCGTGGCGCAGCTGGCCCAGACCAGTCTGCGTTCGGCCATCGGCAAGATCAGCCTGGACAACACCTTTGAGGCCCGTGAGACCCTCAACCGTCAGGTAGTCGAGGCCCTGGACGAGGCCTCGCAGAACTGGGGCGTCAAGGTGCTGCGCTACGAGATCAAAGATATCCAGCCGCCACGCAGCGTGCTCGATGCCATGGAAAAACAGATGAAGGCCGAACGCGAGAAACGCGCCGAGATCGCCAAATCCGAAGGTGAGCGTCAGTCGATGATCAATCGCGCCGAGGGCGAGCGCGCCGAGGCCATCGCCCGTTCCGAGGGCGAGAAGATGCGCCGCATCAACGAGGCCGAGGGTCAGGCCCAGGAGATCCTCAAGGTGGCGGAGGCCACCGCCGAGGGCATTCGCCGGGTGGCCGACGCCCTCAGCGCGCCGGGCGGCCCCGATGCTGCCAATCTGGAGGTTGCCAAAAAATATATCGACCAGTTCGGCAAGCTGGCCAAGGAAAGCAATACCATGATCCTGCCCGCCAACCTGGCCGATGTCTCCGCCATGGTGGCCACGGCCCTGACCACCTTGGACCGCACCCGTAAAATCGAAAAAACCGTCTGATTCCTGCCTCACCTGCCCGTCCGCCGAATGTTTGGCGGACGGGTACTGTCGTGTCATTTCCTCCGCCCATCACCCTTCGTGCTCACCCATAATTAGGAATGGTTTTTATCGGCCTGCATGGCTACAATGTCGCCCCATGGGAACCATCTTTGCCATCAAGCGCTACGCCCTCCACGACGGGCCCAACATCCGCACCACGGTCTTTTTCAAGGGCTGTCCCCTGTCCTGCTGGTGGTGTCACAACCCCGAGGGCATCGAATCGCATAACCGGTTGATCTGGGACCAGGGGCGCTGCATCAGCTGCCGGAGCTGTGTCGAGCAATGCGGCCATGGTGGGCTGGAGGCCGCGGTGGCGGGGATTGTCTGGAGGGAGGAGGCATGCAGCGGTTGTGGCAGCTGTATCGATTGCTGCCCGGCCCTGGCCCTGGAGTGGACCGGTCGCGAAGTGGGTGTTGCCGAGGTGATGGACACCATCGCCCAGGACATCCCTTTTTTTGATCGCTCCGGCGGTGGCGTTACCTTCTCCGGCGGTGAACCCTTGCAGCAGCCGGATTTTCTGCGCGAGTTGCTTGTGGCCTGTGGCCGGTTGGGACTGCACCGGACCGTGGACACCTCGGGCTTTGCTGCCCCTGAGGTCCTGATGGATCTCTTGGAAGAGATTGATCTTTTTCTCTATGACCTCAAGCTGGTGGACCGGGACAGACACCGGCTCTACACCGGGGTGTCCAATCGTCTCATCCTTGAGAACCTGCATCTGCTGGTGGAGCGCGGCTGTGCGGTGCAGATCCGTCTGCCGCTAGTGCCCGGGGTCAACGACGACGAAGCCAACCTACGCGCCACCGCCCAGCTGATGACCGACTTGGGGCTGACCAGCATTGATCTGCTGCCCTTGCACCGCTCGGCAGCGGCCAAATATCGCAAACTCCACCTGCCCGACCACGGCGCCGCGCTGCTGCCAGCAGAGCCCCAGGTCGTAGCGCAGGCCAAACAACTCTTGCAAGACTGCGGGCTGAACGTTCGCATTGGAGGCTAATATGACACCACGCATTGACCGGCTGCGGCAACAGAGTTTTCTCGCCCGGCCCGCCCTCTCCATCGAACGGGCCCTGTTGGAGACGCAGTTTTACCGTGAGCAGGAGGGTAAACATCCGTTGCCGGTGCTGCGAGCCCTGCTGTTCAAGCATCTCTGCGCCCACAAGACCATTTACATTGGTGAGGATGAGCTGCTGGTGGGCGAACGTGGCCCAGCCCCCAAGGTGGTACCCACCTTTCCCGAGCTGACCTGCCACAGCGGTTCGGATCTGCGCATTCTCAGCAGCCGCGCCATGACCAGCTATCAGGTTGATCCTGCCGACATCACCACCTATGAGCAGGAGGTGATCCCCTTCTGGCAAGGGCGCTCGATGCGTGATCGCCTCTTCAGTCGCCTGCCCCAGGCCTGGCGCGATGCCTACGAGGCCGGATTGTTCACCGAGTTCATGGAGCAGCGCGCCCCTGGCCACACCGCACTCGATGGCACCATCTACCACACCGGCATGCGCGATTTTCAGGCACGGATTGCTGCGCGGCTGGCGGCGCTTGATTACGCCAATGATGCCGAGGCCCTGGACAAGGAAGAACAGTTGCGGGCCATGGATATCGCCTGCGAGGCGGCCATCCTCTTTGCCCACCGCCATGCCGAGTTGGCCGAGCAGAGGGCAGCGGCGTGCACTGATCCGATCCGTGCCGCTGAGTTGCACACCATTGCCGAGGTCTGCCGCCGCGTGCCGGAACACGCCCCGCGCAGCCTGCACGAGGCCCTGCAGATGTACTGGTTTGTCCATCTGGGCACCATCACCGAACTCAACGGCTGGGATGCGATGTCGCCCGGTCATCTCGACCAGCACCTCCAGCCTTTTTACGAACGCGACCTGAGTGACGGGCGGCTCGACCGTGAACAGGCCAAGGAGTTGCTCGCCTGTTTGTGGATCAAGATCAACAACCACACCGCCCCGCCCAAGGTGGGGGTGACTGCCAAGGAAAGCGGCACCTATAACGATTTCACCCAGATCAACCTCGGCGGCCTGCATCGCGACGGCAGCGACGGAGTCAGCGAGCTCTCGTATGTGGCGCTGGAAGTGACAGACGAATTGCATCTGCTCCAGCCGCAGCCCAGCGTTCACATCAGCAGCCGCAGCCCGCAACGCTTCCTCAAGGCGGCCGCTAAGGTGATCCGCCAGGGGTATGGCTATCCTTCGCTGTTCAACACCGATATGGTGGTCATGGAGCAGGTGCGTGCCGGCAAGAGTGTGGAGGATGCGCGCGAGGGGGGCACCAGCGGCTGCATCGAGACCGGGGCCTTTGGCAAGGAGGCCTACATCCTCACCGGCTATCTCAATGTGCCCAAGATTTTGGAGATCACCCTTTATAACGGGGTCGATCCCCTGAGTGGTAAGCGGGTGGGGCTGGCCAGCGGCGACCCACGCGGGTTCACCGATTTTGAGCAGTTGTACGCCGCCTTTGTGCAGCAATTGCAGTACGTGGTCGATCTCAAGATCCGCGTCAATAACTTCATCGAGCGCATGTATGCCAAGTATGCGCCGGCGCCTTTTCTCTCGGTGGTGATCAACGACTGCATCGACAAGGGCCGCGACTACTACAACGCTGGGCCGCGCTACAACACCACCTATATTCAATGTTGCGGCATCGGCACCATCACCGATAGCTTGTCTGCGATCAAAACCCATGTCTTTGAAAATAAAACCCTGGGCTGGGAACAGTTACTGGCAGCTCTGGTCAGCAACTTCGCCGGCGAGGAGGCCCTGCGCCTTACCCTGTGGAACCGCACTCCCTTTTTCGGCAACGACGACGACCGCGCCGACGCCCTGATGCAGCGGGTTTACCACAGTCTGCTGGCGGCCATCGACGGCAAACCCAACACCAAGGGCACGGTGTATCACCTCAACATGCTCTCCACCACCTGCCATGTCTACTTCGGCAAGATGCTCGGCGCCACGCCCAACGGTCGCCTGGCCCATCTGCCCGCCTCCGACGGCACCTCGCCCTCGCACGGCGCCGATCGCAACGGGCCAACTGCGGTGATCAAGTCGCTGGCCAAGATGGATCAGGTGCGAAGCGGCGGTACCCTGCTCAATCAGCGCTTTTTGCCCAGTGTGCTCGCCAGTAACCAGGATTTGGAACAGTTGTGCAGCCTGGTGCGCACCTATTTTGCCCTCGGCGGCCACCATATCCAGTTCAACGTGGTCGATACCGCCACCCTGCGCCTGGCGCAGCAGACGCCGGATGACTATCGCAACCTGTTGGTGCGGGTGGCCGGGTACAGCGATTACTTCGTTGATTTGGATGCGGACCACCAGGAGGAGATCATCCGGCGGACAGCGCAGGCCTTTGACTGAGTTGCAGGAAAAGAAGCCCGTTCAGGGCTGGCTTTGGGCGGGAAGTTGGATCGCCGCCTCAGGATGGATGAGGCGGGCAAAAATCAGCAGGGTGCTGGCAAAGGTGAGTGGCGAGGGGCTGCACACCGCATCGGGATCAAGCAGATGCACGCGCTGATCGCGCACCGCATCAATGGTGGGCAACTGCAACCAGCGCTTCTTCTCTTCAGCGCCGACGCCATGCTCCGAGCCCATCACCGCGATGATGATCACCTCGGGATTGAGGGCCAGTACCTGCTCGACCTTCATCGCTCCGGAACGCTGTTCACCGGCAATATTGCTGCCGCCGGCCAATTCGATGAAGTCGTTGGTGAAGGAGGTCTTGACCGAGGAAAAGAGCGGGCTGGCCCCCACCTGGAGTAAGACTTTTTGCGTGGGCAGCGGGCTGACGGCCTGCTGCACCGCTGTCACCTGGGCCTGGGCCTGGGCGATGAGGGCCTCGGCCCGTTCTTCCAGGCCGAGCAGGGCGCCGAGACGGCGGAGATGGGTACAGATGTCGGCAAAGGAGGCCGGTTGGCCAAAGGCTTCCACCCGCAGGCCAAGCTCGCGCAATTGCGCCACCTGTCGACGGGGGCTGAGGTTGCTGGCCAGGATCAGGTCGGGCTTGAGGCTGACGATCTTCTCGATGCTCAACTCCTGCACCGAGCCGACCTTTTCCTTGGAGCGGGCCGCCTCCGGCCGCTGGCAGTAGATGGTATTGCCCTCCAACCGCTCACCGGCACCGAGGAGAAAGACGTTCTCCGTCAGCAGGGGGCCGAGCGAGACGATGCGGGTTGGTCCAGCAGCGGCAGGTCCCTGCGCCATCAGAGGCATCGGTAGGAACAAACCAAGTGCCAACAAAAAAATGAGGTCAAACCACGACCTCGTTTGCAGGGTGCATCGACGCGAAACGCGTGACCGCTTCATGGCAAATCCGGGATGGGCGCGCTGCCAGGGCGATATTGGGGAAGCCGTTTAGATGACGTCGTCACCATCGAGGTCGTCCTCTCCCTCGATATCTTCCTCATCGAGATCGTCCTCGGTGTCGTCGGCGTAGACATCCTCTTCCTCGAACTCGTCGTCATCGGGCGAGATGTCCGGGGTGGCGCCATCGTCGGTGGAGCGGATAGCCTTGGGGATTTTCGATTCCGGCAGGACAAATTCGCGGATTTTTTCCACCTCGTCGGGCAGCAACAGATCTGCCTGGCAGACCTTGCAGGTCTTGACGTGCTGGTCGACGAATTGCATCATGCGGGCCGGAGCCATGGTTTCCTGCTTCACCCGGACATACCAGTCCTTGATGAGGCGAATCAAATTCTCACATTCCATGGAAAATCAAGATGTGTGC
Organism: uncultured Desulfobulbus sp.; assembly: GCA_964639845.1. Lineage (GTDB taxonomy): Bacteria > Desulfobacterota > Desulfobulbia > Desulfobulbales > Desulfobulbaceae > Desulfobulbus. The sequence goes on along the minus strand of CAZXHS010000011.1, from coordinate 43,771 downwards.
GGTTGGGGCGCTAGGCCCGGTTTGAGTGGTCAACGTGGGGATTCAATAGTTGTGTTTCTAGTGAAAAACCAGTACAGTGCAAGGGCTCACGGAAGTGGAAAGGGCACTGGTGGCTCTCCCGGACTTCAAATCCGGTGTGCCGGGCGAATACCCCGGCAGGTGGGTTCGATTCCCATGCACTTCCGCCATTTTTTTAGTGTTTTCAAGCCTTCCTGCCCGCCTATTCTAGCCTGAATCTTTTTGCGCTGTCAATCCTCTTTTCCCCGGCCCTTGTCAAGAAAAAAACGCTCGCGGGTTCGCGCTGCTACTGCTGTGCAACTGTCCGACAACAGCCTTGTTTAGACATTCACCGGCAAACGGACGATGAAGGTGGTGCCTTGGCCCTCGACGGTGTCAAAGCTGATCTGGCCACCGTGTTTGTTGGTAATGATATCGTGGACGATGGTCAGACCCTGGCCGGTGCCCTTACCCACCTCCTTGGTGGTGAAGAAGGGGTCGTAGATACGCTGTTGGATGGCTTCGGGAATGCCACTGCCGTTATCGCTGATGCGGATCTCGGCCCAATCGCCGTCGTGGCGCGTGGCGACGCTGATGCGGCCGGGCGGTTCGGGTTGTGTTTTCTTGCGAGCCTGGATGGCGTGGGCGGCATTGATCACCATGTTGAGCACCGCCTGGTTGAGCTGATCGGAAAAACAGGGCACCAGCGGCAACTGCTCGTCAAATTCGGTGACCATCTCAGCCACATACTTCCATTCGTTGCGGCAGACGATCAGGGTGCTGTCGATGGCGTGGTTGATATCTACCGCCTCGCGCTCGTTACCGCCGGGATGACTGAACTCCTTCATGGCGGCGACGATTTTGACAACGCGGTTGATCCCGTCCAGGGTTTCCTGGACACTGGCCGGAATCTCCTCAACAAGGAAATCCAGATCCAGTGACTCCAGCTCTCCGGCAGCCTGCGGCGGCAGGGTGGTTGCGTCCATCTCCTCCAGGCTCAAGAGCAGGGGCTTGAGTTGCTCGAAGAAGTCGGCGAAGAAGGAAACATTGTTCTGCACATACTGCATGGGCGTGTTGATCTCATGGGCGATACCGGCGGCCAACTGGCCAATGGCCTCCAGTTTTTGCGCCTGGAGCAGTTGGCGTTGCAGGTTGGCGAGCTCGGTGACATCGCGTTTAATGCCCACGAAATGGGTTAATTCGCCCTCGGCATTGCGTACCGGCGAAATGGTGGCATCCTCTTCCATGATGCTGCCGTCTTTACGTTGGGTCTTGAAACGGCCCTGCCATATACGCCCCTCAGCCATGGCCCGGCGCAGCTCCTCGATGGTGCTGGCCGCCATCAGTTCGCTGCGAAAGACCAGCGGCAACTGGCCCCGTAACTCCTGCTCACTATAGCCGCTGTTGCGGATAGAGGCCGGATTGGCGTACTGCACCAATTCGTCAGTACCGGTGATGTACACCGAATCGGCGGTCTGCTCGATGACCGTGGCCAGCAGACGTCGTTCCTCTTCCGCCTTACGCTCATCGGTGATGTCTTCGATGGAGATGACCGAGGCTACCCCCTCAAGCACCGAAATATAAATCGAATTGCAACGGAAATAGGCGTGGATGTCATCCTGGGTGAGGTTGATGGTAAAGGCATCCTGTTCGCTTTGCTCCTCGAGTAGCCGTTCGACCAAACGGGTAGCGCAATCGTTCTCGTCGATGCCCAGTCGTGCCGCCCAATCGCTAACCAGCCGTTTGTAGGCCTCGTTGCTTTTCGTCACCTGCTGATCGGTCGACAGGGCCACCAGGCCGCCGGGCACAAGATCGAACAGGGTCTCGATGTACTCTTTTTGTAAGGCAATCTTGTCGAGGGCCAGACGCAGATGGGAGATATCCTTGGCGCCGGCAACCACGCCGTTGATCGTTCCTTCCTCGTTGCGCAGCAGGCTGATGTTGAAGGACATGGGCATGCGGCCACCGTCTTTGAGGCGGTAGCAGAGCTCGACGTTGCGCAGTTCTTCCCTGGTCTGGGGACCCTGATGCTCGGGCTCGGCATAAAAGGTAAAGATACGATGGACATGCGCTGGGGTGTCGTGGAAGAGCTCACTAATCTTGCGGCCAATGAGTTCGTCTTCGTCATAGCCGAGCAGGTCGCAGGTGGCCTGGTTGACACGGATTACCGTGAGATAGGTGTTGACGATGATGAGGGTGTCGAGGAAATCGCGAATAATGGCGTCGGACTCCTCTTTGGCCTTGGCAAGCATCTGCTGCGATTCCTTCCGTTCGGTGATGTCGAGATGGATGCCGAAGGCGCGCATCGGCGCACCCTGCTGGTCACGTTGCACAATCTTGCCGGTATCGTAGATCCAGGTCCACGCGCCATTTTGATGGCGCATGCGATACTCTGCGGCAAAGAAGGGCAAGCGGCCGGCCACATGGCCTTCCAGGGCGGCGATGACCTGGGGGGCATCGTCTGGGTGCAGGAGCTGTTTCCAGGCGTTGAAATGGCCGGAGATCTCGTCGTCCTCATACCCCAACATGGCCCAGTAGCGCTGGTTGAACTCCACCTGGTTGTCGAGCAGATTCCAGTTCCAGGTGCCCAGCCGGGCGCCCTCGAGCACCAGTTCCAGTTCCTCTTTTTTTTCGGCGATGGCCTGCTCGCGCTTGTTGGCCTCCACCAGCGAGGTCTCCAGCACCAGGCGCCGGGAGCCGGCACGCAGGATGAGCGTAGCGGCACCAAAAGCCCCCACAGATAGGGCGATGAGGATGGAGGTGAAGGTGAGCTGCTGTCGCTGCTGCTGGGCAGCATTGCTATCCTCGATCACCAGCAGTCTCAGGTCATAGCCGGGGACCGGGCTGAAAAAGAGGGTCGAGTCCGTTGCTTTGGCCTGGGTGGAGCCGCTGGCAACCATCTGGTCGCCGGGCAGGGCCACTGGTGAATGCTGGGTCGTGAGAAGTCGCTGCCGGAAGGTTTCGGTGAGTTGCGGCGCGCTCTGAGCCTGGTAGACCACTCGAGATCCCTGGGTGATCAGCAGTGTGCCCTGAATGTCGCGCAGCAGATACTCCACCAGGGTGCAGTAGCGGATCCATCCCTGCACATACCCCTGAAGCCGTTCATTTACCAGCACCGGCGCGGTCAAGCTGATCAGGCCGTTGCCCTGATCGCTGATGAGGATGGCATTGCCCTGTGAATGCTGCGGGATGGGCTGGGCGAGACGCTCTGCCGCCCCGTCGGCTGGCCAGCGGGAGAGGACCTGGCCATCCTCGGCCAACAGCAACAGGGTCGAGTAGATAGCGGTGGTGCCGAGGCGGCTGTTTTCACCACGCTCGGCAAAGAGACGGTCGATGTTGTTGAGGCTGGCGCGTAGGCCATAGGCCATGGTCATACCCAGGGCCCGGTTACTGAAAAATCCGGTGATCGCCGTCGAGCTGGCCAACGCTCGCAGGTCGTTTTCCCGTTCGCTGAAAAAATAGCTCAGACTGCGACCCCGATCCTCCAGGTTCTGCTGTAAGCGCTGGATGTTCGCCTGCTGCAAGGATTGCTGGGTGCGATAATCAACGACGATCAGGCCGCTGATGACAGCGGCCATACAGGCCAAGGCCAAAAGAGAGAACAGGTTGCCGGAGGAGCGCTTGTCCGGGCGATCAGTTGCGGGCATGGGAAGGTTGTCGGCTTCGTGCCAGGATTATTTGCTGCTCACCGTGGGCTGTGCAAAAAATTCTGGGTAGTAGGAAAAAACATCGGGATAATATTTTTTCACCAGGGCTGCATAGGTGCCATCGGCCTGTAGGCGGGCATAAAAAGCGGCAAAGGCCTGCTGTAACGCCTGAGAGTCTTTGCGAAAGCCAACGCCCATCTGTTGTTGCTCGGAAATAGGCCCAAGAATTTTAACCTGACCCGGCCATTTGTTGAGGGCCACCAGCGAGTCGGCGACGTCGAGCAGCGAGGTGTCGGCATCACCTTGTAACACCGCCGGTGCCAGCTGGTTGAGCGTGCCGGCAAAGGTTTTGCTCTGGGCGCCGACCGCATCCAGGTTGTACAGGGTGTGTTCAAGACAGGTGCCGCTGATGCCGAGGACTGTTTTACCCTTGAGCAGGGCCTTGGTCTGGGCGATATCCTGCTCAAGTTTACCGCTGGGGGCGATGGGCTGGAGCGGCGACTGGGAAGCCGCAATCAACCACACCTGGGTGGGAAAGGTAGGGGCGGAGAAGTCGATCACCTTTTGCCGCCACGAGATGATGGTCAGGCCATTGGCGATGACATCGCCACGGATGGGCAGACGCCCCACCACGGAGACCTCGTTGCCTTTGACGGTCAGCTGCTGGCCGGTGAGGTCGCCGATAACCGCTTTCCAGTTGGTTTCCACATACTCGTAGCGCACGCCGAGCTCTTTGGCAAAAAGCCGCATCAACTCCACATCCAGGCCGTTGTCGGCGCCGTCGACAAAGTTGGCATAGGGGACACCGAGGTGGCGCAGCACGCCTTCCTGTTTGATCTCTTTGAGGTCACGAGCCAGAACGGCCTGCAAAGGGGCGACGATCAGGGTGATGAGTAGGGCAAGAGTGAGGGAGCGTTGTTTCATGGTGTGTTTCCTCCTTGGTGAGCTCGAAAAAATCATAGATCCTCTGCATGGTAGCATGCCGTAGGGGTGATGAACAGGGTGCCCGCCGCCTTTTTTGGCGAGGTGGTTGCAGTGGGCCTGGATCAGCATTATCAAGCAGGGATGATGCCAATGGGTTGAAAAATCGTTCTTCAAGGCAGGTCGATGATTTCTTCAAGAACTCCAGCCTGATGACCGGGTGGCGCCAGCGGTGGTATCGCTTTTGGGTGGGCTGGTCAGCGGGGGGTGTCTCTCATCTTGCAAGACCTATGGTTGTAGGCCGGGCAACAGGGCAAAGGCCACCGCCTGCCGCACCCTCTCGAGAGAAGGCTAAAAGGTGAAGCGGGAATGGATATTGCTTAGTATAGGTCAGCAAGAAGGTCTTTCTCGGGATGTTTCCGAGAACGACAGGTATTGTGTACACAAAATGTATTGTGGTAGAGTGGAGTTATTCCCAACAACGAACTGGAGGCGCCCCCATGGAAAAGAAGGTGAATTGGGATGCGATTCCTTCCCTTGAAGGATTGGAGATCGATTGGGAATACTCTGCCCGCAAGGGGGGAGACAAACGGGCCTTTGTTCGTCTCAATCTGGATGATATCGGTCAGTTGTTCGAGGCCCGCGAGATTGCGGTGAAGGTGGCTACCCAACAGCAGATGTACAACGGTACGCTGCTGGATATCAGTACCGGTGGGGTGGCCGTGCAATTGGCCTCGCCCCTGGAGGTCAGCCAACCGGTGAAGGTCGGCTTTGTGCTTGGCACCCTGCGCATTGTTGCCAAGGGGCAGGTGCGCCATGTGCAACGCCTGGGCAGTGGCTTTAAAAGTGGTATTCAATTTGTCGACTTGGACAAGGAATCACGCGATTTTATCGGTGGTCTCTACGCCTCCAAGGTCTTTCGACACGCCTATTGAACTCATTCCTTCAAACGACCACCGGGGGCTGTGATCTGCCCCCGGTGGTCGTTTTCTGTTTTAGTTCACCCGTCCCCGCAATTTACCCGAAGGCTTGAAGGTGACCACTCGCCTGGCGGTCAGCATCAGTTCTTCGCCGGTCTGCGGATTGCGGCCACGCCGTAACCGCTTGTCTTTGACTTTGAACTTACCAAAGCCGCTGAGCAGCAGGTTGTTGCCGGCAATCAGCGAATCCTTGGCCAGGTTGATAAACAACTCCACCGCCTGGGTGGAGCGGATTTTCGTTAGGTCGGGATGGGTTTGGTAGATCTGGCGGATGAGATCGGCCTTGGTCACGGTCATGGGAGCCTCCTTGATGGATATAGGATGGGGTGAAGATCTTTTCCATCCTAGGGCAATTGACGGGCCAATTCATCTGGTCCAGGATTTTTTACATAACCCTCTGTGCTGATAACGTTTTCGAATCCAATCTCTTTGGGCGATGCGGCAAGGTTTCCCTTCGCTCTCTCAATGTGAGAGACTGAGGGCCATCTCTGTCATTTTGATCAACCCCCAAGGGTTCAGCCGCCTTTTCAGGGCGTGTCGATAAACCGTTGTGTCGAATACTGGGTGAGCGGCAACGGTTGCAGTGTTTTGGTGGTTCCCGGCAGTTTGCTCAAATAGCGGAGAAAGGCCTCGGCATAGTCCAAGCCGACCTCGATGCGCCGTTCGCCGGTGATTTTCTTTAAAGCGGTGAACGAATCGTTGCCGTCGGCGAGAAAGGAGATGGTGGCCACCTTGTAGCTGCGGGCCAGCTCAAAAGGCTGGTAGCGGCCGTCGGCGCCACGAATCTCCAGTTGCGAGAAGCGCTGGCCTTTGGGCTGGTTGAGATCCACCTGCCAGCGCAGACCGCCGGCATAGGGATAACAGCCGGTGTTCTGCGCCGGCCCCACCACTCCGTCCAAGGCATCTTCCAGGGCATCCTTGATCTCCTGGCCGGTGGCGTTGAGTTGCACCAGGGTATTTTTGAAGGGCAGCAGGGTGTAGACATCCTTGACGGTGAGCGGTCCTGCCGCCAGGTCGGTGCGTACACCGCCGCCGTTTTGCAGGGAGAGATCGGCCCCGAAAAAGGTTTTGCCCTCCTGCAAGAAGGCCTCGGCCACCAACTGCTGGATATCGCCGCCATAGGCATTGACGCGGGGGTTGGTGTTACAGGCGTCGCCCAGGGAGGAGCGTGAAGGGTCGCGTTTGAAGCCGGGCACGCGGCGCAGGCAGAGCGGCTCGCTGTTGGTGGCCACCACCGTGGCGCCCATGGCCTCCTTGCGCTGTTTGTAGGGTGCCAACAGGGCGGTGGCCTGGGCATCCGGGCTGGTGGGACGCAGGATGCGGTTGTCCTTGATGTCGGCAGCTATGGCCGCCTGTTGTTGCGGGCTAAGCGGTTGTTTATCCGGCCGGCCCATCGTGTCGCCCAGCAAGAGCCAGGGGGTGCCATCGCAGTCCTTAACCCGGCCCAGGCCATCGAAGCTCACCTTCAATTCACCCACCACGGCAGCATACTGCCAGGCCTGGGTGATGCAGACGAGGTTGCCGTCGCGGTCGTTGGTGCGAGTGGGATAGGGACCTTCCGGGGTCAGCCCGTACTGGCGCAGGGTGTCGGGGCCGAGCAGTGAATGGGAATCGCCGCCGATGATGACATCAACGCCGCGCAACTGCTGAGCCAGTGCCTTGTCGGCCCGGTAACCTATATGGGTGGAGAGAATTATTTTGTTGATGCCCTGTGCGGCGAGTTTGTCAATCTCCTGCTGGGCGGTCTTGGCCTCCTCGGCGAAGGTGGTGTCGGCATTGGGTCGTGAGGAATTTTTCGTTTTGCCAGCCACGGTTAGGCCAACGATACCGATCTTTTGCCCGCCCCGTTCCACGGTCACCGAGGGCTGCACCGCCTCGGGCGCCTGCGCCGCAAACATCGGCGAACTCTTGCCAAAGTGCACATTAGCGCTGAGCATCGGGGTGTGGCAGGTGCCGCTGTGGAGAAACCCCATCAGCTTCTTGACGCCGGCATCCGTGTTGTCAAACTCGTGATTGCCCAGGGTAAAGGAGTCGAAGCAGATGGTGTTCATCTGTTTGGCATCAGCCTCGCCCTCGCTGAGGGTGTAGTAGAGATCGCCGGTGCTGGCATCGCCGCTGTGGATTTTGATGACGTTGTCCGACTGGGCGGCCAGTTCGCGAAAGGCGGTGGTCACTCGGGGATAGCCGCCGCGCTCGACGTTGATCATCTCGCGTTTGCTGCCGGTATTGAGCAACAGCGGCATGGATTCCGCATCGAGATGGCTGTGGTGATCGTTGATGTGCAGGATAGTGAGGCTTGAGCTTTGGTCCGGGCCATTGCAACCGGCCAGGGTACAGGCCAGGCCAAGGGCCAGGGGGACGAGTCGTCGTTGCATGGGGATTCCTCCGGGGGCGGGGGCAAGGTGCCGGTTTTGTTGATTTTGACGAGGCGTGATGCTGCCGTTGCCATGAGGGTATCCTGGAACTGGCGGAAAGCCCAGCAGTTTTTCCGGGAAAGGGCCGCGAAAACCTGCTTGAATTTTACCCCCCCATCGGGTAGCCTTGCCGGGATTTCCAACCCCGCCCCCCACTTACAGGCATTTTCGTGACAACATCATCCCAGCAATCCCAGAAATCCGCTATCCGTGAGAACATCGAGGCGATCATCATCGCCGTTCTTTTAGCCCTGTTCATCCGCACCTTTATTGTGCAGGCCTTCAAGATCCCTTCCGGCTCCATGCTGCCCACCTTGCAGATTGGCGACCACCTGCTGGTGAGCAAGTTCATCTACGGCGTCAAGATGCCCTTCACCGGCACCACCCTGATTCCGATCAGTGATCCCAAGCCCAACGACATCGTCGTCTTCCAGTATCCCAAGGATCCTTCGCTTGATTACATCAAACGGGTCATTGCCGTGGCCGGCGACAGCGTCGAGATCCGCGATAAAAAAATCTTCATCAACGGCAAGCCTTTTGAGGATAAGCACGGCGTCTTTCTTGATGCGCGCATTCATCCGGCTGCCCTTGATTCCCGCGACAACATGGGGCCGGTGACGGTGCCGGCGGGTAAGATCTTCACCATGGGCGATAACCGCGACAATTCCTACGACGGTCGTTTCTGGGGATTTGTCGATCTCAAAGCAATACGCGGTAAGGCCTGGGTCATTTACTGGTCCTGGGATGTGGAGAAAAACTGGTACTCTCTTGATCGATTTCGTTCCATCCGCTGGAGCCGATTGGGCGATTTCGTTCACTGACCACCGGAGGCACTGATGGCAACTGGCTATTACTTTGCGCACCGGCATATCCTCGGTATCGAGCAACTTTCCCGCGAGGATATCACTCACATCCTCGGCACTGCCGATTCGTTCAAGGAGATCTCGGCGCGGCCGATCAAGAAGGTGCCGACCCTGCGCGGTCACACCATCATCAATCTCTTCTTTGAAGCATCCACCCGCACCCGCCTCTCCTTTGAGGTCGCTGCCAAGCGGATGAGCGCCGATACCTTCAACATCAGCGCCTCCACCAGCAGCACCACCAAGGGCGAAACCCTGGTGGACACCGCCCGCAACATCTCGGCCATGCACCCGGATATCATCATCATCCGCCATGCCTGCGCCGGGGCGCCGCTGCTGTTGAGCAAGCATGTGCAGGCGGCGGTGATCAATGCCGGCGACGGCGCCCACGAGCACCCCTCCCAGGGACTGCTCGACCTGATGACCGTCAAGGAGCATCGCTCCACCCTCAGTGGCCTGAAAATCGCCATCATCGGTGACATCGCCCACAGCCGGGTGGCGCGCTCCGATGTCATCGGCTTTACGCGCATGGGCTCGGAGGTGCATCTTTTCGGGCCATCCACCCTCATTCCCAAAGGCATCGAACAGTTGGGCGCCAAGGTCTCAAACTCCCTTGAGGAAGCGGTCCGCGATGCCGATGTGGTCATGACTCTGCGTATTCAGCGCGAGCGGCAAAACGATCCGCTGCTGCCATCACTGCGCGAGTATGCGCGGCAGTTCGGCATCTCGCGGCAGGTGTTGGCCCTGGCCAAGCCCGATGCCCTGGTGATGCATCCCGGCCCGGTCAACCGTGGGGTGGAGCTCAACCCGGATATCGCCGATGGTCCCCAATCGGTGATTCTCGACCAGGTGACCAACGGCGTGGCTGTGCGCATGGCCCTGTTGTACCTGGTGATGGGCAATTCCTAAGAGACGGCGGATCAGGGCAAAGATTGTGGGAAGAATCGAGGCATGCAAGCGATGAGTACAAGCTGGCGCATAGTGAATGGCCGGATAATCGATCCGGCAAACAAGATTGATCACATCGGTGATCTGCTCATTAAGGATGGGCTGATTGCCGATGCCTCGCAGCCGGCGGATCTGCCGGTGATCGATGCCGCGGGCTGCTGGGTGGTGCCGGGGCTGATCGACATGCATGTGCATCTGCGCGAGCCCGGCGAGGAGTACAAGGAAGATATCGTCTCCGGGGCTTTGGCTGCGGCCAGTGGCGGCTTCACCGCCGTCGCCTGCATGCCCAACACCAAGCCGGTCAACGATAACGCCACCGTCACCGCCATGATCATGGCGCGGGCCGCCGAGGCGGCGGTGCGTATCTATCCGGTGGGGGCGATCAGCCTGGGCAGCGAAGGCCACCAGTTGGCCGAATTTGGCGAGATGAAGGCTGCCGGCATCGTGGCGGTCACCGATGACGGCCGGCCGGTGCGCGATAGCCAACTGATGCGGCGCGCCCTGGAGTATGCCTCGGATTTCAATCTGCCGGTGATCTCCCACAGCGAGGAGGCCTCGCTGAGCAGCGGGGTGATGAACGAGGGGCCGGTGTCCACGCAACTGGGCCTCAAGGGTATTCCCACCGCCGCCGAGGCGATCATGGTTTACCGCGAGATTGCCCTGGCCGAGTTCACCGGCAGCCGCGTCCACATCGCCCATGTGAGCACGGCGATGGCCGTCGAGCTGATTCGTGCCGCCAAGGCCCGGGGGGTGCGTGTCACCGCCGAGACGGCGCCGCACTACTTCACCCTCACCGATGAGGCGGTCATTGGTTACGACACCAACACCAAGATGAATCCGCCGTTGCGCTCTGCCGCCGACCGCGCCGCCATCCGCGCCGCCCTGGCCGACGGCACCCTCGATGCCATCGCCACCGATCACGCCCCCCACTCCATTTTAGAAAAAGAGCTGGAATTTGATGCGGCGGCCAACGGCATCATCGGCCTGGAAACCTCCCTGCCGCTTGGCTTGGCCCTGGTGCGCGAAGATTTGCTCGATGCCGGTCAACTGGTGGCACTGATGTCCACCAACCCCGCCCGCATCCTTGGCCTGCCCGGCGGCAGCCTCGGTCTGGGCGCCGTCGCCGACATCACCCTTGTTGATCCGCAGCAGGAGTTTGTCTATGCCGCCGATCAGATCCTCTCCAAGAGCCGCAACACCCCCTTTCTTGGCTGGAACATGCAGGGCAGGGCAGTGCTGACCATGGTTGGCGGCTCCATCCGTCACAACCTGCTGGGTTGATGCTGGGCCAGGCGCCGGTTCCCCTTCAGTCCTCCTGCGGGGCATAGGCTACCGGATCGACCAGGCCAGCCTCGCGAAACCCCTGCAAGCGCAGGCGGCACGAATCGCAGCGACCGCAGGCCAGACTGCCGATGGGATCGTAGCAACTGTGGGTGCGGCTGTAATCCACCCCGAGTTCCACACCCTTGAGGATGATCTCCTTTTTGCTCAGCTCGATCAACGGCGCATGCAGGGCAAAGGGCGTACCGCTGACGCCGGCCTTGGTGCCCAGATTGGCCATCCGGGCAAAGGCCGCCAGGAACTCCGGGCGGCAGTCCGGATAGCCACTGTAATCCACCGCATTGATCCCCAAAAAGATATCCGTTGCCCCCAGCACCTCGGCCCAGGAGAGGGCATGAGCAAGGAAGATGATGTTGCGGCCGGGCACATAGGTGACTGGGATCTCGGCTTCCATCGTGCCATAGGGCCGGTCCTTGGGCACGGCGATATCGCTGGTCAGGGCCGAGCCGCCGATGGCATCAAGATCGACCCGCAGCACCAGGTGCCGCTGTACCCCGGCGTTTAGGGCAATGGCTCGGGCCCGCTCCAGTTCAATGGCCTGGCGCTGGCCATACTGGAAACTGAGGCAGTTGCAGGTGAATCCCTGGGACTGGGCAATGGCCAGCACGGTGGTCGAATCCAGGCCGCCGCTGAGCAGCACCACCGCTTGTCGTTCGTTGTTCATGGCTTCTGTCTAGGCAAGGGAAAAGGGAAGGGGACGGCGGATGGTGATTGCCTCAGGGGTAACCTCCGCCTGATAGGCCAAAAAACGCACTCCCTGGTTGGCCGCCCAGCGCACGGTCTCGGCATAGACCGGATCGATATGGGAGGCCGCCCGGCAGATCGTGGCATCGCTGCGCTGGATGCAAAATAGCACCGCCGCACCAAAACCGGCGGCCGCCAACTGCACCAGTTCATGGAGATGCTTGGCGCCACGACTGGTGATTGCGTCTGGAAAGAGAGCGACGCCGGCTTCAGCCAGCGAGCAATTTTTTACCTCAAGGAAGACGCTGCCCTGCTCTGTGGTCTCCAGGCGAAAATCGAGACGACTCTTGTCCGAGACCTTCACCTCGGGGACGATGGCGGTGAGTGCGCCAAAATCATCAATAATCCCAAGTTGCAACGCCTCATGCACCAGATGGTTGGTGCGACCGGTATGGATACCAATCCACACGTCTTGCTCCTGCACCATCTCCAGGCTCCAACCATATTTGCGTTTGGGATTGTCGGCACGGCTGATCACCACCGGGCTGCCCGGCGTGGAGCAACCGCGCATTGAGCCGGAGTTGGGGCAATGTACGGTCAGCACCTGGCCACCTGGCAACTGCACATCGGCGAGAAAGCGTTTATAGCGTTTGATGAGGGTGCCGCGTTGGCAGGAGTTGGGCAAGAACATGGGGACCTAGGAGGCAGAGACGGGAAGCGACTGTTTTCGTGTCGAATCAAACCAGGAAAAGTGGCCCGTTGGTGGCACGGTGCTGGCAATTCCCGGACAAGTAAGGTATTTTTATTGGCTTGCGTTGGCGGCAACACGTCCTGCCACTTCGGCAAGAGCGCCGGCCGGCGTTTTTCCAGCTGTGTCGTATTATTCGATGGTTGAGCAACACATTGCTGCGGGTCGCGTGCCTGGTCACCCTGGTACATTTCCTTCGGCATATACCAAGTTCTCTTCCATAATCCAATTGTAAAGGAGAACCTCCATGAAACTCGGACTCAATGGCCTTGGTCGGATCGGCAAATTATCCCTGTGGCATCATGTGTCGCGGCGTACCTTTCCGGAAATCGTCGTCAATCTTGGCCGCCAGGTGGGTTCGGGTCTGCATGATATCGCCGCCGCCATTGAGAAAGATTCCACCTACGGCCGCCTCAGCACCTACATCAATGGCTACAAAGGTGGTCGGGTGATTGAGAACCTGGATGAGGACAAGGGCACCATGACCATCAACGGTGTGCCGGTGACCTTCCTGCGCAAGGCGCGCAACCCCAAGGATATCGACTGGCAGGGCAACCAGGTGCGGCTGGTGGTCGACACCACCGGCGCCTTCAAGGATCCGACCGCTGATCCCGCCGAGGGCAAGGGCTCGGTGCGCGGGCATTTGCAGGCCGGCGCCGAGAAGGTACTGGTTTCCGCTCCGTTTAAGATCCAGGCCAAGGGGCTGGATATGCCCGAAGACGCGATCACCACCGTCATGGGCATCAACGACGACGATTACGATCCGTCCAAGCACGCCATCATCTCCGCCGCCTCCTGCACCACCACCTGCTTGTCCTACATGATCAAGCCGTTGCTCGATCATTTCGGCGCTGAGCGCATGCTCTCCGCCTCCATGGTCACGGTGCATGCCGCCACCGGCTCACAGCAGGTACTTGATCGTTTGCCCGGCACCGGCGCCTCGGATCTGCGCAAGAACCGCTCCATCCTCAACAACATCATCCTCACCACCACCGGCGCGGCCAAGGCGCTGGGCCTGGTGATTCCGGAGATGAAATCCATCGGCTTCATCGCCGAGTCGGTGCGCATCCCCACTTCCACCGGCTCGCTGATCGTGCTGGTACTTAACTTCCAGGACGATCTCGACAACCCGATCAAGCGCAGCCTGCTCAATTCGATCTACGAGGAGTACAGCAAGACCAGCCCGTATTTGGTGTATTCGGCGGAGCAGAATGTCTCCTCGGATATCATCGGTATGCCCAAGGCCGCGGCGGTGATCGAATCCTCGGAGATCCATACCCGCACCGCCTCCATTCGCGTCAATCTGCAAAATGTGCCCAACTGCCGCTTCGATGCCGGCAGCGTGCCGCCGGTGATCGATGTGCCGGTGACCCAGGCAGTGATCTACGGCTGGTACGATAATGAATTCGGTAGCTACACCAATATGCTGGGCGAGTTGACGGCCTCGATTGCAGAACGGATGGTCTGAGATTCGGCCGGTTCACCCCGCCGACCTGGAGGCGATCCTCGCCATCGAACAGGCGGCCATGGCCGCGCCCTGGAATGCGGCCATGGTGCAGGCGGAATTCGACACCACCGCTGGCTTCGGCCTGGTGATGGAAGATGGGGATGCTCTATGCGGCTACGCCTTTTTTCGGGTCTACCCGCCGGAATGTGAGCTGCTGCATCTGGTGATCGCACCGCAGCAGCGGCGCCGGGGTCTGGGCGAGTCGTTGTTGCGAGCCGCACTGACTGGCTTTGTCGAGCAAGGCTATACCACCTGCCTGCTGGAACTGCGCGCCTCCAATACGGCCGCGCTCAACTTATATACGAAACTTGGCTTTCTCCAGGTGGGCCGGCGCAAAGGTTATTACCGGCAGCCCGACGAGGATGCCCTGTTGATGAACTGCAATCTGAGAACTGGAGATGAGGTGTGCCATGAAAACACTGCGTGATATTGATGTACACGGCAAGCGGGTACTGGTGCGGGTGGATTTCAACGTGCCCATGAACGAGGCCGGCGAGATCACCGACGACCTGCGCATTCGCACCGTGCTGCCCACCCTGCACTACCTTCTGGAACAGCAGGCACGGGTCATCCTCTGCACCCACATGGGCCGACCCAAGGGGCAGCGGGTGGAGAAATATTCCCTGGCACCGGTGGCTGGCTATCTCGCCAAGCTGCTGGGGCGGCCGGTGCCGCTCGCTACCGATTGCATCGGCCCGGAGGTCGCGGAGGCGGTGGGTAAACTGGCTGATGGCGACATCCTCATGCTGGAGAATCTGCGCTATCATCCCCAGGAAGAAAAAAACGATGCCGAGTTTTCACGGCAGTTGGCCTCGGTGGCCGATGTCTACGTCAACGATGCCTTCGCCGTCTCCCACCGCGCCCACGCCTCGGTGGCCGGGGTGACCGAGCATGTGCAGGAGAAGGTGGCCGGATTTCTGCTGCAAAAGGAAATCGAGTATTTTCAGCGCTGCATCGACACCCCGCAACGGCCGCTGGTGGCCATCGTCGGCGGTGCCAAGGTTTCGGGCAAGCTGGAGGCCCTGCGCAACATGCTGGAACGGGTCGACAAGATGATCATCGGCGGCGCCATGGCCAATACCTTCCTCAAAAGCCAGGGCTACAGCGTTGGCGCCTCCAAGGTCGAGGATGATCTGCTGGAAACCGCCGACACGCTGCTTAAGCAGGCCAAGGCCAAGGGCGTCAAGGTCTATCTGCCGGTGGATGTGATTGCCGCCGATCGCTTTGCCGTTGATGCGGTACACAAGCAGGTCACCATTCAGGATATCCCGGACAACTGGATGGCCCTGGACATCGGCCCGGCTTCGGTGATCTGTTTTTGCGAGGTGCTCACCGATGCCAAGACCATCGTCTGGAACGGTCCGATGGGCGCCTTTGAGATGGATGCCTTTGCCCGTGGCACTATGGCCCTGGCCCATGCAGTGGCGGCATCCCATGCCCTGAGCGTCACCGGCGGCGGCGACTCCAACGCGGCCATCGCCCTCTCCGGCGAGTCCGCCAATATCTCCTACATGTCCACCGGTGGCGGCGCCTTCCTGGAGCTGATGGAAGGGAAATCGCTGCCGGGTATCAAGGCCTTGGACTGAGCAAGCACCAGACACTACCAGCCGCTACAGAATTCAGACAATGGAGATTGCCATGCTCAGACGACCGCTCATTGCCGGAAATTGGAAGATGTATCTGAACCAGAGCGCAGCCGTGGCACTGGCCCGGGCCGTGGCCGAGGTTGCCTCGAGCTGTACTGATCGCGAAGTGATGATCGCCCCCTCGTTTACCGCGCTGGCCGCCGTCTGTGCGGCGGTGCAGGGTTCAAGTGTCCAGGTGGCGGCGCAAAATATCGCCTGGGAAAAGGAAGGGGCCTTCACCGGCGAGATCTCGCCACCCATGTTGCAGGAGTTGGGCGTGGGTATGGCCATCATCGGTCATTCCGAACGGCGTCAGCTTTTTGGCGAAGACGATACCATGATCAACCGCCGCCTTCATGGCGCGTTGACCGGTGGTATCCGCCCGGTGTTGTGTATTGGTGAAACCCTGGCCGAACGTGAGGCCGGGCAGACCTTCCAGGTGCTTGAATCGCAGCTTCGCCTTGGGCTCACCGGTATCAGTGGCGAGCAGATGGGCCAAGTGGTGCTCGCCTACGAGCCGGTCTGGGCCATCGGCACCGGCAAGACCGCCAGCAATGAGCAGGCCCAGGAGGTGCATGCCTTTGTGCGCCAACTTCTGGTAACAATCTTTGAGAAAAATATTGCCTCAGCGGTGAGGATACTGTATGGTGGCTCGGTTAAACCTGAGAACATTGATGAGCTGATGGCGCAACCGGATATCGACGGGGCGTTGGTCGGCGGGGCCGCACTTAAGGCCGAATCGTTTGCCCGGATTATTCAGTTTCGATGACCACCATTCTGATCGTTGTCCACGTTATTGTCTGTCTCTTCCTCATTTGCATCGTGCTGTTGCAGCACGGCAAGGGGGCAGATGTCGGCGCATCTTTTGGTGGATCAAACCAATCGCTGTTCGGAACCGAAGGGCCGTTGCCACTGCTGAACAAGATCACCACCTTTGCGGCGATCGTGTTCATGGGCACCTCGATCACCTTGGCCTATCTCTCGGTCAATAAGAGCACCGGCTCGGTAATGAGCGAGCTCAAAGTGCAGGAACAACAGGCCCCGGTCCAACCGGCGCCGCTGCCCGCAACACCGCCTGCCACCCCGGAGGCCAGTGGGGAGAAAAAAGTCGCGGAGCCCAAACCCGCGCAGAAATAATTGATAGATATTGCCGAAGTGGTGGAATTGGTAGACACACTATCTTGAGGGGGTAGCGGCCCACGGTCGTGCGAGTTCGAGTCTCGCCTTCGGCACCATTTATACGAAAGGCCATCTTGCTGAATGCAGCAAGATGGCCTTTTTTTTTGTTTTGGTGGGGGTGATGGACGCCATTGTCGCAACTTTTTGTGCAATCGCAACGGATTAGAGACAATGCGACCAGGAAAAAGTCCTGTACCGCATAAAGCGATGTGTTCCTGAATGCCGCATGTGGCTCCTGGAAACCATCCCGAGACAAGATGGTATGGGCGCCTGCTGCCTATTCCGGTGAAGTCGGCCACGCATTCCAGTCGAAGTCGGCCGGGCATTCTACATTTTCGCCTCCTTATTCAGCTGCCAACAATGTTGCCAACCTCGCCAGCGCCTCGGAGACGATCCGGCTCTGCTGCTCGATACCAGCGATGATCTGTTGCGGTGTGCGCTCGTCCAGCTTGGTGACGGCATTGGGATTGACCGCTTTCAGGTCGAACACGGCAGCGTCGATGTCGGCGGCCTTGGTCTCCAGGTCCTTGGCGGCCTTTTCCTTTTCGCGGATCTGCCCATCCACCGCGTTGAGCTCTTCTTTGTCGTTTTTCTCTTTCTTCAGCCACTTGAGCTGTTCTTTCAGCCCCACCACCTCTGCCTTCATGATGGCCGCTTCATCCAAAAGCGGCTGCATCTCTTCCCGGGCCTTGGCTCGGCGGGCGGCAAAATCAACGGTCCAGGAGGAGCGGCTTTCGCCTTGCGGCGTGCCGCGTCTTGGCAATAGGCTGGCGTAACTCGGGAAGGGCTTGCCCGCATTCGCTGCATCCTCTTTCCAATCGGTAATGAGGTTGGCCGGAAGTTGGGCCTCGGCCAGTACCGAACCGTCCGAATTGAAGCCAAAATGGGCCAAGGTCAAGGGCGTCTTCTTGCCGACCTTGATGCTAGAGAGGTCGTAGTACCAGATCTTTTCGGTCTTGCGCCCCTTAGTGAAAAACAGCAGGTTGGTTTTCACTCCGGCCCCGGCGGTGGAAAAGACCCCGCCAGGCAAACTGACGATGGCCCACAGGTCGCACTCGTCCACCAGCTTGCGTTTGGTCTCGACAAAGGCGCTCTCGTTGGTGCGAAACAACAGCCCCTCGTCGAGGACAATGGCGCAGGTGCCATCCAGGGCCAGTTCACTGAGGATATCCTGAACGAACAGCACCTGGGTGGAGCTGGTTTCAAAGGCGAAATGTTTCTGGGCGTCCTTGCCTTCCTTACCGCCGAAGGGCGGGTTGGTGAGGATATAGTCGAAGAATTTCGGGGCCTGCTCGAACAGCGCCGCGTAGGTGGCGCGGCCGGTGAGGGTGTTGCCGTGCCAGAGGTTGGGTTGGTCGATGCCGTGCAGCACCAGGTTGGCCAGGGCGATGGGAAAGACCAGATTCTCCTTCTCGCGACCGAAGAAGGTGTCGTGCTTGAGGGTATCGATATCGAGGCTCGTAGCGCTCTGCCCCAGTTTGCGGGCGATGTGTTCGTAGGCAATGGCCAGGAAGCCGCCGGTGCCGCAGCCGGGATCGTAGATGCTCTTCCCCGGCTCGGGGTCCACCGTATGCACCATGGCACGGATCACCTCGCGCGGGGTGAAGAATTGGCCGCCGTCGGAGTTCTTCTCGCCCATCTTCAACAGCAGGTCTTCATACACCTGCGACAGGGTAAAAAAATGGGTGTCGTCCACATGGTCGATATGAATCTCGTGCACCTTGTCGAGGATGTCGCGTAGGTTCGTTTCGCTATCCACCCGCACCCGTTCCACCGCCGTCATGATGCGGCCGATGATGCGCTGCTTGCGCGAGGCAGAAGGGTTGGGCAAACCGGTGCGGGCATCGATGTCCAAACCGTGGAGGTGCGGGAGCAGTTCTTTGTTGATGAAGTCGAACAGCCTGCCGTCGCCGCTAGCGAACAGTTCCTGCCGCTTCCAGCCATAGGGTTTACCGTCGCTGGTTTTGGGATGATCGTCCTTGTTCGCGTCGTTCTTCGCTGACGGCGCGGCCCAGTCCTGCCAGCGGAAAGGGCTCGCCAGCGCCGGGGTGAAGGTTGCCCCGACCGCCTCTGCCTCGCCCTTGGCCTTCTCCTCCTGGGCGTCGAGGATGCGCAGAAACAGGATCCAGGTCAGTTCCGGCACATATTGCAGGGCGCTGGCGCAGTTGGAGCGGCGCATGATGTCGCAGATCGATTTGACAAAGGCTGAGAGCGACTGGGTGGAGGCAATGGCCTTGGGTTGTTTTTTTCGGGTTGATGTTCGTGTCACTCTCTTAATTCCCTGACTTGTATCTTGTGCGTTTAATCTGCTCTGTGTTCACGGCTCGACAAGCTCACTGTGAAGGGTGTGAAGGAGACAAAAGGCTAATCCACCCTTCACTCCGTTCGCCCTGAGCCTGTCGAAGGGCGAGTTGAAGAGGATCGAGCCAACCTTGACAATTCCTCCCAATCTCCGCGCATCATCGCCTCCTTCTTTTTTCGGCTCCAGCCCTTGATTTGCCGTTCAGCGACGAGTGCCTCTTCGCGAGTTGTAAAGGATTGCGAAAAGACAAGTTGCGTCGGGCGGCGTGAAAAAGTGTAACAACCTGGAATTTCTCCGGACTTGTGCTGTGCCAGACGACGTTCAAGGTCGTCCGTGTGTCCGGTGTAATAGCTTCCATCACGGCAACGAAGGATATACACCCAAAACGGTTTCATGCGCACCCCTTCCTTTTTTGGAGAGACGTGCCTGAACCGTTCGGGCTGAGCGCACGTCATTCGATTGAGTTGGACACCTATTTCCCGTACGCCAAGAGATAAACACCTCCATCCACCCTGGGGTAAATATTTTAGCCCGCTCCGGCCCAATACCTCCGTACGTCCTGAGCTAAATACCACCGTACGTCCTGAGCTTGTCGAAGGACATTCCGAACCGATGCGCACAGGGCTTCGACAGGCTCAGCCCGAACGGATCTGGGGATTATTTTGAAAAGACGAAGTTCCTGCTGTTTCAACCGCCCCCAACAACAGCACCTTGCGCCAGAAGACCTTTTCCGCAGAGCGGATATCGCGGATACGGGCCAACAGCTCGTCGAAATAGCTGCCTCCACCCGCTTTCTTGAGCATATTCCCGGATACGTTCAGTGGCCCAGATACGGAAGCGGGTGCCGAGCAGGCTGTTCACCCGGTAACCGACCGAGATGATAGCGTCGAGGTTGTAATGCTCCAGGTCACGGGCCACCTGGCGTGTCCCTTCGGCCTGAACCGTTGCAAATTTTGCAACGGTTGCATCACGCTGTAATTCGCCGCTTGCGAAGATGTTCTTCAAATGTCGGCTGATGCCGGACTTATCCACGCCAAAAAGCTCCGCCATCTGGCCCAGCGATAACCAGATCGTCTCGTTCTGCAGGCGGGTTTCAATGCGGATGCGACCATCATCGGTTTTGTACAGCAGAAATTCCGCTTCACCCGTCGGCGAAGCGGCGGTTTTTACCAGATCTTTGGGTGCTTCTTTTGCCATGGCTACATCTCAAAGGCTTGCGCCAGGATCTTCTGGGGCAGGGAGTTAATGTCGTTGAGCTGCTTTGTCGCCGATTGAATTATCTTCCCGGTTTCACCAAGTTGGCTGTTGAGAGTAGCCATGACACCTTTTTGGACTTCAATTGTCGGCGACAAAACAGGGAAACTTTTCAGCACCTTCTGATTAATCGTTGCGATACCAGTGGTCTTTTTCGCATGGGCAAAGAAATAGTCCTTCCCGTAAGTTGAACCAATTTGAGCTGCGATAAACTCGGGCAGGTAGGATTCAGACGGGAATCTCACTCTAAATATGTGGTTCTGGTGAATGCACTCCTCTAATTCGCCACTCCAGAAAGTCCCCCGGCCCAGCTTGTCCGGGTCACCGCCTTCCGTGAGCAGGATATCCCCAGGTTGCAGGAGTAACCGTTCAATTTCGGCATCGGTCGCTTCAATGGTGCTGACATCAGATAAATCGAGATGCCCATCCTTCACGTTGGCAACCCGCAGATAAGGAATTGCTCTCGTTGCCTTGCCGTTGGTTTTTCGTCCAAGCGTGACCCCGGCAACAACGTTGCCCACCTCACCCAGCTCGATTCTCGGCCAGGTTTTGCTGACCTCATTGAAAAATATTTCTTTCAGAACGGCAGCATAAAGGGTGTGTGCATCCCGCAACTGCACCTCCGCCGCCTGGCGGGCCTTGTCCACCTCGGCCAGTTGGGCCTTCAGGCGGGCGGCGATTTGGCGTTGCTCTGAAAGTGTGGGCAAAATTATTGGAATAGAAGTGATTGTCCCTTGTGAGATATTACGCATGGAGTCGCTCGTACCCGTCGCGAAATGCTCGATATGTTTGCGGGCCAAGGGCGCACGCAAGGCAAACAGTAGATATTCTTTGCAGGAAAGGTTTTCGTCGATCACCAATCGGAGCGTTTTATCGGACAGCAGACGTTGAGGATAGTCACGATCCACGAGTACTACCGCCCCGACGAACTCTTTTGTATTAGCACGCGAAATAAGGAGATCGCCCTCTCGAACTCTATGGCTCTTGTGAGGTCGGTAATCTTCTTTCAGTGCTTTAGCTTCTTCAGGCTGGAATTCTACCCAAGTTACGGCGCTGACCTTGAGTACTCCCAATTCATCTGGGCGTGCCAGCATTTCGCTGGTTTGAAAGCTCTTTCCCGCCTGGACTCCCAAGAGGACATCGCCGAGAATAACCTTGTCCGTCATACCCCAAACAACCTCTCCTTGGCCTCGTGCATCACCGCCACCGGCTGGCCGATCTTCTTCAACGCCGCCAGTCCCCCTGCCATTTTGATCTCCGGCACCTCCCACAGGGCAGGGGTCTCCAGCGCCTCGGTACCACCCTGGCTGAACTGGTGGCCCAGCCCTTTGAGCACAACAGCGGCCTTAGTATCCATGGAGCCGAACCAGCCCGCATTGCCGGAGATGTAGAGATTGCCGCGCTCGGTGCGCTTGAGCGGCCGGGCCTTGTAGCCGTGGTGGCCAAAGAAGTCGTAAAGGTCGAAGTCGCTCATCTGATCGATCTCGCGGATCACCTCGGGGCTGAAGTTGTCGCCCAGCAGGTGGTCGATCAGGCTGCGGCGTTTCTGGGTCTCAATCCACAGCCGGCGGAATTCGTCAAGGTTGTGGGCCTCGGAGACCACCCGTTGGATTACTTCGCGGCGGTACTCGTCCACCGGTATCGGCGTGTCACGACCGTCGCGGCTGGTGAGAATGAAGCGTCCCTGGGGAGTGACGGTCACATAGTGTCCGCCCATCTCGGCCACGCTGGGCGGTTCGGGATCACCACCTCCCCCGCCACCACCATCGTCTTCCCCTCCGCCCTTGCCGCCACTACCTGGGCGCGGCGGCTTGGTGATGAAGTCGGTGCCAAAGAGGTGGGTGACATCAGTGTAGTCGTAGAGCCAGAACTTGTATTTCTGCGTCTCTTCGTGGATGCGGGTGCCGCGCCCCACCATCTGGTAGAACTTGATCGGTGACTGGAGGTAGCGGAAAAAGACCACGGCGTTGAGGCGCTCGATATCGACGCCCGCCTCCAGCAAATCAACAGTGCAGGCGATAAAGGCGCGTTCGCCGGAGCCGCGCATGGGCTCGATCATGTTCGCGCCGTTGTTCGGCCCGCCCATGCACTTGAAGGCGTAGTGATCCTTGGGCGTCTGCTTGTGCTCCTTGCACCAGCGGGTATAGAGGTTGTTCATCTGCATAGCCACCCGGTCGGCATGGATCTCGCGGGTGCAGAAGATGATCACTTTCTGTTCCGGGCCGCCGTTGGCGCAGAGCAGCCGGAACAGATCTTCGCACATGGCGGGCGTGCGCAGCTCGACGAACAGCTCGTCGTCGAAATCCTTGCCGGTGTATTGGTTCTTGGTCAGATCGGCCTCGGTGAGCGGCTTGCCGGTGCGGATATCCTTCACCCCAGCAGCGAGGATTTCCGCCCTGGTGAATGTACGTTTGTCGATGTCGGCCTTACGCCCCACGATCTCGCAGGCGGCGAGATAGCCGTCCTCCTGGGCCTGAATGAGGGTGTATTCGTAGACCGGTTCACCGAAATACTTGTGGTTGTTGGCGGTGATCTCCTGATCCTCGGCGGTGACATGCTTTGATTCCTGCAGCTTGCGTGGCGTGGCGGTAAGCCCGATGTGGATGGCGCTGGGATTGCGCTTGAGCACCTCGGACCACTTGCCCCAGGCGGAGCGGTGGCATTCGTCGATAATGATGACGCTAAAAGCGTCCTCGCCGTAGTGCTCGGAGAGAAAGCTGGCAAAACTTCTGCTTTCCGTTCGCCCTGAGCCTGTCGAAGGGCGAACAATTGAAGCCTGCCCTTCGACAAGCTCAGGGCGAACGGGTTCGGGATCATCCAGCCCGAGGGTCTGGTAGGTGGCTATATGGACGCGGGCATTGGCTGCGGCGTTGCCGCCTTTTTCGGTCTTGACGATGCGGACGTTATCGCCAAACGCCGCTTTGAGCTTGGTATAGGCCTGCTCGCGCAGCTCGTCGCGGTCGCAGAGGAAAAGCGCCGGTTTGGGCAGTTGCCCGGCCTGCGAAAGGCGCCAGAGCAGGTTGGTGGCGATGATGGTCTTGCCCGAGCCGGTGGCGAGTGTCAACAGCACTCGGGCCGGTTCGCCCTGCTGGCGGCAGCGGATGATCTTCTCAAAAGCGGCGCGAATGGCGGCGTCCTGATAGTAGCGGGTCAGCGACCAGGCCGCGCTGTCGGCCTGAAACAGCATGGCCGCCCCAGGGTTGCTGATGTCGATGCCGGTGTCTTTGGCGTAACGGGCGGAGAGCTAAGGATGCGGCGGGAAATCACTCAAGGGGAACGGTCCACCCTGCAGGTTGGTGAAAAAATCAAACTCGCCATAAAGGTGGCCATTGGTGGCAAAGACATATTTGACCTCGAAGCGCCGGCAATCGGCATACCCTTTGGCCTGCTGCATGCCCTTGAGGGGATCTTCTGTCTCTTTCTTGGCTTCGAGCACGCCCACGGGCAAGGCTTTTGGCATATCGCCCACCTGCACGCAGAGCAGATAGTCGGTGCGGCCGGGCCCCTTTCGCCGGCGGCCTTTCGGGCCGGTCGGTTCGACCGGAGCGGGGGTTTCCATCTTGATCCATTGGTGATCGTTGTAGCCCTTGTCCCGCAAGACCGGGTCAATCAAATGGAAACGAGTTTCTGCTTCGTTCATGCTCATGGCTTCTCCGTCCCCGGTCTAGGCTCGGCCGCGCCGCCCGATTCGACCCAGGCATCCACCTGACTTTTCTTGAACTTCCAGAGGCGACCCATACGGTGCGCGGGCATGCCATGCCTGTCGATCCACTTGTATACGGTGTCATTGCTGATGCCGAGGTGTTTGCATATCTCGGTTATCGACAACCAGCGGTCATCCATCTCGTTCATGCTCAAAGCTCCACGGGCGTTTTGGTTTTGTGGCCACGTCCTCCAGGGGCGAAACGGGAGAGCGCTGGACGCACCTTTCCCACGTTAAAAACTCCTTGAACTTACAGAGGTTATTCGAGCGAAGTCAAACGATCTTTGACGATTTCAGCCGAATTTATACGAATTTAATCGCTGCCACAGGTTGAAAGCCAGTTTGATTTGTTGAAATACGATGCCATCGTAAAAAGGACAAAAGTGGACGCATTTATTTTGTCGTTCTCGAAAAAAGCCACGAGGACGACGTTTCGAGCTTCGCAACATGCTGAATTATCGATGCGTAGCTCATCGGTTTCTGACTTTTTATGATGACGTGATTTTTCAAAACAATTGAAACTGCTCACCCCGAAGTACCGAAGAGGCAGCCACGATGAAAAATACTTTTGGGATTGATCGCCTCCCGCAAGGCCTTCGCTTGTTCACCGCAGGTATTGTGGCCATCTCTGTTCCTCCAATCTGCTCAGCCTGACAACTGATCACGACCGCACGAAAGCCAGGAGCGGACAGAAATCGTTTTGATCGGCGGCCCGCAAAGCGGTGATGTACTCTTTGCGGCACTCCCCGGCATTGATCAGGTTACCGCTGCCCCAGCTAAACCGGGGTTGCTTGAGTACATGCACCAGCAGGATGTCGGTCATCAGTCGGGCATGGCGGCCGTTGCCGTTGGCAAAGGGGTGGATCGCTGTCAATTGGTGGTGAAAGCGAGCGGCAATTTCGTCCGGTGGATAGACCGCATGTTCGATCCAGGCCGTGCAGTCATCGCAAAGGTTGCGCACAGCCATGGCAATCTGCCAGGCAGGTATACCGACATTTTTACCGGTCTTGCGATAGGCTCCCGCCCATTTCCAGACATGGTCAAACATCTTTTTGTGCAGCCGTCTGGCAAACCCATCGGTGAGGATATCAGCATGGATTCGGCGTAAAGCCCAAGCCTCTGCCTCCGCGATGTTTTCCTGTTCCCAGCGGTCCAACTCGGCTCGCGTCGTGATATGCGAGAGGCGCAGTCCATCGATTTCGTCGGGATCAAGCGGCGTTGCCCCATCCGGGGTGTCCAAATTCATGGCTGCATTTCCCAGAGATCTCTGGGCATCTCGCGCATCAGTTCCTCAATTGCACCGTCCAGGGCGGCTTGTTGCTCCTCGGCAGACAGGCTCTGCGCTTCAAGCAGCATGGTGTGGGAAACGCTCTGCATTCGTTCAGCCGCGAGGCGACGGGCTTGAGCGCGGATCGTTTCCTCAAGCGACGTGCGGGGTACGAGGGCATACACGAACTCACAATCCATCGCCTCGGCCGCCTGCTGCATGGTTCTCAGCGTCAAGGCCCCGGCTGGTTCGTCCTGCTCCAGTCGAAAAACACGGGGCTGGGAAACCCCAAGCCGCCTGGCCAACTGTTTGCCGGACATACCCAAAGCCTCACGCACCGCCCGTATCCATCCCTTGGGTGGAGGCTGCACATTCTTTATTTCAGCGAATTTTGCCAAGGTTACATCAAGTTGCCGCCGGGCAATCTGTTTATATTTCGGCTTCATAAAATGACTTTTATATTATTCGATAGTGATAAATAAAAAATATATTTATTATAAAAACACTAATAAAAAATAACATCAAAGCTATTTTACCGAGTGGTGCGGTTGCGGTGAAAAAACATCCTCGCCATATTCAGAGAACGGGCCGTTGCCTACGCGCCATACAACAAAAAAGACCATCTTGCTAATCTCTGCAAGATGGTCTTTTTGGTGAGTATGAAGGAAGTGTTTACTTATTCAACTCCTGCATAAACAGCTGGTTGGCCATCTGCGGGTTGGCCTGGCCTTTGGTTTTCTGCATCAGTTGGCCAACGAAGAAACCCATCACCTTGCCCTTGCCATCACGGAACTGCTGTACCTGTTCCGGGTTGGCTTTGATAATCTCCTGCACCAGGGCCACCAACTGGCCCTCGTCGCTCATCTGCACCAATCCCTTTTCCTTGACGATGACCTCCGGGTCCTTGCCGCTGGCGAGCATTTCGCCAAAGACCGTCTTGGCGATCTTGCCGGAGATCTTCCCCTCTTCGGTCATCACTAGCAGCGAGGCCAGCTGTGCCGGCTGCACCGGGCATTCGGTGATCCGTTCCGGGCCGTAGTCGCGCAGTAGTTCGGTGCCGATGAAGTTGGCCAGTTTCTTGGCGTTGCCGTAGGCGCGGTAGGCGGCCTCGAAATAGTCGGCTAGTTCGCGCGAGGCGGTGAGCAGGGCGGCGTCGTAGTCGGTCAGCTCGAAATCACGGCTGAAGCGCAAGCGGCGTTTGTCGGGCAGTTCGGGCAGCTCGCCGCGTACCCGCTCGATCCAGGGGGCATCGATCTGTATCGGGATCAGGTCCGGGTCGGGGAAATAACGGTAATCGTGGGCCTCTTCTTTGCCGCGCATCGGTTCGGTGCGGCCACGGTCGGCATCCCAGAGCAGGGTCTGCTGGATGACGGTGCCGCCTTCAAGCAGCAGGTCACGCTGGCGACGCACCTCGTACTCCAGGGCCAACTGCACGTTGCGAAAGGAGTTCATGTTCTTCAGCTCAGTGCGAGTGCCGAACTCCTCTTGCCCGCGCGGCCGTAGCGAGATGTTGGCATCGCAACGGAAGCTGCCCTCCTGCATGTTGCCGTCGCAGATATCGAGATATCGAACAATGGCGTGCAGTTTTTTGAGGTAAGCGGCCGCCTCCTCGGGCGAGCGCAGGTCCGGTTCGGAGACGATTTCCAACAGCGGCGTGCCGGTACGGTTGAGGTCGACATAGCTCACCGGTTCGCGGTCGTCATGAATCAGTTTGCCGGCATCCTCTTCCATGTGGATACGGGTGATACCGATGGTTTTGGGGGCCTGGCCCTCCACCTCGATCTCGATGCTGCCACGCTCGCAGATCGGCAACTCGAACTGGGAGATCTGGTAGCCCTTGGGCAGATCCGGGTAGAAATAGTTCTTACGGGCAAAGCGATTTTCCCGGTTGATGGCCGAGTCGGTGGCCAGGCCAAGTTTGATGGCCGATTCCACCACCTGCCGGTTGAGCACCGGCAGCGAGCCGGGCATGCCCAAACAAACCGGGCAGGTATGGGTGTTGGGCGGCGCACCGAACTCGGTGGAGCAACCGCAGAAAATCTTGCTTTTGGTCTTCATCTGGGCATGGATTTCCAGCCCGATTACGGTTTCAAATTCCATAGCTCTGCGTGGTTAAAGAATAATTTATCCCTGATGAGTGCCGGATTCAATCCAGGCGCGTATTTTGACCAGCTCCTCGTTCCACAGCTGCGAGGCCCTGATGTTGATGAACATGCGGAACAGATCGCTCACCAGATGGGTGAGCTGTTCAAAGAGGGCGATGCGCTCCAGCACCCGGCCCTCCAGGCTTTCGGCATTTTTGCCCTCATCGGCCCCGTCTACGGTTTTGGGCAGGCGGACATTGCGGAACTCAAAGAGCGCCGCGCTTAAGGTAACGCCGAACTCGTAATCGCCGTAGGCCAGCCGTATCCGAGCCTGCTCCGGTTTTTTGGCCAGGCCGAGGCCGGCGCGGGCTTCCTTGAGTTCGGTCTGCAAGCCGCGACAGATCACCTTTTCGCTGGCATCGCCCTCGCCGTACTCCAGCAGCATGTGCTTCTCGAACACCACCAGCACATCGCCCCGTCCCGGCACTTCGACGCTGCCGCCGCGCTCCTCGGATTTAAACCACAACCAGGCGAGAAACTCCTGGCCAAGAAATTTTTTTTCAACAATAAGATCAACGAGATCCATAAAAATAACAACCCTTGGCGCCGATAGACGCCTTTATGAGAGTTCCAGTGTCAAGGCGCCTGCCCCGGTCTTCTGCTCGGCGGCCTCGACGCTTTTTTGAAAGATGGCGGTTGCCCGCTCCTGATAGGCCGCGGCCTCCTCTTTCTTGCGTTGGCTGGTGCAGAGCTTGGCCAGCTCCTGCAGGATGGCGGCCACGCTGGGATGCTCGGCGCCGTGTATTTCTTCGTTAATCCGGAGGGTTTTCTGATAACAGGCCTCGGCTTCGGCATAGCGGCCTTGCAACCGATAGGCCTCCGCCATGTTATTGAGGTTGATCACCAACTGCGGATGGGTCGGGCGCAGGGTTTTTTCCTGAATGCGCACCAGCCGCTCATAGAGGGGCACTGCCTCGGGTTCCATCTCCAGTTCAATGCAAAGCGCCGCCAGCTTGCCAATGATATGGGCCAGGGCCGGATGCTCGGTGCCTCGTTTTTTCTCCAGGATGGCCAGCGCCTTCTTATAGAGCGATACCGACTTGTCGTACTCGCCCATGGTCTCCTGGAATTCGCCGATCTGCTGCCAACTGATGGCCATCTCCGGATGTTCCTGGCCAAGTTGCTGGGCCAGAGCTGTCATCGACTCCTTGTAGAGTGGACCGGCCTTGGGATACTGGCCGGCCAGCACGCAGGTATAGGCCAGTTCCCGCTGGGCCAGGGCCACGGCCGTGGCATCAGCCTGCTCCTGCTTGACCAGCTCAACATAACGCTCCAGCCAGGGCAGGGCGTCCTTGTACTGGTAGAGATTGCGGGCCATCAGTCCGGCCGCACGCAGATAGGTGGGGTTGTCGGGCGCAGTGGCCACTGCCCGGCGGTAACAGTCCATGGCCCGTTGCAGATCAACCCGGCGATCCGCCAGTTGTCCGCAGAGAAAGGCCGCCTCGGTGGCAAATGGATGCGCTTGCAGGCTCAGTTTGGCCAGGAAAGAGGCGGCGGCCTCGGTGTTGCCGCCTTGCAGTTCCTCGATGGCCGCATCCAACTCGTTATCGTTCATCTCGGGCCGCAGATGGGCCAGGGCATCGAGCACCTGCTGATAACAGGCCATCTCCTCGACATAGCTATCCGCCAGTAATGCCAAGCGATCATTCATCAACACCAGTTCACGTTGCAACTGATCACGCCGCTGGACATCGTTTTGTTTGATCGCCTCGGCCAGTGCTGCGCGTTGTTGCTGCTCCAGGTTGTTGAGACGCTCGCCGTAGTGCTCCATACTCATCCGCACCAGCAACAGCGCCGGCTCGGCGGGCTTGTCGAAGGTGATGAGATCGTCAAGGAGCGGTTCTTCTTCAGCGGCTGGCGCTTCAGGCACAGGTTCAATCGCAGATTCTGGCTCAGCGATAAGCTCCTCGACAGCTTCGGCCGCTGACTCCTGCTCGGGAAGGGGAGGGGCCACGCTCTCTGGTTCGACCAGCTCCAGTACCTCGGGTTCCGGTGCGGCGAACTCTTCTGCCACCGTCTCGGGTTCAAGCAGGAGCAGATCGTCTTCCGCCAGTTCAGGAACAGGAGCCACGTCAACCACAACGGACTCTGCCGGCGGCAGCTCCTCGGCGAGGATAATCTCCTCCAACACCTCTGGAGGCTCCGGGAGGGGTTGATCCGCAACGATGGCCACCTCGGGTATACCCTGCTCCTCCAGCCCTGGCGTGTCCGTTTCCGGTGCCGCAATCTCTTCTACCGCATCCGCAATAGTGTCGTGCTCCGCAATGGCCGGGAGATCAACTTCCAGTTCCGGTGATTCTGGAGAGACTACCTCGCCAGCCGAGAGTTCGTCCTTTGGTGGGGTTTCAGCCTCTGCGACAACAGGCGGTAAACTCTCAGGTTCCTGCACTGCGCCCGATGTTTCCTCGGGTTTACGCCGGCTGGCCTTCCATTTCCACAGCAGTGCAAGCGCGATGAGCGCAACGCCACCCAGAATTGCAAGTATACTACCGTTCATTATGCCTCCATTACGGATTGTTTCGGCGAGGATTGGAGATAGGGCTGATCACAGCAATACGGCAGGCCGCATGGCTTCATAATTGGCGGCGGCCTCGCCTTCGGCAAGGTGCTGCCCGGTCAGCCAGGGGATCTGGAGTATGATGGAAAGATTAAAGGTTTCCTTGAACAGATCTTCCAGTAGGGCCATGGCCTTCTTGCTGGTGGAAAAGAACAGCAGCGTGTTGTCGGCCAGATTCCAGCAGAGGTCGTAGGTGGAGGGAACGGCCGGTGCGTTACGGATCAGTTCGGCGCGAATGCGCTCCTTGATCTCCAGGCGGGCGGAACGGCTTAAGCGGGGAACCTGCTTTTCCCGCTTGATGCGCTCCTCCTCCTTCATCACGAATTTTTTTAAGACCGACGGTGCCACCTTGCGCTCATCAATCCGCATGGTCAGCGTGATGTAATCACCGGCAGCATAGGAACTGTAGGCAAAAGCGTTGTCAAACATATCAGCCACCGAGACCCAACCGATGGAGTATTCGTCCATGGTGTCATCGATGTCTTTGAAACTGAGGGCCGCAATGCGTTGCGCGGCAACCTCCCAAAACGATTCGGGCAGCTCTCCAGTCACCAAAAACCGTGTCAACGAGGCGGAGCCATTCAATAAACCCATGATATTCCTGTGATCAGTTACTCTTCAGCGCCCCTGCATGTGGCGCCCTGTTAAAAGAAGTTGGATGAATTGTACAAGCAAACCAGGCCACTGACCACAAAGAAGTGCGTAAAAGCGCAGCTGAATGCAGGGTGCACCGAGACAAAATTATGGCTCGGTGTAATATTTTACATTGACAGGCCTCGGATAACCGGGTAGAGAGAGTCTCTCGTTTTCAAGGGTCGTTAACTCAGTCGGTAGAGTATCTGCCTTTTAAGCAGAGAGTCGCGCGTTCGAGTCGCGCACGACCCACCACAAACGCATTTCGGACTTGTCCCCATCGTCTAGTCAGGTCCAGGACACCGGCCTTTCACGCCGGCAACACCGGTTCAAATCCGGTTGGGGACGCCAAATAAAACGGCATGTTAGCTCGCAAGAGTTAATATGCCGTTTCTTTTTTGGGGGCCTCTTGGGGGCTTTTTATTTTCAACCCATCTTTCAAACCTGACAATGCATTCACAACAGACCGGGTTTCTATGAGCTTGTGAATGTATCTCTCAGTTGTAGTGAGATGATCGTGCCTTAAATGGTGCTGAATATCCACCATCGGAACCCCCTTACCTGCCAGGATCGAGGCGCAGAGATGGCGGATTCCATGAAAACCAAACCGTTCAACCCCTGCCCTCTGGCATAAACGGCGCAACCATTGAAGCCGGTATTGATATGGTTTTTCGGTGCCTGGCTCTACAAAAACCCATTTCCCCTTCCCCGTTACTCGGTGTTGCTCCCGCAATGCTTCGACAGCCTCTTCAGTCATAGAGATCCAGCACGATTTCAACGTCCCGAGTCGGTTTTTCTTCCAATGAAGTAAAATCCGACCGTTGATGAAATCAACATCTTGCCAACGAAGCTGGAACAATTCCGCGCGGCGGGCTCCTGAATAGAGATAGCATAGGAGCATTCTTTTGTCCTGGGGCTCGGTGGCCATCTCGTAGACCTTCCAGAACTCAGCCAGGGACGGGATACGTCTTTCGTGGCGAACTTCACCTTGCTTGCTGGTTCTTTGAAAAGGATTTTCATACGGTAAACCAAAATAATCTTTTCCCCAATTCCAACCGGCAGATAGGTTTTTTCGATCCTTATTCGATGCATTACCGGTACGTTTTTTTGCCTGGTCCTGAAAATATTTCAGGATAGCAAAGGGCTGAAGACTGGTTACGAGGGATTCAGGATCGAATCCACCGGCAAAGAAGTATTGAAAAGACCTTTTCTTTTCCTCGTAGGTCTTTTCGACAAACTTCATTTTGCAAAAATCAAGATAAACGGTTGCCCATTCCAGCAAGGAGGCCGTGCGGATCTCCTCCCTGTTGTTGTTGAGCAATCGCTTTCTTTCCGTTGTTTCCCACTCGACCGCTTCTTTCCGAGTTGCGCATCGATGCTTCACTTTCCGGCCGTTGACCTTGATTTGTCCGATCCACGGCGTCTTGATGCTCGTTTTGTCTTTGTACGGCATTGATAACCTCTTTCTCAAAAAATATATAAACTCGGTTACCAAGGCGCATACCACCCAGCTCTTTATAATGCTGACGGACAAATCTTGCATCAACCCCGAATAGGGTTGCCACCTCTTGCACAGACAGTCGTTTTCCGAGTTCTTGACGTATGATTTCCATGGGCTTGTACTGGTCAACCCCCCGGCAGCCGCATTTGTCGGTTGTCAGTGGCCATTGAAAGTTTTTCCTGATCACGAGCCGCAGCCTTCATGCGACGGGCACGTTCGTTGACTTCGGGCATGTACTCAGCTCCCAGGGGCTTTGAGCCCATCAGGCCGCGCCGGGGAGTGATGAAGATGGATTCTCTTTTCATGTCAGAAAACCGGAAGTGATAATTGCTTGTTGTCCTTCATGGTGACCTTTCGCCGGGAATGGAGGGGAAGGAACAGGGGGTTATCCCATACGTTGTCAACCCTGCGGCCGAAGTGGAGGACAAGGGCAGGTTGCAAGGCTGCCTGCATGTACTCGGCTCCGGATATCCATCGGCGTTGTTCGACCTTGCCTTTCCCGGGGCCACGGACTGCGACCACTGACCGGGGGCCGATGTATTTCGGGGTGAGGTCAAAGGTGGATTCATCACCCCATTGGAGGACCGGAACGACGGTTACCCCGTTGAGAAGCCAGTAATAGGCCAGGAGGTTGGAACGATAGACCTGATAGGCTGCTATCTCTGGCGGGAAATAGGTTTCGATGGTGAAGTCCGGGGCGGTAATGATGCCGGTGCAGATGGCTTTAGCCAAGCCCTCACCGTGACGGCGCCAAAGGTGTTCGAGGCGCCAGTCATCAACGAAGCAGTGGCGGGCATCGGAGGTGCCGCCGGAGCCGAACCTTGACCAGGTGAGTTTTTCCCAAAAGGAAATCTCACTATCCCGCATAATGAGCGGGCAACGGATTTTGAACCCCGAATAGGTACGCAGGGGAGGGAGTTCCATTTTATAGCGGTAGGTCATTTTTTCCACTCCGGATCATGGCCGTGTCGGCGGTTGTACTCTTTGACGCATTCATAGTTAAGGGCTACTTTGCCGTCGTCTTTATCGTGCTGATAGTTGGACATGCGGCCGTAACGTTCGAGGCGGTAATCTGATAATTCGCCCACCCAGGCCCATTGTTCTGATGAGCTGAAATCTCTACCTCGACCGCCCATAGTTCAACCCCGTACCTCAATCTGCACAGCGTTACTTGCTAATGGACCGCGCTTGCCTGCGGGTTTGCCGTAGCGTTGGAACGCAGCCTGGCGAGTGGTGCCGAGCGCAAGGCCGATAAATTCCCAGGAGCGGCCGGAGGCTCGTTGCCCCTGGATGGCCGCTTCAATGGCCGTCTCAAGTTCTTTTCGAAGGTGGGTAAGCATAATCAATTCCTGTTCATCTGCTTCGGCCACACGGCGCCCGGCGGCGCGGATCATGCGCGAAAGCATCTTGAGGAAGTCCGGGGTCTCTACCATGGGGTGCCTCTTTTTGATGAAATCGATGTAAACCGTTGGTTGACGCTATCCCGCGAGCGTCAGCCGGTATTCGTTGCGCTTGGCTGTCATCTTGTCGATGAAGGCTTTTTGGTTTTCGAAAAAGCGGTGGAGATCTTCTTCGATCATGTCCTGACAGAGGTAGACGATCTTGTCGATGTCGTCGGGCTCAACTTCCATGGCGGCACAGATTGACATGAGGATTCCCCGCGCTTGTTTGCGGAGCAATTCGATATCCTTGTGTTTGACGGGATGGATGCGGACGTAGCCGAAAACGCCGGTCCATACGACTGATTGGACCTTCTCCCAGAACTCGGAGATTTTTGATTTTGACTGGTTGTGGTTGCGGTTCACCGGGGTTTCCGTGTGCCGGGTCCATTCGCTGGTGAGGTAGGCCCAGAGGGATTTTAGGCTGTTCACCAGGTCAAAGACGGTGTCGATTTGTCTGCCTTTCAGGTCGGCGATGTTGAACGTTCGTTTGCCGTCCACGGGCTCGATGTGGCTCATGTCGGCAAATTCCCGCAGGCGTGGCCGGCGGATCTGGAATTCAATTCGGGTCACGGGTTGATCATCGAATTTCTCGACGCCCCAGATTTCGGCAAAGATGACCTGTTTATTGGTGGCCCGTTTCTGTTTCAGCTCCATGACCTTGTCATAGCCGCGAAACATCATGTCACCGCTGCCTATGGTGATGCCGGAGAACTTGCGGTTGGTGTAGTGGGTATTGAATTCCAGTTCGTCGGGGTCTGGTTCAGGGTCTCGTTTGGTGACTTTGAGGCCGCCGTAGTAATCGTCTTTGCGGGCGAGGGCGATCCAGTGGCCACGGTTTTCAAGCTCGGTGGTTTTGATATCAACGCCGATGAAGTCGGCGGCAAGGTGGACTTCGGAGACACGTTCCTTGACGACTTCGCAACCGTGGAGGGAGAGGAAGGTTTTCACCCGGTTGTAGATGGCATAGAAGCCCGGGGACCAGCAGGACAGGGAGCCGATTTCCAACCGGCAGTTGGGGATTTTTTGGTCATGGGTGCGGCGGTTGAATAACAGGGTGACGTCACCGGACTTGAGGCGGTAGGTGTAATACCTGGTGCCGGTGCGGTAGAGGTTCCAGTCGAAGCCGTGTTCTTTGAAGACGGGGATGCATTCGAGTTCGGTTTCCTGGACCTGCTTTTTCATGAAGTCGAAGATGCCGAGGAGGTCGCTTTCCCGTTCGTCGTGTTTGAGGTGCATCGAGACTTTCAAAAAATCTACACACCGTCTGACCCTCAGTCCTGGCAAGTCCTGTACTACTGGCAAACCACTTGTTAATCGGGCTTGTGGTTCGGAGTGCTGGGCAGACCGCAGCACCCATGAGATGGGGCGCTGGCCGAGGCGTTGCTCGTCGGCGGTGTGGATCTGGATGGCGGCAGCGTCCCGGTGGACGAGGAACGGGTAAAAAGGGTTGTAGCGGTAGTCCAGCAAGGGGATGTCTTTGGTGTAGTCCGCGATTGGTGGGGTAAAGGTGGGGATGGTTGAGGTGTCAACCTGCTTGCCCTTCATGACAGCGCGGACTTTTTGGGAGAGTGGGTCTTTGGAGTAGCGGGATTTGTACATGGTGAGCCTCAAATCAAGGGAAACAGGTTGAGCTGGGAGCCTGGATTGATAAAGCGCAGCATCCTGCGCGATATGTTGCCGCTGTAGAATGGTTTGAGTTGTTCTTCGGTTGAAAATCGGTGCTCGAGGTCGGCAACGGTTTTGTAGCCGTAGAATCCCCGGTTATGATTAGGACTGGGGATTTCATCATCCATTTTGCGCAGGGTTGACCAGAGCTCGGGGCGATGTTTGCGAAGTGCGCGCAGATCGGGAAGTGATTGCAACGGGCAGCACCAGCAGGAAAGACGGTCAAAAATGTCATAGAGGCCGCCCCAGGTGTAGCCGAGCTTGCGGCAGTACTTGATTGCCTGGTTTTCGGTGATGCCATATTCAATGAGCGGGTAACGGTGCAGGCCGGGTTTGCAGCGATGCAATTCATCGGCGGCGTAACCAATGCATGGCACGCAGCCTTCGACGGTCTTTTGATAGCGTTTGATGCAATTCACCTTCTCACGGGTGCACCAGCGGCGGGATGGAGACGGCCAACCGTTGCCGATTCTGAACACGTCCCCTTTTCTGTGGGTCAGATTGCCGTCTTTATCGAATCGATCCTTTTTTGTGCGGACTTGGCGCCGATTGAGCCAGTAATCAAAGCCCTGTGGATGTTTTAAGCGGATGATTTGCAGACCTGTTTTCTGCTCAACCTGGTTGAGATGGTTGTACATCTCTGGAAACTCCCAGCCGGTATCAAAGAACACGACCGAATGGATGGGCTCTCCGCGCTCGAGCATTATGTGCAGCATGGCGGTTGAGTCCTTGCCGCCGGAGAGTGAAAGGACGTTGTTCGTTGTTTGGTTCATTTTCGGGATGTCCTTGAGTTGGTCGTTACCGTGAAAGACTTGGCAATAAAGAAAAGTTATGTATTTTTCTTTGACAGTTCCCAATGGGACTTATAGGGTAAAGATGGTTTTTTTGACCTCCCTAGATACCCCCCACTGTCTTCCTCCCCTGGAAAGGCAGTGGGGGTTTTGTTTTGCTCTCCCGGTTGTTCAGCCGATTTTCACAAAAGCCACAGAGGCCAAAAGCCAAATCGTTACGGTCAAAAGGGGCCGGGGTGCCGCAGTCGGCGCAGAGGAAGGTTTCCGCCGTTGGCGATGGTGCGGCGGGGTGGTGGTGCTGTGCTTGGTTCATCTTCGTCATGCCCTGGGGTTGGGGTTGCATCGATGGTGGCTGCATCATGGTCTTGACCTGGAGGACGAAAAAAGGGCCGCTCACTTGGAGGGTACGCTTACCCCTTTTTCCGTGGCGGTGTCCCAATAGTTTCCCGCGTCGTTCACGCGGAACTACAGACAAGGGCGGCGCGACGTTCCGACCGGCGCGGCCCGGTCGGGTTCTTACATCGCGGGTTTCTCTGGTTGTTTGGTGGTGGTGAGCTGGTCCGCTGTTGTTTTCGGCACCATGGCGAAGTAGTGCCCGGCTTCGTATTGCACGGGATAGGGAAAGGAGGTTTCCGGGTAGACCGTGGAGCCGAGCAGGAAGAACCGTCCTCGGGATGAGGCGGCATAGTCCAGGCGGACGGGTACCTTGGGTTCCTCGGGTTTCTCGATAGTGTAGAGGGTGTCTGTATCGTTGGCCGGTTTGAGCAGCAGGCCCGAGGCGGTAAGTGCTGCGGTGAAGGAATCGAAGATCTTTTCCTTGGCCATGTTCGACTCGATCCAGGTGATGGGCTTGGATTCCAGGCCGGTGAGGATGAACCCCTTGCCGGTTTGGGCGGTGACGAACTGCGCCACCGAGGACAGCGCCATATTGTCGAAGTCGACGGAGATCGGCAGATTGACCAATGGTTGCGGGGTGGGTGCTGGTTGGGTGGCCACCTTGGCGGGTTGCTTGGCCGGTTTGGTTTGTTCCTGCTTGGAGCAACCGGAGAGGCTGAAGAGCAACGAGCCGGCCACGATCATCGAGGCCAGGAACAGCAGGACGTGGAAGAAAGAACGGTTCATTGTTTGGGCTCCTTGCGGTTGGTGAACACCAGCTGGCCGCCCCGCTCGATGGGGTGGATGGGACCGGTGGTGAGCTGGGGCGCGGTTGTCTTGGTATGGGTGGTCATGGCCTGCTTGGAGCCAAACAGATCACCGGTGCCGATGCTGGACTTGGAGAAGATCATATAGACGGTGAGGATCAGCACGATGGGGATGGCGAAGAAGACCGGATGCTTCAATACGTTTACATGCTGCATGACGCCCAATTCCTTGACGTCCTTGGCCACATAGGACTTGTAGCAGAGGAATATCTTCTGATCGTAGGTGCGGACGGTCTTTTTCAGCGGTTGGGCGCCGGTATCGTCGCCGCCGTAGGCATAACAGAGGTATTTTTTCTGCACCGCACCGCCGAAGAAGTTCACCTTGCGAAAGACATAGGTCCATTCAAGCAGGGCACGGACCGCAGAATCGATGCGCTCCACCGCCTGGGTGATCAGCACCACGTCAAAGCCGTTGTGGCGGTGGGTGGAGGCCCAGGAGGCAAACTGGTTGTTCTTGGCGGTCTGCCATTCGCGGGATGAGAACACTTTCTGGATCTCATCGAGCACCACCAGGCAGCCGGGCTTGATGTGCATCCAAAAATCTGCCAGCTGATCATCACGCAGGAAATGGAGCTGAAGACACAGCGCCAGGTCAGAGAGGCCGCAATAGCTTTTGATCATCTCCAGACATTCCGGGTCTGCCATGCCGTCAATATTGGTGTAGACCACACGGCCCATCTGCAAATTATCGGTGATCTTCTTCACCGCTTCGTAGGTCTTGCCTGAGCCGGGCGTCCCGGCAAATCCAATGATCATGGTTACACCCTGGTAAACACTGAGGGGATGAGGTTGAGGGTTAAACGGATTAGGTAAGCCGCGCCCAGGATGGTGAAGCATTGCGGCAGACCCACGGCGTTGATCAGCCAGATCAATTGGCTCGGCAGGTTGGACCAGGCAGCCGCATAGCTAAACAGCATGGAGGACAGATTGACGGCAGCAAGGGCTGTTTCGATCACCGTCAATAGACCGTCAAAGATGGTGAAGAACACGAATTGGACAAGCAGGATGAAGCCGTCAAGAATCCACTTGAAGCCGGTTTCCACCCAATGCCAGACAGAGGCCAACCAATTGATGATGACAGCGAAGCCAGACATTTTTTCTCCTATCTCTTCATGATGACAGCACGGATTGACAAGAAGCCGAAACAGGCCAGCAAGATAGACTTGAGCACGGCAAGGCCGGTGCTCATGGTATCGCTGAGATCAACGGTGTGGGTGCCGTAGTGGCCAGCGTGGACGGTGTAGACTGGAGAGCCACCACCGGGCAGGGAGTTGAAAAAGGCTGTAGAGAACGAAAAGAGACCGGAGCTTTTGACGTTCTGCAGGAAGGTAGTGAATCTAGTAGGAATATCGAAAGGACCGGGGTTGTAGGGATTTTGGAAGGGGTTGGCGTCTAAGGGGTTGAACTTCTCCTCGGTTTCCTTCTCTGCTTCTTCTTCCTGGGCTTTGGCCAGTTCGGCGGCAGCCTGGGCGGTGTTCACATCGCCGCCGTTGTTTACGGTGTTGAGGTACTCGTTATAGATATTGGTGGTGTTGGCGGTGAAGAAGTTGGAAACGTCGTTGTTGGTGATCGGGGAAGGTTGTGAAGCGGGAACAGTAGTAGGGTTCGGATCTGCGGAAGTGATCTTTTGATCTGATGGAGCATTTTTAACGGCATTTCGCACTTCGTCAGCAAAGGCTGCGTCTTTGTTTGCATCCTTGATGGCCGTCTTGAGAGTCTCAAAGTTGACTGAAACAGCAGGAGTGGAAAGAGTTGGTGAGCCCGTAACAGTGGAGCCTAGATAATACCAAACGTTGAACAACCAGGAGTAATAGCTCCCATCGAAACAATACCATTCAGCGTTAGGGCTTGCTGGATTGCTCGAGTAACAACCACCGCCAGAGATGGGAAATTTATAGGTGGCGTTGTTGTAGATGTTGGTAATGCTATTGGGATCGAAATATGTTTGTCCTTTGGGTCCAACCAGGGTGACAGTAGCACCATTTGTGGTTGCTACAGATTGGCCTTGAGGATATGCGGAAGCATAATTCGAGGGGAACGTACCACCAGAGGAGTTTTGATCAATCTTCGCCTTGAGCAAAGGATACTGGGAAGGCGCACCCTTCGCGAGGTTGACAAGGGAGTCGATGGTAAGGCCGACGCTTCCTTCTTTGCCGATGTATTGGGCGGCGCTGGCGGGGTATGATTCAGGACTGACGAAGTTGGCTTTGAAGGCCTGATACCCAGGGACAAAAATCGCATCAGCCGCCGAGGCAGCCGCTTGAAAAAGGGCATAGACCGGATCTTTACCAGTGCGTTGATAGTAGGCGAGACCAGCGAGCCCGGCGGCACCCATGACATAGCCGGAAAGGGCTGCGGTTGATGAGAGTTCGGCTTGTGTAACCAGGGTCTGCCCGATCTGGCTTGATGGCACCACTTTAAGGTTATTGCGGGCATTGGTTGCCTCGATCACGTCATCGAGCAGGGAACTGTTGCCGGGGATGGTCGTGGTGGTCGTGGTCACGGTACTTGGCAAGGTAGAGGCCAAGGAGCTGGAGGTATACAGCACCAGGAACAGGGCAGTAGAGAGCCGTTTCATTGCTTGGGCTCCTGTTCCGGATTCTGTTCACGTTTCACCGGGATCTGTTCTTGTCTTGCTTCCCTGCGGGCATAGAGATCATCGGCGCAGGTGCAGCGGCTATGGTCTTCGAAGGGTTGGAAGTCTTGGCCGATGCAGGCGAACTTGAACATCTCGCCGCGATCCTTACAGGAGCGCTCGCAGATATTGAGATATTCCCGGCAGGATTTTGATTCCCGGATGCGCTGGGGTGCATCGGTGCGGGATATCCTGGGGACCACGTATTCCCTGGGCGTGGTGGCGTTGTTGGGTTGGGCTGGAGTCGGTAGTGGGGCTGGAGCCGGGACTTCTTCCCCGTGGGCCAGGTAGAGCCCGGCACAGAGGAAGGTCAAATAGACGCCGGCGGCATAGAGGATGATCTTCTTGTATTCGCTCATAAGAGTACCCGTTTCAGTAGGCCAAGCACGAAGCACAGGCCGATGAAGGCGATGATCAGCGCATAGCGCCGGATCTTGGGGAATGAGGGCATGATGGTCATCTGGGCGCGTTCCTCAGCATGGATGAGATTAAGCAGCCGCAGGCGATCAGCAGCGCGATCCCGGCAAAGGGTGCGGCCAGGTGGAAGAACTCGGTGAACAAAGCAGAGGCGTCGAAGCCTACGGGAAGTTGGATCATCGTTCCCACCTCATGGATGCAGCGATAACAAAGGCAATCCCGCAGAGGGCACCCAAGCCAAAGCTCATGATGTCCCCCAATTGCAGGACGATCTGGTTGAGAATGTCGGTCAGTTCGGCGGCAGTCATCCCAGCGACCCTATGCGGCGGATGATCGAAAAGACGTAGCTCACCACCAGCCCGGCGATCCAGCCGATGAGCACCAGGCCAAGGCCCATTCCGTAGGCGGTCAGATTCAGTTCCATGGTTACCTCAAGCGGTTGGCCGCAGAATGGACCACGTCGAAGGCCGCATCATCGGAGAGGCGGTGTCTATTGCGTTCGTTGTACTCCGCCTCATCCATGGCCGATTCCAAGGCGGCGTAGCGTTCTTCGGAAAGCTCCACGCCATCGCGTTCCCAATGGTTGTTGGCATAGGTGGCATCGACATCTTCCAGGCTGCCCGATGGGTCAAGCTCACGCTGGCGCAGGGGGGAAATCTCAATATCCCTTCGCCCTGGCCGTGCCCCTGGTTCATCGCTGGCAATCGATGCGCTTATCCTGCGGTTGATCTGGTACCGGCGAAAGGCGCCGACCGGATTGGCGAAGAAGGAACCGGCCATTTCCAGGGCTGGGATGAGCAGCAAATCCTTGAGGATATCAAGCGCCATCACGACGAAACCACAGACCACCATGCCCAGGATGAGCGTTTGCATATCCTTGATCAGGCCACCGGTGAGAATGGCCAGGGCATCCATGAGGTATTGCATGGGGTCGACTTTCGGCATGAGGGCACCTAATAGGGGAGGGTTGCCCCTCCCCTGCGGTTGGATCGGGATTAGCCCCGAGCCATGGTTTTGCGGACGTAGCGGTAGCCAAGGAACAACAGGTTGATGCCGATGAAGGCAATCATCAGGGTGCTCACGTTGGTGGAAACTCCGGTTACGTCTACGGCGGCAAACAGTGCATCCATGGTTTTCTCCTTATGGTTGCGGTGGGATAAGAGGTCTTGCCTTACCTGCCGATGACTCTCATCAGCATGGCAAGACCGAAAATGATGAGGGCAAGGCCGAGGATGCCGGCGGCAGCGGTCAGCATGTCGGTTTGCACTCCATCAAAAAAGGTGGAACTGATCATGGGCGTCCAGGTCATTTCCGTTACTCCTGAATGGGAAAAAGGATGTTGCCGATCTGTCGGGCCTGCTCGGGGTTGATGATTCCGGCATCAACGCTCTCGAAGAGGGCCTGGCCGATTTCGCTGTACGTCAAGGAGTAGGAATCCCGGAGGTCCGCGTGATCTTGGGGCGATCCAGGGGACCCCGCACCTTGGCAAGTCAGCCCGGCACCGGCAGACGCCGGAAGCCGGGCAGCCCTGCCAAGGTTCGACGTGATACCAAGGGTTGAAAAAAGGGAGGTGGTAGTCATTGGGGAAATACACGTCATTGGGCGAGCCAGAGATCGTGGGTATATCTCCGGATCTTGGAAACAACGCCGGTCCGTTCATCGACCAGTTCTGCCAGGTAGGAGCGGCAACGGACTTCGGTTTTGATGTCTTTGACGATGTCGCCCTGCTTGCCAAAACGGATATTGGAGGTGATGCACCATTGGGGCGGGTTGGTGTACTCATCTGGTGCCTTGCCCTTCACCACGGTATTGAAGATGGGAACGTTGTCCCGGCTCATGGCGACCTGGTCGGAGGACTCGATACGGCCGGAGATGATGAAATGGGGGATGGCGTTGTTGTTTGCGGTTTCGTTCTGGGCTGGCATGGTTTTTTACTCCTGGATTTTGTTTTGATTTTTGGTTGATTGTTGGGCTATATGTTGGGTTGGGTCTTTATTTCCTGCGGTTTGAAAACGTGCAGGGGAATACGCTGAATTGTCCGCCCCGGTGTGCTGGTGAAGCAGCACCAGCATTGCAGAACCCGCTGATAGTTGCCGTCCTCGGTAAGGATGGTGGAGACTTCGAACAGCCGCCCGCATTTGGGGCAGGTCAGGTCCTGGGGATCTGGGGCGGTGGTGGTGTTCATTGGGGGATGACTTCAAAGAGCCTGAATTCAGTGATCGGGACGAAAGCGAACTCGGCGGAGCATTCGGGGCAGGTGTAGACGAACTGGGTGCCCCGGTTGGTTTGCTGAAGGCCGGAGGGGTTGAGTAGGTTTTGGCACTTTGGGCAGAAAATGATTGAGTGCTCGGGTAGTGGTTCGTGACTGAGTTGCTTGATGGGGGATTCGGTGGTTGGCATGGTCGTTGTCTTTGGTTTGGGCTTGGTGTGGTATAGTAAGATAAACGAGTTCGTTAATTAATTAATATACTGATCAGTATATCGAGTCAAGAGAAATTTACGGAATGGTAAATTTAGACGATACAGTGAAAAGGCTTTTAAGCAAAAAGGGCCTTACACAGGGGAA
The DNA here is from genome assembly GCA_964639845.1 of uncultured Desulfobulbus sp. Taxonomy (GTDB): domain Bacteria; phylum Desulfobacterota; class Desulfobulbia; order Desulfobulbales; family Desulfobulbaceae; genus Desulfobulbus. The sequence continues at coordinate 841 of CAZXHS010000011.1, read as the reverse complement.
GGAAGCGGCGAAAATTTTAGGAATTTCGCCAGCAGATTTGAGTAATCGCAAGAAACGGGGGACTCTTTTGCCGCTTCTTATTGAGTGGGCGATAAAAGAGAGAGTGAATCTTCACTGGTTTTTGACAGGAGAACAGCCAGATAAACCTCACGATGTTTTTACATTAAATCCCTTACTAACTAATGTGAACGACTGGCTAAACGATGAAAAAAAGCACGAAGATGCCGAATTTTGTACACTCTTCCGGCAGCAGATGGTGAGAGCCTTTTTTGACTACGAGCGATGGATTCAAAAGAGAGAGGAAACCATTCAAGAACCTGCTGAGGTAAAGAAACAGGCAAACGGTGGCGGCTGGAAATGAAAGTGTCCAAGGGGAGCAGTTGCCTGGATAAGAGGCAACGTAATACGGGTTGTGTTTAGGAAGTACGAATGGATTGAAGTTTTTCGAATTTGAATGGCTACCTCAATGGGACCTTGAAATTAAAAAAGGTTAACCCAATAAGGATATTTTATGCAATTGATGAAGATATCAGCAAAAAATTTCAGGACGCTTGAAGATGCTGTCATTAATTTTGGCAGCAGCTATTGCACCATCAGTGGCAAAAATAACGCTGGAAAGTCATGTATTATACGATTACTATCAACATTGTTATATAGAGACGAAAGGCACCCATGGAGATCTGAATCCGACATTGATTATGAAGATGATAAAACTCAATGGCTTGATGGGGAACACGATATTGTAATTGAATATCATCTTAATTTAAATCAATCAGATGATTCTTCGTTATTAATCAGTTCATAAATTAGCGAACATATGGTATACTCTGCCCATGAACGA
>CAZXHS010000010.1:0-156034 GCA_964639845.1 uncultured Desulfobulbus sp. | reverse complement strand
TCAGCAGGTTGCCCGTGGAATCCTCCTTGGCTGTGCCAACCCCGAAACTTGAGATTGACGTGTTGCGTATGGTTGTGGGTGTTGTGCAAGTAAGCACCCTGTCACGATCTATGGTAAGAGAGAAGGGTGCTGTTGGGGTTCGTTTCTCACCCCAACCTACAGGACTACCCCGGCGTGAGTCGGAAAAACTAAAAACCACCCAAAAAATGCTCGACTCGAACAGTGTATCTACATGACTATACAGAGAAAAAGAGAGGATGATTTGACTAGTCAAGAACAACAAGCGAAATACAACTCTGCTCGTAAAAACAAGCCGGATTTTTCATGGCAAGTTACGGCAGCAAATTGGTTTCTTATAGGTGTTGGGGCGTTGATTCAAGACAGCATTCATGCTGGTGGCTTTGCTGGGGGGACCGATCAGTTCTTTGGACGTTTGCTGGGTATTGCTTTTGGAGCTGCTGTCCCCATAGCTATTATATACCTCGTAACACCAGTAAAAAAAGATTTCAGGTTTTTCAGGGCGATTACGATAGCAGCATGGTGCATATTGGGGTTGATATTTTATCCTTTGTTAAGAAATTATTAATGCGGTTGTTAATCAGCATAAATTATTACAGCCGGAGGTCGGTTACTTGACCGAAATTCGAAGTTGTGAATCGCAATCTCTCCTACCTACATAATTTCAATGTTAGGAGATTAGCGTACTTATTGATAAATATCTTATGTCACAGTTTTTTTAATTATATCAAAATGTATATGTAAATATTTAAGAGGTAATGCAATGCATCTTACATGGTTGGTTGTAGGAATAATTTTCATATATTCATCTATTTGTGTCGCTTCAGATAAAAACAATTTTTATGCGCTGCATGATGTAACTTGCAAGCAATATCTGAGAGACAGATTAACGACATCAACTTCACTTCCACATGTGGCATGGGTATCTGGTTATATAAGCGCTTTTAATCGGCTGGTGCCAGATAATTATGACATAGCAAATGGCAAAGATGCTAAAAATATAATGCCGTTTATTGATCAATGGTGTCAGGCAAACACTGAAAAATCTCTTGGTGCTGGTATGGAGAAGCTCACGGAAGATATTTGGATTTTCAGAAGACGTTCCAAGTAAAATTCATAGTGTAAATTTAAAAAATAACTTTTATAAAAATATGAATTATATTGATTTTATTTCAGCGATTGGAATTGGAGCGATTGTTGTAAAAATTCTTGATATAGTTTGGTTGCAGCGATTAGTAAGTAATAATGAAAAAAATAAATGGAAACGTGATAAAAAAATCATTATCTATTCGAAAATTGCTAGAGATTTGGTTTCTCAGGAAGAATGGGGTAACCCTAAAAGGACTCTAAAATTTAATTCTTTAATTGGTGAAGCATTGCTAGTAATAGAAAATAATATTTTACGGAAAAAACTTGAAGATTTCTACACAGATTCACTATATTCATTGCATAAGAGTTCGGGAATACGGCAATTAGCTGAGCACTATGGCGATGAAGGGTTGGATGAAAAGGCAAAGGAATTCCGCATAACTGAAAACCAACGTCTTCAAGTGGAAGCGCGCGAAATACTTCGATTGCTAAAAAATGATTTACTGAGTTAATTTTGCATCAAAACACATTAAAACAAGGAAATAGGGGACGTAGGGGAAATAAGACGGAAATAGGGAACGTACCACGGTTTTTCAAGACGAGCAAGATATCTCCCGTAAACCCCCGTTATCCTAAAGGCCCATCAACTTCCCATCCTCTTGTTCCCCACATAGACCGTAATCGGGATGGTATACCAAAGGAAAATAGGGGACGTACCACGGTTTTTTTAAGACGAGCACAATATTTCCCGCAAGTCCCCGTTATCCTTAAAGCCTATCAGCTTCCCATCCTCTTGCACCCCACATAAACCGCAATCGGGATGCTATACCAAATCTGCCCGTTTTTTCTCTGCGGGGAAATGCCCAAATGATCAATGCCGATGTCATCGGTTATCATCGCTCGCAATCGCTTGGCGTCTCCCGGCAACGGAAAGGATGCTTCAATCTGCGCTTCCAGTTCTATTGCCACCGCGTATTGCGTCCGGCGGCAGTTCTCCAAGCCGGACTGGCCAAACAGTTGTTCAAATTCACCCGATGTCAGAGCATGGACATGGGAGGGATCACGAATCACCTCCATGCGATCAAAGGCCTGGGATTTCTCGGCGGGCATCGCAACATCAGCAACCAAGATTTTTCCTCCAGGCCGGCATACCCGGATCATTTCCGCCAAGACAGCGGCTGGATGTGGAAAGTGATGGAAACTGTAGCGCGTCACCACCAACGAAAAGGCCGCATCGGCAAAGGGCAGGGGTAAGCAGGTGTCGATCTGCCAAGTGACATTGGCCACTCCCTGTGCCATCTGCCGTTGCCGTGCCTGCTCGATCATGGCCGGGGTGAGATCCAGCCCGGTGGCGTGGCCGCATTGACGGGCGAACGCGCAGGTGACAATCCCCGGCCCGCAGGCAACATCCAAAACCGTATCGGATTGTTTGGGTTCAGCCATTTTGATCAAAAGATCAATGGCATCGTGATGACCGGCTATTTGCGTGAACGGAATGGCTTGTTGGGTAAACTGATCGATTATTTTCTGTTGATGGGAACACATTTCGGCAACCTCCGGGGGTGTTGTTGAATCATGCCTCCTCTATAGCTTGTTTTTTGTTGTCCGACTTTCTATGTTGCGACAATGAATGCCGAGAAACTGACAAAACTTGATCCCATCACCACCGGCTATCGCCTTGATCGCGCTTTGCCTGTCATCCCCTTGGCCATGGAGGTCGAGCACGCCGGATGCGCATCGGTGCATGCGCATCCACGCGGACAGTTCATCTCGGCCAGTAGTGGCACTATGCGGGTCATTTGCAGCCGTGAGGTCTGGGTGGTGCCGCCCAACCAGGCAGCGTGGCTACCCTCCATGCAGGAGCACGAAGTCACCTTTCCCGGCAAGGTGCTGCTGCGGAGCCTGTTTATCGATCCCTCCGCGACGATGGGGTTACCCGAGCGATGCACGGTGCTCAAGGTCACACCGTTTTTACGCGAACTCATTGGGCGAGCGGTGGAAATCGGGGAGCAGTATCAACCCGATAGCCCCGGTTGGCGGGTGATGCAGGTGGTGTTGGATGAACTGCGACAGGCCGAAGAAACCCCATTGCATCTGCCCATGGGGCGAGATCCCCGTCTCGTGCGGGTGATGGAGGCGTTACTGCACCTGCCCGGCGATACCCGTGACCTGGAGCAATGGGGGCAGTTGACGGGTGCAAGCGGCCGCACCCTGGCCCGCCTCTTCCTGGCGGAAACCGGTTTAACCTTTCGCGCTTGGCGGACTCGGCTTATCCTTCAGGAGGCGATCACCAGGCTCAGCCAGGGCGAACCGGTCACCAACGTCGCCTTTGATCTGGGGTACAAGAGTCTCAGCGCCTTTATTGAGATGTTTCGCCGTGAAGTGGGGTGCTCGCCGGGTACGTTAAGGATGAAGAATGGCGATGACCATTGAGCTTCAGCTCAAGGATTTGATTATGAAAATTCCAAGGAAAGGAGAGTAAATTTTGGCTTGGTTCGGCTATCAGCCACCTGCTGCTGTTTGCCGCAAGCACCTCAAATTTCAGTTTCAGCCGATTTTGGCCGATATTTCAATTGCAGGCCGCGAAGAAAATTGCGCAGAACCTGATCTTTGCAGAGCCGATAGTTGTTTTGGCCCGGTTTGCGGAAAAAAGCGGATATCTCATGCTCGCTGATAATGAACCGCGCCAGTCCCATGATTTCCTGGATGTCATTACCCTTCAGATCCAAGGCTATCCGGAGTTTTTTAAAAATGGAGTTGTTGGTCAAACGCTGCTCCGGTTCAGGTGGAGGCCCTTCCTTTTTTCCCCTTTTTTCAACAATCAATCCGTTGAGAAAAAGGGCTAATTCCATATCTTTACAGCTTTTCATGGCTGGGTCGTCATCTCGTCGCAACCACTCGCTGACCTGGGGCCGAGTTACCTGATGACCAGCTAAAGCGAAAATAGAGGCCATTTTTGCATCGCTAAAATCAAAAATATAGCGGAGACTGCGTAATACTTCGTTATTCTTCAAGAAGACATCCTATAAAAATATTATGATGGAATTGAACTTCATGTAGATACATGAAAACGCGTATCAATGCATCTGCTTTCAGGAAGCTCGGATCCTTCCCCTCTTCCACAAGGGCGTGTATCGCACCACCTCGGTCTCATCTCGACCGGCGGGAGAGATTACATCTTTTCAAAATGTTGATTGCCACCCAACCTCAGCTCAAGGGTCTCATTTTGAGATCCCTCACATTCGTTCGGGATGACACCGAAATGGCAGGTTATTCCAAGGGATACCGCGCCACCTCGGTGTCATCTCGACCAGCGGGAGAGATCTCCTCATTTCAAATTGAAGTTTAGTGGCAATCGTCAAAAAAATTACATAGAATATCGCAATTATTATCAATTCTCCCAGTACGGGAATCGTTCATCACACCATGGAGGAACAACAATGGAACTGCAAGAAGCCATACTGAAAAGAAGGAGTATTCGCCGATTCACCGACCAGGAGGTCACTGATCAGCAATTGCAGCAAATTTTTGAAGCCGTGCGCTGGTCGCCTTCCTGGGCCAATACACAGACGTGGGAATTTGTCGTGATTCGCGATAAAGAGCTGATACAAAAGGTGACGGCAACCTATCAGATGGAGAAGGGAACGAATCCCGCAACCAAATGTTCTCAGGCCGCCTCGGCACTGATTGTTGTATGTGCCAAGACAGGGGTGTCCGGTTGCTACGGCGGCAAGGAAACGACCAAATTCTCCAACTGGTTCATGTTCGATCTCGGTATTGCCACCCAGACGCTGTGCTTGACGGCTCACGAGATGGGGCTCGGCACGGTGGTAGTCGGCCTGCTGAACCATGACGCCTGCAAAGAACTGATCGCCCTGCCCGAAGGCTATGAAGCCGTTGCAGTGCTTCCCATTGGCCATCCAGCCGCCGAACTGAAATCCGGACCGCCGCGCAAGGCTGTGGCCGACATGGTGCATGTGGATGCCTTTGGCAAGAAGATGTTTTGAATAGACAGCGGGGGGATCCTGCGCAGATGTAGTTCGGCAAAGAATGCAGCAAACCTCGAACGCACACATCAACGTGATCATCGTCATGGAAAAACAATCTGAAGCCACGGGTATGGAAGTAGCCGCTGTATGTGGTCTTTACTGTGAGGCATGTTCATGGTTCATTGCAACCAACGAAGAGCCTGATAGGTTAAAAAGGCTTGCCGCAGAGTTGCATTTCTCCGAAGAAGAGAGTCGTTGTTCCGGTTGTCGTTCAGGCAAGAGATTGCCATATTGCCAAAAGTGCAAAATGTCGGCATGCGCGGCTCAACGTCACATCAACTTCTGTAACGAATGCGAAGAGTTTCCTTGCAAGGATCTGAAAAAATTTCAATCTGCAATGCCTCATCGGATTGAGCTTTGGCCAAATCTTGAACGAATCAAGGCCGTAGGCTACCAACAATGGCTCAAAGAAATCAAAGAGCACTACACTTGCCCACAGTGTCACTGCATAAATTCTACATACGACTCGAAATGCCGAAACTGTGGTCACGAACCCAGCTGTAATTATGTGGCTACGCACAAAGCGGCAATCGAACAATATTTGAAGGAAAAAACAGCATAAAATACTGTTGCAACAAGATAATTTTGTCATTCCCGAGGACGTTGTCGGAATCCAATCCTTGAAAACTGCAATGTTATGGATTCCCTCTTCCGCACGAATGACGAATAAATTCACCAGCACCTCATTTGGCAAAAGACTCAAAATTCACCCTTTCGCCTAAACACCTTGACCTTGCCTCAGCACGCCTGTAACACCCGTAGTGCAATCGCCAGAGGCAATGTTGGAAATTCTGAACCAAGACAAGGCGAAATCACCAGGAAGTGTAAGGCTCACGGAAGAACAAGGGACGCCTATGCCCAACTCACCACAAACACCCACGGCTGGGCACCACGCCGAGACCGATCCTGCATCGCCGGCCACCAAGCATTTTGACGTCGCCTTTTACCACGACTGGTGCAAGGCTTGCGGTATCTGTATGGCCTTCTGCCCCAAAAAAATCATCCTGGCGGATAAAAACGGCAAACCGGTGGTGGAGGAGGCCGAGGAGTGTATCGGTTGCCGCTTCTGTGAACTGCACTGCCCTGACTTTGCCATTACCGTGAGTGAACGCCGGCCCAAGCGGAGGAAGGATGATGTCTGAAAACAAGCGTCAGCTCCTGCAGGGCAACGAGGCCATTGCCCACGGTGCCCTGGCGGCCGGGTGTCGTTTTTTCGCCGGCTATCCCATCACCCCGGCCTCGGAGATTGCCGAACAGTTGGCTGCACTTCTACCGAAGGTGGGCGGCACCTTTATTCAGATGGAGGATGAGATCGCCTCCATGGGTGCCATCATTGGTGCCTCGCTGGCCGGGGTCAAGTCGATGACCGCCACCTCGGGACCGGGTTTTTCGCTGATGCAGGAAAACCTCGGCTATGCCTGCTGCGCCGAGGTGCCCTGCGTGGTGGTCAATGTCATGCGCGGCGGGCCTTCCACAGGATTGGCCACCAGCCCTGCCCAGGGGGATGTGCAGATGGCCCGCTGGGGTACCCATGGCGATCATCCCATCATTGTGCTGGCGGCTTCCAGCGTTAGCGACTCCTTCACCCTCACCATTAAGGCCTTTAACCTCAGCGAGCAGTTCCGGGTGCCGGTTATTCTCCTCTCCGACGAGGTGGTGGCCCATACCCGCGAATGCGTGCAACTCCCCGAACCTGCCGAGCTGCGCGTGCTCAACCGCATCAAGCCAAGCGTTCCCCCAGACTGGTACAAACCCTACGAGGGCGACAACCGCGGCGTGCCGGCCATGGCCGCCTTTGGTGACGGCTACCGCCACCATGTCACAGGGCTGATCCACGACGAGTTGGGCTTTCCCACGGAAAAACCCAATGAGATCGAAAATTTCTTGCAGCGGCTCACCCAAAAGATCAGCCGTGGTTTTCCCGAGATCATGATGACCAAGGGCTATCGGCTTGAGGATGCCGAGGTGGCGATCCTTGCCTATGGATCGGTGGCGCGTTCGGCGATGCGCGCCGTGGATGAGGCCCGCCAACAGGGCATCAAGGCCGGGCTGTTGCAGCTGATCACCCTTTTTCCCTTTCCCCGCAGCCATGTGGTGCCGATCCTCAAGCAGTGCCGGGCGGTGCTGGTGCCGGAGATGAACAACGGCCAGATCAGCCGCGAGGTGCAACGGGTGAACCAGGCCATCTGCACCGTGGTCAAGCATAACCGCATCGACGGCCAGTTCATCACCCCCGATGAACTCCATGCCCGTCTGGTCAAACTGTGAATGATGACCACCAAAACGCAGCGTGAAGATGGAGATCTCTCCCGTTGGTCGAGTTGACACACCCAGGTGGTGCGACACGCCTCGGATTGACCGGCCAATGCCAATGTCAGCGCAACACTCTAAGGAGGGATTATGACGGTTTCCGCCCAGGCGATCCGCCACGAATACCTGCGCCATAACAAGAAATTCCCCCATGTCTGGTGTCCGGGCTGCGGCAACGGCATCATCATGGCGGCACTGTTGCGGGCCATCTACCGCATGGAGCTGGACAAGGATGAGGTGGTGCTGGCCTCTGGCATCGGCTGTTCCGGCCGCATGCCCACCTATCTCGACTTCAACACCCTTCACTCCACCCATGGCCGCGCCCTGACCTTCGCCACCGGCGTCAAGCTGGCCAAGCCGAGCTTGCAGGTGGTGGTCATTATGGGCGATGGCGATGCCACGGCGATCGGCGGCAACCACTTCATTCACGCGGCTCGCCGTAATCTCGATCTCACCGCCATCATCATCAATAACTCCATCTACGGCATGACCGGCGGCCAGTATTCGCCCACCACCCCCTTTGGTGCCCATTCCACCACCTCGGTCTATGGCCATGTCGAGCATGCCTTCTCCATTGCCGAGCTGGCGGTAACTGCTGGGGCCTCCTTTGTTGCCCGGGCCACGGTCTTTCATGCGCAACTGCTTGATCAGTTGATCGAGCAGGCGATGAAAAAACCCGGTTTTGCGATAGTGGAGGTGATCTCCAACTGCCATGTGCAGTATGGCCGCCGCAACCAGTTGGGCGGAGCAGTGGAGATGCTCCAGGGGTATCGCGACAACGCAGTGACCGTCAAGCAGGCGGCAAAGCTCAGCCCCGAGGAATTAGCGGGTAAGACCACCATCGGCGTACTCACCGACCGCGACCTGCCCATCTCCACCGAGGAGTACGACAAGATGCGCGCAAGGGCAGGGGAGGAGCTTAAAACATCATGAAAACACCACAGAAAAAACGTTACGAGATGCGGCTGAGCGGCTCCGGCGGCCAGGGGCTGATCACGGCGGCGGTCATCTTTGCCGAGGCGGTGGGCGTCTATGACGGCAAGTATGTCTGCCAGACCCAAAGTTATGGCCCCGAGGCTCGCGGCGGCAAGTCCAAGGCCGAGGTGGTGATCAGCGATCATCCCATCGATTACCCCAAGGCGCGACGCCTTGATTTGCTGTTGGCCATGAACCAGGCCGCCTGCGACGCCTATTACCGCGATCTCAACCCCGATGGCCTACTGGTGGTTGACAGTTCCTTGGTGGAGCAGTATCCAACCAACAGGGTGATTGCCATCCCCTTTACCCGCATTGCCAGGGAGGAGCTGGGCAAGGAAATGGTGGCCAACATGGTGGCCCTGGGCGCCGTGGGGTTGCTCTCCGGCCAGGTGATCAGCAACAGCCTGGAAAAGGCGCTGCTGGCGCGGGTGCCGCCGGGAACCGAGGAACTCAACAAGGCAGCCCTCCATCGCGGCATGGATGAAGCTGCCAAAATCAATCTGGACGCATTACCACGAACCATTCTCCACGACGAGGAGGTCTAACGATGAAAGTTGTCGCCTTTAACGGCAGTGCCCGCAAAAACGGCAATACCGCCATGATGATCAACTATATGTTCGAGGAACTGACCAAGGAGGGGATCGAGGCTGAGATGATCCAGCTCTGCGGCGAGCATCCCCACGGCTGCATTGCCTGCTACCAGTGTTTCAAGAAGAAGGATGGCCGCTGTATAGTCGATGTCGACTGTATCAACAGCTGTGTCGAGAAGATGGTGGCCGCGGACGGCATTGTGCTCGCCTCGCCGACCTATTTTGCCGATGTCTCCACCGAGATGAAGGCCCTGATTGACCGCTGCGGCATGGTATCGCGGGCCAACGGCGATATGTACAAACGCAAGGTTGGAGCGGCCATCGTCACCCAGCGTCGCGGCGGTGGCATCCACGCCTTTGACACCATGAACCATTTCTTCACCATCGGCCAGATGATCATTGTTGGGTCCAGCTACTGGAACATGGGTTTTGGCCGGGAAAAAGGCGAGGTGGCCAACGATGCCGAGGCCATCACCGTCATGCGTGATCTGGGCAAGAACATGGCGTGGTTATTAAAGAAAGTCAAAGGCTAAGGGACAAGTTCCTGATTTGTTAAAAATTACTTTGACCGATCAGCGAGAACACCCTATAAGAAAGAGCAAGATGGCGGGGCTCGTTGGTCCCGCCTCGTTTTTACACCAGGATGGAGAGTCGCCGTATGCTGGCAATTTGTGAAGATTGTTCAAAGAAGTACAACATTGATGAATCGAAGATGAAGGGTCCACGGGCCCGGTTTTCCTGCCAGGAGTGCGGTCACATCATTGTGGTGGTCAAAAGCGGCGCAGCGGGCAAGCCTGTTGTCACCCCCCAGGAGATGCCGGGGAAGAAACCTACCGGCGTCTGAAGCATCGCTGCGTAATGGAAAGTTGTTGTCTCGTTCATGCCTGTTTTGGGTTATAGCGTCCAAGGTCATTTCATGGCAATACCGGTACACCGTTCATGCTGATTCCCCGCGAAAAGCCCCATCTTGAGGGGCTTAACAGCTATTACCTGCACCTCGAAAAATTCATCGAGCACCTGCAGGGAGAAATCGGCTCCGGTGCGGTTTACTGTACGTCTCCCAACCTCGAATTGTTGACCTTTTTCAACGAGGATGAGGTCCTTTCCAACATACTCAAGGAAAATGACGGCATAGCTACGCCGGTGCCCTCCTTTGAGCTGATTCGCAACCGCTTCTACAGCGGCAGTTTTATCATCAAAGTGTTCTTTCTCGATCAGAATGCCATCTATTTCTGGGCTCAGATGCCACCGTTTCAACGGGCCAAGGCAGCGTTGCGTTCCACGGAAATTCCCCTACCAGATCTCATTTTTCGTCTGCGCATGAAACAGTTTTCCGGCTTCATCGAGGTGCAACTCACCCGAAAAAGCGAGGCCGGGGTGATTTTCTTTAATCAAGGCGACCGGGTAGGCGGCTCCTACACCTGGGGCAGGGGGGGCATGTCCACTTCGGACGAAGATTACAACACCCTGCTTAGCCGGGTCCAATCCGGCGAAGGTGTCTTTACCTTCGGCTCCTTCCTGCAAGACGAGAATGGATGATCTCTAAGAGCTCAGTTCACAAAACGGGTAGAGTCGGATGCGTCAAATGCGCATGTCCGGTTCGATGATCGGGATATAGAAACGTAGCCCAAAGCCCCCGCGCCCGACTCAACTCTCCCCGTCTTCTACAGTGACCCAGGATAAGTTGCGTTATTTCTCGTTGAAAAAAGGTAATTTTTTCTCTTGTTTGACTTTTGCATGCTTTTCTGATAGATTGCCCAAGTTTTTATACCGTAAATTCCTTTTGATCGGCCTGCGGCAAGCCGCCCTGATCTATTCTATCGTGGAGAAAACATGGCCAGCGTGGTAGTGATCGGCACCCAGTGGGGTGACGAGGGTAAAGGGAAAATCGTTGATCTGCTCACCCGGTATGCCGACTTTGTCGTGCGCTTTCAGGGAGGCAACAATGCCGGACATACTCTGGTGGTTGACGGCAAGCAGTATATCTTCCACATTATTCCCTCCGGCATCCTCTACGAGGACAAGACCTGCGTCATTGGCAACGGTGTCATCATTGATCCCGGCGTTCTGCTTAAGGAAATGGCCAATCTGGCTGATCGTGGCCTGACGGTGACTCCAAAAAAACTGCTGATCAGCTGCAACGCCCATCTCATCATGCCGTATCATCAGCGGTTGGATCTGGCCCGCGAAAACGCCTTGGCCGCCGGCAAGAAAATTGGCACCACCGGCCGCGGTATCGGCCCCTGCTACATGGACAAGGTTGGCCGTGTCGGTATGAAAGTCGGCGACCTGCTTGATCCCGCTCTGTTCAAGGAGAAGTTGCAGGCGTCGGTTGAGGAGAAAAATTTCGTTCTCACCAAACAGTTCAACGCCGAACCGGTCGATATCGCCGCCATTACCGAACAGTTCGCCCTCTTTGCCGAACAGTTGGCGCCTTTTGTCGGCAATGTCTCGGTGGCCCTTGATCAGGCCCGCAAGGCCGGAAAAAATATCCTTTTCGAGGGCGCGCAGGGCACCCAGCTCGATATCGACCACGGCACCTATCCCTTTGTCACCTCGTCCAATACCATTGCCGGCAATGCCTGTATCGGCTCGGGCTTTGGTCCCAGCCATATCGATGAAGTAATCGGCATCCTCAAAGCCTACACCACCCGTGTCGGCGAAGGGCCCTTTCCTACGGAACTGCTCGAGGGCGACGTCATTGGCGATGCCCTGCAACAGAAGGGCCACGAGTACGGTGCAACCACCGGTCGTCGCCGTCGCTGCGGTTGGTTTGATGCGGTGGTGGCCAACGACGCTGTGCGCCTCAACGGGTTGACTGGTTTTGCCGTGACCAAGCTGGATGTCCTCTCCGGGCTCAAATCACTGAAAATAGCCACTGGGTATACGGTTGAAGGCAAGCCCTACAACTACATGCCGGATAATATCCGGCTGGCCCGCGCCGCTCAACCGGTGTACGAAGAGATGGCCGGTTGGGGCCAGGAACTCGGCGACGTGCGCAGCTACGACGATCTGCCCGAGGCGGCACGCGCCTATCTCAAGCGGTTGGAAGATCTCACCGGAGTGGCGCCTGCCATCGTGTCGGTGGGGCCGGATCGCGAAAAAACGCTGCTGCTGCGCAATCCTTTTGATCGCTGAACATCGCGCTTTGGGCGAATGAGCCCCTTGTCAAAGATTGCACAATGATTATTCATCAGTCCATCGGTTTGCCGCCGGATTCCACCACCGCGATCGCGGCACATACCATTTTTCAAAGCTATCACATCTTCCCGGAGGCGACCGCCTTCGGGATTTTTATTCCATGGAGGTTCATACATGGCTCGTATCACTGTTGAAGATTGCCTGGGTACCGTCGGCGATGACAATCGTTTTTCCCTTATTCATCTGGCCGTGGAGCGCATCCGTCAGCACCGCAAGGGTGAACCCTTTCTGGTCAGCGGCAAGAACAAGGAGATCGTCATGACCCTACGCGAGATTGCCGCCGGCAAGGTCACCTTTGACAACATCCGCGAACTGCCCCGCCAGCGCAAGGCCGAACAACCTAAGGCTGAGGTGGTTGTCGAGCGCCCGGTGGACGACGAAGAATAAGCACGCAGGCAGTCAGGGATTATGAGCAAGAGCTATTATGAAATCCTTGGCGTGGCCAAGGATGCCTCGGTGGAGGCAATCAAGAAGGCCTACCGCAAGCAGGCGATGAAGTACCATCCCGACCGCAACCAGGGCGATGCCAAGGCCGAGGAAAAGTTCAAGGAGGCCGCCGAAGCCTACGAAGTGCTCAGTGATCAGCAGAAGCGGCGCATCTACGACACCTACGGCAAGGATGGGCTGCGCAACAGCGGCTACAGCGGTCCCGGATCCAGCGAGGATATCTTCTCCCATATCAACGATCTCTTCGGCGATCTCTTTGGTTTCGGCGGTGGCCGGGGTGCTCGACGCGATCCCAACGGCCCGGCCCAGGGCGAGGACCTGCGCTACGACATCCGCATCTCCTTCATGGAGGCGGTGCACGGGGTCAGCCGTCAGGTAGATATCACCAAACGCGAAACCTGCTGGACCTGCGAAGGTTCCGGTGCCCGGCCTGGTCATAAACCGCAGACCTGTACCACCTGCCAGGGACGTGGCCAGGTAATCCGCTCGCAGGGATTTTTCCAGGTGAGTACCACCTGTCCCCGCTGTCACGGCGCCGGTCAGATGATCACCGAGCCCTGTAACGATTGCCATGGTGAAGGACTGATCAATCGCAGCAAGAAGGTCAGTATCCGTATCCCGGCCGGGGTGGATACCGGCTCGCGCATGCGACTCTCCGGCGAGGGTGAAGGTGGCCGTCGCGGTGGGCCTTCCGGTGATCTCTATGTGGTGATCCATGTCGATGAGCACGAGCATTTCCAGCGCGATGGCCAGACCATCTACTTGGGCCTGCCGATCTCCATGGTGCGGGCAGCCTTGGGGTGCGAGGCCGATGTCCCCACCATACATGGCACCGCCAAACTCAAAATTCCCGCCGGCACCCAATCCGGCCAGCGTTTCACCCTGCACGGCGAAGGGGTACCCAGCCTGCGCGGTGGCGGCAAGGGAGATATGGTCGTCGAGGTGCAGGTGCAGACTCCGACGAACCTGAGCAAAGAGCAGAAAGAGTTGCTGCGCCAGTTTGACACCACCATCAGCGAACAGGAAGAGGAAGGTTTCTTTGCCCGGCTCTTCCATGGTCATCTCGGCAAGCAGAAGAAAAAGACCGAAGAGACGGCCAATGGTTGACGAGGCCGGCTTCACCCATTTTGATGAGAGCGGCAACGCCCGCATGGTGGATGTCAGCACCAAGGCGGAGACCACCCGCCAGGCGATTGCGGCCGGTACCATCACCATGTCAGCCCAGGCTTACGGCATGGTGCGGCAGGGCACGGTGAAAAAGGGTGATGTCCTGGGCGTGGCCCGCATCGCCGGGATCATGGCCGCAAAAAAGGTGGATCAACTGATACCGCTTTGCCACCCCCTGGCGATCACCGCAGCAGACATTGCCTTTACCTTTGATGATGACCAATGTGCTATCGGGGTTGAGGCCACGGTGTCCATGGCTGGCCGCACCGGTGTCGAGATGGAGGCATTGACCGCAGTTTCGGTCGCTACCCTGACCATTTATGATATGTGCAAGGCTGTGGATAAAACGATGGTCATATCCGATATCCGGTTGTTGCGCAAAAGTGGCGGCAAGAGTGGGCTGTTTGTCAGGCCTGCTGTTCCATGATAAACTGAAGGCAGACGACGATCACCTGTTGGAGAGCCGATATGGAAGAACAAGATCTGCTGCGTTTCAAGGCGCAGCTTGAAGCAATGAAGGGCGACATCAATTCTGATGTCGAGCAGACACTCACCGAAATGACCAGCCATACCGGCAACATCCCCGATCCCAACGACCGGGCTACGGTTGAGTCGGATCGCAGCTTTGAATTGCGTATTCGCGGCCGCGAGCGCAAGCTGATGGAGAAGGTCGAGGAGGCTCTTGGCCGCATCGAAGATGGCACCTACGGCATCTGCGCTGGTTGTGGCGAGGATATCGCGCCGAAACGGCTGGAAGCCCGCCCGGTGGCCAAGTTTTGCATCGATTGCAAAACCCGCCAGGAACAGCGCGAAAAAGAGCAGGGCCGTTAGGCTGTAACCATGCCGGAATTACGGAAGGATCCGATCCTCGGCCGCTGGATCATCATTGCCCAGGAACGTGGCAAGCGACCAACCGATTTCCTCGTCGAGGAGTACAAGGTTAAGGGCGGGTTCTGCCCGCTCTGCCCCGGCAACGAGAAAACCACCCCCGATGAGGTGCTGGTTTATGGCCGCGAATGGGGCTACCCCAACACCGCCGGCTGGAAACTGCGGGTGGTGCCAAACAAGTACCCGGCCCTGGTCATCGAGGGCGATCTCGACAAGCAGGGTGAGGGGTTATATGACCGCATGAACGGCATTGGCGCTCATGAGGTCATCATCGAAAGTCCCAACCACGGTGATCGCTTCTCGCACCTGCCGCCCCACGACATGTTGCTCACCTTCCGTGCCTTTCGCGACCGCATCCGCGATCTCGCCCAGGACAGGCGCTTCAACTATGTGGTGGTGTTCAAGAATTTCGGTAAGGCCGCAGGGGCCTCCTTGGAGCACTCCCATTCGCAACTTGTGGCCCTGCCAATACTACCGCGCATGGTCACCTCTGAGCTCGATGGCAGCCTTTCCTATTACAAATACAAGGATCGTTGCGTTTTTTGTGATATTATCCGCCAGGAAATTCAGCAGCAGGTTCGTCTGGTCTGTGAAAACGAGCTGTTTGTCACCCTTGCCCCCTTTGCACCACGCTCCCCCTTTGAGATGTGGATCATGCCGCGCTTCCACAACTCTTCCTACATCGAGCAGGACGACCACTCGTTGATCGCCCTGGCGGAGATCTTCTCCGAGACTCTGCGCCGGTTGGATACCTGCATCCCCGGTGTGCCCTACAACTTTGTGCTCCACACGCAACCGTTGCACTCCGGTCCGCTGGAGCATTACCATTGGCATTTTGAAATCGTTCCCAAGCTGACCTCCATTGCCGGATTTGAATGGGGGACCGGATTCTACATCAACCCCATGCCTCCGGAGGAAACCTGCCGTTATCTCCGTGAGGTCAAACTGTAGGAGCTGCCTGTGGACAAAAAACGTATTTTGCTGGTCGACGACGAAGAAAGCATCCAACTGCTGTACCGCGAAGAATTTGAGGACGAAGGCTACATTGTCGATTCCGCCTACAATGGCGCCGAGGCCCTGACTAAGTTCCGCCAGAACCCTCCGGATCTGGTGGTGCTTGATATCAACATGCCGGGCATGAACGGCATTGAGGTGCTGCGCCAGATGAAAGAGTTGCGCGGCGATCTGCCCATCATCCTCAGTTCCGCCTACCACGAATACAAGCAGGATTTTGGCAGCTGGGCCTCCGAGGCCTATGTGGTTAAATCGGCCAATATGGACGAACTCAAGGCCACTATCCGCACCCACCTTTCCTGAGTTCCGCCACGGCACCCGCCGCCCAGGCGGAAAGCCTTCTTTTTATGAAAGATATCCAGAGTTCGGCTGATTTTCGTCGCATCGACATCCGCAAGGTCGGGGTGAAAACCCTGACCTATCCCATCATGGTCCTGGATAAGGCCAACCGCACCCAATCGACGGTGGCGCGCATCAACATGTACGTTAATCTGCCCCATCAGTTCAAGGGCACGCACATGAGCCGCTTTGTCGAGATCCTCAACCAGTTTCATGGCGCCCTGAACCTCAAGACCTTTCGTCTGATCCTTGAGGAGATGAAACAGCGGCTTGATGCCGAGGCAGCCCACCTGCAAGTGGAGTTTCCCTACTTCCTCCCCACCGGCGAGGAGGGTCCTTCGTTTCAGCAGCGCTTTGATTGCCGGCTGCACGGCAGTCTGGCCGATACCTTTGAGCTGTTGGTGGAGGTTGATGTACCGGTCGCCCTTGGCAGTCAGCAACCACCACCGGCAGGTGCATTGGCCGGGCATTGGGGGATCGCCACCGTTGCCGTGCGCATGACCTCCTTCCTGTGGATTGAGGATCTGATCACCCTGGTGCAACAGGGGATGCGTCAACCGCAGTTGCAGGCGCCCAGCGTCGAGCATCTCTGTCTGCGTATCAGCAAGGTACTGGAAGCCAGCCAGGTCTTTCAATGGTACAAAGTTGTTGTGAAAAACAGTGCCAGCGGGTATTCAGCATTTGCGGTTGCACAATGGCCGCATCAGTCGACGCACCAGTAAATTCCCCTCGTTCTCACCGTGCAGAACGTGGCGGGAACAGCCTTCACGCTCAACTACTTCAACACCAACAGACTGCGATGAGTGAACTTCTTTTTGAAATTGGAACGGAAGAAATCCCTGCCGGGTACATTCAGCCGGCCTTGGACACCATGGCCGCCGAGGCGACCAAAAAACTGGCAGCGTTGGAACTCTCCCATGGTGCTGTACGCACCTACGGCACGCCCCGTCGTTTAACCCTGATCATCGATACTCTGCAAACCAAACAGGCGGATCGTCGTCAGGAACACCTCGGACCCTCCAAAAAAGCCGGTTACGATGCCAGCGGTAATCTCACCAAGGCCGCCGTCGGCTTTGCCCGTTCCAAGGGCTGTGATCCCTCGGCGTTGCAGGTGGTCGACACCGCCAAGGGTGAGTATCTGATGCTGGTTGAGGATGTCAAAGGACAGGAAACCGCAGCGCTGCTGCCGAGTTTGCTTGAGGCGTTGGTGCGGGAGCTGGTTTTCCCAAAATCGATGAAATGGGCCGATTACACCTTTACCTTTGCCCGACCGATCCAATGGCTGGTGGCGCTCTATGCTGGTGCGGTGCTCCCTGTGCAGATTGAAAACGTCGAAGTCGGCCGCACCAGCCGTGGACATCGTTTCCTCGCCCCGAGCTCCTTTGAACTCACAGGTGCGGCTAACTATCTCGACGAGCTGCGGAGCCGTTTCGTCATTGCCGATCCCCAGGAACGACGGACCATGGTGGTTGCCGAGGTAGAGCGTGCGGTCAAAGAGCATGCCGGGGTAACCGGTGCCGCTCCCATTCTTCATGAGGGACTCCTTGATATCGTCACCAATCTAGTGGAGTACCCTTACGGGGTGTGTGGCCGTTTTGACGAGAAATTTTTACAACTACCCGAGGAGACCCTGGTTACCTCCATGCGGGAGCATCAAAAGTATTTCCCGGTGGCTGGCGCGGATGGCAAACTGTTGCCGCTGTTTGTCGCAGTGAACAATACCCGCATCGAGGATATGGCCCTGGCGGCCAACGGCCATCAGCGGGTGTTGCGCGCCCGCCTGGAAGATGGTCTCTTCTTCTACAACGAGGATCGCAAACGGCGTCTTGCTGATCTTTGTCCCGAGTTGCAAGGCATCGTCTTTCAGAACAAACTGGGGACCATGCGGGCCAAAAGCGAGCGCTTGGTGCGACTTGTCGGTATTCTGGCAGAGGCCATTGCCCCCGAATTGCAACAAGACGTGCAGCGTGTCGCCACCTTGGCCAAGGCTGATCTGCTGACTGCCATGGTGGGTGAGTTTCCCACGCTGCAAGGCATCATGGGCCGTGTTTACGCCCTGCATGATGGTGAAAATCCCGCAGTGGCCCAAGGCATTGAGGAACATTATCTGCCGGTGCGTGCCGGTGGCGAACTCCCCCAATCCCTGCTCGGTGCCCTGGTGGGATTGGCTGATCGGCTTGATACCTTGGTGGGTTGCTTTGCCATTGGTGAAAAGCCCACTGGCAACAAGGATGCCTTTGGCCTCAGACGTCAAGCCATTGGGCTGATCAGTATTATCAAGGGGCTGAACATTGCCTTTTTCCTCAAAGATATGGCAGCCGCTGCATTGCAGGGCTATGCCGGTGTGGTGGAACAGAACGCTGCGGTAGTCGACGAGGTCATGACCTTTATCCGCCTGCGTTTTGAAAACGACCAGGTCGCCGGTGGCCTGCCCTTGGAACTGGTGGAGGCGGCCACCTCGGTCGGCTTTGATAACATGGTCGATTGCCTCAAACGTATCGCAGCGTTGGATCAAATCCGCGTGCAGGAGAGTTTTCCTGTCTTGGCCGGATCGTTTAAACGCATCCGCAACATCATCAAAGAAAACAAGGAAACCGCCATCGCCCCGGAACGTTTTGTCGAAGCGGCGGAGCGACAACTCTTTAGTACCTTGTCCGACGTGCAAGCCAAGGCTCTGCCGTTGATCAAGCAACAGGATTATGCCGCAGCCCTACTGGCGTTGTTGGAGATGAAGGAGCCGGTGGATCAGTTCTTTGAGCAGGTGATGGTCATGGCCGAGGACGCGGCTGTACGGCAAAACCGCCTCAACCTGCTCACCGCTATCGGCGATCTGGTGCTGATGGTTGGTGATATCTCACGTATGCATGCGGAATAAGAGCAGCACCGCATAGCGCTGCTCTAAACAAAAGGTCATAAAAAAGGGCTGTCCCAGTGGGACAGCCCTTTTTTATGACCTTGTAGCGAGTGAACTGGATTGAGCCTGCAGCAATACTCTTATTTATGGCAGACCGTGCACTTGGCCAGTTCGGGTTTGTTCTTTTTATGACAATCCTGACAGAGGGCATGCGCGGCCTTCTTAAAGGTATTGACGTTCTCTGGCATGTCAGTGGCCTTGGAGTTGTGACAGGTCTCACATTTTTCGATTTTTTGCTCTTCGCTGTAGGAGATTCGTTTACCTTCCGCACTCTTGCTGTGATGGCAGGTTTTGCACTCCAGTCGGGATTGATGGGCCGCATGGGGAAATTGGGCCGGTTTGGGGGGAGCAGCAGGATCGATAGCCACTTGTAAGGTGATTTCAGCCGGTCCCTTGTCCGCAGCCTGTGCCAGCACGGAGAGGCAGGGCGCACAACAGAAGGCCATGAGCGCACCGCAGAGCAGCAATTTCTTCATCGTCCTTCCTCCTTTGAAAATTTGTAGAAATAATTTCATCATGAAAACGGCAAGTAATAGTTTCGCATCTTATAGCGCGCACCTCGGTGCCTTGTCAAGCGCTCCAGAAAAAAGATAGTGGAGAATCCAGGCTTATTAGACTGATCCGTAGCTGTGCAGACCGGAGAGGAGAAAGTTGACGCCGAAATAGGTGAAAAAAACGGCGAGAAATCCCAGAATCGCCAACCAGGCGATGCGTCGGCCTCGCCAGCCCCGGGTGAAGCGGGCATGCAGGGTGAGGGCGTAGAGAAACCAGGTGATGATGGACCAGGTTTCTTTGGGATCCCAACTCCAGTAAGTGCCCCAGGCCTCATTGGCCCAGACCGCACCAGTGATAATGCCGGCGGAAAGCCACATGAAGCCGAAAATGATGGTTTTATGGGTGAGGTCATCGATGATCGCCAGGGAGGGCAGGGCGGTCACCAAGGAGTTCTGCTCTTTTTTCCCCTCTGCCCCATGTTTGAGCAGATACATCAACCCCAGGCCACCCGCCACGGCAAAGGCGCCGTAACCGATGAAGCAGGTGACCACATGGGCAATGAGCCAGTTGGATTGCAGGGCTGGTATCAGCGGGCTGATCTGGTCGTCAATGCGGGTGGAGAGCGAGGCATAGGCCATGGCCACCGCCACACAGGGCATGACAAAAGCCCCCATCACTCTGGTTTTATAACGAAATTCGAGCACTAGGTAAAACAGCGTCGTACACCAGGCAAAAAAGACCAACGATTCGTACATGTTGGTCAGGGGGGCATGACCGATGCCCAGGCGGTAGGATTCGATCCAGCGCAGGGTGATGGCAATGGTTTGCAGACTCAGGCCGCTGACAGCCAGCAGCATGCCCACCAAACCAACCTTGCTCTTTTTAAAGAGAAACAAGCCAAGATAAAAGGCGGCTGCCAGGATGTAGATAATCATGGCCAAGCCGAAGAACTGGGAACTCTCCATAGGCTATCCTTGCACGGTTAACAGGCCGTGAATGAGATTCGTTTAGGAATTGTGTTCTAACTTATTGATAAATTCTGAGAAATTCTTCTCAAAGCCTACCCTGTTTTTATTGGCGTCGCCAGCGAAAATAATGCGACATTGCCCTTGCTGCGGGGCGATAAAGGCAAAAAGGCGACGATGGGAGAGAAAAAAGGCCACATACAAACCCACCAGCATCAGGAAACAGCCACTGTACACCAGTCCCACGCCGGGATCCTTGGTCGCCTGCAAACCGGTGGCATAGACCTGATCCGCCACCAGGGTGTAGGTTGCACCAGCTCGCTGGATGACCATTTCCTGACCGGGATTGATCCATAAGGTCGTCGGCTCACCCTGGCCATCACTGAACCAGATTTTCAGCCGCCGGGTAACCTCGCCCTGGCTTTCGCGATTGATGATGCCAAAGGTGACACCTGTCTCCAGCCATTTGCTCTCTTCTGCCGGGGCAATAATGGACCGGTTTTCCAGGCCATCCTGCTGTCGCCGCAGTTGCACCCGATACTGTTGGAAGGGTTGATAGCTGGACTGGTAAAAGGTGACGCCTTTATAGGTCAGGGGTTGGTTGACCTCGATCTTTTCCTGCCGCACCACCTGCCCTTGTTCAAGAATGGAGACCAGCGAGCGGTAGCTCTTGGGCATGCCGTTGGGGTAGTATTCAATGGTGAAGTCATCGCAACGCAGGGAAAAATCAAGGTCAATATGGGTGCGCTGTTTGAACGGGGTGATATGGTCGGTCACCTGGCCTTCGGGCAGCATGATCGAACCCTTGAAGGCAAAGGTCGGCTTGCCCAGCAGTTTTTCCGCCACCGACGGAGAGCCGAGCAGGGCACCCGCCAGGATGACGAGAATGGAGCAGTGCACTACATAAACACCAAAGCGGCTCCAGCGACCACGGTCACTCGCAAAGAGTCGACCTCCTTGTTTGTCGATCCACCGTGTCTGCCATCCTTGTCCCTTGAACAAGGTTTCCACCTGGCGGACGACAGCATCAAAGCCGGTTTGCAGCACGATTTCCCGCTGCAACCCCATCTTGCCCAATTGCTCAATGGTTATCTCCAAATTGTCGCGGCGATAGATGCGAATCACCTGGGGGATACGCTCCAGGCTACAGACAATGAGGTTGAGGCTGAACAGGCCGAGCAGGCCGAGGAACCACCAGGAGCCGTACATGTCGGGAATGTCGAGTAAATAAAAAAACTGGGCGGTTTTCTCACCGTAGCGCTGCACATAAAAATCAAATACATTGTTTTGCGGAATAACCGTGCCAATGATGGAGGTGGCGGCAAGGATAAAGAGGAGAAACAGTGCCAGTTGCACCGAGGCGAACAGACTGACAAAGGCGTTTTTCTTGGACATGGTCGCGAAAGTGGGGTTGATGGAGGTCATCGACCGTTGCGGGTCATGAGAGGGGTGCGTGTTCGACACACCAAGGGCCATTGCTTAGCATGTCATCGACAAACTGGCAAGTATTGGGATGTGGCCGGGGCGCAGAAAAGAACAATAGCACCACAGAGTGGGGCTTAGGCCGTGGACGGATTACTCCCGTCATTGAAGGACTGGGCAATCAACTCCAGGCTGTGCACAGCCCGCATCGGTAGTCCTGCCCGGTCGATGATGTCTTGCAACTGCATGATGCAGCCAGGACAGCCGCTGGCCACCAACTCGGCCTGGCTATTGGCCAGACCGCGCTGTTTGCGATCACCGATCGACCGGCTCAACTCGGGATGCTGGGCGGTGAAGGTACCGCCAAGGCCGCAGCACAAGCCGGCATTCTCCATCTCCACATACTCCACCTGGGGTAGGGCTTGGAGCAGTTGACGAGGTGCTTTAGTGAGGCCGATACTGCGCAGATGGCAGGGATCATGGTAACAGACTCGGCTGCGCTGCGACCGGCGGGGCAGAGCGGCCAACTGTTCGGCCATGCCGTTTTCGACGAGAAATTGATGGATATCGATAATCTCCACGCCAAAGGGGTTGGCCTCTCTGCCAGCCACTTCGCCCTTGAGCATGCCATGGCAGGAGGCGCAGGCGGTGAGGATCAGGTTGGGTTGGCCGCTGGCAAAGGCACGAATGTTGTCCCGGCTGAGTTTGCCGATCAGGGCTTCGTTGCCGGAAGACAGCGCCGGCATGCCGCAGCAGCCCTGGTTTTTTGGAAAAAACACCGAATAGCCCAATTGGTGCGGCAATCGTACCAGTGCCTCCCCAACCTGCGGGTAGAGGTAGGTCAGTCCGCAGCCGGCAAAGATGCCCACCACTGGTTTTCCGGGCTCCCCTTGCAAAAACTCCGGTACTCGGGCAAAGAGGTTACGCTCGGGCAGGGGCGGCAGGCTGCGGCCTTTCAGCGTCTCCGGGGAAAAGCGCAGGCGCAGGCCACTGCTTTCCGGAATCTTGGTAAAGAGCAGGGGGGCGAGCAGATCGGCACCCTTGAGCAGGGTTTTCATCAAGGTCTTGTTGCCGGTGAGGGTGGCGACCTTCTTGCCGATGGAGGAAAGACCGTGCTCGCCGGTGATTTGCCGCCGCAGCGCCGCGACAATGGCATCGGTGGGAACGCGGTT
The DNA here is from genome assembly GCA_964639845.1 of uncultured Desulfobulbus sp. Lineage (GTDB taxonomy): Bacteria > Desulfobacterota > Desulfobulbia > Desulfobulbales > Desulfobulbaceae > Desulfobulbus. The sequence continues at coordinate 132,976 of CAZXHS010000010.1, read as the reverse complement.
GGGGCACTTGGTGACGCAGGAACCGCAAAGCAGGCAGAGGCTGATCTCCTCGCGCAACCGCTCATCCAAGTCCACCTCGCCGGCCAGGACCGCTGCGGCCAACACGATCTTGCCACGCGCCACCGAGCCCTCGTGGCCGGTTTCCCGATACACCGGGCAATGGGCCTGGCAGGCACCGCAACGCACGCATTGGGCCAGGATGTCGTTGTAGTCGTGCAGGGATTTCAATTCGTTCATGGGGCGGATGGTGCGGTGGATCCGGTATTGCTTTCCACCGGTTGCGGGAAAATTTTGCCTGGATTCATGATGTTGTGGGGATCAAGGGCCTGCTTGATGGCCTGCATGGCTTTCAAGGTCGGCGCGTCCAATTCCAGACCGATATAGGGAGCCTTGGCAATACCGATGCCGTGCTCGCCGCTCACCGAGCCCTTGAGCGCCACCGTGGTGCGGAAGATGGCCTGCAACACCTCCTCGACCTTAGCCTCCATGCCCGGTTCGGCGAGATCGACCATGACATTGACATGGATATTGCCATCCCCGGCATGACCAAAGTTGACGATCTGCACCGCATACTCGCTGGCAATGGCCTCCAGGGCGCGGATCATCTCCGGCACCTTGGAGCGCGGCACCACGATATCTTCGTTGAACTTATGCGGCGCCACCCGGCGCAGGCTGGGGCTGACTGCCCGGCGCACCTTCCAGATGGCCTCGGATTCTTCTGTATTTTCGGCAACTCGGCTTTCCACCACTCCCAGGGGATCAATGATCTCCATGATACGCCCCACTTGGGCATCGAGGTGATCACGCTCACCATCCACCTCGATGATCAGCACCGCCCTGCAGGTCTCGGGCAGATCCAAGTCCATGGTCTGGCGCACACAGGCGATGGCCGAGGCGTCAAGAAACTCCAAGGTGGTGGGGATGATCTTGCCGCGGATGATGGCTGAAACCGCCTGAGCCGCATCTTCGATGGCCGCGAAGGCCACCAGCATGGTCTTGCGGGCCTCGGGTTTGGGTAAAAGGCGTAGGATAATCTCGGTCACCACCCCCAGGGTCCCTTCGGCACCGACGATCAGCCGGGTAAGGTCGTAGCCAACCACATTTTTCATGGTGCGACCGCCGGTATGGATGGTATCGCCGGTGGGGGTGATCACGGTCAACCCCAGCACATAATCGCGGGTGACCCCGTATTTGACGCAACGTGGTCCACCGGCGCACTCGGCCACATTGCCGCCGAGGGTGGAAAATTCCTTGGAAGCGGGATCCGGCGGATAAAAGAGGCCAATCTCTTCCACTGCCCGTTGCAAATCAGCGGTGATCAGCCCGGGTTCGACCACGGCAATCAGGTTATCGCTATCGATCTCAAGGATGCGATTCATGCGCGTCATCACTAACACGATGCCGCCGTGGATGGGCAGACTACCGCCGGAGAAGCCACTGCCCGCACCCCGGGGCAGGATGGGAACCTTGGCCTCGTTGGCCAGTTTCACGATACGGCTGACTTCCTCGGTGCTGCCGGGATGGATCACCACCTCGGGGAGAAAGCGGCGTTGGGTGGCATCAAAACAGTGGGTGAGACGGTCGACCGTGCTGGTGGAGAGATAGTCTTTGCCGACGATCTCCTGTAATTGTTTGACAAGTAACTCGCTGAGCATACGAAATTATTTCTTGTTGGCGTAGGGCAGGTGCAAGGTCATCTGCGGGAAGGGGATCTCCCAGCTGTGCGCGTTGCAGCACTCCACGCACCAGCGGTTGATGGCGCGCTCGATGCGGCGATACGCAGGCGCCTGTTTGCCGCGCAGGTCAAGGAGCACCGCAACATCGAGCGACGAGGCGCCGGCCTGGAGAAAATCCACTCCCAGGCTGAGGCAGTCTTCGGCCCAATTTTGCTGGGCTATTTTCTCTTGAATGAAGTCGTGCAGGGTTTGCAGCACCGTGGTGGTGATGATCCCTTGTAAGTCATAGGAAAGCCCAAACACCACCCGCATGTTGAAGTTGCTGGAGAGGTTGGCCGGTGCCAGGCCAAGAAAATCGGCTGTAGGATAAACGGTTCTGCGGCCACCCAACTCCACCACCTCCACCTGTTCATGGGAGAGGCTGACAATCTTGGCAAAGGGCTTGCCGTCAATGGCCACCCAATCGCCCTTCTGACAGGGAAACCAAGGTTCGTCCTGATTGTAGGGGCGGGAAATCAGGCCGATCATGTTTTCAATGGGCAAACGCAGGTGCATGCCCAGGGCCGGATTATAGAGCTTACAGAAGACGTTGAGCGACTCCACCTTCCAGGGGACATTTTCATAAACCACCCGCTCTCCCTCACGAATGGAGCCCATGTTGAGCATCAAACGCATCTGCTGCCACATCTTGGGTAGGGCCTGACGCACGGTCCAGGCGAGGCCGAGAAAGACGATGATGGTGGCGCTGAGCAAGAACCAATCCTCGGCGGTGTAGAGCACGAAGATCATGCCAAAAATGGCAGCGGCCACCGAGAACAGCTGGAAAAAGATATCGAGGATGCGTACATGCGTCGGCCGCTGTTCCTGACGGGCACCGGGCAGCACAAAAAAGAGCAGTCGGGCAATAACGCGGAAGGCCAGCAGGATAACGATGAAGGCGACAAAGGCGATCACCAGGTAGAGGCCGCGTTCATGGAAGAAATCGCGGATCGAGGCACCGGAGCTTTTCAACAGCGAGACGTCTTTTTCTTCCAGCTTGGACAGGTTGCGCTGGGCCAGATCGAGCTTGCTGGTGATCCGCTTTTCGAGGCTCTGCCAGGCTGGGAGCAATTCGCCCAAGTACTGCTTGATCTTTGGATCACCGGTCTCGGCGATGAGACGATTGATATTGTCGATGGCCCGCCGGGCCGTTGCTACCTGATTGTTGTAATCGGCAATATTTTCCTTGAGCTCGGACTTTTGCCGGGTACGGGCGGTGAGCTGCTTGAGTTCCTTGATGCTGGGCTCCAGCAGGGCAGCCATCTCGTCTTTCCAGCTGAAGGTGACCGGTTTTTTCTCGGCAAAAACTTCGGATTCAACCCCGGTGGCGAGATGTTCGAAATCGCCATTGGTCTCGGCGAGCTGTTTGTCTAGCTTGACCAATTCTTCCTGCAGGGCCTGCTTTTCCGACTCAGAGGTAGTGGTTTTGAGTTTTTTGGAAAGGGTGGCAATCTGCTGCTTCAGGTTTTTTTGCAGCTCGATCAGCGAATGGAGCATGCCGATGGTGTCGCTGATCTTGCGCACCTCCTCTTGCTGGGCCAGTTTCTTGGCCAGGGCCGATTCAATGGTGATCGGTTCTTCCTGCTCCTCTCTGGCTTGGGGCGGTAGCTGGGACCGGATTCCGACCAACAGCGGTGGCGCGGCAGTGGCCGGACGTGGGGTGCCGAGGAAGGCAAAGGGTTCAGCCCAGAAGGTCGCCTGCTGACGGGCAGTTTCGGTATCATCAGCAAGACCGGCGAGGAAGAGCGGGATATTGTTGCCCGGTCCTGGCGAGAAATATTTAGTGCCGTTTTTGGCGCGTTGCTGGTTTTTGCCGTTCTTTTTGCCGGCCTGATCCACAGTTGCCGGGGCCGGCTCGGCCTTTTTTGCCGGGCTGTTGTTGGTTGTGGCTGGCGGGGTAGCGGTGTTGCTGGGCGCACTGTTCTCGGGTGGGGCATTGGGAGCCTGTACCTCAACATGTGCACTGGTGGCGGGCGGTGCCGGGGCATCGCTTTTTGCGGCTGCTTCGGCGTTTGCCATGCCGGTTGTCGGGGATGCCGGTGTGGCCGCAGCGCTTGGTGGCGTATCCTGGGCTGCTGGCGCCGTTGTCTCCTGGGTGGTCGATGGCGCAGGCGGTTGTGGAACTGCTTGCGCCGCAGGGGTAGGCAAACTCGCTTCCTGTTGTTGCACCGCCGGGGCTTTTGCGGACTCGGAGTCGGAATCGGGTGCGGCAAAGGCGGTGAGGGTTGAGAGCAGAACTGTCAAACAGAGCAGCGTTAAACGCATGGAATGAACCTTGGAAAAGAGGAGTTGGGCAGTGGGTGTGGGTAAACAGATTCTTTGATCATGTTGACAGCAAGCACCGTAACAAACCAGTGCTCACGGGGCAAGTCGATCCAGCGTCCAGGTGTCGTCCGCCTGTCGGGTGTAGAGGAAACGGTCGTGGAGACGGCTGGTCTGCCCCTGCCAGAATTCGATGGTGCGGGGAAGCACGCGATACCCCCCCCAGAAATCAGGCAGGGGGATCTCACCCTTGAAAAATTTGCTCTTTATCTTCTCCAACTCCTGTAAGAGCAATTGGCGGGAGCCGAGGATCGAGCTTTGGCGGGAAATCCAGGCCCCCAACTGGCTATCTCGGGGCCGGCTGGCAAAATAGCGGGCCGATTCGGTAGTGCTGATCTTCTCGGCTGTGCCGGTGATGCCCACCTGGCGGGCAAGGGCAATCCAGGGAAAAAGCAGGGCTACCTTGCCGTTGGCCGCGATCTCATGCGCCTTGCGGCTGCCATAGTTGGTGAAGAAGACAAAGCCTTTCTGATCGTAGAATTTAAGCAGCACCGTGCGCAGGCTTGGTTGATGTTCAGCATCCACTGTGGCCAGGGTCATGGCATTGGGCTCGAGCAGTTGCGCCGCGCAGGCTTCTTGAAACCAGCATTCAAACTGATCCATGGGATCAGCAGCCAGCATTTCACGACTCAACGCTTCGTTTTGATAGTCTTTTCGCAGTTGGTGAATATCCATACACACGGCTCCGGCAGCAAAGAATCACCACACGGTAAGACAGGTCAATGGACTGTCAACTCCAGGGTAGTGGCCTCCTCCCTTGCAATACTCCCTCACACTTAGCGTTTGCGACGTTGCAGGTTGTATTTTTTCATCTTGTACTGCAACAAACTCTTGGTGATACCCAGTTGCTCGGCTGCCCTTGCCTGCACGAAAAAATTGTCGTCCAGGGCCTTGCGCACCAGCTTCTCCTCAATGCCGTTGAGCACCTCAGCCAGGCTGAGGTTGTCGGGGATGAACTGGCCCAGTTCCAGGCCGGTGCTCCATTCCTGGGCGCGGATCAACTCGCTGGAATCCGGCTGTACATCCTCGGGCTCAATGCGATTGCCATTACAGAGGATGGCGGCCCGTTCGATGGTGTTCTCCAGCTCGCGCACATTGCCTTCCCAGGGCAGGCTGACCAGCAAACGCAGGGCCTCCGGGGAGATATCTAGCTCCTTGCCAAGATTGCGGCTGTTTTTTTCGATGAAATGGGTGACCAGCGCCGGGATATCGTCCACCCGTTCGCGCAATGGCGTGAGGTGGATATGGATGACGTTGAGCCGGTAGTAGAGATCCTCGCGAAAATGGCCCTTCTCGACCTCATCCTTGAGATCCTTATTGGTGGCGGCAAGGATGCGCACATCGACATGTTGGGTCACCGCACCACCGACGCGCTCAAAACTCTTATCTTGTAATACCCGCAGCAGCTTGGCCTGCAACGGCTGCGGCATCTCGCCGATCTCATCCAAAAAAAGCGTGCCGGTGTCTGCCAACTCAAAACGGCCTTTGCGCATTACCACCGCATCGGTAAAGGCCCCCTTTTCGTGGCCAAAGAGTTCACTTTCCAAAAGATGCTCGGAGAGGGCCGCGCAGTTGACCGAGATGAAGGGTGCCTCGCGGCGCGGGCTCAGGTTGTGGATGGCACGGGCTACAAGCTCCTTGCCAGTGCCAGATTCGCCGGTAACCAGCACCGAAGACGGCGTTGGTGCCACCTTTTCGATCAACTGATACACCGCGCGCATCGACGGGCTCTTGCCGATCATGCCACCAAAACCTGAGCGCGGCGTAGCCTCGGCACGCAGGCGTCTGATTTCGCGGACCAGGCCGTAATGCTCCACCGCCTTGGTGACGCTGGCCAAGAGTTGCTGGTTGGAAAAGGGCTTGGCCAGGTAGGTAAAGGCGCCCAGGCGCATGGCCTCCACCGCCTTTTCCACCTCGGCATAGGCGGTGATGAGGATCACTGGCAATTCACGGTTGAACTCCTTGATCTTGGCAAGAAATTCGATACCGTCCATGCCCGGCATCTTCATGTCTGAGATGACCATGTCCAGATCGGTGCTGTAGACGATGGGCAGACCGGCCTTGCCGCTGTCGGCGGTGAACACCTCATATCCCTCGTCTTTCAACAGTTCGGCCAGAACAATCTGATAGTTGGGTTCGTCGTCAACGATGAGAATGGTGTGCATGGCTATGATCCCGTATGCAGTGATGGAAAAGACGTGTTGAGGCGGTCGAGCAGGGCGGTGAGCAGGCCGCAGGGCGGGCAGAAACCGCTGCCGGCCGAGGCCAGGCGGTGAGCGGGTCGGGTCTGGCCGTGATAATCGCTGCCACCGGTGATGAGCAATTGGTGTTGGGCGGCAATGGCGCGCAGCTTTTTCTTGGTTTTACGCGAATGGGTGGGATACTCAACTTCGATACCGTCCAGACCGCGCAGCACCAACTCACGGATAATGGCCGGCTGCAAACGCATCTCCGGGTCCAATTGACCGGGATGCGCCAGCACCGCCAGCCCGCCGCAACGGTGGATCATGGCGATAGTCTCCACCGTCGAATAGGCGAAGCGCCGCTCCCAGGCCGGTTTGTTGCGGCCCAGAAAATGGCGGAAGGCAGCTTCGAAGCTCTCTACCACCCCCTTTTCCACCATGAGACGGGCGATGTGGGGTCGGCCGGTCTGGCCGCAGCAGGAGATCTCAGCGATCTCATCGGCGCTGATGTCGATACCCAGGTGGTGGAGTTTCTCCAAAATAACCCCATTGCGACGCTCGCGATCCTGCTGCAAGGGCTTGAGCCAATCACGCAAGCAGGTGTCTTCAGGATTAATGCCGTAGGCGAGCATGTGCAGGGTATGTTGGCGCAAGGTGGTAGAAATCTCCACCCCGGATATGACCGTCAAGCCGGCGGCCGCACCCAGGCGCATCGTTTCCTCCACCCCTTCCACGGTGTCGTGATCGGTGAGTGCCAGCCCCTTGAGACCGTACTGCACCGCCAGTTCAACCAGTTCCGCCGGTGTAGCGCTGCCGTCGGAGTAGATGGAGTGGGTATGCAGATCAATACACATGGAATCAAAACCAGTTGCGCCAAAGGAGGTCGTAGGCTTTCGGGCCTGTGGCTTGGAAATTTGCAGCCAAATCGTGGCCTGTACTCTACTCATGGGCCTGGCATTACGCAATAACCAAATGAAATTGCCGGGAAAAGCCTGCTTGTCATTTATTGGCCCCGTTCTTATGGTTGCCTGAAATCATTTTGACGGAGGAGACCATGTCGGGACGACAGTTGCGTATCGATGAATACCGCATTGAGGAAGAACCCTACTACCTGGCCACCGGCGATGAACTGGCCGTGGCCGAGGCCGCTTATGCCGATGGCTCGCCGCTGTTGCTCAAAGGTCCGACCGGCTGTGGCAAGACCCGTTTCATGCAATATTTGGCCTGGAAACTGAAACGGCCGCTGGTGACCGTCTCCTGCCACGACGACCTCTCCACCTCGGATCTGGTAGGCCGTTATCTGATCCGCGCCGGCGAGGCGGTATGGACCGATGGCCCCTTAACCATGGCAGTACGTGCAGGAGCCATCTGCTATCTTGATGAGATTGTTGAGGCGCGCAAAGATACCACGGTGGTCATCCATCCCCTGGCCGATGATCGCCGTCAGCTCCCCATCGAAAAACGCGGCGAGTTGTTGACCGCGCCACCGGAGTTCATGTTGGCGGTCTCCTATAATCCCGGCTACCAGAGCGTGCTCAAGGATCTGAAGGCCTCGACCCGGCAGCGTTTTGTCGCCCTCTCCTTTGACTATCCCACCCCGGATTTAGAGGCGGAGATCGTCTGCCGCGAAGCCGGCATCGATGCAGAACTCGGCAAATCGCTGGTGAAGCTGGCAGCGATGACGCGCGGCTTGAAGGACTCCGGCCTGCCTGAAGGAGCCTCGACCCGGCTGCTCATCCAAACCGGCAAACTGATCGGTCGCGGCATCCCGGTGCATGTTGCCTGTCGTGCCGCCATCAGCGAAGCCCTGAGCGATGACCGCGAGTTGTTGGCTGCCATGGACGAGATGATCAGTTCACTGTTTTAGCGGGGCAGCATACGCATGGAACTGGAACAGCTTAAAGAGCGGTTTTACGAGTTGGTGGCCCCCAGCCTGCCCAATGAGTGGGATGTGGAGGAGGCCCTGGAGCCGCTCGCCCAGGACCAGGCCGAGAGTGTTGAGGATATTTTTTCGCAGATACCTGCCATCTGGCCGGTATCGCACTCGCTCTGTTTTGCCTATCTCCATGCCGCCGGACCTGCGCTCTGCTGCCTGGCAGCCGATGAACTTTCGCTCTGGGTGCATTCCCTGCTGGATCGCTACGAGACCGGCGGCTTGCGTGCGGCTCAGGTCTTTATGGAGAACGTGGAACAGCAGTTTGCCTGTCACCGTCGCGGCGAGGGCGGATTGCGGTTGCTGGATGTGCGTGGCCGCTTGCAACCCTATGTCAATGGCCTGGCGGGGCGAGAGCTGCCGCTGATCACCGCCGACTTGCCATCTACCGATGGCGAATCGATTTATCTTCCCGGTGAGATCGGATTTTTTACCGCGCAGGAAGAAAATTTCCTGCTCTATAAACTGATGGTCAGTTTCCAGTGGGCCTGCCTCCACAGCGGCACCTTTACCGCCCCCGCCCACCTGCCGCTGCGCAAAAAGGGTGCCCATCCCCTGGATTGCTTCTTTTCCGAGTTTACCAACCCCGGCAATGCCCGCTGTTTGTACCACTATTTTGAGACCGCGCGCATCCTGCATGTGCTGCAACGCGAGTTGCCCGGCCTGATGCGCCAGGTGCGGCCCCTGTTGGCGGGGCTGGTAACGGAACCACCTTTGGAGCCTGGCCTGTTGCAGCGCTTGCAGCGAGGCCTGCTTCAGGATCGCTGGTTGGAAAAGGGGACATCAGCCATCGACGACGAGGCGCGAAAACAGATGGCCAGCTGTCAAGAAAATGGGGCTGAGAACCAGGCCAGTCTTGATGCGGTTCATTCGCTGATGCCGTTGCTTGAGGAAGAGAATCTGGAGGCGACCCAGCCGCTCATTTTTCAAGGTAAACTGCGTTTACAGGAGATGCGCAACCTCGGCCTGCGGCACAAGACCGAAAAAGAATTGCGCCTAATGCAGGTTGGCCAATTGCCACCGGTGGTGCAACCGCAAAACGATGATGCGGCCAACAACAGTGGCGGCCGGCAGCAGCAGGATGCGGCCATGATCATTGACGTGGAGACCGCCCTGGAGCAGTTGCCGCCGTTCATGCACTCGCAGATGAATATCGAATCTGCCCTGCCGCCCCCTCCGCCACCCCAGAACAACGAACCCAAGCAAAGTGCCACCACCGCCAATACTGCCAACGCCACCGAGGGCCGGGGCGGGCAGGTCTTTGCCACCCAGAGCCAGGGCGGCGGGGAGGGCCAGGAACACCGCGAACCCATCGTCTATGACGAGTGGGACTACCGGCGCAAGGGCTTTCGCAAGAACTGGTGCGTGGTCAGCGAACGGGAAATCCAGCCGGTGCAAAACACCTTTATCGATAAAACCCTGGCACAGTATCGTGGCCAGATCCGTCGTTTGCGCCACCAATTCGAGCGGTTGCAGACCAGCGAACGCTTTGTGCGGCGGCAGCGCGAAGGCAATGACATCGATTTTGACGCCCTGGTGGAATCGATGTCGGACGCCGCTGCCGGCCGGCCGCCTTCGGACCGACTGTTCATCCGCCTGGCACGGGAGCAGCGTGACATTGCTGTCTATTTCCTGGTGGATATGTCCAACTCCACCGCCGGCTGGGTGGGGCAATCGATCAAGGAGGCCCTGGTGCTCATCTGCGAGGCCATGGAGGTGCTCAACGACCGTTACGGTATCTACGGTTTCTCCGGCATGCGCCGCCTGCGCTGCGAGGTCTTTCCGGTCAAACGTATGGATGAGCGCTACTCTGCCACCGTGCGCCAGCGTATCAGCGCCATCGGCCCGCGTGAATACACCCGCATGGCCCCGGCCATCCGTCATATGAGCTCGCTTTTTGCCCAGGTCGAGGCCAAGGTGCGGCTGTTGATCGTGCTCTCCGACGGTAAACCCGAAGACTACGACGACTACAAGGGCGATTACGCCATCGAGGATACCCGTCATGCCTTGCTCGAGGCCAAGGCCAAAGGCATCCACCCCTTCTGTATCACCATCGACCGCCAGGCCCATGAATACATGGATCACATGTACGGCGAGGTCAACTACATCTTCATCGATAAAATCAACCAGTTACCGGCGCGGATGTCGGAGATCTATCGTGCTCTCACCAGTTAAGGGGTGTGGCACAGGGCGGCAGCTCCCTGGTTACTGTTGATTTTCCTTGCAACCTGCCAGTCATTGCGGTTAGGCCTGATACATCGACTCCATCTTTGCAAAGGCATCCGATGACATCTCTGCTCTGCTCCCTGTTGCTTTTTTGCGGGCTCATCCTGCCCACCGCCAGTTATGGGCGTGATGTCAATGTGGATATCACCGCCCAACGGCTCAAAGCCTTGGCCTACCGCGCCTATTATGGCCATGGCGAACCCGTCAATCTTGGCCGTGCCCTGGATCTGTACCGGCAGGCAGCTGAGCGGGCTGATAGCGAGGCTGAATACATCTACGGCGGTATGCTTTTTCAGGGGCAGGGGAGCGATTCCGATAAGAAAAACGGATTCAAATGGCTACTGAAGGCGGCGGAGCATGGCAAAACATCTCCCGAATCCCTGGCCATCATCGGGGCCATGTATATGCGAGGTTCGATGGTGCCACAAAATTTTCTCGAGGCAAAAAAATGGCTCGATCAAGGGGCACAACAGGGCAGTATGGCCGCGCGGACTGATCTGGCCTATCTGTACTACAACGGTCTTGGTGGGGAGCGTGACTACGAGAAGGCCCTGGCCCTTTATGAGCAGGCTGCCCTGCAAGGTGATCTCCTGGCCCAGTCCAATACTGGTTTGATGTATGCCACCGGCACCGGTACTGCCATGGACCGGGCCAAGGGCTATGCCTGGTATTCGCTGGCCGCCAGCCGTGGCAACACCGTTGCTGCCATTAATCGCAATCAGCTGATGATGGAGATGTCTTGGGAAGAATTAAACCGCGCCCAGGCCATCTCTCTGGAGTTATACCGCCGGGTAGAGAAGATGGATCAGCCTAAAATGATGGCACCGCCGCCTCAGTCAGGTGCGGAAGTTTCGGCGCAGCTTTGATTGGCCTGGTTGCGCAGAAGCCGGCGCACGTCTTCGATGGTAGCGCAGGCATAGAGGGCGTGGCGCAGAGAGGAGGCGCCATTGATACCGCCAAGAAATTTGGTGGCATGATTCTTGACTTTAAACAGCACTTTGCCCAGCGGCAGGAATTGCTCGGCCAGGTGCAGATACCGCTCGATCACCTCCATGCGGGCCTGGAGTGTTGCCGGTTTTCCCGCCGGTGAAAATAGCCAGGGATTGCCTAGGGCACCGCGTCCGACCATTACCCCGTCACAGCCCGTCTCCGCCATCATCGCCAGGCCATCTTCGTACGAGTGGACATCGCCATTGCCAATCACCGGAATGGACACCGCCGCCTTGACCGCAGCGATCACCCGCCGGCTCGCCAAACCGCCAAAGCCTTGAGACCAGGTGCGGCCATGAATGGTGAGCGCTGCGGCCCCGGCGCCTTCGGCCATGCGCGCAAAGTCCGGAGCATTGATGGACTCCTCGGTCCAACCGCTGCGGAACTTCACCGTCACCGGCAGGCTGGTGTTGGCACAGACGGCCCGAATAATCGCCTCCGCCCGTTGTGGTTCCTTCATCAGCGCTGCGCCGCACCCCTTCTTGATCACCTTGCGCACCGGACAGCCCATGTTGATGTCGATGAGATCCACTGGCAAGGTAGAGACAATCGCCGCCGCCCGGCCCATCAACTCAGGATCGCTACCAAAGAGTTGTACGGCAAAGGGTCGTTCTTCCGGGATGGTGGCTAACAGGTCAAAGGTGTTTTGTTGCGCGTAGATGAGACCGTGGCAACTGATCATCTCCGAGCAGCACAGTCCGGCACCGTTTTCCTTGCACAGCAGACGGAAAGGAAGATCAGTATAGCCGGCCAGCGGCGCCAGCAGCAGGGCCGGAGCTAACCGCACCGGTCCGATGTGCAAGGGGGGGAAGAGAGTGTGTGAAGTCATGGAATAAAAAAATAGTGGCGCCGAACATGTCATTCGACGCCACCTTGTTGCCGATTAGAAAAAAAAATCAGTTGGCGGACGGCGCAGGGCTTTTACGAAGTTTTTTGAGAACACCCAGATAGATGTTTTCTGACATATCCTCAATGATCGTTCCTAAGGCTTCATCATCGCTGGCAGCGGTGGCCACCTGCACCGAACTGTCAGCGGTGTAGAGTTTGTTGTTCACCTCCCACACCACCTTGCCGGTCTTGAGATCCTTCAGCGAATAGCGCACATACAGAGAAACCTTGGTGCCGGTGGTCGTGTTACTGCTCCAGGAAACGGTGGGCAGGTCGATTGAGATGACCTCTCCGGACAAAACATACTCCGCTCCCGCCTTTTCCTTGGTCAGATCAATGGACGGGGTTTTCTGGAACCAGCGTGACAGCGACTGATAGATCCGCATATCCAAATTGAGTTTGTTGGTGCGGTTATTCCAGGTGGCTGCGTAAATAGCCCGTGGAGGTCCCTGGTAATCGTGGGGAAAGTAATAGCCGCAGCCGCTGAGCAGCAGCAGGCTGGCCAGCAGAAGTACCCAGAAGGTGGTCGGTGTTCTTGTCATGGCGTTCCTGTGGGGTGGAGGAGAACTTTCTCGATTCAGAGCACAATATTGACCAGTTTTTTCTGCACGACAATCACTTTTTTCGGTGCCTTGCCATCCATCAGCTTGCTGATCTTGTCGTCAGCCAGGGCCTGTTGCTGCAAGGTCTGGTCATCGATGTCCGCCGGCACCTGGAGCTTGGCGCGGACCTTGCCATTGATCTGGACCACGATGGTCAGCTCGTCCTCTTTGGCAGCTTCACTGTTATAGGAAGGCCAGGGAGCATGATGCAGTTGTTGGGTGTGGCCCGTGATGGCCCAGAGTTCCTCACAGAAATGGGGCACCATGGGGAAGAGTAGGGTGAGAATGGTCTCCACGGTCTCGCGCTGCACCGCTGCATCGATGGGCTCATCGGTGGTTGCGGTGGCGAGATTAACCAACTCCATGACCCCGGAAATAGCGGTGTTGAAATGGAAGTTGCTTTCAATGCTTTCAGTGACGCGGCGAATGGTCTGATGGATCTTGCGATACAGCGTGCGTGAAGGATCATTGAGCGCATCGAGGAACACGCCGTTTTCCCCCTGAAAACAATCCAGGTTCTGCACCACCATGCGGTAGACTCGGTAGAGAAAACGCGAGGCCCCCTCCACACCCTGGGCGTTCCATTCCAGATCTCGCTCCGGCGGTGCGGCAAAAAGCGAAAACAGCCGCACCGTATCAGCACCGTACTGCTCGATGAGATCATTGGGATCGACCACATTGCCCTTGGATTTGGACATCTTGGCCCCATCCTTGATCACCATGCCCTGGGTCAGCAGGTTGGTAAAAGGCTCATTCACCTGCAGGTAGCCGAGATCGCGCAGCATCTTGGTGAAGAACCGGGCATAGAGCAGATGGAGGATGGCATGCTCGACGCCACCGATGTACTGATCCACCGACAGCCAGTAATTGGCTGCCTCCCGGTCAATAGGAGCGGATTCAAGGCGTGGGCTGGTGTAGCGGGCAAAATACCAGGAAGATTCCACAAAGGTATCCAGGGTATCGGTCTCGCGCCGTGCCGGCTTGCCGCAACGTGGGCAGGTGGTTGCAATGAAATCCTGTTGTTGATGCAGTGGGTTATGGCTGCCCTTGGGCTCGCCAGCTCCGGGCAGGACAATGGGCAGATCCGCCACGGGCACAGGAACGATGCCGCAATGTTCGCAATGAATCACCGGAATGGGGGCGCCCCAATAGCGCTGGCGGGAGATGCCCCAATCGCGCAGGCGGTAGGTGACATGGGGCCGGCCAAAACCAGCCTGTTGCGCATGCCCGATAATTGCCTGCTGTGCCTTGAGGGAATCAAACCCGGTAAAATTGCCTGAGGCGACCAATATGCCTGGGCCATCCGATGCCTCTTGCATGGCGGCTGGGTTAAGCGGTTCACCCTCGGGTTGCACTACAACTTTAATGGGCAGATCATATTTGCGGGCAAATTCAAAGTCGCGCTGATCATGTGCCGGCACCGCCATCACCGCACCCGTGCCGTATTCCATGAGCACGAAGTTGGCAACATAGATCGGGACGCGATCACCGGTGAAGGGGTTGATACAATAACTGCCGGTGAACACACCCTGTTTATCCAGTTCCTGCTCCAGGCTGGATCGCTGCTTGGTAAGGAGTGTTTCCTGGATAAAGGCCTCGACCGCCGGCTGCTCGGGTTTGCCGGCGGTCAGTTTCTTGATGAGGGGATGTTCGACCGCCAGTGACATGAAGGTGACACCAAAGATGGTATCCGGACGCGTGGTAAAGATGGTGATGGTCTCGTCGCTGCCCTCGATGGTGAAGTCGCAGGCCAGGCCGGTGGATTTCCCGATCCAGTTGCGTTGCATGGTGACCACTTTTTCCGGCCAGCCGCTCAATTTATCCAGGTCGGCTAGCAACTCCTCGGCGTAATCGGTGATCTTGAAGAACCAACCATGCATGGTCTTGGGTAGGACCGGCTGATCGCAACGCCAGCAGGTACCGTCGATGACCTGTTCGCGCGCCAGTACCGTCTGGCAGTCGTCGCACCAGTTGACGGTGGTCTCCTTACGGTAAATCAACCCGCGCTCCAACATCTGCAGAAAGAGCTGCTGTTCCCAGCGGTAGTATTCGGGACGGCAGGTGGCCAGTTCACGGTCCCAGTCGTAACTCAGGCCCATGGCCTTGAGCTGACCGCGCATATAGGCGATGTTATCGTAGGTCCAGGAGGCGGGGTGAATGCCCCGTTTCATCGCCGCATTTTCGGCCGGCAAACCAAAAGCATCCCATCCCATGGGGTGCAGGACATTGAAGCCCTGCATCCGTTTGTAGCGGGCTATAACGTCCCCAATCGAGTAGTTACGCACATGGCCCATGTGAATACGACCGGAAGGGTAGGGGAACATCTCCAGCACATAATATTTGGGCCGGCCAGGTTGGTGGGTGACTTTGTTGGTCTTTTCTTCTTCCCAACGTTGCTGCCAGCGTTGTTCGATGGCCTTGAAATCGTATCTCTCGTTGATCTGCATGGTGGGGTGGTGGTCTTTTGAGTTAATTAGTGAAAATCGGCCTCAGCCGCCATGTCCGGTTCCATCTGATAGGGCGAAGCTGGCATGCGGTTGGTGTAATTTTCAAAGGTGGTGTATTCACCAAGAAAGGTCATCTTGACGACGCCGGTGGGGCCGTTGCGCTGCTTGCCGATGATCACCTCGGCCATACCTCGGTTGGGATTGTCCTCGGCGCGATTATAGACCTCGTCGCGGTAGATGAACATGATGACATCGGCATCCTGCTCAATGGCTCCGGACTCGCGCAGGTCGGAAAGTTGCGGCCGCTTGTCGGTGCGGTTTTCCAGGCTGCGGTTGAGCTGCGATAGCGCAAGAACCGGTACGTTCAGTTCCTTGGCCATGGCTTTGAGCGAGCGCGAGATCTCGGAAATCTCCTGGGCACGGTTTTCCGAGTTGCTCTTGCCCTGCATCAGTTGCAGGTAATCGACCACGATCATTCCGAGATTGTGCTCAGACATCAACCGCCGGGCCTTGGCGCGCATCTCGAGTACCGTCAAGCCGGCGGTGTCGTCGATATGGATGGGGGCATCGGAAAGCATGCCGGTGGCGCGGGTGAGCTTGGGCCAGTCGTTGTCGTGGAGTTTGCCGGTACGCATCCGTTGCGAATCGATACGGCCCACCGAACAGAGCATACGCAGGGCCAGAGACTCCATCGACATCTCCAAACTGAACACCGCCACCGGCACCTTGCCGATCAGGGCCGCATGCTGAACGATGTTCATCGATAGTGCGGTCTTCCCCATGGAAGGGCGGGCGGCGAGGATGATCAACTCGGCGGGCTGTAACCCGGCGGTCATACGATCAAGTTCATCGTAGCCGGTGGCCACACCGGTGATATGCTCCTGCTTGTCAAAAAGGCGGGTGATGCGTTCAAAGGCCCTAGGCACGATGGTGGCCATGGGCTGAAACCCTTGTCCCTTGTTGGAGTGGGCGATCTCAAAGATGGTCTTTTCCGCCTGGTCGATCAGGGTCTCGATATCGTCCTGGGTATCGTAACAGCGTGCGGTGACCTCTGCTGTGGTCTGGATGAGGCGGCGCAGGACCGATTTTTTGCGGATGATCTGGGCGTGATGGACCAAGGTGCCGCTGAAGGGGATGATATCGGTCAGTGAGGCCAGGTAGGAGGCGCCGCCCACTTGCTCGAGTTTGTTTTGATCGCTGAGCAGGCTGGTCAGGGTGATCAGATCGTGGGGCTCACGCTTTTCAAACAGGGTGAGCATGGCTGCGAAGATGGTTTTATGGGCATCCCGGTAAAAATCATCAGCTGCCAGTATCTCGACGATCTTGAGCAGGGCCTTATCCTGCAACAGGATGGTTCCAAGCACCGCCTGCTCCGCTTCGATGCTCTGCGGAGGGATCATGGAGGAGTTGATCGACGGTGACGGTGAGGGATTGGGCGGATGCATGCCTTCCGGGAATGGTGAACCGAATCGGGTGTCTGAATTATGCGGTGCCTATAAAAGAGTGTCAATATACCGTGGAGCATAGCGAAAGGCACCATGAAAATAAAAGTGCCTTTTCTGAAGTCAGAAAAGGCACTTATTGAGCAAATGCGCTGGCTGCTCAGAGCGTGTTGCCACTGTTGCAAAAAGCGATTGTGCTTTTGCCCGCTCCACAAAAGGGGCGGGCAAGAACACGATATTACTGCACGTCGCCGATCACCTCAGGTACGACCTGCACCGTTACGGTGGCGGTGGTCTGGTACCCGGTTTTCACGGCAATGCGATACTCGCCAATCGCCTTGATGGCATCACCCATGACGATGGCTTTCTTCTCAACACTCACACCAGCTTCCAGAAGACCCTGAACGATGTCGTTGCTGGTCACCGAACCAAACAGCCGGGTTTCCTCACCAACACGCTTGCTGATGGTTACTACCTTGCCTTCCAACTGCGCGGCCAAGCCTTCAGCCTGTTTTTTCTGCTCGGCAAGGCGAGTGGCGATAGCCTGTTTTTCATTTTCCAGACGAGCCATCGATTCTTTGCTCACCAGGACCGCTTTTTGTTGGGGAATGAGGTAGTTGCGGGCGTAGCCAGGCTTGACTTTAACGATTTCCCCTTCCTGTCCCAGCGTCTCTATTGTTTCTCGTAATATGATTTCCATTGATAAATCCCTCGTTCTCTATCGTCTCATGTGGCAACGATGCGCAGAGGCCCGATGGCGGTTGCCATCAAAACCTCTCACCGTTGATCAGATTTCCGTCGTAGATTAATCCATACATCGCTTATACCCAGCACCGCTACCACCGGCAAACTGTACGTTTGGATCACCAGCATACCGTAGAGCAAAAAACGTGCAAAGCTTGGCACTCGCCAACGGTTGAACAGCGTAATCAGCACTGCAAGGCCTTGAAAAAAATAGACTACTCCGAAGGCCAGCAGCAAACACCCTCCCATATCTTGAAGCAGGCCCTCACCAAGCAGCAATGCCAAGACTGCCGCGATGGGGCCCCAAACGAGATGTTCGGGAAGGACCCAGTCTGCATACGGTTCCCAAGGGGCAGCACCGGTTCTGTGCAGCAATCGATTCATCAACACCATGTTCAGCCATACGGTACAGATTAGCACTGTGGCAATGATCCCCGGCAAGAGGCGGGGGATGGTTTGCCGCATGGTGTTAGTGATATTTTGCAGCCCATACAGTACCTCTGGAGTTAGACCGGCCTCCTTAGAAGAGTAGATCTCAAGGGTTTGTTGAAAACCCAGATCCAATGCCTGCACCAGCGACATATAGGGGTTGGTTTGGGTCAATAAGCCAAAACCGGCCCAGAAAAGCAGCCAGCTCACTGCCAGAATAGCAACTCCCTTCCCCCCACTGCGTGCGGCATCTTCACCATTGCGTGCGCTATTATAAAGCGTTACCCCTAGGGGAACTGCCGTTAATCCAAACAGATAAACGTCCAGTCGCTCCAGCAATAAGGCCAGAAGCGCAACCAAGAGAAGCGCAATACGCAGGACCGATGCTCCTGGTCCGGGCCCATGGACATACAACAAACTAAAAATCGGCAGGGCCAAGAATGCGTTCATCCAGCCAAAAAGTGCCGGACTGACAACGGGCAGTGACAGTAATGTAAATATAAGCAAAGCATGACCCGGTGGGACATTTGGCAGGCCCCACTTCAGGTCAGACAATTTCATGGGTGGTTAATTAACCCTGGGTGGAGCCCATGTAGGGCAGCAGTGCCAGTTGGCGGGCTCTTTTCACCGCTTCGGTCAATTCGCGCTGATGCTTTGCGCAGGTGCCATAAATGCGCCGGGGGATAATTTTGCCACGTTCGGTGACAAAATTTCTCAGCGTTTTTGGGTCCTTATAATCTATAGTGATTTCTTTATCCGTGCAAAAACGACAGACACGACGACGGGAAAAAATTTTCTTAGGTTGTGACATACGCGACTCCTTCAATACAAGCTGATGTGATCAGAATTAATTACTCTTCCGTGGCTTCGTTGTCCATGTCGTCTTGGTCAAACTCATCACCCTCTTCAGCCTCGGCGCGCGCTCTTTCACGGGCAGCGGCCTTTTCGGCAATGCGCTGTTTTTCTGCCTCAATGGCTTCAGCGTTCATACCATCACCGAGTTTGATGGTCAGATACCGAAGGGCACGGTCGTCGATGCGGAAGATACGTTCGATCTCATCAACCGATTTGGCCGGGGCCGCATAGTTCAGATAGACATAATAGCCCTGAACCTCTTTATTGATCTCGTAGGCCAGTCGCTTCATGCCCCAACGATCAAGGCAGATGATGCTGCCACCGTCGTTGGTAATGATCGCATTGGTTCGATCAATAATTTCAGTGAATTGCTCTTCCCCCAAATTAGGGCGAAGAATATACGTGGTTTCATAATGGCGCATGATTCCTCCTCATGGTCTGAATGGCCCTCGCTTCAACTGTGGCGATGAGAGCGAGAAGGGTATAGTGGTGAAGCAAGCCTTTTAATAAAAAAAGACCGGGAAAGTCAAGGAAAAGGTTTTGCTACTCTGGAACAGCCTGTCCTTTTTCCTGTGCTTTGATGCGTTGCCATTGCGCCTTCAGCTCCTGTTCATCGCTCACGGGCTGGCCGGCAAAGACGTGGGGGTGGCGGCGAATCATCTTACTGATGATGCCGCCAAAGGTATCGGTGACGGTGAAATGACCTTGTTCGGCGTACAAGGTCATTAAAAAAGCCAGCAAAAAGAGGACGTCACCGATTTCTTCACAAACGTTCTCCTGTTGCTGGCTCTCAATGGCCTCAAGGAGTTCCTGACATTCTTCCAGCAGGTATCGCTTGAGGGTCTGTGGCGTTTGTTTTCGATCCCAGGGACAGCCCTGATCGCTGCGCAACTGTTCTATAACAACAAGCAGTTGAGAAAAATCATGTGGTGGCTCTGTCGTCGAAGGCTCCATGTCGAGTTAACGGGTTTCGAGCAGTTGCAAAGCCTGTTCGACACGCACCCCTTCATCTTGCTGATGATTGCCAAGGATCTCTTCAAGTTGATCAAGCAAACGTTGCTGGGAAGCGGATATAATTTCCAAATCCTGAATAGTCTGCGAGGCTGATCGTTCGGTGACACTCATCGCCTCACGCAGATCACCGGCATTTTTCATCAAGGCTTTGACCTCGGCAATTTTCTCCAGCCGCAGGAAAAGTTCATCGAAATTGACCGGTTTTTCGAGGTAATCTACCGCCCCCTTTTTCATGGCGTCAACCGCTGTGTTGACGGAGGAATGGGCTGTGATGACGATAACTTCAATATCAACGCTTTTTTCTTTGGTCAGGTTGAGCAATTCGATGCCACCGATATCACCGGGCATGACCAGATCAGTGATCACGACATCATAGGAGCCGACGTCGAGTAGGCGAGCCGCCTCGGCACCGTCGACAGCCACCGTGACCTCATAGCCGGCATTAGTGAGCCGGGAATGAAACAGTTTACGGATAACCGGATCATCATCGGCCACAAGGATGGTCATGCTGTTCATGGGGCTACCTCCTAAGACTTTGGCGGGATGCACCGCAGTCATTTCAACTGATAGAATATGGAACGCAGGTGCCGTTTGGGGATAAAGCGCGGACAGACACCGGTCAATGATTCTGTGCTGCCAATGATCAGATACCCATCAGGCTCCAAAACGTCAGCGATTTTATTAAATAATTTTTTTCGATCTTCGAGAGTAAAGTAAATAGCGACATTGCGGCAGAGGACCACATCAAACTTGCCTAAGCCGACAAAGGGGGTCATGAGGTTGAATTTGCGAAAGTTGACCATGGCCCGTAGGTGGTCGCTGACCTTCCACATCTGCCCCATAGAGGTGAAGTATTTATTGAGTTTATCACGAGCCAATCCACGCTCGATCTCGAATTTATTGTATTTGCCACTGCTCGCTTGGGCAACGGCCGCATCACTGATGTCGGTTCCTACCAGTTTGACCGAGTATTTGGACATGTCCTTCAACAGCTCCTGCAGCACAATGGCGACTGAGTACAACTCTTGCCCTGTGGAGGAGGCTGCACTCCAAATCTTTAGATTTGTCTTCGTGAAAGAGGATTTGTTGGTCCGAGCATCGATCAATTCGGGAATGATCTTGTGCTGCAACAACTCAAAAGGGCCGGTATCGCGGAAGAAAAGGGTTTCATTGGTGGAAATTGCATCGATGATCTTACGCTCGATGACTTTGGATGCATCCGCCTTGGCCTTTTTGTAGAAATCCTGATAGTTGGCGCATCCCTGTTCCTCAGCAATGGCATTGAGCCGCGTTTCCAGGAGATATTTTTTGCTCTCATCAAGGGCTATCCCAGAAATTTCGTAGATATACTTGGTGATGAGCTTGATCTCGTCAGGGGTTATTTTCAGCATGGGGCCCGCCGTGTTGGGGGTTGCGTTATCTGACCGTTTTGACGATCTCGCCGGCAATTCTGTCAAGCGGCGCAATCACGTCGGTCAAACCAAGTTCAGCCGGGGCTTTGGGCATGCCATAAACCACACAACTCTCTTCATTCTGTCCGATGATGAACGCTCCTTTGTTTTTCAAAACTTGCAGACCTTTGGTGCCATCAGAGCCCATTCCAGTCATAATTACCGCCGTTGTCCTTCCAACATAATAATCGGCAACTGAGCGAAAAAGATAATCAGCCGAGGGTTTACAGGAGTTTTCCGGTGGATCGTTGGTAATCTTAATCAGACGATTACTGCCGTCGGTGGAGGCCACCAGCTTCATCTGTTTACCACCGGGAGCGATATATGCAACATTTGCTTGGATTGGCTCACCATCCTGGGCCTCTTTCACCGTCAGTGCACATTTGGCATTGAGGCTGTTGGCCAGGGATTTGGTGAACACCGGTGGCATATGCTGCACGATGACAATGGGTACACCAATATCGCCGGGAAGCATTGGCATCATTCGGGCGAGGGCGTTGGGGCCACCGGTGGAGATACCGATGGTGATGATCTCCGACTTACCTTGCCGCCGCACGGGAGATGCGGTTGTGCCCATGGTGCTGATGGTAGCGCTTGAGGATGGGGCAACCGGTTTCGGTCGACGATTGGCTGCTGCTGTCGCCCATGTGCTGCGTCCACCTACACCTCTGCCGCCGCCCTGCAAAGATCCCACCGTGGTTCTGCCGGTTTGAAAGGCCTTGATCAGCGGGGTGAGCAGCGAACGTAACTGTTGTTTGCTGTCGTTGATGTTTGTTGTCGTCGGTTTGAGAATAAAATCGTAGGCCCCCAGTTCCAGGGCCCGCATGGTCATATCACCGCCTTCACTGGTGAGGGTGGAGACCATGATTGCGGACACCTGGGGGGCGTGTTGCTGAAGATGCTGCAAAACCTCCAGGCCGTTCATCTCCGGCATTTCAATATCAAGCGTAAGCAGATCCGGCCGCAGTGATTGGATTTTGGCAACCGCAATTTTTCCGTTATGTGCGACGCCAACCACCTCTACCCCGGGCATTTCACTCAGGATATCACTTACCGCCTTGCGGTAGACGATGGTGTCGTCGACGACGAGAACTTTTATTTTTTTACCAAGCATGAAATAGGGGACGAATACAGTTCTAGGGTCAGTGGAGCGCTGGTTAGCGCTCCATACCACGGTTGAGATTATCGTTTTCCAGACGCAATACTTCTTTGATGTTCAAAATACCGATCAACTTGTTATCGGTTTTGTAGACACCGGTGAAAAAAGCCCCTTGAATACCATTCATATTGGCCGGTGCCGGCTCGATTTTGTCGGGATCGGCCATAACCACATCGCTGATACGGCTCACCAGCAGGCCTACATGCTCGCCGGGGGTGTTGACGATGATGTTGCGCGACTCGTTGGAGACATCGATACTGCCCAAGCCAAGTTTTTGGCCAAGATCAATGATGGTAACAATCTGGCCACGCAGATTTAGAATGCCAACCATGTAATCAGGGGCCTGGGGTACCTTGGTCATCTCCATCAGTTTGTTGATTTCCTGCACCTTGAGAATATCCATGCCGCACAGGGCACGCCCCACATAGAAGGTGGCCAGCTCGATGGTGTTTTTCGTTGTCAGTGTAGATTCTGCCATAATTGCTCTCCGTTGGTTCGCGAAGGAGAATGTTGAAGGTCTATTACACCTTGAAATGATCGACTAATTTATGCAACTGATCGGCCATACGTGCCAGGTCGACGGCACTTTTTTTGACCACAGCACTGCCCTGGGTGATATTATCGGCAGATACACTGACTTCGCCGATATCCTGGGCAACATTGCCGGAAACCAAGGAAACCTGGGCCACGCTTTCGGTCACCTCTTGTATACCAATGGACGCCTGATTGATGTTGGAGGCGATCTCATTGGTGGTGACCGCTTGCTCTTCCACCGCAGCCACCACAGAAGTGACGATGGTGTTAACCTCATCGATAACCTGGGTGATTTGCTGAATCTGCTGCACGGTGGCTGTGGTGCTGTCCTGGATAGAGGAGATGCGCTCCTTGATTTCCCCAGTTGCCACGGCGGTTTGTTTGGCTAACTCCTTTATTTCATTGGCCACCACCGAAAAGCCCTTGCCAGCCTCTCCCGCCCGTGCTGCCTCGATGGTAGCATTGAGGGCAAGCAGATTGGTCTGTTCGGAGATCTCGGTGATGGTTTCGGTCACCTTGCCGATCTCAAGGGCAGCTCGACCCAATTCATCGACCCGTATTGAAGCGGAGCCCGCTTCGCGTACCGCAGCCTTGGTGATTTCCAGTGCTTTTTCGGTCGATGAAACAATCTCTTTGAGTGTAGAGGTCATCTCATCGGTGGCGGTGGTGACCAGGGCGATATTGGTGGCTGCCTCCTCAGTGGCTGCGGCCACGGTAGACATATTGGAACTCATCTGATCAGCAGCCTCGGCCACGGCGATGGTGCGTTGAAAGGTGTCTTCAGCGCTTTGGGCAAATTGATCAGCCGAGTTGCCGAGTTTATCCGAGGAGGTGGAGAGCGTACCACTGGTGCTTGAGATATCACGAACCATGGTGTTAAGCCGTGTGGTCATATCGCTGAGCTTGATGACCATGCTCTCGATTTCATCGCCGGTAACGATTTTGAGCGTCCCCTGTAAATCTCCCGAGGCAATCCGGTCAATAAAGTGATTTACCTCGCGAATGGGGCGGACGATACCGGTTTGGACCAGGGCGATACAGAGCGCCGCTATCACGGCCAAGGTGAGGCTGACCGACCAAATTACATGCCAACGTGCTTTTTTGGCGGCCTGATTAGCTGTATCCAGAGAAGAAATGATCTCAAAGGCGCCGTGAACCTCGCCAGCTCTCCACCCTTCTTTGGTGCCGCCAGTGACGTCTTTGCTTCCCACCGGATCCCCGTGACAAAAGAGACATTCCTGGGTGAGGCGGATGGGCCGAAAGTAACGGATCTGGTCGGGTTCAACGATAATCTTTTCCGTCAAACGGTCCCGTTCCAGTTCCATTAATACAGCTTTTTCCAGATCGGTGGGTGTGTTTTTAGGATTTCTCGGCGACAGTTTCGGCACCCGAAACTCATAACCTGCTTCCTTCGCCTTGGATGCTGCCACTTCCAAAGCGGTGATTACCGGTACCGCCTCCATGATGTTGGAGGCGGTCAACTGGTCAAGGGGCCGGATGACACCGTTTTCCAATTTTTTGGCCATCTGCTCGCGGGTCGCTTCTGCCATCAACACAATTCCTGTGCTTTTGGAGATAATGGCATCCTCGGCGCCTTGGCGGATGTCGCTGATCCTTTGGTAGGCCAGCAGGCTGCTGAGTAACACCGGGGCGATAATAGTTAAGATGAGAATTTTCCATCGTAGACTGATTCGTGGAAGCTGCATGTGCTGTTGCCCTGTGAAAAGAATGATTTAAGCAGCCATAGCGGCTTTGGCGTAGCGATGGACGCTCTCCATCAGCCGTTCTTTATCAAGTTTGATGTGATACTCATTTACACCGACTGCCCTGCCACGGGCTACGTCTTCTTCGGCGGCTAGGGTCGTTAGGGCAATAACGGGCAAGTGCTTATATTTTGCATGATTTTTTATTTTTTCGGTCAACGTGAAGCCATCCATGTTGGGCATTTCAATGTCAGTGACCACCATGGCGATGTTCTCGCTTTGTTCCTCGAGGATATTCCACGCCACGACACCGTCTTCCCCTTCAAGCACGTTGAATCCGGCCTCTTCCATATATCCCTTCACCTGATTGCGGAAGAAATTGGAGTCTTCGACAATGAGAATGGTTGGAACAACGATATCATCGGCGGCAATTTCCGCGTAGGCTGCATGATCCTCGAACCATTGCGGGTTGGAAATCTGCATGATCTCGAAGATGTTGACCAGCATGGTGGTTTTGCCGCTAATGATGGCAGAGCCCATGATGCCTGGTTGCTTGAGGGTGACATCATCGATATCGGCACTGATCTCAATAGCATCGATGGGACCAATAGCCAGTAGCCCTACATCCTTGCCAGCAAGATGGAAGACGATGACCAGCAGATCATCGCGATCATCCAACGGCATCACTGAGGCTACTTCATCGATACTGATTAACGGCAGGCTACCGCCACGGTACTGCATAACCCGCCGACCACCGATCTCCTCGATCTGGTGACGCTTGATCTTCTCGACCCGTTCCACTTGATTTAGCGGCACACCAAACTGTTCCGTGATCGAGCTAGAGAAGGTGAGCAGAGCCTGTTTATCGCGACTCTTGGTGATGGCGTCTTTAGCGGCCTCGGCCAACTCGGCGGCACGTTCCGAACCATCGAGCGAGGTCAAACCAGCCATGCGGGCGATGTTGGAGACATCAAGAATGAGAGCAATGCGGCCATCACCCATGATGGTTGCACCGGCATACCCCTGGCACTGTTGCAGGTGGCGTCCCAGGGGTTTGATGACGATCTCCTCGGAATCGTGTAAGCGGTCGACGATGAGGCCATACTTCATGGCACCGGTGGAGACGACCACGATATTGAGGGCACTGGAGGCACTTTGCCGGCGTTCATCCCCTGCACGATCCTGTTCGTGTTCGGGTGCGCGCTGCTTGGTGACTGGTGCGTTCTCCTCTTTAAACAAGGGCGTGGAACGGGAGCGGCGATCAGCGATGTTTTGGCGCCGATCGGGTTTGGTTTCATCTTGTACAGGATCGTAATAGGTTGGCTCGATATCAAAGACCTCGGCCATGCGGATCAAGGGCAGCAGATTGCCGCGCAGGCGTACCACCTCGGCATCGCCGACACGCTCGACACGCTCTTTCACCTTGGCAGCGGGAATGCGCAGCAACTCCTCCAGGTTAACCTGTGGAATGGCGTAGCGCTCGCCACCGGTCATGACAATCTGACAAGGGATAATGGCTAGGGTCAGCGGCAATTTGATGCTGATGGTCGAACCTTTGCCCACCTCAGACTCGATTTCGATGGATCCACCCAACTGATCGAGGTTGGTCTTCACTACATCCATACCAACGCCACGGCCGGAAACGTCGGTTACCTTCTTGGCGGTGGAAAAACCGGGCAGGAGGATGAGATTGATACGCTCCTTCTCCGACATCACCTTGGCCTGATCCGAAGTGATCAACCCTTTCTTTACTGCTGTTTCAGCCAGCATGTCGCCATCAAGGCCTTTGCCATCGTCGCTGATCTCGATAACCACCTGACCAGCAGCATGGTAGGCCTTGAGAACGATTAATCCCCGAATATCTTTCCCTTTCTTGGCTCGATCTTCCGGGGGTTCGATGCCATGATCAACGGAGTTGCGCACCAGATGCGTCAACGGATCATTGATGGATTCGATGATGGTTTTATCGAGCTCGACATCCTTGCCGACGATGGTGAGATCAATCTGTTTTCCCAGCTTCTTGGAGAGGTCGCGGACGACACGCGGAAACTTGTTGAAGACGTTGCCAATGGGCTGCATGCGGGTGAGCATGATGGCCTCCTGCAACTCGGAGGTCACCAAATCAATGCGTTGACCAACCGCTTCGGCGTTGCGAACGTCACCTGAGGTGATGGTTTGCAGCAATTGGTTGCGCGAGAGTACCAGTTCACCGGCAAGGTTCATCAACTGATCAAGCAGGCTGACCGTCACCCTGATGCTGGTGTCGGTTTTCTGGGGTGTGGAGGCTGCATTGCGCGAGCGAACACCACGGACTGGTTCTGTAGGTTCGTTGTCAACCTGATCCATCTCGTGGTCGTCGACCGGTTCTTCGTCGGCAGTCATTTCTTCAACCACCGCCTCTTCGGGTTCCGCTGACGCCTCGACTTCGGCGACGGCTTCCTCCACCACGACGATTTCTTCAATCACAGGGGCCGCAACGCTTTTGCGAGCCGTCTTTCCGGCAGTAGCCGGTGCTTCTCCGTGTTCGAAGATGGCGTTCAATGCCTCGGTATGGCCGGTAATATCGACGGTGTTGCTGTTGCCGACATCCTCGATAAGATGCTGCAATTCGTCTGCGGCAAGCAGGAGGACGTTGACGATGTCTGGATTGGGAACGAGTTTTTCGCTGCGGATCAAACCCAGCACATTTTCTGCGGCATGGGCCAAGTCCTGGATAACGGTCAGTCCCATGAAGCCAGCGCCACCCTTGATGGAGTGGGCGGCACGAAAGACCTTGTTTACCAGCTCGACATCAATATCGGCTCCCCGCTCTTCGATGGCAAGAAGATCATTTTCAATATCAGCGAGATGTTCCAGCGATTCTTCAATAAATCCCTGCAATATTTCATCATCTTCGATCGACATAAACGGTTCTCCCTCTGTAGGATGGTGACGTGTTCTACCTGCTGGATCAAGTTATGGGGGCTTGGTCACGACCTGCGCCACCCTCGGTTTCTCGACCTTACTCGTATTGTACGTTTCGAAAGATGATTGTACAGATTTTTTTTAAAGCGGGGTTATTCTTTGGAACTATTAGAGAACTTCACTGAGATCAGGAGGTGAAAAGCAGTGATGATAGAGCGGGAAGAGGGGGCAGGCAGAAAGGAAAATAGCCCAAACGACGGCGCACTGAAGGTCAGTGCGCCGGAACATTGCATAGAAGACCACTGGTTGCTGTCTTCAACAAAAGTCCTGAAAATCGGGGAATTAATTTTGGCGATCGACTGTTCGTAGGACGTTTTTTTGCTACGTTTATCAGCTGTTACGATGTCAGCCTATTGGGCGATGGCGTGCAGTTTGACCGTGTAGGAGATCACCATGCCGGCCAGGGGATGGTTGTAATCCACGGTCACCGTGTTATTGGTGGCGGCCAATACCGTGGCAGGAACCTGCTGGGCGACGCCATCTTTGTCGATGGCCAGCGAGAGGATCATGCCAGGTTTGGGATCGATCTTACCTTCAAAGATGGTTCGTGGCATCTCATGTACCAGGGCCTTGTGGTAAGGGCCATAGGCATCCTCGGGCTGAATGTGAACGGTAATACTCTGGCCAACTTCCATGCCCATGAGCGAGGCCTCAACGGCTTGAAGGATTCGTCCCGTGCCAATGGTCAGGGTGATGGGTTTGCTTTCTGGCGCGCTCTCAATCACTTCGCCGGATGGTAATGATGCGGTATAACTAATAGAAACAGTATCAAACAGCTGGACAGGTCGCATGAAAAAACACCCCTTCTTGTGATCGGTTGTCGGTGGAGTGGGCGAATATACTCAATCTCCTCCGCTTTGACAAGCAAAGGGGAGGCCATGCAGGACTTGACAAAGTCTGTTTTACCGCATAAATGTGCTAACCCTGCATCACCGCTAAGCTGGAATAGAAGGCTGCTCGCCGGTTGAGCTGTTCCCATCGCCACAACGTGTTGTTATCTTTATTCCCCCATTTATCCAACCCCATAACGCCAACGAAACAGAATGCCATGATCGAACTTGCCTTTTCCAAAGACAGCAAAGGGCTGCTGCCTGCCATTGTGCAGGATTTTCAAACCGGCGAGGTGTTAATGCTTGCCTATATTAATGCGTTAGCCTGGGAGAAAACCCTGGAGAC
Source organism: uncultured Desulfobulbus sp. (assembly GCA_964639845.1). Lineage (GTDB taxonomy): Bacteria > Desulfobacterota > Desulfobulbia > Desulfobulbales > Desulfobulbaceae > Desulfobulbus. Next base: position 104,199 of record CAZXHS010000010.1, on the reverse strand, counting down.
CGGCAAGGCCCATTACTGGAGCCGCTCCCGCAATAGCCTATGGCTGAAAGGGGAATCATCGGGACATGTGCAGATAATTAAAGAAATTCTGGTGGACTGTGATGCCGATACGGTGGTGTACAAGGTGGAACAACTTGGTGGCGCAGCCTGTCATACCGGCTATCGCAGCTGTTTTTACCGTAAAGTGAGTGGCGAGGAGTTGGTCATCCACGAAGCCGAGCGGGTGTTTGATCCCAAAGCCGTTTATGGCAAAAAATAAGTAGCTATCAGCAAGAGTAAGGAACGACTATGAACCTATTGAAATTGGGCATTCCCAAAGGCAGTCTGGAAGATGCGACCATCGCCCTGTTCGAGAAATCGGGCTGGCGCATCAAACTGGCTTCACGGAACTATTTTCCGGAAGTCGATGATCAGGAACTCTCCTGCTCCATCTGTAGGCCGCAGGAGATGTCGCGCTATGTGGAGTCCGGTATGCTTGATGCCGGCATCACCGGTAAAGATTGGACCCAGGAGAACGAATCCGATATCGAGGTGATTGCCGATCTCGTCTACTCCAAGGTAAGCAGAAAACCCACCCGCTGGGTTATAGCCGTGCCCGGTGATTCCGACATCACCCGCGTGGAACAACTGGACGGCAAGCGGATCGCTACCGAACTGGTCAATGTAACCCGTAAATTCTTTGAACAGCGTGGCTTGAAGGTGGAAATCACCTTTTCCTGGGGCGCTACCGAGGCCAAGGCGGTCAACGGGTTGGCCGATGCCATTGTTGAGGTCACCGAAACCGAGTCTACCATTCGTGCCCACGGCCTGCGCGTCATCCACGAGATGATGCAGTCCAATACCCAGTTGATCGCCAACAAGGCGGCCTTGGCCGATCCGTGGAAGCGGGAGAAGATCGAAAACATCGCCATGCTGCTGCAGGGAGCCCTGCGGGCGGATCGTATCGTCGGTTTGAAGATGAACGTCTCCGCAGAGCAACTAGATGCAGTGATCAGTATGCTGCCCAGTTTGCATGCGCCAACCGTGGCCCAATTGTACAAGCAGGAGTGGTTTTCCGTGGAAACCGTCATCTCCCAGCATCAGGTGCGCGACCTGGTGCCGAAGCTGAAAAAGAACGGCGCGGAAGGTATTATTGAGTATTCACTCAACAAAGTCATCTAAACCCTCAAGCCCTAGCCTGGGTGGAGAGCAGCAATAATGGATTTTAGGAAAGTGCAATTTTTGCTCTCTGCCCATAAGGCGGGCCAGGTGCCGCCACCGGAGTATCCCGACATCGCCTTTGCCGGCCGCTCCAATGTCGGCAAGTCGAGTCTGATCAACCGTTTGGTGGAGCGCAACAGCCTGGTGAAGACCAGCGGCAAGCCGGGGAAAACGCAGAGTCTCAACTATTTTGTGGTGGATGAGGCACTGTATCTGGTCGACCTGCCGGGATACGGTTTTGCCCAGGTATCCCAACAGACGCGTTTGAGTTGGCAGGGGTTGATTACCCAGTATGTGGAAACCCGGCCCAGTTTGGCCGGGGTTGTGGTGATCATTGATTTGCGTCACGAGCTTAAAAGTTTGGATCGTGACCTGATCGACTGGCTGCGTTATCTCAAAAAACCTTTTTTGCCGGTCTACACCAAGGCCGACAAGTTGAGTCGCAACGAGCAGCACAAACACGCCGCCAGCCTTGACGCCGGATTGACGTTAACTCCCGACGACCGCATTGTTTTTTCCAGTAAAACCGGACAGGGAGTCGACCAGTTGCGCAGCAAAATTAGAGAATTGGCAACATTTGTCCAGGAAGGGCAAGGTCTGCTCCCACCCCTCACTGATCCGATTTAAGTACTGCCAGAAAGGCCCGCTGCGGGATGTCGACGTTGCCGACGGTCTTCATGCGTTTCTTTCCTTCCTTCTGTTTTTCCAAGAGTTTACGCTTTCGCGAAATATCACCACCGTAACATTTGGCGGTCACATCCTTGCGTAGGGCGGAGATATTTTCCCGGGCGATGACGTTGCCGCCAATGGCTGCCTGGATGGCAATTTTAAACATCTGGCGCGGGATTTCCTCTTTCAGTCGTTCACAGGCTTTCAGACCACGTTCACGGGCGCGGGTGCGATGGGTGAGCTGCGACAGGGCATCCACCTGTTCGCCGTTGACTAAAATATCGAGTTTCACCAGATCGCTTTGCCGGTAATCGATCAGTTCGTAGTCAAAGGAGCCATATCCTTGTGTCACTGATTTAAGGCGGTCGTAAAAATCGTAAATGACCTCGGCCAGCGGCAACTCACAGATGAACTCGATGCGGCCGGGCATGGGGTAGTGATATTTGGTGTTTTCGCCGCGCCGCTCCATGCACAGGGTCATGACTACACCCATGTAACGCTCCGGGATATGGATGGTGGCCTTAATAAAGGGTTCCTCGACGCTGGCGATGGAGCCGGGGTCCGGAAAATAGGCGGGGTTGTCGACCTCGATCACGGTCTTGTTTTGCAGGGTAAAGATGTATTTAACCGTGGGCACAGTGAGGATGAGCGAGATGTCGAACTCGCGCTCCAACCGCTCCTGCACCACTTCCAGGTGCAGCAGGCCGAGAAATCCGCAGCGAAAACCAAATCCCAGGGCTGCCGATGAATCCTTTTGAAAGGTAAGGGCTGCATCGTTGAGCTTGAGCTTTTCCAGGGCAGCGGCCAAATCCTCGTATTCATCGGTGGAAATGGGATAGAGCGAGGAAAACACCACCTGCTGCACCTCTTTGAAGCCGGGCAGTGGGGTGGTGCAGGGGTGATCTTTGAGGGTGATGGTATCGCCGGGCCGGGTATCGGAGACAGTTTTCACACCGGCGATAATGTAGCCGACCTCGCCGGCGGAAAGTTGCCGGGTTGGTTCGCGCCGCAGGCGGAAAATACCCAGCTCCTCGATACGGTAATCGGCGCCGTTGGACATGAACATGATCTGGTCGCCGGTCTTCACTGTGCCATTGACGATACGCACCGAGATAACCGTACCACGGTAGGGATCGTAGTTGGCATCAAAGATGAGTGCTTCCAGCGGTTTGTTGGCATCTCCAACCGGCGGTGGCAGTAGCCGGGCCACGGCGTTGAGCAAATCACGCACCCCTTCACCGGTTTTGGCCGAGCATTTTTGGATGGTCGCACCGTCGAGTCCGAGATCTTCTTCGATCTGTGTGGCCACCTTTTCGGGCTCAGCGGCAGGGAGATCGATTTTATTGATGACCGGGATGATCTCCAGGTCGTTCTCCATAGCTAAGTAAAGATTGGCCAGGGTCTGCGCCTCGATGCCCTGGGCAGCATCGATCAACAGTAACGCTCCCTCGCAGGAGGAGAGTGCCCGCGACACCTCATAGCTAAAGTCGACATGCCCGGGGGTGTCAACGAGGTTGAGGGTGTAGGTTTGCCCGTCATCGGCGGTAAAGGGCAGGCAGATGGTCTGCGATTTGATGGTGATGCCGCGCTCGCGTTCAATATCCATATTGTCGAGCAGCTGGTCTTTGAACTCACGGTCAGTCACCATGTTGCACTGTTGGATCATACGGTCGGCCAGGGTTGACTTACCGTGGTCGATATGGGCGATAATGCTAAAATTTCGTATTTTATTCATGCGTTGCTGGGAGAGGAATAAAGAAAACGGCCGTGGCTGGAGAAGCGGGTATCTTTAGCACAGATTGGCTGAAAGTAAAACTCTTCAACCGCTCTTCGTGATATTAAAGTGTTTTTTTTATCATTTTCGAGTAAACTTTCTCCATGAGCCCTGCATGCGAGTGATCTCCTTGCAGGGTTATGTTTTCTCACGATATACCAGAGATTAATGAGAGATCAGAGCGAAATCGACAGTGTGGAGTTGGAAGAGGCACCGCAGCGTGCCTTGATGCTGACCAGCAGCGACGACAACCTGCCCGCCTTAAGTAATCCGGCCCTTCACCGCTATCTCCAGGAAATTAGCCAGTACGAGTTGCTCAGCCGTGAAGAGACTGAAGAGTTGGCCGTGCGCTTTCAGGAGACCGGCGATCCCGACGCGGCCTACCGGTTGGTCTCCTCCAACCTGCGCCTGGTGGTCAAGGTGGCCATGGATTTCCAGAAGTACTGGATGCAGAACTTCATGGACCTGATCCAGGAGGGCAACGTCGGCTTGGTGCAGGCGACCAAAAAGTTCGACCCCTATCGCGGGGTGAAATTCTCCTACTATGCCGCTTACTGGATTCGCGCCTATATCCTGAAATTCATTATGGATAACTGGCGATTGGTCAAGATCGGCACCACCCAGGCCCAACGCAAACTCTTCTTCAGCCTCAATAAAGAGAAAAAACTGCTCGAATCCCAGGGCTTCAAGCCCGAGGTCAAACTCCTGGCCGAGCGGCTCAACGTCAAAGAGAGCGAAGTCATTGAGATGGGCCAGCGCATGGATAACTGGGATGTGTCCCTGGAAGCCCCGGTGCGCAGCGACTCCGAAGATGAGCAGAAAAATTTTCTTCCCCATGACGGCCCCGGCATCGAAGAGATGGTGGCCAGTCAGGAAATGCGCGAACGGCTGGCAGTCATTCTTGCCGATCTCAGTACCCGTCTCAACGAGAAAGAGCAGGTAATTCTCTCCACCCGGCTGCTCAGCGATGAGCCTAAAACTCTACAAACCATTGCCGACGAGTTCAACATCTCGCGCGAGCGCGTGCGCCAGATTGAGGCGAATTTACTGAAAAAACTCCGTAAACAATTTGAAAAGGAAATTCCTGATATCCAGGATTTTCTCAGCGGTGACGGGGTGATCCTCGCCGCTGGACCATCGGATCAGCAGAGCTGAACCCCTCGTTTTTTTCATTCTCCTGTCCACCTTATTTCCGTCGTTACTCCCATGAATGTACCTTTGCTTGACCTGAAACCGCAGTTGGCCCCCTTACGTGCAGAAATCCTGGAGGCTGTCACCCGAGTTATCGATTCCACCGGCTATATTCTTGGCCCGGAAGTCACCAAACTGGAAGAAAAAGTGGCCCAGTACTCTGGGGCCACCCAGGGGGTCGGCGTCTCCTCAGGCACCGATGCCCTGCTCGATGCCCTGATGTCGCTGGATATCGGTCCCGGCGATCTGGTGTTGACCACACCCTACACCTTTTTTGCCACCATGGGCACGGTGTTGCGGGTGGGCGCCAAACCGCTTTTCGTCGATGTGGAGCCGGGCAGCCTCAATATTGATCCGGGACTGGTCGCCGAAGCGCTCAAAGCCGATCGTCAGGGAGAAAACCGCATCAAGGCGATGATTCCGGTCCATCTCTACGGCCAATGCGCCGACATGCAGCGCCTTGGCGCTCTTTCGCAAGAATTCGGAGTTCCGATCATCGAGGATGCGGCCCAGGCAATCGGCGCCGAGTTTCCCTATGCGGAAAACGGCAAAATCACCTGGAAACGGGCCGGCGGCATGGGATTATGCGGCTGCTTCTCCTTCTTTCCCAGCAAAAACCTAGGATGCCTTGGCGATGGTGGCATGATCACCACCTCGGACGATGCCTTTGCCGCTATCCTTCGCTCCAACCGTAACCATGGTGCCGAGCCCAAGTACTACCATTCCCGCGTAGGCGGCAATTTCCGGCTTGATCCCATTCAGGCAACCGTACTCACTATCAAACTCGATCATCTCGAGAAATGGCACGCCCAGCGGCGCGCCAATGCCGCCCTGTACCGGCAGCTTTTTGCCGAGGCCGGCCTGGTCAATGATCCGGTCGTCCTGCCGACGGCTCTCTACGCCGATAAAGCCGGGGCCAGCGAGCATAACTATCATATTTACAACCAGTTCGTCATTCATGTGCCGCAGCGCGATGCACTGCGCCAGCACCTGCAAGCCAACTCCGTGGGCTGTGAGATCTACTATCCCCTCTGCCTCCATCAACAGGAGTGTCTGCACGATGACCGCTACAAGGCCCAGTCCTTCCCGGTGGCTGAGCAGGCGGCCGCCGACTCTCTGGCTCTGCCCATTTATCCGGAGCTGTCTGCGCAGCAGCTTGAATATGTGGTGAAAACCATCAAAGAATTCTATCACGCCGGCTAAAAGAACGAGTTCGGCTTGCGCAACCTGGTCCTCTTTGGTATCACCATGGAGGACCTTTTTTTATGGTGATCGCTATTTTCGGAAAGCGTTGGGTGGTTTGCTCAACGCTTTCTTCAATTTCGCGCATTCAGGTGGATGCATGAACAAACTGAAGAAGGAGTGTTGACATGGTTGAACGTATCCCGATGTCCTTGGCAGGCAATCGGCAACTCCGCGACGAGTTGGAACGGCTTGAGCGGGTGGAGCGGCCGGACATTGTCAAGGCAATCGAGGTTGCGCGTGCGCATGGTGATTTGAGTGAGAACGCCGAATACCATGCCGCCAAGGAACGGCAGAGCCTGGTTGAGGGACGTATTTTGGAGCTCAAGGATAAACTCAGCCGCGCCGAGATCATCGATTGCTCCAAGGTGTCCACCAGCCGCGCTGTGTTTGGTACCGTTGTCACCTTGATGGATCTGACCACTGAGGTCGAGGTGACCTACCAACTGCTCGGGCCTGAAGAGGCGGATGTCAAGAAGGGCTCGATCTCCGTGCTTTCACCCCTGGGTCGTGCCCTGCTGGGCAAAGAGGTGGGGGATGAGGTGCGCACCAAAACTCCGGGAGGCATGCGTGAGTTCGAAGTGATAGATATCACCGCACCCGAGCAGCAGTAACATGTCACTGGAGCAGTGATCGAATCGCCATGAAAAAGGACGCCTTAGGGGGTCCTTTTTTTATGGGGTCATTGCATCTCTTACGGGATAATTTCAATCACCACCGTTCTGCCGGCGCTGCGTCCCTGGTCATCGACCACACTCAGGGCGAAGGTACCAGATTGGGACGGGCGCCAACCAAGGCTGGCCTCGCGGCTGTTGCTGCCGAGGTAGCGATCATCAGCAAACCAGTACATGCGTTCGCTGCCGCTATCGACAGCTGCTGCCAGTTCAATGGTTTCCTCGGGTTTGGAAAGACGCAGGGTATAGACCACATTACTCAGCGGTGAATGCAGCCGGGGCGGATCGCCCATCATCCCTTGATCCTGTTGATTACACTGTTGCGGCATGGGTGGCGGTGTTTTGCGTGGTAATCCGGCTAATTCAAACAATCGTTCCAAGTCCGAGGGCCAATAGGCGAATACTTCCAGTTTACTCTTTGCGGGATCGTAGGGGGGGCAAAGAGGTTGGCCGGTCTCCTTATCAACTATTAACGGCCGGTGCAGGGTTGATACGCGGATCGGCGATTTTCCGGGTATAAACCAGGTTTTCACCGTGCGCGGGCACCAGCGATTGGGCAGTTCGCCCGAGTCCTGACAGACCTCAACCTCAATCAGATCCGCCGGTGGCTGCACAGGCCTGGGCTGTTCGTTGGCCAGGGTCAACTCCAGGGCGTCGGCCACCTGGAAAAACAGCGGTGTCGCCGCTTTCAGCCCGACAAAGGCCGGGTTGGCCTTGCCATCAAAGTTACCGATCCACACTGCCAAGATATAATCACCCACCAGCCCCACGGTCCAGGCATCATGAAAGCCCCAGGAGGTGCCGGTCTTCCAGGCAATCGGCCAATGCCGGCGGTTGCCCTGCTGGGGACTGCGTCCATCCGGGCGCTGGTTGCTGGCCAGCATGTCACGCACCATGAAGGCTGCCTGTGGCGAGAGCAGGCGAAGGCCATCGACCATTGGTTGTTCCTGGCGAAGGCGCAAGGGGCGCAATTTCCCTTCATTGGCGAGCAGACCGTAGAGTTCCACCAACTCCTCCATGCTCAACTCACCGCCGCCGAGCACCAGTGAGAGTCCATAGTGCTGCTCGGAGCGCAGCCCGGAGATGCCGGCGTTGCGCAGCATGCCGTACAACGTCGGGTTGGATAACTGATTGGCCAGCCAGATGGCCGGCACGTTGCGGCTGCGGATCAGGGCCTCACGGGCGGAGATGGGCCCGATGAAACGGCCATCAAAGTTTTCCGGCTGATAGGTGCCAAATGCGGTGGACGTGTCGCGCAGGATGGATTGGGGATGAATCAGCCCCTGGTCCATTGCCAGGCCATAGAGAAAGGGTTTGAGCGTCGAACCGGGTGAGCGCTTGGCCAATACGCCGTTCACCTGGCCGTGGATGGCAACGTCAAAGTAATCAGCGGAACCCACCAGGGCTTTGATGGCCATGGTGCGCCGGTCAACCAGCAGCAAACTGCCGTTATACAGACCGTGACGGGACTGTTGCCCCAGATAGCGTTGCAGCATCCGCTCGAGCAGACGCTGCAAACGGGAGTCGAGGGTAGTGTCGAGGATCTGTTCATTGACGTTGGGAGTTGTTTGCAAGACCCAATCGCAAAAGTGGGGGGCGTGAAAGGGCAGGGTGCGGCGATCACGTCCCTTAAAACTCTGGTCGTGCACGGCATGGAGTGTGGCGGCATCCTCGGGGTGGCGGGCCAGCCAGTCCGTAGTCAAGCGCAGGCGGGCCTGTTGCTGTTCCTGGTCAAAGTCAAAGCGGCCGGCCGGGTTCTGGGGCATGACCGCCAAGGCTAGCGATTCGGCCAATCCCAGTTTGGTAGCGGGTTTATTGAAATAGATTTGGGCAGCAGCACCCAACCCCTCGATATTGGCGCCCATCGGGGCCAGGTTGCAATAGGCCTCGAGAATCTGCTTTTTGTCGTAGCGGGCCTCCAGCCACAGGGCCAGGCCGATTTGTTGTATTTTACCCCCCAGGCTGCGGGTGTTGAGGCGGTACAGACGACGGGCCAACTGCATGGTCAGGGTTGAGCCGCCCTGGCGGTGGTGCTGGGCAAAGGTGGCCCAGGCCGCCCGCACGAGCGAGCTAGGGTTGACACCGGGATGTTTGAAAAAAAATCGGTCTTCCTTGAGCAGAATGGCTGCCACCGCATCCGGTGCAATGCTGTCCAAGGAGGTCCATAACCGGTACTGACCGTCACTGGCCAGGGTCAGTCGCAGGACAACCTGATCGGCTGAACGCAGCAACTGGGAGTAGGGAACCCTGTCTTTAAGAGCAGGGGCAGGGATCATCCTGGCGACCAGATAACCGGTCGCCAGGATAAGCATGAGACCACAGACACAAAGCAGTGCTGGCCTTGGTGGACGCCCCCACATTCCCCTGCGGTTCACGGCGTGGTAATCGTCAGGCTGCCTCCCTGGCCGCGACCTTGTAGACGGCGGTCATACATACCCTCGGCATAGGGTGCAGGAATGCGGAAGGTGCCGGCGTTGGTGGCGCGTACCCGGTACTCGTAGGTGGCCACATCCCGGCTGAGGCTGCAGTACAGCACAACCCGATCATCGCGTATGTTGATGAAATCCGGTGACCAAGCTGAAGAGTCGCTCGCCCGGACCACTTGCCGTGCCGATGCAGGTTCTTCTTCCAAATCAGGTTCAGCCTCGGTGTCGCCATCCGTATCAGCATCCGGTTCCTGATCGTTTTCCAGCACCGGTTCAGTTTCACCTTCCGCATCTGCTTCCATATCGCTGGAGTCTTCTGTCTGCGGCACGATTACCGGTTCAAGACCACCGGGCAGCAGGTCGACAATCGCAATCTCGCCGAGGCTGTCGCGCTCGGTGGCCCGCAGTCGCAACCGCACCGTACACTCCTGGCCGACTTGCAACGCCGCGACGGCCTGCCCCTGATCATCGATATATTCACGGGTGATTTCCAGCCCCTGCGAGAGAGGTTCCGTTGGGGGCGAGCGGTCAAAACCGGCCTCGGTCAGTTGATAAAACGCCGGAGTGCCGGCAATTTCCTGACGCAGGATGATTTTTTCCCAGCTCAGCGGTATTTCGTTAACGGATTTAAGTACCAGCGGTTGTGACGCTTGCCCGGCCTGACCAATCTCGGCACTCAGGGTATTGCCCGCATGCGCCGGTGATTGGGCGTAGCTGGAAAAGGCCCGGATGAGCAAGGCTGCTGAGAGCGAGTGGTATTGATTTTCCGAAATGCGTTTGCCCAATTCCGGCAGCAAGTTGGCCGGTAGCTTCGACAGTGTATCCGGGGCATGACGGCCCAACAGGGCGAGCAATTCGGCATCATGGCTCAGGGCATCCTCATAGATGCCATAATCGCCGGGTACCGATGATGCATCCAGCGTGGCCCAAGGAACCGCGGTCAAGAGCGATTTGCCGATCTTTTCCTGTTTGAGCAGAATGCGGCTGGCCCCGAGATAGGCGGCAACGAGGTCGGTACGCCAACTCTGTTTATGGTGCTGCTCCAACTGTTCGATGGTGGCCGTCAAGGGTGCGGTGGTCACCTTGCCCAAGCGGGTGAGCAGGTAGATGGCCCGGGCGCGGGTACGCAGCTCAGCCAGACCCTCAGCCGGACTGGTGGTCAGTTGTTGCAGATACCGCTGGCTGTGCTCCTGGAGGTCGCGGGGCACGGTCAGGCCGCGTTCGGCTGCCTCGATGAGGAAATCGGCGGCATAGACCGAGATCTCCGCATGCGTCTCCAGGTTACTTGCCCATTGCCCAAAGCCGCCGGACTCGTTCTGCCGTTGGCGCAGCAGGCTGAAGGCCTGAGTGACCGGCGCCAGGTCCGGACGAAGGCGCTGATCCTCGCCGGCTGCCACCAGAGCGGGCATGGCCTTGGACAGCAGCTGTTCCGTACATTCGTAGGGATAGTGTTCCAGATAGGTACGCAACCCCTGCATCCACACCAACGGCGAGCGGGCATAGCCTAGCATCACCTGACCGTATTCATTGACCAGATCGCGTTGTCGAACCAGGCTGAATCCTGCCTCGACAAAGGAGCCGGTGCGCAAGGCCACCCGGTAGGGCGTTGCCGGCCGCACTGAGATGGTTTCGGTTATGCGGGCGCGACCCTCGGGGCTTTCGGCTTCAAAGACCAGATCCGTCGAGCCCAGGCTCGGAGTGGCTGTCAACTGGTAGGTTGCCACCCCTTCACGGCCAGGGGCCACGGCAAGGGCCACGCTTTTTTCACCCGCAACGGTACAGCCATTGCCGGGCTTGAGGCTGATTTTGGCAGTGCTCGGCACGGCGACATTGCTAAAAGCGCCGACACTGATGGTGAATTGATCACCCGGAGCGACCATGGCCGGTACGTTGGGGGTCAGCACCCAGGGGCCACGGACCTCGGTGGCCGCAGTGGCCACCCCGATGCGTTGCGGTGTCACCGCCACGGCCATGATGCGCAGTTTGCCGTTGAATCCTTCGGGCACCAGGTACTGAAAATCTCGGCCACCAGCGGGCACATCCACCACACCGGACCAGAAGGCCACCGGCCCTTGACGTTTGCGTTTAAACGGATTGAGATGTGCCCCGATAGCGTCTTCGCCGTCGCCGCCAGGAGCGGCCGCCGCCATCAGACGGCTGAATTCGGGTAGAATCAGGCTGAGAATCTCCGAGGTTTGCACGTCCAGGCTGCGTTTTTCAAAGAAATGAGCCAAGGGCGCCGGGGTTTTGTACCCCGCCACCTGCAAGATGCCCTCATCCACGGCAAAGACCACGGCCTTGGCCGCCTCCTTGGCATTCAGGTGCATGCGTACCTCCTGGCCGGGTTCGATGGTGGCCTGGCTCTGCACGCTCAGCGGCAGGGTGCGGGCATCCAAGGAAACCGCAAAGGGTGCCACTCCGGAGGAGAGCGGGCTCATGAAAATCTCGGCCGAATTGGGATCGCGTAGGAACTGCACATTGATATAGCCGTTGCCCTCCAATCCCTGGGGCACGGTGATGGTCTGCACACTGCTGGTGGTATCGGTGGTGAACCAAGCCTGGGCATAGACCTTGTCGCGCTCAATGGTGATCAGGCCAGCCCCGGTATAGGGGGCGCGCAGATTGATGCGGATGGTCTCGCCCGGGGCATAGGAGGTCTTGTCGAGTTTGATGTTGAGCTCGGCGTTGCGTTCCAGCGAGCGGCTGAGATTGCCGGCACCGGCGACGCTCCAGCGGATAGAGTTGAGCAGGGTGCCCTTGCCATCGCGCAGTTCATAGGCAAAATCGCCGGGCTCATTGGTGGGTAGTACCGTGGCGGTACCACTGGGTTCGATCTGCAACTCTTTGGTGCTGCGCACATATTCTTTGCGCCGCGATTCGTATTTATAGGCGCCGTTTTCCTGTTTCACCAGCACCGAGACATGGCGGTATTCGATCAGCGAGAGGCTCAACTGGCCCACAGCGGTTGGTTCCAGATCCGATTTAATCGCCAGCCAGGTACAGCGCCGTTTGGCGCCCTTGGCCACATAATCCAGGGGATCGACGCTCTGTACGCCGATCAAGTAGGGCACTGTGGCCACCAGGGCTTCCTGATTGGCCACCACATTGCGGCCACCCTGGGCCTCGTAGACCTTCGCCGTCAGACGTAAGCGGTAGGCGCTGGCGGTGAAGCGCTGCAAGTCGGGTTGCAACGCGGCCGTGCCGCCCTCAACGGTGCGGGATTCCGTCAACGGCTCATCCACCCCTTCTTTGAGCATGCCCTCCAAATGGAAGCGATAGTCCGGATAGCGGTCAAAGGCGGGAAAGGAAGGTGACAGCTCCATCTGCGCCGTAACGCGGCGATCAGAGGCATCTGCACCAAAAAGATGACGGGCCGTCACCACCGGCTTGACCTGCTCCGGTGTCAGCCAGCCGACAACCGGCGTCTCGGCCAGCCGTAGATCGACCTTCATACGGTCCGGTTCAAACTCGCGGACCGTGAAGTTGAGGCCATCGATATAGGTATCGCGCTTATTGTTTTTCAGTAGATAGATGGAGGCGGCATAGGACCCGGTGGCCGCATTGGTGCCAGCGGTGAAATCCAGGGCGTCAAAACCGCTGGCCGTGGCTGAGCGTCGTTCGTTCCAAACCACCATACCCCGGGGATCGGTGATTTCCAGTTCAACCGGCATGCCGGCAATGGCCTGCTGCCAGTCGGCAGTGCGCAGGATGTAGCCGATATGGGCAGTCTCACCAGGTCGGTAGATGCCGCGATCGGTAAACAGCGAGGCCGAGACCTGGTTGGCGCTGGTCTGGTTGGAGGCCCCACCGATATCAAAGCGGGAGAGGTCAAGCTGATGCTCGTCGCGACCCAAGGGTAAAAAGGAGAGATCCCTGCCGAGGCTGACCACCACCATGATCGGCGTTTTCTCCCGTTTGAGCCCACTCATCTGCTCAAAACGGATATGGCCCTGCTCATCGGTTTGTCCCTCGGCCAGGGTGAGACCGTTACGGCCAATCACCGCCACATTGACCCGGGGGACAGGTTGGCCGCGAGACAGTGATTGCACAAAGATCTCCTGGCCACCGTCCAGGGTCTTTTTATTGATGATACCCAGGTCGGTAACCAAGAGCAGCCGTCGGTCACCGGAGGTGCTGTCCGTATCATAATCGCTGTAGCTGCGATCAGGGCTGGCCGGGTCAAAGGGGGTGATACGCACCACAAAAACCCCGAGCCGACCGCCCTCACCACGCAGATAGGGGGCAAGGTCGATGCTCTCATGGATCGGTCGGCTGGGATCAAGGTCTTTAAAAACGCGGGTGTAGGTTTCGCGTTCCACCAGACGGTCCAGCGCATCGTTGTATACTGTGGGCTGGGCGAGACGGCCATCGTTCTGGTCGATGAGCTGGTGCAGTTGGCCGGGCACCAGGCGAGCAATCTCCACCTTAACGCCTTTAACCCCCTGGGCCATGTACCCGACCCGTTGCTCGCCGTGGAGGCTGAGCAGGGCGCCGTCGCCCAACAGTTTGACCACCTTGGGATATTCACCGCTGTTCAGCAGGGTAAAAGTCGGTTCTTTAGCCAGATAGCCGCCCACCGCCTCGATCTTTTCGTCGATTTTGACTACCAGTTGTCGATTGACCGGCACGTTGAGGGTGAAGCTGTGCTGGGTGTTGAGCGGTTCGGGCCCGGGGATGAGGGCGAGGGGGATACTGTCGACTAGATCTGCGGTGTTGATCTCGCTTTGGCTCCAGCCACCCGGCTGGGTAGGCAGCAACCAGGCACGAACATGTTTGGCCATCATCTCGTCGGTCACGGGAAAGGAACTGCGCAGCATCAGCACCTGTTGCGGCTCGCCCTGGAGATTGTTGACATAACGGGTCTGCACATCGAGGAATCTGAGTTGATACCTACCGGGCATCTGGACAAAACTTGAGAGCGGTTGTTGCAAAGTTACACCGCCCTGGCGGCAGGCGATTTTCTTCTCCAGATTGAGGGTGATGAGGGCGGATTCAAGCGGTACGGCCACTGGTGCAGAGTGGATGTGGGCATGGAGCCCATCCTTGTCCACCTGGACGGAGAAATCTTTGTGGGCAGGATCGCGGTAGGTCAACCCCTCGCCCAACTGAAAGGCAATGGCACCGTTGAGGCTGGTCGGCTCGACCGGGTGGGAAAAGTCGATGGTGGCCACCATCTTTTTTACAGTGGCGTCAACGGGGTCTTGATAGAGCTCGGTCTTGGCAATGGTAGCCGTGAAGGGGACAGTGGCAAAAGAGGTTTCGTATTCCTGTAACAAAACCCCGGCAGCGAACAGATCTGTTTTTGAGAACCCAAGACGATACTGCTGGCCAACCGGCCAATCACCCTCAGGCTTGAAGGCCAAGCTGCGGTCATCGAGCCACTGCCAGGTACCGGCTATGGCAGGTTCGAGCCGCAGCCCACTGACCACCGGCTTGCCGATCAGCTCCAAGGGCGCGGCGGACTCGGCAAAGCTGATGCGCAGGGGATACACCTCTGTGGCCTTGTCGCTGTATTTGCTTAATTTAGGCGCTAGCACCCTGTACGCCACAGTGTGCGGTTGCGGCAGATGACTGTACCACTGCCAACTGTACCAGCCAGCGGCTGAGGCACCACCGACGAGCAGAAACAGGACCAGAGTCCGCAAAGGCCGAATAATCAGCCATCGCAACCAGGGCGGCGATTGCCAGGAAAGTTGTCCAAAAAGCAGGGATAGGGCCTTGGCGAGGCCACGATACAGCAAGCGGAAAGGGGCGAAAAAGGACTCTTTGTTCATGGCATCAAGGGTTCGTGGTGGAGGCGTGGCTCCCGTTGGGGGAATTGATCAGTGCCGTGCTCGGCCGCTCAGGCTTACAGGGAGCCGTCTGCCACTCCCGGTGGCAGCGCGTGCTTGACATCATAGATAACGGCGTTGTCGCGGCAAAGCGTGCGCATGGCCTCGGCGGAGAGCTGGGTAAACTCCCGGTGGGCCACGGCGAGAATGACGGCGTCGTACCGCTTTTGGGGCAGCTGCTCGATCATACTCACGCCGTAATAGCGAGTAGCCTCGTCACTGTCGGCCCAGGGATCGTAGACCTCGATTTTGGCGCCAAAGGTATTTAGTTCATCAATGATATCAACAACGCGGGTGTTGCGCAGATCCGGGCAGTTCTCCTTGAAGGTGAGGCCCAGGATGAGGATATGGCTGTCCGCCACATGGATGCGGCGCTTAAGCATCAGCTTGACCGTCTCCGAGGCGATGTAGCGGCCCATGTCGTCGTTGAGCCGGCGGCCGGCAAGGATCATCTCCGGATGGTAACCCACCTCCTGTGCCTTATGGGTGAGATAGTAGGGATCAACGCCGATGCAGTGGCCGCCGACCAGGCCGGGCCGGAAGGGCAGGAAGTTCCATTTGGTGCCGGCCGCCTTGAGCACCTCGATGGTGTCGATGCCCAGACGATTGAAGATCAGCGCCAACTCGTTGATCAGCGCAATATTGACGTCGCGCTGGGTGTTTTCAATAACCTTGGCCGCCTCAGCCACCCGCATCGAGCTGGCTTTGAAGGTACCGGCGGTGATCACCAGACCGTAGAGGCCATCGACGAAATCCGCCACCTCGGGGGTGGAACCGGAGGTGACCTTGACGATGGTCGGCAGCCGGTGTTGATGATCGCCGGGATTGATGCGTTCCGGGCTGTAGCCGGCAAAGAAGTCCTGGTTGAAAACCAGGCCAGCATCGCGCTCCAGAATGGGCACGCACACCTCTTCGGTGGCCCCGGGATAGACGGTGGACTCATAGATGACCACATCGCCTTTTTTCAGCACCTTGGCCACGGTCTCCGAGGCCTTGACCAAGGGCGTGAAGTCCGGTCGTTTGTTGCGATCAATCGGGGTGGGCACGGCGACAATGAAGACGTTGCAATCACGCAACTCTTCAATTTCGCAGGTGTATTGCAAATTGCCCGCCTGTTGCAGCTCCTCGCTGGTCACCTCGCGTGTTACATCAATATGCTGGCGTAACTCATCGACTCGTCGTTGTTTGAGATCAAAGCCGATGGTCGGCCGTTTTTTGCCGAATTCTACGGCCAGGGGCAGGCCGACGTAGCCCAGGCCAATGATGCCGATACGGGTGGTGTCGAGGTTGAGCATGGTGATTCCTTGCGGATGAAATAATGGGGAGAAGGCGGGTCAACTGCCGAGGAGTATAGGGCGAACGGCCAGGGGCGGAAAGTTCTTTTTTCGAATTAATTACACCCCGCGCAGCTGGTCGGGCCAGAGCAGGCTGTGCAGTTGCAGTTGCAGGCGTACGTTGAGCTGGTGTTGCAGCAGCAGTGCCGCCAGCAGCGATGGTTCCAGTCGGTCACGCACCGGCGAAAACAACACCGGCAGCAGGGAATCGAGCCGGTGTTCCTGCACCGTGGCGCGGGCAAAATGGAAATCCGCCGGCGAGCTGAGCACGAATTTCACCTCGTCATGGCAGCCACGCCGGGCCCGTTCGCCAAGCACGGAAAAGTTATCGGCCAGGTGGTGCTGCCCCATGCCCGAATCGGGGCATTTCACATCCATGATGATATGCACCTCGTCGGGCACAGCACACAGCGGCAGGCTACCGTTGGTCTCCAGCAGCACCCGTCGCCTAATGGTAAGCAGCACCTGCATCAGGCTGTAGACACCCGGCTGCGTCAGCGGCTCGCCACCGGTGATCTCGACCATCACCCCAGGCTGTTGCGCAGTCCAAGCGATGATGGTCGCCACATCCATCGGTTGGCCCGGCTCTTCCCAGCTGTAGCGGGCATCGCAGTAGGTACAGCGCAGGTTGCAGCCGGCAAGCCGCACAAAGAGGCAGGGCAGCCCGGCCCAGGTCGATTCCCCCTGGATGGAGTAAAACAGCTCCGAGACCTGGAGAATTTCGCCGGTCTCAGTCGCCATAGTAGATGACGCCGCTGCTGTCGGTCTCGCGCACCTCGACGCTGTAAAGGCGGTAGCGCTCGGTGTGCAGCAGCGGTTGCAGGCTCTGGAAGAGGAACATGGCGATATGTTCCGATGAGGGGTTGATTTCGGCAAAGGCCGGGTGCGAATTGAGATCGCGGTGATCCAGCTCGTCAACCACCACATTGACGGTTTTTTTCAGCACTTTGAAATCAATGCCCATGCCGAGGTGATCAAGCTTGTCGGCACGCACCGTCACCTTGACGTGCCAGTTGTGGCCATGCGGGTTTTCACAGTTGCCGGGATAGGCGCGCAGGTGATGGCCGCCGGAAAAATGGGTTTTGATAAAGATATCCATAGAAACTCCTCATCTCGCTGAGACTCGACAAAATTTGGGGCTGCGTTGGTCGGGAAATGCGACCGGGAAATGCGGCTTGCACTGCCGTGCGGGGAAATGGTAAACAGAATGTCGATTTTGTAAAGCGCTGGCGGCGTGGCAGCCTGTTTTCCCCGTTGCCGGATGTCCCCGTCGACCTTTCCCCCTTTCATGGAGCGCGCGTTTGCCCACCACCCTGCCGCCACCAACCACCATTGATAGCCTCTTTGCCGGACGCCTGTGCTGCCAGCAACCGCTCCACGGCTATCGTTTTTCGGTGGACGCGGTGCTGGCCGCCCATTTTGTGCTGCCCAAACCAGGACAGCGGGTGTTGGATCTGGGCTGCGGCTGCGGCGTCATTGGCCTGATCCTTGCCCACCGGGTGCGGGAGGCCGTCATCCACGGCCTGGAGTTGCAACCCGAATTGGCGCAACTGGCAGCAGACAATGTGCGCGCCAATGGATTTGCGGCACGCATGCACATCTTGCGGGGCGACGTGTGCGATCCAGCGCAGACGCTGGAACCCGAGGCCTACGACTTGGTGGTCTGCAATCCCCCCTACGGCACCGGCCAGGATGGCCGTATCAACCAACAATCCCAGGCAGCGATGGCCCGCCACGGCCTTGCCGGCGATCTGGTGGACTTCGTGCGGACAGCTGCCTTCGCGGTACGCAACCGCGGCCGGGTGGTATTCATCGTGCCGGCCAGGCGTGGCGCTGATCTGCTCAGCCTGTTGCGGGCACACCGCTTAACCCCCAAGCGCATGCAGCCGATCTACTCTTTTCCCGAGGCCACCACCGCCAAACTGATCCTGATCGAGGCCATGAAAAACGGCGGCGAACAGTTTGAGGTACTGGCGCCTTTTTTTATCTATGCACAGTCGCAGGGCGATTACAGCGCTGCCATGCAGGCACTGTACAGCGAGGACACCGAAATCCCATGCTCGCCACCATAAACAGTTGCGCGGTCAGTGGTGTTGATGGCCTGCCCATTTTGGTGGAGGTCGATCTGGCCCTGGGATTGCCGTCGTTCTCCACCGTTGGCCTGGCCGAGGGTGCGGTGCGCGAATCCAAGGACCGGGTGCGGGCAGCGATCAAAAACAGCGGCTACGAATTCCCCCAGCGCCGCATCACCGTCAATCTCGCTCCTGCCTCGGTGAAGAAGGAGGGCACCGGTTATGATCTGCCCATGGCCCTGGGTATCCTGGCGGCCAGCGGACTGATGCCGATGGACTTGCTGACGCAGACCGCTGTCGTTGGCGAGTTGAGCCTGGACGGTTCGGTGCGGCCGGTGACCGGAGTTTTGCCCATGGCCCTGGCGGCGCGACAACAGGGTTTGCAGCGCTTTCTCGTGCCCCGCGACAACTTGGATGAGGCGGCCATCGTCCAGGGTTTGGAGGTCTACGGCATCGAGCGACTGGATGAGGCAGTGGAGTTTTTCGCCGGCCGCAGGGCGCTGACGCCTCTGGCCATCGATCCCGCCACCCTCTTTGCCGCTGATCCGGGTTACGGGGTGGATTTTAGTGACGTCAAAGGTCAGGAATATGTCAAACGCGCCTTTGAGATCGCCGCAGCCGGCGGGCATAATCTGCTGCTCAGCGGCGTACCCGGGACCGGCAAGACGATGATGGCCCGGCGGCTGCCCACCATCATGCCCGATCTCACCCTGGATGAGGCCATTGAAACCACCAAGGTTTTTTCCACCGCCGGTCTGCTACCGGAAAAAACGCCACTCTTGGTGACGCGGCCTTTTCGTGCGCCCCATCACACTGTCTCCGATGCCGGGTTGATCGGTGGTGGGCAAATTCCCCGGCCCGGCGAAGTTTCGCTGGCCCATAACGGCGTGCTCTTTCTCGATGAACTGCCGGAGTTCAAGAAACATGTACTGGAAGTGCTGCGCCAGCCGCTGGAAGACGGCACTGTCACCATTGCCCGCGCTGCCACCAGTCTCAGCTTCCCCGCCCGCTTCACCCTGGTCGGGGCGATGAATCCCTGCCCCTGCGGCTATCTCGGTGATCAGGTGCGGCCCTGCACCTGTTCGCCCTTGCAGGTGCAACGCTATCGCAGCCGACTTTCTGGCCCGCTGCTGGACCGTATCGACATGCACCTGGAGGTGCCGGCAGTGCCGGTCAAGGAGCTGATCGGTCAACCCAGCGGCGAGTCCTCGGCCACCATCCGCGCCCGTGTCAATCAGGCACGCTTGCGGCAGCACCAACGATTTGTCGCTTCACCACGGCTTTACTGCAACGCGCAGATGAATGCCAAGGAGGTGAAGCAATTTTGCCGGTTGGATGCCGCTTCAGCCAACCTGCTCAACCAGTCCATCACCCGTCTGGGGCTTTCAGCCCGGGCTTATCACCGTATCCTCAAGATTGCCCTAACCATTGCCGATCTTGCCGGCGCGACCCAACCCGAACTTCCCCATCTCGCCGAGGCCATCCAATACCGCCGCAGCCAGTACGACCGCTAAGACGATTATACCGGTGCATCCTGGTCCGGATGAGCTTCGGGCCTGCACACCGGTTATCCATTCTGGTGCCAACCGTTTTGTCCAGCGGGCAAAGCGCATTTTTTCGCCTACATAGAAGTTGCGATAGGCTGTGACCGGGTCGCCGGTGACCCGATACTGTTCGGGCATGGCCTGGGGAAATTCAGTGAGGCCAAGTGTTGCAAAACGCATCTGCTCAATCTGATCGAGGACGGCGATTGATGCGTGATCCTTGTCCTTGTCGTAGCGAAAGCGATACTCGCGGTTGAGCGCCCGGGCCAATTGCACCAGCCACTCCAGGTTGCTCTGGGAGGCTGTCGCCCACCGCACGCAGGGATGCTGCACATGGGTGGATTTGAAGGGTGTGGTAAAGCCGTGCAGGTTGAGGGCGGTACAGGCGATCTGCGCACTTTCCAGGATCATTTTAACCACATGCTGGTCACAATGGTACCGTGCGCACTGCTCGATATCCTCATCAAGGACAAAGATGTTCACTGCGGTTTCCTGTGCAGCCCTGATTGGATCAGGAGGCAGCTTCGACTGCATCCTGACGCCCTTGCAGCGCCTCATGCACCTTGATCGAGATGGCCTGCAGGTCAAAGGGCTTTTGCAGAAAATGGATATCCTGGTGCAACACACCGTGGTGGGCGATGATATCGGCGGTGTAGCCAGACATATACAGCACCCGCAGCTCCGGCCGCAGCTCGCGTAACTGTTGTGCCAGCTGTGCTCCGTTCATCTCCGGCATGACCACGTCGGTGAGCAGCAGATCAATCGACTTGGCTTGCCCCACCAATTCCAGGGCCTGGGAAGGCGAGGCAGCGGTGAGCACGCGGTACCCGAGGGTCTCCAGCATGGTGCGGCCGAGGTCCAGCACGCCGGCATCATCCTCCACCAGCAGAATGGTCTCTTCGCGGCCGGGTCCTGGCAAATCGACGGGATCGGCGCCGGCCTCAGTGGTGGGGGCAGTGTAGACCGGCAGATAGAGTGAAAAGGTGGTCCCCTGGCCGGGGGTGCTGGTCACGGTAATGACCCCACGGTTCTGGCTGACGATACCGTACACCGTGGCCAAACCCAAGCCGGTGCCGAGCAACCCCTTGGTGGTGAAGAAGGGCTCGAAGATCTTCTCGATCACCTCTTCCTCCATGCCGCAGCCGTTGTCGCGGACCATCAGGGTGACGTACTCCCCTGGTTCAGCATCGGGGTGGTTGTAACAGAAGGCATCATCGAGCACCACCCGGCCGGTGGCCAGTTCGATGATACCAGATTCGCCAATGGCGTCGCGGGCGTTGATGCAGAGATTGGCCAAAATCTGGTCGACCTGTACCGGATCCATGCGGACGTTGGGCAGGGCATCGTCGGGCACCCAGCGCAGCTCCGTATCCTCGCCGATGAGGCGGCGCAGAAACTTGAGCATGCCGTCTACCAGGCGGTTGAGGTCGATCACCTTGGGCATGATTGCCTGTTTGCGGGCAAAGGCGAGCAGTTGCTGCACAATATCCGCCGAGCGATGGGCCGCCTCGAGGATGCGCTCCAGATCGGCATAGATGCGGTCCTCGGCGGTGGACTTGACCATGGCCAGCTCAGTGAACCCAATGATCACCGCCAGCATGTTGTTGAAATCATGGGCCACGCCGCCGGTGAGCCGGCCGACCGATTCCATCTTCTGCGCGTGTAGGTATTGGGCCTCCAGTTTGAGCTGGGCGGTGATATCACGTTTGATCGCCACATAATTGACAATGCCATCTTCATCAAAGACCGGCGAGATGGTGGCCTCCTCGGTAAACAGGCTGCCATCCTTTTTACGGTTGATCATACGGCCGCTCCAGGTTTGGCCGCTGGCGATGGTCGTCCACAGGTTGTGATAATAGGCCTCGTCGTGCTGGCCGCTTTTAAGGATGCGGGTGCTTCGCTGATAGACCTCGGCCAGCGAATAGCCGGAGGTGCGCTCAAAGGCGGGGTTGGCATATTGAATATTGCCCTTGATATCGGTGATAACCACCACCTCGCCGGCCTGTTCGATGGCAACGCGCAGCCGTTCCAGATCGGCGGCCGCCTGTTTCTGCGGGGTGATGTCGCGGGTGATGGAGAGGATGTGCGGCACCTGGCCCAGGTAGATGAGGCGGGCGGAAAGCAGGCCAATACCAAGGCTGCCGTCCTTGCGGCGAAAGATCGCCTCTAGGTTGTCGCAATGGCCGGTGGCACGCAGGGCTGTCACCAGGGTCTCGCGGTCTTTGAGATCGTGCCAGAGGTTGAGTTCGATGGTGGTCTTGCCTTGCACATCTTCACGCGTAAATCCGGAGAGTTCGGTGAAACCGGCATTGATATCAACATACATGCCGTCTTCCAGGCGATTGATGTTGACAGCATCGGGGCTGGCGGCAAAACTGAGCGCGAATTTCTCCTCGCTCTCGCGCAGGGCCTGTTCAGTCTGTTTGCGCAGGGTGATGTCGCGGTAGATGGACTGGTAATTGCCATCGGGCATCATTTTGGAACGCATCTCCACAGAGATGGTGGAGCCGTCCGGACGGAGAAAATCGCGTTCGCTGATTACCGTTTCCCCCTGGCGGAGCAGATCAAAGCGGAAAGGGGCAGCGGCGACACTCTGGAGCGTAAAGGGCAACTCGCTGATATGACGACCAATCAGGACTTGACGCTCCATGCCGAACATGGTGCAGATATGGTGATTGGCCTCAAGGATAACCCCGTGGTGATCACCAAGGAGGATGCCATCCACAGCCATTTCGATCATGGCGTGATAACGGGCCTCGTTGTCGCGCAGTTGTTGCTGGGCTTGTTGCTCGGCGGTGATGTCCAGGGCGGTGAAAACGATGCCCGCATCTATGGGGGTGCAACTGAGAAGCACTGCGATGGCTGTGCCATCCTTGCGGTGCCAGCAGCTTTGCACCGTAAACCGGCCCTGTTGATGACATTGCGCCGTCAGTTCACGGCCAACCCGCATAAAACTCTCGTCGTTGGCATAGAGTAATCTGCTGCTCTGACCGATCAATTCGTCGCGCGCATAGCCAGTGAATTGGCAGAGCTGCGTATTGACCTCTATAAAAATACGGTCACGCACCAGGCCCAGGCCACAGGGGGCGGCGCGAAAGATGTTGGCCAGGGAACATTCATCGGCCATTTCGGCCTGCTGTTGTCGCAGATGGCGATGATGAACCAGCCATCCCATGCCCAGTGCCGCCGTGAACATCAACAGGCTCAGTTGCAACAGCAGGGGGGAATGCGGCCAGGGCATATCCTGAAATATGTAGGAGAGGGCCTGATCGGACCAGCAGATGAACAAGAGAAAGACCACAACGAAAAGCACAACGGTTTTCAACGCAGTACGAACAGGACCATGGGCTAACAGTTGATTCATTGTGGTACAACGGTGCAGTTGGGGCGTGCCGTAAAAGAGCTTGCTGTATGACGGGGCAGCTGGCAAGCAAGAGCGCGCGGCGGCAAGGACGCGGGTGAGTGGGCGGGAACAAAACGCATGCAGAAATGAGGGTCAATGAATTACAAGTGGATGTTTGGCCGTATTTTCCAAAACCTTATAAAGGGGTATCCTAACCGAGCTGAGGTGAAATGTATACCGGATTTTGGCAGGCCCGGCAGCAGGGGCCACAATTGGGGAGGTACGCATGACGATCGCTGATGGGGCAGGGGAGAGGGGCACCCTACGCCGCCAACTGATCAAGCGGCTGGAGGCTGGTGCATGCGGGGTGCGTGAACTCTCCAAGGAGCTGCATCAGAGCGAAAAGGAAATATACAGTCATCTTGAGCATGTGGGACGCACCGTGCGTCGCGAGGGAGGCTGTTTCGAAGTGAGCCCAGCATGCTGCCAGCCGTGCGGTTATGTGTTCACGGGCAGAACCCGACCCACGCCGCCGGGGCGATGCCCGCAATGTCGTTCGACCCGCATCCGCCGGCCGCGCTATCGTATCATTTGGGAAAAGGGAAAAAGTGCCTGAGCGATGCCTGGCTCATGTGAGTTTTTCCTGCTCGATCCATTGCTGAAAGCGTTCCACCCGCTGCCAAAAATCAGCCACCGCCTTGTGGCCGGCATCGGTCAACCAGGCACCACCGCCCTGACGTCCGCCGGCCTGTTTGTCCACCAGGGGCTCTGGGGCCAAGGAGTTCATCGCCTCCACCAGGTGCCAGGCATGGCTGAAGCTCATCTGCATCGATTTCGCCGCCGCTGAGACCGAGCCCAGCTCGCCGATGCGTTCCAGCAATACCACCCGCCCCCAGGAGAGATAGGTTTCTCCCTGTTTTTCTATCCATAACCGGCCTTTGATCTGCATGCCACGTTGGAGACGACTGCTGACCATGGCATTGTCATCATTGGGTTTTCGTGTTTTGGGCATGGTGTTGTGTTGATGATAAAAACGGCGAGGATTAATTGGGTGGCCGATCCGTTGATAGGCCGATGAGATCCCCACAACTACAAAACCATGGCAATTTGGGCAAGCAGAAAGCTAAACGGCCAGGGTTGTTCATATCGTCCTGCCGGCGGACGAACCCGGGTGCAAAGCGCTGGAACAGCTCGTGCTTTGGCCACGGTTGATTGCCACTCTTTGGCGATCATTGCGCGCAAACGCCATAATTTTCTTGCACTCTTGCACCGCTTCGGCTTTGAATCCGGAACGCTGCCGCCGGGCTGGACTGTCGTGCTCGCCCCGGATTCTTTTCCTTTTACCCCAAACACTGTCCCATGCCGCAATCAAGAAAATGCTGTTACCCGATGCCGTTGTTGCTCTGTCTCTTGCTGGCAGTGTTGCCCGCTGGCCTCGCCCAGGCTGAGAAAACCATGCAGCTCAACCCCGATACCCCACAACCGCGACGTTTTGTGGTGCGCGGCTCCTCGCTGGTTGACTTGAGCCGGCCCAAGCGCCCGCTCTTCTTCCGGGGCATGGGCTATTCCCCCTTTTTACCCGGCGAAACTCCGGTACGCGGTCTGCAACCGGCTGATGATGAGCGGTATGGCGAGCATCTGGCGCTGATCACGGCGATGAACGTCAATTATCTCCAGGTCTTTCCCCGGCTGATGCCGGCCAAGTTTTTTGCGGCTATGGACAAGACTGATCTGGTCTATAGCCAGGATGTCTGGGTTTGGGCTTATGAGGAGGACTTTCTCGCGCCGGCCTTTCAGGAGAAAACTCTCAATGATATTAAAGAGGTGATTGATCATACCTACAAGGTGGGTCGGCCGGATCGGCTGGTGCTCTTTTCCATTGGCGATGAGTTGCAGGCCAAGTGCATTACTGCCACCGATAAACGCCATCCAGAGGTTCGTGACTTCCACGGCAAACACCTCACCCTCACCAACCGCAGCCCCACGGAAATTGCCCTGGCCAAGTTGGTGGACGGGGCCATGGACTATGAACTCAGCCGCTACGGACAGCGCCACCTCTACTGTCACACCAGTTGGACTCATGTGGGACCGATTGCGAGCCGCCCCGATATCGAGGTTAGTCAGGAGAGTGTGCTGGTTCCGGATATGGGCGATCTGATCTGCCTCAACGTCTACACCTATGCCAACGGCGTCAAGACCTCACCGCCGGGTTCGGTCACCGGCAGCACCTACCAGGGCTACCTCGAATCCCTGACCGCCCAGTTCAAACAACCGATCCTGGTGACCCAGGTGGGGTTGTCCACCTCGCCGATTGCCCCACGCGCCGATATTCCCGGCTTTGGCGGCCACAAGCCCGAGGAGGTGGGACCGGTGCTGGAAGGGGTGTGGCGGGATATCCGCACCGCCAAAGGGAGCAAACAGATTTACGGTGTCAGTATTTTCGAGTTTCAGGACGAGTGGTGGAAAAGTGCCAAGGGGCAGGAGGAGTCCATGCACCAGGATGCCGAGGACCCGGAACAGTGGTTTGGGGTCTATAGCGTCGATACCAAAGGCAAGCTGATCCCCAAGGGCGATATTCCCAAAGCTGTTGGCCGCATCTACGCACAACCATAATAACAACAGGGGCCGCATCCTTTCTGGATACGGCCCCTGTTAAGATAGTCATATCGAGGATAATGTTTTGGCAAATATGATCCGATTAATAATCACTGCAATCTCACTCACATTATCGACTAATGGTTTTGCCGATACCCCCACTATAGCCTCGACATTGCATTTAACAGCGCCACTAATAGCTGGACGCGCTTCTGCTGATGGAAAAAGGTTTGTTACGTTGCTTCAAGAAAAAGACAAACAATCAGCTACTCTTCAAATTATCGATATATCAGACGTGCAACATCCAACACGAGTGGGATCACTGCCATTTAGCTATGGAGAATGGTCCCTATCTGATGATGGGAATACCGTTCTCCTGCACACACCTACTGAAAAAGAAGAGTATAACAAGGAAACTCGCCACGAAATTGTTATGATCGATTTAAGCGATGCCAGCCACCCGAAGGAGATTTGGCGTCGAGCAATGTTGGCACGCAAATTTATCATAAGCGCCAGTGCGAACGCATATGCGTACTCAAAACTTTCAGCAACAAAAAAAGGAATGTGGGAAACTACTGTCGAATTTGTTACTGGCGAACGTCCATTAGTAACAATTGAGGAACCTGAATTTTCCGATGGTAAAATGCAGTTTTCCCCACATGCCGATTTCATAGTCCATAACTCTTTTTTAAGACAACTCTATGAGTGGGATTTAAGGTCAAAAACTCCTAAAGCATATCAACAAGAATTTTCTAGCTTTCCTAGATATAGCTGTCTACCAGCTGTTATGGATGCTGGTTACGTTGTTGCCAAAGACACACGCATATCTCGTTTTGGCATATATGAACCAAGTGAAGGTATTCCACGCATTTCTACATTGGCACACGATGGCTCGAATAGTGAATACGGTCAGTATTGCAACAGCCTGAACGTAACCTCGACGGACAATAAATATGTTTATCGAGATGGGCATGGGCGTTTACTGCAAATCGACCTTAATAACCTAAAATCGCCCAATATAAGCAAGCGGTGGCAATTGCCATCCGACATCAACCCGCTCGCTGTAGCTCAAAATATCTTGATTTCTGTTACAAGAAATAGTGAGCCTGACCTGAGATTTTATCGACTTGACATCGAACATTCAGAACCATTTGCTTGGCAAGCATTAGAAAAGGCTTACGAGTCCATTATGGTCACATACAATGCTGCTGTAAGTGCTGGGAAACCAATTCCGTATTTTGACGCCACCTTAAACTTTGAGGAGGCAGGAATATTAAACGCAGTGGATGCGCCCATCGAAAAAATATCCCCTCAGAAGGCGTCAGCAATTTTGAACGACTATGGATTCCTGGCAATAAAGAGGGGAATCTCACCTTATCTGATTGAACACATACTAAAGCGAGCTATTGAACTTAATCCTCATCGCTCCATCGCTCACCTTAATTTAGCAGACTTTTTTAGAGAACAGATTTCGGTTTATGGCGCAAAAGGGAAAGACGTAAATGTTTTACGAAAAGAGATTGAAGAACATTATCGAATGTATTTGAGTTTGGGTGGAAAGCTGACGCCGAGCATTGATGCCTTCCTTAAAGGTGATCAAATATTGCAGACCAAAAATAGTGACATATGCGAAGCAATTGCAGCATATGCGAATGCCGGTCGTCTAAGTGAATTAGTGTCTGGGGTAGGCACGAACCTTCCATTTGAAGATAAAAGAATTGATTTGGCATTCACTACTGAGGGAACTGCCCATATCCCTGTCTTATATGGTTTCGATGCGACAACGGATTTTCCGTTAAAAGATAGCGATATGCCCATCCCCCCATCTGGCACTGAAGATGCTTGGGGTGGAGACGAATTAGGACTATTAACATATCGCAATGAAAACCATATCCTGTTCTACAAGGACTTGCAGCACCCTTCTTCTAGTACTCCATTGACAGATGGATTGGCTTGTCTATTTACCACAGACACATTGGAAAAAATCGGTCCAAATTCTACAGAACGTGATTTGTGTGTCAGTCTGCAGAATGGAATGGGGCCGTTACCATACGTTTTTGACGGTACTTCTCCAATGAATCGTGCCCAGGTTTCAACTAAATGGGGAGAGTCAGAAATCCGGGGAACTCATGTGTTGGATATTACAAACAATGGAATGCCCGCGAACATTGCAGAAATCGAGATGTCAAGTGGGGCTGGAGCTGGTTGTGATGAATTGTTCTATGAAATCGTAAACGCGGATGGTACCGAATTCGTAGGCGGCCCACAACGAGAGATGCTCATGCAGTTGCAACATGCTATGCCGACTGACCGTTATCCAATATTACCTTGCGGAAATAAACCGACCTTTTTTTCATATAAAAACAGGCTCTACTTTGAGACCAAGCCAGCGAACTGGCCACCAGTTGACAAGTGGAACCAATATCATAGGGTAACTACAATAATTAACGACAAGGTTCAGGAAGTTTGCGACTTTCAATTTGAGACGACTGTCAAAGGTCACTGATTAAGCTCTGCATGAAGATTTTAGTGCGCGGTGGATAAATGGAACAAAACCACGGATTGAAAGGGTTGTAATTGTAACCTGCTAAAAAAAATGAACAAATATTCGTCTTAACCACCTACTCACCGGTT
This sequence comes from uncultured Desulfobulbus sp., assembly GCA_964639845.1. GTDB lineage: Bacteria > Desulfobacterota > Desulfobulbia > Desulfobulbales > Desulfobulbaceae > Desulfobulbus. The sequence continues at coordinate 75,670 of CAZXHS010000010.1, read as the reverse complement.
CCGCAAACAACGCGGAACCGGTGAGTAGGACGTTGTTTACCCCAAAGGTTACTGATCAGGTACGAAAACGGCTGACGATACTGTTGAGTTCTTCGGCCATGCTTTGCAGGTGCTGGGCCTGCTCGCGCATCTGGTTGCTGCGCCGTGAAAACCTGGGACAGACCACATTTTTCTGCTCGTCAGTTATCTGCCAGAAAAACGTGGTCTGTCCCCGGTTTTCCAGTCCCCGGTTTTCCATGGTGGTCCGTTAGCCTACAAACCTCGACAGGGGCAATGAAAAGACCGGCTGACTCCGAAAAAAGACGCATCGAGTGGTGTGTACCTGAAAATACAGAATTGGTTCAAGGAGCGAATGGGAATTTAAATGCGTCCCCTTTTTCACGCTTTTTCACGTCCCCTTTTTCATTTTGACAGAGGCAATCAAAAGACCGGCCGATGCTGAAAAAACGTACAGAGTCGAGTTGGTGTGTACCTGGAAATGCCGAATTGGCTCAAGGAACGAATGGATGAAAGGAGATGATAGGGTTCCGTCCCTTGTTTCCCTTCGGTTCATTGGGAGGATGGATAGAAATAAATGCGTCCCCTTTTTCATCCCCTTTTTCACTTTTTCACTCACCTGGAAACAACGAATCAGTTTAAGGAGCTAATGAATGAAAAGAGATAATCGGGCTCTGCCCCCTGTTCTCCCCCTCGTGTTAATCTTCAGCATTTTAATTATCTTTTTTTCGCAACAACCAGTCCATGCAGGAAAACAACCGTATCCTGATCTGATTGACCGCATTACCTACGAAATAATAGAAATTTTGAAAAAACATGGCCTGCCCGTTGAGCGTAACAAAGACAACCCTTGGATAGCTTGTTCAGCCGTACCTGGGAAATATACAATCTATTATTCCCAGGCTGACGAGATACCGTATGCTGCCAAGATCGAGACGATCTTATATTTCATGAAAATATATGAAGAAAGAGGTCGGGTTGAACGATTCAGATTGAAAATGTACAGAGAAACAGAAGCAGAACAAAGACGTCTTTTTTCAGGAATAGAACCTTATTTTGAAATGACCATAGGAGGGGACAACTGATGAGCACGTTTAAAACAGTAAAACAGGGGACAGACCACGTTTTTCTGGCAGATAGCTGACGATCATAAAAACGTGGTCTGCCCCCTGTTATCTATATCCCTAAAGCTGTTGGCCGCATCTACGCGCAACCATAAAAACAACAGGGGCCGCATCCAGAGAGGATGCGGCCCCTGTTGTTTACCCTAAACCTTGCTGATCAGGTACGAAAACGGCTGACGATACTGTTGAGCTCTTCGGCCATGCTTTGCAGGTGCTGGGCCTGCTCGCGCATCTGGTTACTGGAGTCGGTGATCTCGCCGGCGGCACTACTCACTTTGCTGATATCGCTGGCAATATCCTCTGACACCTGTGAGCTCTGCGCCACACTCTCGTTGACATTGGCCAGTCCCTCGGAAACCGAGCCGATACTGGTGGCGATCTCGCCGGTGGCAGCGCTCTGTTCCTCCACCGCATGAGTGATGGTCGAGACCAGCTCGCTCACCTGATGGATGATGGCGGAGATCGCCTCAATCTCGCTCACCGTCATCTGGGTGGTGGACTGCATCTCCTCGATCTGATTCTTGATGTGTTGGGTGGCCTCGGCGGTCTGCTTGGCCAGTTCCTTGATCTCGTTGGCGACCACCGCAAAACCCTTGCCTGATTCCCCGGCCCGGGCCGCTTCGATGGTGGCGTTGAGGGCGAGCAAATTGGTCTGCTCGGAGATATCGGTAATGGTCTCGGTGACCTTACCGATGGCCGCAGCCGCCCCGCCCAGTTCCGCCATGCGTTTGGAGGCGGTGTTGGCCTGTTGCACGGCATTACCGGTGATGGCATTGGCCTTTTCAGCATTGGTGGCAATGGCGTTGATGGTGCCGGTCATCTCCTGGGCCACGGTGGCCACCATGGCGGTATCCGAGGAAGAGCCATCCATGGTCCGTGACACCAGTTTGAGGTTACTGCTCATCTCACCGGTGCCCTGGGCCACACTGGTAGCCACGGTGGCGGTTTCCCTGGCACGGTTGCTGATCTGGGCCGAGATGCCGGCAGCGATTGGGCCGACTGATTGACCGCCTGCGCCTCGGTGGCGATCTTTTTGATCATCTCCTGCAAATTACCGAGAAAGGTATTGAACAGGGTGCCGAGATCCCCCAGTTCATCGCTGGATTCAATCTTGATACGCTTGGTGAGATCGCCCTTGCCCTCGGCCACGTCACGAAAACTGCGGATAAGATTACGCAGGCCGCTGCTGATGCCCATGGCGACGATGAAGCAAAAGGCGACAATGGCCAGAAAAATGGCGCCGGCCACTATCTGCATTTGGCGAATCTTCTTGCCGGCCAAACGGTCCATTTCGGTTTGTAGGGCGGTGGTGGTCTTCTCGATGTTGTCGATGTAAATGCCGGTTCCTACCCACATATCCAAGCCTGGAATCATCTCGGCATAACTGAGTTTGGGGGTGTCGCCCGCACCTGGCTTGGGCCAGATATAGTTCACATAGCCGCCACCCGCCTGGGCCTTTTGGTGCAGTTCCCGAATGACATAGACCCCGTTTTTATCTTTGGTGTTCCCCAAATCCTTGCCTTGGCTCTCCTGTTTGACGGGAAAGGCAATGTTGATATTGCCCTGGTAAATAAAAAAGTAGCCAGAGAGATCCTCCTCGTAGCGCGCCGGGTTGACCATGGCGCGGAGCAGTTCGTTGATTTCCTCGGGCTGCTTGAGCCCGGATCGTTTGACGGCTTCCGACAGAGCGAGCGCCATGGCATGGCTGGAGACTTTGATCTTGGCCTTCTGCCCCTCAAGCATCGCCGAGGAGGTGGCCTCGGTGCCGAGATCACGAATTTGTCGTACCGTAGTGGTGATGTAGAGGGCCATAACCACAAACAAAACGACGATACCAAAGAGAATGAGCAGGATTCGGGTTTTAATCCGTAGGCGTTGTAGCATGGCGCGTTACCTCAAGAGATGCGTAAGTGGTAGAGAGCGACTCCAGATGATTGTCATTCTTCCTCAATAATTTCTGGCAACTACTGAGATTGATTATAGGCAGATCTTCTTGCCGATGTCCAGGTTTGGCGGCTGAGTTTTTTTAAGCTGTGAGTTGCTTTGTACAACTTTTTTCAGTGCGGGTCAAAAATGCACATTTCAGTACGACTATTTTACAACTTTGCGTGATGGTGCTGCAAGAAGAGACACCGGAGCATTTTTATCACCCCTGTCTCCTGTTTTTAGCCATAGCGGCTTATTCCACCTTGACACCTGCTTGTTTTTCCTGTTTATCTCAAGGCTTCTGACAATGGAGGTACACACCTCTATTTTTTTCCCCTGTACCTGCGGTTGGCAGGTGCACAGGTGACGGTTACCTCAACCACAGGCAGACAACATGGCTTTTTGGCGAGTCCCTCTCGATGCCCAGGAGATACAGGTTACACGGGGCACGGTGTGCATCATCGATGACCGGTGCAAAGGTTGCGGCTATTGCATCGAATTCTGTCCCAAGGATATCCTCCAGTTTTCCGACAAATTCAACCGCAAGGGCTACCACCCGCCGGTGGTCACCAAGCAGGGCGAATGCGTCAACTGCCACTACTGCGAGATTATCTGTCCTGAGTTTGCCATCTTCTCAGTGGAAGCTGAGTCAGAAGCGCTCCCTAAATAATACTCCCCTTTGACGAGTCTGTTATGAAACCTGCTGTTCTCACCGGCGAACATTATATCACCGGCGATGTCGCCTGTGCCGAGGGCGCCATCGCCGCCGGCTGCAAGTTCTTCGGCGCCTATCCCATTACTCCGGCCACTGAGATTGCCGAGCACATGGCCGAGCGCCTACCCGATATTGGCGGTACCTTTATCCAGATGGAGGACGAAATCGCCGCCATTGCCTCGATCCTCGGTGCGGCTTGGACCGGCGTCAAGTCCATGACCGCCACCTCGGGACCCGGATTCAGCCTGATGATGGAAAACCTGGGTCTCGGTGTCTGTACCGAAACCCCCTGCGTCATCGTCAATGTGCAGCGCACCGGGCCATCCACCGGTCTGCCTACCCAGACCGGCCAGGGCGACATGATGCAGGCCCGTTGGGGTTCGCACGGCGACTATGAGCTGATCGCCCTGGCACCCTCATCGCCGCAGGATTGTTTTTATCAGACCATCCGCGCCTTCAACCTCAGCGAAAAGTACCGAGTGCCGGTGCTGGTCATGGCTGATGAAATCGTCGGTCACATGAGCGAGAAGGTGGTCATTCCCGAAGCAAACAAAATCAAGTTGGTTGACCGGCCCAAACCCACCGGCCGCAAGGACCGCTTCAAACTCTACGAGCCCGGCCCCAACGGCGTGGCACCCATGCCCGCCATCGGCGATGGCTACAATATTCATGTCACCGGTCTCACCCACGACGAACGCGGCTATCCGGCCATGACCGTCGAGGCCCAGGAAGAGATGATGACCCGCATCAAGGGCAAGATCCGCAATAATCTCGATGATATCATCGAAACCGAGTCCTACCGCATGGAGGATGCCGAGATCGTCATCGTCAGCTACGGCGTCTCGGTGCGTACCGGCTTGTCGGCGGTGGATCAGGCCCGGGCTTTGGGCTACAAGGTTGGCCTGCTGCGACTGGTCACGGTTTGGCCCTTTCCTGAGGCGATGATTCGCGAGTTGGCCCAACGGGTCAAAGGGTTCATCACCGTCGAGATCAACCTTGGCCAGGTGCACTACGAGGTGGAACGCTGCGCCGGTGGCCAGGCCAAAGCGCTTTTAGTTGGCAGTGCCGGCGGCAAAATCATTCATCCGGAAAAGGTGCTGGAGTGTGTACGGCAGGAGTTTAGCTTGTAGCAGTTGAGCGTTTTAGCAACAACCCACAAACTAAATAACCTATCAACCTACAAACTAAACAACCTACAATGACCACGAATCCCAAAAAACTGGCCAAGCAGCCCGAGCATCCCCTGGATGATCTGATCCGCACCGACCGTATTCCCCATATCTGGTGTCCCGGTTGCGGTATCGGTACGGTTTTCTCCTCCTGTCTCAGTGCCATCAAGGCCACCGAAATCCCGTACAACAAATTCACCATGGTCTCGGGTATCGGTTGCTCGGCGCGTGGGGCGGGGTATGTCAAGCTTGACTCCTTTCACACCACCCATGGCCGGGCCATTCCCTTTGCCAGCGGCATCAAGATGGCCAATCCGGATCTGAAGGTGATTGTGTTTTCCGGTGACGGCGATCTCTTTGCCATCGGTGGCAACCACTTCATCCATGCGGCGCGGCGCAACATGGATTTGACCGTGATCTGCGTCAACAACCTCACCTACGGCATGACCGGCGGGCAATGTGCGGCCACCACGCCGAGCATGGCCAAATCGACGACCACGCCGCTGGGCAATCCGGATGCGCCCTTCAATCTTCCGCTCCTGGCCTATGCTTCGGGTGCCTCTTATGTGGCGCGGTGGACCATCCTGCAGACCCGCGATCTGACCACGGCGATCAACGAGGCCATCACCCGCAAGGGCTTTTCGTTCATCGAGGTATTATCCCCCTGCCCGATCAACTACGGTCGCCGCAACAAGGAAAAGCCGATCGACACCCTCAAGCTTTACCAGGACCGCACCATCATCAAGCATGGTGCCAACCCGGCCCTGGCGGATATCGATTTCGAGAAAGGTGTGGTCATCGGCAAATTCATCGATATTGACCGTTCCACCTGCGATGATCGCTATACGGAAATGCACCGACCGTGCAGTGACGACTAATTTCTTTTGATTGACTCTTTGGAATCAGACGACCATGAGTACACAAACATCCAGCCAAACCGAGATTATCGTCACCGGTTTCGGCGGTCAGGGCATTATCCTGGCCGGCCGTATCCTGGGCATGGCGGCCTCGCTCGTTGATAAGAAGGAATCCACCCTGGTTCAGGCCTATGGCCCGGAATCCCGTGGCGGCGCCTGTAATGCTCAGGTGATCATCTCCGATACTCCCATCCATTACCCCTATGTCAACACCCCCAAGATCCTGGTGGCCATGAGCCAGGCGGGCTATGACAAGTTTGCCCCGGCCCTGCTGGCGGAGTCGGTGTTGCTGGTGGATCAGGATCTGGTTAATCCGGAAAATGCGGTCTGTGACCATTTCGCCATACCCGCCACCCGTATGGCCGAGAATCTGGGTAACAAGATGATGGCCAACATTATCATGATCGGTTTTTGCACCGCCATCACCGGCGCAGTCTCTCCTGAGGCGGCGCAATCGACCATCACCAAATCGGTACCCAAGGGGACTGAAGAACGCAACATCGAGGCCTATACCAAGGGCTACGATTACGGCCTCTCCACCCTCAAGGCGCGGGAAAAACGGGCCGCCGGCCAGACAGGAGTCATGGCATAATGAAACGACAGAAAGAACGCCTCTATCGGGTGATTGTTGCTGGGGCCACGCCCGAGGGGATTGCCGCCACCTGCAAGCTCGGAGAGTTGGGCATTCCGGTCACCCTGGTGGACGGGGATCCTGATCTTGATCGCAAACTGGCCGCCGAAGAATACCGCCTCCCATCAGGCCTGACCTTTAACCACGCCCATCGTCCGGGCCTGATCCGCATCATGCGCAACGGCGCCATCCGCACCATGCTGCCGGCCTCAATCACCTCTATCAAACACACGGCCCAGGGGTTCAGTGTGCGCATTGATCAGGAACAGACCTTCATCGACGTTGACCACTGCGCCAACTGTGGCAAGTGCGCCATGGTCTGTCCGGTGGAACATCCGGAACGGGGCAAGGCCCTGCGCATGGGCGCCCGGACCAGTTTGCCGGGACGCCCCTATATCGACAAACGCAAGCAGCCGCTCTGTCAGGAATCCTGCCCGCTGGGGGTCAATGCCCAGGGCTATATCGCCCTGGCCGCACAGGGGAAGTATGAAGAAGCCCTGGCCCTGATTCGGCGTGATAATGTCCTGCCCGGCATCTGCGGCCGTATCTGTACCCATCCCTGCGAGGAGGCCTGTCGGCGGGGTGGAGTGGATGACCCGGTGGCCATTCGCGCCATCAAACGGTTTCTTGCTGATTACGAGAGTAGCGATCCCAAACGCCAGGAGGCGGCCGGCTATGCCATGGCCACCAAGGTGGAACCGACCCGGCCGGAGAAGATTGCCATCATCGGTTCCGGCCCGGCGGGTATTGCTGCGGCTGCTGATCTGGCCCGTAAAGGCTACGGGGTGACCATCTTTGAAAAAGAGTCTGAAATCGGGGGATTGCTGCGCTACGGCATCGGCGCCCATCGCTTGCCCCGGGCAACCCTGGATCGTGAACTCCAGTTCATCCAGTGGCTGGGTGTCAACTTTGCCCCCAACAAGGCCATTGACCTCAGTACCGGCCTGCCCGCCCTGACCAAGGAGTACAACGGCGTGGTTATTGCCACCGGCACCTGGCATGACCGCAAACTTGGTGTGCCCGGCGAAGAGTTGCAGGGTGTTGAAGGATGTCTCTCGTTTCTCTCCCGCCGCCAGTGGGAGAATCTGCACACCTTTTCCGGCAAGGTGGCTGTGATCGGCGATGGGAATTCTGCCTTTGACCTGGCCCGTACCCTGGTGCGTATGGGCGCGGAGGTCAGCATTATTTCCTGGTTTGGCACCGAACACATACCCGCCGAGCCTGACGAGGTGCGCGAGGCGGTGGAGGAGGGTGTCACCATCATCGATGCCTCCCAGGTTATCGCCTTTCAGGGCGACAACGGCACCTTCACCCATCTGCAGTGCATGCCCACCGTGCCCGGCCAGCCCGATAACCGGGGCATGATCTGGCCGGTAGTGGATGCGGGCAAGAAACCCTTTACCTTGGCCTTTGACCGGGCCTTTGTGGCCGTTGGTCAGGTGGGGGGATTCACCGCCGATACCTTTGGTGATCTGATTGCGGTGAGTGAGCGTGGCTTTATCGAAACCGATGAGGCATTGCACACCACCATGGCCAAGGTCTACGCCGCCGGTGATACCGTCTCCGGTCCGTCCTCGGTGGTCAAGGCCATGGCCACCGGGCGCAAGGTGGCGCGCTCCATCCACTACGATCTCACCGGCGTGCGTGAAGAGGTGACCGTTTCCCGACCGGCGGAGAAAGATTTCCGCACCATCCCCGAGTATCTGCCCAAACAACATCGCATTGCCGTCCCAGAGCGCCAGGTTGCTGAGCGCACAACCAACTTCAGCGAGGTTGCTCTGGGCTTTGACAGTCTCCAACTCACCGCCGAGGCCAATCGCTGCCTCCAATGCGGTGTCTGCTCGGAGTGCTTGCAGTGTGTCGAGGCCTGTGGCGCGCTTAAGGCCATCAATCACTTCCAGGAGAAAGAGGTGGTGGTCGAGCAGTGCGGGGCGGTGATTGTCGCTGATCCCAACATCGCCCCCAACATTAAAGGGGATGACATCATCCGCGCCTATGGTCCCAAGGCAGCGCGGCCCAATGTCAATGACATGATTGTGCGCGGTTTTGATGCCGCCGCCCGGGCCATGTTGCTGCTCGGTGGTGCCTCCAACAAGACCAAGGGCCATGGTCGTTCGGTTTCCGTGCCCGACCCCGGTCTTTCGCCGGAGATTCGCATTGGTGTGTTCGTCTGCCGCTGTAACGATTCGCTCGGCTGGCTGGACGGCATGAGCAGCTATTTGGAACAACTGAACACGGAAAATCCGGCCATCATCCACACCGAGATGCTGACCTCGGCCTGTGTTCAGGAGGGGACCTCGGCCATTGTTCGCGCCGTGCGTGAAAAAGGCATCACCCGCATTGTGCTCGGTTCCTGCGTCTGCTGTCCGCTCAACTTTGTGTGCAGTGCCTGTACCGATCAACGCAGCCGTCTGAAAGGCAACCTCTTCCATGGCACCGGCATCAGCCGTTCCATGGTGGAGACCTGCAACCTGCGCGGCGAGATCCTGCGTCTGGTCGAACTCCAGCCCGAACTGGCACTGAAACGGTATAAGGGATTGTTACAGCGCTCCATCAAGCGGACCCTGACCCTGAAGCCGCTGTTGGCCGTGGATCGCAACTACAACTTTGCCGCCGCTGTGATCGGCAACTCCCAGGCCACCATCACCAGCGCCCTGACCCTGGCGGATACCGATCATGAGGTCTTCCGCTTCGGCACCGCCGAGCAGCCGCTCAAGGATCTGGTGCAGCATGCCAACATCCACAATTTCCCGGATTGGCATGTCAAGGGCATCAGCGGCACCATCGGCGATTTTCAGATCCTCATCGAGTCCGACGGCTATTCCCAGGTGCTGCGGGCGGGAACCGTCATCCTCGGGGAAAAGGCCCGGCGCCGCATTGCCTACACCCACCAGGAAGGTCTGCCCAGTTGCACGGTGGAACCGGTGATCCAGAAATACAATGTCACCGGCATCCCCTTTGCCTATCCCTGCGCCACCTCGGTGCCCGGCCTCTACCTGGCGGAACCACCGGATATCAATGTTTCCAAGCTGAAAAAGGGCACTGCTGCTGCGGTGATGGTGGCTGCGGCCATGCCGCGCGGACCGCGTCAGTCCAAGGGCTTCACCGCCGCCATTGATCAGGTGCTCTGTCGTGGCTGCGGCCGTTGCGCCAATGTCTGCCTCTATCATGCCGTGACCCTCCAGACCAATGAGGTCGGTGGCTGGCATGCCCACATCGATGAGGCCCTGTGTAAGGGCTGCGGCAACTGCCTCTCGGTCTGCCCTACCGGCGCGGCCGACAGCCCCTATCGCAACCGGGCCTATCTCGAACAGGCCCTTGAGGAACTGCTCTCCAAGGACACGGTCCATGAATAATCAACAAACAAAACAACCACTCAACATCCTGCTTTTTCTTTGTAACTGGGGGGCGCATGCCGCCTTCCTGAGCTTGCAGGATCAACGGCGCCCTATCCCCAATGAGATCCGCATGGTGCGCACGCCCTGCACCGGCCGTATTGACCGGGCGATGATGCTCAAGGCCTTTGCCAAGGGTGCCGATGGTGTGGCCCTGGTTGGATGCGAGCCCGGCACCTGCCGCTACGGGAGTGGTACCGCCACCTCGCAGCGCAACACCCAGGATGTACAGAAGGTCCTCGACATCATGGGCCTGGGCGGTGAGCGGCTGCGCTTTGCCGCCTTCCTGCCGGAGGAGACCGAAGAGATGTTGTTTTTCCTCCAGGAATTCAGCGAGGATATGCAACGCATCGGGCCGGCCGGGGTCGTGGCTGCGCCGGTGGAGCCGGTGGCGGACCCGGCTGCCTGTAAGCAGGAGTTGCAGCAACTGGTGTCAACCTACGACATCCATGCCTGCCAGGACTGCGGCAAGTGTTCTTCAGCCTGCCCGCTGGCCCTGATCGGCAAGCCCTTCTCACCCCGCGCCATTGCCTCGGCGGTGATTACCGGTGGTATCCATGCCACCGGCGTGCGCGAGAATGCCTGGAGCTGCCTCACCTGCGGTCTCTGCTACGAGCGCTGTCCTTCAGCGGTGAACTTCCCGGCCTTTATCAAGGAACTGCGTCATCTCTACCGCCAGTCCGAACTGCCGGGCCGCGAGGTCCATGGCGGCTTTTTCCATTCGCTGATGCGCTCCATGACCTCACCGGAGATCGTGCCCAAGCGCTGGACCAATCTTCCCGAAGAGATCCGCACCGATCCAGAGTCGCCAATCCTCTTTTTTGGCGGTTGCGCTCCCTATTACGATGTGTTCTTCGGCAAGCGCATGGAGGTGGAGACCAACCGCATCCTCCTCGATAGCCTGCGGCTGCTCAACTTTTTCGATGTCAGCCCGAGACTGCTTGCGGATGAGCGTTGTTGCGGCCATGACCTGCTGTGGTCCGGTGACAAAGAGAACTTCATGCGCCTGGCCCAGCTCAATGTCGATAAGCTCAACGCGCTTGGTATTGAAACAGTCATTACCACCTGTCCGGAGTGCTTCATGACCTTGCACACCACCTATGCCGAACAAGGCTTTAAGCCGAACTTCAAGGTGGTGCATCTCTACGATTTCTTGGAAGAACAGCTCGATAAGGGCGCTGTCGGCTTTGACGAGTTCGACCACAACATCACCTTTCAGGATTCCTGCCGGCTCGGCCGGTTGGAGGGTAGGGGAGACCTGCCACGGAAACTGCTCAAACGGCTCAAGCCCAAGCAGTTCGTCGAGATGAAGGAATCGGGCAAGGCCTCGATCTGTTGCGGTAACTGCGCCTGGACCGGCTGCGACTCCTTCAGCAAGGCCATGCAGGTCAAACGACTGGAACAGGCCCACGCCACCGGCAGCGATGTGGTGGTGACCGCCTGTCCCAAATGCCAGATTCATCTCAAATGCGCCATGGAAGATCCCTTCCGCCGCGAACAGCTCAGTATTGAGCTGATGGATCTCACCAGCGTCATTGCTCAGACCATCCGCTGGGAATGAGGAGAGGTTGATAGTCTGTAGCGGTTGAGTCTGGTAGCGAAAGACTAAACCGCTAAACCGCTAAACCGCTAAACAACTCAAAAGCTAAACAACTAACTAGCTCGTTTTTCTGGAGAATACCATGTCAAACCCAACCCAAGAACCGCGCATCGGCGTCTATGTCTGCCATTGCGGCCTCAATATCGCCCAATCGGTGGACTGCCATCGTGTTGCCGAAAATGTTGAGCATAGCGAGGACGTTGTGGTGTCCAAAGACATCGTCTATGCCTGTTCCGAGAACGGACAGCAGCAGATTAAGCAGGACATCCTCGACAACGGTCTGGACCGGGTGGTGATCGCCTCCTGCTCACCGCGCCTGCATGAATCCACCTTCAAGAAGATGATCGGCTCGGTGGGGCTCAACCCTTACATGCTCGACATGGCCAACCTGCGTGAGCAGTGCTCTTGGGTCCACATGAACGATAAAGAGGGGGCGACCCTCAAGGCAGAGACGCTGGTCAACATGGCGGTTGCTCGGGTTCGCGGGCTTGAGCCGCTCTATGAGGAAACGCTGCCGCTGACCCCGAAATCGCTGGTTATTGGTGCAGGCGTTGCCGGCATTCAGGCAGCGCTCGATCTGGCCGACAGTGGCTATGATGTCACCCTGGTGGAGAAAAGCCCTTCGGTCGGCGGCATCATGGCGCAGCTGGACAAGACCTTTCCAACGATGGACTGCTCTATTTGAATCTTAGGTCCTAAGATGACGGATGTCGGTCGACATCCACGGATAAAGCTGTTGACGTTGAGTGAAGTCGTTGATGTTAAAGGGTATGTTGGGAATTTTAAGGTAAAAATTCGCAAGAAAGCCCGCTATGTCGACGAGACGAGTTGTACCGCCTGCGGCGAATGCGCCAAGGTTTGCCCAGTGGTACGTCCCGATGAATTTAACATGGGCCTGGGGTCGCGTAAGGCGATCTACAGTCCTTTTCCCCAGGCAGTGCCCTCCTCGTATTTGATCAATGCCAAGGAGTGTTTGGGGCATAATCCTGCGGTCTGCTCAAAGTGCGTCGAGGTCTGCGCCAAGGGTTGTATCGATTTCCACATGTCTGACGAGGAGATCATCGAGGAGGTGGGCACGATCATTGTTGCCACCGGCCTTGTGCCCTACGACCCGACCGAGATGGACGAATACGGCTACAGCCGTTTTGAGAACGTGCTCACCAGTTTGGAGTTCGAGAGATTGGTCAACGCCAGTGGTCCAACCAAGGGTAACCTGATCCGGCCTTCAGATCGCAAGCATCCTAAATCGGTGGGTTTCATCCAGTGCGTGGGATCACGTTCAGCCAAGAAGGGGGGGCAGTACTGCTCGAACATCTGTTGCATGAACACCATTAAATCGTCTTTCATCATCAAGGAGCATTATCCTGATGTGGAGGTGAAGGTGTTCTATATCGATATCCGCGCCTATGGTAAGGGGTTTGAGGATCTCTATACCCGCAGCCGGCGCATGGGCACCCAGTACATCCGTGGTTTGCCCGGATCGGTGGAGGAGAACGAAGACGGCTCCATGCGTGTGGCGGTGGAGAACGCGGCCACCGGCAAACTCGAGTTCCACGATCTTGATATGCTGGTGCTCGCCCAAGGTATCAAACCGGCGCCATCGACCCAGCGTTTGCAGGAGATCATGGGCTTGCAGCTGACCTCGGATGGCTTTTATTTGGAAGCCCATCCCAAGCTGCAACCGGTGGATGCCGCCACCCGCGGTATCTTCTTTGCCGGCTGTGCCGAGGGGCCCAAGGACATCAAGGATGCCGTCACCCAGGCCTCGGCTGCGGCCATGCGCGCCATCCGCATCATGCACAAAGGTGAGATCAGCACTGAGCCGATCACCTCGACCATCATTGTCGAGAAGTGCAAGTCTTGCGGCAAGTGTGCAGAAGTCTGCCCCTATGGTGCCATTACCGTGGATGTGAAGGCCAAGAAGCCGGCGGTGGTCAACTCGGCTGCCTGTGCCGGTTGCGGTACCTGTTCGGCCGAATGCCGCTTCGATGCCATCAGCATGAACCACTTCACCGATGCGCAGATCATCGGCCAGGTGGATACCATGCTCGACGACGCTCCGGAGAATAAAATTTTGGCGTTCGCCTGCAACTGGTGCTCCTATGCCGGTGCCGACTATGCCGGTGTGTCGCGGTTGCAGTACCCGGCCAATGTGCATCTCATCCGTGTCATGTGCTCGGGCCGGGTGGACGAAAAATTCATCTGGGAGGGCTTCCGCAAGGGGGCACCGGTGGTATTGGTCAGTGGCTGCCATATCGGCGACTGCCACTACATCGACGCCAACCATTGGACCGAGAAGCGGGTGGCCCGTATCCATAAGAAGATGGAGAAGATCGGCATTCGTCCCGAACGCCTCCAGTTGGAGTGGATCAGCGCTGCCGAAGGTATTCGCTTTGCGGACACCATGAAGAAGATGGAAGCGATCAGAAAGACCGTCACCGCCGAGGAAATCGCCGATACGCAGAACATCCTCAGCAAACTCTGATTGATTTGTATATTTCACGCCACGAGATAGAAAGCCGGACACCGTAAAGGTCCGGCTTTCTATTGTTCCCTAGGTCTTCAGGGCACTGGGCCTATCATCACCTCAGCATCCCCTCTGTGAACAGACCTAGCTGACCTTTTATTTTTTAGCCTCTCAAACGGACCTCCCTGTCAAGGAGAGACAGATGCGACGTATTTCGCTTGAACTGCAGGGTGAGCCGCTGGACTTGTCCTTGGCTCAATCCATCGGCATGCTGATAGCCCGCCGGGAGAATGAAGATCCCAGTCTGGTGAGTTGGTGCGATAACCTCCGCCACATCCATTCACCGCAGTGTTTGCACTGCGAGATCAAAGGGGAACCGGGATGGGAGGTGTACGGTTGCAACCATGGCGGCCGTCTGCGAATTTCCTTCAATCAGGAGGCTATGGTGCTGATCTACAGCTGAGCGCCAATGTCGATTTCCCGAGATGCGGTCAACGGATTGCCGACGGAAGGGGAGGGCGGTATCCGCCCAAAGAAACGAGTCAAATCGGCCAACCAGTTGGCCAAATCATCGTTGATAAAACGTTCAGCACAGCGCCATTGCCAGTTACCGGTGGTGGTGCCGGGGGTGTTCATGCGACAGTCGTTGCCAAAACCAAGCACATCCTGCATAGGCAAGATGGTGAGGTTGGCCGGAGAGCTGAGGGCGAGATGGATCAGTTCGCGGTGGAAGGAACCGGCATGGTCGTCGTCGCGGTTTGCAAAGCGTTTGGCGCGACGTTTGGCCTGGCTATCGACCTCGGGACTGAGATACCAGCCAACAGCGGTATCGTTGTCATGGGTACCGGTGTAGAGCACACTGTTTTTGTCGATATTGTAGGGCAGGTAACTGTTGGCCGGATCGCCATCAAAGGCGAAGAGCAACACCTTCATGCCGGGATAGCCGAGTTCGCTGCGTAACTGCTCCACCTCGGGCGTGATAATGCCCAAATCCTCGGCAATGATGGGCTGCTCGCCCAACTGCTGCTGCATTTTGGTAAAGAAGCGGCGGCCGGGGCCGGGTTGCCACTGGCCGTTGATAGCGGTTTCTTCGCCGGCCGGCACCGACCAGTAGGCTTCAAAACCGCGAAAATGGTCGATGCGCAGCACATCCACCATGCTGAAATTATGCTGCAACCGCTGTTGCCACCAGGTATCGAGTTGCTGCGCGACGGCGGCATCACCCGTCTGCCAGCGGTAGAGGGGGTTGCCCCACATCTGGCCCTGCTTGCTGAAGTAATCCGGTGGCACCCCAGCAACATGGGTGGGCAGGCTGGTGTGGGCATCGAGTTGAAAGATTGCTTGGTTGCTCCACACATCGACACTGTCCAGGGCGACATAAATAGGCAGATCGCCGATGAGCTCAATCCCCTTTTTTCTGGCAGAGGCATGCAACGCTTGCCATTGCGCAAAAAATATCATTTGCACAAAGAGATGGAACTCAACACGAGTTTGGAGTTGTCTTTTAGCCTCACGGCAAGCCGCAGCCTGGCAACGCCGCAGATCGCTGGACCAGGCATACCAGGGTTGCTGCTTGAAGTGCTCTTTCAGGGCAAGAAAGAGGGCATAGGCCTCCGCCCAGGGATGGGCCACGAGAAAGGCCTGCAACCGATCCCGGCAATCGGATCGCTTTTCAAAGCGTGCCCAAGCCAACTCAAGCACTTGCTGTTTATGCGCCTCTACCTGTGGATACAACACCTGATAGGGGGAAAAATCTGGCAGCTGCACCTCTTGTGAGTGGAGCAATCCCTCTTCGACCAAACACTGCACACTGATCAGCAACGGCGATCCTGCAAAGGCGGATGGACTCATGTAGGGCGAATTGCCAAAGACCGGGGAGGTCGGCCCCAAGGGCAAAATCTGCCAACAGCGTTGTCCGGCTTTCTCCAAAAAATCAAGGAAGGAGAATGCTTCTGGCCCAATCTCGCCGATACCGCCTTGACCGGGCAACGAAAAAATCGGCAACAAAATACCGCTTGATCTTTGCCGGAGAATGTTTACCAATGTACAATCGTTCATCCGTGTCAACTCCCTGCTCGAGGTATTATGCCCCGCATGTCCTCATGCCCTGCTGATTCCATGCATTTTTCCCGATTAACCACTTTTTTTCGCATGAACAGCACTCCTCGCTTGCATTTTTCCCTTCAGAGAGTAGACTGGATAGTTCTTTTTGACCCTGAAACCAATGTGCGTGTCGCACAGAAGAAAGGAGAAGGCTGGTGCTCGCTGGTATAAAAAATGACCTTCTTGAGGCCGGAAAGGATGAAGGCTGTATTACATTTCAGCATTTGAATGAACTCCTCCCCGATCAGGTGAAAGATCCGGGGGCAATTGAAGAGTTATTCGATTTCCTTGGCGAAAACAATATTGAAATTGTAACCCAGGAAGAATCCGGTAAGAGGAAGACCCTCTCCGGAGAAGAGTGGACCGGGAAAAAGAACGGTGAGGACGATGGTTCCTCCGACACCTTGCCCGATTCCGAGGAGCATGAATCCGAGGAAACCACCACCACCTATCTTCGGGAGATGGGGCAGTTCGACCTGCTGACCCCCGAAGAGGAGGCGAAGTACTCCAAAACCATTCGCGAAGGTTTCGATGCCATCATCGAGGCCATCCGGCAGGATACCTCCATGCTGCCGGAAATCAAAATGCTGGTCGACAGGATCGACCTGTGGCAGCGCCGTGACCCGACGCTGAAACCCAAGAAACAACAGCTCAACTATATGCGGCACTGTGTCAACATTGCCCACCGGAACTACCCGGAAATCCGTGAGCTGTTTGAGTTGGCCACCAAAATTGAAGCTTACAACCGCTCCATTGAGTTCGCCAAGGACTCAATGATCCGCGCCAATCTCAGGCTGGTGGTTTCCATTGCCAAACGCTATATGCATCAGGGATTGACCCTGGCTGACCTGATTCAGGAAGGCAATCTCGGTCTGATGCGTGCTGTTTTTCGTTTTGACTACAAGAAAGGCAATAAATTTTCCACTTATGCATCATGGTGGATCCGCCAGGCTATTACCCGGGCCATTCTGGATAAAACCCGGACCATCCGTCTGCCGGTGCATTTTCTGGAGTTGCGCAGTCAGTTCTTCAAGGCGTTTTATTCGCTGTTGAAGGAGTTGGGGCGTGAACCCACGCCGGTGGAAATCTCCAAGATGACCGATCTGCCCATGGATAAGATCCTGGCCATCCTGGAGGCAAGTCGGGAACCGATCTCCCTGGAAACGCCGGTAGGTGACGATGATTCCACCCTGGGGGATTTCCTGGAAAACCAGGAGTCGGAGTCTCCCTACGATGCCGTGCAGAACCGGGAGTTGGCCCACCGGGTCACCGAGGTGCTTTCCACCTTGACCGAGCGCGAGGAAAAAATCATTCGCCTGCGTTTTGGTATCGGCGAAAAGGCGGAGTACACCTTGGAGGAGATCGGCAAACGGTTCAATGTCTCCCGCGAGCGCATCCGCCAGATTGAAAAGAAGGCGCTCAACCGATTACGGCACTCCAGCCGTAGGGAGAAATTGCGTTTCTTTCTTGATTAACACCATTTTCAATGATGTTTTCCAAAGCCCCTTTACACAAGGGGCTTCTTTATTTGCACGGGGGCAGCAATGGATGCATATATCGAGCAGGCGGGCCTGGGCCATATTCTAAGCAAAGTTCGCGAAGGCCAGCGGTTATCCTTGGAAGATGGCGAGCAACTCTATCAGCATCCCAACATTCTTGCCCTCGGCGCCCTGGCCAATATCGTTCGTGAACGTAAGAATGGTAACCAGGCTTTTTTTATCTACAATCAGCACATCAATTATTCCAATATCTGCACCAATCTCTGTAAGTTTTGTGCCTTTGGTCGTGAAAAAGACCATGAACTTGCCTATGAGATGAGTGTGGAAGAGGTCAAGAACAAGGTGCGGCAGCGCTTGGATGAGCCAATCAGTGAGATTCATATGGTAGGCGGCATTCATCCGGATTTGCCCTTCTCCTATTACCTTGATATCCTTCGTGGCATCAAAGAGGTGCGGCCCGAGGTGCATATCCAGGCCTTCACCTGTGTTGAAATCCACCATTTGGCGCAACTGGCCGGCAAACCAATCGACCAGACCCTGAATCTCCTCATCGAGGCCGGCCTGGGTTCTCTACCCGGCGGTGGCGCTGAGGTTTTCAGTCCGCGCATCCGTCAGCTGACCTGTGAGCGGAAATTGCCCGGAGAAGGCTGGCTGGAGGTGGCCAAGATTGCCCATCGCCAAGGGTTACGCACCAATGCCACCATGCTCTACGGGCACATCGAGACTGTGCAGGAGCGCTTAGAGCATCTCGATGCCCTGCGCCGTACCCAGGATGAGACCGGCGGCTTTCTCGCCTTCATTCCCTTGGCCTTCCATCCCAAGAACACGGCCATGGCCGAACATAGCAACACCACCGGCATCAATGATCTGAAAAATATCGCCGTCAGCCGCTTGATGCTCGATAACTTTCCCCACATCAAGGCCTACTGGGTGATGATCGGCCCGAAACTGGCCCAAGTGGCGCTGTCCTTTGGCGCCGATGACATGGACGGCACCGTCAAGGAAGAGGTGATTACCCACATGGCCGGTGCCGAAACCGAACAGGCCATGGGCCACCGCACCCTGATCCGCCTCATTCAGGAGGCCGGACGTCAGCCGGTGCAGCGCGATACCCTCTACAACGCTCTGGCAACCTTCTAACGTCATGCAAGCGATCATTGCCAAGATAGAGGCAGGGGAGCGGATTGGTGGCGATGAATGGCTGCGCCTTGCGCGCGAGGCCGATCTGCATCAACTGGGCTTTCTCGCCGATGGCATTCGCCGCCGCCTGCATCCCGAGCCGGTGGTGACCTACGTCATTGACCGCAACATCAACTACACCGATATCTGCATCTCGGCCTGTAAGTTCTGCGCTTTCTTCAAGGCCCCCGAGGACGGAACCGGTCAGGTGCTGAGCCGCGAGGAACTGGCGGAGAAAATCCGTGAAACCCAAGCGCTCGGCGGCACCCAGATTTTGCTACAGGGCGGATTGCATCCCGACAAGCCGCTGGAGTTTTACGAAGAGATGCTCCGGTTCATGAAGTCGACCGGTATTCATATCCACGGCTTCTCGCCCCCGGAAATCCATCATTTTTCGCAGATTTCTGGGCTCTCCATCACCTCGGTTCTGCAACGGCTGATCGCTGCCGGGCTCGACTCCATTCCCGGCGGTGGTGCCGAAATTCTTTGTGATCGAGTACGCCGTGAGCTTGCCCCCCGCAAGTGCAACGCTGATCAATGGATAGCGATCATGGAGGAGGCGCACCGGCTTGGTCTGCGCACCACCGCCACCATGATGTTTGGCCATATCGAAACCATGGAGGAGCGCCTCGAGCATCTGCAGCGCGTGCGCGACCTGCAGGACCGTAGCGGTGGCTTCACCGCCTTCATTCCTTGGCCCTTCCAGCCCGATCACACACCTCTGGCGGACACCCGCAAGATTGAGAAGACCACGGCGGTAAGCTATTTGCGCATGTTGGCACTGAGCCGTATCTTTTTAGACAACATTCAAAACATCCAGGCCTCCTGGGTGACACAAGGCCCCAAAATTGCGCAACTCTCCCTCTTCTTTGGCGCCAACGATTTTGGCTCGACCATGATCGAGGAAAACGTGGTGGCCGCTGCCGGCGTCCATTTTCGCCTCTCGGAGGCGGAGATCAAACGTTTGGTCCAGGATGCCGGTTTTACGCCGCAGCAACGGTTGATGGATTACACCCCTATCTGATGGCGGACCTCCAACTCCATTCTGCCCCCTGGGTGGTCCCGGTGGACGGCCCGGTCATCGCTGATGGTGGCGTGGTTATCGAGGGGAGACGTATTTGCGCGGTGGACACGCTGCTGGCACTGCACCAACAGTTTCCCCAGATAGAAACAGTCCATCACCCGTTTGCCGCCCTGACACCGGCGCTGGTCAATGCCCATATCCATTTGGAACTTTCCCATCTGGGCGAATTATCAAAGGGGCCGTTGACCACCTCCTTTACCGGTTGGATTCAACAGTTGCTGGCGCTCCGCGACCAGCAAGGCGCCACTGGCAACCAGGTCGAGGCGGCGGCCAGGCGCACAGCAGAGCTTCTGTACCAGCAAGGGTGCAGTGTGCTGGTGGATATCGGCAATACGGCCAGCAGCCTGGCGCTGGCCACCGTTTTTCCCGGTCGACTGCTGGCCCATAAGGAGTATCTGGGCCTCGCGGCCTTTACCTTGGAGAAAAACCTGCAACGTCTTGCCACCGAAGTCGAAACCTCGCGCTGTTGTGGACACGCCCCCTATTCAACCCATCCACGATTGCTGCAAGCGCTCAAAGAGCGAGCCAAACGCCTTGGTCATGTCTTCCCGCTGCATGTGGCCGAGCCAAAGGCCGAGGGCGAGATGCTAGCCGGGGGCAGGGGAGCGATGGTCGACTTTATTAAGGACCGTGGCTTTTGGGATGGCTCTTTCATTGCCCCTGGCCGCAGCGGCTCCATCCGCTATCTCCACAGCCTTGGCCTGCTGGATGAGCACACCCTCTGTGTTCACGCAGTGCATGTAGATGCTGAGGAAATTCAAATTCTTGCCGGCGAAGGAAGCAAGATCTGTCTTTGCCCGGGGAGTAACCGCTTTTTGCAGGTGGGCAAGGCACCAGTGCCCCAATATCTGGCCGCCGGTCTGTTGCCGGCTCTGGGAACCGACAGTCTTGCCAGTAATCCACAGCTTTCCCTGTGGCAGGAGATGGCTTTACTGGCTGACGACCATCCCGGCATTGATGTTGAAACCATCTTTGCCATGGCCACGCAGGGAGGAGCCGAGGCAGTGGGTTTACAACGACATCTCGGTACACTCACCCCTGGCAAAGAGGCTGATCTATTGGCTGTTGCCGTACCGCAAGAGGTGGCAACGGCAAAACAACTCATGCACCATCTGGTGAGCGGTGGCCTCACGATGCAACCCCAACGAGTTTTCCGAGGATAATCACCATGGTCCGCATCGGCATGGTCAACTACATCAATGTGGCACCGATCTACGAGGTATGGAAGGAACAAATCTTTCCTGCGGACTGGCAGGTGGTCGAGGCGCAACCAAGCCAATTGAACATCCTCTTGGCCGAGGATGGTATTGATCTGGGCTTTGTCTCCTCCTATGCCTATGCTGTACAGCCGCATCGTTATCAGATCCTGGCCGACCTTTCCATCAGCGCCACCGGTCCGGTGGGCTCGGTGTTTCTTTTTTCCAAGGTGCCACCGGAGCAGTTACACGGCCGCCTGGTGATGCTCACCGGCCAGTCCGACACCTCCATCCGCCTGGTCAAGATCATCCTTGAGGAATTTTACCGGGTGCAGCCGATTTACGAGGTGGGAGAGGTCTACCACAGTCTGGATGCGCAGCAACGGGCCTCCGCCGTCCTGGCCATTGGCGATGATGCCCTGCGCCTTAATGTCGAAAAACGCTATCCGGTGCAGTTGGATCTTGGTGAAACCTGGCACCGGCAAACGGGCCTGCCCTTTGTTTTTTCGGTATGCACGGTGCGCGAGGCCTTTTTGGCACAACAACCCCAAACCGCCCGGTTGGTTCGTCAAGCCCTGGTTACCTGTCGCGAGCAGGGACATCAGCGCATGGGCGAGATATGTGAGCGGGTGGCCCGTCGCATTCCCATGGATTGCGAGGCGTGTTCCCATTACCTGATGGGCCTGGAGCACGATCTCAGCCCGATCAAGATTCAAGCACTGGAGCGGTTTTTTCAGTATCTGATTGATCGTGGCGAAGCCCCCAACGACGTATTACCTTTGAAGATTTTTTCGTAACCACGCATAGCCCGGACGCGGGAGAACCACCACTGCATGAACAGCCTACCTTCGCCTGAAGAGAAAAAACAATTTGTCCGGGAAAAATTTTCCGCCATCAGTCGCCGATACGACCTGCTCAACTCTCTGCTTTCATTGCAAATTGACCGTTACTGGCGCTGGCGCACCACCCGCCTGCTCAAACAGTTTCCCACGGGCTGGATGCTTGATCTCTGTGCCGGTACCCTGCCTTTGTCGCTGGAATTGACCCGCCAAGCCAAGGAACGGCGGGTGTTGTCGGTCGATTTCTGCGAAGATATGCTGCGTGCCGGTGCGGCTACCCTGCCAAGTGATGATCGTCGCCCACGCATCTTTCCGGTCTGCGGCGATGGCGAGGTGCTGCCGGCCCCATCCAACAGCTTTTGGGGTTGCACCGTGGCCTTTGGTGTGCGCAACCTCTCCCAGACCTTGCAGGGATTGCGCGAGATGCACCGCATCCTCAAGCCAAGTGGCAACCTGCTCATTCTCGAGTTTTCCCGGCCCACCAACCCCATCATCAAGCCAATTTATAATTTTTATCTCAACCGCGTGCTACCGGCGGTGGCTGGACTCATCTCCGGTGATAAGGAGGCCTATCAGTACCTGGCTTCCTCCATCGCCGCCTTTTACGAGCCCGAGGAGTTGATGGCGATGATGCGTGAGGCCGGTTTTGCCCAGGTGACGCGCATTCCGCTCACCTTTGGTATCGTCTCCATTTACCGTGGCGTCAAGGAGTAGGGGAGATGGCTGGGTGTCAGCGCCTTTTGTTGGGGATCACCGGTGCCAGCGGCATGCTCTATGTGCCGGTGTTCTTGGAATTGCTGGCTGCGGCTGGAGTCGAGGTACATGGTATCGTCTCCGAGGCGGGTTTACAGGTGTTGCAGTTTGAACTGGGCAAAACACCCGAGGATCTGCCCCAGGTAAGCCGCTGGTTTGCGGCCAACGATTTTGCCGCACCGCCTGCCTCGGGCTCAGCCCAATACGATGCCATGGTGGTCTTGCCCTGCACTGTGGGCAGTTTGGCAGCCATCGCCCATGGGGTTTGTGGCAATCTGCTGCACCGCGCCGCCGATGTCACCCTCAAAGAGCGACGACCGCTGCTTTTGGCCGTGCGTGAAACACCGCTCAACCGCACCCATCTGCGCAATATGCTGGCTGCCCATGAGGCAGGGGCGATCCTCTGCCCGCCCATGCCGTCTTTTTACCAGCATCCGCAGAGCTTGAACGATCTCGCCCACCAGTTTGCCGCCCGTATCTGCGATCTGCTGGACGTACCCGTCGCATCGACAACGATCAACCGGTGGCAGGGGATTTGAGTATGTGGAAGAAAATCGGTATATTGTTGGAGATGATTAAATTCCAGCACACGGTCTTTGCCCTGCCCTTTGCCCTGATGGGCGCCTTCCTTGCTAAACGGGGAATCCCTGAGTTGACGGTCTTTTTCTGGGTGGTCATCGCCATGGTCGGTGCCCGCACCAGTGCCATGACCTTTAATCGTATTGCTGATCGTCGCTTCGATGCGGCTAATCCCCGCACCACCGGCCGCGCCCTCCCCGCAGGCGAGGTGACGTTGATGCAGTCCTGGGGGTTAATGCTGGCGGCCAGTGCGCTCTTCTTCTTCGCCTGCTTTATGCTCAATCCCCTGGCCTTGAAAATTGCCCCCTTTGCCCTGGGATTAACCCTGTTTTACTCGCTCACCAAACGCTTCACCTGGCTCTGCCATGTGGTGCTCGGGGTGGCCCTGGCCATCTCACCGCTGGGCGGATGGGTGGCTGCTGCCGCCACGCTTCAGGGCTATCCCTGGGTGCTCTCTCTGGGCGTGCTCTTCTGGGTGGCAGGCTTTGATTGTATCTACGCCTGTTTGGATGCCGACTTCGACCGCAAAGCAGGTTTGTACTCCATGCCGGCAATCTTCGGGCAAAAAAATGGATTCCGTATAGCCGTGCTTTTTCATGGGCTGGCCTTTGTCCTCTTTACCCTGACCGGCCTGTTTACTGGTCTAAATTTCTGGTATTATCTGGGCATTGGCATCACCGCAGCCGCGCTCTTTTATCAACACCTCATCGTCAGCCCGCAGGATCTCTCGCGCATCCGCCAATCCTTTTTCTCGATGAACGGTATTATCGCCCTCACCCTGTTCTGCGCCACTTGGCTGGCCCTGGCCACGGTACCCTGATATGCGTCTTGTATTCGCAAAATACTTGGCGCCGTTGGTGGCTACGGCCTGGCTTGGTGTAACCATGGCCCCGGCGGCTGAGTTGCAGCGCAACGAAGTAGTCAAGGAGACCCTGGGCATCATCTATTCCGGTGACGAGACCCTGCACTACGAGGTTTCCTGGAGCGGTGGGGTGAAAATCGGCGACATTCACATGCAGATACGGGCGCAACAGCCACCGGAGACCGGCCATGTCATCACTGCGCATGTCAAGGATGACGGGCCGTTATCGGTATTTTATCCGGTGGATGACCAATTCCGTTGCGTGGTCGAGGGGGCAATGAAACTGCCCACCCGTTATGAGGTGGAACAGAAGGAAGGACATGGCCGGGAAACCACCCGACTCACCGAATACGATCAGGTTGGTGGGGAAGTGCGCTATCAAAAAAATCAGGGAGCGGCGGAGACTTTCCCGATAACCGGCACGGTGTACAACGAGTTTGCCTCCTTTGTCATCACCCGTGCCCTGGCCTTTATTGGCAAGGTGGATATCATCGTGCCCACCTTTGCTGATAAGAAACGGCATGAGGTGAAGGTGGCAGTGATGGACCGCGAGGAGCGACAGACCCTGTTTGGCAAAAAAAAAACGCTGAAAGTGCAGCCGCGCATGGAGTTTCGCGGTCTCTATGAAAAGAGTGGCAATACCATCCTGTGGCTGACCGATGACCGCTGTCGAGTACCAGTGGAGATCCACTCTCGTATTGTCGTTGGCTCGCTGGTGGCGGAATTGGTCGAATACACCAATTCCGCCTGCCCCGAGTTACGGCCGCGACGTAAGCAGTAACGGATACGCGCAACGATAGGCTCAGCCGATTTTCACCTCGATCTTCTTGGGCTGGGATGGACCGAGCTTGGGCAAGCGCACCTTGAGCACGCCGTTGACCAGGGAAGCCTCGATCTGCTCCTGATCGATGGTCTCAGCCAGGGTGAAACGGCGCAGGTAATGCCCGGTTTCGTACTCCTCGAGAATGACTCGCCCCAGGTGCTTGATTGGAGCGCGTTGGGCCTGGATAGTGAGGATGTTCTCTTCCAGGGCCAGATCGATCCCTTCGGGGGTGGCTCCAGGCACATCGGCGAGCACGACCACCTCTTGTTCGGTTTCAAAGATATCCACATGAGGGGCGAAGTAGCTGTCGGGCTTGGTGGTTTCCCCGTTGGGTTGCGCGGCCTTTTTTTCCTGGATTTTCAGTTCTTGAGCAGTCATGGTCGCCTCCTTTACTCGGCACTGACTTTGATCTGCCGAGGGGTGAGCTCGGAGGCCTTCATCAGGGTGATGGTCAACACGCCGTTGTGCAATTTTGCCGCCACCCGTTCGGCATCCACCTTGACGGGCAGGGCAATGGCACGGCTGAAGCTGCCGGACTCAATTTCGCGGCGGTGATACGAGACGCCAGCTTCTGGCTGCCGGTTGTCGCGTTTCCCCTGAAGGGTAAGGGTATCGCCTTCGATGGAGAGATCAAGATCCTCCACTTTGACGCCGGGCAATTCTGCGGTCACCAGGAGCCTATCCGGTTCTTCGTAAATATTGAGCGGCGGGTAGACATTGGCCCGGCCCTGTGTCTGCGTTTTGTCACCATAGGAACGGGAGAGTTCATCCAATCCCTGGCGAATCCGTTCGAATTCGGCCCAGGGATTGCGAAAGGCGGGGCGATCCACAAATCGAATGAAAGCCATGTTGCACCTCCTGCAGGGCAATAAAGGAAATGATGCAAAAGAGTAAGGATGCGGGTAAGCCTTTGTCAAGACACCGCACACTATGAACTCCATTGATTAATCAGCAAAAAACGACGACAATAGCCCAGGCGTTGTCATTGCAAACAACCTTAGTTTGAGGAGTAGAAAAATGAGTACGGCTGTCATTGCCACCAATTGTCCGGACCTGCACCTGCTGCATCGCGGCAAGGTGCGCGATATGTACGAAATCACCGGCCATGCCGACAAGCTGTTGATGGTGGCCACCGACCGCATCTCCGCCTATGACGTGGTCATGGCCGATCCCATTGCCGGCAAGGGCAAGGTGTTGACCGACATCTCCCTGTTCTGGTTCAAGTTGCTGGGCGATATTATCCCCAACCACCTGATCAGCGCTGATATCAACGAATTTCCGGCGGTCTGCCAGCAGTATCGCGATCAACTGGAAGGACGTTCCATGTTGGTCAAACGGACCAAGGTGGTGCCAATCGAATGCATTGTACGCGGCTATATTTCCGGATCGTTCTGGAGCGCTTACAAAAAAGACACCACGGTCTGCGGTTTCAAGCTGCCGGCAGGGATGCAGGAATCCGATAAATTCCCCGAGCCGCTGTTCACCCCCTCCACCAAGGCCGAGCAGGGCTTGCACGATGAGAATATCTCACTGGCGCGCATGGAAGAGTTGGTGGGCGCGGAGTTGACGGCGAAGATGGCCAAGGCCAGTGTGCAACTCTATGAGCGCGCTGCCGATTACGCCCGCACCAAGGGTATTATTATTGCCGATACCAAATTTGAGATGGGCTTGGATGGGGACCAGTTGATCCTGGTCGATGAGGTACTGACGCCTGATTCTTCCCGTTTCTGGCCGCTGGATCAATACATGCCGGGCAAGGGACAACCGAGTTTTGACAAGCAGTTTTTACGCGACTACCTCTCCTCGCTGGACTGGAACAAACAACCGCCGCCACCGCCTTTACCTGCGGAAATTTTGGAAAAAACCAAAAGCCGCTACGAAGAGGCGCAGATCAAACTGACCCGCTAAAATCCTCACTCTTCCTTCCCCGGTTCCGCCGCTTCAGGGCCTGCCGGGGAAGGATTTTCCTCAATGCGCAAGCGTTCGTTGTTGAACTCCACCACGTCACCGGCATAAAGTTTTCGCCGCTTGCGCGTCTCCACCTGCCCATTGACCTGCACCATTCCCTGGCTGATCAGATAGCGGGCTTCGCCACCACTGGCGGTGAGCGCTTCACGTTTGAGCAGTTTATCGAGTTCGATGAAGGCCGTGTTGATGGTCACCGCGTGTTCGCTGTGCTCGGACATCTCTTGTCTCTTCCTCGTGACAATACAGAGGGTTATAAGGCGCGGAGATACTCCGGCCGCAGTGCCAGATTACCGGCCAGAGCCGCATCGATCAGTGCCAGGGTTGCCGACTTTTCTTCGGGGAGCTTGGCCCGAATGGGCAGGTAGTTAGAGGCATGGTTGGCATGGAAAAGGCCGTCACTGAGATTGGTATGTTCAATGATGGTGCGCAGTTCCTTGAGCACGGCCATCGGCTCGGGAAGCACAAACGCGCCGGCCTGAACCTGTCGATGGAGTTCGGTGCCCGGCTCCAACATCAGGCTCAGTGCTCCCACATATTCCGGATCAATGGCGGAGAGCACGCGACCGGTCTCCATGGCATGCAGAGAAGAACGCTCTACTCCAGCAATGCCGAGCAACACGGTGATGGAAAGGGGGATACCGGCGGCCTTGGCCTTGCGCCCCATGGCGATCATGGTCGCAGCGTCGGCGCCCTTGTTCATCTGTGCCAGCGTTTGGTCATCACCACTTTCCAGGCCCATGTAGGCAATACCCAGGCCGTGCTGGCGCAACTCCGCCAGTTCAACCTCGGTTTTCATGTGCAATCCCTTGGTGTTGGCGTAGATGCCCACTCGGGTGATCTGCGGTAATTTTTGTTCAATTTGCTTGAGAATGGCCAGCAAGCGCTGGTGCGGTACGATCAGGGCATCACCATCACAGATGAAGAGTCGCCGGGCATGGGGAAAATGATGGGCCGCAAAGTCGATATCTGCTGTGATGATGGCATCGGATTTGATCGAAAACCGCTGCCCCTTATACATGCCACAGAAACTGCACTTATTATGAGAGCAACCGGTGGTCACCTGGAGCAGAATACTGTTGGCCTCGCTGGGTGGCCGATACACCGTGCCTTCGTAGTGCATGTTGCCTCTCTGATAAGGTTACTGGAGCGGTGGAAGTTTGCCGACCAACTCTTCCATATTGCGACGAACTTGCAGGTATTCAGCCTCAGATAAACCCGCGCCCAGCCCCACCTTCTGGGCCATTTCACTGGAAAGAAAATCACCCGGTGCATGGGCATCGGCGTTGATGGCCAGCAGCGCTCCGGTTTTCTGCGCCATCTTGGCCACATGGCCATTGGTGAGGCTGTGCCCCTTGCGACCGGACAACTCCAGCAGAATGCCCTTGCGCGCCGCCAGTAAGGCCTCCTCCTCGGTGATGAAACCGGGGTGGGCCAACAGATCGATATCCGCTTCCAGGGCGGCGCGGTTGGTGCCGGGGAGCACCGGCTCCACTGGAGTTTCCCCATGCACGACAATGAGTTGTGCCCCCAAGGCCCGTGATTCTGCGGCCAATGGCGCAATCAGGGCAGGGGGGACATGGGTGAGTTCCACCCCGACGATCAACTGGGTACGGTTAACCGCGTTCAGCTCCCTAGCCACACGAAGCAGGTTGGGGATGAGAATACCGATGTTAGAGGAGTCGGCATGGTCGGTAATGGCCACGGCCCGGTAGCCCATCTGCTCGACCCTCCGGACATGCTCCGAGGGAACCAGGGCACCGTCGCTGAAAAAGGTGTGGGTATGCAGGTCAATCATGATGCTATGCTCCTCGACAAAAGTCGGTGATCAAAACGGGTACGATCCGGTCAAACAGTGTATTGCAGGGAATAACGCCACTCGTTTTCGTAACGTTCAGTATCCGGATTCGCAGGTGACATTCAGTCGGCGAGCGTTCCTTTCAAGGAGTGCTTTCCCGCATGGTCAATGCGCACCCGCACGATATCTCCCGGTGAAACCGATGCAGCAGGTGGGGCCAGGTGAACCACTTGATTGGCACCGGTCCGCCCCCGCGTGCCGGTCTCGGCCACGCCCTCAATCATCACTTCAACAATGGCATCCAACGATTCAAGATTACGTTCTAAAGAGATTTCATCTTGACGAGATTGAAAGATCTGCAAACGCTGCGCTTTGACCTCTTCGGGAATCTTGTCGGTAAAATCGGCGGAGCGGGTATGGGGCCGGTCCGAGTATTTGAAGGAGAAGGAGCCGTGAAAGCGCACGGAGTTGAGCAAGGCCATGGTGGCGGCGAAATCAGCCTCGGTTTCACCGGGGAAACCGACAATGATGTCGGTGGCCAGGGCAATGTCCGGGCGAAAACGGCGCAGGGCATCGACCTTGTCCAAATATTGCTCCACGCTGTATTTGCGGTTCATGCGCCTCAAGACCGCGTTGGAGCCAGACTGCACCGGCAGGTGGAAATGTGGGCAGAGGATGTCGATTTCGGCAAAACAACGCATCAGGCCTTCATCGAGATCCTTGGGGTGCGAGGTGGTGAAGCGCAGCCGTTTTAGCCCCTTCACCGCTGCGACCTGGTGCAATAATTCGGGAAAGGCAACAGATCTATTCGCCACGGCATTGGTCTGGCCGTAGGAGTTGACATTCTGACCGAGCAGGGTGATCTCTTGGACACCCTGGCTGACCAAAATCTCCACCTCTTCAAGGATATCGGCCACCGGCCGACTGATCTCGCGGCCACGGGTCCCGGGTACCACGCAGTAACTGCAAAAATTGTTGCAGCCCTGCATGATGGTGACAAAACGCTGGAAATTGGGTGGGGCAGGGGAGGGCGGCGTACTGCTCAGCAATTTTTGAAAGGGCGGAATGACAAAGGCATCCTCAAGATTGGTGGCAATCTCGCGGGTGGTGGTTTTGCGGCTGAGACGGGAAAGCATCTCCGGCAAACGGTAGATCTGCTGGGTGCCGGCAATGAGATCCACATGCGGCATCCGCTCCCTGATCTGCTCCCCCTCCTGCTGGGCGACACAACCGGTCACCCCCAGCAGCAGCCCGGGGTTGCGCTTTTTCTCCTCGCGCAACGAACCCAGAAGGCTGAACACCTTCTGCTCCGCTTTCTCGCGGATGCTACAGGTGTTGATCAAAATAACATCGGCATTGCCCGCACTGTCGGTGGGGATGTAGCCTTCCTGGGCCAGAAGTTGCTCGATGATCTCCGAGTCCCGCTCGTTCATCTGGCAGCCAAAGGTCTTGATGTAGAGATTTTTACTCATCTTTGTTGTCTCTATCAGGCGCCGCAGCTGCGACGGGACGAACAGGGAAGGGGGTCAGGTCGATGGCCAGGGCCGCAAGAAGGTGCATGGTTTCAACAAAACGGCAATCCAGGGTCTGGATCCGTACCAGTCCCTGGATTGCTGAAAGCGTCGATGCCATGGCCAAGCCGTCGTAGCCTTCGAGAATGAAACGGAGCCAACCAATCTTTTCCGGACGAATGAGCAGAAAAAATTCGACCAGAACGGGCGGCGCGGACGCAGGTTGTGCTTTAAACAGTAATGGTAGCGTCGACATCGCCGAGCAGATCCTGGTATCGTGCGAGCACCGGAGCGACTTCCTCATCGAGAAATTCTGTGGTCTGCATGCCGGCGCGACCGGTAAATTGCTGATAATCGCCGACTAACAAAGCCAACTCCTGAGCATCGAAGGGCACGGATGGGTCGTTTGCCAGGCGCTCCAGCAGATTGTTATCCAGCCCCTTGTTCTTGACATCGAAACCAGCGGCCACCGAATGTTCGCGGATGACCTCGTGCATTTCCTGTCGGCTCTTGCCACGCTCCACACAGGCCATGAGAATTTTTTCTGTGGCCATGAAGGGCAGTTCCTCTCGCAAATGTTTCTCGATTTGCTTCGGATAGACAACCATATCGCTGCTGATATTCATGTAGAGCTTTAGGACTGCATCGGTGAGCAGGAAGGCCTGGGCCATGTCCATGCGACGGATAGCCGAGTCATCCAGGGTGCGCTCGAACCATTGATTGGCGGCGGTGGCGGCAAAATTGGCGGGCAAACCCATCAGTTTACGGGCCAAACCGGTCATGCGCTCGCTGCGCATAGGGTTACGCTTGTAGGCCATGGCGGAACTGCCGACCTGTTTGCTTTCAAAGGGCTCTTCCTGTACCTTGAGATTGGAGAGCAGGCGCAGATCAACGGCAAACTTATGGGCCGAGGCACCGATGCCCGCCAGGGTCTCGGAGGTTTTCATATCCAGTTTGCGCGGATAGGTCTGACCGG
This sequence comes from uncultured Desulfobulbus sp., assembly GCA_964639845.1. Classification (GTDB taxonomy): domain Bacteria; phylum Desulfobacterota; class Desulfobulbia; order Desulfobulbales; family Desulfobulbaceae; genus Desulfobulbus. The sequence goes on along the minus strand of CAZXHS010000010.1, from coordinate 44,562 downwards.
TGACGGCAAAGGCTTGATCAAAACCGAGCTTTGCACTTACACGCCGATCAAGTTCGCGGACTTTGGCGTGATCGCCGTTGAAGAGTTCGACAAAGGTCGCCTGCGTGCCCACCGTTCCCTTGGCACCCCGGGCCTTGATCTGGCTCTCCAGATGTTCAATGTAGTGAAGATCCATCAATAAATCCTGGAGATACAATGTGTTGCGCTTGCCGACCGTGGTCGGCTGTGCTGGCTGATAATGGGTATAACCCAGGGTAGCCAAATCCGTGTGATCACGACAAAAACTAGCCAGATTGGCAATGACTTGCACCAAAGCCTTTTTGATCAGGTGCAAGGCCTGCTTTTGCACAAAGAGATCGGTGTTGCAGACCACGAATTGTGAGGTGGCACCGAGGTGAATGATCGGCTCAGCCAATGGGCAGCACTGGCCATAGGCAAAGACGTGAGCCATGACATCGTGGCGGATTTCACGCTCTTTGGCAGCAGCCAGATCAAAGTCAATGTTGTCGATGTTGGCCTTGAGTTGCGCCACCATTTCTGCGCTTACGGCGGATAAGCCCAGCTCATGCTGGGCCTCGGCCAAGGCCACCCAGCATTTGCGCCAGTGGGTGAATTTGAACCGTTCGGAAAAGAGTTCCTGCATGGCACGGCTGGTATAACGGGAAACCAGGGGTTCCTGATAGATGTCACGATTCATGGCAATGTCTCAATGGGTTGACGAAATGAGGTGCGACCGATCTTCTTTACAGCCAATACTGCTATAACAAAGATTTTTACAATGTCGCATAATATATATTATGTTGATTTTTAACCTAATTAATAATTTAACCGTAAGCTCAGCATGATACTACATGGATCGCCTGCACCTGATCCTGCTCCACACCACGAAACCAGGAGCGTTTGAGATGAAAGACCAAATCATGCGGCTCCTGATAATCATGGTCTTGTTGCGCTAAACGAAACCCAATACCTGGAAAAACATGCCCATTGGCCTGCACCTGAAAACGCAGATGACCGTTCAGCGGCCGTGGCCGCACAAGACGTTCCGAGGAAAGCAGGAAGGTTGGCTCCGGATTCCCCTCGCCAAAGGGCTGCAAGGCCTGAAGCGATCTCGCCAAATACCGGGTAAGTTGTGATTTTTCAGCAATATGAAAGTCGATTTCAATGCCCTTTTCTTCTTCAAGGGCTACGGCGCAGCGATTGATCACCTCTTGGTTAAAAAGTTGGGCGAAGTCACCAAGCAGCGATTGCTCAATGGTCAGTCCGATGGCCATGGCATGGCCGCCGTATTGGGTGATGTATTGCGTACAGTGCTGTAACAGTTGAAAAAGATGAATTCCGGAGATAGAACGCCCCGACCCCTTGAGGTGGTGCATCCCCCCTTGCGCCTGCTCATCGGTAAATATAATAGCCGGCCGCCCAAAGCGTTCGGCGATGCGCGAAGCAACAATACCCAGTACGCCGGGATGGCAGCCACGATGATACACTGCCAGCCCGTTCCAGCCAGCCTGCACCTGATGGCGACACTGGGGCTCAATCACCTCAAGAGCGCTCAACTCCAATTGCTTCCGCTGCTCATTGAGCTGATCAAGGGTGTCAGCCGGTTGCTGCGCGGCCTCCGCTGACTCTGCCAGCAGCAGATCCACCCCGACCAGCGGTGTCCCCAACCGGCCCGAGGCATTGATGCGTGGAGCCAGCTTAAAGGAGATATCCTCGGCAAGCACCTCACGTTCGGCGATACCACAGCGCTCGCAAAGGGCAAAAATACCGGGTCGTTGTTTGGCGGACAACACCTCCAAACCGGCTCGGACCAGTATGCGGTTAATGCCAACCAGCGGCACCACATCGGCTACGGTCCCCAGAGCTACCAGGTCGAGATATTTTTTGAGGTTAATACGGCCACCGTCGATCAACCCCAACTGGGATAAGGCCTTACGCAGTGCCATCACCAGAAAGAAGGCCACTCCGACTCCGGCGAGTTGATCAAAGGGAAAACAGCAGTCCGCCTGCTTGGGATTAAGAACAGCCTCGGCCTCTGGCAACTGCCCCGCCTGCGGTTCATGGTGATCCGTGATGATCACCTGCAATCCCTGCTCCCTGGCGTAACGCACCTCCTCGAAAGCAGAGATACCGCAGTCTACCGTGATCAGTACCCCTCCCCTCTTCCGCATCTCCATCTGCGAAAGAAGACGGTCAATGGAGGGCACAGATAAACCGTAGCGCTCGTCTAATCGATTGGGAATCACAAGGGCGGTGCGAATGCCCACCTCGCGGAAAAAGGCGGTCAACAATGTAGTGGCAGTAATGCCATCGACATCGTAATCGCCATGAATCAGCATGGGCTGGCCTTTGCCATGAGCGGTAATGATCAAGTCCACCGCCGCCTGCATCCCCTTCATCGACTGCGGCGAGGGTAACATGGAGAGCTGCGGATGAAGAAATTGTTCCGCCGCCTCCAGGGTGGTGATGCCGCGCATAAACATGATTTCCCCAAGCTGCGGCGGCAGGCGGAAGTTCCTCGCCACCAACGTGCCGAATTGCCGAGTCTGCGGGCGGTCGGCCAGGGGCGAAAAGATGTAGGGCAGTCGTATCATGGTCAGTACATACCCTTGGTGGGCTGATCAACAGAGGTGTCGAGCCTGGCGGAGGCCAAAGCATTGATACTTTTTGCCGCGAACACTGCGTGGCGCGCAACGGCTCTCATCATTTGAGAAAATTCTCCACATCTGTCAATACCTGCGAGCCTTGCCCACGATCATACCAACGGATATCAGGGGATCGGCCAAACCAGGTCATCTGCCGCTTGGCGTAGCGACGGGTGTCGCGAATCAATTCATTGGTGGCTGTGTCGCGATCGTATTGCCCCAGGATACAGCCCAGCATGTGGCGATACCCGATGGACTGCATGGCGGGCAACGTCGCAGCGTAGCCACGGGCGAGCAAACCTTCAACTTCTTGTTGAAATGAGTCGCTCATCATGCCAAGAGTTCGTTCTTTTATACGATCATAAAGCACGGAGCGATCACAGTTGAGCCCCACCTGCATCAGGTTCGTCAATGGGCGGGGAGTCGCGCTTGTCTGCTGACGACGCAGGTGTTCCGACCAGGGAATGCCGGTGGCGGTATAGATCTCCAGCCCGCGCAGCAGCCGCTGAGTATCGTTGATATGCACGCGAGCCGCACTCTCCGGGTCCACTGTGGACAATTCCTGGTGAAGCAGTTCACGCCCCTCTCGCTCCAGGCGGCTGCGAAGCCGGTCACGGATTCCAGCGGAAATGGGAATGTCGGCAAACAATCCCTTGGTCAACGCGGCAAGATAGAGGCCGGTGCCTCCGGTGATGAGCGGTATTCTGCCCCGCCCACTGATCTCGACAATGGCCCGCAGCGCATCGGCAACAAACCGGGCCGCGTCGTACTGGTCATCCGGATCAACGATATCAATGAGATGATGCGGCACCAGAGCCCGCTCTTCCTCGCTGGCCTTGGCAGTGCCGATATCCATGAAGCGATACACCTGCATCGAATCCATGGAGATAATTTCACAACCAAAATGGGTGGCAATCTGCAATGAAAGCGCGGTTTTGCCAATGGCTGTTGGCCCGATCAGCACCAGCACCGGTGTGGCAAGAGCAGTCCGTGCACTCATGGCTGCGATCCTTCATGCTCCAGGCAAATGTAGGGGGATAACCGCTCCAGTGTTTTGGGACCGATGCCGGCTACCTGCAACAACTCCTGCTCTTGCGACAGTGGACCGTGCTGGGCAATGTACTGAAGGATGGCGCGTGCAAGATGAGGCCCCACCCCAGGCAAGAGTTGCAGGCTTTCATTATCCGCACGGTTGATCGGCAGGGGCTGCTGCAAAAAAAGGGCGTACCGAGCCGGAATTGTATTCGTCATTGGCCGGAGCGGTTCAAGTAACTCTGCCTGCGCAGACACCAGGGTTTCTGCAGTGAGCCGAATCAGGTGCGGCGGCATTGCGCTTTGCTGCAGCGCGTAGTGATGTTGCGAAAGCTCCTGAGGCGGCAGAGGGAGCTCATCGATCAGCATCAACGCGCCGAAAAGAAAAAGGACAAGCGCACGCTTGTCCTTGCTGGCAACACCGCATCGCTGCCGCTCAAGCTCAGGAGCCTGATTTTTCATCCTTCATCAGCTTGTAGTTGATGCTCTCCACCAGGGCCTGCCAGCTGGCCTCGATGATGTTCACCGATACGCCCACCGTGCCCCAGCTTTCCTCCAGATCCCTGCTCTCCACCAGCACCCGCACCTTGGCACCGGTGCCGTGCTCGCCGGTGAGCACGCGTACCTTGTAATCGGTAAGTTCGACATCCTCGAGGCTGGGATAAAACCTCGTCAGGGCTTTGCGCAGGGCATTGTCAAGGGCGTTGACCGGACCTTCACCCATGGCGGCGGTATGCACCTCGCTGCCATCGACATACAAGCGGATGGTGGCCTCGGTGAGCGAGCCCTTGTTCATGTCGTACTTGTAGTTCATCACCCGGAAGGCTTCCAGCTCGAAATACTCGCGAGAGAGGCCCATGGCCCGGCGCATCAGCAGTTCAAAACTGGCCTCGGCCGCCTCGTATTGATAGCCGCGATTTTCCAGATCCTTCAACTCGTCGACGATCATGAGCATACGCGGATCATCGTTGCCCAGATCAAGGCCGTACTTCTGTGCCTTCATCAGCACGTTGGAGCGTCCCGACTGATCGGAGATCAGCACCCGCCGAGCATTGCCGACCTTCTCCGGGGCGATGTGCTCGTAGGTCATGGGGTTGCGCTGCACGGCACTGACATGAATACCACCCTTGTGAGCAAAGGCGGATTCGCCAACATAGGGCTGATAGCGGTTATGGGGCAGATTGGCCAGTTCGTTGACCAGGCGGGCGGTGGTGTACAACTGATCGATGCGCTTGCCCACCTTGCATTCCAAGCCCATTTTGAAGATCAGGGCCGGAATGATCGAGGTGAGGTTGGCATTGCCGCAGCGCTCGCCAAAGCCATTGATCGTTCCCTGCACCTGGGAGGCGCCGAGATCCACCGCCATTAGCGCATTGGCTACGGCGGTTTCCGAATCATTGTGCGAATGGATGCCGATCTTCACCGCCCTACCCTGCTCGCTGACAAACTGGCGCACCCGCTCCATGATCGCCGGGATTTCCTGCGGCAGGGTACCACCATTGGTGTCACAGAGGACGATGGTTTCGGCTCCACCGGCAATGGCCTTGCCAATGGTGGCCAGGCAGTATTCGCGATTGTTTTTAAAGCCATCGAAAAAATGCTCGGCATCGTAGATGAGATGCTGTACCTGCGGTCGCAAATAGGCGAGCGAATCCTCGATGATTTGCAGGTTATCCTCCAACTGAATGCGCAGGGCATCGATGACATGAATATCCCAACTCTTGCCAAAGATGGTCACCGCCGGCGTTTTGGCGGCGAGCAGGGCCTGGAGATTGGCATCCTGTGCGGGTTGCTTCTGAAAATGACGGGTGGACCCAAAGGCGGCCAACTTGGCCTGCTTCAATGCCACACCTTGCATGCGCTGAAAGAATTCGACCGCCAGCGGGTTGGAACCCGGCCAGCCACCCTCGATAAAATCAATACCGATGCGGTCAAGCTGCCGGCAAACCTTGATTTTATCATCGACCGAAAGGTTGAAATTCTCGGCCTGGGTCCCATCCCGCAGGGTGGTGTCGTAGAGTTCGATAAATCGCGACATGAATTACTCGGTTTCTTCGGTGGGGACGTTCTCTTTATCCAGGGCAAAGGCATCGTGCAGGGCCCGGACAGCCAACTCAGTGTATTTTTCGGCAATGATACAGGACACTTTAATCTCTGAAGTGGAGACCATCATCATGTTGATGCCCTCCTTGGCCAAAATCTGGAACATGGTCGAGGCGATGCCCGGATGGTTGCGCATGCCGACACCTACAATGCTCACCTTGGCGATATCCTTGTCGCCACTGACCGCTTCGGCGCTGATTTCACGGGCCACATTCTTCAGCAGATCCATGGCGCGGGTATAGTCGGCGCGTGGCACGGTGAAGGTCATATCCGTCAGGTTACCATCGGTGGTATTCTGGATGATCATATCCACCAGGATGCCGGCATCACTGATGGGCAAAAAGATCTTTGCCGCAATTCCAGGCTGATCCGGCACTTTTTTAATGGTGATTCGAGCTTCTTTCTTGCTGTAGGTGATGCCGGATACCAGCATGGACTCCATGATTTTTTCCTCCTCAACAACCCAGGTACCAATATTATCAGAAAAAGTAGAACGGACGTGGACAGGCACACCATGACGCTTTGCCAGGCCCACCGAACGAATATCCAGGACCTTGGCACCCAGGCTGGCCAATTCCAGCATCTCGTCGTAGCAGATATAATCGATCTTGCGGGCCTGGGGGCAGATGTTGGGGTCGGTGGTATAGACGCCCTCGACATCGGTGAAGATCTCGCAGGCATCGGCCTGCATCGCCGCTGCCAGCGCCACCGCCGTGGTATCGGATCCACCGCGTCCCAGGGTGGTGATGTCGCCGTTATCGGTGACGCCCTGAAAGCCGGCGATGGTAACAATCTTGCCCTGATCGAGGTATTTGTTGATCAGGGCAGCATCGACGGATTCTATGCGGGCCTTGGTGTGCATGTTGTCGGTGCGGATGGCCACCTGATCACCGAGCAGGGAGATGGCATCCACTCCCGCCTCTTTGACGGCCATGGCAAACAACGCCACCGTGATTTGCTCGCCGGTTGCAAGCAGCATGTCCATCTCCCGCGTGTCGGGGATGCGCTGGATGTCATTGGCCAACCCGGTGAGACGATCGGTCTCGCCGGACATGGCCGAAAGCACCACCACCATGCGGTTGCCGAGTTTATGATTTTTAATCACCCGTTGGGCAACCGCTTTGATTTTTTCCGTGGAACCCACCGAGGTTCCACCAAATTTTTGCACGATGAGCGCCATGGTTTTATCCGCAAGCTAAAATGGGTCTGTGGGGCGTAGATCGTTGAATTGTGTCACCGGAGAATGCGCGAAAAGTCCGGCAGGTTCATTGGTGGCCGAAAACGCGCGGCAGCAACGAAAAGCGGAGCAAAGAATGTAAGACGTATTTTTAAATTTGCAACATCAATCCATATTCTGTACATACGGGATCGTTTTTCCCCTGCAACCCCCAAAAAGGCCCATGACCGTCGAAGCTTTGCATATCGTGCTCGTTGAGCCGGAAATTCCACCGAACACCGGCTCCATCGCCCGTCTCTGTGGCGCCACCGATACCGTGCTTGATCTTATCCATCCCCTTGGTTTCAAGATCGACGACAAGCACCTGAAAAGGGCCGGTCTGGACTATTGGCCCCAGGTTCGCATCAACCACTGGCCAAGTCTGGATGCCTATCTGGCGCAGCAGGATGAAAACACGCTGCATTTTCTTACCACCAAAACAACGAGATTCTATACAGAAGCCCGCTTTCAACCCGGCGATGCACTGATCTTTGGCCGGGAGACAAAAGGCTTGCCCGAAGATATTCTCAGACTGTATAGTGACCGCTGCTTGACGATTCCCATGAGCAACCCGCACATCCGTAGCCTCAACCTGGCCATGGCTGCGGGTATTGTTCTTTATGAAGCCCTGCGACAGCTTCGTTAACCACCCTTTTAATTTTTTATATCCCGCACCAAGGAGAGAGGAATGCCAGAGAGAATTTTTAATTTTAGCCCCGGCCCCGGTACCCTGCCCTATTCTGTTTTGCAGGAAGCTGCGGTTGATATTGTTAATTTCAAAGATAAGGGCATCGGCCTCATCGAACTGAGCCACCGCTCCAAAGAGTTCATGGCCGTTGCCGATGAAACCGAGCAACTGATTCGCGAGTTGATGGGTATCCCTGCCAACTACAAAGTACTCTTTCTGCAAGGCGGCGCCTCTTCCCAGTTTTTCATGGTGCCGATGAACCTGCTCAAGGCCGACCAGAAAGCCACCTACCTCAATACCGGCGTATGGTCGAAGAAGGCCATCAAGGAGGCCAAGCTCTTTGGCCAGGTCGAGGTTGCCTACACCAGCGAGCCGACCACCTTCAACCGCGTGCCGCGAGATGACGAGTACACCGTCTCCAGCGACAGCCAGTACTTGTATTTTGTCACCAACAACACCATCTACGGCACCCAGTTCCCCACCATGCCCAACAAGGATGCGCTGCTGATTTCCGATATGTCCTCGGATATCCTGTCGCGGCCGGTGGATGTGAGCAAGTTCGGCCTCATCTTTGCCGGAGCGCAGAAGAATATGGGCCCGGCCGGCGTCACCGTGGTCATCATTCGTGAGGATCTGCTTGACCGGGTCGATGCCAAGGTACCGACCATGCTCCAGTACAAGACCCACGCCGAGAAGGATTCGATGTTCAACACCCCGCCCTGTTTCTCCATCTATTGCGTCGGTCGGGTGATGAACTGGCTCAAGCAGCAGGGCGGCGTCGTGGCCATGGAGAAAAAGAACCGCGAAAAAGCGGCCCTGGTCTACGAGGCCATTGATGCCACCGATTTTTATCGTGGCCATGCGGAGAAGGAATCCCGCTCGATGATGAATATCGCCTTCAACCTGCCCACTCCGGAACTGGAGGCCCAGTTCATCAAGGAGGCCACTGCCGTTGGCCTGGATGGTCTTAAAGGCCACCGCTCGGTGGGTGGTTGCCGCGCCTCCATTTACAACGCCTTCCCCAAGGAAGGTGTGGAGAAGCTGGTCAGTTTCATGGACGATTTCGCCAAGAAAAACGGCTAATTGTATCCGATTACCCCGTTCATGGCGCCTCCGGTGCGCCATGAACGGGGTTTTTCTTTTTTATCCTTTTAAGTGGATTACCAAGGCGATATCATCCGCCCTCCCAGCGAGGCCTTTTCGATCATCCTGCAGGTGACGGTGGGATGTTCCCACAACCGTTGCACCTTTTGCGGGGCCTACCGCGACCGCGACAAAATCTTTCACGTCAAATCGGCCCAACAAATTGCAGCAGATCTGCACTTTGCCGCCCAGTACTGCCGTCGCCAACGCACCGTTTTTCTGGCCGATGGCGATGCCCTGGCCCTACCGCACGCCCAGATGGTGGAATTGCTGCTGGCTATCCGTCAGCAACTTCCCTGGGTACGCCGTATCAGCTCCTATGCCACCTGCCAGAATGTGCAGCAGAAAAGCGATGAGCAGTTGACGCAGTATCGGGAATTGGGCCTCAGCCGTTTGTATATGGGGCTGGAAAGCGGTCATGATGCCACCCTGAAGGCCATTGCCAAGGGGGTGGATAGTCAGGCCATGATCGAAGCAGGCCAACGTGTTCGTGCTGCCGGGATCTTTTGCTCGGTAACCTGCTTACTGGGTATTGCCGGTGCGACCCTTTCCCTGGAGCACGCCCAGGCCACCGCCGAGGTACTCAACCGCATGCAGCCCCATCAGATCGCCCTGCTCACCCTAATGCTGTTGCCGAACACCCCATTGTACAGGCTGTGGCAGCAGGGCCGTTTCTCCCTGCCCGATCAACGGGGTTTGTTTACCGAACTGCGCACTTTGCTGGCCGGCTTGGATGGGCATCGTTGCCAGTTTCACGCCAACCACGCCTCCAACTACTTTGCCCTCAATGGGCGCCTCCCTAAAGATCAGACCGCCATGCTGGCCACCATCGACCAGGCCCTCAGCGGTGATTTGTCCCTCAAGCCGGAAGATTATCGCGGACTATAGTCCATATATACAACCAATTGCATTGAACCCCTCAGGAAACGGATGAAGGAAGAACCTCGCACCGATCTTAAAAATCTCACCCAGGAAAAACTGGTCAGTTTTGTCGAATCTCTGGGACAACCCGCCTTTCGCGGCCGGCAGATCCTTGCCTGGATCTATCGCCCCGGCATTACTGACTTTGCCGAGATGAGTGATCTTGCCAAGGAGTTCCGTGCCATCCTGGCCAAAACCGCCTGCATGAGCCGTTTTGAGGAGGCGATGATCGAGCGCTCCCGCGATGGCGCGGTCAAGTTCGCCTTTCGCCTGCACGATGGCCAGATCATCGAATCAGTGATGATTCCCGAGGAGGATCGCAATACGCTTTGTGTCTCCTCGCAGGTGGGTTGTGCCATGGGCTGCACCTTTTGCCTCACCGGCACCATGGGCTTTCGTCGCAACCTCAGCACCGCCGAGATCATCAATCAAGAATGCGCGGTGCGTGACTGGTGCCTGGAACAGGGCCAACCCACGCCGACCAACATCGTCTTCATGGGCATGGGCGAACCCCTGGCCAACTTCGATAATTTGCTCGATGCCATCTCCATTCTCACCGAACAACGGGGGCTTGATTTCTCCAACCGTCGCATCACCGTCTCCACCTGCGGGTTGGTGCCGCAGATGAAGGAACTGGGTGATCGCACCGATGTCAATCTGGCTGTTTCCCTGCATGCCGCCAACGATGCAGTGCGCACCAGTATGATGCCCATCAACAAACGCTATCCCATTGCCGATTTGATCGAGGCCTGCCGCACCTACCGCCAAAAACGGCGCAAACGCATCATGTTCGAGTACACCCTGTTGGCAGGCATTAACGATTCCGACGAGGATGCCATCCAACTGGCCAACCTGCTGCGGCCTGTTCCCTGCAAGATCAACCTGTTAGCGGTCAATGCCGCTGGTGCGTCCGGTTATCGCAGCCCGAGCAGTGAGCGGGTGTTGCGTTTTCAAAAGATCCTGCGTGATCGGGAGTATACGGTCTTTATTCGCACCAGTCGCGGCGAGGATATCTCGGCTGCCTGTGGACAGTTGGCTGGTCAGGGATGGGACGAGGGCAAGGTGGAGGGCGGCTTGAAAATATGATGAGCACCGCACTTGAGGTTGAAGCAGGAGATCCCTCCGCACGGTCGAAATGACACCCTGGTGGAGCGGCCGACGATGACTCTTTTTGCCCGGATTGTTACCACGCTTCAGCGTTCGGCGTCCAAACGCAATGTTGGGGTTCGTTCCTCACCCGCAACCTACGGCAGTAACATGCTGCAAACATAGTGTATTTCAGGGGGGCTGTAGAAGCGGGCCATGCCCGCGATTGATGAACCCAAACCCACCAAAACAAGCAATGTTCCATCCCGCCGAGGGCAAAATACAAACCCAGGAGAACATCCGGGGACGACGGGTTGCCATCGGCGCTTAGCCGGGCGGCGGGATTTGCTGGCGGATGAAGGGGCAAGCTGTTTGAGCGTAGCGAGTTCTTGCCCCGCCGCTTGCAAATTCTGTCGACCGGGGTCGTCTCAGCGGCGCGGCTGCCCTTTCTTTTGGTTCTTTTCTTTGGGCAAGCAAAGAAAAGAATGCCCCTCCCGCAGGGAGACGAAAGGAGGGGATAGGGACAAGAGATGAGAAAAAAATGAATGAATGCTTGTTATTGGTGGGCACGATAAGACTGTGCCCACCCTACCCGGCTGCTGTCGGGTTTCGTTCCTCAACCCGACCTACCAGACTCATTTCCTTTTACATACTCCATATCTTGAAAGATATATTGCAGTGTCTAGAAATGGTTTATCTTTTATCCACTCATAAGAAATTTCTGCATAATCTTCGGCTTCATTCAAAATTCTAACATTTTTTGTCCAAGGTATTGAAGAAATAGCATTAAATGCATCTATCGAGACAGGGTTACTTGATAGAAATCCATTTGGTGTATTATTATCTCTCACCAATGTAGTTTTAAATATTTTCATAAAATTTTCCTTTTTTAATCTAAAAATAGAAATGGGCTGATCTCGAGTCAATAATACCGACATCTCACCTTACACCACCCCAGCCCAATCTATTAATTTCATTAAAAACAACACGTTATTCGCTTTCCCGTTCCGAAAAAAGACATAGTCTAATGACAAAGATTGGCTGCATCATCGATGCATGAATAACCACGTCGCACAGAACTCCCCTCCCATCAAGAACACTTAGAATACCCGCAATCCCGACACACCTCACACCCCTCCTCAAACACCAATTTCCCCTGGCACTCCGGACAAATCGAAGCAAAGCCATGCTGGGTTGCTGCCATGAACGACTTCAACAGTTTGCCCAACTGGGCCGGCAGATCAAGCATGTGGCCGGAGGAGCGATCCAACTGCTTGATGATCTCATCCATGGGGATCTGATAGCGCAGGGCCAGCGACACCAGGCGGCAAGTGGTGGTCCACATGGTGGACTTATCTTTCAGATCGACGCGGTTATCAAAGGGGAACTTGGCAAAGACCTCCATCGGTTTCTCGTTTTCATCAAAGCAGACGATGAGGTAGATGGTCTCCTGGTTGATATCCTTGAGGCGATAGCGCTTGGCGCTCAGTACATCGGGCAGGGTTGATTTCTGAAACAACCCTTCGCCGGATACGGTGGCGGTTTTGTCCGGACTGGTAGCCATGGTGTTGAGCACCTGATGATCGCGCGAGCCGTCGCGGTAGACGGTCAAACCCTTGCAGCCCAGCTCATAGCCCATCACATAGGAGGTGCGCACATCGTCGCGGGTGGCTGAGGACGGCAGGTTGATGGTTTTGCTGATGGAGGAGTCGACGCCGTTTTGTTGCAGGATGCCCTGCATGCGGATGTGGCTCTCCGGGCTGATATCCTGGGCGGTGCGGAAAATCTCCTGCCACTTTTCCGGGATTTCCTTATGACCGATGACTGTGCCCGAGGTGGCGACCTTTTCCATCATCTCGGAAGAATAAAAACCCTCTTCGCGGGCCACCTTTTCAAAGAGCTTGTTGGCCATGAGCAAGCGGTCACCGTCCATGACGTTCTTAATCATGACGATGGAAAAGTAGGGCTCGCAACCGGAGGCGCAATCGGCGATCATCGACACCGTGCCGGTGGGCTGGATCGAGGTGAGGGCAGCATTGCGGCGGGCCGGATACTTATTGAAGATGGGATCATAGGCGGGAAAGGGAGATTTCATCTCCGCCAGGGCAACAGAGGCGGCCTCGGCCTCCTTGCGGACAAAGGCCATCACCTCGGCGGATGCCTCTCGCCCTTTTTCGCTGCCATAGGGCAGTTGCAACTGGATGAGCATGTCGTGCATGCCCATGATTCCCAGGCCGACTTTGCGGGTTTTCTGGGTCATTTCGGCAATTTCTGGGATGGGAAAACGGTTGCAGTCGATGACGTTATCTAAAAAGCGCACCGCCAAACGAGCGGTTTCACCGAGGCGTTCCCAGTCAACCTTGCCCTCCTTGACGTATTGGCCGAGGTTGATGGAGCCGAGGTTGCAGGACTCATAGGGCAACAGCCACTGCTCGCCGCAGGGGTTGGTGGCCTCGAACTTGCCCAGTTGCGGGGTGGTGTTGTCGCGGTTGGCGGCATCGATGAAGAGCACGCCGGGCTCGCCGTTGTGCCAGGCAAGATCGATGATTTTATCAAAGACCTCGCGGGCATGCAGGGTTTCGACAACGCGGCCATTGGAGGGATCGATCAGGTCGTAGTCAGCATCGTTTTTCACCGCCTCCATGAACAGATCGGTGATGGCAACGCTGAAATTGAAGTTGGTGTAGCGGGTCTGATCCTGCTTGGCGACGATGAATTGCAGAATATCGGGATGATCGACACGCAGCACCCCCATGTTGGCGCCACGCCGCTTGCCGCCCTGCTTGATGGTTTCGGTGGCGGCATCAAAGACCGCAGCAAAGCTCAAGGGACCGGAGGCCACGCCCTGGGTGGAGCGCACCGCCGAATTTTTCGGCCGCAGGCGCGAGAAGGAATAACCGGTGCCGCCGCCGGTTTTATGCACCAGGGCGCCATTGCGGATAGAGGTGAAGATGCCGTCCATGGAGTCGTCCACCGGCAGCACGAAGCAGGCCGACAACTGGCCAAGATCGGTGCCGGCATTCATCAGGCAGGGCGAATTGGGCAGAAAATCGAGGTAATAGATCATGTTGAAGAAGCGATCCGCCAATCCCTCGTAGTCCGGCTGGTCCTCATCGACCAGGGCCACGGCATTGCTCACCCGGCGGCAGAGGGTCTCCCAGTTTTCCAGCGGCTTGCCCTCGGCATCCTTCAGATAGTACCTCCTTTCAAGAACGGTCTCTGCGGTTTCGGTGAGCTGCTGGCGGGGGATGCTTCGGGTCATGGTTACCTCTCGGGGTGAAATTCTTCTTCGCTTCTTCTGGGAAGGGGCTTGGGGACGGGTGATGCAGATGCACAAAGAGTCGGCTGCCGTGAACGGCTTGGGGCCTCAGCATTTTCGGCGCAGCCGGATAGCGCAAGCGGCAGCGGGCCTGCCCGCATCACCGCAGGCACAATATCACAACATATAGAGAGCTTCAATAAGAAATAATCCAACATGTAGTGTTTTTCAAAATGGCCTGTTTTCAATGAGATCAGGTGAAATCACCTCATTTTGCCCCATCACCGCCATCAAGTCCGTTGCCCCAGGGCTACTACCAGGACCCCAACCAATACCGCTCATGACCAACCCAAACCGGCCAGCGTGCACCGTCGCCATGGTGGATAAGGTCTGCCGCAGGATTACCGCTTGCTTGCTGCTTGCGTATTGGGCAAGCTGCCATTATAGTGTGGGGCGTTTGAGTGAACAGCTCTCCATCATCCTGGATTTTCAGGAAGATATTACACGCACCCCGGCTTTAACCATGATCGTTCGCCTGCGAACGCATCCGACACCCACTCCTTGCTCAGGACTCGATTTTCCCATGCTGAAAAAACTCGCTCTCTGCTCGCTGCTGCTGTTTCCCCTTGCTGCCCAGGCCCAGGATGCCCCCAAGTCGGGCTCGGCGGGCAACCTCAACTGGGCGGAAAAGGTTTCCTGGTCGATTCCGGCCAAGCCCATGGATATTGCCCAATCACTTGATAACAAAAAAGTTTTTATCCTGGGCGATGACAACAAGGTCTACATCATGGCCCCCGATGGCCGCCAACTGGGTGTGATGCCGGTGCCAGCGGGTACCAATCTTATGGATATCAGCGCCCGGGGCGAGATGCTCTTTGTCGGCAGCAGTGCCAGCAAGACTTTCACCGCCTATGATATCAGCTTCAACCAGCAGATCGATACCACCGGTGCGCCGGTGCGCGGCAAGGTTGATGCACCGGTGACCATGGTGATCTTCTCCGATTTTGAATGCCCCTGGTGCCGCAAAGTGGAGCCGACCATTGCCGAGTTGCAGGCCAAATTCCCGGATAAATTGCGCATCATCTTCAAGCAGTTACCGCTGCCGATGCACGAACATGCCGAACCGGCCGCCCTGGCCACCCTGGCTGCCCAGCGTCAGGGCAAGTTTTGGGAGATGCACGATGCCATGTTTGCCATCACCGATTGGAAGCCGACCTCCATCGACGATGCGGCCCAGGCCCTCGGCCTCAATATGGAGAAATTTCGTGCTGATATGAAGAGCCAGGAGGTGCAGATGCAGCTGGCCAAGGATGCCGCCGATGCCCAGGCTGCTGACATTCAATCGACGCCATCGCTGTTCATCAACACCAAGCCGGTGCGTGAGCGCACCCTGGTGTCCATGCAGAAGATGGTGGAGGAGGCGCTGGCCAGCGCTGGAGCCAAATAATTGAAGGCGGCCGCACTCAACCCGGAAACCACCAAAGAGTTGTCCTTTGCCGACAACCAGATTGCGCAGCAGCTCTTTGGTGAGCTGAACCGCAACCTGCATACCATCGAACAAGCCACGGGCGTCACCATCAACGCCCGTGGCAACACCTTACAGATTCATGGACGTGGCCATGCCGTCGAGCTGGCCGCCTCCACTCTGGAGCAGATGTATGGTCTGCTGCACAAAGGTTATCCGGTATTCAGCCAGGATATCGCCTTTGGGGTGAAGATCCTTGAATCCTCGCCCAAGGCCAAGTTGGAAGAGATCTTCCTCGACAAGGTCTGCATCACCTCGCGCAAACGGGTCATCTCACCCAAATCGGTCAATCAGAAGCTCTACATCGAGGCCATCCGCGAAAACGATATTGTCTTCGGCATCGGCCCGGCCGGCACCGGCAAGACCTATCTGGCGGTGGCCATGGCAGTCTCGGCCCTGGCCAAGGAGCAGGTGGCCAAGATCATCCTCACCCGCCCGGCGGTGGAAGCCGGGGAAAAACTCGGTTTCCTCCCCGGCGACATGGCGCAGAAGGTGGATCCGTACCTGCGGCCGCTCACCGATGCCATCAACGATATGATGGGCCAGGATCGCACCCAGGAGTTGACCGAGCGCGGGGTGATCGAGGTGGCGCCGCTGGCCTTCATGCGCGGGCGCACACTGAACAACGCCTTCATTATTCTTGATGAGGCGCAGAACACCACCCGCGAGCAGATGAAGATGTTTCTTACCCGCATCGGCTTTGATTCGCAGGCGGTCATAACCGGCGATGTCACCCAGATCGATCTACCGGGGTCGCAGAGATCCGGGCTGATCCAGGCGGAGAAGATCCTTACCGGCATCAAGGGTATCGCTTTCAGGCACTTCAGCAAATCAGACGTTGTACGCCATCCGTTGGTGCAGGAGATTATCCAGGCCTATGAGCAGCAGGAGGCATCACGCCATCCTGGTCAGGGAGACGAGATCTGAACATGGCTATCCACTTCACCATCAATCCTTCCGTCGCTGCACAACCACTCAACCGGCATCTACTGTACCAGCGCACCGAGCACTTGCTGCATCTGCTGGAGCTTGCTAAAGCCGAAGTGAATATCGTACTGCTCGACGATGCCGAGATGGCAGCCTACAACCTGCAATACCGCAACAAACAAGGCCCGACCAATGTGTTGTCCTTCCCTGCATCCGAAGGAGAGCCCGACTTTCCAGTGCCGGAACACGAGCTGGGCGATATCCTCATCTCCGTGGACACCGCCCGCCGTGAGGCCAAGGTCCAGGGGCACAGCCTGCACCACCGCCTTGTCGAACTGATCATCCACGGCCTGCTCCATCTCATCGGCTTTGACCACGAACGCTCCGAAGAAGAAGCGGTGCGCATGTGGGATTTTGAAAAAGAATTGTTCAAGCTGCTCAACAACCACAGGAGAACGGCCATGCCCTATCTAGCCATCAATGTTGACCATATTGCCACCATCCGCCAGGCCCGTGGCGGTGTCGAGCCGGACCCGGTGCTGGCCGCCGGCATCTGCGAGCTGGCCGGTGCCGAGGGGATTGTCGTGCATCTGCGCGAGGATCGCCGCCATATTCAGGACCGCGATGTGCGCCTGCTGCGGCAGACGGTGAAGAGTAAACTGAACCTGGAGATGGCCAACGCCCCGGAGATTGTCGATATCGCCCTGGATATCAAACCGGATATGATCACCCTGGTGCCGGAAAAGCGTAAGGAACTGACCACCGAGGGCGGGTTGGATGTGATCGGCAATGCCAAGAAGCTGACTAAGACCATCAACAAGATGCGCAAGGCCGGCATTCCGGTGTCGTTATTCATTGATCCACAGGCGGATCAAGTGCAGGCGGCCATTGATGTCGGCGCCACCTTTGTCGAGCTGCACACCGGCCGCTACTGCGACGCCAAGACGGATGAGGACCAGGAACGCGAATTTACGCTGATTGAACAGATGTCGGAGTTGGCTTATGAATCAGGCCTGCGCGTCAATGCCGGCCACGGACTGGACTACCGCAACACCCACCCCATTGCCGCCCTGCCCTTCATCGAAGAGTTGAGCATCGGCCATGCGGTGATCAGCCGCGCGGTGCTGGTGGGCCTGGATCAGGCGGTGCGGGAAATGTTGAAGATCGTGCGGGGAATGTGAAAACAAAAATTTGAGGCGTTGATCCGCTCCTGCCGCAACCCGCTATTTCCGGGGGCGATAGGAGCGAGTCCTGTCTGCGGTGGGTTGCTCAAACAGTCACATCTCTTTGCCAAGGCCAATGATATGCTCGCTGGCACCGAGTACGATGAGGATATCGTCGGCCATGATCACTGAATCGGGCTTGGGATTGAAGAGCATGGTGCCATCCTGACGCTTGATCGCCACCACGATCACGTCGTATTTCTTGCGAATTTCCGACTCGATCAGATTCTTGCCGTTGAGGTGCGAGGCAGCGCTGACCCGCAGCTCCTCCATGATCAGATCCAAATCACCGGCGCGCATGGTGTGATCGATAAAGTCGGTCACCGTTGGGCGCACGATGAGGTGGGCCATGCGGCGGGCGCCGATGGAATACGGTGATATCACCTTGGAGGCACCGGCGCGCTTGAGCTTGGTCTGCACCCCTGCCCCACCGCTGGAGCGGGCCATGATGAACAACTCCGGATTCAAACCGCGGGCGGTGAGGGTGATGTAGAGGTTGTCCGCATCCGAGGCAACTACCGAAACCAGTCCCCTGGCACGCTCGATGCCGGCCTGTTGCAACACGTCGTCATCCGAGGCATCCCCCTTCATCCAGATGTAGTGCAATTCCTCGATGATTTTCAGCTCAATGTCGTCTTTTTCGATAACCAGAAAAGGGCGATGATGTTCCTGCAGAACCCTGCATATCTCCTTGCCGATGCGGCCAAAGCCACAGACGATGTAATGCTCCCGCAACCGGGCGATCTCCTTGTTCATTTTCCTCCTTTTGTACAACCCCCGCAACTCACCCTCGATCATGGTCTCGGTGATCTTGCTGAAGGTGTACATGACAAAACTGACGCTGGTAATAACCAGAAAGACGGTGAAAACACGACCTTCAGGGTGGATCGGCACGATATCGCCATAGCCGACGGTGAATACGGTGATGATGGTGAGATACATGCCCATCCAGAAGCCGGTGTTCTCCAGCAGCATGTACCCGAAGGTGCCGCCCAGGAGCAGGGCCACGAAGATAAGGCCGATGATTATGACTTTACGCATGGTCTCCCATGGGGAAGTGGAAAGTGCTCGAATTGGTTTGCGGCACCATAGCACAATCGCCGCGTAAAATGCCAATGTTAACATGCCGTAACTTCAAAACCTTCTCCCATCTCTTGGTTTGACAAAGATTTCGACGGCGTGTATATAAGAGCATCCTTGCCCGGATGGCGGAACTGGTAGACGCAAGGGACTTAAAATCCCTCGGCCTTCGGCTGTACGAGTTCGATTCTCGTTCCGGGTACCAAAAGAAAACGAGGGCTAACATCTTGAAAATATGAAGATGTTAGCCCTTTTTCTTTATCTTCTCCGCTCCTACCCTTCCCATTCTATTTGCTTTCTCGTGCTCTTTCTTGCTATATTTTGACAGAGGAAGTGGAACGAAAGTGGAACAAATACGAGGGTGGCAGAATGGCAAGAATCCTCACAAGAAAAGGGAAAAGGAAGACATCCTATACGGTCACTGTACGCGTAAAAGGATTTGATTCGCTCAGCAGAACCTTTGATACCAAAGGAGAAGCCCGGACCTGGGCTGCTGAAATTGAATCAAATATGAAAAATCAAAGGTTTAAAGATCCTCGCCGCGCTCAAAAGACCCTTAGCGATGCGCTGGACCGTTACATCGAAACGGTCACCTCCCAAAAAGCATTGACGACGCAAGAGCGAGAAAAGAGAATTGCAAAAATTCTGAAAGAGAAACTCGGCAGAAATACACTGTTACCCGATATCACCCCATCCGTTGTCGCAAAATATAGAGATCAACGTTTAGAGGTGGTGTCCGCGTATGCCGTGCGGCTAGAATTGGCTCTCCTGTCTCACCTTTTTCTAAAAGCATGCAAGGAGTGGGAACTTCCCCTCGATAATCCGGTGAAGTCCATTGAACGGCCAAAGGTTCCCAAAGGAAGAATATTATTCCTCAAAGAAGATGAAGCGATTCGGCTCCTCAAGGAATGCAAGGCTAGTCGTAATAAAATGCTCTACCCCTATGTTCTGGTTCTCCTGCAAACCGCAATGAGGCCAAGCGAAGCAGCTGGTTTACGGTGGAATCAAATCGATTTTGAGCGCCGGGCTCTCACTCTATTGATCACAAAAAATGAACCCAGAACTGTCCCCCTCACCAAAACCGTGTTGGAAATACTGGGAAAGTTGAAAAATTCTCAACCGAGCAGTGAATTTGTTTTTCTCAATGGAGAAGGAAAAAGCCTACACGCTCAAAACATCCCGTCTAGCCGTTTTCGGCCGTCCTTTGACAAAGCACGAGCACGAGCCCAATTACCGTCATTGCATATGCATGATCTTCGGCATACTGCCGCCAGTCATATGCTCATGGCAGGCGCCGATATTCGAACTTTAGCTGCAATCCTGGGCCACAGCACCCTTCAGATGGTTCTTCGCTACACCCATCTTCTCGATGAACATAAATTGAAAGCCGTTGACCGAATTAATTCTCTTGGCATTGAATAACGCCGTCGAGCTTAGAACCAAGTTTAAATTTCACAACTTTTTTAGCTGGAATTGTGATCTTTTCTCCAGATTTCGGGTTGCGTCCTTCACGGGCGGCTCGCTCTGTAACAGAGAAGGTGCCAAATCCCACCAAGGTTACCTTGTCCCCGCTCTTCATCGCCTCGGCGATGGCTGAAAAGACGCTGTTCACCACCTGTTCGGCGGCGGCCTTGCTCAAGGCGCTTTCCTTGGCGACCTTGTCGATCAATTCGGTTCTGTTCATAGCTGCTCCATTGGAAGAGGAATCCCGCGACATCTTTGTATGTGTTGCGAAATAGCAGACCTTGCCTATCAAGGCAAGGTGCAATTGCCTTGATGGGTCATGCATCGGTCGAAACCGCACCCTCTGTGTCACGCGAAGCCTCTTCACTCTTCTCCTGGGTTTTGAGCAACTCCAGATAGTCTTTGATTTCATTGGGGGCATAGTAGCGGAAATTGACCCTCCGACTGAGCCGTGCGGTGAAATCAGAGAAGGCCATGACGATCTCCCGCCCTTCTTCCATCAAGGCGGCCCCTTCTTCATAGGTGATGCCGCCCATCTCACCCAGCCGGCCCTTGAAATTGGCATAGGCCATGTCAAACTGCCGCAGGATACTGAACATGGTCGAACCAATCGGCGAGTTGACCCGCATGACCCGGGAGCCTTTTTCCTTCACCAGATTGATCTTCCTCTCTTCAATCTCCTGCCAAGAGGGGCGCTGTTTTTTCTCTTCGTGTTCCATGGTTGAACCTCCATTGCTGGTTAGGCAGAAATACGTTGTATGTTGCGCTTGATCCGGTGGCGATGCCAGCAGTCAAGCAGATAGACCGATCCATAAGGAAACACCGCCGCCAACACCATGAGCAGGCTACTCTTGGTGGCCAGCGGCAACAGGTGCGGCTTGATGGCAAAGAAGCCGTGGTAGATTTCGTGGGCCTTTGCTCCGAACTGGCTCGCCAAACGGCCGATGTTCGCCGGAGTGCTCAAGCGAAACAGGACCAGATAGATGACATAGACCAGAAAGGCCTTGAGCAGCAGGGAAAGCGCCCGGCCGGAGAGCAGGGAGTTGACCGCCTTGCGGGTGATGTTGCCGACAAAGTAGCGACTGATGTAGCTGCACATCAGGGTGTTGATGATCAGGGGCAGATAGGGGATGCAGCCAAAGAGCAGATGGCTGAACCAGTCGAGTTGGAGCAAGACAAAGGGAAAGAGATAGAAGTGGAACACCGGGAACAGCAGCACCAGGGCGACGCCCTCGTTGAAGCCGCTCTTCAGGCCGATCTTGAAGAAATCGATGGTCCGCTCCAGGGTGAGGAACTCGGCCGGAATGTTCTGCCCCTTGCTCTCGATCACATAAAACTGCTGGATCTCGGAGATGGCACTGAGCAGGTTGACCGGCTTGTAGATCCGGCCGCCATCAGTGGTGATGATCTGGGCATTGGTGTCGTTTGCCCCTTTGGCTTCCCGTTCCTTGGCCATCAGCTCTCCTGGTCACTGCCGGTATGGGGACTGACTTTGAGGATGTCGCGAAGCAGATCCGGCTTGGCCCGTTCCATCTCGGCGATGGAACCAAAGGCCTCGGCATGGAAGGGGGTGTAGTATCCCCGCATCTCCTTGCAGAGCTTCCTGGTCACCAGGAAGTAGCCGCCGAAATAGGTGGCCTTGATCAAATGGGTGGCAATGACTTCATGCTGCTGGCGCAGGTGCTGGACAACACTGAACAGCACCTGGCGCATGGTGGGATCATCCTGGGCCATGGTGGCGATCTCCATACAGCCAGCCTCTTGAGCCTGTTTGCGGGCTACCTCTTCCAGCACCTTGGCCTGGAAATAGACCAGGCCATCGGCCATGGAGAAGGCGAGGAAACGCCGGCCCTCAACCCGGTTGATGTAGGGCTTGAGCATGGCCAGGTAGCCAGCGGCATCGAACCAACTGGAGATGTCCATCCGCTGGGGCGGTGCGATCTCTTCCCGGCTTGACGTGGGATCGATGGTTTCCCCATAGATATCCGCCTGCACCCGTTGCACCGCTTCCCGGGATGACGGTTGTGGTGGCCTCTCTGGCGCCACCTCTTCGTACGATTCTTTGGTTTCTTCCGGCACCGCCTCCCCCACCCAACGTTCTAGCTCCTGCTGCCGGGCCTGCTGGTCGGCCTTCTTGAGGGTCTTGCCCAGCAGACCCTCGGGCATCTTGTGGTGCATCTTGATGGCCCGGAGAATGTCCTCCTTGCGCGAGAGTTCCTTGAACCCAGGAATACCAGAGATGATGGCGCCGGCGGCCAGAGGATGTTCACCCAGAGAATAAAGTGCCCCCCGCGCTGATTTGAGCTTCCCCAGATCATGTCCCAGGGCTGCTACCATGGTATCTGGGATCACATGCCAGGCCTGATGGTCGGAGAGCAACTTGACCACCTGCTCGGCCACGTTGAGGGAATGATCGAGCAGGGTGGTCTTGCCCAGGATCCGATAGGTATTCTGCTCCCAGGCGGCTTCCACATCACCCTGGACATCGACCACCGAAGGGCACTGCCCTTCACGGTCGAGCAGGCGAACAATCTCCAAACAGACTGCACGCTGCCCGGGTGCCTGGTTGAAAAAGGACCAGGTCCGCAACTGGCTGGCAAAGGAGCGGGAGCGTGGCTGCACCAATTCAAACTTCTCGATCCCTTCGGCAATGACCTGCTCGTTCCGCCAGAGGTGGGCCAGCTCTGAGATATGCTTCACCCCCTCTATCCGGGTGAATGACTTGGGCCTGACCCACCGCTGCGAAAGGGCACTCAGCGTCATCTGCTCCAGGAACGAGGGGGCATCCTGCTCCTCACCCCGCAGCACCAGTATACCGGCAAGGCCAACCAGCACTAAAGCCACCCCCAGAATGACCGTTGACCAGATGCTCAGCATCAACCACTCTTGGTTTGTTTTTTGATGATCGTCTCGCCGGCCAGATCCGGGAAGACCACCTTGAGCCTGCCTTTCTCGACCTCGGCGGTCACCCCTTTGTAGGTGCCGGAGTAGGTGATGAGAAAGAGTTCGCGGGGTTTCATCTTGAGGATCTCGCTCGGCTTGATCCGCACTTCCTCGGTCTCGCGGATGGCGATATTGCCCCCCAGGGAAATAATGGGGGAAAAACGTTTCTCTTCCCCCAGGTGTTCGGAGACGTAATTGGCGGTGCTGGGATCCGGCACCCGCATGAACAGCTTGGTGTTGCAGTTGTCGAGGATGGTGTTGGCCCGATCCTCGCCCACCTCGGCATACAACTGGCTGATCGACTGGCAGTAGCCGTGGATGAACACCCCAGCCCCGCCGGCCTTGGCAAAGAGGTCCTCGATCCCCTGATAGAGGACCGACTGGGCCTCGTCGATATGGAGTACCAGCGAAGGGGTCACATTCCTCCCCGAGGAATAGACCCGGCCGACAAAGGCCTGGATCATGGAGATGATTACCTTGCCGGCGGTATAAGCGGCCCGCTTGGTCAACAGCGAACCCAACTGCACCACGAGGATGATGCCCTTGCCTTCCTCCAACCGTTGAATGAAGCGGTTCTCGTCAGCTTTGCCGATGATCTTGCCGACATTGCCCGAGGTCAGCTCGGTGAGTGCCACCCGCAGAGAACTGGCCACCTTGGAGTAGTAGTCCGCCGGAGTCGAGAGGATCTTCTGGATATCTAGGGAGAGCTGCTTGGCCTCCGGGCTGTCGATATAATCGATCTTCTCCTTGAGCTGTTCCAGGTCCTGATGGCTGATGTGGTTCTTGATGTCGTTGAGGTTGAACGAAGGCTTATGCCCGGCCTGCTCGGCCAGTAGAATGAGGGCCTGGACCACCACTAGGCTGACTTCGTAGGCTACCCCGAAAAAGTACGGTTCCCGGCCAATGGCCACCCCGGCGGTAATATGGGCCACAAGTTCCTCGGGCATGTAGTAGGAGGACAGTGGATCAAGGATGGCACTGTACTGAGGAAAGATCGGGGTGATCAGCATCAGGTCGTCGAGCCGATCGGTTTCATGGGCCAGTTGCGTGATTTTGGAAAACAGCTCGATATCACCCTTGGGGTCGATGGCCACCACCGAATACCCCTTGCAGATATCCTGCTCGATGATGTGCTCCATGATCCGGGTCTTGCCGACCCGGGTGGTCCCGAAGCACCAAAAGTGTCCCTTGCGATGGCTGTCGGAAAACCCCAGGTCCATGACCGTTTGCGGATGATCAAGATGCACGCCTTTGCCAATATGGGTCCAGGGCACCTTCGGCTCTGCCTGTTCTGGTGACTTCATGGCAAGGCCTTGACGATCCGGACCTCGATCCTTTCCTGGAGTTCCCGGTCCACAGCGATGATCACCTCACGCGGCAGCCTTCGCGTGACCAGGACAATGCTCTTGTGGCCGACGTACCGTTTCAGGCAGCGGAAGTGGAACCGATGAGCCGCATCGCCCAGATGATGGCGGATCAGATTCTCGGTCAGGGTCTTGGAGACCCGGTCAAGAACGACTTTGGTGCGAGGGGTGCCGTTCACCAGCACTGGTTCGATCCGGCGCAGATGGAAGGCTCGACGTTGGCCCGGCTGAAAGCGGCCAGCATTCCGTTCATGCAGGCCGATCCGGTTGATGGGACAGGTGGCGATGATTGGTTCGTCGGGGACGATTTCGGTTTCAACCAAGAGATGGTCGCCGGGCCGGTTACGGACCACCTCACCCCAGAGTAGGTGCCGCTCAAACCCTTTAAGCAGGCGGACCTGCTTAATGACTGCAGCCGTGGCCAAGTGGCTTTCGAGAATGGTGTTGAATTGATTGCGGGAGAGAACAGCCGGAAGATCGAGAGTGCGTTGAACAGGAAGTCCGTTTCTCTTGCCGTAGGCCACAACCTCCAGTTGCATACCGTCTCGGAGAAAAACCATGACCTCCTGCCGGTACCACTGGGAAAGCTGGCGAGCAAAAGCAGATTCAATTTCCTGGATGACTTCGGCTGTGGAAAGAGCGTATCGACTGGCTAAAGACAGAATGATGGACTGCATGCGTAATCATCTCCCTGATAAAAATGGAAAAGGCGACCGTTCGAACCGGTCTCTCTTCTTTTTTCAGGGGTGATGACATCGCATCTGCAGTGTGACATCGTTTTGGGGGAAATTGAGGGGGGAAACAGGGGGCGTTTCAGGGGAAGGTTGAAATAATATTCACCTGAAATGATGGGTGCCGAGATGTTCAGCACATTGTATTTAAAGAGAATCTAACGGTTGGCTACCGCTGGAAAAGTCTCCATCTGTAATGGGTTTCATTTTTTGCAACAATGCGTTCTGGTAAGAGATAATCGGTGGTTTGGAATGACTCTCTTCCTCATCGCCTATGCATGGGGTAATGGATTAACATGGTGCCACGAGAACGAACCATCGTTGCCTTGATGTGCTCTTATTAATAAGTTCATAAATTAGCGAACATTAAGCATGTTTTCAATAACGGATTAACAGCAATTTGGGGCGTGGCCGAATGTCCGGTAATCAATAAACTCCTTAATAACGGGTTCGATTTCGGGTCCCGGCCGCGCTAGCGGAGCAACGCCCACAATAGCCGGGAGCTTTGTAATGAGGTCATTTCTTCGGTTTTCCAAAGCTCATTTTGCCGCAAAAGGAGTTACCTTAACAAAGAAGAGGCTTAACCACCGCTAAAAACTCATTTAAGCCTTGCAAGCAATTTCCTTCCTTCCTGATATTTCTCAAGGCATTTTTGAAATTCTTCATTTTCCCGTAACTGTTTGGCGAAAGTTCCTGATTTGAGACCTAGCATCTTTGCCACATGGGCCACATTTATTTCGCCAGATTCCTTTATAGCCCTAATCGCGTAGTGGGTGCGTGTCTTTAACTCTATCTCTCTGATGCTATGATGTAGGCCGTATTTCAATACATTGCAAATGGGAAGGTGACCGGAGTGAATTTGCACTTCCGAAGTGGAAGAAAGCAGTTTCCGATATATCAAATAGATTTCACCATTCTATTGATTTATCTGCTTGGGAAGACCTGAAGTCATCTATAAAGTTACACGACAGGTATATTATAACAAACCAAAGCGGTCTTGTTAGTGCAGCAGGAACCGACACCGACGATCGGCAGTTTTCTGAATGGAGTATAAAAGAATTTGGTGAGTTAGATACAGTTAGTTTTCAATATAGAGTATATTCATCACCTTTTAAACTTAAATGCACCATTAAAAATTCATTCATAGATATGCATAATTAAAATTAATATATAAAAAGTTTTTTTTGATATGGTTAATGCAAAAAATATTTCATGATGAAAAATTAATTAACATCTAAGAAAATGTATTTCAAAGATATAAATGAGGCTAAAGAATACGCGATTAAAAATCCAGGTTCAACTTTTATCAAGAGTAAAAATGGATCAGGATTTATGTTAAAAAATAAAAATGAAGATTATAATAATTACAAAAACAATCAAGATGATATTAAAATTAAAGATAATATTGAGCAGGGTAGGCCGTCGAGATCAGGACTCAGTTGGAGGGATAACGAAATTGCAAAATTGATAAAACTTCACAATTCTGGCCAAAGTATTCATAATATCTCCAACGAATTAGAACGAACAGTATTGGCGGTTGCTAGTAAACTCAAAAATCTTGAATTAATCCCCGAAGAACAACATCAAAAATATTTGGACGAACACTACAGTACGCGCCTTGGCTAAATTACAATTTACACGGAAAACGTGGCTTTGCGATAGTATTACCAACTGATATTTCCCTGAGGGGGTTCTGCAGTTTGATATGTCTTGGCTTTGTAGAAACGAGGTCACCGCCCCTTCATATGGAACCATTTCGGGGTTCGAGTTAATGGAGCCATCGTGTGAACGGACTAATTTGCTTGCCTTTTGCGAAACAGGCGCTACTATTTATCCACACTTCCGACTCATTTCCTATGAGATACCCTTTCCAGGGCTTAGCTGAACACGATTTTCGTGTTCTTGAACTCCAGTAGTACGCGGCGCTGCCTTTCCCGGCCAGAGACGTTTAATCGCAGAGGCGAACGTCTTTCTTTGACTCGAGAGAACTGCGCACGCACCCATGCAAACGAATCGTTCGATTCGTCCCCCTTCTTTCATTTTCCCTTTTGAACCGATAGCTCTTTCTCTGTCTTTTCGAACCCGCACTCTCTCTGCGCATTTTCGGAGCGACTGATCCTATCGATTTTTCAATACATGTCTCTCCTCGCTCATCCATCGGGAGCTGTTACGTCATGCTCCCGGCGGAGCCATGTCGTCTTGCTCCCCCATACTCATAGGAGGCAACACCATGGCACCATTGCAGGAACAGATCCAATCCATCAACGAACGCTTGCGAACATTTGGCATCGAGGCGATTCAGGAAATCAAGATGACCGACAAGAGCGGTAACGTGATCGGTCAGATCAAGTACGGCTTTCGGCCCCAGTACGTCTTTGACAGTGTCAACGAGGTGCTCGGTCCGGAGAACTGGCGGTACGAACTGACCAAGGAGGAGATTTTTGAGTCCCAGGCGGTCGCCGAGGTTCGATTGTTTGTGAAGATCGACGGTGACTGGCTGTGCAAGGGCTCGCACAAGGGACAGATGCAGATCGTCAAAGGCAATGTCGGCGATGCCCAGAAAGGGGCCATCACTGATGCCATCCAGAAATGCATGTCATTGTTATCCATCGGCAGCGATGCCTACAAGGGACTCTTGAAGAATGTCTACCTTCAGGGAACGCAACGAACGCAACCACCCGCAAGGCAATCCAACCCTCAACCGAAAACCAAACCCGCTGCATCCACAACCAGCCAACCCGCTGAGCCACCTGCCAACCAGAGTGATCCCTCGGCAACCCTGCCCAAAATCGCCGGCGTCAGCTTCGAGCAT
Source organism: uncultured Desulfobulbus sp. (assembly GCA_964639845.1). Lineage (GTDB taxonomy): Bacteria > Desulfobacterota > Desulfobulbia > Desulfobulbales > Desulfobulbaceae > Desulfobulbus. The sequence continues at coordinate 16,400 of CAZXHS010000010.1, read as the reverse complement.
CGCCAAGGGGTGATCATCGCCATCGGCGACCATCTCTTTGACAAGAAGGAACTGCTCAAGGCCGCAGGCTTTCAATGGGATAAAACCGGCAAAACCTGGATGAAGCAAGCCGCTTAACCAGCTCAACCCTACTCAACCCAACCCAACCAAAGGGGGAGTGATACCATTCCCTCGGCGGGAATCCGTGTATCCTCCCTCATTTTTTCAGGAGGATACCACCATGTCAGACCAGCTAATGCTCACCCTGCAGGCCGCTCTCCAACAGCTTGCCACCCAACAGACCGAGGCAACGCTCGGTGATCGGAGCACCTATCTCGGGGCTTCCGACAGCGGCTCCTGCCCACGGAAGACCATTCTCAGAAAACTCCATACGCCAGAGGTCGATCTGGTCACCCTGCTGCGGCAGCGACGCGGTCACATGGCCGAGGAAGTGGTTGCCGCCGCCTTCATGATTGCCGGGTTCAGCAACTTCCAGAGGCAAACCGAAGTTCGCTATGCGGGCGCTGTCCCGGTCATGGCCCATCTCGATTTTGTCTTCATCTCGGAAGCACGTAAGACCATGGCGGTCCTGGAAGTGAAAGCGCCGGAGAATATCCCGGAACACCCCTACGGTGCCTGGGAGACCCAACTCTATCTGCAAATGGGACTACTGGCCGACAGCTTCCCCGACTACACCGTGGAGAAAGGCGCCATCCTGGCGGTCAACTTCGGTGATCAGGGAATGCGACTCTTTGGCGGCTACACACCCCAGGACATCATCTATCACGGCCTGATCGACCGAGCCGCCACCATCTGGAACCAATACCAAGCCTACAGTGCCGGCGATCTAGCCACACCTTCCATGGAGGTGGGACCGCTTTGCGGTTACTGCCCCTTCCTCATGGATTGCCCCAAGTTCGAGGCCGAGGAAGTGCGTGAGCTGACCGAGAGTGTCGAGATCCTGCTGGAGCTGCAACACCAGCAAAAGGACCTGGATGCTGAGGTCAGTTTTCGCAAGAGCAACCTGCTGGCCATCGTGGCCCAACGCGGTCCGCTCAAGGCCTTCGGCCATCTGCTGCGCAAGGCGGTTCGCACCAGGAAGTCACTGGATACGGACCAACTCAACCAGTTCCTCCAAGGCTACGGCCACTCGCTCAATGATTTCCAGAAGAGCAGCTCCTACGCCTTCCTGGAGATCAAGAAAGCCGCCTGAACCCAGGCCTTCCATCCACATCGATCCCACATCTCTCCCCTTGGTGGGGAGAGCAATCCTCTCATTTCTCAAGGAGAACCATCATGTTGAACAAGACCATGCTCATCGGCAATTTAGGCGCAGACGTTGACACCCGCTACACCAAGACCCAGGTCGCCGTGGCCACCTTCCGTATCGCCACCACCGAACGGTGGAAGGATAACGAAGGCAAACCGCAGGAATCGACCGAATGGCACCGCATCGTTGCCTTTGGCCGCCTGGCTGAGATCTGCTCCGAGTACCTCTCGAAAGGCTCCCGAGTCTACCTGGAGGGCCGTTTGCAGACCCGCAAATGGCAGGACGCGGAAGGTGTCACCCGCTTCACCACGGAGATCATTGCCCGTGAGATGAAGATGCTGGGCGGCGGCGAACGAACCGATATTCCGGTCCCGCCGGAAGACGGTCAGGAGCCACCGCCCTCAGACGACGTGCCGTTCTGATTGCCGCAACAACCAACTTCCCAAGCCTGAGTCCCGTTTCGCGGGGTTCAGGCCCTCTCTCTATTCCGACCATCAGGAGAACCACATGCACCACGAACGCAATCAACAGGAACTCCCACAGCCAGAACCATCGTTCTGCACCCCTTTTCCTTGGACCATCGAATCCCATCCGGACACCGAGGGTGGATATGTCATCCGTGAGGCCCGCCGTGAGCAACAGACATGGTGCGATCAGGGGTATGACATCTCCATTGAGGAAGGCGACCGGCGCAGTCTGCTGGTGGCACGGCATGATGCCGGCAACATCCGACTGCTCCAGGCCGCCCCAGCCCTGTTTGTCGCTCTGCGGGATCTGGTGACTTCCACCGGTCCAGCCGCTGCGGCTCGCGTCATGCTGGAAAGCATCTTCCCCGATTGGCAACAACTGGAAATCCATGGCAACCAGGGAGAACAACCATGACACGACGCACCGAATCCGCCCGGCAGGCGCTTGATCAGTATTGCCTGAGCAAGGGCGAACCACTGGATACACTCGAAACCGGAATCATCGATCTGTTGACCGACTTGTTGCACCTGGCCCAAACAGAGGGTCAGGATGGCTTTATGCTCGGGCAAACAGCCCAGATGCATTTCCTGGTCGAAACCGAACACACGAGAAAGCCCTGAACACACCACCACAGGAGAACACCATGGCACGACTGGGTTCACAGGCCAAGGCCGGCTTTTATCCGACACCGGAGAGCGTCCGTGGCCAACTCAAACAACTGCTCGATATTGAAGAAGGCGCCCGTATCCTCGACCCCTGCTGCGGCGAAGGGCAAACCCTTGCCGCACTGGCGGAAGGAACCTGCGCCATCACCTACGGCATTGAACTCGATCATGATCGGGCCACCGAGGCACGGCAACGCATCCACCATCTCCTCTGGGGCGATGCCCTGGTGGAGATGCGGATCTCGCCCGGCGCCTTTGGCCTGCTCTATCTCAATCCACCCTATGACTACAGTCTGGAGCCGGAGGCCCAGGCCCAGCGGCTGGAAGCACTTTTTCTCCGACGTTTCCAGGAAACCCTGCACAAGGACGGCTGGCTGGTGCTGGTTGTCCCCTACACGGTACTGGCTGCCTGCGCACCGGCCCTGGCCCGGCATTTCTCGGACCTTCAGGTCTACGCCTTCCCGGAAGAAGAGTTTAACACCTTCCACCAGTGCCTGGTGTTGGGGCGGAAACGCTCGCTGACAACCAAGGCCAAGGCAGCGCAAGTGGAGCAGGAGCTGAACTGCATCGCCGGCATGGCACCGGAGATCTTTCTGGCCACGGCTCCGCAGTTGGCCATCTGTACGGAACGGCTGACAATACCTGCGCCCAAGCATGCCTGCACCTTCACGTGCAGCCGGATCGATCCACGAGAAGCCATCCCCCTGGTCCGCAAAAGCGGGCTGCTGGAGGATCTGCTCACCCACGATCTGGCGCCCGGACAGTGCCACTCCATCCGGCCCTTGGCACCGTTGAAGAACGGCCATCTGGCCCTGATGCTCGCCGGCGGTTACATGAACGGCGAGATCGAGATGGACGGCCACCGACTGGTGATCAAAGGCGTGGTCCACAAGACGGAAAAAATCCACTCCATTGCCGAGAACAACAGCAGCGACACCATGGTCACCACCCGCGACCTGTACCAGCCCACGGTCAAGGCTATCGACATGGCCAAGGCCGAAATGCTGATCATTCGCTGAACTTTTTCAAAAAATATCCACACCAACCCATGGGGGGAGTCTTCCCCGGTGGGGATGTCTCCCTCTATTTTCAGGAGGCATCATGCACGACTATCTCACCATCCGCAGCAACGGCTTTGTCACCTACTGTGACGGTCTCATCGCCAGCATCGAGGCGGATCAGGCGCGGGCTTATCTGCTCAGTCTGGTCGGTAGCCCGGCCCAGATCCAGGCCACCTCGGCCCACTTCTACAACGGCGGCTTCAGCCGTATCTCCGGGATCGAGCCCACTCCCCTGGAGTTGGGTCGCACTCCGGGTCCCATTCGCTCCATCCGGGCACGGAAGATCGGCGATGTGGTCAATAAGGTGCTGATCAGCGCCGAGCAGTTCGAACGCAAGGCCCAGCACACCGAGACCGCCTGCTCGGTCATCGTCTTTGGCGAGGACATGGCTGCGGTCAAGCAGCAGGCCTATCATCGTTTGGACAACAGCGCCACCATGCCGCTGAAATCTGAGTGGCGCGACTGGTTATGGGACGAGGTCCTGCAACCGGAGCGGCTCTACTCCTTCGGCAATCCGCACCTGCGGCAGGCCTGGAAGATCAGTTGGCAGGAGGAGGCATTGGAGGAGCGGATACTGGAAGGGATCCGGCTCGGCTATCTCGGTTAAACGAACTCACAACAACCCGATCAGGGGAGGCATTCGTTCCCCTGAAGGGGATCGTCTGCCTTCCCCATGGAGGACAGACGATGGACATCTCTTTAAGCGAATTTCTCGATCAGTGGGGCGAAGTGCTCAAGTCCCAGGTCATCACCACCATGCACCCGGTCTATCAGCCCAAGGCGGAGGATCACTGGGATGCGCAGGCCCGCGAACAACTGGTCCAGCTCAAGCGCACCCCGTTTGAGGCCCAGATCCGCTGCGGCATCCTGCCCATTGCCCGAACGCTCTACAAGGAGGACCACAAAGGCGCCTTCCTGGTGGGCGAGATGGGAGCGGGCAAGACGATCATGAGCCTGGCCGTGGCCGCGCTCGATCCCAAGCCGGCCAAACGGATCCTCATTCAATGCCCCGGTCATCTGGTGCGCAAGTGGATCCGGGAGGCGGAAGCAACCCTGCCCGGCTGCACCTGCATCAACCTCAACGGCCGGGATATGACCCTGTTGCTTGAACATAAACGAAAACCTCAAAAACCACGGGGCACCGAGATCTGGGTGCTGGGCAAGGAGCGGGCCAAGCTGCATTACCAGCGCAAGCCCGGCCTCATGGTCCGGCAAGGGGCAACCTGCTGCCCGGACTGCGGCGCTCAGGTCTTTGTGCATCTGAGCGACCAGGCCCCGGTCTGCGAACATTGCCAGGCCCGGATGTGGTCGGCCGATGGTGGGCGCAACCGGCGTTATGCCAAGGCAGAGTTCATCAAACGCAATCTGCCCAAGGGTTTTTTTGATCTGGTCATCCTCGACGAGGTCCACGAACTCAAGGGAGGCGGCACCGCCCAGGGCCAGGCCATGTCCTGCCTGATCGCCCGTTCCCGCAAAGTGCTGGCGCTGACCGGCACCCTTATGGGTGGGTTTGCGCGTGATTTGTTCTACCTCCTCTGGCGGATGTTTCCCCGGCAGATGGTGCAGGCCGGTTTTGAATACGGCCGCACCCTCGGTTTTGCCGAACGCTACGGGGTGGTGGAGCGCACTTACAAAGCCGACGATCTGGGCCCGGACTGGAATCAGGCCAGTATTGGCCGCAAGACCGGTAAGGCCCGGATCAAGGAGGCACCGGGGATTTCCCCCTTGCTGCTGCCGGATCTGCTCTTGGAGCGTTCCGCCTTTGTCCGGTTGAACGATGTCAGCCAGGCCCTGCCCGACTACGAAGAAATCATCGTCACCACCCCGATGGATGACGCACTGCAAACCCCTTATTTCGAACTCTCCAACACCCTGGTCGCTGCCACCCGCAAGGCTCTCGCCTGTGGGGACATGCGGCTGTTGGGCAAGATGCTGCAAAGCCTGTTGGCCTATCCGGATGGTTGCCGCTTCGGCGAACGGGTCTATCTCGAACGCGGCGGCGTGGAGGAACTGATCGCCTCGGCTCCGGCCCTGGAGATCAACCTCCTGGCCAAGGAAAAGCGGCTGTTGGAGATCCTGGCAACCGAACGCAAACAGGGCCGCAAGGTGGCTCTCTTTCTCGAACACACCGGTACCCGCGATCTGGTACCCACCCTGGTGGAGAAGCTGCATCATCATGGCTTTGCCCCTTTGGTGCTCAGGGGTCAGGCGGTCAAACCGGAACAGCGGGAAGACTGGTTGAAGGAAAATCTCGCCACCGGTCAGTACGACTGTCTGCTCTGCAACCCCAACCTGGTCAAGACCGGTCTGGATCTGCTCGACTTCCCGACTATCGTCTTTTTTCAGTGCGGCTATTCGGTGTTCACCCTCAGGCAGGCCAGCCGCCGTAGTTGGCGGATTGGTCAGAACCTGCCGGTCCGGGTCTTCTACCTGGCCTATGCCGAAACCATGCAGGATAAGGCGCTCAGCCTCATGGCCCAGAAGATGGAGACCTCGCTTGCAGTTGAGGGCGAACTCTCGGGTCAAGGCTTGGCCGCCCTCTCCGAATCGGAGAACAGCATGATGTACGAGCTGGCCAAGGCCCTCACCGGCCAGCAGCCGGTAGAGGATGTCACCACTGCCTGGAGCCGGTACCGCCAGCGAGAGTTGGCCTCGGTGCTCGATCTCGATGAGACCGAAAGCGTCACCACCACCGAGGAAACCCGGGTCACCACCACGACCACCATCAGTTCCCCCGACGGGCAAACCGCCCTGGTCCGCCACGAGTTGGTGATCAGGGGGCGGGTTTATCTCCGGGGCAACACGGCGGTGGCCTATGTGGACGGCAACCGCTTCCGGCTGCAAGCCGGGGTGATCTATTGGCAGGATCGCAGGATCGGCAGCTATGACCGGCAAGGTCATGGCGAGATCAACCAGAAACCCATTCGTCTCTACAAGCCGCCCCACCTTGGCCATTTCGTTTTGGCCGAGGTACGCCAGGCTGCTTGAGGCTAGTCGAACTCAAACCAATCCCTGACGGGGCACACTGCCCCGATGGGCTGTTGTGCCTCGTCCATAGGAGGCACACATGCTCTACATCAAAGATCTCTGCGGCGTCTATCAGCCCGCACCCAAGGAAACCATTCTCTCCGAAGCCCGCAGGTTAAGCGGTTATCAGTTCCGGCGTGGGGCCGCGATCTTATCGCCCACCTCCGCCAAGGAGGCCATCGGGCTCAAGCTCACCGGCCTGGAGCATGAGGTGTTCGGTTGCCTGTTTCTCGACAGCCGGCATCAGGTGCTGGCTTGGCGGGAGATGTTCCGGGGCTCGATCAACCGCAACTCGGTCCATCCCCGCGAGGTGGTCAAGGAGGCCCTGGCGCTCAACGCAGCGTCGGTCATCATTGCCCATAACCACCCCTCCGGCGGTATCCAGCCCAGCAAGGAAGATCTGGAACTCACCCGCACCCTGACCGAGATCCTCAAGGTGATCGACGTTCGGGTCCTCGATCATCTGATCGTGGGTGACGAGGTCGTCTCTCTTGCTGAAACCGGCCATCACAGCGCCTGACACCCATTGAGGACGACCCAATGGGGGCGTCTCCTGTACTCAAGGAGCGAGACTATGAATAATCAAAAACTATCTATCTACGAAGAAATCACCACCAAGATCATCACCGCCCTGGAAGACGGCGTCAATCCCTGGGCCAAGCCTTGGCAAACGGTTCATTACGGTCCGTTCCGCAATGCGCTCACCAACCGGCCCTACCGGGGGATGAATGTGCTGTTGCTCAACCTGGTGGCCCTGGCCCGTGGCCATGTCGATCCCCGCTGGCTCACCTTCCGCAATGCCGAGCAGTTGGGCGGCCATGTACGCAAGGGTGAGAAAGGGGCGTCCATTGTTTTCTGGAAGTTCCTGCCCACAAGAGATCGGGACGGCGATGCAGAGCCTGATACGTTGACCGATGACGAACAGGAGCGGAAGCTGGTCCCCTTTGCCCGCAGCTACACGGTGTTCAACGTGGAGCAGTGCGAGGGATTGGACCTGCCGCTACTGGTCGAAGAAGAGGCGTCGGATGAGAATGAACGCAACGAGCTGGCGGAGCAGATCCTGGCCCTGTCGAACCTGAAGCATGGCGGCAACAAGGCCTGCTATCTGCCGGGTCCGGATATGGTGCTCCTGCCCCATCGGTCCAGCTTCGAGCATGATGACTTCTATTTTTCAACTGGTTATCACGAAATTTGCCACTGGTCAGGGCATCCCAGCCGGCTGAACCGGGTGTTCGGCACCCGGTTCGGTGATCTCGGCTATGCCTTCGAGGAACTGGTAGCCGAGATCGGCGCTGCCTTCCTTGGTGCACACACCGGCATCCCCTTTGAGAACATGCGCCATCCGGAGTATATCCACCACTGGCTGCAAATCTTCCAGGGCGACAGCAAGGCCATCTTCACCGCCGCTGCCAAGGCCCAGCAAGCCACCGACTTTGTCCTCGACAAGGCCGGGATTGTTAATGTCCAGGAGGAAACGCTGCCAGTGGCAGCATAGATAACAAAGCTCAAGAAACGAAGAAACCCCGGCAACGCCAACGGCTGCACTGACCATAACGGTTGGGCAGCCGTTTTTTGTTTCCGTCTTAACGGGTCAAGAAAGGCAAGAAACAGGGCCTTCGGCCAAAAAGGAAGAAACAGCGTGTTTGAAGAAACGAAGAAAGAAAAGACAGCATCCGTGTTCTTGAAAAATCGACAAGCATTGAATCAGCTAATCATCAATGAGAAGTCTCCCTTCTTCGAGATCAATACGCCAATCCTTACCTCGATCATCGGTCAGGACCACGGTGAACACGGAATTGCCAATTGTGGCAAATCGACCGTCCTCCGAATAGTCATCAATTCCGAAGTGGGCAGAGAGAACCGCCGAAACAACAGCGCCGGGCGGTGCCAGTAGCCCAGCGTTTCGGAGGAGCGATTTCTGGCACATCCCGGCAAGAACACGGTTTCTTTCAATGTCGAATTCAGCGGGTCCGATTTGCAGTTCAAGGAGGTCAATTGTCACCGTCGGCAACCGGTGCTGATACGCCAGCCAGGCATAATGCTGGGCCGAACAGGCAAACATATGGGCGATACCGCTGGCGAAGCTCTTGATGTATTTCCGACCCAATTTTTTCTGCCCGAATGGCGTATCTATCGTTTCCACTGTTCTCAATCTCCGCGCTACGGCTCAACCAGAAAAATTCACTCCGGCTGCCAAGCGCAATCTACCCAGTACGCTTGGTAGCGTTTCGCAAAGGCTTTCATCTCCCGGATGTTGGCAGCAGGTTCACGGCAGGCCCGGGCGCAGGTAGAAACGACATCCCGGTAGAATTCTGGAGAGACAGGTGTGATACCGGCATAATTCATAAGCAAGTCCGGAAGGCGCTCCGTGATTTTTGCTCCGCGAGGTGCCATCACAACGCTCGGGGGTTCTCCATACGTATTGATCAACACGTATCGCCAACTTGGGTCTGCGGCTCCCTGGCGAGGGAGAATCTCACAGGGCTCTGCATTTCCACCGTCTGAAATACCGTCATAGATTTCCTTGAGGGCCAGTGGTTTGCGGGCTACCAGGACATAAGGGCCGGCCTCTACATATCTGGCAATGATTTCGTCGTATTCGATACCGAGCAAGGTTTCTAAGGCGAAACGCGCTTGGCGGTCAAGGGGAGCCTTTCCCGAAATGAACCATTGAAGTTCCCGCAGAGTGATCCCGACACACTTGGCAATCTCTGCGGGTGGATTGGGCCAGCAGGCCACGAGATTCTTGGCGATTTCGGAGGCATTGTCATAGACACTGTCGGCCCAGAAACCATCATCCTCAATAAGAGCCTCTGACGCCATATCTCCTGTTACCAGACAGGTCCTGCCATTAAATCCGTCATGGCTGAAATAACGAGGCTGAGGGGGTGGAAGGGAGGCCTCCCAGGAGGATAGCCATGGGCCGGGCGCCCAGTCGAGTCCATTGGTCACAGTTGGCGCCGGTATTTGCGCTGGCAAGGCGAGCCACTGCTGAATTTTGTCTTCCACCTCACGGTTGTTCACGCCTCTGAGCCCCCCTCTGACATGAAAATCGTGGTCATCCTGAGCGTCTCGGCAAAGGGCCTGGATGGACCCGGAAAAAGACCGGTCCTTGCCGTCGTGCTTCCTCAATAGCCACCGGCTGGAGTCTTGAGCTGAGCGCTGGGAAGCTGGAAGAGATTTTTCCTTGGCATCGGCGACCTCGACCTGGACTCCGATTTTTGCCATTTCTCGTACCAATTCCGGGTTGGCATAGGCGAGGTGGCGGTTGACCCGTAGGATGTCTGGGCTGCCACGCAAGCCCTCGGCGTTATGCCAGGCCTCCAGAAGAACCTCCAGGAAAGCCCTGGGCTGATCGACTGGGGTAAAGGTCATCCACCGGATGGGCAGGCCGACAACGGTTACCCCATAGAGGATAAGAGGGGTAAGCCCGTACCGGCCCGCATCCTTGATCTTTATGGGGTCATCAACGGAAACAATGCCATACTCCGGGTGGTGGAAGAGGAACTTGGAGATTGCAACGTAGAAATGATGTTCCCTTGGTGATGACTGCGTCTGTTGATTCATTCACCCTCCTTGGCTTGAGCGAAGTGAGATGGGCGCCTGTCATCTGACTTCGTTTGAGACACCACTCCTCCCAGCCGATTGGTACGTCACTCCAAATATCGTATCGCCCAACCACTTCTTAAAAGATGGATTATCACTAAACAGCTTGAACAATTCGGTGTGATCGGACAGCAATTCGATCATCACCCGCTGTAAGGCCCGGTCGTGTTCGATGCGGGCGTTTTGCTTGTCCGAGTTTTTCATCGCGTTCTGGTAGGCGGTGTCGGCGCCGACCTTGCTGGGGATTTCTTCGGCAATGACCTTGCGGATCTTGTCGCCGTCTTTCCATTCGATATTGCCGAACTGGTCGTTGAAGGCCTGAAGAATGCTGCTGAGCTGCTCCATGTCCGCTTCGGGTTTGCGGCCACCGCCACCACTGGTAAACGGGTCCAGTGCACCGTCCTTGTCGGCCAGGCCGATGTTCCTGGTGGTCAGCTTTTCAACCCGGTAGCTGTCCATGTCGATGGCGTCGAGGATACCTTGCGAGAGGTCTTCCTCCTTGGGCGCCGGCAGTTTGGGTACCAGGAAATTGAGAAAGATGGACAGTTTTTCCCAACTGGCATTGGAATACGGCAAAATCGAGGCAAGAAATCCATAGGTGCGGCCAAATGCCTTGGCCTTTCCCTTGAAATCGACCTGGCCGTCTTCATCCAGATCAGCGGTATAGCTTGCCACGCAGGCATCGAGGATCGGGTCCAATTGGTCGCGATCCGCCCCGCTCAGGTATCGGGCCACCAGTTCATCGATCTGTTCCTGGGAATAGACCTGGTAGCCCTCCAGGGCGGCCTGAAGATCATGCAGCTTGTTCGGGTCGGTCTCGTTGCTGAGGATGGTGGTGCGGTAATAGGGCTCGAACGATTTCTGGATGGTGTCCGAGTCGTTGAAGAAATCGAGCACAAAGGTGTCGTACTTCTGCGGCCGTGCGCGGTTGAGCCGGGAAAGGGTCTGCACCGCCTTGATGCTGGAGAGCTTCTTGTCCACATACATGGTGTGCAGAAGCGGCTCGTCGTAGCCGGTCTGGAATTTGTCGGCCACGATTAGAAAACGGTACGGGTCCTGTTGGATGTTGTCCGTAATCCGGCTGCTCGGGAACCCGTTCAAGGTGGCCTCGGTCACCTTAGCCCCGCCGTATTCATGTTCGCCGGAGAAGGCGACGATGGGCAGATAGAGGCTTTTGCGCTCCTTGAGATAAGCCTTGACCGCGTGGAAATACTGGATGGCCCGCTCGATGCCGCCGGTGATGATCATGGCTCGCGCCTTGCCGTCGATCTTTCGCTGGCCGAGCACCTGCTCGTGGAAATGATCCACCATGATCTCGGCCTTCTCCCGGATGGCATGCTCGTGTGATTCCACGTAACGCCGGAGCTTTTTCCGCGCCTTGTTGGCGTCAAAGAACGGATCGTCGGTCACGGTCTTGGCCAAACGGTAATAGCTCCCCACCGGGGTATAGTGTTTGAGCACATCAAGGATGAATCCTTCCTCGATGGCCTGCTTCATCGAATAGCTGTGAAAGGGGTGGTGCTGCACCGTGCCGTCGGGCTGCGGGTCCGGTTCGCCGAAGATTTCCAGGGTCTTGTTCTTGGGCGTGGCGGTGAAGGCAAAATAGCTGGCGTTGGTCAGCATTTTCCGGCCTTCCATGATGGTGTTGATCTTGTCCTCGACCGTTTCCTCCTCATCCTCCCCGGAGTTGCCCAAGGCCATGTTCATTTTGGCGGCGTTGCGGCCACCCTGGCTGGAATGGGCCTCGTCGATGAGAATGGCAAAGCTGTTGCCGCGATGCTCGTTGCCGATCTCATCGAGAATGACCGGAAACTTCTGCACCGTGGTGATGATGATTTTCTTGCCTGCCTTGAGATAATCGCGCAGGTCGCCCGAACGTTCAGCGTGGCCGACCGTGGCCGAGACCTGGGCGAACTGTTTGATGGTGTCGCGGATCTGCTTGTCCAGGATGCGCCGGTCAGTGACCACAATAATGGAATCGTACAGGTCACGGCCTTCTCGGCGCAGACTGATCAATTGATGCGCCAGCCAGGCAATGGAGTTGCTCTTGCCGCTGCCGGCGGAATGCTGAATCAGATACCGCCTGCCGAAACCCTGGGCAGCGGCGTTTGCCAGCAGCAGCCGCACCACCTGCAACTGGTGGTAACGGGGAAAGACCTGTTTCCGTTTTTTCCTGCCCGTTTTTTCGTCCTTCTCCTCCACCACCTGGGCATAGTTTTCCAGGATGTCGGTCAGTCGCTCCTTGGTGAGGATCTCCTTCCACAGGTAATCGGTGGACAGGCCATGGGGGTTGGGTGGGTTGCCGGCGCCGTCGTTGTAGCCCTTGTTGAAGGGGAGAAACCAGGATTGCTTGCCCTTGAGATGGGTGCACATCCGCACCTCATGGTCGTCCACGGCAAAATGGACCATGCAGCGGCCGAACTGGAAGAGCAGCTCCTTGGGATCGCGGTCGCGCTTGTACTGTTCGACCGCGTCGGCCACGGTCTGCTTGGTGAGTTTGTTCTTCAGGTCAAAGGTGGCCACGGGCAGGCCGTTGATGAAGATGGCTAGGTCAAGGGACAGCAGAGTTTCGTTGCGGCTGTAGCGAAGCTGGCGGGTAACGCTAAAGATGTTGGCCTCGAACCGTTCCGCCGCCTTGGCATTGCCGGGGCTGGGAGTGCCGTAAAAGAAATCGATAGTGGCCGGGCCATGCTTGATGCCGCCGCGTAGCACCTCGATAACCCCGCGTTTGGCGATCTCGCCCTGTAACCGGTGAAGGAACTGAGTTCGCTTCGGCCCTTCTTGGTCAATATCCAGTTGGGCAAAGGTTTCCGGCTGGGTGGTGGCGAGGAAGTTGAGCAGCTGGACCAGGTCAACGGCGTGTTCGCGGTCGTAGTCCTTCGGGTCGCCCTGCACATACCCGGCGTCGGTCACCAGGGAGGCGACGATCAGGGACTCCAACCCCTTTTCGCTGATATCGGTTTGCTTCATTGCCCTCTCTCTTGATTACTCTCGATATATCGGTTCATTGACCGGGATTGGATGTTTGGGGCATCGTTCAGCTTTCAGGTGCGGACGAAAATGGACGATAAAAGCCGATGAGGACCAGTGGTACCACATCTGGTTGCATTTAAATCGTTTGCCACAATCGAGAGTATTTCGTTGCTCCGTGTCGTCGTTTAAAAGCCGTTCGGCGAAAATGGACGAAAATACGCCCTCCAACTTCCCTACAATTCCCGGCCCTGGCTCCAAAATGGCACGTAGGCTGAATCTCGACGCGATTCTGAAAGACTGATTTTTCGGACAAGACCAGCCTCAATGGTGGCATTGATTATGCGGCTTACTAAGAGGTTATCTATAAATAACCATAACCTTGTTCAGAACAATCATGGCGGCTGCCAACGTATTGAGCGCGATATATGAGAGATCGGTTTTCTCGTATCGCGGTATCAATTTGCGAAATCGGGTGAACCATGAATGTGCCAACTCGACGACCCACCTCCGCGCCTTGAACGAAGGATCCTTTTCGATCAATTGTTTCTCCTCGCCCCTTGGTCGGATGTGCGGGATGAATCCGTTGGAGTGCACGGTGTCTTCCTTGCCTACATACGCAGCATCAAGACAGAGATTTTGTAGAATATCGTTGTCTTTAGGTGCAACTACTCTGTTTTTCAGCAGAACGTCGAGCGAGACGCTATCATGCCGATTGGCCCCGCTGACGACGAGTGACAAGGGGACGCCATTCTCGTCGACCAGCAAATGTCGTTTTGTTCCATTTTTTTCCCCGATCCGTCGGGTTGGGGCCGATGGATTCTTGCGCAAGTGGTGCTTCGATGTTGGAGCCGTCAGCAGACTCCCAGAGCCAAGCTATGCCTTCCATGGCATCGTACTCAGCCAAGCCACGTTGCCATATGCTCCGAAACACTCCAGCCCTGGCCCATTGCTGAAATTTTCGATGAACCATCGCAGAGCTGACGCCTTCGAATTTCTCTCGCGGCAAGGCGTTCCAAATAATACCTGTCCGCAGGACGTACACTATTGCGGAGAAAAAAAGTCGATTCGAGTATTTTGGTTTTCTGCCCCCGCCCGGCTTACGGGCATATTGCTTTCCAGCTTCGCGCGGATCTGTGGGGATCAACGGTTCAACGATTCCCCAGAATGCATCCGAAATTTCCCAAGTTTTGATGCGTGCCATTGTTGCCTCCGTTGAATGATTTCCAACGAAACAATAACGTTGCGATAAAAATTTGCTAGCAATTTATTTATAGATAATCACTAAGGCGCTCCGTGAATCGTCGATTCCAAAACGTTCCCGCAGCGACTTGTTGGTCATAACCTTTCTCTGCACATATTGCAGGCAGGCGTGCAGGTAGCAGGCACGTACCCGGTCCGGTTTGGTCATGGCATCCAGTTCCTGGTGGGCAAAAAGCACGGTCCGGGTAAATCCAGTCGGAACTTCAAACAGGGGCGCGGGCAACTGATACAGCTCGGTTTGAATGACCACCTTATCTATGCCGCTGCCCCGCTCCTCACAGATCCGAAAACGCCGCATTAAGGAGGCCAGCGCCTCATTGCGTGACTTGGGCGGGGTGTCCACGAATCTTGCAGTATCGACCAACGGTTCGCCGGGATTGGTGATTTCGATGCGATCCGCGAAAATTTCCACCATGGGGCCCGCCCCGGTGACAAAAAAATCCTGGTGGATGAGTGCATTAGCGACCAGTTCCCGAACGGCGAGCTCCGGAAACATCGGCACGGTTTTACGCAAAGCTTGGCCCATCACTTCGTTGGAAGGGACGAGCGTCATGATAAAGCCGATGAGTCCTTCAAAACCGCAGGCATAGCCCTTGACGCCCACCTGCTCACGCAGGGTATCCGCACGGCTCAAGCCCTTGTAATGAATCACTCGCATGGCCTTACGTTTCAACCCGGCAAAGGCATCCAACTTTTTGGCAAAGAGGATCATTCCGAGATTGGTGATATTCCAGTCGCCGGCGTCGCAGGGTAAAATCAAACCGTCTTCCTTGAGTGCATCGAGAATGGCGGCGCGTCCATCGGGCAGAGGCAATTCCAGCAGATCAAAATAGGCCGGATAGTCAAACAGTAGAAAAATATCCTCGCTATTGACATGCTCAACCGCAATACTCCGTTCAAAAGGCGTCTGGTCGAATACCCGCCACAAATCGCGTTCTTTCTCCGGATGCTTTTTGAGACTTTTTTTGTAGGAGCCAACCCGGATGAATTCCTGATTACGGAATTGCACCGGATGGCGGAAGGCAGCGCCGATCTCCAGCAGCACCAATGGTTGCTCATCGACCACAATTTCGTAAAAACGAAAGTTGATCTTGGGGGCCAGTAAACGCAGCAACCAGTTTTCCAGTTCTTCGTTACCGATCTTGGTAGCGGCCGGCCTGAAGGTGGTGCCAACAATGTCGTGGCTCCGGTCATCTACACCCCAGACCATATAACCATTGACCTTGCCTAGAAGCGCAGCCGAATTGGCCAAAGCAGAGAGGTACTCCCCAATTTCTTCAGGATTGTCGTTGTTGCGCTTGAATTCGACCCATTCGGTTTCGACCGGTAGTTTGCGCAGTTCATGCACAAGTCCAGTCAGATATACCGCTGTCCGTTCGCTGCTCATGCATCGTCCTCCATCGTTGCCTCGTCCATATCATTCAAGGTGTCGAGTTCGTCTGCTGCCTCAGGGGATGCGTCTTCGACTGCTTCTGGAACCTCGATGCCGCGCACGTCCACCTGGCCGGTGACCACTTCGGCAATCAGGCGGTCGCGGTATTCGCGCATGAGTTCGATTTCGCGTTGGGCGCGGGTGATGGCTTGGTCGATCTCGACAGATTTTTCATGAATGTGTCTTAAGATGTCCCGTTGCTCTTCAATTGGCGGTAATCCAATTGGATAATTTTTCACAAAATTTGATGGAATTCGCTGCTGGCCCGCAGATCCAGTCATGTGTTGTTCGCCTAGCATCAAAAACTGCTTGGTCGTTGTTAGGAACCGAAGAAAAGCACCGTCGATAGCCTTTGAGGGACGAAGAACGATAAGCTCGGTCGTGCCAAAGCCGAAGTCTGTTTCAAGCCCTTTGAGAAAAGCTCCCTTGCCATTCTCAAAACATGGCGTGATTTTCGCGATAACCACATCTCCGCGCCGGAAATAGGTGAAGCCATTCCAGACTTCGGACAAAAGGCGTTTTTCGGAACAATCTATATCTCCATTGGTGGAAATGTTCTCCATGGGCAGAAAAGTAACTTTATCAATATCGGCCGAGTTAACTTCACTGCTGTCTCATAAATTTTCCCAAAGCAGTCTTTGTGGAGAATCAACAAGTTG
>CAZXHS010000009.1:0-161845 GCA_964639845.1 uncultured Desulfobulbus sp. | reverse complement strand
GTTCGCTGATGTTGATATAGGCCTTGATCGGGTCCAGGGTGGAAACCGAGGTCAGTTCGGTCTGCATCGAGGGGCCGACCAGATCGCCCAACTGGGTCTTGGCGATACCGGCAATGCCGTCCACCGGCGAGGTCACCTTGGTGAAGCCGAGGTTGAGTTGGGCCTCTTCCACCGCCGCCTGGGCGCCCTCCACGGCCGAACGGGTCGACAGCTCCGTGCCCACGGCATCATCGAGGTCTTTCTGGCTGACCGCATTCTTGGCCGCCAGCGGACGGATACGGGTGAGGTTGGCCAGGGCCGTCTCATGGCGGGCGATCTGTTGGGAGAGCTGGGCCTTGGCCTTGTCCAACGCCACCTGAAAGGGACGCGGATCGATCTCAAAGAGTGCCTGTCCCTTGCGCACCTTCTCTCCCTCTTTATAAACCTGCCTCACCAAATACCCCGACACCTGCGGACGGATGGTGGCGTTGACCAGACCATCCAACACCCCAACCCACTCCCGCTGCACCGGCACATCCCGCTGCACCACCTGCACCGTCTCCACCACCGGCACCGAAGGGGCGGGCTTGGCGGTCTCTTTGCGGCAACCGACCAGCCCCAGGCCGGCAATCACCAGCATCCCCCACACCAGCATCCTTGCCCAGCCCTGAGAACCAACCTTGGCCACTCCAACCTGAGTTCCCTGCATTGCTCTCTCCCGAGGAATTGTTACATCATTTTTCTGTCTCTCTCCGATTATCCTTCCTAAAAAGCACCCTCTGCATCTGCAAATAACAACACGATTTTCAACAATGTTTTAACGCAACGCACACTGTCGTCACAACCTAGGGGAAGATACCGATAAACGCAAGAGCAAAGAGGCCGGTGAAGGACGCAAGCATGCGGCATGCACCCATTACCATCCGACTTCCTCCTGCCACGGCCCCTACCCTGCGCTCCGAGGCCGTACCACCTCTTTTCTTCAATACTTGCCCAGTGCTGGTGGCCAGCCGCACACAGTTAATGCACGGTGGTGTTGCGCAACATCCTGGCAATGCGCTCTTGCAGCACATTGAAACGAAATGGTTTTTCAAGAAAACTCAAAGCCGCATCCTCCTGGTGGCCATCCATGACCTGGGCTTCGCTGAAGCCGCTGGCGAGAATCACCGGCAGATGCGGGGCCCGCTGCCGGATTGCGGCGATGGTCTCCCAGCCGTTCATCCGGGGCATGACCACATCACAGATTACCAGGACAATGGTCTGGTGGTGTTGATCAAAGATTTCCAGCGCCTGCATTCCATCTTCAGCGGCAAGCACCGTGTATCCCAAACGCTCCAACATGAGGCACACCAACCTGCGGGTGACGATCTCATCTTCCACCACCAGGATGGTACCGCTGGGGGCGTGTGCATCCATCACAGGCAGCGTCGGCAATACCGGTCGCTGCTGCACCCGCACGAGCGGTAGGTAAATTGCAAAGGTACTGCCCACCCCTTCCTCGCTCTCCACAACCACAGCGCCCTTGTGTGCACGAACGATACCGAGCACCGCTGACAGCCCCATACCCCGGCCGGTGAATTTGCTGGAGAAAAAAGGATCAAACAGCCGTTCGATGTCCGTTTCCTTGATACCGATGCCAGTATCACCGACCTGGAGGCAAACATAGGTGGCTGCCTCGGCCTGAAAGGCTATGGGGAAACGATGCAACGATGGCATCGCTCCACCTTCGACCAAGGAGAGCCCCAGCGTTACCTTGCCCTGCCCGCCTGCGCAGGCCTCCCAGGCATTGGCAATCAAGTTGTTGAGTATCTGTTGTAACTGACCGGCATCGCCCTCCACCATCATTTTTCCCGGTATCTCGGCAACATGAAACTCGATGGTCTCGGGAATGCTGGCGCGCAGGATGGGTTGATAGTTGCGGCACAGCATCGCCAGATCGAGCACAGTGAATTCGCAGGGGGCAGACCCCAGGTACGTCAGCAACAGCCGACTGACCTCGGCTGCTGTTTCCGCCGCCTTGAGCGCAGAGGTCGAGAGACGCTCGACCTGCTGATGTTCGCCGGAGGGTGTGGCAACAGCGATATCCCTTATCATCTCCAGACTCATCATCACCCCTTGCAATTTATTGTTGAAGTGGTGGGCGATGGCACCGGCCATGCGGGACAGGCTTTCCGCTTTTTGCAGCTGGATGTTCTGGGCCTCCAGACGTTTGCGTTCCTCCTCGGCCTCAATACGCGCGGAAATATCGTGAATAATGGCAAAGTTGACCACTTTATCGTCAATAGCGATGGGCGCGGTATGTATCTCCACGGTGCGCACACTGCCATCGGCCAAGCGGTGGGGCACAGAGAACTCTCTGAGTTCCCCCAGGCTGACTCGGGTAAGAATTTTGGCCAAGTTTTCCGGAGGCAGGCAGTTGATCTGATGTATGGTCATGGCTTGCAACTGTTCCTTGCCATAACCGTAAAACTCGATGGCTGCCTTGTTGGCTCTGAGGATACGGCCACTGCATGGATCGATGAGCAGCATACTGGCACCGTGTTCCTCAAAGAGCAGGCGGAACTGGGTCTCGCTCGCTTGCAGCGCCATTTCCAGCTTTTTGCGCTTGGTGGTTTCATGCAGGGCAAAGACCAGCCCATTGACCAGGCCGGATTCATCAACAACCGGTGTCAGCGTCCAATTCCACCAGGTGACCCCACGCTCGGGTTGATCGGGAAATTCAAAGGGTCGATCCTGCACTTCACAGGGTTTTCCGCTGTCGCACACCTGCCGAAAAAGAGCCTCGTTCTCGGCATTGGGGTAGAGAACAAAATGATTTTTTCCGATCATCTCCTCCGGGAGATACCCGCAGGTTGCAGCATAGGCGCGATTGACGCGCACGAAGTTGAACTCACGATCCAGATAGACCAGATGGGAATTGCGGGCGCCATCCATGACCGCCTGCAACAGGTTGCGTTCGTGGCGCAGGGCCTGTTCATTGCGGTTACGTTCGGTTACGTCCTCAATCAGGGCCACTGTCCCGAACACTTGGCCGGCCTGATCCTGTAACCTGGTGGTTGACCACTCACAGTCAAGCATGCGGCCATCGATGGTCAGGTTTTTCCAGGTGGCTTTGCTGGAGCATTCGATATCCAGGATTGCTGCGGCCTGCTGCCATTGATCATCGGCAAAAAGTTGGGCAAGAGGGTGGCCAAGAACAGCCTCGGTTGCATACCCGAAGATGGTTTCGGCGGCGGGATTCCAGGCAGTCAATAACCCCTGTTCATCCCATTCGATCACCGCCAGCGGCGACTGTTGCAGGTGCAGGGCAAATTTTTGCTGTGCCACCAGTTGCTCGCGCATCTGCTGGGCAATGATTAGCGCCTGTTGACGAGAACGCCCCTGCTGATAGGTCAAGAGACTCAGCCCGATACCGATGATAGTTCCGGACAGTAGTATGGAGAGCGATAGGGCTTGGCTGAAATCCTGTTCAAAACTGGGCAGGGAATGAAAGGAAAGCTGCCAATTGGCGCCATAAATATCGATGCTCTTTGAGCTGTTGAACAGGGAGGTGTGTGCTGCCTGGGAAGCGGGCCTGCGGATTTGGGCACTGCTGTAGAGCAGGTTCTCCGGGGCTGGTTGCACACCCCCGTGGATGGTGAAATCGGTGCCACTGGGGATTTTGCCCAGTGCACCAACAACTAGATCATCCATGCGAATCGGGCTGTAGATAAATCCGCGCAAGGCTTCCTGCCGTTGCTGCACCGTTTCTAGCGGTAGCGTAATGCGATAGGACGGCACATACATCACAAGACCGTTTTGAATGTCCCCCTCCCCTTCCTGCACCAGGATCACCTTACCGGAGATGCTGGTCCTGCCGGTGTCACGCGCCCGGTCCATGGCCATGCGGCGTACAGGTTCTGAATACATATCATAACCAAAAGCCCGTTGGTTCATGGCATTGAACGGTTCGAGCCAGATAATGGCGGTATAGACGGGGCGTTCGCCGGGCGGCGAGATGGAAAAATGGGGAAAGCCTTCGGCCTGAACGGCGCGGATCAGTGCAGGGGCCTGGGCAGCGGATAGCCAGGCGGAATAGCCAAAACCAAGGATGCCGGGATTGGTGGTGTCCTGACGCAGGGAGGCGGCAAAAATCCGCCACTCCGATCGGCTGAGTGCATCACCATGAACGTTGAACAGGGCCACACCACCCAGCAGGATAGTTTCATTTTCCTGTAGCCGGTTGACGATCCGCTGGGTGATCTCTTCGGCTTGGCTGCGAAATCGTGTTTCGCCGCGGGTGTAGGTCTCCAGCGCCACACTGCGCCAGGCAAATAGCGTCGCGGTCAGGGAGACAAGCAACACCACACAGGGAAGCCAGGGCAGGGCCGTGACAAAAGCGTCCTTGCTCGACGTATTGCGCGCTCTCTCCCTGTGCATGGTACAGCCCTCCCTGCGATAGCTTGAGGATACGTGGGGACACCCTGAACGATGGGACGGAACTACAGCATGGCGTTGACTACTTGTTCGGCGGGTTCCAACTCGCCGGATATTGTTTTCTTTAGCTTCATTTGCCTTGAAGCCGTTGCTACACAGGCATTTCTTTCGATCAGCATACCATAACCCTTGCACCGATGCGATGCTTGAAACATGCATCTGCGGGGCTACCAGCGGGTGGACCTATCGGTTGCCTCAGTTCTTTTGCCTCCTTGCCCATTCTAAGTGAATATTGATGACCTCGTAAAAAGTCAGAGACCGACGATCTCCATATCGAGAATTCAACCTGTTGCGAAGCTCGAAACGTCGTTCTCGTGGATTTTTACGAGAACGACAATAATAAAATTAAAAAAAATACGGCTTAACCACCACCATGGCGGAGCATACTGACAAAGGCTGCACCTCTGTCATATCAAGCGACAGCGGAGACCTTCTACTCTTTCAACACAGAGAGGGTCCCTTCCAACAGATTTTTACCGTTGGTCGGGATGACATCCAGCATACATTCATCGTGCAGGATGTATCAATAATTACAACAAAAATTCGGCAATATATTTCAACGAAGTGAACAGCATGATCACAACCAACATCCATTTGATAACGGTCGCGGGGACATGCTTCTGGCAACGAGCCCCGCAATACATCCCAACCATGCCACCGAGGCCGAAAAGGACGCCGAGCAGCCAATCCGGGGCCACCGAGAGCTGCGGGTAGAGGGGAGCGATGGCACTATAGAACGAGACTCCGGCCACCGAGGTGATGAAGGTGCCCATTAATGCGGCTCCGGCAACGATATGGACCGGCAAACCAAAAAAGGTCATCAAAAACGGGGCAATAATAGCGCCACCACCGATGCCGTAAATGCCACCAATAATCCCCACCACAAAACAGAGCACAAACACCCCGGGCACGGAAAAACTGTAGCTAGTCTCTTGGAAGCGCAGGCAAATTCTCTTCCAACTACGGCTGGAGACGGCGACCCTAGCCGAGGAGGGCACGACACCCGCCGCAGGAGCTTGACTCGTTTTCGAGACAGCAGCAGAGGTACCGCGCTTGGCGAGTCGTTGTTGTTTCAACAGATCAGCGATCATTTTACCGGCAATGTAGAAAATGACCGTTGCCGCAAACAGCTTGAAATTGCGAGGATCACGCAATCCTGACACCCGCACCAGGGCGCCGATAAGTACTCCCGGCAAAGTGCCCAGGATGACCACCCAGGTTAAGGGCCAGATCATCCGCCCCTCTTTCCAGTAGCGATAGACGCCAGATGGAATGGCGACGATATTGTAAAGCTGGTTGGTCGAACTGACTGAAGGATGGGTGAACCCCAACACCGACATCTGGAAGGGCAGCAGCAAAAAGGCCCCGGAGATACCGCCCATAGAGGTGAAAAAGGAGATGACAAAGGCTACCAGGGGAGGAATCCAGGGATCAACAGTGATACCGGCAACGGAAAAATACATGGGAACACCTCATGAAACAATGGGCTGTTTTCAATTGCATGCTTCCTGGCGGCGGAGCCCCGATACCGCCCAGGCTTGGGTTGGTTCGCTGGTAGAGAGCAAGCAACGGCGATTAATCGTGGAGAATGACGGCAAAGCAGTTGAACAGCACCCAGGCCGGGTCGCCCACCTGCAGCGACAGGCTTTCGGCCCCCTCTCGTGAGACCATGGCACAGAGTTCGGTGCTCTCATCGATACGCACCACATACTCGGCCGTCACCTTGCCGGCGTTGATGCGCACCACCGTGCCCTGGAAGTGGTTGTCGGCGGTACATCCCTGGGAATGGAAAGGTTGCAGCATCACCCAAGGGGCCTTCACCTCGGCGGTGACCAATCGCCCGACTTGCAGCCCCAGTCGATCCAGACTCTCCAGGGTGATTATGGTGGTGACGCTATGGCCGGCCGGGGTGATGAGCGTGACCAGGGCCTGCACGTCGCCCCGTTTGATGGTGCTGATCTTGCCGTAAAAACTGTTGCGGGCACTGGTGCGGCGACAGGCCTCGCGCTCCAGATGATAGCGGGTCACCCGTTGCAGCTCTTCATCGGAATAACTGAGATGGGCGGTAGTGAGATTGGGACTGGAGTGGCCCAGTAGCTTCTGCACCGCCGCCAGCGGCATGTTGCTCTGCATCAGCTCCACGGCCCGCGCCCGGCGGATCATTTCCGGCCCGGCCATGTGTTTGGCAATACCGCAGGCCTCGGCACGTTCGTAAAACTTGCGGCGCACAAAGGCCGGGTCCACAGCAAAAAGGTTGGTCAGGGAGCGGCTAAAATCCGGTTCCGCCAGGGCTTGCTGTATCTCCTTTGCCAAGGACTCGCTGATGGCGATGGCGCGTTGACAACTGGGTTCTGCCCCTTCGGAATGACGGATACAGAGGGTCTGCGCCGTGATATCGCTATGGGGGTTAAGGGCCAGCACCTCGCTCAGCTTGGCGCCCGTCTGCCGGATGAGCAGAAAAATCAAAAAAATACGGCGGCGGGAATGCTCAACATCGCGACGGTTAGCCGCCGCCACCCAGCCCCGGAAGGATTGCTCTAAACACTCCAATTGCGCGGTATCCAGACAGGCCCCTGCATCGGCGGTGGCGATGAGGGAACCAGTCGAAGGCGCTCCCAACTGTTCCTCTGGCGGGTTGATCGGTTCATGCGATGCCATGCTCTGGCTCCTTGCTCTCACACCTTGAGGTGCAGTCGGCGGATCAACAGATCCATACCGATACCGATGCCAAAGGCCCAGGCCATATTGGGCACCACCAGGGCAATACCGGCAATGAGCAGGGCTACAAAATACTCTTCGTTGGTCTTGAGACTGCGCAGCAGCGGGCAGAGTTCCAGACCGGCAAAGACCAGCAGTACGCCCAGCACCGATTGGGGAATGACGGCCAACAGGGCGAAACCAAATTGCCCCAGTACCAGGGCAAAGAGAATGAAAAACAGACCAATCATCACCGGAGCACCACCGGTGCGGGCACCAAAGCGATAATGTGCCGCCAGTCCGCCAGTGCCGTGGCACATGGGAATGGCGCCGAAAAAGCCGGCCGGAAAATTGATCAGCCCCATGGACCAGGCAAACTTGCCTGCCTTGGCCTTGGGCAGGGCCGGGTTGCCGTTAAAGAGAGTGGTGCAGGTATCGGCGGTGCCAACGCAGGCATTGCCGATGGTCAGGGGTATCTGCGGCAACACCAGCATGATCAGCGCCGTCCACACCTCGGCCAGGCTGGGATGGATCAAGTGGATGGGCGTGGGTCCCAAGGAGAGATGCTGGCCCTTAAGGCCACCGAACACCAAGCCGAGCACGATCCCCACGGCCAAGGCTGCCAGGGCTGCCGGATAGCGCGCATTATTGAGCAGCATCAGTACCAGCACAAACACCCCGACACCGATGCACAGATTGAGTGGTAATCCGGCGCCAAAGCCCTGCACACCGGACATGAACAGATTTTTATGGACGATCAACTCGATCCCCTTGCGCAAAAAGATCAATCCCAGGGTCAATTGAATGCCGCGCACCACGGCCGGAGAGAAGAGCTTGGCAATACGGTCCACCATGCCGCTGCGGGCCAGTACCAGCAGGATGGCACCGAAGATGACGCCAGCTGCGCCGATCACCGGTTCGGTGATCTCGCCCGGATAGGCAATGGCAATCGCCCCCACCGCCTTGAGCGGCTGCACCGGAATGGGCAGGCGATAGTAAAGCCCGGCAAAGAGGTAGAAGAGGCCAAAGGTGAGAAAGACGGTGGAGGGGCTGAGGCCGTTGATGAGGATCATGCCCAGGACAATGGGCAACATGGTGCCGAGATCGCCAAAGGCCCCTGACAGCTCCAAACGGTTGAAGCGGAGCTTCCAGGATGATGCACCGGAGGGGGCCGAGTTGGTTATATCCGCATCTTGCGGAGTTTTGCCATCCTGTTGCAGCATAATTTCCTCCTGGAGTTGCACGGTGAAGAAGACCAACAACAATAGAGACACGATTATTTTTTTAATCGTGTCTCTATGTATAAAAAAGAAGAACAAATCTGTCAAGTAAGATGATCAACACATTGAACCAACAGCGGTTTTCTGGCTCAACAAAGGTTGATGCCGACAATACGTCGGCTGGAAAAGATAGGCATTGCCTCTGCGGTGGGTGGGGCCCCAGGTGGCGCGGTATCCTTTGAGACGACCCGACATTGCGTGGGCATCCGGAAGGATGGCGGGGGGCTCAAAATGTGGTTCCTGCGTTGAGCTTTACTGGCCATCACCAATTAAAAAGCAATGGCATACCACCGATGACTCGTTGACAACAATACGCGCCTAGAAACCGGCCTGAATGTTGCTGCATAAGAAAGGTGGTATTATCAATTCACTGCCTTCAGCCGTTATACAGAGTCCCAGCAAGGAGAACACCGTGTTACGACAATCACCCTACGGTCTGAGCTTCAAGATCCTCACTGTCCTGGTCTTCTATATCAGCGCCATCTCGATGATGGCGTATGTCTCCTATGACGACCTGGTGGCCACGGAAAAGAAGGTTGGCATCCTCGAATTTTCCTACGGCATCCACAATGTCGTGCTTGAGGCGCGCCGTTTGGAAAAAAACTATTTTCTCTACGGGCAAAAAGAATCCTTGGCGGAAAACAAACGCATGCTGGGGGAGGCTCTGGATCTGGATGAGCGGATGGTCAATAGCGACGAGAACCTGGCGGTCGTCCCCAAGCTCAAGGAGTTGGACCGGCAAATCCGCCTCTACCTCGATCACATTGACGAGCTGCTGGCTGGAGAGAGCGGCAGTCAAACCAATCCCGCCATCGCCGACAAGATCCGCCAGCAGGGCAAAATCATCTCCGAGATCAGTGAGGAGATCGTCAATTTCGAAAAAAATCAAATCCATCTGATGATATCGCTCTTGCGCGGCCAGTTGATCTCCTGGTCGAGCCTGGCGATTCTCATTGGTATTTTGCTCGCTATTCTCATTGTTTATTTCATCTTCAAACCACTGTCGGTGATCAAGAAGGCGACCTTCGACATCGCCCAGGGCAAATTTCGCCGCATCGAGGTGATCAACACCCGCGACGAGATCCAGCAGATGATGGAGGCCTTCAACATCATGGTCCTGGAGCTGGAACGACGGCAGGACCAGTTGATTCAGGCCGAGAAACTCTCCTCCCTGGGCACGCTCACCGCCGGCGTCGCCCACCAGCTCAACAACCCGCTCAATAACATCTCCACCTCCTGCCAGATCGCCATCGACGAGTTCGACGGCGGCGATGGCCCCTTTCTTCAAAAGATGCTGGCCAACATCGATCAGGAGACCCTGCGCGCCCGCGATGTTGTCAAAAGTCTGCTTGAATTTTCCCGGGCCCAGGATTTCTGTTTGCGCGAGATCCAGCTCTCTGAGGTGGTGAGCAAGGCGGTGCTGCTGGCCAAGAGTCAGGTGCCGCCCAACATCAGCATGAAGATCGATATTCCCGATAATTTGGTCTTTCATATCGATGTGCAGCGGATGCAGGAGGTGTTCATCAATTTGATCATCAACGCGGCCCAGGCCATCGGGCGTCAGGGCGAAATCACCATCACCGCCACTATGGATTTTCCTGCCAAGGAGGTGGTCATCGAGGTACACGACACCGGTGCCGGTATCAGCGAGGAACACCAGGCGCGCATTTTCGACCCCTTCTTCACCACCAAGGCCGAGGGCCAGGGCACCGGTCTGGGATTGTCGGTGGTCTACGGCATCATTCAGAAACACCAGGGTACAATTACCGTGCAAAGCACTCCCGGCCAGGGTACATCCTTCTTCATTCGCCTCCCCTTCCCCGGTCAACAGGAGCAGAGCTAATCCACCGGTATGAATGCCCTAAAAATTCTCATCGTCGACGATGAACCCATCGCCCGCGATAACCTGCACCACGTCATCAGCAAGGATGGTTATCAGGCACGGGTGGCCGAGGATGGCGAGCAGGCGATTGCCCTGCTCAAGAAGGAAGAGGTCAATTTGGTGCTGACCGACCTGCGCATGCAGGGCAAGGACGGCATGGCGGTGCTTGATGAGGCCAAACGATTATGGCCTGATATCGAGGTAGTCGTCATCACCGGTCATGCAACGGTGGATACCGCCGTGGAGGCCATGCGCCACGGGGCCTATGACTATGTGGCCAAACCTTTTAAAATCAACGAACTGCGGGTGATTGTCGAAAAGGCGCTGGAAAAGAATCAGTTGCGTAAGCAGGTGAAGCAACTGCGCGACCAGATCGAAACCAGCAAGGGCAGCCGCCGCCTGGTGGGGCAGAGCCCAAAGATCGAAGCCCTGCGCGAGACCATCCACCAGGTGTCGCAGCTCGACTGCAACGTGCTCATCCAGGGGGAGACCGGTACCGGTAAGGAGCTGATCGCGCGCACCATCCATGAATTGAGCCCACGGGCCAAGAAACGGTTTGTGGCCTTCAACTGCGGCGTCTTCACCGAGGAGCTGATCGCCAGCGAGCTGTTTGGCTACGAACGCGGCGCTTTCACCGGAGCGAACAAGGCCAAGAAGGGTTTATTGGAGATGGCCGAGGGCGGCACGGTCTTTTTTGATGAGGTGGGGGAGTTACCGCTGTCGATGCAGGTGAAACTGTTGCGGGTACTCCAAGAACGTAGTGTGATGCGGGTGGGCTCCACCGAGGAGATCGCTGTCGATTTCCGGGTGTTGGCCGCCACCAACAAGGATCTCAAACGGGAAACCGAAAGCGGTGCCTTCCGTGCCGACCTTTACTACCGCCTCGACGTACTCACCATCAACGCCCCTTCCCTGGCTGATCGCCGCGAGGATATCCCCCTGCTCACCCATCACTTTCTCGCCAAGCACGCCCATGCCGGCAGGACCGTGCCCCGTCTTTCGCCCGAGGCGGAGCGGCGGTTGATGTCCTACGAGTATCCGGGCAATATCCGCGAGTTGGAAAACATCGCCCAGCGCATCCTCATCGCCTGCGATGGCGAGGTGGTGGAGGCGCAGCACATTGCCAGCGTTTTTGGCGACACCGAATGGCTGACCATCCGCGACCATCGCCAGGATTGGCCCACCCTGGAGGAGCATGAAAAGCAGTACATCCTCGAGGTGCTCGACGAGGTGGAGGGCAACAAGTCAGCGGCGGTGAAGATCCTCGGTATCGACCGCGTTTCCCTTTGGCGCAAGATCAAGCGCTACGGTTTGGAAAACCCGGATGCCTGAAGAGTGTGAATGGAGATTTCTCCCGCTGGTCGAAATGACAGAGGTGATGAAACATTGATGAATGTCTATCCACCTCGATGTCATCCCGAACGCATGTTAGGGATCTCCCGCACCAAGGAAAGCGATGGCATATCATCCTGCCCTTTGACGACTAGCGCACAGGTAAAGCCAGTACCCCGCCTCAGAACAGATGTTCCGTAATCTCATGCACTTTGGCGACGAGCACCAGGCGCAACCCCTCCACCACATCCCCCTCCAGAGCCTCCACCACCTCTCGATTGGCCAACGGCAACAACACGGTCGTCACACCGGCACGTTTGGCAGCCAGCACCTTCTCGCGAATACCGCTCACCGGCAAAATCCGTCCGCTCAGGGTCATTTCCCCGGTAAGCGCCACATCCCGGCGCGCTGGTCGCTTGATCAGCAGGGAGAGCAGCGCCGCAAAGATGGTCACCCCGGCCGAGGGGCCATCTTTGGAGACCGCACCTGCGGGAAAATGGATATGGATATCGCTGTCTTTAAAAAAATCATCTGCAATACCGAACACCTGTGCATTGCTGCGCAAATAACTGAGCACGGTCTGCGCCGATTCGCGCAGGATTTCGCCCAGAGAGCCGGTGAGCAACAGCTTTCCGCTGCCGCTCATCCTTGCGGCTTCCACACTGATGATCTCACCGCCGCTTTCAGACCAGACCATGCCGGTGGCACTGCCGACCTGGGGATCGACCTCGGCGGCTTCGCGGTAGAATTTGCGCGGCCCTAGGAGTTGGTGAATGGTGGGGGCATCGATCAACACCTGTTGCTCGCGATCTTCCCCGGCCTTGAGCGAGATCATGGCAATTTTTCGGCACACATCGGCCACCTGCCGCTCCAGATTGCGCAGGCCGGATTCGCGGGTGTAATCGCCAATCACCCGCATCAGCGCCTCGTCGGAGAAACGCACCGCCGAGCGCGACAGCCCCGCCACCTTGAGTTGGCGCGGCACAATATACTGCTGCCCGATTTCCAGCTTTTCCTTGTCCGTGTAGCCGGAGAACTCGATGCACTCCATGCGATCCAGTAAGGGTCGCGGCAACTTGCTCAGGTCATTGGCCGTGGCAATGAACATGATGCGCGAAAGATCAAAGGGCAGTTCCACATAGTGGTCGGTGAAATGGACGTTCTGCTCGGGATCAAGGATCTCCAGCAGGGCTGAGGCAGGATCGCCGCGAAAATCCTGGCCGATCTTGTCGATCTCATCGAGCATGAACACCGGATTGTTCACCTCCACCCGCTTGAGTTCATTGATGATCCGACCGGGCAGCGCCCCGACATAGGTGCGCCGATGCCCACGCAGTTCGGCCTCGTCGCGCAAACCCGCCAAAGAGATGCGGATGAACTTGCGCTGCAAGGCCTCGGCAATGGCCTTGCCCACTGAGGTCTTGCCGGTACCGGGCGGGCCGGTAAAACAGAGGATCGGTCCCTTGCCCATCTGCACAAAGAGCTTCTTTTCCAGCACCTCGCGCACGGTCTTGCGCAGTTCATCGAGATTGACCGGCTTGCCCAGGTAATGGGCTGCGCCCTGCTTGAGGGCATCAACGGCGGAACTGACCGTGGCAAAGCCAGTGACCATGATCACCGGGATCTCAGGGTTGGTGCGGTTGATCTGCTGCAACAGCTCGATGCCATCCATCTGCTCCATCTTCAGATCGGTCACCACCAGGTCCACCTCCTCGCGGGCCATCACCGCCAGGGCCTCGGCACCATTGCCGGCACAGTGGCAGGTGTAGCCCTCCTTGCGCAGCACATGGGCCATGTTGGTACGGGCAATCTCCTCGTCATCGACCAAGAGAATCGACTGCCGCGCCTTGCTGCACAGGGTCTTGGCAGCTAAAAATTCTAGGATGCGCTCCTTGACCTGGTGCAGTCCGTAATGACGGGTGTTGAGCACCGCCTGGGCACGAACGATATCGAGTTTGCATTGGGTGGATTTGTTCCACGGCAAGGCAAGCAGCAGTTCGATGTAGTTGAAGCCCACCGAATATTCGGCCACGGCCGCATCTGTTTTTTCCAGCTTTTCCAACTCATTGATGGCCGTTTTCAATACCTGGGCCGGCAACTGCGCCTCATCGATTCTGCGGCGCAACAACGCCAAAGGACTTGGCGCCATGTCCTGCGCCTGCGGCGGCCGCTCTTCCACGACGTCGTTTCTCTTTCTGAAAAACATAGAGGATTTCCTTGTGCGCTTTGATTGCAGGACGGTGTGCTGCGAACGCCCACCGACCCTCAGCCTGCATTGTCCCCGTCAAGGGACAACCGTTCTCATCGTTCAGGGCAAACTGTCACGGAGATTTGCAAGAACAATACCCTGTCCGGCAGGTTCTGTGCTGCTGTTTACAGAGATTTACTCCCCTTTTTTTCCCGCACACCTGCCTGCCAGCTACCATCAACACCCCACTTCTGCCACCGTTGCATGCCTGTTGTAACGCTATCAGCCAGAAAAGGTTGCACAATGCAACATGCAATCCCACCATTTCACCGCACCAACGCCTGATCGTTGCGATTTGCAACAGCACTCGCCAATCCAGCGAAACGCTCCATATCAATTAAAACAAAATAAATCAAACAGTTAACATCAAACATTCCACTGGCACGCAAATTGATAATCCAGGGCACAGGAAACCTCAACCGCCCATACAACGAGACGCCATGCCCACTTCCACGCCTGTTCCGCTCCCGCACCCTCCAGCACCCGCCGACACGGGAGACACCTGCTTGCGCGAACGTCCACAGGAGCCCCCGTTCATCCTGGCCATCACCCGCAACGGTCACATGGCAGAGCATGTGATGGACTATGCCATCAATGTGGCTCTGCGTATGCGCTACCACATTCTGGCGGTGCACGTCGATACTCTGCCCCTGTTCAAGGATCACGGCAAACGCACCAGGCTCTTCGCCGTTGCCCTGCGTGAAAGCGAACAGCTTTTCCTGCGCAAGGCGCAGCAGCGGGGGGTCACGGTGCAGCATCTGGCCGAGGTCGGCAAGATCACCGCCGTTGTCGATCGGATCTGCCACTCCAACCGACGCATCGAGTTCATCATCATCGACAAGGGCATCCGCCTGGCCGAACTCGTCAAATCCTCACCGGTCCCGGTGTTTCCAGTCATCACCACCTCAGGTCATCGCAGCACGACCACCCCTTATACATCACAAGGAAAAGGAGCGTTCACCATGTCAAGCACCAGCAAGAAACGACACATCAACAACTGTTTCCTCTTCGGCACCCTCACCGCGGCTCTGTATGCGGCAGTCTTTGCCTATCAGGACCTGGTCATGGCCACCTTCACCAAGGGCGGCGCCTACGCCCTGCTGCCGGTGGCGACGGTGTTCGCTGTCTCCTATTTCCATGGCAATTTCACCAGCTCCTTCTGGTCGGCGCTGGGTATTGAGGCCTCGAAAAAGACCACCGAGAAGCGTGTGGCAGACGACCGCAAGGTGGTCGCCCCCCGGCCCGACACCCGGCCCCGCGCCCAGGTCAACGCCTGAACAAATGTGTTTACGGCCCGGCCGTCTCTTTGGGCACGGCCGGGCCCATCAACCCATGATCATTCTCCAAGGAGCACACCATGCACGGCCCTGTCACTGAAGCGATTCAGTTTATCGATCTCAATGCCACCACCATTATCTTTCTTTTTCTCGTCGGGTTCATCGGCGGTCTGGTTTCCGGATTCATCGGCTCCGGCGGCGCCTTTGTACTCACGCCCGGCATGATGAGCCTCGGTGTGCCCGGCACCGTGGCCGTGGCCAGCAACATGTGCCACAAATTCCCCAAGGCCCTGGTCGGCGCCATCAAGCGCTACAAATACGGCCAGGTTGACATCAAACTTGGCCTGATCATGGGCATCTTTGCCGAGATCGGTGTGCAGGTGGGCATCATGATCCAGAAATACATCCTCGACCAGTGGGGTCAGGCAGGATCGAACCTCTACGTCAGCTTTGTGTTCGTCTGCGTACTGGTGATCGTCGGTTCCTTTGTCATGCGCGATGCCATGAAGATGAAAAACGCCCCGGATGATAAACCCGTCGAAGGCCCCACCCTGGCCAAACGGTTACAAAAGATCGAACTCTGGCCCATGCTCACCCTGAAAACCGCTAACCTGCGCATCAGCATGTGGTTCCTCATTCCCGTGGCCATTGCCACCGGCATGTTGGCGGCCACCATTGCTGTCGGCGGTTTCATCGGCGTCCCTGGCCTGATGTACATCGTCGGTGCCACCGCCATGGTCTCCTCGGCCACCGAACTGGTGATTGCCTTTGTCATGGGCCTGGGCGGCACACTGATCTGGGCTTACTACGGTATGGTCGATATCCGCCTGGTGATGCTCATCCTCGCCGGCTCGCTTTTCGGCGTGCAGTTGGGCGCCATCGGCACCACCTATGTCAAGGAGTACATGATCAAGTACGTCATGGCCACCATCATGCTGATCGTTGCAGTAAGCCGCTTTTTTGCCATCCCCAAATATCTGAACCAACTACATCTCATCACCCTCAATGATTCTTTGGTGACCATCCTTTCGCAGGTCAGCCTGGTCATCATGTGCTGCGCGTTGCTGATTGGGGCCAGCATCATTCTCACCAATCTCTTCAAGGCCAGGCGCCTGGAAAAAGCCGCCACCGCTAACGTGTAATCGGCACGGGAGGTCCACTATGTCCGAGAACATCACTACCATCCTCGTTGCGGTCGATCCAAGTAACGCCGGCAAAGGGGCCTTTCACCAGGCCCTGCGCATGGCCCAGTTTCTCAAGGCGGAACTGATCGCCATCTCGGTGACCCCCCGCTATGAGGGCAACATGCACCGGTGGAAGATCAGTGACGCCGATACCCAGCTCAATCAGCCCTTTGAGCAATGCCTGGCAGAAATCAAGGCGATTGCCACCGAGCAGGACCGCAAGGTACGCACCATCCACGCCATCGGTGATCCGGTCGAGGAGATTCTGCGGGTAGCGGAACAGGAGAACGTCGGCCTAATCCTCATGGGATACCCCAACCGCTCACGCCTCGAGCGGGTGATTCTCGGACAAACCACCTCCAAGGTCATCGGCCACAGCCCCTGCGATGTTCTGCTGGTTCCGGAAGGGGCGGCAATCAATTTTTCGCGGATTTTAGTGGGGATCGACGGCTCCCGCTACAGCATGGACGCCGGACAGCGGGCCCTGGAACTGGCGCTGGCCTTCGGCGGTGAGGTCCATGCCCTCACCGTGCTCGACATCCCCATGGAGCGCAGTTTTCTCTATGGGGTGATGGAATCGGCGCGGCAGGAGAGTTTCCCGCCGCTGCAGACCTTGATCGGTCAGGGAGAACGGTTCGGCGTGCGGGTGACCACGGAGATCATCCATGGTGCCCCCTATGAGGCGCTGGTGCAGTACAGCGAGCGCAAGAACATTGATCTTATTGTCCTGGGCAGTTACGGCCGCACCGCCATGGCGCGACTACTGCTGGGCAGCGTCGTCGAACGGGTGGCCATGATCTCCACCCGCCCTACCCTGGTGGTGAAACGACTGGGGAAAAACGGGGTGCGTGATGTGATATGAACCCTCAACACCAGAAAACACCCACGGGTGCAGCTGCGATAAACGGCAACCACCCCACTCTTCCTCTCAACTCCAGGAGGGAACCATGGATCTGAGTCAGTCTTTTACAGGATTAGTCCTCTTGGTGAGCGCGATCCATCTGGCCGAAACGGTTGGCAGCGCGTTGTTCGCCGCTTCGATACCCATCGAGGAAAGCCGCTCCATGCGTCCGGCGCAGCAGCGTGATGACTGGTATCTCTTTTTTCACTGCTCCGACCTCATCGGCAAGAGAAACAACCGGTCGGATAAAAGCGAAAAACAAAGTGCAACACAGGAGCAGCCCAACATCCAGAAACCTCGTGCCAACACCCGCCCCTCCCGGATCAGCGCCAGTTGCTGAATCCGGTGGAGCACAAACGCACCACAACCAAATACTCGCAACTCAACAACAGGCTATTCATGAACATTCAACTCGGTGTTTTTCAAGAACAGGAACAGATTGACCAGTACCTTGCAGCAAAGGGGATCGGTCACAACGACATCCAAATCGCGGGTCCCTTCCCCTCTCGACTCCAGGCAGTTCAGTGGATGGATTTCATTGAAAAAAGATCAGGACAGGGCCCAATGGAACGCCATGCCGTGGGTTTGATGAACAAAAAACCCTGGTATGGCCTTACCTTTACCCCGAAGCCGGCCGCAGCCGTGAAGAAACGGGTTCCGCCACTGTTTGCGGCGATGAGCGCTGGTCTACGTTGACTTAAAACCGGTTTTACGAGGCTTTACGGAACTCCAGATTTATTTGTTTTCTTCACTGAGAAGAACATCAAATTGATCTGCAAGATTAGAATAATCCCTAACTTTTGTGAACGCCAAATAACTATGTATTATTTCAACAGGAGGATTAAGGGCGACAACTTCATTTTCTGAGTTAAATTTTTTTAATAAAAAAATACCAACATCGTAACTATTAATAACCAGATCGACTCTACCAGCAATTAACTTTTTAACGTTCAACTCAAAGCTTTGCGCTTCATCAATATGAATAATATTTTTATTTTTTACATATTCGTCAAAAATCATTCCATACGATGTTTTACTTACTACTCCAATTTTATAATTTTTAACATCATCAAGATTTCCATTCCACGATATTTTTGAGTTATTTTTAATAAAAAATACAAATGGCTGTTGAATTAACGGAGTATGAGTAAATAAAAGATCCTGTTCTCTCTCCGGTGTCTTTTTCAGAGAAAAATAGGCATCAACTTCACCATTTTTCACCATAAGCAAACCACGAGCAATTGGTAATATTTGAATGGTTACGCCTACACCTAATCTATCGAAGACATTTTTAACCTTATCGACAATTGGCCCTTTTACTTGATCACCGTCAGAATAGATAAATGGTGGGTATTCTAGTGTTGCTATCAATATATTTTTTGGTTGCGCAAAAACTTCACAAATATCAAAAATAGCAAGGAAAGCAAAACAAACGATTATACGTTTCAATACCATAGCTTTTCCTCACTCTATGTTTTTTTCACCAGCGCAGCGTGAACGTGAAATTAACCGGAAACCGCGCTGTTTGCGGTTTCCGGTTAAATGACTTGTTGGGCATTTCGTTTTATTTAATCTTTCAATGCTGTTTCAAGTGCAAATATTCCATCGGCTAAACCACAAGGAATTATCATTACCTCGCAATGCTTACAAACATCTCCGACCCAATATTCTGATATTCTTTTGCTTATTTCTGCGGACGAGGGTCCTAGCAAAATTAATCGATTGCGATTATCAAGTATTTTATTCAAGAATCTTGTAAGGATCAGCCACAGGTAATTATCCTCAGGTCTCATTCCACATCCAATAATTACAAAATTCCTTGCAGTTTCAGCAAGTTTAAGCAAATCAAGCATCATTGCGGTCATATCAACATGTGGTATCTTTACGAAACTGGGGGCTATTATATATGGTCTTGGTTGATTAGCCCCTCCACCAAAATGAGTATGCGCTGCAGAAACAGGATATATTGATCCATCTATTTGAAAACTGATACCTGTCTGAGATCGTTTCCCTAGATCGACTCTCGATTCAACAAAATTCTCAGAGCCGTGGATCTTAAAGATTTTTATATTTCTCGAATTTTTAGGGAGTGCATCAGATAAAGGATTATAAATTCGGGCGTACCCGCCATTTGGTGTCCACACTCCAAAGCTATCAAGAGCACCCTCCAAAAAACAATCATAGTTTAGGCTTATTATGGAATCATGATCACTTAGAATTTTATGAGCGAATATCTTAAACCAATATGGTGGTACACTATCTACATTGGCATAACGGTATTTAGAAAAATAATAAGATATTTCGGCTTCTATATTTGATCTTTCAAATCGTAATTTTTCGCTATTAATGGCATCAAGGTCAAGCTTGGTTAATATTAGTTCAATGTCATTCGTGTTGTATTTGTCACGATATTTAGCGATAGTCTTTCCACCGTTGGAAATGATTGCTTCTGCCAATTCTGCATTTAATGGTGCACCTGGATATGCTGCTTTTGTAAAACCTGCGCCCAATAGGAATATGCTCTTTGATGTTGTTTCCATTCTAGCTCCCATTGTTCTGTTCACATCATGGCCCAACAAGTTATTCTGCTGATCTGTATATCATCCAAATTTACGGAGTGATCCGAGATGATTTTCTCATGCCGGGACTCTCTGCCCTTGCATGCAAAGCCAAGAGTATTTTGTATTTACCTATATTTACAGAGATTGTCATGGATAAATTGATGATTTCCGTATAGCCGCTTTTCTGTATATCACCCCCAATGGGGGGATAGCCAGTTTTCGGAAACAAGCAATGATTATGGGGGTCAGAGTAACTTCACTCTCTTCACTTAGACGTTTTTTGCTGGCGTCTTCAACAAAACGAAGAGCAGAGAGGAACGACAACGGCCGAAAGGGTCACCCCTGCATCGGTTGTGCAGGATTCTTCCGACGCCCTTCTCCTCAGCTCTCTGCCTCGGCCTGGCGGAGGATTTCCCGGTAGCGTTTGGAGTTGACCACCTTTTGTTGCTCCAGATCCTCGATTTCCTCGCGGCTGAGGTGGATCAGCCCGCAGACCGGGCAGGAGAGGTCCATGTCGTCGTGGGCGGCGCGCTGTTTGAGTTCGTCGGCGGTCATGTGACCGACAAAACCGCAGGCGCAGTTGGGAGCTTCGACGCGGACAATGGTGCGAGGGTGTTCATCAGAGGTGGAGTTCATACGCATCACTCAAGGAGAGAGGTGCCACAATCGGCACGGTTCAACCTAAAACGGCAGTTAAAAATTCCTACCTGCTTGTAATGTCCCGTTAAATGGGCGTAACGCGCATTCGTATTGTCCGTTGAAGTAATCACCCAATGGGTGAGCAATTGGGATGTCATTCCGGCGTAGGCCGGAATCCAGAATATGTTATTCTATCGCCTGAAATGAACTGGACCCCGGCCTGCGCCGGGGTGACGAAACTGCCGGTTTTAAGGTGCAACAGTGCAGGGTACGGATCGATTGGCCAAGGTGGTCGATCAGGTTCAGTGTCAAGGGAAGCCATGCCTCTCCTGTTGAAACCTTAGCGTGTTACTCAATGTCATTAACTTAAGGTAAATTTCGCGGCCCAATGCGGTCACCCCGGCGAAGGCCGGGGTCCAGAACTATTTGAAAAGACTTGATTCCGGCCTTCGCCGGAATGACGCCCAAAAGGGAACAACACCGTTGAGAAAAGCTTAAGTTAACGACATTAGCTTGTTACTCCTGGTCGATTGCCTGACTCCTCCAGCCGACCACTCGTACGCCATTTTGACGGTATTCCTCATCACCCCCATAAATCAGGATTGGCTCCATGGCAGCATCACCTGCAAGGGTTCGCCATTTATCGAGACCTGCAAAGGAATCCCGGACAACCGTCTTCCCGGATTTGATCTCTATGGGCAGTAAGCTGGCCCCATTTTCGACGATGACATCCACTTCATTGCCATTGCTGTCACGCCAAAAGTACATATTGGGTCGCTCGCCACGGTTCAGGCGGGATTTTATCAGTTCTGAAATGACAAAGGTCTCAAAAATGCTTCCCCTCAGGGGATGCGTCACCATCTGTTCCGTCGTCCTTATGCCCAAAAGCCAGGAGGCTAGACCAACATCGTAAAAATAGAGTTTCGGCATCTTGATCAGGCGCCTGTTAAAGTTTGCATGGTGCGGGCGAAGCAGAAAAACCAGATAACTTGCTTCAAGGACCGATATCCAGGCCTTCGCTGTATTATGGGTGATCCCGCATTCTGTGGCGAGAGAAGAGAGATTCAGCAATTGCCCGGTTCTCCCGGCGCAGAGACGAACAAAACGCTGGAAGGTCTCAAGGTCCTGGATTTTGAGTAATTGCCGTACGTCGCGCTCGATATAGGCGGTAACGTACGCGGCAAACCAGGCCGATGGTGGCACTTCCCGATCGTAACGCGGTGGATAGCAACCGGCAAGCAACATGGAGTCGGCAGTTATCGGTAACTTCCCGGCACGGGTAAGTTCAGGAATCGAAAAAGGGAGCAGTTCGATAAAGGCCGTCCGTCCAGCAAGGGATTGGGTTATCCCAGACATCAGCCCGAACTGCTGCGATCCGGTCAGGATGAAAAGTCCCATGCGCCGGTCAGCATCAACAATCGTCTGCAGATAGGAGAGGAGTTCCGGGGCGCGCTGTACCTCATCCAGGACCGCGCCGTCGGGGAACCGCTCCAGGAAAGAGCGCGGATCATCCAGAGCGGCCATCCGGTTATCGGGATCTTCCAGTGAGATGTAAGGTCGGTCGGAAAATACTGCTTTGGCAAGGGTCGTCTTGCCCGACTGGCGAGGCCCCGTCAGAGTAACGATGGGGAAACCCTTCAGCAGGGTGCGTATGCTCTGTTCACTGTCTCGAATGATCATGTGATGACGCTATCGGCTTTTATGCAATTTGTCAAAGTGTTTTTCAATTTGCATAGACAGCGGGATAAGCTCGAGTATTCAATCGGTTGCACAGCTTCTGCTGGAATGCTAACAAAAGGGGTCAACAAAAGGGGTCGGTGTAAATCTACATCATTCGTCAAAAAGGTCTCCCCTGCATTGGTGCTGCGGAATTCCACGAGCGCCCTCCTCCTCAGCTCTCCGCCTCGGCCTGGCGGAGGATTTCCCGGTAGCGTTTGGAGTTGACCACCTTTTGTTGCTCCAGATCCTCGATTTCCTCGCGGCTGAGGTGGATCAGCCCGCAGACCGGGCAGGAAAGATCCATGTCGTCGTGGGCGGCGCGCTGCTTGAGTTCATCGGCGGTCATGTGGCCGACAAAACCGCAGGCACAGTTGGGGGCTTCAACACGGACAATGGTACGGGGATGTTTATCATGTTCGGTGTTCATGGGCGCAGCTCAAGGTAAGGTTCCATTCTCGCCATAGCCTAGCGGCGCAGGGTGCGCAGCGGCCGGCCAAGGTGATCGATCAGATTCAGCGTCAAGGGGAGCCCGCCATCCAGGCGGTGCGTGGCACAGGAAATTCACGGGTCATAGGCGCGCACCGCCATCTCAATGCGGTTGAGGATTTCCTCATCCACCTCCCCCTCGCTGATGAGCGAGGCTGCCGCCTGGTGGACACTCAGGTTCATCGGCGCGATGTTGTGAGTGGTGCCGACG
Organism: uncultured Desulfobulbus sp.; assembly: GCA_964639845.1. GTDB lineage: Bacteria > Desulfobacterota > Desulfobulbia > Desulfobulbales > Desulfobulbaceae > Desulfobulbus. The sequence goes on along the minus strand of CAZXHS010000009.1, from coordinate 138,973 downwards.
ATGAGATTGGCGCGGGTGATACAGCCGTTGTCGTCGGTGCTGTAATCGTGGATCAGCGTGCCGCGTGGGGCCTCGACATGACCGACACCCCGACCCGCACCGGGCTGGGCCGGATGGCGCACCGCCGGATCGACGATGCGATCATCTTGGAGCAACTCCAGACTGCGCTCGCAGGCGTATATCAACTCAATCAGCCGCGCCCAATGGTAGAGCAGGGTTGCCTGGGCCGGACGACCGAAATGACCACGAAATTCCTCCAACTCCGCCTGGGCGCGGGGTGTGGCCATGGAATCGCAGACGTTCAACCGCGCCAGGGTGTTGACGCGGTAGACACCGCTGGGCTGGGCCGGGTTGAGCGAAAATCCCTCTCCCCAGCACTTGGCATAGACCATCTTGGCCGAGGACCAGGGCTCGACATGCTCGGCCAGATACTGCTCATAGTCCTCGGCAGCGAAGTCAACAGAGGCGCCCCCCGGCTCCATCAGCCGTAATTTCCCGTCATAGAGTCGCAAACGCCCCTGATCATCAACCGTGCCCAAAAAGCCGGTGGTAATGGTGCCCAAACCGGCAAAGTCGCCCACCAAACGGTTGAAGACCCGCTGCTTGCCATAATCCAGGGCAAAGGAGGCAAAATCCAGCAATTGCCGGGCATCGGCCAGCAGCGTTGCCCGCTCCTCGACCAACATCGGCTTGGAAAAGCCACCGACCACCGCAGCCACCGGATGAATGGCCTTACCGGCAAAGCGTGCCAGCATCTGCTGGGCCAACTGGCGCATGGTAACCACGCGGCTGGCCAGTTCCGGCTCCCGCTGCACCAAACCCATGATGTTGCGCACCGAGATATCCGTCTGCGCATCAAGGACAAAATCCGGGGCCGCCAGAAAGAAGAAATGAAGGATCTTGTCGTGGATATGGGCCAGGATCTGACAGAGCTCGCGCAGGAGATGACCGCTGGCGGTGGGCTGGACGCCAAAGCAGCCGTCAATGGCCTTGACCGCTGCCAAATGGTGCATCCACGGACAGATACCGCAGATGCGGGTGACAATGCGGGGGATCTCCTCGGCGGGGCGGCCGATGACAAACTGTTCAAAGCCACGCAGCGCCGAGATGGCCACCCGGGCATCACCCACCTGCCCGGATGCATCGAGATGCAGATCAATACGGGCATGCCCCTCGATGCGGGTGACCGGATGGATGGAGATGATCTGGGGATCGGGTGTCATGGGCATTTAACGGCCTTCAGTGCGCGATTTTAAGGGTGGCAACGCCGGCAACGATGAGGGCTACTCCGGTACAACGCCAGAGAGTGGCGCTGTCACCATACCAGAGAACACCGACCACAAAGGTGCCGGCCGCGCCGATGCCGGTCCAGATGGCGTAGGAGGTGCCCAGGGGAATGGTTTTCTGGGCAATCCACAGCAGCAGACCGCTGATGGCCATGCAGACCAGAGCCACAACGATACCCAGGGTGCGGGTCTGCTCCTGTTGCGCCATTTTCAGACCTACTGGCCAGCCGACTTCAAAGAGACCGGCAAAGAGCAGGGAAAGCCAAGCCATATCCTGTATTCCTCCAGTGTTAGCCGCGCTTACGCAGCGGTTTCAGCAGGCCGTGGGCACCGGAAAAACGCAGCAGGGATTTGCGATCAACCAGGGATCGATGATCGATACCATTGCTGGCCAGGGCGTTGAGCATATCCAAGAGCGGATTGCTTCCCGGCCGCACCGGGCCGTAACAGCCACGGCAGGGTGTGCGAGCCCGCAGACAGAGGGGCGTCTGTTTGCCGCCACAGCCGCCGGCGGTCACCGGCCCCATGCACAGTAATCCCTGCTCCAGCAGGCAGTGCATGGCCTCGACACCGGCTATGGGGTCACCGGCCGCATTATCGAGAAAACGACGCACCGTTCCCGATCCCTTGGCGCCACGCCGGGTGGGACAGGTTTCGCAGACACTCTTGCCCGCTGCCGGCATCGCCCTGCCGTCAATCAGGGCCAACAGCACCTCGACAATGGCCTCGGCCGCCGGCGGGCAGCCCGGCACCAGGCAATCAACCTTGACCTGTTCATCGATGCTGTAGACTCGGTCCAGCGATTTCTTCACCGCTACCGGTATCAAGGCCTGCTCGTCGCTGCCATAGGCATAGACGGTCTGCAAGGTTTCCTGGGTGGTCCACTGGTTGCGCATGGCCGGGATGCCGCCGTGGGTGGCGCAGGTGCCCAGGGCCACCAGGGTGCGACAGCTGGCGCGCATGGCCGCAAGCAGTGCCAAATCCTCCTCCGAGGCCACAGCACCGGAGACCACGCCGATCTCCGCCTCGGGCAGGTGCAGGCGCCCTTGCGCATCGATTTGGTCTTTATGATCCATCAACAGGGGAAAATGGACGATCTCCACTGCCTGCAACAACTGCAAAAAACCATCCCCGGCATCGAGCAATGACACCTCGCAGCCGCAGCAGGCGTGCAGCCAGGCAAAACTGATGCGGGGCCGGGTCAAGAGCGATGATCCTCGCTGGTCTCGGCCAACTCGCCGCGCAACCGGGCCAGGCGGCCACAAAAACCGCGAAAGGCCTCGGCCAGCCGCTCCGGTTCCGCCGAGGAGACCCAGGCAATCTGAAAGCGTTCGCTCTCAAAGCCCAGGTCCTCCAGGGTATCGGCAATGACCTCGGCCCGGGCCAGGGCCATCTCATTGCCCTTGATGTAGTGGCACTCGCCCAGATGGCAGCCGATGATCATTACTCCGTCCGCCCCTTTATTCAGCGCATGCAACACCATCTCCGGATGCACCATGCCCGAGCACATGACACGGATGATGCGAATATCCCCCGGATACTGCAAGCGCGAGATACCGGCCAGATCGGCGGCAGCATAAGAGCACCAGTTGCAGCAAAAGGCGATCACTTTCGGGCTTTTCATGCTCGTTCCTCCGCCGGTTCGCTCTCGGTAAGCGCCGCATCGATCTGGGCCTCGATTTGGCCATAGGTGAAGCCGGCGACATCAACGCCTCGTTTGGGACAGGTCCCCTGGCAGATGCCGCAGCCCTTGCACAAGACCGGATCGATATCCACCGTTTTTTTCATGGAGCCGTCCGAGGCCTGGTATTCGACCAGGGTGATCGCCAGATAGGGGCAGACATCGATACACAGGCCGCAACCATCGCAGTTGACGGGATCAACCAGGGCGGTGTTGGGCTCCAGATTGATTTCGCGGCGCGCCAGCAGGCGTCCGGCCTTTGCCGCAGCAGCCAGGGCCTGGGAAATCGACTCTTCCAGCGGCTTGGGATAGTGCGCCAACCCGGCGACAAAGACGCCATCGACGTTGAACTCCACCGGTCGCAGCTTGACATGGGCCTCCTGGAAGAAGCCATCGCTGTTGAGCGGAATCTTGAACAGGTTGCCCAGGTTGACGGCATCGGGGCTGGCCAGGGTGGCGGCGGCAAGAATCACCACATCGGCCTTGATCTCCAGGGGCCGGTGCAGCACATGATCCCAGACTTCGACCAACACGCCGTTATCGGCCTTCTTGATGCGGGGTGGGCCGTGCATCTCGTAGTTGATGAAGACGATGCCCAACTCGCGCGCCTGGTTGTAGATGCGTTCGCGCTGGCCGTAGGTGCGGATCTCGCGGTAAAGGATGTAGATTTGCCGCGAGGGCGCCTCTTTCTTGAGTTTGATGGCGCTCTGAATGGAGTGGGTACAGCAGGATTTGGAGCAGTAGGGCCGCTCCTGGTTGCGCGAGCCGACGCACTGGATGAACACAAAGGACTTGCCGTTGGCCACCCGGGTTTCGTTGTGCATATGCAGCTTGTCGAACTCGATGGAGGCCACCACCTTGGGGATCTTACCGTACTCGAACTCCTCGGGAATGTAGCGTTTGGCGCCGGTGGTGATGATCACCGCGCCGTGGTCGATCACCCGTTTGCGACTCGAACCGGTGCGGATGGTGGTGGCGAAGTTGCCGACATGGCCACTCACCGACAGCACCGTGGAGGTGTAGGCCACCTCGATCAGGGGATGTTGCTGCACCTTCTCCTTCAAATCCTTCAAAAACCTGGGTACATGCTCGCCGTTCCAGGTCTGGAAGAGGTGCAGGGCATTGCCGCCCAATTGGGTGGTTTTTTCCACCTGATGCACCTGAAAGCCCTGATCGGCCAGGTTGAGCGCCGCGGTCATGCCGGCGACACCGCCGCCGATGATCAGCACAGAGGGGGCGATGGGAATGCGCAGTGGCTTGCGCGCGGTCTGGGTGCTCACCTTGGCCACCGCCATGCGCACCAGATCCTTGGCCTTGGCCGTGGCCACCTCGGGTTCCTGGTTATGCACCCAGGCGTTTTGGTTACGGATATTGGCCATCTCGATGAGGTACTCGTTGATGCCGGCGGATTTGAGCGTCTTGCGGAAAAGCGGCTCATGGGTACGCGGGGTGCAGGCGGCAACGACGATGCGGTTGAGTCGCTTATCCAGGATCTCCTGGATAATGCGATCCTGGGTGTCCTGGGAGCAGGTGAAGAGGTTGCGCGCTACATGCACCACCTGCGGCAGGGTGGCGGCATAATCAGCCACCTCCTCGACATCGACCACCCCGGCGATGTTGGTGCCGCAATGACAGACGAACACGCCGATACGTGGCTCTTCGCCACTGACATCCTGCTCAACCGGTGGCGGCAGGGTGCGGGTCTGGCTGTGGCGCACCGAGGCCAGCAGTGCCGAGACACTGGCCGCCGCCGCCGAACCGCCGATTACCGACTGGGGAATGTCGCGCGGCCCGTTGAAGGCGCCGCAGGTAAAAACGCCGCGTTTGGAGGTGTGCACCGGCATGAAGGCCGAGATCGAGGCAAAGCGGTCCGGCGTCATGTGAATGCCGATACGCTCGGCCAACCGCACCATGGACTCCGGGGTTTCCAAACCCACCGACAGCACCACCAGATCGACGATCTCCTCCACCTGCTTGCCCTGGACGCTGATATAATGCAGCCGCAAATCGCCCTTGTTGCCCTTGGGTTCGACGCCGTGGATACGCGAGCGCACAAAACGCACCCCGTACTCGTTCTTGGCGCGCTCGAAGTAGCGATCAAACTCCTTGCCGGGGGTGCGCATGTCCATGTAGAAAATGGCCACCTCCAACTCCGGATTGGCTTCTTTGATGGTCATCGCCTCCTTGATGGCGTACATGCAGCAGACAGCCGAGCAGTACTCGTTATTGCAACGGTTCTTGTCGCGACTGCCGATGCACTGCAAAAAGGCTACCTTTTTGACTGGTTTGCGATCCGAAGGCCGGGTGAGTTGGCCATCGGTGGGGCCATCGGGCGAGAGGTAGCGTTCGAACTGTAACGAGGTGATAACATTGGGGTAGAGCCCATACCCCCATACCTTGGCCTTGGATGGATCAAAGGTCTGGAAGCCCAGCGCCATGACCACCGAGCCCACTTGAATGATGTGCTCGCGTTCGCGGTCGCCAAAATTGATCGCACCGGGCGGACAGATTTCGGCGCAGGCTCCGCATTTACCGGGATTTTTCAGGTAAAGACAGACCGCAGCATCGATCTGATACTTGAGCGGTACCGCCTGGGGATACTTGATATAGATGGCCTTGCGCTTGGCAATGTTGGAGTTGAAGGAATCATCCACACTCTTGGGACAGACGCCGGTACACTGGCCGCAGGCGATGCACTTGCTCACATCCACATAGCGGGGATGCTCGATGACGCGCACGGTGAAGTTGCCGGCCTTGCCACTGACATCCTGCACCGTGGACAGGGTCATAATGCGGATGTTGGGGTGGCGGCCGCACTCCACCAGCTTGGGGGCGATGATGCACATCGAGCAGTCGTTGGTGGGGAAGACCTTGTTGTACTGGGGCATGGCGCCGCCGATGGCCCCGGATTTCTCCACCAGATAGACAAAATAGCCAGAATCGGCCAGATCGAGCGCCGCCTGCATCCCGGAGATACCGCCGCCGACCACCAGCACCGAACCGTTCATCGACTGGTCAGCCATGGTGCACCTCGCTCAGATTGTGTTTGGGCATGATCAGCGATCGCGCCACCAGCTCCCATAAAAACTGTACCTCGACATTGAGGTTAAATTCGCGGTTCAACGATACCTGCAACTGGTCGCGACAGTTCTGGCAAGCGGTGACCACCACTTTGGCGCCGGACTCGCTGATCTGGCGGGCCTTGATGCGGCCATGAAAGACGCGCTCGGCAGCGAAGGGACTAGCCCAGGCTCCGCCACCGGCACCACAGCAGAAGTTCTCTTCCCGGTCCGGGATCATCTCCACATAGTTGGCGCAACAGGCACGGGTCAGGGTACGGGCCTCGTCAAAGTAGGCCTGACCAAAGGTTTTCAGCGATTTACGGCCGTAGTTGCAGGAGTCGTGGAAGGTGGCCAATTTGGTGTGCAGGGCAGGATCGAGAACGATCCGCTGTTGATTGACATACTCCAGCAGCAAATCAAAGACGGTGTAAATCTTGAATTGTTGCAGCGATTCGGGAAACCAGCGCTCCAGGGCGTAGCGGGTGGCGTAGTAGGCGTGACCGCATTCGGGCAACAGCAGGGCCTTGCAGTTGAGCCGCTCGATGTTGTCGATGATGCGCTTGACGATGGTGCGCATGGCGCTGTAGTCGCCGGAGTGCAGACCCCAGTTGACGCCCTCCCAATATTCGGAGGAGATGGTCCAGGATTCGCCGGCGGCATAAAAGATCTTCCACCACCAGGTGAGCGAATCCGGTTCGGCGAAGGGCAGCTTGGAGTTGACCGTCACCAGCAACCGTGCCCCACGCACATCCACCGGGGTGACAAAGCCGGGACAGCAATCATCGGCCAATTCCCTGCCGAGATCGCTCATCAGATGCAAAAAATCATCCTTGGGGATGCCGAGATTGTTGCCCTTCTCCAGACAGGTGACCACGCCCTTTTGGATAGCCACCGGCACCTTGTCGCGGTCGCGGCGGGCCCGAATACGACGCAGCAGCTGCAAAATTTCGATGTTCATCGGGCAGACCACCTCGCACTTGCCGCACATGGTACACTTCCACGGCCAGTCGCTCTCCACCAGTTCCTCCTCCATGCCGAAGAAGGCCATGCGGATGATCTTGCGCGGATCGAGGTCATCGACGCCGGAGATGGGGCAGGCACCAGCACAGGAGCCGCAGGCCAGGCAGACATCGGCCAGCATCGGCGCGGTGTAGAGGGGATTGCTCTTGGCCTCCAAACGTACCGCCGAGGGCACATTGCCGTTGCTGCGCAGGGCGACCACCTCGCCTGTGGCCGTGGAGTCCGGGCTGATGCGTGGTTCGCGGCCGTACTTGTCGCAGAGCCGCTTGTAATCCTCCCACTGGATGAGGTAGCGGCGGCCCGGTCCCTCCTGGGCCGGCAGCACACCGGAGTTGATCCAGTTGCGAATGGTATTGCGATGGACTCCAAACTCATCGGCCAAATCATTGACCTTGGCCTCGTAGATCATAAAACGCCCTCCGCAGCGGCACAAAAACCGCCGGTGGAAAAAGAGGTGACATTGCCGCCTGTTTTTTGCAGTATTAGCTGACAGGCCTGCTCAACGGCCCGTGCCATGGCCGGCGACAGCCCCGGCGCGATGGTTTCGGGCAGGGTGGCGGCCTGGGCCAGCACCAGCACAACCTGCATACCGGTTTCCACCGCCAATTCACTCAGCAAGTTGACGGTGGGGAACTGGTGCAGGGAAAAATCGTGCACCTTGCCGGCCGACAGCTCCCTGGGGTGGCAGGACCAGAGCGTTCCGGGGGCAAGGCCGCCCTGGTAGGCGGCATCGACCACCACCAGCAGTTGTGGCCGCAAGCGGGGATCAAGCAGGTAATCGAGCAACTGCTCGCGGATGGAGGTGCCCACGTCGATGGCCTGTACCGCCTCCGGCACACCGATCTCGTGCAAGCGGGCAATCACAGCCGGGCCAAAACCGTCGTCACCGAGCAGGATATTGCCACAGCCCAGAATCATCGTTTGGGCGCCTTGCTGGTCGGATTGCATTTTGTGCGAGATATGCATAACGTGGCATTAATGCCATTGTTTCAATCTATTTGGCAAGGGCAAAATAGGGCAAACGAGCGATTGGCGCCACTGTGCTGCACAAATGAGGCAACACATTCTCAGCAAAACGGAGCAACCATGGCAACTGATGCGATGTACCGGGTCATTGTCGACTCCCTCTCCACCCATGTGGCGGTGCTCGATGAAAACGGCATCATCGTCGAGACCAACCGCGCCTGGCAGGAATTTGCCCGTGCCAACGGCATGCCCGAGCCGGTGGATTGCGTCGGCTGCAACTACCTCCATATCTGTGAAAGCGGCAGCTGCGATGACAATGAGGGCCGCCTCATCAGCCGGGCCATCCGCCAGGTGATCGCCGGAAAAATTGAAGAATTTCTCACCCAGTACCCCTGTCATTCGCCCACCGAACAGCGCTGGTACAGCTTGCGGGTGGTGCCGTACCGGGACCGTACTGCCCGGCGGGTGATCGTCACCCATGAAAACGTCACGCCCATCATGTTGGCCCAGGAAAAACTGCGACGTCAGGAAAAGGAATTACAGCAGAAGACGGACAAGCTGGAGGAAACCAACATCGCGCTCAAGGTGCTGCTGGAGCAACGTCAGCGGGATCGGGAACAGATGGAGGAGCGGATCGTTGCCAACATCCGTGAGTTGGCGGTACCGTCCTTGGAAAAGTTGCAGCAGAGCAGCCTCAATCAACGCCAGCGCACCCTGGTGGATATCGTGCTTACCCATCTCAGCGATGTGGTGTCGCCCTTTTTGCACCGGCTCTCCACCATCAACCTGCTGCTCACCCCCCAGGAGATCGAGGTGGCCACCCTGGTGCGCCAGGGCAAGAGTTCTCAGGAGATCGCCGATGTGCTGGGGGTGTCGCTGGCCACCATCAGCTTCCACCGCAAGATGCTGCGCCGCAAGCTTGGGCTGAGCAAAAAAGGGATTAATCTGCGCACATACCTGCTCAGCCTGCGCTAACAGCGGGTTCATCAAGGACTTCACGCACCGCCTTGGCCAGACTGGGCTTGGAGATCGGCTTTTCCAACAAGGCGCGAATGCCGGCAAGGGGCCCCTGAGGCTTGATCTGCTCGCTGTAGCCGGTGCAGAGGATGATCGGTTGTTCGGGTCGCAGGGCGAGCATGGCCTGGGCGATAGCCATGCCGGTGAATTTGGGCATGGTCATGTCGGTGATCACCAAATCAAACTTGTGCGGATTGCGGGCATAGGTCTCCAGGGCCTTGGCGCTGTCGGTGAAGATCTCGGTGACATACCCAAGCGAGGTCAGCATGCGCCCGATCACCAGGGCCACGGCAGATTCATCATCGACAATAAGAATGCTCTCATGACCGCCAGGGAGCAACGGCGATTCCTCCGTTATTTCGGCAACCCGCTGCTGCACTTCCGGCAGGTAGACACCAATGGTTGTGCCCTCGCCGGCATGACTGTCGACGGTGATCGCCCCCTTATGGGCGCTAACAATCCCCTGCACCACCGCCAAACCCAGGCCGGTCCCTTCCCCTTCGCCCTTGGTGGTGAAGAAGGGATCAAAGATTTTATCCAGAATGTCCGCAGGAATACCGTTACCGCTATCCCTGACACAGAGACAGAGATAGGGGCCAGCCGGCAGGTCTCGCAACTCCGGACGACGCAGCTTGTCATCAAGGCTGCACTGTTGCAGGCTGATCACCAACTCGCCCCCCTCCTTCATGGCGTGATGGGCATTGGTGCAGAGGTTCATCAACACCTGGTGAATCTGGGAAGGATCAGCGAGCACCAGGTTGTCGACACCGCCGAGTTGCGCGCTGATATGGATGGTGGAGGGCAATGAGGAGCGCAGCATCTTCACCACCTCCTTGACGATGAGATGCAGCTTAAGCGGTTGAAAATGCTCCTCGGATTGGTGACAGAAGGAGAGAATCTGCCGCACCAGGTCCCGCGCCCGCAAGCCCGCTTTCTGGATTTGCAACACATCGCGGCGGATGCGCGATCCCGACTCGCCGATCTCATCTAAAGCCATGGTGGCATAGCCCAGGATCACCGAGAGGATGTTGTTGAAATCATGGGCCACACCGCCGGCCAACAGACCGATGGCCTCCATCTTCTGCATGCGCCGCAGCTTGAGCTCATCCTCCTTGCGGTCGGTGTTGTCAAAGGCCACCTGTAAATGCACCATGCGGCCATCGAACCAGCGCACCGCCCGGTCGTAATTGACATACCAGCGGCCGGTTACCGGATTGCGACTCTCCCACTGCACCACCGGACCGGGTTCACCTGTAGTGTCGAGCAACTGGGTGTTGGTACAAAAATCACACGGTTTTTCCTTGTCCTGAAAGACCCGGTAACAGGGCTCGGCTAGACAGTTACCACCAAAGGCCTCCTGCTTCTTACGGTTGACAAAGAGCACCTCGTGGGTGGTCATGTCGGCGACAAAAATTTGCGCCTCGATACTGTCAAGGATGGTTAACAGTTGACGATGGGAGTCGGCCTCCCGTTCGGCGGCATTCTTTTGCTCGGTGATATCAACTACAAAACCCTCGATCATCACCGCAGGATGGTCGTGGCGATGCACGCCAACACCGCGCTCCAGCACGATACGCTCACGCCGCTGACGCGTGAGCAATCGATATTCCACGGCATAGTTGCGCTGCCCGGCCACAGCTTGGCGCACCGCCTCCAGTACCAAAGCCCGATCCAGGGGATGGACCAGATCGATCAGCGCGCCCTGCCCTTCACCACGCAGCTCATCTGCGCTGTAGCCGGTCAAGTCAAAGCAGCCTTCACTGACAAAATGCACGGTGCGTTCATTGTTGGCCTCGACACTGAAGGCCATGCCCGGCAGATTGCCGATCAGGGCATCGAGTTTGCGTCTTGCCTCGGCCTGCTCCTCCTCGATGCGCTTATGCACCACCAGATCCCAGGCAAAATCAGCAAAGTGCTCAATCAACGCGGCATCATCCTCAGTATATTCCTGGGATTTGTTGCCCACACCGAGGATGGCGACAATCTCGTTTTCGCGCATGATCGGCGTCACCAACTCGCGAATCACCGGCGCATGCCCCTCGGGAATACCCCGTTTATGGGATAATGTTTGGTAATCGTTGTGAATGACGGTTCGCCGCTGACGCAGACAATCAAGCCACACCCCGCCTTCGGCAATGGCATAGGTGGCGCCGCTCTGACCGCCGATGCGGCAGAAATGGCGCAAGGTGGCTGTCGACCACATTTGCAGCGAAAGTAACCCATCGCGCTCATTGACAAAATGATAAAAGCCGATGGGGCTGCCGGTCAATTCGCCCACCTGGTCCAGGGTTTCGCGCAACAGCTGTCCCATGGACCAGTGTTTGCTGTTTTCCAGCAGATAGAGCTGCGCCCGCCGGCTTTGCTGCTGCCGTACCCGCTCGGTGATATCGCGAAAAACCATGATCACCAGTGGACCGGTGGCGGCATTGCTGGTGGCAAGACTGACATCGAACCAGTGCTCGTGGCCAACATCGGCCAGATGCAGTCGGTAAGGGCTGCCCGCTGGGGAAGGGGCTGCTGCGAGTGCCTGACTGAGCATCTCATGCACCTGATCAGCGGGGAAATAATCGCTCAGCAGGGCACCGGGGATGGCAGTGGCACGGTGCGACAAGAGCTGACACCTGGCTTGACGATTGGCAAAGTGGAGGCAGCCGGCGGCATCAGAGACCAGGAATGGTTCATCGAGGGCATTGATGATGGCACAGCAATCAAGGGTTACGGGGAGTTCAACGCCCTTGGTGTGAATATGTTGTGCAACTGCGTCGGTGGGGGCTGGCGGCAGATCCGCCCCGGCATGGGGTTGTGAGGTGTGGTCTGCTGGCGTGCTCATGGGATTACCTGAAGTCAGGGATGAGTCCTGCAATGATCCGCTCATGTGTGCTCAGTATACGCGGCGCCAGAGCGGTCGTCAAACAGCTTACCAGGGTGCAGCAACGCTTTGATGGCTGGTGGGGATGAACGGTTGGCGCGGTTCAGGACGGCCCATTGGCCAAACCGCATTCATTCGCTAAAGGGTGATTCCTCATTGAAATCGGGGTTATAATGGGCGGCGCTGGCAAAATCCTGTACCCAGCCATGGCAAAACCCGAGCCGTTCCATCTCCGCAACCACCTGGTGATATTCCTCGGGCAGCAGGGGGCGGTTGAGCGAAGGATCATCGGCCACCGCCGCTGTGGGCTGGTATTGCGACATCAGCGACAGGCTCAGGCGGGGAGAGAGTTCTTCGGCAAGAAAACGCAGCACCCCCAGACTGTTGGCCACTGCTCCGGGCAGCACCAGATGCCGCACGATCATGCCGCGCTCGGCCAGGCCATCCTTATTCAGATGGAGCAGATTGCCCTTCTGGCGGTACATCTCGGTCAGGGCGGCGGCGGCCACCGCAGGATAGTCGGGCGCGGCTGAAGAGCACCCCGCCAGTTCGGGGTCAGAGTATTTGTAATCCGGCAGGTAGACATCCACCCAACCCTCCAGGCTGCGCAGCGTGCTGACCCGGTCGTACCCCCCCGAGTTATAGATAACGATGGGATGCCATCCCCGCCGATGCAGGGCCTTGATGATGGTCACCATCTGCACCACCATGTGCGAGGGCGAGACAAAGCCCAGGTGGTTGATACCGGTCTCCAGGATGGCGATGAGCTGCTCCACCACCTGCTCAAGCGACCAGTCCCCCCCCTTAATCGAGGTGTGGTTGCGGGATATCTGCACATTTTGGCAGAAACGGCAGCGCAGGTTGCAATGCGCGAAGAAGACATTGCAGATGCCGCGTTCACCGCAGAGCACCGGCTCCTCGCCACGATGACGGGTGATGGCGGCAATACCCAAACCACCATCCACCTGACAAAAGCCAGTGGGGCCGACCAAACGGTCGACCCCACATTGTCGAGGGCAGAGATCACATCGGGCCAAGGCGGCCCGCCCATCCTTCAGCATTGCCAGTGCAACAAATTGATCATCGCACCCTGCATCAGTTGCCCTGGTTGAGTTTCTGTTGTTCTTCCGGGGTCAGTGGCCGTTTCTTGCGCTGGAGCTCCTGCTGTTGCTGCTGTTGCCGTTGTTGCTCCTGCCTTTGCCGCTGCAACTCCTGTTGTTGCTCGCGCTGCGCCTCCTGCTGACGCCTTTGCATTTCCTGCTGCTGTTCCTGCTTCTGTCGCTGCATCTCCTGTTGCCGTTCACGTTGCGCCTCCTGCTGCTGGCGACGCTGCATTTCCTGCTGTTCCTGATCACGCTGGCGACGCAACTGCTGTTGCTGTTCGCGTTGGGCCTCCTCCTGCTGACGCCGCATCTCTTGCTGACGGCCTCGCTCCGCCTCCTGCTGCTGGCGACGCTGCATTTCCTGCTGTTCCTGATCACGCTGGCGACGCAACTGCTGTTGCTGCTCACGCTGCGCTTCTTGTTGGCGTTCTTCGGCCTGACGGTTGCGCAGTGACTCCTGCTGGCGGCGTTCATCTTCCTGCTGCCGGCGCTGCATCATCTCCTGCTGTTGCGATTGCTCGCGTTGCTGCTGCAAACGTTGCTGCTGCCGATCATCGGCCTCGCGCTGTTGCCGCCGCTGCAACTCTTGTTGCTGCGATTGCACCTGCTGTTGCCGCAGTTGTTGTTGCCGATCACGCTGCATCTCCTGCTCGCGTGCTTCGGCCTGGCTCTTGCGATCCTGTTCCTGTTGGCGGCGCAAGCCCTCATCCTGTCGGCGTTGCTGCATTTCTTGCTGCTGCGCCTGTTCGCGCTGTTGCTGCAAGCGTTCATCGCCTTGACGACGGAGTTGATCGTCTGATTCCGTTTGCTGTTGCTGTTGCTCGTTAGGCCTTCGATCAAATTGGCGTTGCGGCCGCTGATCATCCTGAGACTGATTGCGCAGATCAGGCCGCTCTAAACGCTGCCGCTCCCCACCATCACGCCCCTGTTGAATTTCGCGCTGTTCATCACCGGTGGGCTGATTGAAACGATCACGACGATCGGCACCCAAGCCACCGGATTGCCGTTCTTCGCCCTTAGCCTCATCCGGCCGCTGTGGACGAAGTTGCTCCTCTGTGGTCTTGCCAGCGCTCTCTTTGCTGCCTCTACCCTGCAACTCCTGCTCACGGGAGAAGGTTGGTCGTTGTCCATCGCCTGTGCGTTGCTCTTCGCGGCTGCGGCGTAACTCCTGCGGGTCACGCGGTCCGCGTTGCCGCTCCTGCGGCTGATTCTCGCCAAAATTGCGATTGCCGCTCTCCTCCACCTGCCTATCCCGGGGTGAGCGCAGACGCTGCTGGTTTTCCTCCTGCGGCGGACGCCGGTTGAAGCGGTCACTGTTCTCCGGTGCGCGCTGGCCAGCGCTGCTGGCATCAAAACCATGCCGCCCCTCAGGACTGATCGTCCGTTCACGCTCCTTGGGCTTAAACTCCCGAGTCGGCAGAGTGCCACGATCAAGCGGCGCGGTACGTTTGTCGGCATCAACAATCTTGGAAGTGTTGATCGGCGGGCGAATGTCCCTTTTTGTGGGAATATCATTACTCACCTTGACCTGTTGCAGATCTCGCTCGATGCGACCACGATCCAGCCGATCAATCTCCTTGCGGCGGCGGTCGTTCTCCTGAATGCGCTGGATGGTTTCAGTGTGGGGTTTGCGGTCGATATGCCGGTCACCGAAGTCAAAACGGCGTTTATCCTGGCGGAAATCATTCCACTGGGTGACGGGTTTATACTGGTTGATGATCACCGTCTTGTTGACATCGCGGCGGATATCGCGGGGATACCGGTCGCCACGATAGAGGTGATCACGATCGATGATCGAGGCGTGGTTCAGATAATGATAGCGGCCTAAGTCGATCATGGGCGCATGGTCACGGATGACCCGCGTGCGGTGGCCCCAATGACGATAGCCGTAGTAATCCTCGTTGGGCGCCAGCGGTACCCAACCGATATCGCGGCCATGATGGAACCAGCCCACCCGGCCCGGATACCAGCCAAAACTGATGGTCAAACCCGGTCGGTGCATGGCTCTTCGCGGCGCCGGTGGCATCCAGTACCAGGCACGGAAGGCATCGACATAGACCCAGGAGCCGTAATGGTGGGTGACGTAGCCAAAGGATTCGGAGGGGATCCAGCAGTTATCGCCGTAGTAATCCACCCAGCGACCATTGGTGAACGGGCGCCAGCCGTTGTCGACGCGGGTTGGCCGCCACAGGTCGCGGTAGTCGCCATCATAATAGACACGTTCCCAGCGGCCGTTATCCTCAAGAGTATAGGCATCCTCGCGGATTGGCGCCGGCAACAGGTTGGCGGAACTGGTACGGCTCCGTTGCCGCTGCGCCCAGGTTGATTCACGCTGATTGTTCCAGTCATCCCAGGAACCATCGACGCTGCCGTTGCCCTGGGTGGCGGTCTGACGATCGGCAATAATGGAATTGCCGCCCTGACGGACCGGATAGCGGGTGCCGCTGGCCTCGTGCACAAAATCGACCTCGCCGCGCACGGCAATCACCTCCAACGACTCATCACCCACATAGAGATCAAAGGCGCTGCCAGCCGGCGCCACCACATAGCCAAAGGGGGTGGTGGCCTTGATGACCACGTCGCGGCTGCGGTTGTAGAGGCGTGCCAGGCCGGAGGCCACATCCACGGTGGTGGCATCACTATTGAGGTCGATCATCTGCACCTGGGTATCCTCGCCAATACGCAACCAGGTTTCGTTGGGCAGAATCATTTCGGCCTTGGCGTTGTTGCCGGAATAGAGCGCATCCTCCAAACCAAAGGGCGCATCCGGGACGGTCAGGGACCAATCCTTGGTTTCTTCGACATAGCGCATCAGATCGCCCTCGATATGGGCGATGCGGCCGACCAGGATTTCATCCCGATCATTGATCGCCCAGCCGGTGGCGGTACAGCACAGTATTCCCAGCAGCGCGATAAACAGAGGGCCGAGATACCTGTCAACTTTATGCATGGTGGTCTCCTCTACAGGATGAACAGGGAAGAGAGAAACAACTTCCGGTTAAGTGGGCAGAGTGTACGACCTAAACCGGGGGAATTCAATGGGGTTTGCATGGTTTCTTAACACAAATCTACAAATGGCTACCCCCGACAGTAGCCCAACACCACAGCATGGCCACCACCCTTTTGCCAGCAGCCGCAATCAACGGTTGTGCTTGTCCGCATTTTACCGTACATCAACAGCGATGTCCCAGCCGCACCAGTTTTTTGTGCAAGATCACCTCAACCCATCTTCGGCATGCCCACCACATCTGGCCGTCCCCGCACCCGTAACCATTCCCAGGAGCAGACCACTGACAGCCTGCTCACCTCGATCCATAAAATCAGCACCCTGCTGACCCGGCCGCTCTCCCTGGACAGCATCCTCACCTCCATTGTCCGCGAGACCTGCCAGGTGTTCGGCTTCACGCGCATGGCCGTCTTTCTCACCGATAAAAACCGGGGCTTGCTGGAATGCAAGTACATCCACGGCTTCAACAGCCATGATTCCAACCGCGCCTTCCAATTCCCCTACCGCCTGGCGGATCAGGATTGCGTGGAAACGCGGGTGGCCCGCCTGGGCCAAATCATCTACGTCAAGGATTACCAAAGCGATAGTGACCTGAGCGCCATCGACCTGACGGTGAGCCGGCTGATGAACCGGGTCTCGACCATTGCCGTGCCGTTGAAGATCAAGCGCGACATCATCGGCCTCATCGCCGCCGACAAGGATGCCATCAAACTCAAGCTGACCCGCAAGGATATCAACGCCTTTTCCACCTTTGCCAACCAGGCGAGTATCATCATTGAAAACGCTCGACTCCAAGAGCAGAATCAACAAAAGATCAAGCAACTGCTCACCTTGCAGGAGATCAGCCACCACACCAGCTCCACCTTCCACCTGGGCAAGCTGTTGCAGGTGATCACCGCCAGCGGCCTCAAGCTGACCCCGGCCAGTGGCGCGCGTCTCTTTTTGCTGGATGAAGAGGGGCGGGAACTGGCCCTGGCGGCGCAGAGCGGGCGTAGTTTGCAGGGCAACCACTGGATGCGCCTGGCGGTGGGCGACGGTGCCGCCGGCTGGGTGGCCCGGGAGCGGATGCCCCTGCTACTCAACACCCCCAACCTGCCCTCCCCTCCAGCCAAGGACACAGCGCTGTCGCTGATTGCCGTACCCCTGATCAGTGAAAAACGACTGTTGGGGGTGTTGCAGGTGGACAGCGATCAACCGGCCGCCTTTAGTGAGGATGACCAAAAACTGTTGATGATCTACGCCGGCCACAGTGCCAGCCTCATTCGCAACCTGCGCCTCTACGACCAGGTGATGACCGAGCGCAACTTCCGCGAGAACATCCTGGAAAGCTCGCCCAACGCCATGATCTCCCTCAACCTCAAGGAGGAGATCACCTCGCTCAACCGCCGGGCCGAAGAGATGTTTCGCCTCAAGCGTGAGGAGGCCATCGGTCAGCAGGTGGCCACGGTTTTTGGTGGCGAGATCAAGCGGGTGGTTGACCTGGCCCTGGTCGAGCATGCGGTGGTCAACCGCAAGGAGATCCAGTGGCAGAACCGGGACGGCACCCCGGTTATCCAGGGGATCACCTCCTCCCTGCTGCGTAACCACCAGGGCGCGCTGATCGGGGCCATGCTCATCGTCCGCGACCTCACTGAGGAGAAGAAAAACGAATCCTTGATGCGCCGTATCGACCGGCTCACCTCGCTTGGTCAGCTCTCCGCCGGCGTGGCCCACGAAATCCGCAATCCCCTGGCCAGCATCTACTTCAACGTGCAGATCATGGCCAAGAAACTGCCCGAGGACGACCCGGCCCGCAGGCGCATCAACGATATCCAGGAGGGGGTCAACCGCATCCGCACCCTCGTCAAGGGCATGCTCGACTTTGCCAAACCCTCGTTGCCCCTGCTCAAGCCCAATCCCCTGGCCGCGATTGTGCAGGAGTCCATCGCCCTCATCGATGCCCAGCTCAAGCAACACCAGGTGGAGGTGGCCTGCGAATTGGAGAACGTGCCGGATATCCTCTGCGATGCCCACCAGATCCAGCAGGTGGTGGTCAATCTGCTGCTCAACGCCATGGAGGCCATGCCCCAGGGCGGACGCATCGAGCTGCAAGCGCGTTTGCAGGCCGAACCTGATCCGGCAAAGTCAAAGGTCACTCTCCAGTGCCGCGATCAGGGCACGGGCATTGCGCCCGAGCACCTGGCCACCATCTTCAATCCCTTTTTCACCACCAAGGCCGACGGCACCGGGCTGGGGCTATCCATTGTCCACAAGATCCTTGAGCAGCATCGCGCCCAGGTCGATGTGGTGAGCAATGAGGCCGGCACCTCCTTTATCCTCAGTTTTCCCGTAGCCCAAGCCACGGAGCCCCCATGGACCGATACACGATTTTAATTGTCGACGACGACCGGCTGCTGCAATCCGCCCTCGACTGCATCCTCAGCGAGCAGTACCAGACCCTCATTGCCGGCAGCGGCGAGGAGGCCCTGCGGCTGCTGGTGGAGCATCCGGTCGATTTGGTGCTTTTGGATATCCGTTTACCGGGCATGGACGGTCTGGCCACCTTGGAGCGCATCAAGGCCAAGGAACCGGAGTTGCTGGTGATCATGATGACTGCCTACGAGGAGGTGCAAACGGTGATCACCTCCATGCGGCGCGGAGCCTACGACTACCTGGTCAAACCGCTGGAAATGGAGATGCTGGAGCTGGTGGTGGCCAAGGCCCTGGAAACGGTGTGGCTGAAAAAGGAGGTGGAAAAGCTGCGCCAGAGTTCGCTGCGCGAGTTTGCCATCGAGGAGGTGGTCGGCGAGAGCGAGGCCATGCAGCAGGTCTTTGACTTTGCCGCCAAGGTGGCCAAAAGCGACGACACCACCGTGCTCATCGAGGGCCAGAGCGGCGTGGGCAAGGAGGTGGTGGCACGCATCATTCACCACCGCTCACGCCGCTTCGACAAACCTTTCGTCGGCATCAACTGCGGCGCCATCAACCGCGATCTCTTGGAGAGTGAACTCTTTGGCTACGGCAAGGGCGCCTTCACCGGCGGCTTGCCCGAGGGCAAGCAGGGCAAGATCGAACTGGCCGACTGCGGCACCCTGCTACTCGACGAGATCGGCGAGATGCAGCCCGAGGCCCAGGTCAAGCTGCTGCGATTTCTGGAGGAACGGGAATTCTACCCCGTGGGTGGTTCGCACAAGAAAAAGGTGGATGTGCGCATCATTGCCGCCACCAACAAGAGTTTGGCCGACATGGTCAAGGCCGGCACCTTCCGCGAGGATTTGTACTATCGCCTCAATGTCGCCCGGGTGACGGTGCCGCCGCTGGTGGAGCGCCGCGAGGACATCATCCCCCTGGCCCTGGTGTTCATGCACCAGTTCAACCGCAAATTCGGCAAGCATTTCCGCCGCATTGGACTCCAGGCCAGAAACATGCTCAGCGAACACACCTGGCGTGGCAATATCCGTGAACTGAAAAACGCAGTGGAGCGGGTGGTGCTGATGGAGGAGGGAGAGACCATTGAAGCCGAGCATCTCACCTTTCTTGGTGTGGTGCTGCACGGGCCGGTGGCACGCGCCATGCCCCTGCGCCTACCGCCCGAGGGCATCAATCTGGAGGAGCTGACCCGCGATTTCATTGTCCAGGCCCTGGAGCGGTGTAACGGTAACCGCGCCAAGGCAGCCAAGTTGCTGGGCATCTCCCGGCCAACCCTGATTTACCGCATTGAGAAACATGGGATTGAGGTGTGAGTCTGGCCAGGATTGGGACGGA
Organism: uncultured Desulfobulbus sp.; assembly: GCA_964639845.1. GTDB lineage: Bacteria > Desulfobacterota > Desulfobulbia > Desulfobulbales > Desulfobulbaceae > Desulfobulbus. The sequence goes on along the minus strand of CAZXHS010000009.1, from coordinate 119,218 downwards.
TCAGTATTTCATGATGTATTTTTGGTTGGTTATCGCATAAATTAGCTGGAGACAAAGGGCGGCAGGGTGTACTGGGGTAACCATGCTTCGCATGGGTAGTAATAGATTAGAATAGTTTGAATCCCAAATTTTTGGGGCGGTATCTGGATATCCAGTTTCTGGATATCCTTCAAAGCTGCATGATATCCAGTTAGATGCACCCCAAAATCAGTGACTCGCTGCCCGATGAGCTAGAAAGACTGAATGATAGCCAGAAACCGGATAATAACTTGTTGGGCCCTAATGGAGAAACGGCAATGCGTGGGAGTATTGTGAGCTTGCTGACAGCACTGGCATTTCTTCCGGCTGTCGCCTTAGGCGGTGAAGAATCCGCAAGGCTTATGGAAAAACATGAAGAGTGCGGTGAATTGTCTAGTTATCCGAAAATAGAAGGCTGTTTTTTCCAGGTAAATGAGGAGAGCAACCAATATCTAAATAAAGAATATGGTGAGCTAGTTAGCTATTTAAATGGTCTGGAAGACAAGAGGCACAAGAAGCGCCTAATAGACTCACAGAGACTCTGGATTAAATTCAGAGACTCGGACTGTAAGTTTTATAGTGATGGCCAACCCATTCGAACCAAAATATGCCTTTCAGAAAAAACAATCCAAAGGCTTAAAGAGTTGGAGAAATACAATACTTCCTATGCTATGGGCTGCAATGGTTGTCCTTGGTGATACATATTGCCTTTGCGTGAAGTTGTCCTCAGTGCCAGGGCAACAGGTATATCAATACAGACCCAACCAGCGCTTCGCAAACAATAAGGGGCGCACCACGTTTAATCTTGATTTCCAGTGGAGTTCCATGGGCAGCATGCTAAATTCCAACAATATAACAATAGGGGACGTACCACGTTTTTGAATTGTGAATCCCGTGGACAGTATACCGGATTCCAACAATAACATTCTACGGACAAGCCGCAGATGTTCACGTTCGCACTCACAATGAAACTCGTCGTGAAACAGGGGTCTGAAACAGGGGTCGGAGTCCTTTAGCTTATTTGAGGTATCCCAACGGAGAGAACAATAGGTCCCGAGTTCCGGGGACACCATACCTATCTTTCGCCGAGCCGGGGAGGATAGGCACAGCCGTATCGAGCCCAACAACAATACGCATTCACACATCTTTTATCCCCACCTTTCGTCTCCCTGCGGGAGGGGCATTCTTTTCTTTGCTTGCCCAAAGAAAAGAATCAAAAGAAAGGGCAGCCGCGCCGCTGAGACGACCCCGGTCGACAGCATTTGCAAGCGGCGGGGCGAAAACTCGCTGCGCTCAAACAGTTCGCCCCTTCATCCGCTCGCAAATCCCGCCGCCCGGCTCAGCGCCGATGGCAACCCATCGTCCCCGAATACCCTTTGGTTGCTCAATGTTGCCTCCCGGCGGGAGTCGCAGGGGAAAATAACCGAAAAACGGGAATCGCAGGGAGATCTCTCCCGTTGGTCGAGATGACAGCCGGAAGTGTCCCTGGAAGAGGAAAATGGTCAGGAGGTTCAAGATGATTACAGATGGAAGCGAAGACACGGTTACTCTGCGGGTGGTCAGGGAGCATGAACTGGCCAAATTCAAGCTCGACCTGCAGGAATCATTTGGGGTGGCGGCACAAGCAGCATTCGGCCAGAGTTTGGACGAGCCGATTCCTGCCGATGAAGATATCGAAGAATCAATCGCTGCCCCCGGTTCCATAGTCTACAGCGTGCTTCTCAGGGATGAGAGAGTTGGAGGGGCGATCGTCTTCATCGACGAAGCTCGACAACACAACAGCTTAGCGTTCTTCTTCATTTCCACAAACCAACATAGCCGTGGAATTGGACATCGTGCTTGGCAGGCAATTGAGAGGGCGCATCCCAGGACAAAAGTTTGGGAAACAGTTACACCGTATTTCGAGAAGCGAAACATTCATTTCTATGTCAACAAGTGTGCTTTCAAAATTGTCGAGTTCTACAATACATTCAATCCCGATCCACACCAGAAATCTCAGGTCGGTTTGGCAGACAACGAGGACGATGAAATGTTCAGGCTTCAGAAGATTATGGATCTCTCGCGGGAAGATCTCGACAAATAACGGGAAGCGTGTCTTCGCCCGGAGGGCACTGCTGTATTGTGCCCACCAACAACATGCATTCATGCATCTTTTATTCTCATCTTTCGTCTCCCTTTGGTCGAGAGAACAGAGGTGAGGCCAGCTGAGTTCAACGCAGCTGAGTTCAACATTCGGAATACCCGTCCAGAATACCTCCCGGAATACCCGGCATTGAACGATTGAAAAAAGCGAGGAGCATTATTTGGAACTGGTACTGAGCGACCTACAAATCCCTGTTGAAAAAGACGGGATGGATGAACACATACAAGCCGCATCCCGGCAGTTGGGAATCGGTGCAAGTGAAATCATCGTTACTAAAATTCTGAGTAAATCACTTGATACGCGCAATACCCAGCAGTTCTATTACACACTTTCCCTTGTCGTCAGCGTTGCAGATGGCTTTGCAAACACCCAGCATTTTCAGGTGTACATGGAGCCAAGCGAACCTGTCCGAAAAAAGGTACGGCCCAAAGGGCGGCCGATAATCGTTGGATTCGGTCCGGCGGGCATGTTTGCCGCTCTGGAACTTATTGACAGCGGCCTGAAACCGTTAATCTTTGAACGAGGAAAAAAGATAGAAGAACGCTCCGTTGATGTGCAGCAATTTATACAGAAAAGAGAACTGAACCCTGAATCAAATATCCAGTTCGGAGAAGGGGGCGCCGGCTCGTACTCGGATGGAAAGCTGTTTTCCCGGAGAAATAATAATACCAGCTATGTCAACCGGGTATTGCGGACATTTATTAAATTTGGTGCTCCTGAAGAAATAGCCTATATCAGCAAGCCCCATCTGGGGACGGATGTGTTGTGCCGAATAGTGGCAAATATCCGCGCCTATATTCTTGAGCGAGGCGGCGAGATCTTTTATAGCTCGAAGATGACGGATATCCTGATTGCGGACAACACGGCCACCGGCATTGTTATCAATGGCGACAAGGAATATCCTTCTGCCCAAATCTATATCGCTTTGGGCCATTCTGCCCGGGAAACCGTGGCAATGCTGCATGCAAAAGGGGTGGCGCTTGAGCAGCGGCCCATTTCCGTGGGCGTGCGGATTGAGCATCCTGCTGAAGTGATCAACAGCATGCGATACGGTGAAAAATATTGCAGTTACAGGAAAATAGGTGCAGCAACCTATTCGTTGAATTACACCAATCGAACCATTCGCAGGGGGGTCTACACTTTCTGTATGTGCCCGGGAGGCGAGGTGGTCAATGCGTCCTCCGAACCTGGCATGCTGGTTCTAAACGGTATGAGCTATTCACGCAGGGCATCCCCCTTTTCGAATGCCGCGTTGGTGGTCAACTGCCATGCGGAGGATTATCAATCCGCCTCTCCCCTGGCAGGGCTGGAATTCCAAAAGGATATTGAACGGAAGGCTTTTCAGGCAGGGAAGAGTGGGTGGGACGTTCCGGCACAAAATCTACTCAATTTCCTTGGAGAGAGCCGCGCTCACAACCTCAATGAAAACTCGTACAAAATGGGGGCTGTGGCTGCCGATCTCCACGATATTTTTCCCCCTTTTGTGACCGAGGGACTGCGGGCCGCCTTTTGCAAATGGAAAAAAGAAGTACCGCTTTTTGTTTCTCATCATGCGATCTTGTTAGGGGCGGAAACACGCACCTCCTCTCCGGTACGGATGACACGTAACGAACGATTTGAATCCATCACCATTAAAAATCTCTATCCAGTGGGGGAAGGCTCCGGCTACACAGGTGGTATCACCAGCTCCGCCGCAGATGCCATCAAGGCAGTTGAGATGCATGTGCTGAACGATGCCCGGTAGGATGTGTATGCTGTCCCCGGAATATGGGCCCATCCGCTTGCCAATCCTGCCGCCCGGCTCAGCGCCGATGGCAACCCTTCGTTCCCGAACACCCTTTGGTTGCTCAATTTCGCCCCTGACGGGAGGCGCGTGGTAAATAACCGAAAACAGGTAATCGCTGGGAGATCTCTCCCGCTGGTCGAAATGACAGCGGTGATGCCACCTGCGTCATCGACGGACGGCCTTGATGTCATCCAGAGCGATGCTAAGGGGTCTTTCTGATCTCGAACACTTCAAGCCCCCCATCGTAGGCATAGCCTGCTCCCGCTCCTACAGCCCTCGGTGGTGCGACACCACCGCAAACTGGGCTGCACCTCGGTGTTATCCCGAACGCAGTGAGGGGTTTCCTGACTTCTTGAGCCCTGTCAGCACCCCCCACCGACGATAACCAGCACAGCATTTCCTGCACTCCGTTCCCTGCCCCGCCCCAAAATACAGCAAATCCTTCATTTTACCGAAGATCCTGTAATTCTATTCTTTCCCGCACCCTGCCCCTTTCATTGCCCCTGAAACCTGGCCCAGAGTAAAGCATTTGCTGCACTCCGCTGCGGCCGCAAATGCAGCCAGCAATTTTATACAATATTTTCAAATAATTACAAATAAGCAAAACTGGCGCGCCCTGTGCTACCAGTTCCTTCAATGCGGTAACCAGCACAACCACGATACATCATCCCCTTTCGTTTTCAGACCTCACACGAGCAATAGAAGGAGCACAGCATGCGAGAAGCAGTCATCGTCAGCGCCGTCCGCACCCCCCTGGGCAGCTTTAACGGCACCCTGGGAAATCTTGGCGCCACCAAACTCGGTGGCCTGATCATCGAGGAGGCCATCCGCCGCGCCGGCATCACCAAAGAGGCGGTCAACGAGGCGATCATGGGTATGGTCCTGCCCTGCGGCTATGGTCAGAATCCGGCCAAGCAGGCCGTGATTCAGGCCGGTCTGCCCTGGGAGGTGGAGGCGATCACCGTCAACAAGGTCTGCGGTTCCGGGCTCAAGGCGGTGATGCTGGCGGCCCAGGCCATCCAGGTCGGTGATGCCGATGTGGTGGTGGCCGGCGGCATGGAAAACATGTCCATGGCCCCCTACTACCTGCCCAAGGCCCGCTTCGGCTATCGCATGGGCGATGCCACCATGCACGACCACATGGTCCATGATGGCCTGTGGGATATCGTCAACGACTTCCACATGGGCATCTCCAACGAACTCTGCTCCGAGCGCTACCAGGTCAGCCGTGAAGATCAGGATCGCTACGCCGCCGAATCCTACCGCCGCACCCTGGCTGCCCAGGCCGCCGGCAAGTTCGACGACGAGATCATGGCCGTGGAAATTCCCCAGCGCAAGGGCGATCCCAAGGTTTTCTGGAAGGACGAATGCCCGGTGGAGACCACCTACGAGATGCTGGCCAAGATGAAACCGGCCTTCAAAAAGGATGGCGTCACCACTGCGGGCAACGCCTCGATCATCTCCGACGGTGCCGCCGCTGTGGTGGTGATGAGCCGGGAAAAGGCCGAGGAACTGGGCTGCACCATCATGGCCACCATCGGCGCCCAGGCCTCCTACGGCATCGACATGAAGTATGTGCTGGTGGCGCCCATCTGGGCGGTGCCCAAATGTCTGGCCAAGGAAGGGATCAGCAAGGAAGAGATCGACCTCTATGAGATCAACGAGGCCTTCAGCGGTTCCACCGTGGCGGCCTTGAAAACCCTGGAACTTGATCCGGCCAAGGTCAATGTCAACGGCGGATCGGTGGCGCTGGGGCATCCCATCGGCGCCAGCGGCAGCCGCCTGTTGGTGACCTTGCTGCACGAGATGGTGCGCGGCAACAAAAAACGCGGCCTGGTCTCGCTCTGCCTCGGTGGCGGTGAGGCAGTGGCCATGATCGTCAAACGGTAGTCACGGTTTGGACGAGCCTGGCGCGTGGAGGAACGCGCTAGTCTCAAGTCAGCCGTTCGCAGTACGGAGGAGGACAACAGGAATCGGGCGCAATCACCGCACCCGGTTGACAAGGAGAGCGTTACCCACCCATTTCAAGAGAGGAGGAAGGCAGTATGGCAGTAGGAGCGTTACGACCCAGATGGGGCCAGCCCCTGACCGGCATTATCTCGTTGCTTGCATTTTCCGGCATCGCCTGGATCACCTGGTACATCTTCAGTGATCCACGGGGGCCGATCGGTTGGTTCCCCTACCCCTTTGTCATGTATCTGGCCATGATGATCCTGGTCGGGCTGTGGCAGCACATGTTTCTTGGTGACTGGCCCTTTCAGAACCTCGGCCAGCCCATGCGCGGCATCGTCCAGACCATCGTCAATCTGATCCTCGTCTGGTTTGTCATTGATGTGCTCTTCTACCGCGTGCTCGGTGTGGGCTTCAACTTCCTCAGCTACTACGGCCTGGAAGCAGCCAATTTAGCGGGCAAACTGCCCAAGGTCGCCGCAGCCGGGGCCACCGGCAAACTGGCCCAGGTGGCGGTGGTGGGTTTCGTGCTCATCGGTTTTTACACTTACCCGGTATTCACCATCTTCTTCGGCAAATGGCCGGTCGTGCCCTCGGATCTCAAACAGCCCAACCGCGGACTGGCGGAGATCGGTGTGGCCACCACCTTGACCCTGTTCTGCTACGCCGTGTTCATCGCCCCCTTCTTCGGCCTGCTCTTTCCCGGCGCGGCGCTGAATCCTCCCTGGTGGAGCGCGATTGGCGGCACCTCCCATGTGCATTGGGTCTTTGGCTGGTGGGAATGGGCCATCGTCATTCTGTTCATGACCCCCAACGTCTGGCGTATGAAACCCTGGAGCGCCATCACCCTGCCACAGCCGTGGAAGGGACTCATCTCCATGACCATCTCCTTTGTTGCCGCCTACGGCATTGCCCTGCTCTGCCGGCAACTGATTCCCCTGTGGGTCCCGGCGGACACCTTCCACCATCTGGAGACTGCCAAGGGTGCGGCCGAGGTGCAGCGCTTTTTCTGGATTCATTCAGCGGAGATCGCCGGCTTCACCCTCATCCCCTTCCTCATCTGGCATCACTATTTCGATGATATGGCGCCGGGGTCCAATGTGGATAGCTGGGGTGGTTTTTTCTTCCGCACCGTCGGCGTCTTTTGTTTCGCCGCCGTGCTCTACTGGATTTTCTACTTCGGCAACTTCGGCCATTGGGCCCTGGGCAACCACCACATGACCGAGCTGGCCGAGCGGTTCTCCCACGGTGAATCCCTGGTGTGGAACTTCTGGTGGATCATCCCCCTGCTGTGGAACGAGTGGTTCTTCCACAAATGGCCGTTTTACGTGCATGAGCATTGATCACGCCCGGCGTTCACCTCGCCGGTCTGTATTGATTCCTTCTTTCGAACCAAGGAGCAGTTATGAATTTAGATCTTTCTGAAGAACAAAAACTGATTCAGGAGACGGCCCGTGACTTTGCCAAGTCCGAGCTGGAGCCGGTGGCCGCCAAACTCGATGAAACCAAGGACCGTCCCACCCTGCTGGCCAACCTGAAAAAACTGGCCGAACTGGGCTTCATGGGCCTGAACATCAAGGAGGAGTACGGCGGCTCCGAGGCCGGCGTGGTGGCTTTCAGCGTCGCCATGACCGAGATTGCCCGCGCCTGTGCCTCCACCGCGGTGACGGTTTCGGTCAACAACATGGTCTGCGAGGTTATCCAGGCCATCGGCTCTGAGGAACAGAAAAATGCCTATATCCCCAAAATCTGCTCCGGCGAGTTTGCCGCCGGCAGTTTCGGCCTCACCGAGACCTGCGCCGGTTCCGATCCTTCCGGCATGATCACAACGGCGGTGAAGGATGGCGATTCCTATGTCCTCAACGGCTCGAAGATCTTCATCACCAGCGCCCCCTATGCCGGCGTGTTCGTGGTCTGGGCTGTGACCGACAAGGATGCGCCCAAGGGCAAGGGCATCAGCTGCTTTCTCATCGAAGCCGGCACCCCGGGTCTGACCATCGGCAAGGAAGAGCACAAGATGGGCCAGCATGCCTCGGCCACCAATGAGCTGATCTTTGACAACTGCCGCATCCCGGCCAGCGCCATGATGGGTAAACCCAACGACGGTTTCCGCATCGCCGTGGCCGAACTGGCCGGCGGCCGCATCGGCATCGGCTCCCTGGGCCTGGGGCTTGGTCTGGCCGCCATGGACCATGCCACCAAGTACGCCAACGAGCGGCAACAATTCAACCAGAAGATCAGCAATTTCCAGGCAATCCAGTGGATGATCGCCGACTCCTACACCGAGTTGGAGGCCGCGCGCCTGCTGCTGATGAATGCCGCCTTCCGCAAGGAGCAGGGCCGCCCCTTTGCCAAGGAGGCCTCCATGGCCAAGGTCTACGCCACCGAAAGCGCCAACCGCGCCTGCTACAACGCCCTGCAGATGCTCGGCGGCTACGGTTATACCCAGGATTATCCCATTGAGCGCTACGCCCGCGATGTGCGCATTACCACCATTTACGAAGGCACCAGTGAAGTCCAGCGGCTGATCATCGCCCGTGAGATCCTGCGCGGCCTCGCCGCCTGAACACCTACAAAGAGAACAGCATGAGCACCGATAAACGCATCACCCTGCAGCAGGCGGCCGAAATCGCCAAGAACGGCTCCAGCCTGACCTTTTCCGGCTTCACCATCTGGCGGCGACCCTTTGCCCTCATCTATGAACTGATCCGCCAGCAACGGCGCGGCCTGCACCTCATCGAGGTCAACGGCGGCCCGCAGACCGAGTTCCTGGTCGGCGCCGGTTGTGTCGATATCTGGGAGTCCTGCTGGGTCGGCCATGAGTTGTACGGCAAGTACGGCGCCAACCTGTCGCGCAAGGTCGGCAACAAGGAGATCCTGGTCGAAGACTACAGCCATGCGGAGATGATGTTCCGCTTTGCCGCCGCTGCCCAGGGTGCGCCCTACGCCGTCACCCAGACCTCGCTCGGCACCGACATCCACAATCCCGAGTTCGACATGTTGGGCCGGGCCGGCAAACGCGACGGCAAACGCATTGCCAAGCAGAAATATATCTTTGCCGATGACCCCTTCTTCGATGCCCGTCCCCAGGTATTGATCCCGGCGGTCAAGGTCGACGTCGCAGTGCTCTGTGTGCAGCAGGTGGGCGAGGAAGGCACGGTGCGGGTGGCGGGTCAGTTGTACTCCGATCCCGAGGCTTGCCGCGCTGCTGACATCACCATCGCCATTGCTGAAGAGATCGTACCCGAGGACTACCTGCGCCGCGATGCTTACCACAACACCATCGCCAGCTTTGAGGTCGATCACATTGTGGAATGCCCCTTTGGCGGTCATCCCACCGGCATGTTCGGCAAGTACGATGTGGATGGCGCCTTTCTCAAGGATTTCTACACCAAAACCCGCACCCAGGAAGGCTTTGACGCCTTTGCCAAGGAGTGGATCTTCGGCCTGGATCACCTCAGCTACCTGGAAAAACTCGGCTGGCCGCGCATGCTCAATCTCAAGGCCAACACCGCCCTCAACTACAAACCCCGCAAATAGAAGGGAGATTTGCTATGACCAACTATGCTTCGCCTGAAGAGTACAATCTGGCCGATCTGCTGTGCTGCGCCGCCTCGCGGGAGGTTCAGGACAACGAGATCGTCTTTGCCGGCACCGGCCTGCCCATGGTGGCCATCATGCTGGCGCAGAAGACCCACGCCCCCAACCTGAAACTGATCTTTGAGGCTGGTACCTTGGATGGTCGGCCACCGGAGCTGCCCACCTCGGTGGGTGACGCCCGCTGCGAATCCGGGGCCTCGCGCTCCTCTGGCCTCTATGACGCTTTCTCCATCGCCCAACGCGGTTATGTGGATTTAGGATATCTTGGCGGTGCCGAGGTGGATCAGTACGGCAACGTCAACACCACCTGCATCGGCAACTACCTGGAACCGGAACTGCGCCTCACCGGCAGTGGCGGTAACCCGGACATTAATTCGTTCGCCAAGCGCACCGTGTTCATCATGGTCCATGAAAAGCGCCGCTTTGTCGAGAACGTCAGCTACATCACCAGCCCCGGCTGGCGGGTAAAGAAATGGCCCGGCGGCGAGTGGGTACATCGTCGTGAACTCTACGGCGCCGCCTTCCGTGGCGGCCCCTCGGCCATCATCAGCACCGCCGGCGTCTTCCGCTTCGACGAAACCGACGGCCACATGTATCTCGACACCTGCCACCCCGGCAAAACGGTTGAGGAAATCAAGGATCTGTGCCAGTTCAACCTTGATGTCTCCAGGGTAAACGGCGAAACCGCCCCGCCCACCCGTGAGGAACTGCACTTCATCCACGACGTCCTCGATCCGGATCAAATCTTCATTCCCAAGGTGAAGAAGGGATAAGCGGAAGGAATCAGAGTATCCAACAAAAAAGGCGTCGCAGTTGCTGCGGCGCCTTTTTTGTTGGTCCAGATAGCGTTGAACTCCCTGAAGAGCTGATCCCCAGAGTGAACAACACCACGGACATTGTAGGGGCACACGGCTGTGCGCCCATGAAATGCACATCCTCTACATTCCCGTTCAACCCGGAAAAATGACAAAAAAATCCCGCCTCCTTGAAGAAGACGGGATCAAACAACACCTCGTTGTAAACGACAAACGGATCAATTCGGCCAGACCAGCGCCTTCTGCACCCAGCCGGTCAACTGGGGATGGCTTATCTTGATCCAATCACCCTTTTGCTCGACCTTCTGAAAGATGACATCCTTCGCACCATTGCCCACCACCGGGTCTTTGGTGCTGGGGCCGCTGCGCACGTTGCACTCCTTGACCTTGACGATCACATAGGGCGTCTTACTAAGCAGGCTCTCCTGGATGTAGCCCTTGTCGCCTTCATAATCGCTCACCTTCACCCAGGCGCCTTCTTTACCGAGAACTTCCAGAGGATAGCCCATGGGCAGCTCGAAGAGGACACTGGTGTTGGTGTTGGGGCCGGAACGCAGGTTAATGCCATCGCGGGCCACACTCATATATTCCGCACCCAAGGCGCTAACGCTCAACAGGGAAGAGGCCGCAAGGGCCAGGGAAAGACTTTTCAGTCCTAAATGTCGCATGTTGATCATCTCCTTATCATAAAGTCACCGATTTTACCGTCCCACTTCAGAGGCGGCGGTGAGCAGCATAAAAAATTCCTGATTACCCTTGGTGCCACGGACACCGGAGGGGACCACCCGCTGGCACATCAGCCCGAGTTTCTCAGCGAATTGTTGCACCATGGCAAGGGCCTGTTGATGCAGAGCCGCATCATTGATGACCCCGCCTTCGGCCACCAATTCCCGGGGCAATTGGAACTGCGGTTTGACCAGAGCAAGGATATGCACCGGTTTACCGGCAAACAGCGGCAGCAATGGTGGCAACAACGGTTCCAGCGAGATGAACGAGGCATCGATGACTGCCAAGTCAAGGGCAGATGGGATCTGCTCCCGGCTCAGGTAGCGGGCATTGGTGCGCTCCAGCACCACCACACGCTCATCTTGCCTCAGCTTCCAGTCAAGCAGGCCATAACCGACGTCAACGCAATACACCTGATCGGCGCCATGTTGCAAAAGACAGTCAGTGAAACCGCCGGTGGAACTGCCGATATCGGCACAGATCCAGCCGGTCGGATCAAGCGCTATCCCTTGCAGGGCCGACTCCAGCTTCTCCCCGCCTCGGCTGACATATTTGCGGGAGGATTTGACAATGATTCGCGCTGCTTCCGTCACCAGCGAGCCGGCCTTGTCGCAGCGCGTCTCGTTGACCAGCACGACGCCGGCGCCGATTAGCCGTCGTGCCTGATCAAGATCGTCAGCTAGGCCACGGCCAACCAACAGGGTATCGAGTCGCTGTTTCTTACCGCCGGCCAAGGAGGCTTACAGCTTGTTCAGCCGGTCCTTGGCCTGGGAAGCTTCGGAACTACCGGGGTGATCGTTGATCAGCTTTTTATAGATGATCTTGGCAGTTTCCTGATCGGTCAGCTTTTCAAAGGCCATACCCTGTTTGAGGAGCGCGCCTGGAGCCAACGAATCCTTGCTGTGGTTGGAGATAACCTTCTGGTAATCAAGGATGGCCAGATCGTATTCGCCCTGATTGTAGAGCGATTCCCCCATGTAATAAAGGCTCTTGGCCGCTTGCGGCCCATTGGGGTTGGAGGAAAGCGACTGCTCAAAGGATTTGTAGGCAGATTTGTAATTTTTCCCTTTGAAGTCATTCATGCCCTGGGAGTAGGGATCAGAACCCGAGGCAGCGGCAGTAGGCGTTGCAGCGGGTTTATCCTCTGCAGGAGCTTTTGCGGGAGTAGCGGCTGTTTTGCCTGTTGCGGTGGTTTCCTTGGCAGGGGTTTTAGCCGGAACAGCCGTTTCCTTGGGCGCAGTGGCCGGTGGTGGCGTGACGACGGCCGCCTCAACCGGCGCAGTGCCCTTTCTGGCGGCTGCCGTGGCTGTAGTAGCGGGGGTTGCGGGCGGGGCAGTTGGCATCACCTCTTCAACCTTCCCGCTCATCCCCACCTTGGTCTTTTTACCGGTGGGTCCAACCTTCACCATGCCAGCGGTGGCGCTACTGTCCATGGCCGGAGCCGCAGTTTTGCCCGCAGTGACCGGTGTCACCGCCGGTGGCGCCGCCACGGCCGCAGCCCGCTGTTTGGCCGCCTCGGCCTTTTCGGCGGCCGCCTTGGCGCGACTTTCGGCATCAGCAATCTTATCCTGCTGAATTTTTGAAAAATTTTCCACCACCGAATTGAGTTTTTCCTCAAGCACTGCCACCTTTTGACTCAACTCGGAGATCTTGGTGGTCTGTTCACTGCGATTGGAATCAACCGCAGATTGGAGCTTGGAGAAATTTTGATTGATCTGATCGCGAAATTGGTTGTTCTGACTAATATTTTCCTCGACACTAGAACGGATGCGCAGGGTTTCGTCTTCCATCTGATCGAGCTTGCTCGTCGAGCTGGCCTGGCGTTTTTGCATCTGGCCAACGGCATTGCTCTTCACATCTTCGAGTTTTTGATTCATCGCCCGCATCTGATACTGCATATTCTGCAACTCATCCTGGGAGGCACATTGGCTCAACAGCATCAATGCACTTCCTGCCACAGCAATATTCCACAGTTTTTTCTTCATATCCACTCCCTCAGGAACCAAACGGGCCAATCACACATCAACACAGCAACGGTAAAAAATGCAGCCAAGAATAACCTCGTTTCCCACTTACGGCAAACGTCCCGACCATTGCGGATAGGACTGGTTGCCGCGCATGGTGAACAGTACGCGCACATCCTTGCCGTTTTTGCTCACCACGCATAACTCAGAACGGCTACCGCTTTTGCGGGTTACCGCCAGCAAACGGCCATCCGGCGACCAGGTCGGTGACTCGAAATTGCCGCCACCATTGCTGACCTGACGCACATTACCACCATTGGCATCCATGATGAACAGTTGATACTGGCCACCTTGCAGCCCGGTGAAGGCAATTTCATCACCCTTAGGCGACCAGGCCGGCTCGGAATTTTCCGAACATTTGAAGGTCAGGCGCTTGGCCGAGCCACCGCCAGCAGGCATGACGTAGACGTTGGGCTTGCCACTGCGATCAGAGACAAAGGCTACGGAACGTCCATCGGGCGAAAAGGTCGGTGAGACGTTGATGCCGGCACCGGAGGTCAACTGGGCGATGATGTTGCCCTGACGATCCATGGAATAGAGATCGGGGTTGCCATTCTGGCTCAGGGTGGCGATCATGCTGCCGCCACCGGGGGCGAAGGCCGGGGCCATATTGAGCCCCTTACGACGCGAGATGGCGGTGGTCGACTGATTCTGGCGCAGATCGGTGATGTAGAGATCCTGGTTGCCGGTGTGGTAACTGGAGTAGGCCAGGGAGTTGCCATCCGGGGTAAAACGCGGCGCCACGCACAAGGCCCGGTGTTTGGTGATCTGCCGGGGATGTAGACCAAGAATATCGGAGACGTACACCTCTTTGCGACCGCTGGCATCGGAAACAAAGGCAATGCGTGTGCGTGCCACACCAAGTTCACCGGTGAAATCCTGAATAAGGCTATCGCAGAGGCGCAGGGTCATGTCCTCAATCTGCTCGGCCGATCCCTTGAGGCGACGGCTGGCCATGGTCTTGTTGCTGGACACATCGAGGATCTGCCCTTCGACGGCCACACCACCGCTATCACCAGTCACTTGGCCAAGCACTACATAATCAACACCCAGTGATTTCCAGTCGGCATTGCGGCTACCGCCGTAACGGCTTTGATCGATAACGCCGATGAAACCATGCAGATCAAGGCCTTTACTGAGCAACTTGGCCACAGCGGCACCCTGGCCGCTGCCTTCGAAATTGGGCACGGCCAGCATAATTTTACGGACATCGGAGGCGCTGACGTCGTAATAGGTTTGTTCTTCTGCGCGGGTCTGGGTGGAACAAAGTCCACAAAGCAAGCCGGCAGCCAGCAGGACAACCACAAGGAAATTTTGTTTGCGCATCATCGTGAAGGAAATGAAAAAGTTATCTGAAAAAAGTAAACGATCTGGGTATACACAATCTAACGTAACTTGCCAAGTTCACGCACGTTAAAATTACACGGCACCTTGGTGGTTTCTCCCTGCACCAGGGCGGGAATCTCCGGCATGGGCACGGCCTTGTGAATCGTCTTTTCCACCAATTGATCAAATTGCGGGTCACCGGAGCGACGATCAAATTGAATATTGACCACCTCACCCTTTCTGTTGATGGTAATGACCACGTTGGCGGAGAGGTTATTATCCCAGGCGCGGGTATCGGGCAGTTGCCAGAACTGCTTGATATGCGATGCCGCCGTCTTACCGTAGGTCTGCTCGACAATGCTGCTGGCACCGGCACGACCACTGGAGGTGTTGGTCATCGCGCCCTGGACGGCGGCGGCCTGTCGCCCGGCTTCGCGGGCGGCGGCAAGCGCGGCGTTGGCAGCATTGGCCTGGGCGGCCAACTCACGAGCCTCGGAAGCGGCGGCACGGGCCTCGTTTTCGGCGCGGATTTGATCCAGTCGCGCCTGGGCAAGGGCTTTCTTGCGATCTTCCTCGCGACGCTCGGCATCTTTGCGTTGCTCGGCCTCGCGTTTGCGATCCTCGATCTTCTTTTGCAGTTCCTGCTCTTCCTTCTTACGCTGCTCGGCCTCGCGCTTACGCTCCTCAATCTTCTTTTGCAGCTCTTGTTCGTCCTTCTTGCGCTGCTCAGCCTCGCGCTTGCGATCTTCCTGCTCGCGGACCTGGGCCTTCTCCTCCTCCAGTCGGGTATCCTGCGCCTTCTTAATCTTACGTTTCTCAGGTTCGAGCGAGATGGCGTTTTTGGGTTCAACCGGTTCGGCTACCTTGGGCTCCTGCTTCGGTGGCACCACTTTCTCCGGTGGGGGGGGCGGCGGCGTTACCGGTTCGGGTGGGGCAACAGGTTCCGACGGCGGAGTTTGTTTAGGTGGAGGCGGTGGCGGTGGCGGCTCGACCTGCTTTTCAGGAACCGGTTTAGTGGGCTTGATCTGTGCCGCAGGCGGAGGTGGCGCACCACCGCCGCCTCCTGCCTCAGGAAGGGCTACCAGACTGACCGACACCACTTCCTCGACAATGGGTTTGACGGAAAACAGCGAAGGCATGAAGACCACCATGAGCACGACGGCGAGATGGACACCGATTGCCGTAGCGATGGCAATGGTCCAACGGCCATCCTCCTCCTGCTGTTGAAGAAGAAAATCTGTTTCCGTGTACTGCACAGTTAAACGAAAAGCCCCTGTTGATAGAAAAATGGTCGTTGCTCGGCAGAAATGAAGAGAACCGCAGCGACCGTAATCATGGTTGGTGACAGCATGAACAAAACAGGCAGACTGAACTGCTCATTTTGCTTTCTCAGCAGGAACGGTGATCATGCCCAGTTTGTCAAAACCGGCAGCGTGAATATCGGCCATGGTCAGCGTTACCACCCCATAGGGGACATTTTTATCCGCCCGCAGATAAATACCCTCTTTCTTCACCTCTGGCGGCATGGAACGCAACCGTTCCTGTAAGGTCGCCGAGGTCATCTTTTCTTTCTTGAGCGAAACCTCACCTTCCTTGGTGATGGTGACCACCAGCGGTTCTTCCTGCTGTCGCAGGGCCTTGGTAGTGGCTTCGGGAAGCTCGACTTCCAAGCCCTGGGTCATCATCGGCGCGGTGACCATGAAGATGATCAACAACACCAGCATGACGTCGACCAGCGGCGTGACATTGATCTCGGCGACGACCGCACGTCGTCCTTTATTGTTGCCTATCGGTCCCATACGATCACGACCTTGTCAGGATATCCCGTTCGATCAGGTTGATGAAGTCGGTGCTGAAACTCTCGATATCGGATTCAAACTCCGCCACCCGATTGGAAAAGTAGTTGTAGAAAATAACGGCGGGGATAGCCACAGCAAGACCTGCGGCGGTGGCAACCAGGGCCTCGGAGATACCGGGTGCCACGACCGCCAGCGACGCTGAACCACGCTCTCCGATGCTTTGGAAGGAGGCCATGATGCCCCACACCGTACCGAACAGGCCGATGAAGGGGGTGGCGCTACCGGTGGTGGCAAGGATGGAAATGGAACTGGCGAGTCGGTCGGATTCAAGCACCTGCGCCTTGCGCACCGCCCGCTTGAGGTTGTCCATGGTCGCCAGTTGCGATTCCAGGGTTGTTGCTACCTGGCCGCCGCTGCGTGCGGCGCTGATCTTTTTCAATTCGGTGTAGCCAGCGACAAAAACGGTAGCCTCAGGGCTGAGCGAAAATTCCCGCGCCGCGTCGTAGGCCTCATTGAGTGTTTTGCTGTCCCAGAAGGCGTCGAGGAAATCCATGGAGGCGCCGCGTGCCCGACGAAACAAAAGAAACTTTTTAACGACGATGGCCCAGGAGACCACCGAAAAGACGAGCAGAATGAGCATGATCAACTTGCCCATCAGCCCGGCATGCTTCATTATTTCTACAATTGATAAATCCACGACCTTCCTTCCTGTTCGATTGACCGAAATTTTGCCCTCGCGCCTGCGGGGGCATCCACGCCCTGTGCCGGGCTTTACCAAATTGAATACTTGGGAATGCGGCCCACAACCCTGCTAAAAACGGCAGGATATGCTATCGAGCCAAAGACATGGCAAAACCATAGATATGTGCTTGGATGCAGAATGCACTGTATTCGTGTTCACACCACCTCGTCGCCCCATGTCACCAGCTGCATATCGTGCTGTTTTGTTAATCAAACAACCCTTTTTGCCTTGCAACCTATTCCCACACAGCCACCTTGCGGTGGGGCTGAACACAATGACCAGAAATGATAAACCAATAATATAATTCTGTCGACCTCGAACTCAAGATATTGTACTAATCTATGTCGGCGTGCAAAAATTTTCACTCATGTTGCCATTTGCGTTCGAGTAACAGCAAGTTACCCGGCAGGGCCAATATCACGTTCTTGAACACCGCTCTGCCCGTGCTTGTCGCGCCATCCTACCCCTCCCGTCAACAAGGAGCAACCAATGTCTGGACAGTTGTACGACGTGGTCATCATCGGCGCCGGCCCGGCAGGAATCCAGGCCGCCATCCATGCCTCCCGCAAAAAAACCTCGGTGCTGATGCTGGGCCGCCCGGAAAATTCTGCACTTTACGGTGCCCACATTGAAAACTACGCCTTTGTCGCCGGCGTCACCCTGGGTGGGGATCTGCTGACGCTTGGCCTGCAACAGGCTCGGTCTTTCGGCGCAGAGATTTCCCCGGAGGATGTGCTCAAACTGAGCCAGGAAGGTAATCTTTTTCACCTGGAGTTGGAGAGCGGACGAGCGATCCAGGCTCACTCTCTTATCTTCGCCATGGGCGTCTCCAAGAAAAAATTGAGTGTTCCCGGCGAAAGAGATTTTGCCGGCAAGGGTGTATCCTACTGTGTCGACTGCGATGCCAACTTTTATCGCGGGGCCACGGTGACGGTCACCGGCGACCGCAGTGCGGCAGTGGACGGGGCGCTCACCCTGCTGGATTATGCGGCCAAGGTATATCTGGTGGCGGAGGAGATCAACGTTTCCCAGGAGCTGCGCGACCGGCTCACAACCAGCAAGGTGGAGTGGATCAAAAGCTCGGTACAGGAAATCGAAGGTGAGCGGGTGGTCACGGCGCTTAAACTGGCCGATGGCACCGCCCTGGCCACCGAGGGCATCTTCATCGAACTGGGCTCCAAGGGTGCCCTGGAATTGGCGACACAGATCGGGGTCATGCTCGACAGCGAATCGTTTAAGTACATCCAGGTCAACCGCAAACAGGAGACCAATATTGCCGGCATCTACGCCGCCGGCGATATCGTCGGCCCCCCCTACCAGATGGCCAAGGCCGTGGGCGAAGGCTGCGTTGCCGGCATGGAAGCCGCCACTTATGCCCGCAAGGTGAAGGCGGCCGCCTGAGCCGATTCCAAAACGCTTTTTTTCCACCGGGTTGCAACCCGGGTTTGCATCCTTCCCGGCCATTCACAAAAAAGCCATCCGCTCCATTTGGAGGGGATGGCTTTTTTTGTGGCCGGTAATGGATCGCAGCGGACGGGCCGCCCTTACTGCGCCACCTGCTCGGATTGCTGCAAATAGTACAGCTCCGACATGCGGGTCCACTGGCGGGCGGATTGCATAAATGCACGTTGGGACTCCAACACCTCTTTGAACAGTGGATCCTTGGCGGCATACCCATTCAACACCTCGTCGGTGGCCTGTTTCATCGCCGCCAGCACCGGCTGCGGGAAGGTCATCACCTTGATGTTGGGGTATTCGGTCTTCATCTGCGCCCAGGCCTTGGCACTCATGGCGAAGTTGTCGAAATACATATCAGCACTTGCAGCCTGGATGGCTGTTTTCAGGGCCGTCTGATAGGCGGGCGGCAGGCTGGCAAGGGCCTTTTTGTTGATGAGAAACTGCATGTCCGAGGCCGGTTCGTGCCAGCCGGCATAGTAGAAGGGGGCGATCTTGTGGAAGCCCATCTTGATGTCCATGCCCGGACCAACCCACTCCAGGGCGTCGATGGCGCCACGATCCAGGGCGGTGTACAACTCGCCGGGAGCAATGTTGGTGACATTGACGCCGAGTTTGGCAAAGACCTCACCGGCAACGCTGGGAATACGCATCTTCAATCCCTTCAAGTCATCCAATGATTTGATCTCTTTTTTAAACCAACCGCCCATCTGCACCCCGGTGCTGCCGCCGGGATAGGAGAGCACACCAAATTTCTCATAGCATTTCTGCATCAATTCCAGACCGCCGCCGTAGTAGAGCCAGGCTCCCTGCTCGCTGGCGGTCATGCCGAAGGGCACGGTGGTGAACAAGGTGGTGGTGGCGTCCTTACCCTTCCAATAGTAAGAGGCGGTGTGCCCCATCTCGTACTGGCCGCCTTTAACCATGTCGAGGATCTCCAACGGCGCCTTGTGTTTTTCCGCGCCTTCCACCTTGATGGTGAAGTTGCCATCGGTCATCTCGCTGACCAGTTGCGCCACTTTGAGTGGCGGCGTGCTTAATGGCGTTAGGGTTGAGTTCCAGGTGGTGGCCAGGTTCCATTGAATCTTTTTCACTTCAGTCGCATACAGGCTTGTGGCAGCCGAACAGCCGAACATCAACAGGGGTAAGAAACTAAGCCATTTCATAAAATCAACTCCAACTCTCGTTATGGCCTGGCAGGCCGATACATAAAAAAAAGCCACCGGGCCGGCAGAAACCAACCCGGTGGGTGAAAAAACATTGCTCAACGGCCTGAAGTCATGCCGAACAGTTCCGGATACATGACCAAGACGAACAACACCATCACCTGCAAAATAATGAAGGGCACCACCCCGCGATAGATATCCAGCGTCCGCACCTCCGGCGGACAGCAGCCCTTGAGATAAAAGAGCGAGAAGCCAAAGGGCGGCGTGAGAAAGGAGGTTTGCAGGTTCATGGCGATGAGGATGGCGAACCAGAGCGGATCAAGCCCGATCACTTCGGCCACCGGCTTGATGATCGGCACGACGATGTAGGTGATCTCAAAAAAATCGATGAAAAAACCGAGCACGAAAATCACCAGCATTACCAGAAAGATGAAGGTGTACTTCTGCCCGGGCAAGCTGGTCATCACCTCCTCGACAATGGTATCGGCGCCGCTGTAGAGAAAGACCATGGAAAAGGCGGTGGCACCGATGAGAATGCCAAAGACCATGGCCGCCACTTTCACCGTCTCCCGCGCCGATTCCTCGACCACCTGCCAGCTCAGTTTGCGATACATTGCCGCCAGGAGCACCGCGCCGACACTGCCCACTGCAGCCGACTCGGTGGGGGTGGCGATACCGGCAAAGATGGAGCCGAGAACAAGAATAACCAGGGTCAAGGGCGGCAGGATTGCCACCAGGGCCTTGCCGATATTGCTGGAACGCGAGCCCTCCTGGCGCGGCATGGCAGGGGCCACCTCCTTGTTGAGGAAGGCCCAGGCGAGAATAAAGAGCACATAGGCACCCACCAGACCAAAACCAGGGGCAAAGGCAGCGGCGTAGAGATCGCCCACCGGCAACTGGAAGACGTCGCCGAGAATAACAAGGATGACCGAGGGCGGAATGATCTGTCCCAGGGTGCCGGAGGCACAGATGGTGCCGGTGGCCAGGGGTTTGGAGTAGCCGTACTTGAGCATCACCGGCAGGGAGATGACGCCCATGGCCACCACCGAGGCGCCGACCACGCCGGTTGATGCAGCCAGCAGGGTACCGACCAAGACGGTACTGACCGCAATGCCACCCCGCACCCGGCCAAACAGGGTACCCATCGACTCCAGCAGTTTTTCCGCCAGTTGCGAGCGCTGCAGAATGATGCCCATGAAGATGAACAGGGGGATGGCTATGAGCAGGGTGTTGTTCATGAACGAGTAGACCCGAAAGGGCATCATCGTGAACATACGCAAAAACTCACTAGTAATACTGGCTAGGCTGTAATCCGGGGCCACATGGACCACGGCGGCGATGATCCCAAAAAAAAGCGACACCGAGCCAAAGGTGAAGGCCACCGGATAGCCCACGCCCAGCATCAGCAGTGCAGCGAAAAACATGATGATCCCGGTCATGGCTGCACCTCCTCGCTGCTGCTCGCCACCAGGGTTTTATGATCACCACGGCGGTAGAGGTTGATGTTCTTCACCGTATATCCAAGGGCGGTGAAGATGAGCATGGCAAAGGAGAAGGGGATCATGCCTTTGATGAGGTAGCGATAGGGCAGGCCGCCGGGGTTTTCCGAGATCTCCTTGATCTGGTAGGAGTCGACCACGAAACCAATCGAACCAAACAGCACCAGGCAGGCCAGGGGCAGCAGGAAGAACACCGTGCCGATGATGTTGATCACCGCCTTGGTGCGCACCGGGAAATGGTCGTAGAAGAAATCGACCCGCACATGGCCTTCTTCCAACAGCGCTACCGACATGCCAAAGAGGATGATGATGGCAAAGAGGTGCCACTCCATCTCCTGCATGCCCACGGAGCTGTTGTGGAAAAAATAGCGCATCACCACATCAAAGAAGACGTTGAGGGTCATGAGCAGGTAGATGATGGCTAGGAGCCGGCCGAGAATGCGGCTGAGCGTGTCAAAAAAACGTTCGATGGTTAACAGCATGGGCGCTTCTCCCCCAAGAAGCAGGTACCTCTTTCAGGCCCTGAATGAAGAGCGGCAAGGTAATGCCGGATAAAAAAAACCGTCCATCTCGCACACCTGCGAGATGGACGGGCAGATCACAAGACAACCGACATTATTTGACGACCTTGTTGGCTTCCTGCAGGTAATAGAGCTCGGACATATTCGACCACTGGCGCGCCTTTTTCATGAACGCCATCTGCGAATCGAGCACTTCCTTGAAGAAGGGATCCTTGGCCGCATAGCCTTCCAACACCTCATCGGTGGCTTTTTTCATCGCTGCCAATACCGGCTCAGGGAAGGTCATCACCTTGATATTGGGAAATTCAGTCTTCATCGAGGCCCAGGCCTCGGCGCTCATGGCAAAATTCTCGTAGTGCATGTCCACAGCGGCCACCTGCATGGCAGCCTTGAGGGCAGCCTTGTATTCGGCGGGCAGTTCGTCATAGGCCTTCTTGTTGACCAGGAACTGGAGGTCGGTGGCGGGCTCGTGCCAGCCGGCATAGTAGTATGGGGCGATTTTGTGGAAGCCCATCTTGATGTCCATGCCCGGACCAACCCATTCCAGGGCGTCGATGACGCCGCGATCAAGCGAGGTGTAGAGTTCGCCGGGGGCGATGTTGGTGACGTTGACGCCGAGCTTGGCAAAGACCTCGCCGGCGACGCTGGGAATACGCATCTTCAGACCTTTCAGGTCATCGAGCGATTTGATCTCCTTTTTGAACCAGCCGCCCATCTGCACGCCGGTGTTGCCGCCGGGAAAGGCATAGACGCCGAACTTATCATAGCATTTTTGCATCAACTGCATGCCGCCGCCGTAGTAGAGCCAGGCGTTTTGTTCGTCTGCGTTCATGCCAAAGGGCACGGTGGTGAAGATGGCGGTGGCCGCCCTTGACCATGTCAAGGATCTCCAGCGGCGCCTTGTGTTTTTCAGCACCCTCGATCTTGATGACAAAGTTGCCGCCGGTCATCTCATTGACCATCTTGGCGACCGTGTTGGCGGTATTGACGAACGGGGTCAGGGTGGAGTTCCAGGACATGGCCAGGTTCCAGGTCACCTTCTTGGCCTCGGCGGCCCAAGAGGCCGTTACCGTCAGCACACAGGCAGTCAAGGCAAGGACGATCGACGCGACACGCTTCACTCTCCTCCTCGTAATGAAAGAACAATGCATTCTGCGCCCACGGGGGACGTGGTCAAGTGCGATACCTGGCAATCGATGGCGCGTGTATTTGTTTTTTGTATGGGGGGGAAGATTGAAACAGCTAGCGGGTGGCGCTTGGAAAAAAGACCACAGCGCGGCAATCAGCGGCCGGGGTCATCAGCGCTGGCGTTGCTTTGGACGGGCAACAAGGTACCAGAGCAGGGCTGCCACCTGGGTTGCAAGCGGGATGGCAAAGCCCACACGCAGGCCCAAGGCGGCCAGCCGCCCCGGTTCGGGTTCCGGCCAGCAACCGGCGATGATACCGATCAGCCATTGACCGATGAAGGCGGCAACAAAAACCAGCAGGTTGAGGGCGGTATTGACACGCCCACTGAGCTGCGGCGGAAAATCCTGACTGAGCGTCGCATAGGTAAGGATGCCCGCGGTGCCGACAAAACCAAAGAGGAGCCACAACGGCCCGTGCCATGCCTGCGGCCCCAGCAGCAGCGCCATCTGGATGAGGATGAACAGTCCCATGCCGACCACGGCGGAGGTGCGCACGCTGATGCCCCAGCGTTGCAGACGCCCGCCCACACTGCCAAGGATGATGAACCCGGCGACCATGGCCACCGCCAGCCACCACAGGCCATCGACCACCGCCTGGGCATCGAGTCGATCCACCGACTTGAGCCAGGGACCGGCCCACAACCCCTGGATGGCATAGAAGCTGCCCTGGGAGATGGCGGTCAACGGCGCGATGCGCCAGAAAAGCGGACTAGTGAAGATGGACCCGATGCCGCGTAACTGCTGGCCCAGGGACTCGCCGCTGGCGCTGGTTTCCTTGGGTGGCACCATGGTAAACACCAAAACCGCAACGGCCAGGGTCAGTACCCCGAGGCCGAAAAAGACGCCACGCCAACTGCTCCAGCCGAGCATCCATTGCACCGGGCTGGTGGCAGCCAGGGCACCTAGCCCGCCGGCCGCCATCTGCAGGCCGTCGATCAGCGGCAATTTCTCCGCGTTGAACCACTGGGTGAAGGCCTTAAAGGCGGCCATGAGACAAGCAGAAACACCCAAACCAATCAGGGCGCGCCCCAGGATGAGCAGGGGCAGGGATTGGGCACGGGCAAAACAGAAGGCGCCGGCAGCGGCGATCAACAGCAGCAAGGCCTCGACCCGACGTGGACCAAAGCGGTCGAGCAAGACCCCCAAAGGCAATGAAGTAGGTGGCGGTGAGCAGCCCCAGGGTGGACGGGCCGAGGTGGAGATCGTGGAGCAGGTGCGGTGCCAGCACCGCGTTGACCACACGAAAGAGAAAGGAGAGAAAATAACCGGCGGCAAAGGGGACAAAGATACGCAGCAGCAGTGTAGGTGGCATGTGGTTGATCCCAGAGTAGAATCAGACTGCCAAGCGGCCTCCCTGCGCATGGTTTCAACGAGTTGACCACGGGCAGGGGCATTGACACGCGGCAAAACGGCGGGTAGGCCCTTTTCCCCGCCGCAGCCTTTGGCAGGGATTACATCCCGACCGCGAACATCGCCTCGAGATCGTGGCGGGAAAAGGCCTGGAAGGCGAGCATGGTCTCGGTTTTGACGATGCCATCGATGGCCAGCATCTGCTTGGTGACCAGATTGGCCAGGTCATCGTTGGTCTTGACGCGCACGATGGCGATCAGATCATACTTGCCGCTCACCGAGTAGACCTCGGAGATACCGGCAATTGCCTGGAGTTGTTCGGCCACCGGGTTGATCCTGTTGCGTTCGGCATTGATGAGGATAATGGATGTCACCATGGGAAACCTCGGTGGAAGTTGGGGGAATCTGCCGCTTGCGCGACAACGAAGCTGTTAGGCAGCGATACCTTGAGACGTGCGCTACCTAACAGCGTTTTTTTTGTTTAGTCTTCGTAAGAGATACATCCTGCCGGGCAGGAGCCCATGGCTTCTTCGATGCAATCCTCATCGCCACCTTCTTCCATGATGACATAGGCCTTGGTCTCATCGATATCAAAGCCGAAAATCTCCGGGCATAATTCCACACAGGCTTCGCAGCCCAAGCATTCTTCCTGATCAATTGCTACTTGTTTAGACATTCCTATCCTCGTACAGAAAAAAAAGGTACTGCCGCTCACTTGCGGGCAGCGGTTGCTTCGCCGAAGGTGCCAGGGGAGAATCACGCTTTGTCCCCTGGTCCCGGTGCCGTCCGTTTACAACTTTGCCGTTTTCAGGTCAATGGTCAATTTGTACTCGGAATGGTCTTCGCCCTGTTTCACGGTGAATCCCAATTTCTTGCCCAAAGCCACCATGTAGAGGTTTTCAGCGAGCACCGTACCCCAGACGATTTCCATGCCACGTTCCTGGGCGATGCGCAGACACTGCAACAGTAGTTTGGCACCGATGCCTTTACCCTGCCAGGGATCGCCGATCAGCACCGAAAACTCGCCGCGTTTGCCATCGGGCTCACCCAAAATATTGGCCACCCCGAGCATGCGCTCCCCTTCTTCCTCCTCCTCGCTCAGGCCGACAAAGGAGATTTCACGGTCGTAATCGATCTGGGTGAAGCGGGCGAGAATCTCGGCGGAGAGCGTCTTCACCACACTAAAGAAGCGGTAATAGATAGAGGTTGGGGTGAGGGTATTGAACAGCTGCTCAAAGAGCGGCGCATCCTCGGGTTTGATTGGCCGGATGAACAGCGGCATCTGCAGATCGGTGAGGTCGTGGCGCTCCAGATGCTGCGGGTAGGGGCTGATCACCAGGTGCATGTTGGTGCTGTTCTCCACCCGCGCCAGCTTGATACGAGCATCCACCGCCAGCGGTTCGCCGTCCTTGACCAGCATAGGGTTGATGTCCATCTCCACAATTTCGGGGAAATCGATGACTAACTGCGAGAGTCGCATCAAAATCTCCTCGATCTTTTCCAGCTCCACCGGCGCTGCATTGCGATAGCCTTTGAGCAGCGGCAGAATACGCGTCTCCTCCATCATCCGCCGTGCCAGCAACCGGTTGAGCGGTGGCAGGCCCAGGGCTTTGTCGTCGAGCAGTTCGGCAAAGACGCCGCCAGCGCCAAAGCAAAGCACAGGGCCGAAGTTGTCGTCGGTTTTGCTGCCCATGAGCAGCTCGAAATCGGGATTGGCGATAAAGGGTTGCAGGCTCACCCCGGTGATAACGGCCTCGGGGTTGAAGACCTTGGCACCGTTGACAATTTTGGCGTAGGCCGCCCGAATATCCTCTTCATTGCGCAGATCAAGGGCAATGCCATCGGCATCGGATTTATGGGAAATATCGGGAGAAACCAGCTTCATCACCAGTGGTCCCTCCAGTTCCGCAGCCTTAGCCACCGCTTCCTCGACATCGCTAGCCAACACCGTCGGGTTGACGGGAATGCCGTAGGCCTCGAGGATGGCCTTGCTCTGCAATTCATCCAGCAGCTCGACTTCCTGATCGAAGCACTCGTAGATGGTGCGGAAAACCTGATCGCGGTTGAAATAGAGTTCGGTGGCGAGTTTCGGCGGCACCTGGGAGAGAAGTTCCAGGTTGCGGGTGTATTCCACCATGTACATGAAGGCGCGCACCGCCCTTTCCGGCGTCTCGTAAGTGGGGATGTCTGCCTCGTGCAGGATTTTGATGGCCTCGGTCATGCGTTTGCCACCCATCCAGGAGGCGAAGATGGGGATGCGTTTGCGTTTGGCCAGCTTGACCAGGGCGGCAGCCACCTCCTCTGGTGGGGTGAGATCCTGCGGCACCATGATCACCAGCAGGCCGTCAAACTCGCGGGTGGAGAGGCAGATCTCCAGGGCCTTGCTGTAACGCTCCACCGAAGCATTACCCAGAATATCGATGGGGTTGCCCCGGCTCCAGTAGGGCGGCAGCAGCTCGTTGAGCTGGGTCATGATGGTTTCGGGAATCGGTGCCGGCTCCAGCCCGTACTCGGCCAGGGTATCGATGGCCATGACGCCGGGACCGCCGCCGTTGGTGACGATGGCCAGCCGCGTGCCCGCAGGCCGGGGCTGTTTGGCCATCAGCTCGGCACAGTCAAAGAGCCGCGCCAGGGAGGGCACGCGCACGATACCGGCTCGTTTGAAGGCGGCATCATAGGCGGCATCCTCACCGGCCATGGCCCCGATATGGGTCGAGGCGGCCTTAGCACCGGTTTCGCTCTTGCCAGACTTGAGCACGATGATCGGCTTGATGCGTGATACCGAGCGGGCCGCGCTCATGAATTTGCGCGGGTTGGTGAGGTTTTCCATGTAGAGCAGGATGGCCTTGACCGAGCCGTCGTTGCCCAGATAATCGATGAGATCGCCGAAGTCGACATCGAGCATCGAACCGATGGAGACGAAGTGGCTAAAGCCGATATGCCCGGCAGCGGCCCGATCAAGAATGGCGGCGCAGATGGCGCCGCTCTGGGAGATGACCGCCAGATTGCCGGTGGCCGGCATACCGCCGGCAAAGGTGGCGTTGACGTGGGTGGCTGGCCGAATCGCGCCCATGCAGTTGGGGCCGATGATGCGCATGCCCGAGCCTTCGGCGGCACCCTGGATCTGCTCCTCGATCAGCGCGCCTTCCTCGCCCAGCTCCTTGCCGCCGGCGGCGATGATGATCACCCCCTGGGTGCCGGCACGTACACACTGGCGCACGATTTCCGGGGCCGTGGCAATGGGTGTGGCAATGATGGCCATCTCCGGTGCCGGGTCGACCTCGGTGATGGAGGCGTAGGCCTTGAGGCCGCGCACTGTCGCATGGTTGGGGTTGATGGGAATGACGGTGCCGGTGAAGCCGCCCTGGATAATGTTGTCCATCAGCGCCGAGCCGATGGCATTGGGTTTGTCGTTGGCACCGATGACGGCAATGCTTTTCGGGTTGAAGAATTGTTCCATGAAGTGTCTGCCCCTTGTGGGTTGAATGACTGGTCCTTTCCCCCGTTCTGTTCAGACCGGCAACCATTTGCCCGATGGCGACCGGCACACCTCACCTACCCTGTCCGCCTGTTCTTGACAAGCCTTTAAAAAGGGGACAGATTTACTTCTTCTCTTTTTTCGGCCGTCCCGGCCCGCGATGAACAAGAGGGCGGCCATATTGAACGGAGAGCTCCTCGGCAAGCCACTCCTGCCCAGTCAGCTGGCCTCGCTGGGTTGCCTCCCGGATAAGTTTCCATTCCTCCTCAGGTACGCTTTGCTGAAGCCAGACGAGGTATTGCGCGGCCCGTTGCTCCTCCGTCTCTCCCAGGCTCAAGTAAAAGGGATCAAGATCGAGCCAGGGTTGATGGACGCGGCCGGCCTTGGCCGGGCAACTGGACCAGCGATAACCTGCCGGATCCTCAACCATGCCGGCGCGGACCGGATTTAATTCCACATAGCGACAGCAGGCCAGCAGATACGCCTCGGCCTGCACCGGGCTGGATTTGTACCGGCCCTCCCACAGCGAGCCGCTTCGTTGCTGCAAAGCGTTGACATAGCGGGTTTGCCGACCGGCCAACCGCTTCATGAGCAGACCGAGATGATCAGGATGCTCACCGGGATCGATCACCAGATGCACATGGTTCGTCATGAGGCAGTAGGCGTACACCCTGCATCCCAATTGTGCTTTCCATTCCTGAAGGGTGTCGAGATAATAGCGGTAATCGCTGTCGTCGACAAAGACGACCTGGCGGTTATGCCCCCGCTGAATGACGTGGTGCGGGCAATTGGCAAGGACGAAACGGGATTGACGTGGCATACTCAATTATTAGCACAAAAGGACAGCAATGTCTAAAAATATATCTGTCCCGTTTTTTGTTGACTTAAACCCTTCAACGCCGTTTGTTGTCAGAAAAGACGCCAGTGCATCGTCGAAATTGGAAATACTGTGTGTTGTTATAGCAGACATAGGGAAATTCCTTTGAAATTGAAATTATTGTTTAACGGGAGACCAACGACAACCTTCTTCTCCATCCATTGGTTGTATTTCAATCCAGTAGCTTTTTGTATGATCGTTGTGTTCCAATACCAAAAGAAAATACTGCTGGTTATTGACAATAACGCTGTTATAGTTGGTGCCTTCTGCCATTATCTGAAATCTGACCAATTTGTTTTCATCGAACGGCCCAACATAGCGGGCAGCCTTGTCGCATTGCGGCGCAAGCTGAAATTCATAAAATTTTCCTGATGAACTTCCTGGATCTTTCCCGCCAGTTTCACCCATTGGGCCATAGCTGTTATTGCTATGGAAAAAATAACGGGGTTTTCCTGTTGCTGTATTCGTGGGTATCGTGAAAATTTTATAAGGTGGAGTCAGGTAGTAGACCTTACATAATCCCAAGGTTTCATCCGTATCATTGCATGTTTCCTTATCGGAGAGATGGTCACGCGGTTCACAAACCCCTGTAAATATTAGCGGCTGCTTTTTGCACGGTGCTATTGCACAAACCCGCTCTTTCCAGGTGTCCAGCGCAGGATCTTCGTAGCTCGTTGTTTGCACTACTGGATCAACGAACTGAATATCCCGCATCTGCTGTAAGGCCGAAAACACCTGGTTGCAGATTGGGCGATTGTCTTTGACACCGTACAATGGTTCAGTTGTCAGAATCTTTTGGATTTCTGCCGCCTTGTCGGATTCTTTGGCATAGAGTGGTATTTTGGGTTCAAAGAAGGTGGCCAGTTCAGCCTGGCGCGACCAGTAGGCGTGTTTGAAACACACCTCCTGCTTGCAGACGTTGCGTGTATGCGTAATCCAATGTTTTTGCTGGGCAACAAGGGCTTGCTTCTGCTCCTCGTTCGCCTTGCTCAGCACCGATCGGTACAGAGCATCAAGCTCTTCATCGTATCTGGACAAGTCTATATTGCTGCAAACAAACTTTTCTGCTGGCAATTGAGCCTTTTTACAGTCAAAGCTTGCTGCCTGAGCTGAACAGGTTAGAAGTAATAAAAATGCAGTGAATACTGCGTTTAATCGCCAATTACGGCGACAGCGTACATCATTCATTCATTTGTTCATTCCCTCTTGTTAGTGGTTCTCCGCATCATCGTTGAACTCGAATTTGTCCCGGAGCTGCGGGATCACGCCTATCAGGGCGGGGTCCTGGGAACGGTTTGCCATGATGCCGTTCAATGCGCCGACATTTCGGGCTTTAATGGCATTTTCAAGCGGGGAAAAACAGGAAAAGGAAAAATGTGACAGATTTATTTGTTCTGCTGTTTTATAACAACACCTTGAGAAAATACCACGTTCACCCCTCCTCTCGATCCTTACCCTCGGTGTGCATCCGGTTGATTTGCAGACCGGCGGCCCACAGGCTGTCGACCAGTTTCTCCATATCCTCTCCCAGCACCTTGAGGGTGACCAACTGGTGTGTCTCGGAGAAATCGGGAAAGACGGTCATCCCCAGCACCGTCATCTGGCATTTCTTGAACACCTGCATCATGGCGTAAAAGGCCTGCTGGCTGCGATCGACTTTCAGCTCGATGCGGGCCCCCTCTTTCTTGGCGCCGAGGATCTCGAGAAAGGCATCAAAGATATTGGTCTCGGTGATGATGCCCACCACTTGGCCATCCTGCACCACCACCAGCGAACCGAATTTGTGGGTGCGCATCAACAGGGCCGCCTCTTCCAGCGGCGTCGACGGATCCACGGTGATCGGCGAGGGGGTCATGACGGTGGCGGCGGTGATGCGGCCGGCCTGCTCCAACTGTTCCGGGCTGATGCTTGGATCGAAGATGGAGGGCATGGCGCGGAACAGATCCTCGCGACTGATGATGCCCACCAACTTGGCGTCGTCGATCACCGGCACGCGGCGGATGCGATGCTGGCGCATTAGCTGCTCCACCTCGATCATCGGTTGGTTGCTGGTCACGCTCAGCACGTTGCTGGTCATCCATAGTTTGACGAACATGGGGGTACTCCGGGTTATTTTTTGTTGGCCAGGATAAGGATATCGCGGCTGGCGGCACCGGGGGCGATGTGCTCGCGCAGGCGGAAACAGACATTGTTCATGGTGGATGGCAGGAGCATGCGGCTGTTGCCGAGACGAATCTCGGTGCCGACATAAATGCTGCCCTTAACGGTGATGGTACACTCCAGGGCATGGGAGAGTCCCTGATCCGAGGAGGTGCTGGTCTCGGCGGTGATGAGATTGAGCTGTTGCAGATTTTTTTCGCTCTCCTCGTACTCCTGGCGTAACTCGTCAATCTCCTCGTTTTCCGTCTCATAGCCCAGACGACGGCGCAATTTCTCCAGAGCCTCCAGGTGGGCGGCTACCTCGCGGCGCAGGGTATACATCTTCTGCAACTGCGCCGGGGCCACGGCTGCCGCCACCAGTGCCGGTTCGGCATTGTCCGAGCCCACCGTGCCCAGCACCAGGCTGCCGCCCGCCACCACCTGCGAGGCGAGGATGCGCGTCGTTGGTGCGGCGGTGATATTGCCACCGGCGTGCAGCCGACAATAGTAGCCGCTTTTACGCAGCACAATGGAGCCGCCGGCAAAGATACGTCCCCGTTCCACATAGGTGATATCGACATCGCCGCGACTGTGCATCACCGCATAATCGCCGACCATGCCGGTTTGCGCCACGATGTTGGCATCGGAGCGCACCTGCGCCTTCT
This sequence comes from uncultured Desulfobulbus sp., assembly GCA_964639845.1. Taxonomy (GTDB): domain Bacteria; phylum Desulfobacterota; class Desulfobulbia; order Desulfobulbales; family Desulfobulbaceae; genus Desulfobulbus. Next base: position 87,952 of record CAZXHS010000009.1, on the reverse strand, counting down.
CGATGGTGCCGCGAATGAGGATATCGCCCAGGGCGTTGACGCGGAACTTGGGCTTGACCGAACCGCGAATTTCCAGGGCGTCACGGGAGACGATATTGCCGGTCTTGAAGTCAATATCTTGACTGATCACCTGCCGCGAGCAGACCTTGACCGCACCATCGGAGACCAGCGACAGTACGCCGGCACGCACGGCGCGGATCTCACCGTTCTCGGGATCGAAGGCGGCATCATCGGTGACACGAACGGCGATATCCTTGCCCGCCACCGGTGCAATCTCCTCACCAAAGACATCACAGCCCGCTGCGCCCGGTGTTGGCGGCACCCGCACCGCGATCACCTGATCCTTATTCACACCGATGAAGAGGTTGCGCTCGCGGAAATCAATATCACCATTCCCCATAACCTTGCCCGGCAGTGGCCCGATATCCATGGCAAAACGCAGCCAGGCGTCGCGCCCCTTAACCGGTAGCCTTCCCAGGGCCACCAGTTCGGTGCAGGGCTGCTGGTCACGGCTGCACCGCTCCAGGGCCTGGTTGATCGCCTGGGGCAGACGGCCAAAACGGATACCCAGGGTATCCAGCCACTGCGTGATGCGCTGGGCGTCCGGCATGGGCTCTCCGGGCGGGGCCGGCTTGAGGCAGAGCAGGGCCTGCATGCCATCCTCGGTGAGCTTAATCAGGGGATCGACGCCGAGGTGCAATTGCTCGCTTTGCCCCTTGCGGGAGATGCGCAGGGCGGGATAGCCGGTGGTGGTGGCGAGCAACTGACCGGTGGTTTCGTCCAGACGGGCATGCTGGTCGGCAACCACTAGTTGTTCCGGAGGAAAGGGGCAGGAAATTTCCACCCCAAAAATATTCTTGCCGCTTTCAGCCGGGCTGGGCGGCCCGGGATCAGCCAGCACCTCGCCGGTATCAACCAGGGGAAAGAGCAGCAGGTCAACCGGTTCGGCCCCCTCCCCTGCCTCTTCTTCGATGAGCAGATGGGCAGGTACATGGCGGGGATGCAGGCCGCGGTGGCCGATCCTGGGCGCGGAGCCACGGGCCACCAGCAGGGGTTTTTCCAGAGGCAGATGCTGGGCACGGGCCGCTTCCACCCGCTCGATGGCAGCCGTATCAAGGCCGTGAATGATAAGGGCTTGAGCAAGGTGCTCGGCGAGGGATAGATCGGGCGCCAGAGCCCTGTCGTCGGTTCGCCCGGGGAGGCAATGGACACTGGCCTGAAGAAGGTCCGGACTGATATGGAGGAAATAGGTGCTCAAATGGTGCGCTGGCTCCGTGGAATCACACAACAAAGGGTTATTCACCTGATAGCACAAAGCAGAGGGGGCAACAAGCAAGGAAAACGGGAAGAGACGTTTCACGCCTTACGGCGCTGCAATTCCTCCATGTATTCGTCCCATTCGATGGGCAGGGCATTTTTCTTCTTGGTGTTGCAGTCCTTGCAGCAGGGCACCAGGTTGTCCTTGGTGCTGCGACCACCGCGAGCCAGCGGGATGACATGGTCCATGGTCAGTTGGTGAAAGCCCACCTTCTGGCCGCAGTACCAGCAGGTGCCGGTGGATGTCTTTTGCTGCCACCAGCGGCTCTTGCGCAGCTCCCTAGCCTTGTTGCGCTCGGCGCGCAACACAGCCTCATCGATGGCATCGATGCTGAAAAAATCCTTGCTCATCTCTCCTCCTCCACCAACAGCGGCCGGATGGCGCCAATCAGGTACAGCGATCCTGCCACGCAGATAAGATCCTCGGCCTCGGCCAATTGCAGGGCCTGCTCCAGGGCCTGGGCCGCCGGTTCCACGCAGCAGCACTTAGCCTGAATCTCGGCGGATAAGGATGCGAAGAGTGCCTCTGGCGCCGCGGATCTTTCACTCTCGGCGCGGGTGAGCAGCAGTTGATCGGCCAGGGCAACGAGGCCGTCAAAGGCAGCACCCAACTGCTTATCGGCCATCTTGCCCCAGATGAGCAGCAGGCGGCGGCGCGGATACCCCTGGCGCAGGGATTGGTACAAGCGGGCCACCCCGGCCTCGTTATGCGCCCCATCGAGCAGCACCGACACGGTTTTGCCCTGATGGCTCACAGGTATCAACTCCATCCGCCCCGGCCAGCGGACCTCGGTCAGACCGGTTGCGATCTCATCCTCGCCCAGGGGGAAGCGGTCGGCCAAGCGCTCCAGGGCCGCCAGGGCCAAGGCAGTGTTGACCACCTGATGGCCGCCGCGCAGGTTGAGCGGGTAGGCATGCGCCACGCCTGCACCATCGGTGAAGAGCAACCCCTCGCCGGTGGCTTGGGCTCCGAAATCTCGCCCCAGCAGCAACAGGGGACTATCCAGCTGCCGGCACCGCTCGGTAATCACCGGCAGGGCTTCGGTGGCGGTTCCGGAGAAGACCACCGGCACGCCGGGCTTGATGATGCCGGCCTTTTCCCCGGCAATGGCGGCGATGGTGTCGCCGAGGTACTGCTGGTGATCGAGGCTGATGTCGGTGATAATCGACACCAGTGGCGTCACCACATTGGTGGCGTCGAGCCGCCCACCCATGCCGGTCTCCAGGATGACAACCTCGGCCTGCTGCTCGGCAAACCACAGCAGGGCCAGGATGGTGGTCAGTTCAAAGTAGGTGGGCTGGGGCCGGCCGTCGAGAAGATGGGCCAGCCTGGTGACAAGGGCGGCGAATTCGGACTCGGCGATGAGGCGATCACCAAGACGAAAGCGCTCGCGTACCGAGCTGAGATGGGGTGAGGAGTAAAAGCCGACACGATAGCCGCCGGCGGTGAACACAGCCATCAGGGTGGCGCCCACCGAGCCCTTGCCATTGGTGCCGGCAATGTGCATGCACTTGAGCTGTTCCTGGGGGTTACCCAGCTCCGCCAGCAGGGAACAGGTGGTCTCCAGACCGAGCTTGATCTTGAAGAACTGGTGCGCATCCAGCCAGGCGCAGGCCTGCTGATAGTTCATGGCCGTTGTTCGCAGTAAAAATTAGGAGAGGATATCGAGCTTGGCATAATCCAGGTGCAGAATCTTGCTGCCATGGCGATCAAACTGCACCTCCACCCGCCGTGGTCCGGGAATGGACACCACCCGGCCCAGGCCAAAGAAGGCGTGGCTGACCTGCATCCCCTCCTGGAAGGCGACACGGGCCGACTCCACCCGGGGGCTGGGTTCCCTGGGCTCAAGCGTAACGGAGCGCGGCAAAGGGGGGCCCACCCCACCGCTGCGATCCACCTTATTATAAAGGCCGGCGCTGACCTCACGCAGAAAAGGGGTCATGGCGGCGCGCACCGTCTGGCGATCGGCGGTGATCATCTCGCGAGGATAGGTGAGATAGAGCTGCTTTTGGGCACGGGTACAGGCCACATAGAGCAGGCGACGTTCCTCCTCGTACTGCTCACCGGGCACGGCATTCTGGTGGGGGAAACGGCCCTCGGCCAGACCGATAACAAAGACCGTGTCCCACTCCAAACCCTTGGCCGAATGGATGGTGGAGAGGATCAACCGTGCGCCCGGCATTTCGGACGCCTCGGAACCGCCGGCCTCGGGCGGATCGAGGGCGGTATCGTCGATGAAGGATTGCAGATCGCCATAGCCGGCAATCAATATCTTGAACTGATCCAGGTCTTTACGCCGTTTGGGATAGTCGTCGTAATAAATCTTTTCAAAAACCGGCTCATAATAGTCCATAGCCAGATCGAACTGATTGGAGGGCGACTGCCCCGGCAGCACCAGGCGAGCCAGCATGTCGGTGAGACGGGTGAACTGCTCCTTCCAGGCCGCACCCGGCCGATACTTGGCCAGGGCCGCCACCGGATCGTCGGCCTCGCGCAGGGTATCGAGGATCTTGTGCACCGTTTTCGGCCCGACCTTGTCCAGTTGCAAGAGGATACGGTTCCAGCTGAGGTTGTCCCAGGGGTTGATCACCACCCGCAAGAACGACAAAAGATCTTTGATATGCGAAGATTCGGTCAGCTTGAGACCACCGCGTTTGTCAAAGTCAACATCTTGACTGGCCAGTTCGATCTCCAGCTTGTAGGAGTGAAAACCGGAGCGGAAGAGCACCGCCATGTCGCTGTAGGCAATGCCCTCGTCGTGGCGTTTGCGAATCTCCTGGACGATGAAACGGGCCTCGGCGGCCTCGTTGGGTGCCACCACCAGTTGCGGACGGATGCCGCCCCCCTGGCTGGTGAACAGGGTCTTGGTGAATTTCTGCTCGGCGTTGGCGATGACCGCGTTGGTCAGTTGCAGGATGGGTTCGGTGGAACGGTAGTTTTCCTCAAGCTTGACTATCTTGGCGCCGGGAAACTGGTCGGGAAAGCGCATGATGTTGTAAAAATCAGCACCGCGAAAGCTGTAGATCGACTGGGCATCATCCCCCACCACCATGACGTTGCTGTGGCTGTGGGCGAGCAACCGCACGATTTCGGCCTGCAACTGGTTGGTATCCTGGTACTCATCCACCAGGATGTAGCGAAAACGCTGCGACAACTCCATCCGCGCCTGCTCGGACTGGAGCAGTAAGCGCTTCCATTCCACCAGCAGATCGTCGTAATCCATGAGGCCATGGTCGAGCTTAAACTGGCGGTAGTGGGTATTGATCGTATAGAAATCAGGGATAAATTCAATCAGATGCATCATCTCCCGCTGCACCAACTGCTCGATGGAGGCGGATTTGTTGATCGCCCCGGAGATGAGATTCATCACCACCCGTTTGGAGGGGAAACGCTTGCCCGCTCCGGCCATGCCCAACGAGGACTTGAGCAGGTTGATGATACCCTCGGCATCGCCACGGTCGATGATGGTGAAATTGGCACCAATGCCGATGTGGCGACCGTAGCGGCGTAGCAGGATGTTGGCGGTGGCATGGAAGGTACCGCCCATAACGCGGTGGCAGGATCCGGCTGTCAAATCACCGGCACGGTGCAGCATCTCCTGGGCGGCGCGGCGGGTGAAGGTGAGCAGCAGAATTGATTCCGGCTCCACCCCCTGCTCGATGAGATAGGCCATGCGATAGACCAGGGTGCGCGTTTTGCCGGAACCGGCGCCGGCGATGACCAGAATCGGCCCTTCGCCGTGGGTGGCAGCGGTAAATTGGGCCGGATTGAGCGCCTCCGGGGTGACGGTTGTCTGCCTGGGGGCTGGAGCTGGCGTTGCTGCGGGATCGTTGTCGAGAAAGAGATGGCGTTGCATGGCAGGTTTTCTACCATAGCGTCAGGGGTGGTGCAATGGTGTTGACAGCGGCCAGTCTCAATAGGTAAAGTCGCTGCGATTCTGTCGGCCGCATGCCGTGGTGCTGGCGTATCACACTTTGCAACACAACGTCTTCTTTCCGGCAGGTGGATATTGCCACCGGGCCGGGTTTGCCATTTTTTTGACAACCACAGGAATACCGATGCAACCCGAACAGATTTTTACGCCGGCCGCCCTGGCCACCCTCTTCCCACCGCAACGCAGCAATGATTTTTTTGATGCCCTCTTCGGTGATGCCAGTGAGGGCGCCTACGATATTGCCCTGAGTTTCACCGGTTTTGACAGCGGCAAGCAAACACTGAGCTTTCTGCTCAACCTGCACGAACGACCCGGCCGCTGCCTGGCCTGCAACCTCACCCACGGCCTGCCCGAGGTGTTCAAGCGCCATCCGATCATCAACATCAAGGGGCTGGTGGCCGAGATCGGCAAACTGCTGCCCGGTGAGATGTCCTGTGCGGACTGGCAACTGGGCCATACCATTCAAAAAGGGCGTTCGCTGCACTGTATCCCCTTGCAGATCACCCTGACCAAGGTCTGAAAAATATAAAAAAACGCCGTTTCTTTGAGAAGAAACGGCGTTTTTGTGGGACGAGAAAAGAGGAGCGGGTCGTCAGTTGACTGCCACCTGGGCCCGTCCGTTGGCCTTGGCCTGGTAGAGGATATCGTCGGCCCGCTCCAGCCAACTGTTGAGCTCCATGGTTGCCGACCATTCGGAGAGCCCGATACTTACCGCCAACCGTCCGGCATCGGTGACGACATCCAACTCTTCAACCGCCTGACAGAGGCGTTCGGCCAGATAACGCGCATCGTCGATGCTGGTGTCCGGGAGCACCAGTAAAAATTCGTCGCCGCCCATGCGCACCAGCAAGTCGGTGAGACGAATCTGTTTTTTCAGCGCCTCCGCCACCTGCTTGAGCACCAGATCACCCTTGAGATGGCCCATGGTATCGTTAACCGCCTTGAAATGGTCAAGATCAAGGGCGGCCAGGGTCAACGGATGGCCATGCCGGCGGGACTGCTCGACGATGGAGCCGATGCGCTCCTCAAACACAAAACGATTCGGCAGGCCGGTGAGGGTATCCTTACGGGCCTGGGCAAAAATCTCTTCGTATTCGATGGCCCGTTTGAGGGGATCAGCCAGAATCATCAGCGACTCTTCGACAAATTCCAGATCATCCTCGCAAAGCTGTTTTCCCTTGTAGAGCATCACCAGGATACCGGTGCAATCTTCAGAGTCAATGACCCAACGATGAACCCGAAACCCTTCCAAACGGTCGGGACATTTTTCCGACCCAGTGTCGGGATCGAGCAGCTCCTGGGCTAACTGGATGGCTTGACGGCGTTTTGGCCCATGGTAGGAGCAAAACATGTGCATGCGATCCCGTTTGGGATTGTGATAACCGATCAGTTCGTGGCCAATGAACTCCATCAGCCAGATGGAGTAGGCCTCGATCATGGCCGGCAAATCGAGGATGCCCGCCATTCTTTGATAGAGCGTGTTGATTTTTTTGAGCTTTTCCGATTGAAACCGGTAATGGCTCAATTCGGTAAGAAGATTCTCCATGGTGGAAGCAATCTTGGTGTCAACCTGCTCGCTAAATACTTTCATGTCCATGACCTACTCGCTGACGGGAGAGGAGTTCGATAGTTAAAATTTTGATACCTGCGGTTGACTATCCGCAAAGGATTGGCAAACATAGACTTTCATCTCTTTATGCGAAATATATGCCTATTGAAGTATAAAAAATGAAACTTTAAAATTAAAAACTGATTCCTTGACGATAAACGATGAGCCACCTCGGACATGGGCCAACTCACCAGAACAGTCATTTTTTCGACATTTCAACTACCTGGCCACGCTGGAGGAAACCTTTGGATTTAACACAAAAAATAGCGCAAATGTTTGTTATCGGTTTTCGGGGCAGTTTTTTGGCCCTTGACCACTGGCTAACTACTGCCCTAGTACGAACCCCCCCGGGTGGGGTGATCCTTTTTGATCGCAACATCGACGGTTCGGTACAAAATTTTGACTCTTCCAATCAACTCATTGATCTAACTTTAAATCTGCAACAGCGCACCTGTCATCCTCTGCTCATTGCCGTTGATCAGGAAGGGGGCAAGGTCTGTCGCCTCAAAGAACGCGACGGTTTTGGCGCCACCCTTTCCGCTGCAACGCTGGCCCGCCAGGGCGTAGCAGCCACCGCCGTCCACAGTGAACAAATGGCCGCCGAACTCGCCGCCATGGGCATCAATCTCAACTTTGCGCCGGTGGTTGATCTCAACCTCAACCCGGACAATCCCATCGTCGCCCGCTATGAACGCAGCTTTGGCGCCGAGGTGCGCGAGGTGGTGACCCATGCCCAGGCTTTCATCGAGGGCCACCATCGCCATAAGGTTGCCTGTTGCCTCAAACACTTCCCCGGCCATGGCAGCGCCGGTGGCGACTCCCACCTGGGCTTTGTCGATGTCTCCACCTGCTGGCAGCCGGTGGAACTGGAACCCTACCGCCAACTGATTACCCAGGGCTACATTGACGGAATCATGACAGCTCACCTGGTCAACCGCCAGCTCGATGGTACAGGCCGACCCGCCACCCTGTCGCCACAGGTGATAGACGGCCTGCTGCGGCAGCAACTCGGCTTCTCGGGCGTTATTTTCAGCGATGATTTGCAGATGCGCGCCATCAGCAACGGTTGGAGCCTGTCCGAGGCCGTGCAACAGGCCGTGCTTGCCGGGGTGGACATGCTGGTGATCGGCAACAATCTTGATCCCCGTGACGATGCACTGACCATTGGTATCCAGGCCATCGCCGATCTGCTTGACAGTGGTCGCATCGATCACCACCGTATCAGCGCTTCAGTGGCCCGCATCACCCAACTCAAAGCCTCACTCTTTGGATAACTCTATGGAACTTGAACGCCCCACCCACAGCTTGGTCATTGGCTATGTCGCCTGGCTCTTTGGCTTTATCGGTGCCCACCGCTTCTATTACGGCAAGCCGGTCTCGGGCACCATCTACTTCTTCACCCTGGGCATCTTCTTCATCGGCTGGATAGTTGACCTCTTCCTCATCCCGGTCATGGACCGTGAGGCCGACCTGCGTTACACCCCCGGCCCCATCGACTACAATATCGCCTGGCTGCTGTTGGTCTTTCTCGGCATGTTCGGTATCCACCGTTTTTATCTGGGCAAAATCGGCACCGGCCTGCTGTACCTGCTCACCTTCGGCCTCTGCGGTTTGGGTTACATCTACGACATGTGGACCTTGAACGATCAGATCACCCTCATCAACGGCCGCTACAGCCGCCGCCCCCCGCCCTTGGGTGCCATCTAACCCACATTTGACTCTCCGGCGCTGCACCTGCGCATCCCGTGCAGCGCCTTGCTCTGCTGCCTCGCATGCAGAGAGTTACAGCCATTTCGGGGGATTGTGGTAAGATGAGCCCGCTCGTTGTTCCATTCGCCGATCCTCCAGGAGTGCTCATGGCTCACTTCGCTTATCCGCCATCCACGTCCCCCAAACAGGCCTTAGCACCCCGGTCGTTGACGGCTGCCATCTGCCTGCATTCATGACCACCGCCCACAGCGAAACCGCCCTGATCCTGGAAGGGGTCAGCAAGACCTTTTTCGTGGACAAGCAGCGCATTGACGCCCTGCACCAGGTGAGCTGCGCCATCAACGCCAACCTGGTCACCGGCCTCATCGGCCCGGATGGTGCCGGCAAGACCACCCTCATGCGGCTTTGTGCCGGATTATTGACAGCGGACAGCGGCAGCCTGCGGGCTCTCGACATCGATGTGACCCGCGATCCGCTCCAGGTGCAGGCCAGTGTCGGTTATATGCCGCAGCGTTTTGGGTTGTATGAAGATTTGACGGTGGCCGAGAATCTCGATCTCTATGCCGATTTGCAGGGGGTACAAAAAGAGGTGCGGCCAGAGCGCTACCAGCAACTGTTAGCCATGGCTGGGCTGGAGCAATTCCGCAACCGCCTGGCCGGGCGGTTGTCGGGGGGGATGAAACAAAAACTTGGCCTGGTCTGCACCCTGGTACGGCCGCCCCGGCTGTTGCTGCTTGATGAGCCCACGGTGGGCGTTGATCCGGTGTCGCGCCGCGAATTATGGCAGATCGTCTACCACCTGGTCGAGGCCGAGGGGATGACGGTGCTGCTCAGCACCGCCTATCTCGATGAGGCCGAACGCTGCGCCGAGGTGGTACTCATTCACCAGGGCCGCATCCTCGGCCACCGCCAGCCCCAGGCCTTCAGCGATGAGGTGGCCGGCCGCACCTGGATGGTCCGCGCCCCTGAACTGGCCAAACGCAGCCTGCAACGCCAGCTCAGCCAGGATGCAGCCGTGCTCGATGCCCTCATCCTCGGCAAGGCCATCCGCGTGGTCAGCCGTACCGCCGAAACCCCACCACTCACCGCGCTGCACCGGTTGACAACCATCGACATCACACCGGTACTGCCTCGCTTTGAGGATTATTTCGTCGCCACCCTCAAGGAGGAGCATGCCGCTGCCGGTAACAGCCATATCGCCCTGGGGCAGAGTAACGGCCGCAAAGCCGGGGAAGAGATGATCACCGTGGATAACCTGGTGCGCCGCTTCGGTGATTTTCATGCCGTGGATCAGGTCAGCTTTCGCGTGCATCACGGCGAAATCTTCGGCCTGCTCGGGGCCAACGGCGCCGGCAAAACCACCACCTTTCGCATGCTCTGCGGTTTGTTGCCCATCTCCAGCGGCAGTTGCACCGTGGCCGGCCTCAACCTGCGCACCGCAGCCGCAGCGGCCCGGGCACGCATCGGCTACATGGCCCAGAAATTCTCCCTGTACGGCAATCTCACCGTCGCCCAAAACCTCAAATTCTTCAGTAGTTCCTATGGCCTGGCTGGTGCCAAGCGCCAAACCCAGATCGACTGGGCCCTGCACACCTTTGATTTGACGCCTTTTGCCAGCACCGAGAGCCAATCACTACCCCTCGGTTTCAAACAGCGATTGGCCCTGGCCGTGGCCCTGATGCATGAACCCGAGGTGCTGTTTCTCGATGAACCCACCTCCGGTGTCGATCCTTTGGCACGGCGCGAGTTCTGGGTGCAGATCAACTCTCTGGCTGAACAGGGGGTGACGGTATTGGTCACCACCCACTTCATGGAGGAGGCCGAATACTGCGACCGGCTGGTGATCATGGCCGATGGCCGGGTGCTGGCCGAGGGGACACCCGAAGCGATGAAGGAAGGCTTTACCCGCGCCGATGGTCGTGAGGCCACCATGGAAGATGCCTTCATCGGCCTGCTGGAGGCCAACAGACGCCACAAAGGAGGCCAACCATGAAACCCGGCCGCCTGATGCGCCTTTCGGGCATGGTGCGCAAGGAGTGGTTGCAGGTGATCCGCGATCCCTCCAGCATTGCCATAGCCTTTTTCCTGCCCATCCTGCTGCTGCTCATCTTTGGCTACGGGGTCAGCCTGGATGCCAAGGATGTGCGCATCGGCCTGGTGGTCGAGCAGGCGGATGGGCCATCGCTCTCCTTTGTCGGCGGTTTTGAGCAGACCCCCTACTTCCGCCCCGCCACCTTTGCCTCGATCCAAGAGGCAGAGAACGCCCTGCGCGCCGCCCAGATCGATGGCATTGTTTGGCTGCGTCATAATTTTGGCAGCGAGTACCGCAGCGGCAACTCGCCGCCCATCGGCTTGATCGTCAACGGTGTTGATGCCAATACCGCCCGCCTGATCGAGGGCTATGTGCAGGGCATCTGGTTTGCCTGGCTGGAACAGCAGGCCGAACGCGCCGGCACCAAGCTGCGTTCGCCGGTGCAGTTGGAGCAGCGCATCTGGTACAACCCCGAGGTGCGTTCCACCGATTTTCTCGTGCCCGGCGTACTGGCGGTGATCATGACCCTGATCGGCGCCCTGCTCACCGCCCTGGTGATCGCCCGCGAATGGGAGCGGGGCACCATGGAGGCGCTGTTGGTGTCGCGCATCTCCGCCCCAGAAATCCTTATCGGCAAGCTGATCCCCTACTTCATCCTCGGCCTGGGCGGGTTGCTGTTGTCGCTGAGCATGGCCCATTTTCTTTTTCATGTGCCAATGCGCGGCTCGCTGTGGCTGCTGCTGGCCACTTCGGCCCTGTTTCTCTGGGTGGCCCTGGGTATGGGGTTTTTCATCTCCACGGTGTTCAAATCCCAATTCGTGGCCGCCTTGGTGGCCATGGTCTCCACCTTCCTGCCGGCCTTTATCCTCTCGGGATTTATCTTTGATATCCGCTCCATGCCGGCGATCATCCAGGGGCTGACCCACCTCATCGCCGCCCGCTATTATGTGTCGATCCTACAGACGCTCTTTTTGGTGGGCGATGTGTGGAGCGTCATTCTGCCCAACAGCGCTGCGCTGTTGGCCATGGGACTGTTTTTCCATGGCATCGTCTATCGTAAAACCCGCAAGAAGCTGGATTAAAACCATGACTGGACGACTGCTGGCACTGATCATCAAAGAATTTTTGGCCCTGTTCCGCGACAAGAAGAGCCGCATGGCGGTGATCGTGCCGCCGATCCTGCAACTGCTCATCTTTGGCTATGCGGCCACCTTTGATCTGGAACGGGCCAGTCTCGCCATATTCAATGAGGACAACGGCGCTTTTTCCCGCGAATTGGTCGCCCGCTTCGAGCGCTCCTCCGGTTTTGAGATCGTGGGACATGTGCAATCCGAGGCCGAAATCGCGCCGTTGATCGATGGCCAGAAGGCCCTGCTGGTGTTGCGCATCGGTGAGCAGTGTGCAAGCCAGGTGGCCCAGGGGGAAAGCTGCCCCATCCAGGTGTTGATCGATGGCCGCAACTCCAACACCGCCATGCTGGCGCTCAACTATGTGCGCTCCATTGTCACTGATTTCAATCAAGAAAAGGCAGCGCTCAAAGGTGCGGGCCTGCCGGCACGACTTGCCATGCGCGCCTGGTTCAACCCCAATCTGGAGAGCCGCTGGTTCATTGTGCCCGGCATTATCGCCCTGCTGGCGATGATCGTCACCCTGGTGGTGACGGCACTGTCGGTGGCACGCGAGCGCGAGGCCGGCACCTTTGACCAGTTACTGGTGACGCCGCTGCGTCCCTGGGAGATCCTCATCGGCAAGGCCATGCCGGGATTGATCGTCGGCGTTGGCGAGGCCAGCCTCATCATCGCAGTGACGGTGTTTTGGTTCAAGATCCCCCTGGTGGGTTCGCTGGCCGTGCTCTACCCGGCCCTGGTCATCTATGTGCTCTCCATCATCGGGGTGGGGTTGATGATCTCATCTTTCTCCGCCACCCTGCAACAGGCCCTGCTGGGTGCCTTTTTATTCATCGTGCCGGCGGTGATCCTGTCCGGATTCTCCACCCCGATTGCCAACATGCCGCAATTCATGCAGGCCCTGACCTATCTCGATCCCATGCGCTACTTCCTCACCATCGTCCGCCGGGTGTTCCTGGAGGGCGCGGGCATTGAATACTTCCTCCACGATCTCTGGCCGATGTCACTCATCGCCCTGGTCACCCTCAGCCTGGCCACCTGGCTCTTTCGCCATCGCATGTATTAAAACAGTGCCAGCGTTTCTGCCTCAACACCGCTGATCACCGTGCTATAATGCCCGCACACCACGGCTGTTGCAGCATCAGCATCGAGCAGCCCCTCACGACCACCTCTTTGACAAGGTACACCCATGAAAAAAGCGGCTTTATTGGCGACAATATTTGTGATCTCCCCCTTCACCGCCCAAGCGGCCTGCCAAAGCGAGCAACAAACCCTATTCTCCTGCATGACCGCCAAGGGTAAGCTCATCCAGCTCTGCGATCAGCAGCAGACCCTGGAGTATTCCTTTGGCAAACCCTCGCTCAAACCGGAGATTGTGGTGCAAGTACCGCGAAGTGCCGCCACCACCAGCCAATGGCAGGGCGTTGGCCGCTGGATGTCCTACTCGGTTGAAATTCCCAACGGTAAAACCGTGTACAGCGTTTTTTGGGGCGTGGATCGCCTCTCCGATGAGCATGGCATCGAGGCCGGCGTCCATGTTGAGGTGAACGGCAAACATGCCGCCACGGTCAAATGCGGGGAGAACAGCAAAATTATTCAGAATATGGAAGGAATTGATCTCAAAGCGACGGAGATGTGAGATAGGGCACAAAAGAGCGGATCACGGGCAGCACAACACCTGGTTACCGCCGGCGGCCTTGGCTTGCAACAGGCACCGGCTGGCAATGAGCAGCAGGTCGTCGATGATGGCGTTGCGACTGGAGTGCTCCGGCACAAACCCGGCCACGCCGAAACTGGCGGTGCAACTCACCAGATGCCCTTCCTGAAAACTGCCGGACTCGTTGAACTGATCGCGCAGACGATTGGCCACCCGTCCGGCACCGCGAATGGTTGTCTCCGGCAGCACCAGCAGAAACTCATCCTCGCCCCAACGGGTGATGGTATCGATATCGCGGCGCACATGCTGCATGGCCACGCGGGCAAAGCTGGTAAGCACCTGATCGCCGATGCGGTGACCAAAGGATTCGTTCACCCCTTTCAATCCATCGATATCGCAAAGAATAATGGAAAGGTGATGGCCATAGCGTTGCGAACGGGTCAGTTCCTTTTTCAGATGCTCCTCCAGATGCAGCCGCGAAAAACAGCCGGTGAGTGGATCGATCAGCGTCAACTGGGTCATGCGTTCCCACAGATCCTCCTCCTGATGGATGAGGCCGTACTGGCGCGCCGCATCAAGCAGGATCGAGGCCATGGTCTCGCCGCTGGTGGATTCCGGCACCACTCGAAACAGCGAGCGGCTGTTGGCCAGGTGCAGTGCCTCCAGCACCTGCGCATCCGGCACCAGCAGCAGCATCACCGCCTGGGACATGGTGGCGGCCTGGCTGAGAAAGGCCAACCCGCTCATGTCAGCCAGGTCCTGAGCCACCAGCACCGCGCACCAGTTACTGGAGAGCGCCAGCCGTGCCAAGCCCTCCTTGCCATCGGCGGCAATGACCAGATCAAACTTCTCGGCAGAGTCCTGGGGTAGATCGGCTCGTTGCAACTGGTTGGGGATAATCAGGATTTGATGGCGCATGGCAATCTCCGCGTGGGTTTTATGGAATGTGCCATTGTAGCATCGCCGCCGGTATTTGAGGAGGGCTATTTCCTGTGGCAAGCTGGAACAAGCTGCGGTATAAGGCCGGACAAGGAGTGCGTATGAATCCCAACAGCTGCAAACCCAACATTGACTATCCCTGCCTGTGGCAATACCGTCTCATCGGCGAGGACCGCGCCGCCATCCTGGAAGCCATTCAGGTAACGGTGGATATAAACTGCTGCGTCATCACCGAGGGCAATACCAGTTCCGGCGGGCGCTATCTCAGCCTCAACCTGGAGATCACCGTCGGCAACGAGGCGGAACGGCTGCGGTTGTACCAGGTGTTTTCCGATCATCCCGCCATTCGTGTCGTTTTATGAACCCAAATACTGCTGACAATAAACCCCTGGTCGATAACAAAGTGATCCCGGTGATGCGCGAGGCGATCACCACGGTGCAGATGGTGCTGTTCAAGCTGCTGCGCCAGAGCGTGCACGACCGTTATGTCGATCAAACCGAGGAGTATCACAACCAGTTGGCCGGCGCGGTGATCAACAACCTTTTTGGCACCCAACCGCTGGATGGCGCGATCACTGCCTTTGGCGCCGCCAACCGCGAACTGGTCGAGCGCGAGCTGCGCGAACTGAGCCTCACCGTACAGGCGCTGATCCCCATCATCACCGATGCCCTGCGCATGAAAACCATCTGCGACAACCAGGAGGGCATCCATTCCATCCCTTCGCTGCTCATGGCCAAGGCCCTGGGCATTTTTCAGGAAGAGCGCGAACTGCCCCTGCCCTCCACCTTCATGCTGCAAGTACGCACCCTCGCCGCCCACCATGGTCTGGTTGAGACAATGGAGACGACTGCGCCGCAGGCCGAGCACAACTAAGTCGGAATATCCTGCCTTTTTCGCGGGCATGGCCTGCTCCCTCCAACAGTGGCTAATGCCGTGGACTGGAGGAGCGGGCCATGCCCGTGATTCTTTGCCTCCCTCCTCCAAGCCCCCCCTTGCAAGCCCCCAAACCTCCATCATTATTCCTTGCCCCACTCCAGTGAAAGAGCTTGACGCCACAGCCCTTTTCCACTATCACAACATGGATCGCCTCACGAAATAACCCCTTGATCTCGTTTGCAAATGGTTGGCTACACCGCCCCAACTCCCACTGCGTGCCCCTTTTGCCATGGATAACCCTTTCTTTACCCACCCGATCCTCAACTCGCCCTACGACTATCCATCGCAGCAGTGGGAATTAGACGACGACGGCCAACTCACCCAACAGATCATCGCCACACGGCGCAGCGCCAAATTCACCACCCCAATTCCCAAACCCAAAAAACGCACTGGCAAAAGCAAGCAGTTAAATCTTCTTGCTGCCCATGAGCTCACCGATCAGAGCCAACAATACAATCCAACTTCGATTATCATCAACGAACCCCGCCGCGAGGTCGATGCCTGGCGCAGCCTGCCCAACCCGGGCACCTGGCAGGTCACCCCGGAAACAGCTCGCCTACTCAAACACTGGCGCCACCACCCCTTTCAGTTTATCTGCCTGGCCGAACCGCTGCACCTGGTGGTAGAAATCAAGAGCTATCGTCGAGAAGACGCCAAGGAAAAGAAGACCACCATGGAGACCTACTGGATCCCCGGTGTCAACAACCTGGGCCAGTTCTGCCGTTGGGCCTTTACCGCATTCACGGAAGTCTTTCGCATTGAAGAGGCATTGTGTAGTCTGCACGACGGCTATGCCGGATCCACCGCAGCAAACGGCCTTTGAACACCAACTGGAGTCACCATGCAGATTGAATCCATTGACATCAAAAACTACCGCCTCTTTCAATCAACCGCCCTAACGCAGATTCCCAGCCTCTGCGTCTTGGTCGGGGCCAACGGTTCGGGAAAATCGACTCTCTTTGATGTCTTTTCCTTTCTCAAAGACGCCCTGGCGATGAATGTCACCAAGGCCGTGGCTAAACGCGGTGGCTACAAGGACTTGGTCAGCCGGGGCCATGCGGGTGAACCCATTGAGCTGACCTTGCAATTCCGGTTGGAAATCACTGGCCATGAGCGCTTGGTGACCTACATGCTCAAGATCGAACCGGACGGCAAAGGCAAAATGGTCGTTGCCCGTGAAATACTGCGTTACAAGCGGGGTAGCCAAGGAGCGCCTTTCCATTTCCTCGATTTTGCTTATGGAAGGGGAGACGCTGTCACCAACGAAGAAGATTTTTCCAAAGCCGACGAGGAACTTAACCGCGAACAGCAGGAGCTAGACGCTCCCGATATCCTCGCCGTCAAGGGCTTGGGCCAGTTCGAGCGGTTCAAGGCAGCCAGTGCCTTCCGCCAGATGCTGGAAAACTGGCATATCTCTGATTTTCATGTTTCCGAGGCCCGACCAAGCCAGGAGGATGGCTTTGCCGAACACCTCTCCACCAATGGCGACAACCTGCCCTTGGTAGCCAATTACCTCTACGAATATCATCAAGATCGCTTTCAGCGGGTGCTGGCCTCCATGCAGCGCCGCGTCCCCGGTATTGCCGTGGTCGAACCCAAACAAACGCTTGATGGCCGCCTCATCCTACGCTTTCAAGACGGTAGCTTCAAAGACCCCTTTATTGCCCGTCATGTTTCCGACGGCACCATCAAGATGTTCGCCTACCTGGTCTTGCTCAACGACCCCAATCCCTTTCCCATGCTGGCGGTTGAAGAACCGGAAAATCAGCTCTATCCTGAATTGCTGCCCGAACTGGCCGAGGAATTTCGAGATTATGCCCGGCGTGGTGGTCAGGTCTTTCTCTCCACCCATTCACCCGACCTGCTCAACGCCCTCACCCTGCATGAAATTTTCTGCCTGAAAAAAGAGGGTGGATTTGCCGCGGTCAGCCGGGCAGTCGATTCCGAAAATCTTCGCGCCCTCAACGACGCGGGCGATTTACCCGGATACCTATGGAAACAAGGCCTCTTCGAGGGCGTCAACCGATGACCGGACGGCTGGTGTTTCTGCTGGAAGAACCGTCGATGAAAGCCCTCCTCGATGGCCTGCTTCCCCGTCTCTTTCCCGGTTGGGAGGCTGGAACCCACTTCCTCTGCGTGCCTCACGAGGGCAAGAGCGATCTCGAACGAAGCATAGCCATCATCAAACTGCGGTCCTGGAAAATCCCCGGGGACCGATTCGTAGTGGTGCGTGACAACGACAATGGCGACTGCCTCACCCTGAAAGCACGGTTACTTAACCTGTGCGCTGCCAATAACCGCCCCGACACCCTGGTTCGCCTGGTCTGCCAGGAGCTGGAAAGCTGGTATCTTGGAGATCTACCAGCTCTGGCCGAAGCCTTTGCCCCCAAAAAGCTCAACACTCCATCCCTGCGCAAACGGTTCGTCGATCCCGATGTCTGGCAGCAACCAGCGGTTGAACTAGCCCGCCTGGTTCCCGAATTTCAAAAAAATCGTGGGGCGAGGTTGATGGCCGCCTTTTTGCGCACAGAAGGGAATTGCTCACGCAGTTTCCAGGCTTTTGTCGACGGCATCACCCGGATTGCTACGGAGATGCACCTTGTTCACGGGCATGGCCCGCTCTAACCCTCCGTCTCAAGCCGTGGGGCGTAGCAGCGGGCGATGCCCGTGATATGTGCAATACAACAAAGCCCTGGGAGCCTGGAGACAAGCCACCGTCAAAGTCATTCAGGCAGAGGGCGAGGTGAAAAGTCTCAATACAAGCCTGAAGAATAACGACAGGGATCAGATCAAGGCAGAGACGGAACTGGCAGCGGCCAAGGCCGACCTAACCGCCTGCGCAGGCACAGACGCTTCCAGTAACGGGCCATTGGCTCCGCTTGTCGACTGTGCGAAGGAGCAGGGTAAGGTCAACAAGGCAGAACAGAATCTCGCCACGCTTGAGGCCAAGCACCAACAAATGGAAGAGCAATTGCGGAGCAAGGAGCAAGAGGTGGAGGATCTCCAAGATGCTGCGGTCAAGGCCCACGCCGCCGAACAGGCTGCCTGGGCAGCGCTCAACGAGGCCAAGGCAGCGGCGCCCGGTTGCAAGGAGCATAAAGCGTAGTGGGTACGTTGCGTCGAGCAACAGGGCTTAGCTGCCGGTTTGACGCGTATTTGCAAACGGTTACACTGAAGAACTCATCACGCCCAGCAAACCAATAGGAGTACGCGTATGCACGGCCGATGTCAGCACCACGTCATTCACTGCCCGTCACCAGCAGCAAAGCCGCCCGCACAAAAAGAACATTTTGACATGGTTCGCGCTGCCATTGTCCATGAGGATAACCTGGTCAATCACCGTCTGACCTGGCTTTTGGCAGCACACGCCTTTTTACTCACCTTTTTTACCTATACGCAACGATCTGTTTTGCTCCAAAAAGATGCCCATCTCACCCTCTGGGTCGAGATCTTCTTGTGCCTGATTTTTGCCGGGGCAACCTGGCTGTCGCTGATTGTGGGTCGTGCGGTTCTCTGTGCCAATCTTCATATCGATCATCTCAAGCATTGGTGGATGGTTCGATATCCAGGAGAAAAACTAGACGAACGCCCCCTCGATTTTTCGGTACTGACGGACGATGTGCAACCACCCCTCCCCGCAACCAGCTATCCGCCCATTTGCGGTTCATTCAGCAAGGACAGGTCGCTGCACCTCTCGTGGATTCCCTACATACTGGCGACGCTCGACATTCTCCTGATAGGCGCTTGTATATTCATCCTTTGCCGCGCTCCGACATAATGCGTTTGCGCCTCCTCGGTAGCGGCGGACAGCGTGCAGCAGGGCAACCGATTGACCGTTTTTTGTGATGCTCCGCCGTGATTTGGCGAACAATCCGGAGCACAGTCCCATCCATCCCCCTTAACGCCCAGGCCCCAGCCATGCACATCACTTACCCACCATTTTTCCTGGCATTGATCATCCTCACCTTGGCATTGCCGTTGGCAGCCCAGGAAAGCTGCCCAACACTCAAGCAACAAGCCGAACAGCAGCAAGCCTATCTCAATCCGCCGTCCACTTATGCGGTCACCGGCAAGGGGCGACTGTATTTTCACACCGCACCCAACGACCAGTGCCGAAGCCGCGATATCTTTGTCATCCCCGGTGATGAACTCATCGCCTATACCGAGTACCAGGGCTGGTATTCGGTGATGTACAGCAATCCCCGATCTGGCCAAGACTTCCATGGTTGGGTACGGTCAGAACGGTTGACCATGCGCGGCACCATTCGCCCCGCCTATTGATCGACTGCAGATATGGCTTTTCATTTTCAATCAATCCAGGAGGACCAAGATGGATCTTGCAACCGCTGAAAAACTCATCGCCTTTCTCGAAGCACACAAAATGAGTCTCGACTGGTGGAGTTACCTGTTGATTGCTTTGTTCTCGATTGCCGGGGGCTACATCGGGGCCTATTTGAGTAAAAAGGGGGAGCTCAAGGCCATCAGCGAAGAGTATGAAAACATTCTGCTGCAACTCAAAGAGCAGACCCGGGAAACCGAAAGCATCAAAACCCATTTTGAGGAAAAATTTTCGCTCTTTACCGCACAACGCGATTGGCTGCGCATGGTGGTCGCCGAGCTGTTAGGGCCTTTGTACATTCACTTTGAACGGACCAAACGGGCCTCGGAGCGCTGGGACCGCAAGAACTTATTTTTGGAAGCCAAGGTGATCAAAGAAGGGAACACGGTGATCCGGGATTTGCTGCTGACCAAGGGGCATCTCATCCCCAAAGAGTTGCTCATCCATGCCGGTGAACTCATTGATCACTATGACGGCTGGCTGGAAAAATTCGAGGAGGTGACGCAGCAACGAAAGGCTGGCAAGGAGGTCGAGTTCGTCTTCACCTATGATTTCCCGCGCAGCGCGGAAGCAGCCTTCAAGGCCAAGTTCCTTGAACTGAAAACCAAGCTCTATCAAGAGGATTGAAACGGTTGGCATTATCGCAATGATCAAAGGATTGCTGCGCAAGAGGCGCTGGTTCGTCCCAGCCACGGCTCCTGGTAACAACGAGACGCACTCAACCATTTACCTTTCGCCGAGAACCTGCTATTGACCTAGCACCTGTTCCCCCTCTCCCCCTTGAACCACCCATGAGCGAACACCAATACGACGAATCGAAAATAAAAACCCTGAGTTCGCTGGAGCATATCCGCAAGCGGCCCGGCATGTACATTGGCCGGCTGGGCGATGGATCGCACCCGGACGACGGTATCTATATCCTGCTGAAAGAGGTGCTGGACAACTCGGTCGATGAGTACATCAT
Source organism: uncultured Desulfobulbus sp. (assembly GCA_964639845.1). Classification (GTDB taxonomy): domain Bacteria; phylum Desulfobacterota; class Desulfobulbia; order Desulfobulbales; family Desulfobulbaceae; genus Desulfobulbus. Next base: position 67,386 of record CAZXHS010000009.1, on the reverse strand, counting down.
GGGCCATGGCAAGCGCATCGACATCCGTATCAGCGAGGACGGCCTGTGCCGGGTGCGCGATTACGGGCGCGGCATTCCCCTGGGCAAGGTGGTGGAGTGCGTGTCGGTGATCAATACCGGCGCCAAATACAATACCGAGGTTTTTCAGTTTTCGGTCGGCCTCAACGGCGTCGGTACCAAGGCGGTCAATGCCCTCTCCTCCCGCTTCACGGTCACCGCCTTTCGCGACGGTCAATTCAAGACCGCCGTCTTTGCCCAAGGCGTGCTGCAACACGAGGAACAGGGCGAAACCAAGGAGAAAAACGGCACCCTGGTGGAGTTTCTCCCCGATAGCGAGAGTTTCCCCGACTACCGCTATGACCCGCAATATGTCGATCAGCGGTTGTGGCGCTACGCCTATCTCAATGCCGGCCTGAGTCTCAACCTCGACGGTCAGATCTATCTCTCCAAGAACGGCCTGCTTGACCTGCTGGATAAGGAAGTGAGCAGCGACTCCATGTATCCGCCGGTCCATCACGTCGACAAATCCATCGAGTTTGCCTTTACCCACACCGACGATTACGGCGAATCCTATTTTTCCTTCGTCAACGGCACCTATACCAGCGAGGGCGGCACCCATCTCTCCGCCTTTCGCGAGGGCATCCTCAAGGGCGTCAACGAATTCACCGGCAAGAAGTTCAATGGCCAGGATGTGCGCGACGGCATTGTCGGCATCCTGGCTGTCAAGGTGCAGGAACCGATCTTCGAGTCGCAGACCAAGAACAAACTGGGCAACGCCGATATCCGTGGTGGTATCGTCAATGCCGTCAAGGATGCGGTGGCCACCCATCTCTACAAGTTTCCCGAGGCCGCCGAGGTGCTGGTCGACAAGGTACAGCGCAACGAGCGGGTGCGGCGCGAGTTGCAGTCGGTTCGCCGCGATGCCAAGGCCAAGGCCAAGAAGATCGCCTTCAAGATCCCCCAGCTCAAGGACTGCAAATACCATCCCTCACGCGGCAACGCCTCCAAGGCCGGTCGCGAGAACATGCTCTTCATCACCGAGGGCCAATCCGCCGCCGGTTCCATTGTTTCCGCCCGAGATCCCATGACCCAGGCGGTGTTCAGCCTCAAGGGCAAGCCGATGAACGTGCTCGGTCAACGGCTGGATGTGCTCTACAAAAACGAGGAGATGTACTCGCTGATGCAGGCGCTCAACATCGAGGAGTCGATTGGTGATCTGCGCTTTGACAAGGTGATCATCGCCACCGATGCCGATGTTGACGGGCTGCATATCCGCAACCTGTTGCTGACATTTTTCCTGCACTATTTCGAGCAGTTGCTCAAGCATGAACGGGTCTACATCCTGGAAACGCCCATCTTCCGCGTGCGCAATAAACAGCAAACCATCTACTGCTATAACGATAAAGACATGGACGCGGCCATCCACACCCTCAAGGCCAAGAGCAAGGCCGACCGCTCCATCGAGACCACCCGCTTCAAAGGTTTAGGGGAGATCTCGCCCAAGGAATTCAAGCAGTTCATCGGCCCGGACATGCGCATCAAGCAGGTGCGGCTGGATAGCTTAAGCGAGGTCAGCCGGGTGCTCAAATTCTACATGGGCAAGAACACGCCGGAGCGCAAACAGTACATCATGGACCATCTGATCGTGAGGCCGGAATGAGCGAGCCCGTTGAGCCGCCGCGCGGCAAACTCCATCAACTCTTTGACGCCAATTTCCTCGACTACACCTCCTACGTCATCCGCGACCGGGCCATCCCCGATGTGGACGACGGACTGAAGCCGGTGCAGCGGCGCATCCTGCAAACCCTGCACAACATGGACGACGGCCGCTTCCACAAGGTGGCCAACGTGGTCGGCGAGACCATGAAGCTCCATCCGCACGGCGATCAGTCGATCTTTGATGCCCTGGTCAACCTGGCCAACAAGGGCTATCTCATCGACCGCCAGGGTAACTTCGGCAACATCTTCACCGGTGATCAGGCCTCGGCCCCCCGCTACATCGAATGCCGCCTGTCGCCGCTGGCGCGGGAGACCCTGTTCAACAAGGATCTCACCGAGTTTGTCGACTCTTACGACGGCCGCATGCAGGAACCGGTGCGCTTGCCGTCCAAGATCCCCATGCTGCTGCTGCTCGGCGCCGAGGGCATTGCCGTGGGCATGGCCACCAAGATCATGCCGCATAATTTGAACGAGTTGCTCCAGGCGCAGATCGATTACCTGCGTGGCGAGGAGTTCGTGCTCTACCCCGATTTTCCCAGGGGCGGCATCATCGATGTCTCCGACTACAACCACGGCAACGGTCGCATCCGCTGTCGCGTCAAACTGGAGCAGCCGGATTCAAAAACCGTGGTCATCACCGAACTGCCCTACAACATCACCACCCAGACCCTGATCGAGTCGGTGGAAAAGGCGGCCAAGGCCGGCAAATTGAAGATTGCCTCGATCAACGACTACACCGCCGAAAGGGTGGAGGTGGAGATCAAACTGGCGCGCGGGGTCCTGGCCGAGGAGACCATCGACGCCCTTTATGCCTTCACAGACTGCGAGCTGAGCGTCTCCCCTGCCCTGGTGACCATTGTCGAGAATATGCCGCGGCAGTTGGAGGTGGAGGAGGTGCTGCGGCGCAACACCGACCTGCTGAAAGCCAATCTGGAGCGAGAACTGACCATTGAGCTTGGCCGTTTGGAGGAAAAATGGCATGCGCGCAAGTTGGAACAGATCTTCATCGAAGAGCGGCTCTACAAGCAGATCGAGGAGATCACCAACTACAAGGAGGTGCAGGCCACGGTGCGCCAGTCGCTGCTCCCCTTTGCCGATGAGCTGAAACGGGCTGTCACCGTGGAGGATGTGGAACGGCTCTTGGAGATCAAGATCCGCCGCATCTCCCGCTACGATATCAACCGGCAATTGAAGGAGTTGCGCGATATCGAGAAGGCCATCGCCCAGATCAAAAAACACCTCACCGACATGGTCAAATTCACCATCGACTATATTGAGGACATCAAGGCAAAATACGGCCCGGAGTTTCCGCGCAAGAGCGAACTCAAGGCCTTTGACGAGGTCGATGCCCGGGCAGCGGCGCTTTCCAACCTCCTGGTCGGTTTTCACCGCGAAACCGGCTTTATCGGCCACAAGATCAAGGCCGAGAACCCGGCCACGGACATGGAGTGCGCCTGTTCCGAGTATGACCGTCTGCTTTTGATCTTCAAGGATGGGCTGTACAAGGTGGTGCCGGTGCCGGACAAGCTCTTTGTCGGCCCGGAGTTGCACTGGATGGGGGTGGTGAGAAACGATCAGGTTTTTAACCTCATTTACCGCCACGGCCCGGAAAATCTGGCCTATATCAAACGCTTTGCCACGCCGAAGTTCATCCTCAACCGCGAGTATCGGCTCTTTGATGAAGACAAGCGCTCCACCATCCTCCTGCTGCTGCTCGGCAAGGAGGGCATCCGCGCCCGCGCCAGCCTGGCCCCCTCGGGAAGGGCCAAATACAATGCCGTGGAAATCGACTTTGACGACTGCCTGATCAAGGGCGTGTCGGCCAAGGGCAAACGGGTGGCCAACCGCGCCGTGCGCAGGGTGAGCGATATCACCGGCACACCAAAAAAAGAGCCGGTCAATCCCCTATTGGGACTGCCCGGCTTTACAGATGGTTCTAAAAAAACAAACGAAGAAAAGGAAGAGAACGAAGAGTAACATCCTCGTTTAAAATTATTGCGTTCATTTTTTCAGGAACAGCACAGAGAGTAATTCTTTAAATATTTCATAAAGTTACAATTTACAAGAATATCAAAAAAAGCTCAGCTCTTTTCAAAAAAAATCCATCACGTATAGCTTTTGTTGTGCAAGGAGAGGCGTATGGCTATTGACAAGGATATTTTTGAGTTTGTGACTGGTATTGGAGCCAAAGAACCAACACCAAACAGTGAAAATTTTGCCAAGTGGAAAGCTGTCTTCAAGCGGTCTAACTACTTTCAATTTAACGGCAAGTTAATGATCGTAAAAATAAGCCGGAGTCAGAAGCCATTTTGGGGAGTGGGCAAAGTATTTATCGACTTGCTTAACGTATTGGAGGACTATTACGTAGTCCTTCTGATTTCAAAAAAAGAGGGTTGGATTTTTAACAAAAGTGAAGTGAATAACCACATTAGCAGTGGTCGCTGGAACCTTCGTGAAGCAGACAATAATTACAAAATCAACTATCCATTGCCTGATAACAACTCATTCTCTTCCCAAAAAAGTTTTCTCAAAAAGTTGGGCCTGACAGTGGAATGAGTTGCAATATAGAATGACCAATCCCCACCCCAGCACTCCGCAATTATCCCCCCTCTGCTTTTTACTGCTGGCCATTCGGTCTCTTGATTTACTACTGAGCCGCTCACGCGGCTCAGGTTCCCCTCACATACCCGCTAGGGCGGAGACCGTCCAGTCGAGCAGGGTTCCGGGAAAGAGTCCCAAGCCCAGCACCCCGATCAGGCAGAGCACCAGGGCTGCCTTCATCCCCGGCGCCAGCGCCAGTTCCCCCTCATGCAGGGGATCACTCATGTACATATAGCGCACCACCCGCAGATAAAAGTAGGCGGAGATGGCGGAAAAGATGACTGCCGCCACCACGGTCAGGCTGTAACCCGCGAAGAAGGCATTTTTCAGCAGGTAGAACTTGCCGATGAACCCTCCGGTGGGTGGAATGCCGGTGAGGCTGAAAAGAAAGACCAGCATCAGGGCGGCAGCAAAGGGATTGCGCGTGGCTAACCCCTTGCAGTCCTCCAGGGATTCGCCCAACTGATCGGCGGAGGAGGCTAGCAGCATGAGGATGGCAAAGGCCCCAAGGTTCATGAACAGGTAGATCACCAGATAGGTCATGGTGGCAGCCATGCCCTCGGCCGTGCCGGCCAAAAGCCCCAACAGCGCGTAACCGGCATGGGCAATGGAGGAGTAGGCCAGCATACGTTTGAGGCTGGTCTGGCTGAGCGCAGTAATATTGCCCACGGCCATGGTCAAGAGGGCCAGCACCGCCAGCACCGGACCCCACTGGGCCTGCATACCCGCCAGACCTACAAATAACACCCGGCCGAAGATGGCAAAACCCGCCGCCTTGGGCCCCACCGACATGAAGGCCGTGACGATGGTTGGCGCACCCTCATAGACATCCGGGGTCCAGAGGTGAAAGGGAGCAGCAGCAACCTTGAAGGAAAAACCGGCAATCACCAGACCAACCGCAGCCAGCAAAGCGGCATTTGTGGTCAGGTTGCGCGCGGCAATGGCCTCGGCTATGCCGGCGATTTCCGTGGTGCCGGTCAGTCCGTACAAGAGTGACATGCCAAAGAGCAGCAGGGCCGAGGCAAAACCACCCATGAGAAAGTATTTGATCGCTGCCTCACTGGTGCGCCCATCGCGTTTGTGCAGGCCCACCAGGGCGTAGATGGGAAGGGCCATCAGTTCCAGACCGAGATAGAGCACCATCAGATCACCGGCCGAGGCCATCAGCAGCATGCCGACCAGGGAGAGCATCATCAGGCTGTAGTACTCACCCTGGCGCAATCCAATCAGGCGGCAGAACTGTTCGCTCATCAAAGTGGTGAGGATGACCGTCCCCAGGCAGATCGTTTTAAAGACGGTGGCATAGCCATCGACCACAAACATGCCGTCAAAAGCAGTGTCCGGGCGGGAGCCGAGTACCATCATCAGGGCACCGAGGCAGCCGACCACCGTCAGCCAGGGCAGCAGTTGCCGCTGGCGGGGCAAAAAGAGATCACAGCCAATCAGCGCCACCGCAATGGTGATCAGCAGCAGTTCGGGAAGGATGGGTTCCACGGCGGTCCAGTTGACGGCCACAGTTGTCATCATGATTACTCCTTGTTCAAAATGACGCCGAAAAACAGACCCGGCTCAGGGATGCGTGGGCAGGTTGATGGTCAGTGCAGGTGTGGCCGTTGCCACTCCCTGCACCTGGTCGACCAGGTGACTCACCGAGGTGTGCATAAAGCCGAGCAGAGCATTGGGGTAGAGGCCGATCCAGAAGATGAGCAGCACCATGGGCACCAGGGTGAGGATCTCGCGCAGGTTGAGTTGCACCAAGCCGTGCATTTTCTCATTGACTTCATTAAAGAAAATGCGCTGGTAGAGCCACAACATATACCAGGCCCCGAGGATGAGGCCGGAGGCCGAGACCACGCTCACCCAAGGCGCCCGCTCAAAGCCGCCGAGCAGGATGAGAAACTCGCCGACAAAGCCGTTGGTGCCGGGCAGGCCGACCGCAGCCAGGGTAAAGAGCAGGAAAAATCCGGCAAAGACCGGCATGGTCGAGGCCAGGCCGCCGTAGGCGGCGATCTCGCGGGTATGGGTACGCTCGTAGATCATGCCTATGGCAAGGAACAGCGCTCCAGTGACAATGCCGTGGTTGATCATCTGCAAAATCGCCCCTTCCAGGCCACGCTGGTTGAGTGCGAACAGGCCCAGGGTGACAAACCCCATGTGGCTGACTGAACTGTAAGCGATCAACCGCTTGAGATCGCTCTGCGCCAAACAGATGATGGCGCCGTAGACAATGGCAATCACGGAGAGCACCAACATGGGCATGAGCATCTGCTGGGTGGCCTGGGGCAGGATGGGCAAGGAGAAGCGGAGAAAACCGTAGGCCCCCATCTTGATCAGTACGCCGGCAAGGATCACCGAGCCGGCAGCCGGGGCCTCGGTATGGGCATCGGGCAGCCAGGTATGCACCGGCCACATCGGCACCTTGACGGCAAAGGCGGCAAAGAAGGCCCAGAACAGCAGCAGTTGCAGCTTAAGCGAGTAGTTGTGCCCGGCGAGCTTAACAATATCAAAGGTGTGGCCACCGTTCTGGTACAAGAGGATGATGCCGACCAGCATCAGCAGGCTGCCCACCAGGGTGTAGAGGAAGAATTTGACCGTGGCGTAGATACGATTGGGCCCACCCCAGATACCGATGATGAGAAACATCGGGATGAGCATGGCCTCCCAGAAGATGTAGAACAGGAAGAAATCGGTGGCACAGAACACGCCCATCATCGCCCCTTCCAAGAGCAGGATGGCAACGAAAAATTCCTGCACCTTGGTGCTGATCGATTCCCAGGAGACCAGAATCGACAGCACGATGATCAGGGCGGTGAGCAGCAGAAAGAGGATGCTGATGCCATCGATGCCCAGGGCGTAGTTGATATTGATCGCCGCAATCCAGGGATGGAATTCGACAAACTGCATGGCTGCGGTGGTTTTATCAAACATCAGCACCAGCGGCAGGGTGAGCAACAGTTCGATCAGACTCACAAAGAGGGCCATCAGCCGGATGGTCGCGGTCTGCTGCCGAGGAACAAGCAGCAGCGACAGACCACCGAGCACGGGGAAGAAGATCAGTGTGGTGAGCAGAGGGATAGACATCGAGGTCACTTCCACAGGTAGAGGTTCAGATCAATAACCCAGCAACAGCACAACCATCACCACCAGGGCGCCGCCGCCCATCCAGGCGAGGTAGTGCGACACCTGGCCATCCTGGATGCGGCGCAACTGCTGCGAAGCGTTGCCGATGGCCCGGGGCAGGCCGTTAACCACCCCCTCGATACAGCCCAAATCAACAATGCGCAGGATGACCCGGCGGCTGAAGCCCAAGGTTGGCTCGACAATCAGTTTGCCGTAGATCTCATCAATGTAATACTTGTTGAGCAGCAAGCGGTAGAGGGCGGCAAAGCGCTCGGCAATCAAAGCGGGCAGTTGCGGCTGCAAGCGGTACATGTAAAAGGCCAGTCCAATACCCAGAGCACCGGCGAGGATGGAGGAACCCATCAGCAGGGCCTCGGTGATCCCGGAGACATGGATGTGCGGATGACCGAGCACCGGCTCCAGGAAATGGGCCCAGTGGTTGTCGCCGCCGAGAATACCCGGCACCCCGAACCAGCCGGCGGCCACTGCGCCACAGGCCAGCAGCATCAACGGCAGGGTGACCACCAGGGGGGACTCGTGCAGATGATGACGTTGGTGCTCGGTGCCGCGAAACTCCCCGTGGAAGATGAGGAAAAAGAGGCGGAAGGAGTAGAAGGCGGTCATGAAGGCCACCAGGGTGCCGATGGCCCAGGCGAATTTGCCGGCACCGAGATGGGTGTTAAAGGCCATGAGCAGGATCTCATCCTTGCTGAAAAATCCGGCTAAGCCGGGCACACCGGAGATGGAGAGCGAGGCCAGCAGGAAGGTCCAGTAGGTGATGGGCATCTTCGCCTTCAGCCCGCCCATGGAGCGCACATCCTGCTCATGGTGCATGCCGAGGATGACCGAACCACAGCCGAGAAAGAGCAGGGCCTTGAAGTAGGCATGGGTGAAGAGGTGAAAAATCCCAGCCGAGTAGGCACCGACGCCACAGCCGATGAACATGTAGGCCAACTGGCTGACCGTGGAATAGGCCACCACCCGTTTGATATCGGTCTGCACCAGGGCAATGGTGGCGGCAAAGAGCGCAGTGATCGCACCAAGCACGGTGATCAGGTTGAGGGCAAAATGGGAGAGTTCAAAGATGGGGTTGCAGCGAGCCACGAGAAAGACACCGGCGGTGACCATGGTGGCGGCATGAATCAGGGCGCTGACCGGGGTCGGCCCCTCCATGGCATCAGGCAGCCAGACATGGAGCGGGATCTGCGCCGATTTACCGATGGCGCCGCAGAAGAGCAACAGGGCAATCACCGTGGCCAGGCCCACCGGCGAGCCAAACAGGGAGAGGGTCTGGCCCTCCAGCACACTCACCTTGCTGAACACTTGGCTGTAGTGGAGGCTACCGAACTGGGTGAAGATCAAAAAGAGGCCAAGGATAAAGCCGAAATCACCAAAGCGATTGACAATAAAAGCCTTTTTACCGGCATCAGCGGCAGATTTTTTGTTGTAGTAAAAACCGATCAGCAGGTAGGAGGAGAGGCCCACCGCCTCCCAGCCAAAGAAGAGCTGCAGGAAGTTATTGCCCAGCACCAGCATCAACATGGAGAAGGTGAAGAGGCTTAAGTAGGCAAAAAAGCGGTAATAGCCATCCTCGCCCTTCATATAGCCCACCGAATAGATATGGACCAGGGAGGAGATACTGGTGACGACAATGAGCATCACCGAGGTCAGCTGATCCACCAGAAAACCCACCGAGACGCTAAGGTTGCCTGATTGAATCCAGGTGTAGATATCCTGGTTGATGATCACACCGCTTCGCACCCGGTTAAAGGCCACCAGGGCACAACCAAAGGAGAGCAGCACGGAGATGATCGGCAGCCAGTGCGCCCTGGTCCCCCAACGCTTGCCCAAGAGCAGGGTGAGGACGAAGGAGGCCAGCGGCAGAAGCGGTATGGCAAGCAGAGAGGCCGGCATATTCTTTCTTATCCTTTCAATTGGTTCAGGGTGTCAACGTGGACCGAACGGCGGCTGCGATAGAGGCTGATGGCAATACCCAAGCCGATGGCGGCCTCGGCGGCGGCAACGGTGATGATGAAGAAGGTGAAGGCCTGACCACGGACGCTGTCCATGAAGTGACTCAGGGCCACCAGATTGAGATTAACGCCGTTGAGCATCAGTTCCAGGGAAAGAAACATGATGATGACGTTGCGGCGGGTGAGAAAACCGCAGACACCGATGCAGAACAACACCATGGCCAGGGCCATGTACCAGGAGAGAGGAATCATTGTGCAACCTCCTTCATCTCTGTAGAGGCAGAGGGATCGCTCACCGAAGCGGCCTGATCGTTGGTCACCGTGGCAGGTCCCTCATCGCGGCGGGCCAGCACCAAGCCACCGAACAGAGCCACCAGCAGAATCAGTCCGGCAATCTCAAAGGGCAGCAGGTAGGTTGAATACATCTCCTGGCCCATGACCACGGTATGGGTCAGCTTGCGCACCGTCTCCACATTCCAGGATCCTTTGGGGCCGAGGATGAAGGAGGGCAGCACCGACAGCAAGCCCAGGGCCAGGCCGGAGGCAATGGCCCGTCCCAGCCAGGGATTGGGGATGAAGGCATCCAGGTGCAGTTCCTCACGCAGGCTGACCAGAAAGAGCACAAAGAGATACAGCACCAGCACCGCACCGGCATAGACGATGATCTGCACCGCGGCCAGAAACTCGGCATTGAGGGTGAGGTAGAGCCCGGCCATGTGGAAGAAGAGCACCAGCACCATGAGCACGCAGTGCACCGGGTTACGCAGGCTGATAGCGAGGATGCCGCTGAGGACAATCATCAGCGCGCAGTAGCCGAAAAATACCGGAAGAAACATCAGGCCCCCCTCTGCTTGCTTTGTTGTGCGGCCTGGTGTTGCCGCCATTTTCGCCCCACCACCTGGTCTTCGCCGGCCCACTCGGCCGAGACCGGTAAACGCTTGGGCGCCGGCAGATCCGCCTCGGCCAGGCCGCGCGGCCGCCAGAAGGGATTGACGTAATTTTCCATCGCAGCGCCCTTCTCTTCGACAAAACGATCCCAGTTGGCCAGCAACTGTTCGCGGGTGAAGTAGAGCGAGGGCCGGTTATAGGAGCCGTACTCATAGACCTCGGTGAGGACTATGGCGTTCACCGGGCAGACCTCTTCACAATAGCCGCAGTACACACAGCGCAGGGCCTCTATACGGTAGCAGTCGATCTGCCTGCGGCTACCCGGTTCCTTATCCTTGTGCGAACGGATGCGGATGCAGCGCGACGGACAGGCCATGGCGCAACGCATGCAGCCGATGCACTTGCAATCACCGGTCTCGGGATCGCGCACCAGGGCATGCTGGCCGCGAAAACCGGGCCGGATCACCGGCTTGACATCCGGGTACTGGCGGGTGATCGGCTTGGAAAAGAGCCGCTTCAGGGTCAGGGCCATGCCCTGGAGAATCTCCACCTGGAAGATGGTCCCCAGCCAGCCGCGTTTGGGTTTGTATTGGACGTACATAGTGTTGAAATCTCCCCTCCCCTCTTAACTCAGGATGGCCCGCAGACAGGCGGTGAGGACGATGTTGACCAGGGCCAACGGAATGAGCAGTTTCCAGCCCAGATCCATCAACTGGTCGTAGCGGTACCGTGGCAAGGTGGCACGGATCCATATAAAGAGGAACATGAACGAATAGACCTTGAGCACGAACCACAGGGGCGGGAAGAACGGCACCGCAAAAGGGCCATTCCAGCCACCGAGAAAACAGATGGTCCCGATGGAGGCCATGACCATCATGCCGATGTACTCGGCCATGAAGAAGATGGCGTAGCGCATGCCGCTGTACTCGGTGCAGTAGCCGGAAACCAGCTCGGTCTCCGCCTCGGGCAGATCAAAGGGCACGCGGTTGGTCTCGGCCAACATGCTGATGAAAAAGACAAAAAAGCCGATGCACTGCGGCATGAGGTACATACCCAGCCAGGAATCGCCCTGGGCCTCGACAATCTTGGTAAGATTCAGCGAGCCGGCCATGAGCATGACGCCGACCAGACTCAACCCCATGCTGATCTCGTAGCTGATCACCTGGGCCATGGAGCGCAGGCCGCCAAGGAAACTGTATTTGGAGTTCGAGGCCCAGCCCGCCAGCACCACGCCGTAGCTGGCCAGCGAGCTCATGGCAAAGATGAACAGCAGGCCGATGTCGATGTCCGCCAGTACCCAGCCCTTGGCAAAGGGCAGCACCGCCAGCGAGGTCATCATCGCCACCAGGCAGATGATGGGCGCGGCGAGGAAGGTGGGTTTATCGGCGTTCTCCGGGATGATATCCTCCTTGAAGAACGACTTGACGCCGTCGGCAATGGGCTGCAATAAGCCATGCCAGCCCACACGCATCGGCCCGAGCCGCACCTGCATGTGACCGATGATCTTGCGCTCGAAATAGGTGGCATAGGCCACATGGAGCATGACCACGGCAAAGAGGATCAGGATCCACACCAGGGTTATCAGGATATTCATAGGTTCCTCGTTGATCAGACAGTCACGACGGATTTACCGATCCGACTCGCCCAGCACCACGTCCAGACTGCCGATGTTGGCAATAAGATCGGCAATCAGCTCCCCCTTGCACAGCGCCTTGAGCGCGCCAATGTGGATGAAGGAGGGGGAGCGGATGTGCATGCGGTAGGGACGATTATTGCCATCGGAGATGAAATAAAATCCCAGCTCGCCCTTGGGCACCTCGGTGGCCACGTAGACATCGCCGGAAATATAGATGTTTTTATCACGGATCACCTTGATCAGGCCGGAACCGTAGGCGGCGGCAGAGGCCTCGATACGGGTTGGCGCCTTGAGCGGCATGACCAGATCCGGAGCATCCTCGCCAATGATCGGCCCGGGCGGCAGTTGATCGATACACTGCTGGATGATGCGCACCGACTGGTGCATCTCCTCCATGCGGCAGCGATAGCGGGCATAGATATCGCCCTCGGTACCCAGCGGCACCTCGAACTCCACCTGGTCGTAGGCATCGTAGGGCTGATGTTTGCGGAGGTCGTAATCCACTCCGGAGCCGCGCAGGCAGGCACCCGTCAAACCCAGGGCCAGGGCCTCCTCGCCACTGAGCTTGCCCACACCGACGGTGCGCTTGAGCCAGATGCGGTTGGTGTCGATCAGGGTTTCGTATTCTTCGATCTTGCTGGGAAAGATATCGAGAAAGCGTTGCAGCTCATCGATAAAATAGCGGGTCACATCCTGGCGTACCCCGCCGATGCGCGGGTAGGAAAAGGTCAGCCGGGCGCCGCAGAGATCCTCGAACAGATCAAGCAGGATCTCGCGCTCGCGGAAGCAGTAGAGAAACACGGTCATGGCGCCAATATCCAGGGCGTGGGTGGCCAGCCACAACAGGTGCGAGCAGAGCCGTGACATCTCGCCGACAATGGTGCGGATGTACTGGGCGCGCAGGGGCACGGAAAATCCCAACAGCCGCTCCACTGCCACGCAGTAGCCAACATTGTTGGACATGGCGGCGATGTAATCAAGCCGGTCGGTGAGGATCAGGGCCTGGGCATAGGTCTTGCTCTCAGCCAGTTTCTCAAAGCCCCGGTGCAAATAGCCCACCTGGGGATTGCATTCGAGGATGGTTTCGCCGTCAAGCTCCAGATCAACGCGCAACACGCCATGGGTGGCCGGGTGCTGCGGCCCCATGCGCAGGGAATAGCGTTCGGACTCGCCGTCAATGACCGGGACTTCGATGGTTTGTGAAATGGGCCGGCTCATTCTTCCTCCTCGCTGGGATTGTAGGCGCCATGCTTGTGTCCCTCGGGATCAAAACCGTGTTGATCGAGCTCCTTGACCTTTTCCAGCAACTCGGTCATACCCACCCACTCTTCCTTGCCCTTGAGGGGATAATCCTTGCGCAGGGGATGGCCGCTCCAGTCCTCGGGCATGAGCACGCGGCGCAGGTCGGGATGGTTATTGAAGTGAATACCCAGCAGATCATAGGTTTCGCGCTCCAGCCAATCGGCACCGGGCCAGAGGGGCACCACCGAATCCACCGCCGGTTCCTTGTCGCCCACCTCGGCACGGATGCGGATCTCGTGGCGCAGGGGGATGGAGTAGAGATTGTAGACCACCTCAAAACGCGACAGGCCGGTCTCCTTGCGCCGGGCGTTATCGACGCCACAGAGCGAGCGCAGATGGTTCATGCGCATCTCACCATCATCGCGCAGCCAGCGCAGCATGTCGACAATGCGGCCGGGCCGCACCACCACCGCTCCCTGGCCCTGGTTGACGTAGTCTTGCAAAATTTCGCCTGGGAATTCGGCCTTGAGCCGGTCGATTATCGCCACTGGCTCCATCGGAACTGCTCCTGTTGAATTTTTTCCTGGAGTTTGAGAAAGCCCTCCAGCAGAGCCTCGGGGCGGGGTGGGCAGCCGGGGACATAGACATCCACCGGAATGATTTGGTCCACCCCCTGGGTGACGGCATAGGTGTCGAAGACGCCGCCGCTACAGGCGCAACTGCCCATGGCCAGCACATAGCGCGGTTCGGGCATCTGGTCGTAAACCCGCCGCAGCACCGGGGCCATCTTCTTGGTCAGCGTGCCGGCCACCACCATACAGTCAGCCTGACGGGGACTGGCACGAAAGAGGATACCAAAACGATCCAGATCGTTGGTGGAGGCACCGGCATCCATCATCTCAATGGCGCAACAGGCCAGACCAAAGGTCACCGGCCAGATCGAGCCGGCCCGGCCCCAGTTGACCAGTTTGTTCAAGGGCCCGAGCAGGGCATTGGCACCGGGGATGAATCGCACCCCCTCTTCCAGTTGCACCATGGAGGGTTCGTTTATTGCTCCCATTGCAGCACTCCTTTCTTCCAGGCGTAGACATAGCCCACCAACAACAGCCCGATGAACAGCAGCATCTCCACCAGGGCGAAGAGTCCCAACCGGTCGTAACTGACCGCCCAGGGGTAGAGATAGATGGCTTCCACATCAAAGACCACAAAGAGGATGGCGATCAGATAGAACTTGACCGAAAACCGCATCCGTGGGGCCTCGGTGGGTTCGTTGCCCGATTCATAGGCAATCAGCTTCTCCTTGTAGGGGCGGCTCAAACGAAAGAACCGGCCAATCAACAAGGTGAGCACACCAAATAGAACGCCAAAAATCAAAAGCAGCAGAATACCAAGATATTCCCTGGGCAGCGCATCCATCATCAAACTCCTCTCAGCGGCGATGTTGCATCAACTGCTCGGCATAGGCCTGGCGGGCAGTTTCGGAAGCCTCGTTGGGGGTGGTAAAATGGAGGCAGTTGGTCACGCATTTGGTGACACAGGCCGGCTCCAGACCAGCATCGATGCGATCCATGCACAGATCGCACTTGCCGACCTTGCCGGTTTCGGCATGCCATTGCGGCACGGTCCAGGGGCAGGCGGTAATGCAGGCCTTGCAGCCGACACAGGATTTCTCCTCGACATAGACGATGCCGTCCTTGTCACGCCGTCGCATTGCACCGGTGGGGCAGGCATCGATACACCAGGCCTTTTCGCAATGAAAACAGGAGAGGTAGACAAAGCTGATTTTGGGAACCGGGGTATCGGCCGAAGCCACCTTGAGCATCCGGCAAAAAAAGGCACCCGGACCGGGATGATTCTTGGATTTACAGTGGACTTCACAAGCACGACAGCCAATGCAATCGGCCACGTCTTGAACGATGAGATATTTGCTCATTTCAACTCTCCTTCCGCTTAAGCAAGGGTAACGGTGACAAAACTTTCAGCCAGGTTCAGACCACCACCGGCCTTGTCCCACTCCTTGAGTTTGCCCTTCATGAAGAGTTGATCAGCCAGGCCCTTGCCATAGGCCCGCTTTTTGGCGGGGACCCTACTGCCAAAACCATGGAGCATGAAGACGGCCTCGGGGTGAATCAGGTCGGTGACATAGGCGACAATGGTGCCCTGTTCATCTCCGTTGGCCACCTTAACGCGGGCGCCGTCCTTTATCCCCAATTTTTTGGCCGCCTTGGAGTTGATCCACAGTTTATTGACCGTGAGCAGATCGTTGAGGATGGGGTTGTTCTGATGTTGGCCATGGGCCTGGTAACCGTTACGGCCAAAGAGCAGGCGGAAGCTGCCTTCAGGCGGGGCCTCGGGGGCCTGGTAGGGAATGAGCGAAGGGATGCCCATGGCCTCCCATTTGCCATTGAAGATTTCAATCTTACCGGATTCGGTGCCGAATTTGAGATTGTCACGATCATACCAGATGGCATCGCCGGTTAATTTGACAAAGCCCTTCTTGTCGAAATCGCTGACCGACAGGCCGGTATCCTGCAGCTGGTATTGCCAGATCTCCTCAATGGTCTTGAAGGGGAAATACTCGCCCTTGCCCATGCGGCGGGCGAGATCAAGATAAATTTCCCAGCCGGCCTTGGTGTTGTTGAGCGGTTTGACGCATTGCTGGCGGCGGCCAAAACCGGGCTTAAGCCCTTTTTCGGTGCGCAGGATGTCATCGCGCTCGACAAAGGTGTTCTCCGGCAGGATGACATCGGCAAACCAGGCGGTTTCGCTGAAGTTGATATCCACAGCCACGAAGAGGTCGAGTTTGTTCAAAATACGCATCTGCTCGTCGGTGTCGGGCATGGCGATGAAGGGATCGTGGCGATGGACAAAGTAGGCCTTGACCGGATAGGGCAGACCGCTGTCGATGGCCTCAAAAGCGGTCTGCAACATACCGGCTCCCTTGTCCCACTGCGGGTAACGGCTGCCGCAACCGTCGGCGCGCTCATCGCTGGCACCCGGCACCAGGGCGGCCAGGCTCTTAAGCCCGGAGCGGCCGGCATCCTTGGGCCCCTTGGGGTAAAAGAGACCACCGGGTTGTTCGATATTGCCCATGAGGGCGTTGAGGATATGGATCAGGCGCGAGGCATAAAAGGAATCCCGATAGCGAGACAACATCCAACCTGGATGAAGAATGACCTTGGGCCGATCCTGGTTGAGTTCACGGCAGAAGGCCTCGATCTCCTCGGCGCTGATGCCGGTTTCCTCGGCAGCCCACTGGGGCGTGTAAGGTTCGAGAAAGGCATTGAATTCCTTGAGGCCGCTGATGTAACGATCAGCAAAGTCACGATCGTAATACCGATTGGCAATGATACAGTGGGCGATGCCCAGCAGCAGGGCGTAATCGCTGCCCGGCTTGTTCTGCCAGTAGCGGGTGGCCTTGCCGGCAGTGACCGAGGCGCGCGGATCGATGTAGGTGACATGAGCACCCTTTTTCACCGCTTTGAGAAAACTTTTCACCTCTTTGACCTTGAGGGCCTCGGTGATATTGCGACCAAAGAGGACAATGTGGCGGGCGTTTTCGTAGTCGTAGGCAAAATCCTTGCGCCCCAGTCCATAGACCGATTTCGAGGCGTGGTGCACGTTGCGGCCGCAGGTACAGTCGTGATTAATATAATTGGGTGAGCCCAGGGCCTTGACAAAGGCCTGGCGCAGATCGGCAAACGGACCGCCGCGATCGGAGAACATGATCGATTTGCCGCCATGCTCGGCGATGATGGGTTCCAGCCGTTTGGCGATATAGTCGTAGGCCTCATCCCAGGAAACCTCGCGCCATTTGCCCTCACCACGCTCGCCCATACGCAGCATCGGCGAGAGGGGACGTTGTTTGTCATCGCGCTGGGCAAAGGCAGCGGCACCCTTGGCACAGAGGCTGCGTCCCATGCCACCATCGTGACTGTTGCCCTCGATCCACACCGGCTTGCCATCCTCAACCTCAACGGTGACCGGACAGCGCACCGCGCACATGCCGCAAATGCTATATTTGGTTTCTTTCATCTGTTGCTCCCACAATCTTGATGACATCTTAAAAAGTCAAAACACGAACAATTTCGCATCCAAAAATTAACGAGTTACGAAGATCGGAACGTCATTCTCGAGGCTTTTTACGAGAACGACCATCTTGATGACATCGTCAAAAGCCTCATTACGAAAACTACGCGTTACAAAAACAAAAATTTACGAAGATCGAAACGTCGTTCTGGTGGTCTTTTGCGTGAACGACCATTTTTCATGCCAAACCGATCTGCTGCAATCGGCCACCTGCCCAATAATAAGGAAAACTGATAAAAATCTTCACCATAAAATCGGTGATTAAACACGATTCAAACGTATTGCCCCCCATACGCGCCCCCATCTGAGACCTTGTAGCGCTATCAGCTATATAATTAATACCTTCAATGGGTTACCAAAATAATTCTAGCCCACCCCTACCTAAACATTCAGTAAAAATGATCGAAATCCAAAAAAATATAAAATTAAATTTAAAAACTATTGGTTTATTTACAAAAAACAACCGCAAAATGAAAATCTATTTTGCCGCATGTTTCATTCAATTCTTTTGATACAAAAACCAGTCCCTGCACATCAACTGACACTGCTTTCATTGTATCCCCACACCTGAAAACACCAAACACTGTTTTGAAAATCCACTCAGGTCATCTCCCCCACCGGCATGGCATACATGCCAAACCCAGCACCAATATTAGCAGATCTTAAATTTATTGTTGACTTCTTATCGCCGCAAGGTACACTCGGCCGAATTAGCGATGGCTAACAGTTCACTACTTGCCATACAATAATCTTGGCGCGAAATTTATACGCGCAGCCAATATAAAGTTAAACAACCCTTTGCAAGGCAACCTCGCACGACACACGGTCTTTCTCCTCCTTGGCGCAAGACCGACTCTTTAACGTAAACAGGTGGAAATTTATGGAACAAACATTGGCGGACATCGCTGTGGGTGAAACAGGAAAGATCCTGGGATTTGATAAGGGGGCCCAGGTGTATCGGCAAAAGCTCCTGGCCATGGGGTTGGTCAAGGGCACTGAATTTGTGGTGGCCCGCGTCGCCCCCATGGGCGATCCGGTGGAGATCAAAGTACGCGATTACAGCCTCAGCCTGCGCAAAGATGAGGCCAAGGCATTGATTGTTGGGAGGGTTACGCCATGAATGAGGTGATTATCGGGGTGGTGGGCAACCCCAACTGTGGCAAGACCACATTGTTCAATGCGCTCACTGGGGCCAAACAGCGGGTGGGTAATTGGCCAGGCGTGACGGTGGATCGCAAATCCGGCTCGTATCGCTTTGAAGAAAGCAACATTGAGGTGATCGACACCCCCGGTATCTACTCGCTGGCCGCCTCGTCGCTGGATGAGGAGGTGACCCGCGATTTCCTCCTCTCGCACCAGGCCCAGGTGGTGGTCAACATCGTCGACGCCTCCAATATCGAGCGCAATCTCTATCTCACTAGCCAACTGCTGGAGATGCGAGTGCCGATCATCATCGCTCTCAACATGATGGATATGGCTGCCGAGCGCCAGTTGCAGATCGATGTCGAGGGGTTGGCCCAGCGCATCGGTTGTCCGGTGGTGCCGATGTCAGCTGCCAAGAATCAGGGTATCACAGCGTTGAAAAGCGCCATTATCAAGATGGCAGCCGCCCCGCATACCCCGAGTGCCGATGTGGTCTACCCGGTGGCGGTGCAGGAGGCGGTTTCCGATCTGAGCGAAGATCTGCACGAGCAGTGTGCCGTGAAAAAAATTGATCCCCGCTGGTTGGCGCTGAAACTGCTAGAAGATGACCGTTCACCGGTCCAGCATCTCAGCATTGGCGAGACCGTCCAGGCCAAGGTGCAAGCACTCCGCCAACAGATCGAGACCAAGGAGGACGAGGAAACTGATATCGTCATCGCTTCCGCCCGCTATGGTTTTGTCTCCTGGCTGACCCAGGATCTGGTCAAGAAAAAAGGCCGCCTCACCGCCACCCTCTCCGATCGCATCGACGGGGTGGTGCTCAGCCGCGTACTGGGCCTGCCGCTCTTCCTCGTGGCCATGTACCTGATGTTCATGTTCACCATTAACCTGGGCGGCGCCTTTATCGACTTTTTCGACCAATTCGCTGGCACCATTTTTGTCGACGGCTTTGGTGAGTTGCTCAAAGGTGTCGGCGCCCCCGAATGGTTGATCGCCATCCTTGCCACCGGTATCGGTGGCGGCATTCAGACCATGGCCACCTTTATTCCGCCGATTGGCTTCATGTTCCTCTTCCTCTCCTTTTTGGAGGATTCCGGCTACATGGCCCGTGCCGCCTTTGTCATGGACCGTTTCATGCGCTTCATCGGCCTGCCGGGCAAGGCCTTTGTGCCGATGCTGGTTGGTTTTGGCTGCAACGTGCCGGCGATCATGGCCACCCGCACGCTGGAGAACGAGCGCGACCGCACCCTGACGGTGATGATGAATCCCTTCATGTCCTGCGGCGCCCGCATGCCGGTCTATGCCCTTTTTGCCGCCGCTTTCTTCCCCACCGGTGGTCAGAACCTGGTGTTTTTGCTCTACCTGATTGGTATCGGTTTTGCTGTACTCACTGGTCTGGTGCTAAAAAACACCCTGCTCAAGGGTGAGGTGACACCCTTTGTCATGGAGATGCCCCCCTACCATCTGCCCACCCTGCGCTCGGTGGTACTGCGCGCCTATGATCGTTTGCAGACCTTTTTGTTCCGCGCCGGCCGTGTGCTCATTCCGGTGATCATGGTACTCTCCGTGCTCAACTCCCTGGGCACGGACGGCAGTTTCGGCAATGAAAACAGTGAAAAATCGGTTTTGGCCTCGATGAGCAAGGTGATCACCCCGGGACTGCGCCCCCTGGGCGTGAGCGAGGAAAATTGGCCGGCCACGGTGGGCATCTTTACCGGTATCTTTGCCAAGGAGGCGGTGGTCGGCACTTTGGACGCCCTCTATGCCGGCATGGATGCCCAGGCCACCGCAGAGGGGACCGAAGAAAAAGAAGCCTTTGATTTCTGGGGCGGCATCAGTGGCGCCTTTGCCACCATTCCGGAAAATCTCAAGGGCGTCCTCGATACCCTCACCGATCCTCTGGGCATCTCCATTGGCGATGTCAGCGACACCAAAACCGCCGCTGAGGCGCAGGAGGTAAGCGAGGCCACCTTTGGCTCGATGGAACGGCTCTTTGCCAGCCAGAGCGCTGCCTTTGCCTACCTGCTTTTCGTGTTGCTCTACTTTCCGTGCAGCGCCGCCATTGCCGCCGTCTACCGCGAAACCAACCTGGCCTGGACAGCCTTCACCGGCTTTTGGACCACCTTTCTGGCCTATTTTGCCTCGACCCTGTTTTACCAGGTGGCCAACTTTACCACGCATCCTCTCTTTTCGAGCTTGGTCATTGGCGCTGATCTCTGCGCTCTCACCAGTCTGGTACTGATGCTCAAATTCTTCAGTCGCGACCAACCCGCAGGTCTTTCCGTGCCCGCCCCTCAAGCGACCACGGCTCTCCCTTCTGCGGGTAAATAGAGGGAAAGATGGATCTCATCCAACTCAAACACTATCTACGCACCCGGAAGATCATCCCGATCCAAGATGCAGCGTACCATTTCCAGGTGGAGGTGGAAACTCTTCGACCGCTGCTTCAAGTCTGGATCGACAAGGGCAAGGTGCGGCAGCGACGGGAAACGGCTGCTGCCTGCAAAGGTTGCTGCAAATGCGATCCCGCGACAATCGAATTCTATGAATGGATAGCAGAAAGGTGAAACGTTCTTGCCCAACTGACGTCCGGTGCCAGACATAGTGGAGCGGGCCTTGTTCCCTGTTCAATATGACATGGTCAAAGGCGCTGCAGGTGGCCCGCACCACTCCTGTCTTGCAAAGATTCTTTTAATGTATTATCGACGTGATCAGCATTGATTACGAATTATTTTTTCATCACACCACAGGGACACCCCATGACAAAGACACTTAATCGATCACTTGCGCTTGCAGCGACCACTGCCTGCCTGTTGGCCAACACCATCCCCGCCCTGGCGGCCTCGCCCGCCAAAACAGAACTTGAACAACTCAAGCAGCAAGTACAGGCGCTGATGCAGCAAAATCAACAGCTCAACCAACGCATTACCGACATGGAGAAGAACGCCCAGGCAGTTCCGCCGGCAAAAGCGGCCATCGAGGAAGAGGTGACCCGTCAGCTCGGCGAGAAAAAACCAGGTCCGCAGATCAATGATTTCGTCAGCCTCAGTGGCTCGATCGAAGGGGATTACAAACTCGGCAAGGACAAGGTTGGTGACAGCAGCAGTGAATTTGTCCTTGATACCGTTGAGCTAATCATGGATATCAAGGTGGTTGACTGGGCCACCGGCAAGATTGTCATCGATTACGATGGCGACGATGAAGACTTTTACCTCGACGAGGCTAACATCACGCTGGGTAAAACCGAGGAATATCCCTTCTTCCTCACCGCTGGTAAGGTGTATGTGCCCTTTGGTGATTTCTCCACCAACATGATTCAGGATCCGCTCACCCAAACACTCGGGGAAATCAATCCCAAGGGTGTGATCGTCGGTTATGAGGGCAACGGTCTGACCGCCACAGTGTTCAGCTATAATGGCATGAATGAAAATGAAGATACCGCCAATAGCGATAATGATACCATTAACGGTTTCGGTGCCTCATTGGCGTACAGCTATGAAGAAGAGGATAAGGGCTTCAATGCTGGAATCGCCTGGGTCAATAACATTGCTGACTCAAGCACCATAACGGATTACATCGAGGAAACAGCGGGACTGGGATCCATCTCTGACCAGGTAGGTGGCCTTAACCTCAACATCGGCGGAAAATACCAAGCCTTTTCAGCCATCGCCGAATATACCGCAGCCCTGGACAGTTTTGCTGCCACTGAACTGTCTTTTGGCCTGCACGGCGCCGAGCCCAAGGCCCTCAACACCGAACTGGCCTACACCACCTCCATCGCCAACAAGGAAACTCTGTTCGCCATCGGCTATCAAAAGAGCTGGGAAGCCTATGCCCTGGATCTTCCTGAACAGCGGTATATCACCACCGCTGCAATGAAGGTTTTCGATGGTACCACGGTGATGCTGGAATATTACATTGATAAATTCTACGATGAGGATCCGGATGCCACCAAAGACAGCGGCTACGGCTTCACCACCCGCTTGAAATACGAATTCTAACCGCAGACTGCATCAGCCAGAAAACGTCCCGGCTTGATACCGGTTAGCACCATAAAAAAACTCCGGGAAATAATCTTTCCCGGAGTTTTTTTATGTGTGAAAAGAATAAAAGCGATGAACCCGCTATCTGCTGAAAGACTGCATCAGACCGGCAGCATCCGATAAAGAACCGCGGCTATCACCATGCATACCGGGATGGTCAGGACCCATGCCATGACGATATTACCGACAATGCCCCATTTTAGGGCATGTACACCCCTGGTGCTGCCTACCCCCATGATCGAGGTGGAAATGATATGGGTGGTGGAAACTGGAATACCGAAATGGGAGGCGGTAAGAATGACGGCTGCGGCCGAGGTTTCCGCCGCAAAGCCATGCACAGGCTTGAGCTTGATCATCTTGCTGCCCATGGTGCGGATGATACGCCAACCACCGGCCATGGTGCCCAGCCCCATGGTGACAGCACAACCAAGGATGACCCAGTACGGCACCTCGAAGGTGGGCAGGGTATGATAGCTTACCAGGGCCAGGGTGATGATGCCCATGGTCTTTTGCGCATCGTTACTGCCATGGCTCAGTGCCATGACTCCGGAAGAGACCAATTGCAGTTTCCGGAAATACTTGTTCACCACATTGGGATTGGCCCGCGAGCAGATCCATAAAATACTGACCATACACATAAAACCAATGACAAAACCGATCAGTGGCGAAGTAATCATCGGCATCAGCACTTTTTTGGTCACCCCATCGAAATGCACGACATGATAACCGGCCTTGGAGATGGCGGCACCCATCAAACCGCCGATAAGGGCGTGGGAGGAACTGGAAGGAATGCCGTAATACCAGGTAATCAGGTTCCAGATGATCGCCGAAAGCAGGGCGCAGAGGATGACGCCCTGGGTGACGGAGTCGGTGGCAACGATGCCCTTACCGATGGTACTGGCCACATGCGTGCCAAGAAAGGCACCGGCAATATTGAGCACGCCGGCATAAATAATGGCGGCGCGAGCGGTGAGCACCTTGGTGGAGACCACGGTGGCAATCGCATTGGCCGAATCGTGGAAGCCGTTGATATATTCAAAAATAAGTGCGGTGACAACAACACAAATCAGCAGGGTCAAAACCATGAAAACACGTCCTTTTGTCCGTGGCAGAAAGAGACGGCCCAATCAACGATGCCGTCGGCCATAACCGAGATAACCGGTTAACTGTGCTTAAGGGCAATGTTGAGGATCTGATCGGCGATGACCGAACAGATATCAAGTGCATTTTCAATACCCTTATAGATATCACGGAGTTTCAACACACTCAGGGCATCGTACTTGCCGGAGAACAACTCTTCGGTGGCGGTAAACAGAATCTCGTCGCCCCGGTTTTCAATATCCTTGATGCGATAACTACACGCGGTCACCTCTTTGAGCGGCGCATTCTTTTTGAGCAGAGAGATGATGGCTCGCAACTCTTCAGCGGATTTGATAAGAATCTCGGCCTGTTTTTTGACGATCTCGTTGTAGGAATCAATCTTGTAAATGCGCAGATTAACGCAGGCCTTGAGAATGACCTTAGTGCTCTTATAGAGATATGAGGAGATTAATTGGATGTCTTCACGGTCGATAGGGGTGATGAAGGAGGCATTAAGGAGAGTGAGGCTGCCTTCCATGGCCTCGACCGCCCGCCGCTTATAGGTTTTGGCATGGATGAGATATTCCTCACGCTGCTGCAGATCCGAATGCACGATCTGATAGAACAGCTGCGAGGATAACTCGCTTACCTCGGCGCCATCCTCAAAAAAATTATAAAATTTGTTCTCCGGCGGCGGCAACAACTTGGCAAGCAACCCCTGACCCATAATCGTTCTTTTTTCCTCTCTGCAATGCTCGTCATAAGACCGTGCACCCTGTTTTGCCCCACGATTATCCGCTCCGGAGGCATTTGAGCACATCAGTCGCCATTATTTCCTGTCCAAGACTGTCATCTGGGCTGAAAACCGGACCGACTTTACCTTTCTAACCTGATTATGACACTAAAAAAACATAATCCTAATGGTATCCTAACACAACAAATCACCATCATTGAAATAGCACAAAAAATCAAGATTTTATCATAAAAAAGCGTAGCATTCTCCCGCAGGGCACACATGGGTTCCGGCAGACGGACCAGCCATTGCTCCAAGTATTTCCCAGGGCTAATGGTTTCTTGCCCCTTTTTTGCTGCTTGTTAGGATTGCATGAGTGTGGTATGGTCGGCCAATTTTTTATACTTTGATGTTCTTTTTGTTTTTAGACTGGCAAGACAGTTAAATAAACAACATTGACCACTCAGGAGTTCATTTTTTGATACTCCGATGCGCATTGACGAGGACGTCGGTATTTATCAATCCCCAAAGGAGAGTCCTGACCATGAATACCCGCATTACCTATCCCCTGGTGGCCGCTTGCGCCACCCTGCTGTTGTCCGCTGCCCTCACCGCAGGGCAGGCCCGGGCCGAAGAGGCCGAGAAAGCCAACCCCCTTCAGTTTTATACCGGTGACAACGGCAGCTACGCCAAAGTGACCTTGGAAGCCGATCTGGGCTTTTTTACACAGAGCGATTCCTGGTTCGGGAATTCCGCTGATCCAGACAATTTAGGAAGAAAATCTGACCATTGGTGGGAGTCTTTGATCCGTCCTGGTCTTGATGTCAATTATGTGCTGCCCTCCACCCAGACCTTGTATGGCCAGTTCGATGTTGTTCAGGCCAATACCTTTGGCGGTATCGATGCTGCTGGCTCCACCGATGGTGATGAGCATTCATTGCGGGTCGACCATGCCTTTGTAGGGTGGAAATCCGGCAATCTTTTCAGTGGACTTGACGAAAACTTCCTCGACATCTCTTTTGGTCGCCAGCGTTACACGCTCGGTAATGGTTTTCTTTTCGCCAGCCAAGGCAGTGCAAGCGGTGGCCGTGCCGCCTATTGGATTGGCGGCCGCAACAGCGCCGACTATGCTGCCGTCATCCGCATGAAATCCGGCAACTGGTCCAGCGACCTCATCTATTTCGAACCGGATCAGGTTGATGATGTCGACACGCGCCTGGGTGGTGGCAATGTGGAGTATGCCGTTGAAAAAATGGGGAATATCGGCGCGGGCTTCTACAAAATGGAATCCGACGATGCTACCCGTGATTCCATGGATATCTATAATATAAGGGCCGGCATTTTTCCTTTTGCTGTGGCCGGTGCAGCGGATGCACTCAAGCCCCTTCATATCGAGGGAGAGTATGCTCACGAGGATAGCAACAACGCTGCACGATTCAACGCCGACCTTCCTTCTGGAAACGGTAACGCCTGGTACGCTCAAATCAGCTATCAGGCTGAACACTGCCCCTGGACCCCGACCCTGACCTATCGCTACGCCAGCTTCGACGAAAACTACGATTCCCTGTTTTTTGGTTCCACTGATTGGGAAACCTGGTACCAGGGTGAGGTCTTAGGGGAATATTACCTGGATAACAGCGATCTTGACTCACACATGCTGAAACTCAAGGTTCAGCCCATCGAGCCGGTGGCCGTTACCCTTGCTTACATTGATTTCAATCGTCACGATTCCGACGAAGACTTGGCAAAGGAATATAACCTGATCATCGACTGGACCGTCAATGATCACCTGGCCCTGTCATTGGTTGGCGGTCTTGCCACACCCGATGAGGCGGCCAAAGCTGAAACCGGTGGCGACGACAACTGGTCCTACATGATGATGTTTGGTTCGATCAAGTTTTAAGCAGTCTTTTTGCTCGCCATGGTTCTCCATGGCACTACGATGGACCTACCCGGCATGGGTGCACCAAGCAATGTGTGCCCATGCCGGGTTTTTCTTTGCCTGTTGGCCACCGCGATGGCAAGCGTTTCTCAACACCCACCTGCCAGTGCTCGCCCAGCCCTCCCTTTCGCCGACGCAATTGCTTTGAAAGCCTTGCAAGAGTTGTGTAGTATTGCAATCTTGACCGGTCCAAATTTCCTGCTGGTGTTACCCGTCCCATCCTGATCCAACCTCAGGGATGATGGTGGTGGCAGGACAGTGAATTTTGCGTTTTCTTTTCTCTTCTCTGGTTTCTGCGCATGTCCCCAAGCCTCCGCCTTGCTTTGCCGTTGTTGTTGTGCAGTTTGGCCGTGGCTTTGACGCTTGCGGCCTGCGCCCCGGTCGGTCCTGACTATCAACCGCCGCAGCCATCGCTGCCCCAACACTGGGAAAACACTGCACAACATCTGAGTAGTGATGATGCCGCAGCACTGCGCCAGTGGTGGCACCTCTTTGGCGATGCCCGGCTCGATGCGCTCATCAACCAGGCCATGGCAGCCAATAACAACGCGGCCATGGCCCTCAGCCGCATTCAAGAGGCGCGGGCGCAGAGTCGCATTGCCGGCGCCGAACGTTTGCCAGCCGTTGATCTTGGTAGCGGCTATACTCATAGCCGCAAGAGCGACAACATTTCCTCGGGTGGTACACGCCAGGATCTGTTCCAACTCAATTTCGATGTCAGTTGGGAAGTGGATTTCTTTGGTGGCAAACGGCGCCAACAGGAGGCAGCCGAGGCGACGCTGGCCGCCACCATCGAAGACTACCGCGATGTGCTGGTCAGCCTGAGCGCCGAGGTGGCCCGGCAGTACATCGAGTTGCGCGCGGCCCAGCAACGGCTGATCATTGCTCGTAAGAACCTGCTCCTGCAGGAGCAGACCCTCAACCTCACCCAAGAGCGGCTGAGCACCGGCATCGGCAACCAACTGGAGATTTCCCAGGCTCGCACCCAACTGTCACTGCTGCAGGCCCAACTGCCACCACAGGAGATCAGCGAGGCCCAGGCCCGGCATCAACTGGCAATCTTACTTGGCCAGCAACCACAGGATTTCGGCCGCGATCTGCGCGAGACGGCACCACTGCCCCGGCCGCCAACACAACTGCCAACCCTGCTGCCCTCCACCTTGCTGTTGCAACGTCCGGATCTGCGCGCCGCCGAGCGACAACTGGCTGCGGCCAATGCCGCCGTCGGTGTGGCCACTGCGGATCTCTTTCCCAAATTTTCACTGACGGCCCTGGTTGGTCTACAGAGCAACGATCACAGTCAACTCATCACCAGTGGCAGCCGTTATTGGTCGCTTGGTCCTGCCATCCAGTGGCCACTCTTTGATGGTGGCCGCACCCGTGCGGCGCTCGATATCAAGGAGGCGCAGCTTGATCAGGCCCGGCTCACCTATCAAAACCGGGTGCTCACCGCCCTGGCCGAGGTGGAAGATGCCCTGGTGGCCGTTGAACGCGAGCAGTTGAGCCGGCAGCGGTATAGCGAGGCGGTGGCCGCATCGCAGCTCTCCAGTGAACTTGCCCAGCATCAATACACCGCTGGGTTGAACACTTTTCTCAATGTGCTGTTGGCCAATGGCACCCTGGCCCAGTCCGAAGACAAGCTCATCCAAAGCGAACAACGCCATGCCCTGGCCATGGTGGCGCTGTACAAGGCCATGGGCGGCGGTTGGACGCCTGCGACCTCCGAGGCTCACGCATTACCCTCCCCTTCCCCCTCACCCTCCTCTCGCCCATGACACGCGCTCCACTCTCCGCCTTACTCGGCAGGTCTTTATGCCCACTACTCGCCTTCCTGGTGGCGCTGGTCTGCCTGGCGCCCCTGGCCGGCTGTTCCAGTGGCCCCGGCAAGGATAAAAAAACAGAAAAGAAACGCGTGGTCCCAGTAGCCACTGCTCTTGCGAGCGTTCAATCGCTGCCGGTGGAGATCCGCGCCACCGGCCACAGCGAGGCCCCGCTCAGTGTGGAGATCCGTTCCCAGGTCACTGGAGTGTTGAAAACCGTCCATTTCCAGGAAGGCCAGGAGGTGAAGGCCGGGGATCTGCTCTTCACCATCGATCCGCGTCCTTTTGCCGCCGATCTCGCCAAGGCCGAGGCAGTGCTTGCCAAGGATCGCGCTGATCTGGCCAATGCCCGCCGCGACCTTGGCCGCTACCAGCCGGCGGCGGCCAAGGGTATCGTCTCCCAGGAACAGGGAGATCAGGCCCAGACCAAGGTCCTCACCCTGGAGGCAACGGTGCAGGCTGATCTGGCCGCCGTGGAGAGCGCTAAACTTGCTTTAGGCTTCTGCTCCATCCGTGCCCCCTTCACCGGCCGCACCGGCGAAATCCTCAGCGACCTGGGCAATCTCATCAAGGCCAATGCCGACGGCGCCATGGTCACCATCAACCGCATTGATCCGATACTGGTCAGTTTCACCGTTGCCGGACAGCACCTTGCCGAGATCCGTCGCCATCAGCAAAGCGGCAAGCTCAAGGTGCTGGTGGAACAGCCCGGACAGCTTCCACTGAGCGGGCAACTGGTCTTCATCGACAACAGTGTCGATCCCACCACCGGCGTCATCCGCCTCAAGGCCGAGTTGCCCAATACCGGGCTGCGGCTCTGGCCCGGGCAACTGCTCTCCATCCGCCTCCATCTCACCGACCGCGCCGACTGCATCGTCGTCCCTTCCCAGGCGGTGCAGATGGGGCAAAAAGGGGCCTATGTCTATGTGATCAAGGAGGATGACAGTGCCGAGTTGCGCAGCGTCAGCCCAGGCATGCGCGTGGAGGGCATGACAGAGATGGCCTCCGGGGTGCAGACCGGGGAGCGGGTGGTGATCGATGGCCAGATGCTTCTTGATAATGGCATCAAGGTGGTGGAACGCAACCAAGCCAAGGGCGAGAAGCCGCAAAAGGCAGGGAAAAACCAGCCATGAGGGGTATCTCCGATCTCTTTATCCGCCGGCCGGTGATGACCGTGCTGGTGATGATCAGCATCCTGCTCGCCGGTTTGATCGGTTACCGGCAACTGGCGGTGAGCGACCTGCCCAACGTCGACTATCCCACCATCGTCGTCTATGCCAACCTGCCCGGTGCCAGCCCCGACACCATGGCCTCGACCGTGGCCACTGTGCTGGAGAAGCAGTTTGCCACCATCACCGGCATCGATTCGATGAACTCGGTGAGTAGCCTCGGTTCCACCCAGATCACCCTGCAATTCTCCCTGGAACGCGATATCGATGCGGCGGCCCAGGATGTGCAGACAGCTATCTCCCTGGCCGCCCGCAGCCTGCCCGACGCCATGCCCGCACCGCCCTCCTTCCGCAAGACCAACCCGGCGGTGGATCCCATCCTCTTTCTCTCGCTTTCCAGCCCGGTGCTGCCGTTGTCGCTGTTGGACCAGTACGGTCAGACCATGAGCCAGCGCATCTCGATGATCAATGGTGTGGCCCAGGTCACCCTGCGCGGTACCCAAAAATATGCGGTGCGGGTGCAACTCGATCCGGGCAAATTGAAGGGCTTTGATCTCGATGCCGAGGAGGTGTCCAAGGCGATCAGCGCCCAGAACGCCAACCTGCCCATGGGGCAACTGGTGGGCGCGCACCGCAACCTCACTCTCCAGGCCAGTGGCGAGTTGAAGGTGGCGGATTCGTATAAGGATGTGATCGTGGCGGTGCGTGACCAGCGGCCCATCCGCTTGGAGGAGGTGGCCACGGTGATCGACAGTGTGGAGAACGATCAGTCCGGCGCCTGGTTTTTCAACGCCACCACCACGGCGCAATCGATCTTTCTTGCTGTTGAAAAACAACCGGGCATGAACACCATCGCCGTGGCCAAGGCGGTGAAGGAGCTGCTGCCGCAACTGAGCGAAGGTTTGCCGGCCTCGATCCGGCTCAATCTGCTGCGTGACGGCAGCCTGGCTATTGCCGATTCGGTGGAGGATATTCAGTTCACCCTGCTCTTGACCCTGGCCCTGGTGGTGCTGGTCATTTTTTTGTTTCTGCGCAATCTCAAGGCCACCATCATCCCCAGCCTCTCCCTGCCCATGTCGGTGATCGGCACCTTTGCGGTGATGTATCTGCTGGGGTACAGCCTCAACAACATGTCGCTGATGGCCCTGACCCTGGCGGTGGGTTTTGTGGTGGATGATTCGATCGTGGTGCTGGAAAACATCGTCCGCCACATGGAGATGGGCAAGCAACGGCTGCTGGCCTCGGTGGACGGCGCCCGCGAGATCGGCTTCACCATCATCTCCATGACCCTGTCGCTGGTGGCTATCTTCATTCCCTTGCTCTTCCTCGGCGGCGTCATGGGGAGGCTCTTTCGCGAGTTTTCCGTCACCATTGGCGTGGCGGTGCTGATCAGCGGTGTCATCAGCCTCACCCTCATCCCCATGCTGTGCAGCCGTCACCTCGGCGAGTCGCAGCAGCACAGCCACGGCCGGCTCTACCGTATCACCGAGGCCTGGTACCAGTGGCTGGTCGATTGCTACGACCGCAGCCTGCGTACTGTGCTCCACCATCGCCGCATCACCATGGTGGTGTCACTGCTTGTGCTCGGGGCCACCGGCTATCTTTTTGTGATCATTCCCAAGGGATTCATCCCCGCCGAAGATCGCGGCTACATCATGGCCTCTTTTCAGACCGATCAGGGCATCTCCTGGGGCAACCTCACCGGCCACATGCAACAACTGGCCGAGATCGCCCGCAAGGACGAAAACATCGACCGTTTGATGATCAGCACCAGCACCACCGGCTTTATGATGCTGATCCTCAAACCGCGCAGCCAGCGGTTATTGAGCGCCGATGAGATCATCACCGAGCTACGGCCCAAGCTCAACAGTGTCCCCGGTATCCGCACCATGCTGGTCAATCCGCTGCCGGTGACCATCGGTGGCCGCCGCTCGCGCAGCCTCTACCAGTTGACCCTGGGCGGGGCCGAGACCGAATCGCTCTATGCCACCGCCCGGCAACTGGAGCAGGTGATGCAGGAGATGCCCGGTCTGGTGGATGTCTCCAGCGATTTACAGATGGACAACCCGGAGCTGTTCGTGGAGATCGATCGTGAGCGGGCCCTGCTGGTCGGTGTCACGCCGCAACAGATCGAAAGCAGCCTCTATGCTGCCTTTGGCAATCGAGAGGTCTCGACCATCTTTGGCGCCAATGACCAGTACAGCGTCATCGTTGAATATGCCAAACGCTTCCAAACCGATCCCAGTGCTCTCGATCTGCTGCACATCCGCTCCAGCCAGGGACCGCTGGTGCCGCTGGCCACGGTGGCCAGCCTGCGCGAACGTCTGGGGCCGCTGTCGGTCAACCATGCCGGCCAGTTGCCCGCAGTGACCATCTCCTTTAACATCAAGCCCGGCTTTGCCCTGAGCGAGGTGCTCGGTGTGGTACAAGAGCGGGCTGCAAGCCTGCTGCCCTCCGGCATTTCCGCCTCTTTCCAGGGCAATGCTCAACAGTTCCAGAACGCCCAGGCCAGTATGGGCTGGCTGCTGGGGCTGGCGATCATTGTCATTTATATTGTGCTCGGCATCCTCTACGAAAGCTACATCCACCCGCTGACCATCCTCACCGCCCTGCCCTTTGCCGGCTTCGGTGCCCTCATCACCCTGATGCTCTTCAAGGTGGAGTTGTCGGTGTATGCCTTTGTCGGCATCATCATGCTCATCGGTTTGGTGAAGAAAAACGGTATCATGATGATTGATTTCGCCATCAATGCCCAGGCAGACGGCAAGGACGCCTTTACAGCCATCCACCAGGCCTGCGTCATCCGCTTCCGCCCCATCATGATGACCACCATGGCCGCCCTGATGGGCGCCGTACCCATTGCCCTGGGCTTGGGCGCCGGGGCGGAATCCCGTCGACCGCTGGGTTTGGCGGTGGTTGGCGGCCTGCTCTTCTCGCAGAGCCTCACCCTCTACGTCACCCCGGTCTTTTACCTGTACATGGAAAAATTGCAGCAACGGTTGCGCCGGTAAAAAAAAGGCCGGACCATAAAGGCCCGGCCTGCATATGGCAGGTGTAAAGCACTGATGGCTCACCTATCGGGCAGCGTGCAACATGCGCCCTTAATGTCAGATGGCAGCTCGATGGGCAGCACAATGATAAAGGTGGCGCCCTGCCCTGCCTCGCTCTCCACCCTGATTGTACCGCCGTGTTTTTTAGTAATGACGTCGTGGGCGATGGCCAAGCCCTGACCGGTGCCCTTGCCGACAGTTTTGGTGGTGAAAAAGGGGTCAAAAATACGGCCAATAATCTCTTCGGGAATACCGCTGCCGCTGTCGCTGATGCGCACCTCCACCATCTCGCCGGATTGCCGGGTGCTGATGACGATCAGACCCCGGTCCTTGCTGCCACTACTTTTTATTTTGGATTCAATGGCATGAACGGCGTTGACCAAAATATTGAGAAAGACCTGCCCCAACTCATCGGCCAGGCAGGAAACCAGAGGCAGAGAGGATTCTAAATCCGTCTGCACATCGGCCACATACTTCCATTCGTTGCTGGTCACCACCACCGTGGTCTCAATGAGTTTATTGAGATCGTTCTTCACCTTTTCCTTGCTGCTCGGATGCGAAAACTCCTTCATCGCCTGCACGATGGTGGAGATACGCTTGATGCCCTCCTTGGACTGTTTGATGGCAGTGGGGATTTCCTCCTCCAGATATTCCCAATCGATTTCGGCAAGCAACTCCGTCAAGATGGAACGGTTTATATCGGCTTTGCCATCGCCGTGAAACAGTTGCCGGGACAGTTCATGCAGCAGTCGTTGAATGCCGCCAAAGGAATCGCCGAGAAAATCGATATTGGAGCCGATGAACTGGGTAGGGGTGTTGATCTCATGGGCAATGCCGGCAGCCAATTGCCCCACCGATTCCAGCTTGTTGGCTTGCAGCAGTTGCGCCTGGGTCAGTTGCAGTTCGCGCAGGGCCTTGTGCAAGGCATCCCCCTGTTGGCGCAAGTTTTCGGTCTTGCGCTGCACCACCCGCTCCAGGGCCAGGTTTTGCGAAAACAGCTCCAGTGAAGAGTTGCCCTCGGCATACTGTTGTTCCACCGTGTCCATCAGCACCTGAATGGTCTTGGCCTGGGCCATCAGCCGTGCATGCAGTTTGGCCAGATACTCGTCGTGCTCGCTCATCCTTTATCCTCCCAAAGCCACACCGGTGAAGGTCTGGTTGACGTGGAGCGAATTGATCTGTTCGCCGTAGGTACTGAAACCAAAGACCTTGTTGGCCGCCATCAGGAGACCGACCTCATCGGCCATGCCACGCTGATCCATCTCCACCCGGCGCAGGATGCAATCGCAACCAAGGATCACCTTGGGCTCGCCGATTTCATCGCGGACAACGGCAAAGGTGTGTTCCAGGGCCTCAATGGCGGAGTAGCCCTCGCCAATGGTCAGCACCAACCCCTTGTCGATGGCGCAGTAAAACTTGAGGCTGCCATCGGCCTCTACCCCGGCTATGGAACGCACGAAAAATTCGCTGCCAATGCGCAGCATCAACGGAAACCGCGAAAAAATCACTGGAGTGAGTTCCTCGACCGGCACTTCGACCATGCGTGCATAGGCAACCACGGCTGCCTCGCCATTGATCTCACGCACCAGACGGCGCCTGGGATCGGCCTCGGTGATCACCAGCCGTTTGTCGGTGGGCCGAAAATGCTGATGTTTAAACACGGTGAACGGTAAAGAGCTCAGGCACAGGGTGAATACGGCCGCATTCTGGAGCAATCGGCCCTGGTGATAGACAAAGGTCTGCTTGAATTTGAGCATATCACCTGCAGAACCGCCAATAATGGGCACATCGCCCAGGGCGCGGTAGAGGGAAGCGCTGAGCAGCTCTTCGCGTTCGGCCAGCCCATCCACCAGCAGGAGACCAAAGGCCTGCTGATTAGTTTGTTGCAGCCGCTGCTGTACATCGACGGCGATCTGCTCCACCTGCTCCGTTATCCGCTCCAAAGGGTGAATGAGGTAGGAAATGGCTTGCAGATCAGCACTGGCTAAACTCAAAGCAGAGATGCCACCGATCTGAAATCCCTGAGCAGTGAGTTGACCAGCAGAGGTGCAGCCGATCACCGGGCCGCTGAGTTTCGCAGACAGGGCAGCGCAGAGTGCCTGGTTATCGTACTCATCGGTGAAAAACACCAGAGTCAGGCTGGGATGGTCCTGCACGATCTGCGCCGCGATCTCCTGCACGGCAGTATAGGCATCGGCGTTAAACGACACGCCCTGACGGACGTGTAAGCGCGAAGGGGTTGTTTGCGGGGAAAAACTCATCCATGACCTCCTCTGTCAAACCAGGGTTAAAAACCCGGGGCCGACCAGCCCTTCGCGCCATCAGGGGGAGCGAAGGGCTGGCCAGAGCGGTACAAAGCAAGCGTAGCGTACCTGACTGGAAAAGTGAATGCGAATGGGGAAAAAATTGCCCAGCTCAGGGCTGTGGGCAGCCAGCGGTGCAGCGAAACATACGGAACAGGGAGGCGATCACCTTAGGGGCGTGGCGTTTGATGTCGATCAAATCCGGATTCATTACCCAGTTGGCAATGAGGCCGTGGATCAGGGCAAAGGTGGTGACTGCGCCCAGCTGCACCTCAAAATCAGCGGGCAACTGACCGCGTTGGATGGCGTGGAGAAACACTGTCTGCAACCCATGATAGCGCTCGCAACGCAGCTCCTGATGCAGATGGCGTACGGTTTCGGTATCCTTGCTGCGATCCCCCTCGTCAAAAAGGATGCGAAACAACTGCTGTTGAATAGGATCTTCCACCATGCCGGCGAAAAAAGAACAGTACAACTCCTGCAACTTGCCCAGCGGATCGGGCTCGTCGATGTGTTCGCTGGCCTGGGTGAGGGGGGCGTAAAAGGACTGCACCTGCTCCCAGAGCGAGTTGATCAGGTCGGCCTTGTTGGCAAAATGCCAATAAATGGCGCCCCTGGTGACACCGGCCTCCTGGGCAATATCGGTGAGCGAGGCATTGGCCACGCCCTGCCGGGCAAAAACACGCACCGCCGCCTCAAGGATGGAGCGGCGCGTTTCCTGGGCCTCTTCTTTGGTTCTGCGTGCCATAACAGAACCTCACCGTGGCGGTGATGCCGGTGCGGCAGCTCCGCTGCGTTCGCTCCAGCCGCCGCCCAGGGCCTTGTAGAGATCGACACGCCCCAGCAACTGCGCCAGCTGAATAGCCACATACCGCTGACGGGCGCTATAGAGTGAACGCTGGGCATCGAGCAGGGTGAGAAAACTATCTACCCCCTGTTGGTAGCGATCCTTGGCGAGGCGATGGTATTGTTGATTGGCCTCCAGATTAGCCTTCTGCGCAGCCAACTGATCCACATAGCTGTCCCAGGCCACCAGGGCATCGGCGGTTTCCTGAAAGGCGCTCTGAATGGCCTTTTCATACTGGGCCACGGTGATCTCCTTGCGGATCTTGGCCACATCGAGCTCGGCTGAAAGCCGGCCGGCCGTGAACAGTGGCAGACTAATGCTGGGAGAAAACAGCCAGGAACCTGCGTTGCCATCAAAGAGATGGGAGAGCTCGCCACTGATCTTGCCGGCGTTGGCCGTCAGGCTGAGGGTGGGGAAAAAGGCAGCCCGCGCGGCTCCGATATCGGCATTGGCCGCTTTGAGGCTGTGCTCGGCGGCGATGATATCCGGCCGTTGCAGCAATACCTTTGAGCTCAACTGCGCCGGTGGACCACCGCGTAGGGACTGCTCGCTTAAGGCTGAGCCTTCTTTGAAAAATTCCGCCGGCAGTGGCCCGCCGACCAGCAGGCTCAGGCTATTGACCTCCTGGGCCACGGTACGCTGATAAAGGGCCAGGTTAGCCCGCGCAGTTTCCAGGCTGGTTCGGGACTGGGCCAGATCCAATTGGGTGGCAATGCCTTCGCGTTCTCGCTGCGCAATGAGGGCAAAGGATTCCTCCTCGATGCGCAGGGTATCCTCAGTGATGCGCAGCAGTTCCCGATCCGCCTGCCAAGTGAGGTAGGCGCGCGCCACCTCGGCCACCAGGGCCAGATGGGTGCTGCGGTGGGTGGCCTCCATGGCCAGGTACTGTTCCAGGGCCTGGTCTTTGAGGCTGCGCACCCGGCCAAAGAGATCCAGCTCATAGGCGGTGATGCCGACGCTGGCGGTGTAACTCTCCGCCGTGACGTAACTGCCACCGCTGAGGGTATGCTGTTTGCTGCCGCTGCCGGCTGCGCTGATGGTGGGCAAGAGGGCCGCACGTTGAATGCGGTACTGGGCCTGGTAGGATTCAACATTGAGCGCCGAAACGCGCAAATCGCGATTATTGGCCAGGGCCAGGGTGATAAGCTGTTGCAGCCGGGCATCGGTGAACAACTCACGCCAGCCAAGCTCGGCTTCGATGGCAGGGGAAGCGGCAACTGACTTCGGTGATTTGGACGCGTTCGTCACCGGCAACTGCTCTGCCACCGGCAGATCGGGCCGAGAAAAGTCCGGTGCCAAGGTACAACCACTCACCAGGGTGAGCGCCAGGAGGGCCATCAGTGTTTTCTTCTTCAACATCAGCATCTCATACCTCCTTGACAGCAACCGCACCCGCTACAGGCACCGGCCGTTTGCGGGCAAAAATCCGCAATACCACCACAAAAAACAGTGGAATGAAGAAGATGGCCAGCACCGTGGCCGAAAGCATACCACCCAACACACCGGTGCCGATGGCATGGCGACTGTTGGCGCCGGCGCCGGTGCTGATCGCCAGCGGCAAAACGCCGAGCATGAAGGCCAATGAGGTCATGAGGATAGGACGCAGGCGCAAACGGCAGGCGCTGACCGTGGCCTCGACCAGATCGCGGCCCTTATCGTAGCGGCGCTTGGCGAACTCAACGATAAGAATAGCATTTTTGGCAGAAAGGCCGATGGTGGTAAGCAGGCCAACCTGAAAGTAAACATCATTTTCCATGCCCCGAAAATAGGCGGCGGTCAGTGCCCCCAATACCCCGAGCGGCACCGCCAGGATCACGGAAAAGGGGACGGACCAGCTCTCATAGAGAGCGGCCAGGCACAAAAACACCACCAGAATGGAGATGGCATAAAGGGCCGGGGCTTGTGCGCCAGCCTGCTGCTCCTGAAAGGAGGCACCAGTCCACTCATACCCCACACCCGCCGGCAACTGAGCCACCAACTCGCCAATCAAGCGCATGGCATCACCGCTGGACTTGCCGGGTGCGGCCTCACCGACGATCTCCACCGCCGAGTTGCCGTTGAACCGCTCCAGACGTGGCGATCCATAGCTCCAATGGCCGGAGCTGAAGGTGGTAAAGGGTACCATCTCACCGCCACTGTTACGCACATACCAGAGCTTGAGATCCTCGGGCTGCATGCGATAGGGAGCATCGGACTGCACATAGACCTTTTTCACCCGTCCCTGGTGCACGAAATCATTGACATAGTTCGATCCCCAGGCCGTGGCGAGGGTAGTGTTGATGTCACTGACGGTTACGCCCAGTGCCATGGCCTTCTCAAAGTCGATATCCACATTGTACTGTGGCGTATCCTCCATGCCG
This sequence comes from uncultured Desulfobulbus sp., assembly GCA_964639845.1. Lineage (GTDB taxonomy): Bacteria > Desulfobacterota > Desulfobulbia > Desulfobulbales > Desulfobulbaceae > Desulfobulbus. The sequence goes on along the minus strand of CAZXHS010000009.1, from coordinate 29,628 downwards.
TTGGGCCGCACCCGGGTCAGATTGGCATTTTTCGCGGCCAAACCAAGGAGCATGTTACGGGCCTCGATCAGTTTTTCGTGCCCTAATCCACCGCGATCCTGGAGATAAAAGTCAAAGCCCGTTGATGAGCCCAGCGAAGAGATGGCCGGCAGGTTGAAGGGAAAGACCTGGGCCTCCTTGATTTGCATGAACTGCCCCATGGCCCGATGAATAACGGCACTCACCGTTTGATCCGGCCGCTTACGCTCGGACCAGTCGCGCAATTGGGCAAAGACCATGCCCATGTTCTGCCCGGTACCGGCAAAACTGAAACCGGACACGGTAAAGGCGGATTTGACGTTTTCTTTTTCCTTGATCAGATAATGGTCACGCACCTGGTTGAGCACTTCCTGGGTTCGTTCTTGGGTGGCCCCAGTGGGCAGTTGCACCATGGTCAGGAACACGCCTTGATCTTCTTCAGGGAGAAAGGAGGTCGGCAGCTTGGTGAACAGAAAAATCATACCACCAATGAGCAGCAGGTAGATCAATCCAAAACGGCCGGTACGCTTCAACACATAACTCACAGAGTTACGATAGCCATCGGCGCTGCGCTCAAAACTGCGGTTAAACCAGCCAAAGAAACCGCCCTTGGCCTGATGATGGCCCTTCGCCACCGGTTTGAGCAGGGTGGCACAAAGCGCCGGGGTCAACACCAGGGCGACCAGCACGGAAAGCACCATGGCCGAAACGATGGTCAGCGAGAACTGCCGGTAGATGGCACCGGTGGAGCCACCAAAAAAGGCCATGGGTACAAAGACCGCCGACAACACCAGGGCGATGCCGATCAAAGCGCCGGTGATCTGATCCATGGATTTGCGGGTCGCCTCCAGCGGCGAAAGCCCTTCCTCCGCCATGATGCGCTCGACGTTTTCAACCACGACAATGGCATCATCCACCAGAAGACCGATGGCCAATACCAAACCAAACATGGTCAATGTATTGATGGAAAAACCAAAGGCCGCCATGATGCCGAAGGTGCCGAGCAGGACCACCGGTACGGCAATGGTGGGGATGAGGGTTGCACGAAAATTCTGTAAAAACAAATACATAACAAAGAAGACCAGCACAATAGCCTCAACCAGGGTATGCGCCACCTCTTCGATGGAAATTTTGATAAAGGTGGTGGTATCGTAGGGATAGACCACGGACACCCCGGCCGGAAAATAGGGTTGCAAATTTGCCAATTTGGCCCGTACAGCAGCAGCGGTATCCAGGGCATTGGCACCAGTGGCCAGCATGATGGCCATACCCGAGGCGGGCTTGCCGTTGAAGGTGGTCAACGATTCATAGGTTTCACCACCGATCTCCACCCTGGCGACATCACGCAGCCGAATCTGCGAGCCGTCGCTGTTGACCTTGAGCAGAATCTGCTCGAACTGATCCGGCGAACTCATCTTGGTCTGCGCCATCATGCTGGCACTGACCATCTGCCCGTTGACCGAGGGAGTCCCACCCAATTCACCTACCGCCACCTGATTATTCTGCGCCTGAATGGCTGTTTTAATATCGCCGGGTGTCAATTGATAACTGTTGAGCTTGTGGGGGTCGAGCCAGATACGCATGGCGTATTGGCTGCCAAAAATACGAATGGAACCAACGCCGGGGGTCCGGCTGAGGGGATCGCGCAGGGTCGAAACCATGAAATCTGAGAGGTCGTTCTTATCCATGGTGCCGTCCTCGGAGATAAGGCCGACAATCATCAGAAAGGTGGAATTGGATTTGGTCACCTGCACCCCTTCCTGCTGCACCTCCTGGGGCAGCAGACTGAGCGCCTGTTGCAACTTGTTTTGTACCTGCACCTGAGCGATATCCGGGTTGGTGCCGGCCTCAAAGGTCAGGGTGATGGTGACACTGCCCGAAGAGGAACTCTGGGCGTTCATGTAGAGGAGATTGTCGAGCCCGGACATGTTCTGTTCGATAATCTGGGTGACACTGTCTTCAATGGTCTTGGCTGAAGCACCGGGGTATTTGGAGGTGATCTGTACCGCCGGCGGCGCAATTTCAGGGTATTGGGCAATGGGGAGGCGCAAAATGGAAAGCGCGCCCGCCAACATGATAACAATGGCGATAACCCAAGCAAAAATAGGACGATCAATAAAAAAACGGGCCATGGTTTACTCCACGCGGGCTGCTGGAACTTGAGCTGGCGCCGCTGTTGAGGCGGTCTGACCGGCGGCAGAGGAAGTTTTCTCCACGGGTTTAACCATCGCTCCGGCCCGGATTTTCTGCAATCCGGCAACAATCACCTGATCCCCGGCCTGCAGGCCCTGAGTAACCAGAATACGCTCACCGGCGTTCTGACCGGTCTGGACGACGCGACTCTCGGCCGCAGAACTCTGATTGACCACCATCACCGTCGCCTGGCCCTTGCTGTTGCGACTGATACCGACCGAGGGTACCAGCAAGGCAGCCGGCTGCTGCCCCTTGTCGATGCGGGCGCGTACGAACATGCCGGGAAGCAGCTCGTGCTCCGGGTTATCAACAAGAGCACGCAGGGTTACCGAGCCAGTCGTCTGGTTGACGCTGACATCGGAAAACTCCAGGCTGCCCTTACGGGCGTACTCGGAGCCATCGTCAAGGATCACGGCCACCTCGGATTTGGCCTGCTCACCGCCGGTGGTCACCCCAGCGCTCACTTCACGTTTCAAGGCCAGCAGTTCGGTGCTGGATTGATTGACATCCACATACATCGGGTTGAGCTGCTGAATAGTCGCGAGGGCAGCGCTCTGTTGTGCTGTCACCAAGGCGCCTTCGGTGACCGAGGATTTGCCGATGCGCCCGGTGATGGGTGCGGTCACTTTAGTGTACTCAAGATTAATGCGAGCAGTGGCAACGGCGGCTTTGGACGCAGCCACGTCGGCTTGAGCCTGCTTCCATGCCGCTTCCATCTCAATTTGTTCCTGTTCACTTACCGCCTTGGTGCGAACCAATACTCGATAGCGCTCCGCCTTGAGACGCGCCGACTGCTCCTGGGCCTCGGCCTTGGCCAGATTGGCCTTTGCACTGTCAAAAGTGGCCTGATAGGTATCAGGATCGATCTGGTACAGTAACTGTCCAGCCTTAACCTCGCTGCCCTCGACAAAGAGCCGCTTTTCGATGATACCACTGACCTGGGGCCGCACTTCGGCAATGCGGAAGGCGGCGGTTCGTCCTGGCAATTCCACCGATAAACGCAACGGTTGGGGCTGCAAAGTCACCACCTCAACTTCCACCGCTCCAGGAGCTGCCGCCTTGGGCGCTCCACCATCCTGGCAACCGGCCAACGTCAATCCTGTAGCGGCGGCAACGATGAACAGACTTACTTTAGATAACAATTTCATAGAGTTTCCTTAAAAATATAAACACCAGCTTGCACAAACATCATAAACATACATTCATGAATGTATGTGAACGCCAATATTAACCACTTGCAAACTGTTGGCAAGGAGTTTTATCAGAAAAAAATCTTCTGGTGAAACCGGCGGCATCTGTTTGATTTATGATAAAACTTATCAGGTTAACACCTAATTCAACTACCCAGGCACGTTCCAGCAACCGGGTTTCGCATGCGAAAACTCATTCCCCACTCGCTCCAGGTGGGCAGGCTCAGACAAGCAGCAGACATAAAAAAAAGCCCGGGGTAATTCCCGGGCTTCCACACTCCTGACTGGTAACTGGAGAGTTATTCGACAGTCACACTCTTGGCAAGATTACGAGGCTGGTCAACATCACACCCACGGCGGTTGGCAATTTCATAGGCCAGCAACTGGGCAGGAATGGTGAAGAGCAGTGGGTTAAGATCTTCTCGTACCTCGGGAAGATGGAGGATATCGCTTGTCAAGTTACCGAGATGCTCATCACCGCTGGTACCGATAAGGATGAGCCGTCCTTGCCGGGCTTTAATCTCCTCAATATTGGAGATGGTTTTCAAGTAATTGGAATCGCGCGGCACCATGGCCACTATTGGCATCTCCTCATCGATGAGAGCAATGGGGCCATGCTTGAGTTCACCGGCAGCATAGCCTTCGGCATGAATGTAGGAAATCTCCTTGAGCTTAAGCGCCCCTTCCAGGGCGATGGGGAAACTGAGACCGCGGCCGACAAAGAGAAAATCCTTGGCTGTATAATAGCGCTCAATGAGGGCTTGAATCTCCTTTTGCAGTCGCGGCAATTCCCGTCCGATGACACCGGCGACATCGATAAGGGCTGCGCCTAATTTTTTCTGGGTCAAAGGATCGATAGTTTTACGGATCTGGCCGAGATACAGGGTGAGCAGGAAGAGCGCTGCCAGTTGGCAGGTGAAGGCCTTGGTCGAGGCAACGCCTATCTCCGGGCCTGCATGGGTATAAATCACGCCATCGGCTTCACGGGTCATGGTGGAACCGACCACGTTGCAGACGGTGATGATTTTGGAACCAAGTTGCGCGGCACGACGAATGCCAGCCAGGGTATCGGCAGTTTCACCGGACTGGGAGATGGCGATAGTCAGCACCCGTTCATCTACCAGTAACCGACGGTAACGGAACTCCGAGGCTATATCCACCTCCACCGGAATGCCGGCCCATTTTTCGATCCAATACTTAGCGATCAGGGCGGCATGCCAGGAGGTACCACAGGCAACGAGGGCGATACGATCTATATTGCGGATGGATTGGTGATCCAGGCCAATTTCCGGCAGATCCACCACGCCGGTATCGGGCACGATGCGGCCGCTGACGGTATTGAGAATCGCCTGGGGTTGCTCAAATATTTCCTTGAGCATGAAGTGACGGTAACCGGCCTTTTCGGCCATGGAGGCATTCCAATCGATCACTGAAATGTTTTTCTTTAGCGGGCTGCCATCCTCGATCTGCACAATACTGTAGCTTCCCTTTCGCAGTATGGCCATTTCCTGGTCATCAAGGAAAATCACCTCGCGAGTGTAAGGCAGCAGGGCGGGAATGTCGGAGGCGATATAACAAGCCTCAGGCGATACACCCATCACCAACGGGCTGTGATTGCGGGCAGCCACCAGCAATTCGGGTTCCTTGGCCCAGAGTACACCAATGGCATAGGAGCCTTCCACCCGTGACAGCGCGGTACGCACCGCTGCGACCAGATCCCCTTGCAGACACTCCTCAATGAGATGGGCCAACACCTCGGTATCGGTTTCCGAGGCAAAGACATGCCCTTTGGCGGTCAATTCTTGTTTGAGGGCACTGTAGTTCTCGATGATGCCGTTGTGCACCACCACTATCTCGCCCGAACAATCGGTATGGGGGTGGGCATTACTCTCGGTGGGTGCACCATGGGTGGCCCAACGGGTATGACCAAGGCCGGTACTGCTGGCCACGCCAATGTGTTCGTCCACCACGTTCTCCAAATTGGCCAGCTTTCCTTTAGCCCGGTAGCGGACCAATTGATCATTTAAGTGATAGACCAACCCCGCTGAATCGTAGCCCCGGTACTCCAAGCGCCGCAATCCTTCCAAGAGTATGGGAACGACCCGTCTATTGCCGACATAACCAACTATTCCACACATGTGTCTGTCCTCATCGAAAGTATGTCTCTAAGAATACAATGGAGATATAATCATCGACGCATTCGATTAATGCAAGCGATAACCGCGACAAAGCTCATGTGCTTCATTGAAATTTGTGTGAAGAAATCAGCCTGCAATGCGCATTTTATGTGCGCCAAACGTCAATTCACGGTAAAAGATGGTGCACAGGCACTATGAATGCAAAAAAATTTGCTTTCATTGCCAAAACAGGTACTCTTTTCGTATATTTCTTGTTTTTTCTCAGCAGGTTTTCCATGGACGAACGACAACGACTACAGCAACTGCTTTTACAAAAATCCTACCGCCAGGGCACTTTTACCCTGACCTCCGGCAAGACCTCAGACTTTTACGTCGACGGCAAACAAACCACGCTTGATGCCGAAGGCGGTTACCTCTGTGGACGATTACTTTATGAACTGATCCAACAGCATCCGCAACCGATCACCGGTGTTGGCGGCATGACCCTGGGCGCTGACCCTTTGGTCACCGCAGTTTCATTGGTCAGTTATCTTGAAAAATCGCCGATCCCGGCTTTTATTGTGCGCAAGGAAGCCAAAGGCCACGGCACCGGCAACTATATTGAAGGAAAGAGCAATTTGCAGCCCGGCAGCCTGGTGGCCCTGGTGGAAGATGTGGTCACCACCGGCGGCACCCTGCTCAAGGTCATCGAGCGGGTGGAGAACGAGGGCTTCAAAGTCGGTTTAGTAGCAACGATCGTTGATCGTCAGGAAGGAGGCGCGGAAATTCTCGCTGCCAAGGGATATCCGCTCAAGGCTGTTTTTACCCGCGAACAACTCATCGGTAAGGCACAAGCAACGTGAAATGCAAGGAATGCGGTGAACAACTCCAGGTGCAACGACGGTGCCGTCAGGTACGGCTCCGTTGTTGCGGATGTCACAAGGAATATCAAATTCATGAGGTTGCCGCTGATCTTGATACGGAAACCGAAACTGAATTGGAACGCTTCACCTGTATCATCTATGACTGAGCGCCATGACTGAGGTCAAAGTCCACGTCCGTGAAAACAACAGCGCCACCCTTGTCTGTCCTTCCTGCCGGACAGTCAAACACTTTGATGCCGGTCGTTACCGCCAGCAACGGCACGTTTTTTCCGTGCGTTGCCGTTGCAACCAAGTCTTTTCCATTCTGCTCGATTTTCGTCGTCACTACCGCAAACAGACCAGTCTGCACGGCACCTATCAGATCCTCAGTGAAGGCGGGATTGGTGGTGGCATCATTCACGTTCACAACCTCTCACGCAGCGGACTGGGCTTCAACATCTCCGGCCTGCATGCCATCCAGCAGGGACAGGTGGTGGAGGTTGAATTTCAACTGACCGACAAAAATAAAACCGTGCTCAAAAAACAGGCTATCGTCCGCTCGGTGCGGCAAAACACCATCGGTTGCGAATTCATCAGCTCAGGTGCCACCGATAAAGCCTTGGGATTTTTCCTGCAAAACTAAGAATTTCCCTCCCCTTCTCCCCTTTCTTCGCCTCGCCACTGGGCATCCAGGGTTTTACCACCACTCTCCTTCAACATTCGTTGCGCCCGCACCAGTAAGGGTGCAAGGGTGGTGGCATCCTGAGCGGAAACGCCTACCCCCTCATTACTCATCAAAAATCGCAGTTGCTCTTCTTCCGGCAACTGATCGATTTTATTAAACACTTTCAAACAAGGTATCGCGTCGAGTTCCAGCTCGCCCAACACCTGATCCACCACCTCCACTTGTTGCGCCCACAATGGATTGGCCACATCAATAACATGCAGCAAAAGATCCGCCTCCTGCAATTCTTCCAGTGTCGAAGCAAAGGCCTTAAGCAGTTCGTCAGGAAGATGACGGATGAAGCCCACGGTATCGGTAATGATAACCTCCATATCTTCGGGGAAGCGTAAGCGCCGTGAGGTGGGATCAAGGGTGGCGAACAACAGGTCTTCGGCCTGTATCTCGGATTTGGTGAGGGTGTTGAGCAGGGTGGATTTGCCGGCGTTGGTGTAGCCAACCAAAGAGATGACCGGTATGTCGCGCTTACGACGGCGGCTCCGACGATGAAAGCGCTGGTTACCGACGGTTTTGAGCTCCTTAGCCAGACGGGCGATCCGGTCGTTGATGCGTCGTTTATCAATTTCCAGACGCGTTTCACCGGGACCGCGGGCGCCGATACCGCCGGAGAGCCGAGAAAGGGCATCATCACGGGTGGTCAGTTTGGGCAGCATGTATTTGAGCTGCGCCATTTCGATCTGTAACTTGCCCTCGCGCGAGCGGGCGCGACGAGCGAAGATATCGAGGATCAATTGGGTGCGATCAATAACCCGCAAATCGATGTGGTCGGTGACGGAACGAATCTGCGAAGGACTCAGTTCCTGTTCAAAGAGCAGCAGGTTGGCCCCCAACCGTAGACTCGTCAACATGATCTCCACCAGCTTACCGCGGCCCAGGATAAAGCGGGGATGGATCTGCTTGCGCCGCTGGATTACCTGGGCCAGCACCTCGACTCCGGCAGAGCGAGCCAACTCCGCTAATTCGGCCATGGTATCTTCCGCCTCCACCCGTCCGCCGGTCGTTACCGAGACCAGAATAGCGCGATCCTTGCCCTGATCAACCGCGCGAATCGGGCGTTCGCGCACAAACTCCGCCTCCAAAGCCTCGATGAGTCCAATGCACGACTGTGATTGCTGCGCAGGATGCTCGGGCGCCAAGGCGGCCCAATCCCGGCCATCGACTTGTACCGGGATGAGATGCACCGGATGGAGCAAATCGGGTAGACCGTCGCGGATGGTCAATGCGCACATGAGATCAAGGCGCAGGCAGGCCATATCCATGATGTCTTCCTCGCTGATTGGCGAGGCATGACCAAGCACGGTATGTACGCAGCGAAGACCGCGCAGTCGCCCGCCCGCCGTGCCGACATGGGCTAAGGCGGGAATGGTGATCCGGTCATAATCACCGACGATCACCGATTCGATCTGCCCAGAGCGGTGTATGAGCAGGCCGATGCGGCGGTTGAGTTCGGTGGAGAGTGCGGCTAGAGAACGGGCGGTTTCGCGGCCAAGGATTTCCTCGGGCACGCCCTTTTTTTGGGCCAACCGCTCAAGGTCTTTGAGTTGCTTAGGCTTAAGCCCGCTGATGATACCGGTGACGGTGGCGATGGATGTGTACTCCGTTGAAAAAGGTGAGATGTATCAGCAGGGTGCAAACCCCGGTGTGCGTGGAAAGGGAATGACGTCGCGAATGTTGGCCATGCCGGTGACAAACTGCACCAAACGCTCAAAACCAAGACCAAACCCGGCATGGGGTACCGAACCAAAGCGACGCAGATCCAAATACCAGGCGTACTCCTCCTGATTGAGTCCGGCTTCGCTCATGCGCCCGGCCAGCAGATCGTAACGTTCTTCGCGCTGGCTGCCGCCAATCAACTCGCCAATGCCGGCCACCAGCAGATCCATGGCCGCCACGGTGGTGCCGTCGTCATCAAGGCGCATGTAGAACGGTTTGATTCCTTTGGGGTAATTCGTGACAAACATCGGCGCCTGGGCCACTTCTTCGCAGAGAAAGCGCTCATGCTCGGCTTGCAGATCAATACCCCATTGCACCGGGTAGGCGAAATCCCGTCCCGAGCGCTGCAACTCGTCGACAGCCTGGCTGTAGGTGAGATGCACAAAGGGCTGATCGCGCACTTGCACCAGCCGATCAATGAGCCCCTTGGCCACATGCTGATCAAAGAGGGCGAGATCCTCGGCACAGTCGTGCAGGGCAAAGCTGACCAGATACTTGAGCATCGCCTCGGCCACCGCCATATCGCCCTGCAAATCGCAGAAGGCCATCTCCGGCTCCAGCATCCAAAATTCGGCGAGATGGCGGCTGGTGTTGGAGTTTTCGGCGCGAAAGGTCGGGCCAAAGGTGTAGACCCGGCTGTGGGACTGGGCAAAAACCTCTGCCTGCAACTGACCGCTCACTGTCAAACCGGCGCGACGGCCAAAAAAATCAGCGGCAAAAGGGTTCTGGCCCTGCAACTGTGCAGGCTCCAGGGCGGTGACAGTGAACATCTCCCCTGCCCCCTCGCAATCGGAGGTGGTGATCACCGGGGTGTGCACCTGCACAAACCCCTGCTCTTGAAAAAAACGGTGAATAGCAAAACTGAGGCCACTGCGCACCCGCGCCACTGCGCCTAGGGCATTGGTGCGGGGCCGCAGGTGGGCCATGGAACGCAAGAACTCAAAACTATGCCGTTTTTTTTGCAGCGGATAGCTCTCCGCATGTGCCCAGCCGAGCACCTCCACAGATTGCGCCCGCACCTCCACCACCTGCCCCTTGGCCGGTGAGGCTACCAACTCGCCCATGACCCGCACCGAGCAACCGGTGGTCAGTTTCTTCACTTCTTGGGCGTAGTTGGCCAGGTTGTCCTCGGCAATCACCTGCACGCCGGCCAGTGAGGAGCCGTCGTTGATCTCAAGAAAAGAAAAACTCCCCGCATCACGGCGAGTTCGCACCCACCCTTGCACGGTAACCGCTTGGCCTGTGGGCGGTTCTCTCAGCAGATCAACTATTCGCGGTGCGAGCAATTGCATAGGTTCCTCTCAATGACTTGATGTAGCGTGTAAACCACCCTGTTCATCTTCCACCAGGCCGACCACCACCAAACCGGCCTCATCGGCGGCCCTGACCATGGCCTGTGGATCAAAGAGCAGCGACTGCCCGGCCTCCACCGCCAGCACCGCCCCCTTCACCGAGGCCAGGGTGTCGATGGTGCCGACACCGGTGGCAGGGAGATCGAAACGGAAATCCTGCCCCGGCTTTTTCAGCTTCACTACCACCGCCCCCCCATTGGCCAGTTCGCCGCCACGGCGGATGGCAGCATCGGTCCCTTCAATGGCCTCGACCGCCAACACACTGCGATCACGCACCACCACGCACTGGCCGATATCGAGCCGGCCAATCTCACGAGCCACCTTCCAGCCAAAACGGATATCTTCCCATTGAGCACTGGTCGGTTGCTTGCGCGTCAACACCCCCTGGGGGAAAAAGAGATGATCCAGGTAGCAGGTGGAGGGCAGCACCCGAATCCCTTCCTCTTCCAGAGCTGTGGCCACGGCCCGCAGGATGGCGTCATCCTGGCGGATATCGATCTTGTTCCACAGGGCCAATCCTTTAAAATCAGGAAAGATATCACGAAAAATCCGAGTCTTGGTGATGGTGCCTGCAAAAACTGTTTCCCGCACCCCTTCGCGGTGAAAATGCTTGATGATTTTTCCCAACTGCCCCAGCTTGACCCACAACAGACTATCGGCCTTCTCTTGCAGGGCTGCCATCGTTTCGTTGACATGGCCAATGCCCACCACCCGCCGCCCGCGACTGCGAGCAGCCTCGGCAAAGAGCAGTGGAAACTGACCGCCGCCGGCAATCAGGCCGATGGGCTCCGATTGGTTGTGCTCAGTCATCCAGGGTACGCTTGACGACGCCGCGTTTGCTGGAATGGAAGAACTGCACCATCTGCTGTACCTGGGCGCAATCTTTCATTTCTTCTTCCAGCTTGACCAGGGCGTCCTTGAGCAGGATCTCCGGCGAGCGGAAGAGGATGCGAAAGGCCTCTTCCAAATTTTTGATGGTGTCGCGATCAATGCCGGCGCGGCGCAGACCAATCTTATTGATGCTGGCAATGCGCATCTGGTTGCGTGTGCCCTCCATGATGACAAAGGGCGGTACATCCAGGCCAATGCCCGACATACCGCCGATATAGGCATAATCACCGATGCGGCAGAACTGATGCACCGCCACCAGACCGCCGAGGTTGGCGTGGCTGCCAATCTCCACATGCCCGGCCAGGGTGGCGACGTTGGCCATGATCACATGATCGGCCAAGATACAGTCATGGGCAATGTGGCAGTAGGCCATAATCATGTTGTTGTTGCCGATGATGGTCTTACCGCTGGCCTTGACCGTGGCGCGATGGATGGAAACATACTCACGAATCTGGTTGCCATCGCCGATGATCAACTCGGTGGGTTCTCCCTTGTAGTGGATGTCCTGGGGCGGCCCACCGATGATAGCAAAGGAGCCGATGGTGTTACGGGCACCGAGGGTGGTGTGACCACAGACCACAGCATGGGCGCCAATGCGGGTCTCCGGGCCAATATTGACCGGCCCTTCGATGACCGCATAGGGCTCGACAATAACCGAGCTGTCCAACTCCGCTTTGGGATCGATGACCGCCGTTGGATGAATATTCATAAATGCTTTTCCTTATTATAAAGTGAACCGGCCATCAATGCCGGTCCAGAATGCATGGGCCCTGTTCAGGCAAAACTGGCCATCAGTTCAGCCTCGGTGGCCAACTGCTCATCGACAAAGGCCTTACCAGCCATTTTGGTGATTTTTCCTTTCTGTTTGATCATTTCCAGCTGCATCACCAATTGATCCCCCGGTCTGACCACTCGGCGAAAACGCGCCTTGTCAACGCCGGCAAAATAGACCAGCCGCCCGATCATCTCGGTGTCGGAGAGGCAGGCAAGGATGCCGCCGACCTGGGCCATGGCCTCCAGGATGAGTACCCCCGGCATCACCGGCTCGCCGGGAAAATGCCCTTGAAAAAACGGCTCGTTAAAGGTGACGTTTTTGATACCGGTGATACTCTTGCCCGGCTCCAGGGCAGTGATCCGGTCCACCAGCAAAAACGGATAGCGGTGCGGTAGGATCTCCATGATTTGTTTCACATCCAGGGGAAGTTGTCTCTCCATCGTCTGCTCTGTCATTGTTCGTCCTTAGCTTGTTGCGAGGAATCAATTATCGCGCTCAATCGTTCCACCTCTTTACGCAACCGGCGCATCTCCTTGACCATTTCGGGCAAGCGGCTGTAGGCTGCCGTGGCGCGGCCCCAACTCTTCACCTCAAAAGCCGGCGCCCCCCCCACCTTGGCACCTTTGGGCTGGTTATTATGGATACCGCTCATCGCAGCGGCCATCACCTGGTCATCCAAATGCAGATGCCCGGCCACACCAGCCTTGGCGCCCAGCACCACATTACGCCCCAAAGTGGTACTGCCGGCAATCCCCACCTGGGCGACGAGAATGGAATTTTCCCCAACCACCACGTTATGGCCAACCATCACCAGGTTGTCGATGCGCGTCCCCGCTTTGATCCAGGTGGTACCAAAGGCAGCGCGGTCGACGCAGGAGTTGGCGCCAATTTCCACGTCATCATCGATGCGTACCGTGCCCACCTGCGGTTTTGCATAGTGTCGGCCCATGCGGTCGGTGGCAAAACCAAAGCCATCGCTGCCGATCACCACACCGTGATGGAGAACTACCCGCTTGCCAATGGTGCATCCATGGGCCACGGTGACATTGGCATGGATAACGCTATCATCACCAATGGAGACCTCATCGCCGATGACCGCACCGGGATGGATGGTCACCCGCTCGCCGAGCACGACACTGTTCCCCAAACACACTAAGGGTCCGATGCTCACCTCAGTCGGAATGGTGCAGTTGCTACCCACCACTGCCGAAGGATGCACACCGCTAGCCGCGAAAGGTCGGTGCAAGAGCGCAGAGTGGATCTGGGCTGCCGCCACCGAGGGTTGCTCGGACACGATCAATGGCAGGCCAGCGCATTCGCTGCCATTGGGAGCGATGCAGGCTGAAGCCCGGCACCCTGCTGGTAAAGGTAGCTGTTTTTGATCCAGCACAAAGGTGATCTCTCCGGGCTGGGCGTAGTCGATGCCGTTGAGGGCGTGAATGCGCACCTCACCATCCCCTTCGACTCGCCCCCCGACCAAGTCTGCTAACTGCTGTACACTGTATTGCTGGGACACGCTGTTCTCTTCCCCCAACCGTCTCGAGGTTACCCGCTTTATATTTTAGAACATTTTTTTTGCGAGCATGGCCCACTCCACCAATGCTCAACAACACTCAGGGCCGTAGAAGCGGACCAGGCCAGCGACGCACAGAGACCGTCCTGAGAATCGTCGAGAATACTGCACTTGAACTCAATCGTAAAGCAAAACAGGGGCAATGCGATGGCGGTAGGCATCGAGTTCACCCTGCCAACTCTGCTCCAACTCGATAATCGAGATACAGTTTTCCACAGCCTCGCGCACACGGCGATCACCAAGGATCAGGTCCATGGGCAAACGCTCAAACTCATATTCATAGGGCGGCTCTTTGTACGCGAATTGGCCGGGATACAGCCGATACAGCGCTTGCAGCAGAGCAAGACTGGTGCGATACGGTCGAAAGGTGTGTGTATCGGTAACATGGATCTGAAAACCGGCGCATTTCTGCCCCATCCATTTGCCCGAGGTGGGCTCAAAACAAAGCGGCCGCAACACACAACCGGGCAGATCACTGATGGGCAAGGCTTGCACCACCTGCTGATGATCGATAAAAGGCGCGCCAAAAAGTTCAAAGGGCAAGGTCGTGCCACGGGCCTCGGAGATATTAGTTCCCTCCCAGATCACCTGGCCGGGGTAGACCAAGGCCGTGGCAAAACTGGGCATGTTGGGCGAGGGGAAGACCCAGGGCAGGCCTGTTTCCGGAAAAAGCATCGATCGCTTCCAGCCAGCCACCGTAACGACGGTCAATTCCGCGTTGATACCCATCTCCTGGTTACACAGCACCGCCATCTCTCCCACGCTCAAACCGTGTCGCATGGGAATGGGATGCAGGCCAACAAAAGAGGCGCAATCCTCCTTGAGTACATTGCCCTCTATGGCCATGCCACCAATGGGATTGGGCCGATCGAGAATCATCACTTTGGTGCCGGTCTGTGCCGCCACTTGCAGGCAATACACCACCGTCCAGATGAAGGTGTAGACACGGGTGCCGACATCGATGAGATCAATGAGCAGCACATCCACCTCGGCAAACATCTCGGCATAGGGCCGACGGGTTTCTCCATACAGGGAATAGACCGGCAAACCACTGACCGCATCGACAGCATGGGCAGATTCGACCATATTATCCTGCTTTTCGCTGAAAAAACCGTGTTGCGGCGAAAAGAGGCATCTCAATTGCCCAGGATAGGTGCGCAGCAACAGATCGCGACCATGGGTAAAAGCGCGATCCGTGGAGGCTTGATTGGAAAGCAGTGCCAAGCGTTGACCACGTAAACGGGGGTCCGGGGTTGCACAGAGGCGTTCTATTCCAAGATAAATCACAACATCTCCTTTAGTCTACTGATTGCCGGGGCTGTTCATGCGAGCCAGTGTCTGTTCTGTTACGCCGGAGATTTCTCCTTTGCGGTCAAGATGACAACGGGCGTGCACCAATTGCAAACAAAGCGACCACCACCTTGAGCCATCCCGAGCGTATGTGAAGTCTCTCCGCTTTGAAGCGATTCGTACAGTGAAACCCAAATAGACGCCTGGCGCGAGGTACCCCTACGTGAAATTCCCACCATTCCCACTGCTCGATACGTTCGCCAAGGTACAACAACCTTTTCCCGCCGGCAACAGTGCAAATTTTTAATTTTTTCTTTTTTTTAATAAAATCAACTTATTAAACGAACAACATCCTTATTTCGTTCAAAATTTTGTATTTTTTTACAGAAAGAATATTGCGCGAAGAAATCGTCTTTGTTATAGTCTGTTCAAACAAGATGCAAGAGTATCCGCTAATTGGAGCATGCATCAAGTTACTGATCGTCGAAGGGCAATAAAGCCCACCTGTTCATAAAACGAATTCGTAGGAGAAAGACCATGAAGAAAGTACTGAGCGTTATCGCTGTATCTGCTTTCGTAATGACCGCTGGCGTAGCCGTTGCCGGTGGCCCTGGCAAGAAGAAAGACGCTGCTTGCCCCGAAGCCTGCCAGCAGCAGATCGATGATCTGCAATCCTCCCAGGCACAGCAGAACGAGATGCTGGGCGCCCATGGCAAACAGCTGGAGAACCACGAGGGTCGCATCACCGCTCTGGAGAAAGATGCCTATAATCCTTGGTATGTACGGGTTGGTGGCCGCATGGCTTGGGGATCCGGAGAAGCTCATTGGGGTGAAGCTCAAGATGTTGACACAGATACAGGCTGGGGTGTAGGCTTTGCTGCGGGTCGTGAGTTTGGCCAGTTCCGCGTGGAAGGTGAAATTGCCTACCAGGCAGCAGATCTCGAGACTTCAGATTTGCAAAAAATCTACGGTGGAATTACTGATGGTGAATATGATCTGACCACCGTAATGATTAATGGATATTACGAAGTACCGGTGTATGATGCCTTCTCTGTCTATGGCATGGTCGGTATGGGTGTTGGTAAAATCAGTATTGATCTCGAACCTGCATACGTAAATGAGTATGTTAGCTATTATGGTGATGATAGCGAATATGCGTTTGCCTATAAAGTAGGTTTAGGTATGACCTATAATTTCACCGATCAAATTGCCGGTGATTTAGGTTATGAGTATCTTGGTCTTACCGATACTGACGTAGCCAGCAGTATCGGCACCCATAACGTCGTTGCTTCTGTTCGTTTCAAATTCTAATTTTCTATTAAATTAGAACTGCTTTCAATCCCCAACCGGTTTCCGGTTGGGGATTTTTTTTAATCCGCCGGTTACGCTCAGCCCTTCTCCACCATCCGCTTCCCCACCATTGCTGCCACCAAAATTAGGGCCATCCCCACAACAACCTGGCCAGACAACGTCTCACGCCGAATGAACGCCACCAGCAGCACCGCCAGCGGCGGTGTAAGAAAACTCAGGTAACCGATCACGGCAATATTGCCGCGCAGCAAAGCCCGGTTCCACAGAAAAAACGACAAACCCAGTGGCACGCATCCCAGATAGATCGCAGCCGCCAAGGCCTTCGGTGTTGGTGTCGTATGCGGCCCACTCATCAGATATACAACCAGGGACAGCAAAGCCGCCATGACCATGAACGCCGTCATTGGCTCCTTCTTAGGCTTGATCCAGGCCAGCCCCACTGAAAAACTGCTCCAAATCAGTCCACAACTCAAAGCAAGGCCATATCCAGCCAAATATCGTCCTTCAAAAGCAATGTTTTTCCCAGCACTGATCACCAAGCCAGCGCCCACCATACAGACCAGAGCGGTGACGGCAATCGGCAATGTCACCTTGCGAAAACGCTGGATCGACGAAAAAACCACCATCCAAAAGGACCAGGTGGTCGCCAAAATAGCGGCCTCGGCTATGGGCGCCCGATCCAGGGCCAGATAATAAACCCAGTGGTACACAAAAATACCCCAAATCCCCAACAGCACTGTTTTGCCATCCGGCACTGACAACCTCCAGGAGCGCTGCCGCACCACATCAAGCAGATAGAGAAATGTCGCGCCACTGCCAAAACTGTACAACAGCAAAGCCGGCGTAGATAGCCCATCCAAGGCAGAACCGGTGGCGGCGGGCAAGGATGCCCAACAAAAAATTGCCCCAAGGGCGTAAAAATAGGGAGACATATTGTTCCTTGTCGATAAACCGAACTACCGTTTTTTTAAGATGATTTGCACCAAAAACCATACCAATCAATTAAATCCGGT
This sequence comes from uncultured Desulfobulbus sp., assembly GCA_964639845.1. Taxonomy (GTDB): domain Bacteria; phylum Desulfobacterota; class Desulfobulbia; order Desulfobulbales; family Desulfobulbaceae; genus Desulfobulbus. The sequence continues at coordinate 12,587 of CAZXHS010000009.1, read as the reverse complement.
AACCACATAATGCTGCTACCGTGGGGATGCACCCAGGCCAGATGCCATCGGCGCTCTTCTCCCTGCGTCCACAAATGCGCTGTCCAGGCCAGCCAACCAATGGTAGGAGCCGTTGTTGGCCCTTGCCGCAGTGGTTCCCACTGGAGCCATAAAATCGGTACTTTTTGCCGCTTCGCCCAGTCAGAGACACGCAACGTCAAATCACGGCCTTTGCAGGAAAGATAAGAAGTGAGATAGGTGTTGTAGAGAACGACAGCATCTCGGTCATTATCGATGAAATGCGGATCAAGTACCGTCTCTAAATCAGAGGGCAGATCAGCCGACACCAACCGTACTGGTGCGTCTGATGATTCCACCGAGCGCAGGGCCGCTATACCTTGGCGTAGCATACGCAACCGATGCACCTGATCACCCCAGACAAAAGAAGCCAACCCCAATTCGTCGGCTTGAGTTTCCAGCAGCCACGGCTGACGATCACAACCTAGGCGGGAAAGCACCTGAGGATAGATGCGCTGCATCGGCGCAACAAAGTTACCGTGGGACGTAACAACAAACTGCTCTCCCCTTCCCTGTCCAAGGCTCATTTCATCATCAGCCCCGGTTCCACGGAGTTGATACTTGCGCAGATCCGCCACCAGGTTCAAACCAGCACTACAACCAAGATCCACCAGATGCACTGCTGACCACCCGGTGTACAGCAGCGGCAACAGCCAGCATAAACCGCGTCTGCTTTCATTGGTTTGCACGGTTGCGGCAGTGAGGACTGTGGATAGCTGCGGCCGGTTTGCAAGGATCACTTGGCGTAGCAAAGGTTGCAACTCATTAATCTTTGCTGGTTTACGGCCACCAACAGTCGGAAAATATGCAGCCAATGATTGCATGCATGAATCACCGGTTAAAATCGCGCGGTGCAGGGCCGCCAACAAGAGCATTGGTACAGCCACCGTTGGGCAGTTGGCAGTTACACCAACAAGCCAAAGGGCTACCTCATCTTCGCCCCAGGGTCGATCAAGCCATTGCGCCACCACCCCACAGAGACAGGCGGTCAGCGGAGAGCTCTCACAGGCAAAGCGTTGTTGTTGTCGAAATCGCTGATAAAGGCGCAATCGTCGTTGATCCATATCAAGAACAGAGAGAGTCATTGCAACGTATCAAAACAGAGGAAAACCGGATTTACTTTTCCTGCGAAGAAAGTTTTTTGCAAGAATGCGCCACTCAAGCATGAAACATGGCCCATGGCTGTAACGGGGGGTATGACAACGATAACATACCGGGCTTTTGCTCATTAGTCTCTGTTTTGCCTATAAAAAGAGAGAACTTATGTTGACAGGTGCTCAAAGCCGGTTAAGATAGGGCGAATTGATGGCGTGGTATTTTTTATAATTCTTTCAGCTATAACCATACATCACATCACCTTTCTACATTTGCATGACGGAGGAGTGCCGATATTTCTGTTCCTTCTTTTCTCGCAAGCCTCCCCTATTTTTCATGCATGGTCCGCAGAAACCGCATGCGGACCTGCCAGCTTTTTGCCACTCTCAAACTGAGAGAAGAAACTCGACTTTAAACAACGAGCGCTTCGTTAAAAAAGAGCAACAGAGTTGAGCGAAACACGGATCTCTGATTATTGCCCGGTGTTACTCATAAAATTGATATTTCAATATATCATCCACGAATCGTTACCCATCAGCCCATATATCCAAGTAAAGGATCACTAACGTATTTGCGCACTTCCTCCGGACTCATGTGCACACACCAAGGCAAAACTAATCAACTATTGATTCTATCCAAATAATTCAAGGGTAAATATCAACACTGACCAGATCAGACTTAATTGAAAATACAAATTATATTTGATCTTTGCCAATATAATTCCCTCAATTTTCAAACATAATACCATCTCTCACCTCACCATGGAGTAACGAAACAACAGTTCTCTCTTTATACCATTGAGCGTACTTATCAAAAGAATGATAAATGGCCATATTTCTACATATCTTGACTAATTTTTTTTATACATATGATCGTTCGCTACCAGAACTCTAATACAATATTTTTTTATTATTAAATATACCAATCTATATAATTAGAAAAATAATTATTTTACCAATTAATATCATTTACCTTTAATCAATCAAGACACATCAATTCATTCTTAATGTAATTAAAAAATTTTATTAAAAAAAAATAAAATATTTATATAAAATTCAAAATAGCAAGCAACTGACAATATAGGAGATTTTAAATTGGAACCAACTATCATTAGTTTTCAAAATGTCATAAACATCATTAAACGTAGAAAATTATATTTATTTATCCCATTTTTACTGACAAACATAGCTGCTATAATGATAGCGATGTTGCTACCACCAATTTACCAGTCGACATCAACAATACTAGTCGAGGACCAAGAGATACCGACACAATATGTAATGACAACAGTAACTAGCTACGTCGAGAAAAGATTACAGGAAATCAAACAAAAGATAATGAGCAGTATTAAATTGAAAGAAATAATTGATAAATATTCATTATACACAGAAGATATAGATAAAAAAACAGTAGAAGAAATAGTAAGTAAAATGCGTGATGATATTAATGTTGAATTAATTAGCGCTGACGTAATAGACCAAAGAACAGGAAGACCGTCACAGGCCACAGTTGCATTTACACTGACATTCCAAGGAAAGAACGATCCATATAAAGTTCAACAAGTTACGAGTGTTTTAACTTCGTTATTTCTTGAAGAGAATATTAAATCAAGAGAAAGACAGGTAGTTGAAGCATCTTCATTTTTTGAGGATGAAAAAAATAAAATTGAAAAAAATATGCAATTGGTAGAAGCTGCATTATCAAAATTTAAAAATGACCACATAAATGAGTTGCCTGAAATATTAAACATAAATATTCAAGATGTAAGAATAATTAATAATGATATTGATAAACTAAATGAAAAATTGAAAAATTTAAAAAAGGACGAGGCAAACATAGGCGAACAATTATCATCTGTATCATCAAAATTACTTGAAGATGACCGTGTTAATAAAATTAAACTTGAAATAAACAGACTACGATCGCAATATACAGATGAATATCCTCCCATTATATACCTTAAAAGTGAGATTGAAAAAATAGAAGCACAAAAATTAATTGATAAGTCAGAAAAAACAACCAATCCAGCTTTTTCGAATTTAAACGGTCAATTACAAAGTGTGCAATCAGAAATCGTCTCTACTAAAAAACAAATAGAACTCTATGAAAAAAGAAAGGCCGTTTTAACGAATTATATTAATGCCACTCCATTTGTAGAGCAAGAATACAGAACTTTGCTAATAAATCGAGATAGTCTTAAAAGTAAATACGATGACCTCATGCAAAAATACATGGAGGCTAAAATAGCTCAAGGCCTTGAAAAGGAGCAAAAAGGAGAACGCTTCACCTTAATCGACCCACCAAGAACACCTGAAAAGCCTTACAAGCCTAATCGTTTGGCCATAGTTCTCGTTGGATTCATTCTAGCGAGCGGAGCAGGAATTGGTGTTACTGCATTAATAGAGATAACAGACGACACAATAAGAGGCACACAATCCCTAAAGAACATGTTTAATATACCAGTACTCGGCACCATCCCTTTGATACTCAGTCAAAAAGAAGTTTCAAAAATAACTCGAAGCAAAATCAAGGTAGCTGCAATTGTTATCGCCATTTTGACGGTTGCTCTCCTTAGCCTCCATTTTTTTGTCATAGATTTTTATCTTTTGGGGATAAAAATAGGCAACAAAATAGGCCTATAACCTGACGGGCTCCTGTCATTATGCTACAACAGCAAGTATTTCTGATAAATTTTTTCCTCATGATCTCAGACGCGATTCTTGTAATCGCCTCAGGGTTCATAGCACTTAAAATTACTATCTACGGTGGAACCATTTTTGGAGTTGAACCATTACCAAGTTCAAATGAAAAATTATTTTATATAGTTTTACTCATATTTGTTAACAATTACTTCATTGGACTAATAGGTTTATATGGTGATAAAGTAAAAACTAAAATTCTAGACATATCATACTCTACTTTTAAAGTAGCTTTATTGGACTATTCAGTTTTAGTTATTGCATCAAATTTATTTGACAACATTACACCAAGATCATACTTAATATATTTCAGCACTACTATTTTTATATCCTTAACACTTTTTAGATTAATTTTTTCATCACACATAAAATCAAAATCGAAATTCAACAATACATCAAGAAAAATTTTAATAGTTGGCGACGAAGAAAAGTCGTTAATTATACACAATACGCTTATAAATCAAATTAGTTGGGGGCATGAATTTCTAGGAATATTAACAGATAGCAAATCTGATAACGAATTAATAATTGGAAAAATTGATGAATTAAAAAATGTTATCAGAAATCAGACTGTTGATGAAGTAATCTTCACATTAAGTGGAAATAAAAATATAACGATATCTCCACTTATTGATATTTGTAAAAAAGTAGGCATTCATGTTAAAATCCTACCAGCTCTTTGGAGTGAAAATCAATATTCACTTTCAGTTGAATCCAATCAAGGAATACCATTTATTTGTTTACAAAATAGTAATATAAACGCCAATGGAATACTCTACAAAAGATTAGTTGACATAATTGGTTCACTTATTGGCATTATAATTCTCTCGTTTATATATCCAATTATTGCAATTCTCATCAAACTAGACTCACCAGGCCCAATATTATTCAAACAATTACGGAAAGGTCAGCACGGAAGAATCTTCCAACTCTATAAATTCCGCACCATGCACAACAATGCTGAAGCCATGAAAAATCAGCTTCTCCTTAAAAATGAGATGAAGGGATTTATGTTTAAAATGGAAGATGATCCAAGAATTACGAAATTTGGTAAATTTTTACGCAAAACATCTCTCGATGAATTTCCACAATTTATCAATGTATTCAAAGGAGAGATGAGTCTGGTTGGTACACGCCCACCCACTGTCGAGGAAGTTGACAAGTACAAGCTTGAACATTTAAAAAGAATTTCTGCAAAACCAGGAATCACTGGATTATGGCAAGTTTCCGGTCGCAATAAAATCAATGATTTCGAGGAAGTCGTGAGGCTTGACTGTAAATATTTGGATAACTGGAGTTTATCAAATGATTTCCTTATTTTATTGAAAACAATTCATATTGTTTTAACGAGAAAAGGTGCATTTTAAATATTTTTAATTTCTTTTTTAAAAATGAATGCCACCTACAATTTTTAATAAAAAGCTTAATCAAGGTATATATGTCTAATCATCATTTCAATAAATTGTTCGTTATAATACTATCATCTATTGCTTTATTAGCATGCACACCACCAGAAGAAAAAAAGTTACAATATTTTAAAAATGGCAAAGATCTTTTTGATAAGGGTGATTATGTAAAAGCAAGGATTGAGTTTAGTAATGCGTTGCAACTTGATCCAAAATTTTCAGACGCTTTTTTTATGCGTGGTTTAGTAGAAATACACAAAAATAACATAAGAAATGCTTATAGCGATTTATACAATGCCACACAAATGAATCCTCAAAATTTACCAGCACAAATCGAGTTTGTTAAACTATTGCTTATAACAAAAAACTTTGACCAAGCTAAAGACAAGATAAATGAACTCGAAAATACATTTTCTACAAATTACGATTTTTTACTGATTAAAGCTAGATACTTATTCCAAACTAACGACCTTCCGGGATGCGAGAATATCCTTACATCATTGCTTAATAGCGGATTTAAAAACGATGAAGGATACGTTTTGCTTTCATATACATTTTTAAAACAAAAAAAGATCAACGAAGCTGAAAATATTTTATTAAAAGCCAAAAACGAAAACCTGTCATCGATAGCCATAAAAACAGCGTTGGTTAATGTTTACGATATTCAAGGCAAAAGCGAAGACACTAAAAAGTTGTTACTTGATCTGCTTGCGTCAGAACCAAACAACATTAACCATAAAATGGCATATTCTAAATTTTTATTAAAAAATAACAATAAGGAAGAAGCTATACAGTTTATTAAAGATAGTTATCTAAAAAAAGTTCATGATATCTCTTTCTTAACAACTTCAGCGCAATTACTCAACGCTACAAATAACTTAGAGGCATCAGAAGAATTGCTTGGGTTGGGGCTCAAAAACAATCAGGATAATTTTGAAATACGTCACATGCTTGGGGTCTTACACTCTTCAAAAGGAGAATATGACCAAGCGGAACAACATTTTCTTGATTGCCTAAAACTCGATAAGAATACTGAGAACCCAAAAATAATTGAAACGAACACATTGCTTGCTCAATTGTATTACAATTCAGGCAATATCGATAAAGCAAGGATTTATTCAGACCATGTTTTAGCTATCAACAAAAAAAGTACCCAAGCGTTATTAATTAAAGCACAATTAGATTTAAAGGATGAAAAACTTGATGAAGCAATTTCTGGTTATAGAACAGTTATTTCTGAACGTCCGAATACTGCTGAGTTATACATTCAACTTGCAGAAATTTTTTTAAAAAATAATCAAAAAGAGCTAGCTGTTACAACATTGAGGGAAGCACATAAGGCTTTACCCGATAATGGAAAAATTCAGGTTATTCTTGCTCGACTTTTGGTTCAAACTAAGGACTACACATCCTCAGAAGAAATTTTAACTAAATTTATAGAGACATCTGTAGATGATATTAATGGCTATGTGGAATTAGCAAAACTCTATGCCATCCAAAAAAAATATGACTTAGCAGAAAGTCAACTATCGAAATTTATAGATAAATTTCCAGACAATGCTTTAGGCTATATCCATTTGAAAAATCTTTATTTGGTCTCGAAAGATATTAATAAAGCCATTACAGCTATCAAAAGAGGAATTGCAGTAGTGCCCGATTCACTATTGCTCCATGAAGAATTGATTAAACTTTACCTGAGCAACAAAGCGGCTGACAATGCCTCATCTCTGTGCGAAGAAAAAATTAAGAAAAACGAAAATTCAGGATTTTATTACAACATGCTCGGCACGATAGCTCTTAGCCAACATGAGCATGCAAAAGCTGAAGAGTTCTTTTCCAAATCCATGGAACTCGTCCCGGGTTGGCATGACCCTTACAACAATTTAGCGACTGTCCTGGCCATACAAGGAAAACAAGAACCAGCAATTCTCAAACTGGAGGAATCCATTAAGGTTAACCCCAAGGATAACAAATCGTACGCCATATTGGCTGCGCTTTACGAACAGAGCGGCAATACGACAAAGGCTATCGAAACCTACCAAAGATCGTTACAACAGTTCCCCAAAGACTGGGCCACGGCTAACAATCTCGCCTACTTACTTGGCGAACGCGCTCAAAATAAAGAAGAGTTGGAATCATCCCTCAAATTGGCAAATACAGCCTATTTCCTGAATCGAGAAAACCCAACTGTACTCGACACCCTTGGTTGGATTCATTTTAAAATGGGTAACCATACACAGGCGATACATCTCCTGGCAGAGGCTGTCGAGAAAAGCCCTCAACAACAGCTTTGGAATTATCACCTTGGGGCCGCACTTTCTGCCAATGGTCAAAAAGACTTTGCCTCCGAATATTTACATAAATCAATTGAAGGAGACAAAACTATGCCGTGGAAAAGTGAAGCACAACGGCTTTTGATCGAAAGCAAACAATAATATTTATCATTTATTTTTAGCTTTTATTATAAATATTGAGGCAAATATTTTATGAACATAATCAATCAAGGTGTTAAAATTGAATATACATCATCAAAAATTATAGAAATTAATCATGATATACTTATAAAAAATCATATTATAACCTGGAATGATCAAATAAAAGAAACAGATTACTACAAAATAATCAAAACACAAATTCAACAAAAATTAAAACTAAACGGTTGGAATACATTGGCTGTTACTAGTCCACGCTCTGGTGCTGGAAAAACCACCACGACAATAAATTTAGCATTATCAATAGCTAAAGATCATGACATGACAGTTATGCTTGTGGATTGTGATTTAAAGAATCAACAGATTCATAAACTCTTAGGCTATCAGAGTGATTATGGAATCACTGATCATCTTCTTGACAATGTGCCCTTTGAAAAACTCATCGTGTGTCCGAACATAAACAGATTAACGGTGATATCTGGTGGAAAAACACTTACCGGAAGTACAGAAATTCTCGGAAGCAATAAAATGGAATTAACAGTCAATGAACTTAAAAATAGATATGACAATAGATATATTATATTTGACGTTCCAAGTATATTAGATGGTGCTGATACATTAGCCTTTATGCCATATATAGACTCTGTTTTGCTAACGGTGGAAAATGATAAAACAAAACATAGTGATTGTGAACTTGCAATTCAATTAATCGATAAAACCAAACTCATTGGATTGGTCGTTAATAAGTATACTGTTTAATCGTTACTCACTTAAACTCAGGGTTTTTAATCCCACAATTATGAAAAAAAAAGCTCTCATTACAGGCATCACCGGTCAAGATGGTGCTTATCTTGCTGAATTTCTTCTCCATAAGGGATACGAAGTTCATGGCATCAAACGCCGCAGTTCCCTTTTCAATACTGCTCGTATTGATCACCTCTACCAGGATCCTCACCAGGAGGGCCGCCGTTTTTTTCTTCACCATGGTGATCTTACCGATTCCACCAACCTGATCCGCATCATTCAACAAGTACGGCCCGACGAAATTTACAACCTGGCGGCCCAGTCCCATGTACAGGTGTCCTTTGACACCCCTGAATATACCGCCAATGTCGATGCCCTCGGCACACTGCGCATCCTTGAGGCTATCCGCATTCTTGGACTGGAAAAGAAGAGCCGTTTTTATCAGGCCTCCACCTCCGAACTGTTCGGTTTGGTGCAGGAAGTTCCTCAAACAGAAAAAACCCCCTTCTATCCGCGCTCTCCATACGCCTGCGCCAAAATCTACGCCTACTGGATCACCATCAACTACCGTGAGGCCTATGGCATCTACGGTTGCAACGGCATTCTCTTTAATCACGAATCACCATTGCGGGGTGAAACTTTTGTTACCCGCAAGATCACCAGGGCTTTGGCACGTATTCACCTGGGCATGCAAGACTGCCTCTTCCTGGGCAACCTCAACGCCCTACGCGACTGGGGCCATGCCAAGGATTATGTGGAAATGCAGTGGTTGATGCTGCAGCAAGACCAGCCCGATGATTATGTAATTGCCACCGGCGAACAACACTCGGTGCGTGAATTTGTGCAGGTGGCAGCCCGCGAACTCGGACTGGCCATTGAGTTTAGCGGAGAAGGGTTGGAAGAAAAAGGCGTTAACCTGGCCAACGGAAAAACCATTGTTGCTGTGGATCCTCGATATTTCCGACCCACCGAAGTGGAAACCCTGCTGGGCAACCCGGCAAAGGGTAAGGAAAAGCTCGGCTGGGAGCCCAAAATCACCTTCCAGGAACTGGTTCGCGAAATGGTGCAGGCAGACTTGGAAGAAGCAAAGCGGGAAGAGTTGTGCATGCGCGCCGGATTCACCGTCAACACCCCGCAGGAATAAGGCCGCCTCATGGAAAAGACGGAAAAAATCCTCGTCACCGGTGCAGCCGGCATGGTGGGCAGCGCCATTATTCGGGCACTGTTAGCACAAGGATTCACCAACATTGTCGGTACAATCCATCGAGCAAGCCCTGACTTTGGCCCAGAGGCCAAAGAAAAAGTGCGGTTGGAGCGCTTGAATCTGCTGGATCAACGGGCAGTAAGTGAGTTCTTTGCCCAGGAACAACCAAGACAGGTCTTTTTGGCAGCAGCCAAGGTAGGAGGCATCCAGGCCAATAACACCTACCCCGCCGAGTTCATCCATGACAATCTTGTCATCCAAAACAACGTCATCCATAACGCTTACCTAGCCAAGGTAGATCGCTTGCTTTTTCTCGGATCCTCCTGCATCTATCCCAAACTCTGCCCGCAGCCGATTAAGGAAGAATACCTGCTCACCGGTCCGCTGGAAGAGACTAACAAAGCCTATGCCCTAGCCAAGATTGCCGGCATCGAGATGTGTTGGTCCTACAACCGGCAATACGGTTGCAAGTTTATCCCGGTGATGCCAACCAACCTGTATGGGGAAAACGACAACTTCAACCTGGAAAATTCCCATGTGCTGCCGGCACTCATTCGCAAATTTCATCTGGCCAAACTGGCGATGCAAGGTGATTTGACTGCAATACAGCGCGATGAGCAGCGCTTTGGTTTCATCCCTGCTGATATCAAGAACGCAATTGGCTTGAATGAGGACTCAACAAAACTCACTCATGCAGCGGCCAATGCCAAGGTGATTGTTTGGGGTACCGGTTCACCTAAACGTGAATTCTTACATGTGGACGATCTGGCAGATGCTTGTGTCTTTATCATGAACGCGGCTCTTTCGCTTCTCACCGCTTCGACTAAACAAACGGACTTTCTTTTTAATATTGGTACAGGAACAGACCTGACTATCCAAGATTTGGCTCTCATATCAAAGGAAGTGATCGGCTTTGAGCAGGACATCGTCTTTGATACATCAAAACCGGACGGCACTCCTCAAAAACTATTGGATATATCAAATATAGTAAATTTGGGTTGGCATCCAAAAGTGGAACTCCTCGACGGTATCAGACAGGCTTACCGGTGGTACCAATCTCTTTAATCAACCAATGAATCGTTTTTTATATTAACACTCTCTAAATTTTAAATATATCAATAAATTTATATAATTCCACATAGATGAGGTCAATCAATTCATAAAGAAATACTATCATCTCACCACTTCTCATATTTTCTAAAAAAATTTCTACCAAGGATTACTTATGCTTCTTGGCCCTGTCAACTCTCTCAAAACAATTGAAACGATTCTATACCTTAATGAAAATTAATGACTAATCACACACTACATTTTATTTCCCCCTACCCCACTACTATAGTTTTTCCTATAATTTTGAATTAGCGGTTTTCGCAAGGCTTTATTGATTATGGGAATGGCACGAAAAGCATTCGTAAGTGGGGGATGGATCGGAATCTCTAATGGCGTGATAGCCATAGTACAAATGATTCAGTTTGCACTGCTCTCTCGATACCTCGCGCCAGCAGAATTTGGGTTGATTGCAGTGCTCATGACTATTTATTTTCTCGGAATGACTACACTCAATGCCGGGTTTGGAAGTGGAATCATTGCAATCACCGCCAGCAGCAAGCAATATAGTTCGTTGTATTGGCTGAACTTAATCGTTGGATTTTTCACCTTTGTTCTTCTATATGCGCTATCTCCTCTCATAGGCGTATATTTTGATGCGCCTGAACTAACCAAGCCAATCCAGATCTTTACATTTATCTTCCTTCTTATTCCGCTTGGGACACAATTCGAGTATCTACTTCAAAAAAATATGAAATTTCGTGCTGTTAGCATCACTGACGGCATGGGAACCATTTTGGAAGCTGTGCTTTGCATCTGGTTAGCTAAACGTGGGTACGGTGTAGATGCTTTTGTATACGGCAAATTATTATATTTTTCTTTTCGAAGTTTGACATTTTTTTTCATTGGCATGAAAAATTACAGGCCTTCATTTTACTTTTCTTGTACAGAGATTCAACCTTTTATTAAGTATGGTATTTACCAATTGGGCACTAACAGTATGTTCATGGTGTATTCCCAAATGCCGAAATTCATTATCCCACCACTATTGGGTCTTGAAGCTATGGGGTATTATGAGTTAGCTGATCGGATAACAATGCAACCATTATATAAAATTCTTCCAATCATTAAAAAAGTTGCCTTACCGATGATAGCCCAGGTCCAAGATGATGTGAACAGGGTTCGCAAAGGGTTTCTTTATTACTTGCTCTCCATTGAAATGATCATGGCACCCATCACCATCGTCATAGCCCTCTTCAGCAATGATTTGGTTTTGTTGATTTTTGGAAAATCATGGATAGCTATTACCCCGTATGTTACAATTTTAATTGTCGCTTCATTTATTCGTTGCATAAGCGATTCAGCTGCAGTTCTCGCCTTGGCTACAAGGCGATCTGATCTCGACTTTTATCGTTATATTTTTATCCTATGCACTTCTTTAACTTTATTGTATAGCGGTGCTTATTTTTTTGGAGCAATTGGAGCCGTTTGGTCTGTACTGTTTACCAATATTTTATCTCTGTTTTTCGGATTTTTTGTAATTATCAGAAAGTTATTAGTTCTTGAATCTTTTACAAATTATAATAAAAATTTATTAATTTTAATAATCGTAGTATTTTTTTCATTGTTCAATATTATTGTTAATAATTTTTATTTGTCAATATTTATTTTTATATTCTTTATAATGACATATTACTTATTAAGAAATAGTGACCTATATATGCTAATTAAAAAAATAAGAAAAAACGATAACGATTTTGAGATTTAATTAATATTAAAATTTTTTTTTAGAATATTTTTAAATATTAATCAGTGCATAAATCGCCGAACATTTCGGTGTATTTGATAATAGGATGACGAAAGAACCCTTTCACCTTATCCGTGAGTTTTTGGAGCGAATCCA
>CAZXHS010000008.1:0-205967 GCA_964639845.1 uncultured Desulfobulbus sp. | reverse complement strand
GCGCAAATTAAAAACTTAACAACAGCAAGTTAGAGCAACTCCGAAACTTGAGTCATAATCAATGCCGCGATGAATTTCTCCATCAACTTCCCCGGCTTCCGCCAAGACGGGGGCGCGCCCGCCAGGGTAACCCACATATTCGAACTCATAACCAAGTCGTCGAAAGACTTCGGTATAGATCAAATTAAGCCACTTGCCGTACAATGACTCCTTCGTATCTTGAGAACTGACCAGTACTATTTTTTCCGCAGAGACACTCGAACATGGTAACGCGGTCATTACCAGCAGCACGAGAACCCACATGCAGACCATATATTGCCCAGTTATCCGTTTCATATGCTCTCATTACATTTGCAAGATCAATCCACAGATACAGCATCCCCAACAAAGGCCTAATGCAGTCAATCCAGCCGACGGAGCAGCCGATTGACTGCATTGCTTGGTTGAACGCCTACAGATGTTTGACGAATATGAGTTTGCTTGTATCAAAGCCAAGCGTTGTCGCTCGCTCTATAAGGGCCTTTTTCAGTTTATCGTCTATTGCAGGATCTCTAGCCAAAATCCACAAGTACGATTTGTCAGGACCACTCACGACTGAATACTGATACCCTCCATGGTCAAGTTCAAAAATTATGTACGCACCATAGAATGGACCAAAAAATGAGACCTTCAGATATCCTTGATCTGCCTGTTTAACGAAGTAGGCCCTGCCTTCAGCTTCCTTCCATTTGGCTTCCTGTTCAGAGTAACCACGGTTCAGCACTCTGACGCCACCATCTTGGCGAAGGCTGTAATCTGCCGTTACTCTGGTCAATCCTCGTTCAAACGAATGATCTAGTCTGGCAATTTCATACCACTTCCCTAAATATCTCTCTAAATCAAAATTGCTGACAGGGGTAACATTTGCAGGAATTCTAAAACACCCACTTATGAAAAAAATGAATAGAAGGGACATCCATTTCAATAGCATTTCAACCTCAAGAGCCCAACGAAAACATCTGCGGCCTGCCCGCAGAATGTTAGTGTTGGAATTTAGTATGGTATCCCCGATACTCATTCCTGAGCTCCCCCCAAAAAAACGTGGTGCGTCCCCTATTGTTCGCCCGTCCCCTATTGTTCCGCTTAAGCGAATGGTTACCCCCCTGCGCGTTCAATTCGAGCACACAGACCCACATACTGCTGGTGGAGAATCTCAAAAAAAGAGTTAACCCCATCAAAAGCAAAAGCACAGAACTCTTTTTCCATTTGGAGCATCCCCGCAGATGGAACAGATATGCCAGGCGCCCTATTCATAAACACCTCCAATCTACCCCAGTGACGGTCGATATCAACAAGGGCAGCATTATGAACAATGCTATTTCGGAGAGCATAGAGATCTCCAATGAGCTCCCATTGGGCCTGCGATGGTGCCTCGAACTGCGCAAATGTTTCGAGGAACTTCTTCGCACGTATGAACAAGGAACCCTTTAAATCTTCATGTGTGATCTTTGACTCTGTTACAGCAGCCACATCTCGGCAAAGAAGCCCCAGATGGAACTCAGCCAGAGACATAAGCGAAACAACAAAGGACTTCCTAAGCTGACTCCCGATGATCTGTTGCCACTGGTACGGATAGTGTTCTGCCCAAAACTCACCGTCGCCTGCCCCTCTGGCATGCTTTTCGAGCGCCGCGACCTCTCTTGCCTCTTCTTCTTCGATGAATTCCTCTAGCGTTCCGCGAAACAAACGCAACTCGTCTAGATTGTCCTGGACTAGCCACTTGCCCATGCTTCCCTTGTCATCAATTAGATAACGACGCGCAGTTGCAGCAATGTAATCCGGCATCGGTGGAAATTTTGTCAAGGCTCTCTCCAATGAGGCTAACAGTTACTATTCAGTCTCTTGTTATCACTCAGTATTTCCAGCCTAAGAAAATCCATTGATCTCTATCTTTGGGTTTCAGCTCACTGGCTATCATGCAGTTTTGAAGGATATCCCAAAAAACCGTATTTCTCCGCGCCGCCTCAAATCATGGAGGCGAATGCATATTTTCACTAACTCCTGGCTTATCTCCTCACTCTCGAAGAAAATGAGAATCAAAAACCAATAACCGCCAAACAGAAGGGTTACTTAACAATAACCACCTCAACCAATACCTATATCCATCCGATTTTGCAATAATTCACAACACACGAAACACGCCCAACTTATCAGAATCATCCCTCAAAACCAACCCGTCAGCCCAAAGCTCTTGCCACGCAAGCATCCTCTTGCAACACCCCGAGTTTCTTTCACCTTTATCAGGTGCCCTGCGGGTATTGATTTTGGTTGCCCTGCACCGGCCAGCCTTGCTATTGTCGCGCCTGGAAAGTACCCTGGGGACGGAGCAATACAAACCATCTCACTGCACAAGGCAAAACGATGAGCAACTCGGATAATCAACGCATCTACATCAAGGAACTGGGCGAGCGTTTGCATAAAACCATGGATCAGTTGGTGGAAATGGCCATGCGCGAAAAGTTGGCCCTGTGGTATGAATTCACCAACGTGCTGGTCATTCGTGAAAAAAAGAAGAAAAAGAATGTCGAGCCCAATTTCCACGAACTCTTTGAGGCGCGGCCGCACCAGGAGGTGTTGGCCCTCATTCACGGCCGGGGCGACCGCTTGCAGGTGGCCGCGGAATATCCCTGCCTCAACGCCAAGGGCAAGCTGGTGCGGATCAGCAACATGGTGGGGGATGAGTGGGGCGAGACCAGCATGATCGGGTTGAATCCCGCCCGCCTCTATGCCCGGCTTGATGAGGTGGAGGCCTTGCAGCACGGCAAGGGTTCGGCTGCGGCATGCTGCGAGACTGCCGATGCTGCCGAGGCCGGAGCCTCCTGTGGGTGTCAGGCGTCCCGTGCGCAAACCTCCAATGCACCGGCAAGCGAAGAGACGGTGGTGCTGGCGCCGCAGCATCCCTGCTTTGCGCCGGAATTGCACATCGCCCTGGCCTGCTGGCAGGCACTGCTGGCCGACGAACAACAGCCCGAGCGCATCAAAAAATCCGACCTGCTGGCCTGGCTGCGAGAACATGCGCCGCAGCTTTCCAAGACCGCTGCCGAACGCATCGCCCAGGTGGTCAGCCCCGGCACCCTGCCCCGCCATTAACCCCAGCAACATATCGCCATGAAAACGCTTGCGGCTGTTTTTTGTTTCCTGCTCACTGCCTTCAGCCTGATCGCGACCGCGCAGGCCGCGCCCAAAGAGCCTAACGGTTTTCTGGACATGCGTTGGGGGGCCAATCTCACCGAGTTGCAGCGCAGCAAACAACTGGTGCTGACCAAGGAAAACGACGGCAGCGGTGCTTCGCTCTATGCCCTGCAAAACGCTAACATGCGTTTTGGCAAGGCAACGCTGAGCGGCATCCACTGTTCCTTTAACCAGGAACGGTTGCAGGGGGTAATTTTGCTCTTTGCCGGGGCCAAGAATTACGCCGCGATCAAGGATGAGGCCACCAGCCGTTACGGCCAGCCGATCAAGGTCGATCAGAAGGGTGGGGAGATGTTCACATGGCCCGGTGAGGTCACCAGTATCATCCTCAGCTATACCAAGGGCAGCGAATCGGGATTTCTCTTTCTCAAACCCAAGAAGCCCCTGCCCAAGGTGGCCGCGCCGAAAAACGCTCCGCAGGAGAAGAAAACCACACCACCAGCAGCACCGGGACGCAACAACGCCCTTGACGCGCTGGATCAGGCCTCGCAGGGGCACACCAGGGCGGTGCCGCCGACCTCATCCAGTGTCAACGATCCCCGTTATGGCCGCAATGTACCGGTATCGCCGAGGGAACAGGCCAGTACCATTGCGGTGATCAGCACAGAGGTGCAGGGCTTGATTGATCGCGATCAGGCCCTGACCCGGCTCTGTTGGGATACGGTGGGGCCGACTGCGGATCAGGCCTGCACGGAGATGAAGGAAAACGCCCGCCGGCTGCAAGACATGGGCTGGTGCATGCAACCCGGCGAAGCCAAGGACGGGCTGCAAGTCATCTGGAGTCGCTGCGCCTCCGGGCCGGTTACGCCGACGCAGCCCGTGTACCCGTCGTCATCGGTGGCACCGGCGCAACCAGTCTATACCGACCAATCCACCTACGGGGCACCGGTCGAACCGGCCATGCCCAGCAGCCCTGCTCCGCCCCAGCCCAGCGAACCGACCAAGGGAGCGACCTGTCGCCTGGTGGGGGAGCTGTTCGCCGCCACCGCCGATATGCGCGAGCGCGGCGTCACGCCGATTGCCGCCGAGGAAGAGTTGTTGCAAATGCAAACCAGCCGGGGGCAGCAGTTGCCCATCGAGAATATCCGCGAAACGGTGGAGCTGGTCTATTTCGATTCGCGCTACAACACCCAGCCGCGCAACCTGCTGTCCAGCCAGGTGGAGGCCGAGTGCCATGGCGGCACAGGGCCGTACTTGCAACCGCTACCGGCCCGTTAACACGTCGCGTCGAGGCCCAGCTCCAACCGCTGCATAATCCACAGATCACCGCCGATCCAGCCTTCACGCTCGCGACGAAGCTGGGTCGGTTCGGTTCGCATCACCTGCCAGCCGGTAGCCCCGGCCATCTCATAGATGTAACCCGGCGCATAGGCAAAACGGCCGGTGGGCATGAGGCGAAAGCCCGGCACGCTCAGGTGTTCGGTGGAGAAACAAAACAGGCTTCCCTTGCAGCCGACATCATGGGCAGCGGTGAAGATGGGCACAAGGTTGCCCACATAGATGAACACATCGGTGGCGAGAAAAAGATCGTAGTGTTCGCCGGTGGTGTGCAGGAAATGATCGATGCTGTCTTGGTGCAGATGATGGTAGCAGCCCTTGCTCTGCGCCTGGGCCAGCATGGCAGCGGAGAGATCGACGCCATCGAGCATCAGGGTGCGCCCCTTGAAGGCCATTCCACTGAGACCGGTGCCGCAACCCAGATCCAAACCATGCTGAAAGCAAGCGGTGGCGGCAACGCTTGAGCGGCCCAAACAGCCCATGAGTTGGTGCGGGTTGTCGTAGAGCAGATCCTCCACTAGGCTGCGCTCGAAATCCTCGGCAAAGGCATCAAAAAAATCGCGCACATAGCTCTCGGGTGCTTCCTCGAGCGGCACCTCCAGCAGGGCTGCCAGCAGATACCGCACCGATGCATCCTCCGGCCGCTGCTCCAGTACCCGGCCATAGAGGTTGATCGCTTCCTCCATCTCGCCGGCGCGGTGATGGAGATAAGCCAGATTATTGAGTGCAGAGAGATAGTTGGGACTCAGCACCAAAACCCGCTGGTAGCAATCCCTGGCCTGCGCGTCGTCGTGGAGATGGAGATAGCAGCCGCCGAGGTTGTAGAGGCCGTCGATATGGCTGGGCTCCACCTCCAGCAGATGCAGGTAGGTGGCGATGGCGTTGGCGGCATGGCCAGTCTTGCGCTGGCAAAGGGCCAGGTTGAACAGGGTATCCGCATCTTCGGGTGCCAGGTGGTCGGCCTGGACAAAGGCCGGCAGGGCCTGCTCGAACTCGGCCATCTCATAGAGCACCAGACCACGATTATAGTGCAGCAGGGCCATGGCCGGCAGGGTGGCCAGCAGCTGCTGGTACGCCTCCAGGGCCTGGGGCAGATGCCCGTCCTCATGGGCACGGCAGGCGAAATCCAGTTGCCGCTGCACCTCGGCGGCGGAAACTGGCGGTGGCAATACGCTCATCGGTGGTCCTCCCGTGCGAATGGGGGCACCAGGCAGGAACCCCGCGATGGCCGCACCATACCTCTTTTCATGCCCGCTGGGTTGAAAAAGAGCGCAGAAATTTCCCCAGACACGATCATTTCCCAAGTTTTTACGCAGGCATCTTCCACTTGCATGAGCCATTCCTCTCTTACCTTACCCCACCTTACCATCAACGGCGTGTTGCCAGCATTGCGTCAGGCATTGGCCCACGGTTCAGCGGTGCTGAGCGCGCCGCCTGGTTCCGGCAAGACCACGGTGGTGCCGCTGGCCCTGTTGCAGGAGCCCTGGCTGGCGCATAAAAAAATCCTCATGCTGGAGCCGCGCCGCTTGGCCACCAGGGCGGCGGCACGGCGCATGGCCAGTTTGCTGGGCGAACCGGTGGGGCAACAGGTGGGGTTCCAGGTGCGTTTTGATCGCTGTTGCTCGGCGCAGACGCGCATCGAGGTGGTCACCGAGGGTATCCTCACCAGGCGCTTGCAGCAGGATGGTGCCCTTGAGGATGTGGGCCTGATCATCTTTGATGAGTTCCACGAACGCTCGCTGCATGCCGATCTCGCCCTGGCGCTGTGCCTGGATCTCTGCCAGTTACGCGAGGATCTGCGCCTGCTGGTGATGTCCGCCACCCTCGACACCGCACCCATCGCGCAACTGCTGGGCGGGGTGCCGGTGATTGTCGGCGAGGGCCGGCCCTTTGAGGTGACCTGCCAGTATCTCGACCGACCGCCCGATGGACGTATCAGCACCCTCACCGCGCTGGGCGTTCGCCGCATGGTGCAGCAATATCAGGGGGATCTGCTGGTCTTTCTCCCCGGCAGCGGCGAGATTCGCGAGACCATGCAGCTCCTAACCGCAGACGCGGCCTGTGCCGACTGCCTGATCCTGCCGCTCTACGGCGATCTCTCCGCCGACGAGCAGGACCGGGCTATCCTCCCCGACAGCCAGGGCCGGCGCCGCATCATTCTTGCCACCGCCATTGCCGAGACCAGTCTCACCATCGAGGGGGTCACCTGCGTGGTGGATTGCGGATTTTCGCGCCTGCCGAGCTTCGATGCCGCCAGCGGACTGAGTCGCCTGCAAACGGTGCGGGTATCCAAGGCCACCGCAGAGCAGCGCGCCGGTCGCGCCGGACGCCTTGGCCCCGGCCACTGCCTGCGGTTGTGGACCAAGGCCCAGCATCACAGCCTGCCCCCCTTTCATCCGCCGGAAATCGTCAATGCCGACCTGGCGCCTCTGGCCCTGGAACTGGCCCTGTGGGGCGTGGCTGATGCCAAAGCCCTGCAATGGCTTGATCCGCCGCGTGAAGGGCTCTTCCGCCAGGCCCGGGAACTGCTGCACTCCCTCCAGGCCATCGACGACCGGGGCCGCATCACCCAGGAAGGAAAAAAACTGGCGCAACTGCCGCTGCATCCCCGCCTGGGATGCATGCTGCTGCGTGGGCAAGCACTGGGCCTTGCTGGCCTGGCCTGCGATGTGGCGGCCCTGCTGATTGAACGCGATCTTTTGCGGCAAGCGGAGGTAAGTGCTGAGCTTGGTGAACGGCTGCGGCTGTTACACCTCTGGCGCCACGATGGCGACAAGCCCCTGCGGCAACGGGGCCTGGATGCGCAACTCTGTCGCCGCATCGACCGGGCAGCCGCACAATGGCGACGCCTGCTTGGTGGTCGCGAACACGGCGGCGAACAGGCCAGCGAGCCAAGCGATATCGGTCGTTTGCTCATCCATGCCTACCCGGAACGTATCGCCCGCCGGCGGCCGGGTCAACGCGAGCGTTACCAGATGGCCGGCGGTCAGGGCCTGCGCCTGCTGCCCACGGATCCTCTTGCTGCCTCCGAATACCTCATCGTTGCCCAGGCGGACAGCGGTCAGAGCGAAGGGCGCATCTATCTCGCCGAGCCCATCGATTTGGCCGACATTGCAACCCACCATCCTCATCTTTTCGCCAACGAGGACGGGGTGGCCTGGGATGCGACCACCGCCCGGGTAAGGGCACTGCGTCGCACCTGTCTTGGGTCGATTGTGGTGGAGGAACGGCCGCTGGAACAGGTGGGCGAACAGGCCCTGTTGCAGGCCATGCTCAGGGGCATTAGCCAGATGGGCCTTGATTGCCTGCCTTGGAGCCGGGAAGCTCGTCAGTTCCAGGCGCGCATCCACACCCTGCGCTCCTGGCAACCCGAGGCTGGATGGCCGGATCTGCGTGATGAGGCCTTGCTGGCTGATCTTCGTTGGTTGGAACCCTTTCTTACCGGCATCAACCGGGCGGAGCAGTTGGCACGGCTCAACATGCAGGAAATTCTGCAGGCGCCCCTGCTCTGGGAGCAGCGGCAAGCCCTGGATTGGCTGGCCCCGCCGACCATCACCGTACCCAGCGGCTCGCGCATCCGCATCGATTACCGGCTCGATGGCCCGCCCATCCTTGCGGTACGTTTGCAGGAGATGTTCGGCCTGAGCTCCACGCCCACCGTCTGCGGCGGCCGGGTGCCCCTGCTGTTGCACCTGTTGTCCCCGGCGCGACGACCGATCCAGGTGACCAGCGATCTGGCCAGCTTTTGGCAACAGGCCTATCCGCAGGTGAAAAAGGAACTCAAGGGCCGTTATCCCAAACATTCCTGGCCCGATGATCCCCTGGTTGCGCCGCCCCTGCGCGGAGTCAAACCCAAGCCCGGCAAGAGGTGAACAAAAAAAGGGCCTCGGCGGTCAATCCACCGAAGCCCTTTTTGTTGTGTTGACGAGAGAGGCTTACTTATCGCTGTAGGAAGCCTTGAAAATCATCTCCTTACGGCTTTCCGGGTCGTAGATGCCCTTGCTCTCAGCCTGCTTGATCCATTCCTGGCGCAGACCGTTCAGGAAGGTCTTTTTCTCTTCGACCAGTTTTGCATAGGGCATACCGATTACCTGCTGTGCCTTCTCCTTGGTGGAGAAATCCGGAGCCTCGTACTCGGCGGCGTTATGCTTGGCCAAAACGATGCGCAGCTTGACGCGGGCATCCTGTCCCTTGCCGATGGCACCGGCCAGCACGCGCAGGGTTTCCTCCGGGGCGTGGAAGAAGGCTCCATGGCCGGCTACAGCGTAATCCCAACGCCACTGGCCGTGACGGATATCTTGCAGCGCTGCCTTCATCTCTTCCTCGGTGGCCCCCACTTCCCAGGCCTTGGCGGCTTCAAGATGCGCCCGAGCCAGGACATCGGTGGCCTTGCGGGCCAACTCATTTTTGCGTTCCAACTTGCGCTCGACCGTAGCGCGGAATTCTTTTTCCGTGCCCTTATGGCAGTTGAGGCAGGTGTTGGCGATGTTATCCAGCGGGCTGCCCACCTTATGGTTGGAGTATTTGACGCCGCCCTCACGCACATAGGGCATGTGG
Organism: uncultured Desulfobulbus sp.; assembly: GCA_964639845.1. GTDB lineage: Bacteria > Desulfobacterota > Desulfobulbia > Desulfobulbales > Desulfobulbaceae > Desulfobulbus. The sequence continues at coordinate 196,901 of CAZXHS010000008.1, read as the reverse complement.
CAATCGGCACAGGCCAGGCCGTTGCGGGCATGGACGCCGGTGACAAAGGTTTCGTAATCCGGATGCTGGGCCTTGAGCATCGGGGTTTTGCTCAACTGATGGGTCCAGTCGCTGAAGTTGTAGCTGTCGTAATACTCTTCCATCTGCTCGGGGGCAAACCCCTTGTTCCAGGGATAGGTGACCACCATGGCAGTCTTCTTCTCGCCCTTGTCTTCCCACTCGGTCTTTTTGAAGTAGTACTCGGCGTGGCACTGGGCACAGACCAGGGAGCGCATATCCTGATGGGTAACATCCGCCACCTTGAGGCTGCCCTCGGCATCGAGACCGCGCTTGAGGTAGTCGCGGGTCAGCGTCAGTTTCATGGTCTTGTTGTCGTGGCAGTCGCCGCAACCGATGGTGTTGGCCACCTCGTTGCCGTACTTGGCCCACTTGCCGGTGAAGAACTCGTTTTCGCCATCGCGCTTGATCAGGCGCGGCACATCCGGGGATTTACAGGTCCAGCAGGCGGTGGGCAGAGGACCGGTCTTGGCATCGGTGGGCGCGCCGGTGCGCAGGGTGTTGATGTTGTCCTCCAGGGCATAGTAATGGCCACGCGGCTTGTTGTAATCCTTGGAAAAGGGGTAACCGGCCCAGAGCACGACGATGGCCGAATCGTCCTTGAGCACGTCGTCGATCTTGTCGCTCTTGCGGGTCTGCATGTAGGTGTCGTACTGGCGGGGATAGTGCTTGCCCCATTCCGAGGCGCGGGTTTCGCCGTCCTTGATTGCCGGTACCGCTTCGATGGCCTTTTGCTCGGCCTTGTTCTCGCGGATGGAGACGGTCAGCAGCACCATGGGCACGGTGACCAGCGCACAGAGGGTAAAGACAATGGGTGATTTCTTCATGTATGAGCTCCTGTTCAAAGGGATGATCGTGGTTGCGGCGGCACCGTGAAATTCTCTTGGGTAGCCATCAGATTACGCATGGTGCCGTGGGGCAGGCTCCGGTGGCACTCCCAGCAGCGACGGCCCATGGGCACGGTGCTGTCCTTGACCTTGGCATATTGGGCGCTGTTTTCCAGCATCTGCGACACCACCTCGCCATGACAGGAGATGCAGTTGGTCTGGATGCGTTTGGCGGCATCGTCGCTGATACGCAGGTTGGCGCCGTAGGTCTTGAAGGTCATGGCCACGCTGTGATGATAGCCATCACGGGCTTTGGCCAGCATTTTGTTGACGAAGCTGTCGCGCGGCAGATGGCAGTCGACGCAGGTGGCACGGTTGCGGTGCGAACTGTGCTGCCAGGTCTCGTAATGCACGGTCATGGTGTGGCAGTTGACGCACACCTTGGGATCGCTGGACAGGTAGGACAGCATTTTCGATTCGCTCACCAGATTGGCAAAGACACCGATCACCACGACAACGGATAAAAGAGCCAAGTATTTCATCGACACCTCCCTTTGCCAGTGGCGTCAACGTTGCCATTTCCCCATGCTGGAGCGCGCTTGCGGCGCCCCGTTGGTCTCCCTCGTTTTCTCTCTCTCATGCCCCTCCTCACGCTGGTTGATGGTTCGAGATCTGTTGTTTTCCCTCTCAACGACTCACGCAATGTGGAGAAAACAAAGGCAATTCGCATACCAGATGACAGAAACAGGCAACTACAACAGCATGCGGTCAACAGCTCACATAATCGTTACCAAACCGTGCCAGCTCGACAACCATTTAGCTACCAGACGGTAACACCCTCCTTTCGAGGCAGATGCACAACGAGCCGCATCCACCCCTTGCATCCTCCGGGAATTAAGGGAATAATACCAATCACTCTCTCCCCTTTCCCTACACCAGGCACCGACGCGTCATGATTATTCGCCCATCCAGTGACCACGAAAAGGCTGCGATGCACGCCCTGCATCTGGCAGCTTTTGGCGAAGACGAGGGTCCGATTGTTGCCAATCTCGCCTACGCCCTGCTCGGTGATACCTCCGCAGAACCTCGGCTGTCGTTGATTGCCGAAGAGGATGGCCGCATCCTGGGACATGTGCTGTTCAGCGCAATGCAGCTTGACGAAGGCGCCTCTCCCGCACTCTCCATCCTGGCACCGCTGGCCATTGCCACCAACCGACAACGCTGTGGTCTCGGAACCCGGTTGGTGCAGCAGGGCTTGTCTATGCTGGCCACCTCGGGTACGGCAGCGGTTTTTGTGCTGGGGGATCCACGCTATTACCAACGCTTGGGCTTTGCCGGCGGCCATGCGGTTACCCCGCCCTTTCCCCTGCCCTATCCCGAGGCCTGGATGGCTCAGGATCTGCAATCCGGCACCCTGGCCACCCTGCGAGGAACAGCGCGGTGCTGCCAGAGCTTGATGCACCCACAATTCTGGTAAAGGGTATCCGTGGACACATCATTCACCTCATCCCGCCTGCGGCGTGAAGCCCGCACCGTGGAGGCGATGATCCGCCGCTACTGCCGCGATCATCATCAACCACCGCACCTCTGTCCCGACTGCGCCGAGCTGTTGGCCTATGCCCGCAAGCGTTTACACCACTGCCCCTTCCAGGCGACCAAGCCCACCTGCGGCAACTGCCTGATCCACTGTTACACGCCTCAGCAGCGGCAACGCATCCACGCGGTGATGCGCTATAGCGGGCCACGCATGCTCCTTTCCCATCCCATCCTGGCCCTGTGGCATCTGCTCGATGGCCTGCGCAAACCGAGGCGACGGCCATAATCCACCTGGCTTGACACCACCGGGCAAATCCCGTAGAGTTCCGCCCATTATTACCCCGCCCCATCAGACCAACCCTCTTGCGGTACCTCTCTATGTTTGGAATCGGCCTTCCAGAAATGATCGTCATCTTTGCCGTGGCCCTGATCGTCATTGGTCCGGAAAAACTCCCCGGCCTGGCACGCACCCTGGCCAAGAGCATGATGGAGATGAAAAAAACCCTCAATCAGTTCAAGGAGAACCTCACTGAGGAGGAAGAGCAACTCAACTCGGTGCAGAAGGAACTTCGCGCCACCGCTGAGGAGTTGAAAGAAAAGATGATCGATTCCGATCCCGCCCACTGGCACCCGGCCTCGGGCCGCGGTAAACAGAGTGAGGAGGAGATCATCGAAGCGGAGCTCCAGCCGGTTGCTCCGGCCACCGGGGAAAACACCGCCACGCCGACCCCGGTATTGGATGCGGACAAGGACACCACCTCTCCACTGGCCTCGCGGCGCTCCCTGCCCACCACGACAACACCACCGCCGGTCGAGGACAGCACCCGATGATGCTCGATGCGCTGGAGCAGTTCCGGCCCCATCACCAGGAACTCAAAGGGCGGCTGCTGCGCTGCGTACTGGTGTTGGTCCTGACCAGCACCGTGGCCTACCTCGGCAAGGATCAGCTGGCGGCCTGGTGCATTGACCCGCTCTACCGTGCCTATCCCCAGTTTGGCAAATTGGTCTACACTAAGCTGACCGAGGCCTTTCTCAGCTATCTCAAGCTCTCGCTGCTGGCCGGGCTCATCGTTTCCCTGCCCTTCATGCTCTATCAACTCTGGCTTTTTGTGGCTCCAGGGCTGACCGAAAAGGAAAAGCGCACCATCCGCACCATCCTCGCCTGGGCCAGCCTGCTCTTTAGCGGCGGCGCTCTCTTTGCCTATTTCGTGGCCCTGCCGCGCATGCTCCATTTTTTCATGAGTTATGCCGGGCCAACCCTCATTCCCAAGCTCAAGTTGGGACTGTATCTCAGCTTCACCGCCCGCATGGTGCTGGCCTTTGGCCTGGCCTTTGAAATTCCCTTTCTTATGGTGATGGCCAGCCGGACCGGCTTGATCAAGGCCAGCTATTTCAGCAGTAAACGACTTGCCTTTTCCCTGGCCATCATTGTCCTTGCCTTTCTGCTGACCAGCGGCGACCCCACCGCCACCGTGCTGGTCGCCCTGCCGCTCTTTGCCCTCTATGAGGCCGGCATCCTGGCCTGCCGGGTCTTTGGCGGCACGTCCACGCCTGCATCCACGGCTGAGGTCTGAACCACCTTCCCTTCCCGGGATCGCTCTTTTATCATGCGTGCGTTGCTCCAACATGATGCCCAGCGGCAACGGCTGTTCGGTGGCCTGGCGGTGCTCGGCTCGGCGCTCTGTTTCTACCTGGCCACCGCCATCATCCACTGGGGCCAGCCCTTGGTGCACCTGGATGCCTCGATGTACACCTTTGCCCGCTTTGTGCTGGGCTTTATCATCGTGGCCACCAGCATGTGGTGGCGCGGCCAGCGGCCGCAGTTGCATCAGGCCCATTTCATTATTGGCCGCACCGTCACCAACACCATTGCCGTCTATTGCTTCTACAAGGCAGTGGATGTGGGCAGTGTTGCCGAGGCCAATATCCTCAACATGACCTATCCCCTGTTCGTGGCCCTCTTTTCCTGGATCTTCCTGCGTAATCAGCGCGATCTTATGGCTGTGATCATCGTGGTACTGGCCTCCATCGGTATCTGGCTGATCTTAGCGCCTGGCCTGAGCGGCATACATGGGTCAAGCTGGTGGGGACTCCTTTCAGGCATCTTTGCCGGTTTTGCCATCCTCTACCTTAACCTCAGCCGCCAGTATCACGACTCGCAAACCATTTTGCTGTTCATGTTCGGGCCGGGTGCGCTAATCATGCTGCCGCTGATGGGCGATAGCCTGATCACGCCAAGTCCTCTGGCCCTGGCCTTTCTGCTCGCCTGCTCGCTGGCCGGCGTCGCTGGCCAGTATCTACTCACCTATGGATTCCTCTACGTTACCGCCGTGGAAGGGGCGGTCATCTCCTCAAGCCGCATTCTTATCGCCGCCCTGCTCGGCCCACTGTTGGTGGCTGACCCACCGCTTGCCTTGGGTGGATGGATCGGCGCACTCATCATCTTTGTTGCCAACATCGCTCTGGCCCTGCACGCTCCACGCCGCTGACACCAAGGCCTTGCGGCCCTTGCTTTTTCATACTGCAACCTGACAACTATCCCACTTGGTGGTCTCTTGTTGGCACTCGATTTTTACCACCTTTTCCCTTGACTCCCCCAGCCCCTTTCCTGATAATCGAAACAAATCAAGGTATAACAAACTAGCTATACCATTAGGGACTGTCAGAATGCACTGAGTTGGCAGATCCAAACCAACAATACCAAGGAGAGAGGGATGAACGATTTCAGGCTGGGGATAAAATTGGTGGGGGGCTTTCTGGCAACCGCCCTCATCATTGTGCTGGTGGGCTTGCTCTCCATCAGACAACAGAGTGAACTGGGCCATGACGTAGAAAAGCTGGGGACCGAAAATCTTCCAGCTGTGCAGAACATTCTGGTGGTGAAAAGCCAGGCTGCTGCCATTGCCTCGCTGATGCGCTCCCTGCTCACCCCTTATGCCTCCCGAGAGCAACGCAATTACGCACATGAGACCCTGCTCGAAGCCCGTAAGGTCTACGGGGCGGCCAAGGAGAAATTCACCGCCCTGCCCATTGCCAAGGAAGTGACCAGCGAATGGCAGGACTTCAGCAGCAATATCTCCAAGTGGGTGGAGGTCAACAACCAGGCGGTCGAGATCTCCAAAGAGTTGATCGCCATGGACTTGCTTAGCCCCAATGTCATGAAGCAGAACATGGCGGATTTTGAGATCGCCCACAACTCGTTGTTGGCCAAGGTCGGCCGACTGCTCACCTTCAACACCTCCTTTGACGGTGGCACCGACTCCACGGCCTGTTCCCTGGGCAAATGGATGAGCAACATGGATACCACCAACCCGCAGATGGTGGCTCTGGTCAAAGAGTTGAAACCCATCCATGACGACCTGCACAAGGATACTGCCCAGGTAAAAAAGCTGATCGAGGCGGGCAAACCTGAGGAAGCTCGGGAGATTGCCGAGAAGAATCTGTACAAGAAATCACAACAGGTTTTTGAGGTGGTCCATAAGATGGCCGAACTGGCGGACCAGGCCAATGCTAAGTTCGTGAAAATGAACAAACTGCTCCTGGAGGACGGCGAGCAGTACCAGAAAAACACCTTTATCGCCATCGACAAGATCGTCAAGAAAGCCGAAGAGAGCGCAGCCGCTTCGGTTTCCTCTGCTCAGTCCAGTGCCAAACGCGGCGAACTGATCACCATCGTCTGTCTGGTGATTGGCTTTGCCTTGGCGGTGGCTCTGGGCCTCATCCTCACCCGGTTGATTACCAAACCGCTGTTCAAGGGTGTCGACCTGGCCAAGGCCATGGCGGGTGGTGATCTCACCCAGACCATGGATGTCAATCAGAAGGATGAGATCGGCATGCTGGCCCAGTCGCTCAACGACATGGCCAAAAATCTGCGACGCATGTTTGGCGAGATACAACAAGGGGTGACCAGAGTCGATGACTCTTCCTCGCAACTGGCTGCCATCTCCAACCAGATGTCCTCCGGTGCCGAGGCCACGGCCTCCCGTTCCGCCCAGGTGGCGGCTGCCGCCGAGGAGATGAGCGCCAACCAGACTTCGATAGCCGCAGCCATGGAACAGGCGGCAGTCAATGTCAACATGGTCGCGTCAGCAGCCGAGGAAATGAACTCGACCATCACCGAAATCGCCCAAAACTCAGGTAAGGCCAAAGAGATTACCACCAAGGCGGTGCAGCAGTCGCAGGTTGCCTCGGAGCGAGTCAATGAACTGGGCCGCGCCGCCGATGAGATCAACAAGGTCACCGAGGCGATCACCGAGATCTCCGAGCAGACCAATCTGCTGGCACTCAATGCCACCATCGAGGCGGCGCGTGCCGGTGAGGCAGGCAAGGGTTTTGCGGTTGTGGCCAACGAAATCAAGGATCTGGCCAAGCAGACCGCCATGGCCACCCTGGATATCAAAAATAAGATTCAAGGCATTCAGCAGGCCACCGGTGTCACCGTCAAGGAGATCAACGAGATCAGCTCGGTGATTACCGATGTCGACCAGATCGTTGCCACCATTGCCGCAGCGGTGGAGGAGCAGTCGGCCACCACCAAGGAGATTGCCGACAACGTCCACCAAGCCAGCCAGGGTATCGGCGAGGTCAACGAGAACGTGTCGCAAAGTTCGGCGGTCTCCGCCGAGATTGCCAATGATATCGCCACGGTCAACCACAGCGCCAACGAGATGAACACCGCCAGTAGCCAGGTGAAGGTCAGTGCTCAGGATCTGTCCAAGGTGGCGGACAATCTCAAGCAAATGGTGGCGCAGTTCAAAATCTGATCGCAGCCACAGCGACTTGATCACAACAATAAAGCCGTCCTTGCCCACTTCGGGCTGGGACGGCTTTTTTTATGCACACAGCACCTGGTTCAGTGCGGCTGGCGATGCAGTGCCCCATGGACCCCGGCGGCTAACTCTTCGATGGAAAAGGGTTTGCGGATGCAAGGACCGGCGGCCAACTCCGCGACCTGGGCGGAGAGGCAGTCGGCATAGCCGGACATGAACAAACAGGGCAATTGCGGATAGTAGGTGCGGAGCAGCATCGCCAGTTCCTCACCGCTCATCTCCGGCATCACCACATCGGTGAGCAGCAGGTGTATGTTGGCGGATTCGGCATGGGCCAGACGGATGGCCTCGGTGGACCGGGTGGTAGCCAGCACCGTGTAGCCCAGACTGGTGAGTAGCCCACTGGTGGATTGCAGGATGCCTTCCTCATCCTCGACCAGGAGGATGGTCTCAGCCTGGCCGCGTGGGATGGTGAATTGCGGTTTGCCCGACTCCTGACGGCTGCTCTGTAAGCGTGGCAGGTAGAGGGAGATGGTGGTGCCTTGCAGCGGCCGGCTGCGTACATCGATGCAACCGCTGTTCTGCTGCACGATACCGTAAACGGTAGCCAGCCCGAGCCCGGTGCCATGCCCCTCTTCCTTGGTGGTAAAGAAGGGCTCAAACATCTGCTCCTGGACCAGGGGCTCGATGCCGCAGCCCTCATCGGCCACGCTCAGCACCACCCAGTCGCCGGCGGGCAGGCGGCCGTGGCTGAGGCGGCGGCCCTCCTTGAGGCTAACCATGGCAGTGGCGATGCGGATGGTGCCGCCCTCGCACATGGCATCGCGGGCATTGACGCAGAGGTTGGCCAAAATCTGATCGACCTGCGACGGATCGATCAGCACCGGCCACAACTCCTCCTGGGGCTGCCAGAGCAGTTGAAAACGCTCGCCGATCAGCCGCCCCAGCATTTTGAGCATGCCGGCCACGGTCTGATTCAGCTCGACCTCGCGGGGGATGATCGGCTGTTTGCGGGCAAAGCCGAGCAGCTTGCGGGTCATCTCCGCCGAACGCTGGGCCGCATCGACGATCTGCATGAGATAGTCGTGCAGCGGCTGGCCCTGTTGGCTCTTATTGAGCGCCATCTGGGCGTAGCCAAGAATGATACTGAGCATGTTGTTGTAATCATGGGCCACGCCGCCGGCCAACCGGCCAATGGACTCCATCTTCTGCGCCTGCCGCAGCTGCCCTTCCAACTGTTGCCGCTGGGCTTCGGCCTGGCTGCGCTGGGTGACATCGCGGATCAGGCCAACATAGCCGGTCATGCGCTGCTGCTCGTCGACAAGACGGAAGATATTGACCTCACCGGGAAAGATCTCACCGTTTTTCTTACGGAAACGGATCTGGTGGATTTGGCTGGGGTCGTTGATAAGCGCGCTCAATGCCTCGCCGAGCTGCGGGTATTGCTCGGTATCGTCATAGAGCATTAAGGTTTTGCGCCCCTGCACCTCCTCCAAACCGTAGCCAAACAGGTCAAAAAAGGCAGGGTTGCAGTTGACGATATGACGATCAATATCGGAGACGAGGATGGCGTCGCGGATGGAGTGAAAAAGTTGCCGGTAGTTGGACTCGCTGCGGCGCAGCACCTCCTCAGCCTTGGTGCGGGCGTCGATCTCCTGCTCCAGTTCGAGCATCTTCTGCTCCAGCTTGCGCACCAGCCGCTCGTTGTAGAGCTTGAGCACCTCCTCCTCGCCGCTCTCCACCTCGGCCGGCTCCGGCACGGGTGGGGGTGGGGGCACGGTGGCCAGCACCTCGCGCACCGCCGCCACCAGCAAATCCGGCTCGCAGGGCTTGAGCAGAAACTTGGCTGCACCGATCTTGCGGGCAAAGGCCTCGCCCTGCGGGCCGGTGTAAGTAGCGGTGAAGACGATGAAGGGGATGTGGCAGTAACGGGGATCGGCCTTGAGGCGACGGCAGAGTTCAAAACCATCCATCACCGGCATGAGGATATCGCTGAGGATACAATCCACCGGCTCCCGCGCCAAAATCTCTAAGGCCTCGCCACCGTGGGCAGCGGAGAAGACCGTCAGGCCGTGCCCCCGGAGCAGGGCTTCGACCAGATAACGGTTTTCCGCTTTGTCGTCGACGCTGAGGATGCGCATCTCACTGTTCTCCCTTGTCCCATTCAGGCGGAAAATAGCGGCAGATCTCCGCGACAAAGCTCTCCGGATTGATCGGTTTTTCGATGTAGCCGGTGGCGCCGGCAGCCAGAATTTGTTCGCGGTCACCCACCATGGCATAGGAGGTGACGGCGATGATCGGTACTCCGGCCAGTTGAGCATGGCGTTTGAGTTCGGCCGCTACCGCATAGCCATCCATACCCGGCAGTTGGATGTCGAGCAGAATGGCCAAAGGTTCGCAGTCAAGCGCCGTGGCCACGCCCTGGCGTCCGTCTTCGGCGCCAATGACGGTGAAGCCGCTTTTTTCCAGCAAAAAGCGCATCATGTACATGTTCTGCGCATTATCCTCGATGATGAGCAGCCTTCTGTTCATGCCGCATGGCCTCCGTTGCCTTCATGGTCGATGTGCGCAGTCACTGGCTGTACCGGCAGATCGACGATGAACATGCTGCCCGCACCCGGCTGGCTCTCCACAGTGATGGTGCCACCCATGCGACCCACCAGCCGCTTGCAGATGGCCAGCCCCAGGCCGGTCCCCTCATGGGCGCGAGCCAGGCCGGATTCCACCTGATGAAAGGGCTGAAAGATGCGGCTCAACTCCTCCTGGTGCATACCGATGCCGGTGTCGATGATGCGCAGGAGATATCGCTCGCCTTGGCGGCGGCAGTCCAGAGTAACCGAGCCCTGCTCGGTGAACTTGATAGCATTGTTGAGCAGGTTGATGACGATCTGCTCCAGCCGGCGCTGGTCGGTGTGGATCTCGCCGAGATCCGCAGCCAACTCGCCGCGCAGGGCAATCTTCTTCTGTTCAGCAATCGGGGCAACCAGGGTAAGCACTTTTTGCAGTGAGGCGCGCAGATCAACGGGCGCTATCGATAACTCCAACTGGCCGGCCTCAATCTTGGAGATATCCAACACATCGTTGATCAACGAGAGCAGATGGCGGGAGCTGTTCTGCACCATACCCAGCTGTTTGTGCTGCTCGTCGTTAAGCGGGCCGGCCAAGCCCTGCATAAGAATACCGGTGAAGCCAATGATAGAGTTGAGCGGCGTGCGCAGCTCATGCGACATGGTGGCCAGAAAGGCGGATTTAATGCGATCCGCGTCCAGAGCCCTCCTCATTGCTTCACGCATCATTTCAGAGGCTTCGCGCTCGTAGCTGATATCCTCAATGATGCCCACGGAACCGGCCAGGGGATTATGCTCATCAATAGCCCGCAAACTGAGACGTGCCCAAAAGAGGCTGCCATCCTTGCGCTCAATCTGCTGGGAACGGTGATGGGTTTCACCACGGGCCAACTGTGCATACACCTCTTTTGCCGCCTTTTCATAGCTTTGTTCATCCCGGTACCAGGGTCGGGTCGACATACCGATCAGTTCGACCTGATTGAATCCAGTCAACTCTTCCATCTTGCGGTTGCAGCGGACGATCACCCGATTACGCAACACGACGATGCCAAGCCCAGCGGATTCAAAAATGGAGAGTTGCTCACGGGTAATGGCCATCAATTCGGCGGTGCGCTCTTTGATCCGTTCCTCCATCTCCGCATTGATGCGGGTGAGCTCGCGGGTACGGTGATTCACCTGTTGTTTCAGAAGGATGCTCCATAACAGGCTGAGGAGAAGGACAGCGCCGCCGACTCCTGCGGTCACTTTTAACCAGAGAGGCAGTTTGAATTGAATTTGCTCTAGGGTCCATGCGCGGAGCGAACGATAATAGACCGAATCGGCATCGGCCTTGAGCTCGCTCAGGTGGCGGTCAATGATGGGAAGCAATTTTTTGGGATCCCCCTTGGTGGCGGCGTAATACAAATCCGAGGGTTCAAAAAGGATGGCTGTATCCTCCAGGCCAAACTGCCGCGCATGCATCATGCCGTAAAAACGGTTGGTCACGGCAACATCAGCCTCGCCGCGCATTACCTTGGCAAACATGGCCTCGTAATCGGGGACGCCCACGATAGTACAGCGGAGTTCAAACCCTTGGCGCAACCGTTCAAAGGCTTGCTGCTGGATGGAACGGTCCAGCACCATGATGCGTTTACCGTTAAGATCGAGGATGGAGTGGATGCCATGCCCCTTGGGGGCATAAATCTGGAACCAAGAGGATAAAGCAGGAACCTTAGGATAATCGAAGACGGTGCTGCGCTCAGCCGAGTAGGCCATGTCCGGCATGAGGTCGATCTCGCCCCGGGCCAGACGATCAAGGTTATCGGCCCAAGAACCGCTGACATAACTGATCTGCCAGCCCTCGCGCCGGCCAATCTCCTCGATGATATCAACAAGAATACCGGCAGGCTGACCATCGCGGGTGAATATCTTGGGCGCGTTCTCATAGACACCCACCTTGATGGGCTGCGCGGCGAGGCCCAAACTGCTGGTAAAGATGACGAGCACCAGAAAAACCAGCAGAACGGGGAGCAACCCAATACGCACACGGATCGACTGCTGGGGTGGAATCATGCCGGACTCCTGGTCAAGGGTTGTGCGGCAACAGCGCTGAAGAGAAAGGAAAACAGGCGGTTATCTATGCCGCCTCCATACACTTTCCCTACTATGCATAGTTTGCCCAAGAAAGGCAAACAGGAAATTGTTCTTTTTTGTCAGCAGGATCGGTACCGATCCCCGTTCCAGCAACGCCTGATTCCCAAAAGCCTTTTATGCCAAGGGCTAGGGGCGAATCTCCTGTTTAAGCAGGCAGCAGGAGATGCGGTGCAGGGGGGAGCCGTCGGTTTTGTAGGCGATGTTGTCGGGTTGGAGCAATCGGTTCATTACACAGCCCTCGGGGATGCTCAGGGGAAAGAAGCGATCCTCGTTAAGCCCCTGGCGATGAACCAGCTGATCCTCAACAATCTCGTAGCTATGGATGGGATGATCCTCGCAAAGTGGGCACTGGTAGACGCGGCCATTGGGAAAGATGAAAAAATTCTCCGCCACCAATCCAGCGCACTGAAAGATTTCAACGGCCTCAAGATAGACCTTGGGATAGTTGACATGGATGCCGAGCCGGGCGGCTGCCTCGGCCACCTGTGGCACGGTGACCAGCCACTGCTGCGGTTCGACCTGCCAGGCGATCTCGCCTTTGGGCTTGGTGGTGGCGGGGTTGCCGCGCAGGCCGATCACCTGGATGAAAAAGCGACGTACTCCGAGATCGGCGAGCAGGGCCGGCATGCGATGGAGGTGATGGATATTGAGCCCGGAAACCGTATAGATGAGGCTGGTGTTAAAACCTAACTCCACGGCACGGCGAATATTGGCGGTGCAGACCTCAAAAACGCCCTCGCCACGGATGGGATCGTTGATGGCTGCATCCGGGCCATCAAGGCTGAAGCTGAGATAGTCAAGCTCCTGGGGGCTGGTGCGCGAAAGCAGATCATGAAAGAGATAGCCGTTAGAATCGACGGTCACCGCGTAACGTAGCGACTTGGCTTCCTTAATGATGGGAGCTAACTGCGGATGCAGGGTCGGTTCACCGCCCAGCAGGATGAGGTTGGTCTGCTGCTCGGGACGGGCAAAGAGCCTAAGCCAGCGCAGCACGGTTTCCAGCGGCAGGGTGGCTGCGCCGTGCTGGCTGGGATTGATATAGCAGTGACGGCAGGCGAGGTTGCAGGCGGTCAGCAGATGCAAGAAGACATTGCGCTCCCCGGCCTGAAAGCCAACGGTGCGCGCTTGGGGTGCGGTGCTCATGGCCTCTCCTGATGCTGCGCCATGGTGTAGCGGGCCAGCAGGCTGTCTTGCCAGTAACTGCCGCGCTGGAAAAACTGCTGAAAGAGGCGCAGGCTCTCCTCACGGCGAATGCGGTCGACCAGCACCACCTTCATCTGCGCATACAAGGTGTTGAGCATATACAGTGGCAGGTTGGCGCCACCGCCCATGACATCCTCATAGGCCCAGACGAAATTGCGGATCCCGGAGAGCAGCATGGTGGAGTAGCACATCAAACAGGGCTCCAAGGTCGAGTAGACTGTTACCGTGGCCAAGTCAAGTTTGGGTTGTTGGGCAAGCAACTCACGCAGGGTGAGGATCTCGGCATGGTCAATCTCGTTGCGGCAGGCCTCACCACTGTTGCGCCGCCGTCCTTTAGCCACCACTTGACCATCAACCGCCATCACGCAACCCACCGGAAACTCGCCGGCTGCCAGGGCCACCCGCGCCTCATCCAGGGCCAGACCCATCAACTGTTCGTGTTCATTACTCATTGTGTGCCCCTTACTTATCATCGACATTGGCGCAGCTATACCACGGGCGTAGGTTGCTGTCAAAAACTGCCCGGTTACAGGCTGCGGCCAAAGCGCAGAATATTTTTGGCAATGGCGATATTGGTCTCGGGTTGCACCCAGTCATGGCCTTGATCGACGCAGGGCAGATAGACCAGTTGCATCATGGTTTCAGTGAGGCGCACCTGGGGTAGCGCGGGAAAGATCATTTTGGGGCTGGCGGTGGTGGCGGCCAGCATCAACTTGGCAGCTTGGCGAGCTTCGGAAGCCGGCAACGTTACCGGATGCAGATGGTCCACCACATGGCCAGGTTCGGTTTTGAGTAACCACTGTCCCAGGGTAGCCTGGCGCCCAGCGGCGAGAAAAATCTTCGGACGCAGCTTGATAGCCGGCACCCACAGGCTCATCGCTCGCTCCCGCCAACGTGGTCGCGGCAGCAACGGCTGATTGGTGCGTTCGATAAAATCGGCAAAGCTATAGATGGAAAGGGCGGGAATGTGGGCGGTGATCTTCCAGAAAGGCAGATACAGGGCAGTGTCGCGACTGCCGGGTTGCAAAAGCCACTCCACCCTCGTCAACCCCTCGCTTCCCACTGACCAGGCGCTGTCGCAATTGGCACAGGGCAAAACGCGGCAATGCCTCTCCCCGGCCAAGGTGGCGCCGCAGTGCGGGCAAAGGGCGGCGTGAAAACGTTCCCGCCAGGTATCGTCATATGGCTTTGCTTGCACAATAAAGTCGGCGACATCGTCCAGGTTGGCCAGGGGGTTGGTGGCGATGGCATCGATCAGCTTGCCGGAGGCGATCTCCAAGGGCAAGTAGATGTAGCTGAGGCTTTCGCCGATGTAGGCGCGGTGAAAAAAACTGCCAGCCGAGGCAGGAAGAAGATCACCAACGGCAGCCGCCTTTTCAAGAATGGCGTTGGCACGCAGGGTCTGTGGTAGATAGCGGTGCTGGGCCAACCCATCGGCACGGCAGACGCCCATGGCCTGGGGTCGCAATCCCAGCGAGGGGGGCAGGCCGGGCAATGGGCTGGCCGCCTGGGTGGTATCAATGACGCGATGTTCGATGCCCGCATCCGAGACCAAATAGATGGTTCCCTTGAAGCGCAGGTAAGGGGCGAACAGCAATCCTTCCTGCTGTGCGGTTGGCGGCAAGGGCAGCGTCAATCGGTTTAGCCCCTGGGAGTGTACCAGGTTGCAGGTGCCGCAATAGGTGCAGGTGAGCAACTGATCGTCTTCGGAGAACGGGACCGGTGCCCCGCACTGCGGGCACCCCTGGGCGATACGGATATCCATGGCGCGTGGGCTGGGTGGTAATGAGGTGTTAGGCGATTACCGTCTCATCAGCCCAGTTTATTGCCGCACTGATTGCAGAATTGGGCACCAGGTAGATTGGTGGCGTTGCATTGCGCGCAGATTGCCTCCACCGGTTGACTGGTCGCACGGCGGCCGCAACGGGGGCAGAACACGGCATTGACCGGCAGATTTTTACCGCATTGATCGCACTGATGACTGAGCAATTGCTGATGGCCGCAGAAAGGGCAGAAGCGGGCAGTGGCGGGTATCATATTATCGCATTCCTGGCATTCCACCTCCGCTGGCCGCTGGTTGCGGTTGTTACCGGGCGAGAGGTTGGCGAACATCGCCGGCATCATCATCCCCAGACCAAGCCCGATGCCAGCCCCGGCCTCGCCGCTGCCACTGGCTGCCTTTTCCATGGCCATGGCCGCCTTCATGCGCACGAAATTGTCCATATCCTTAATCAAACTGAGGCGGGAGCGGTCATCGATGGCCTGCTGCACCTCTTCGGGTGGGGTGATGGAGGTGATATACAGGGTTTCCAGCCCCAGACCAAACCGAGCAAAGTCCTGGGCCAACCGTTGTTGCAAGCCCTCGGCGATCTCATCAAAGTTGCCGGGCAGATCAAAGAGCGAGCGCAGATGCTCCCCCAGGTAATCGTTGAAGCGGGAGACGATCACCTGACGCAAATACTCCTCGACCTGTTCAGTGGTGAAACGGCCCATGGTGCCGGCCAAGGTGTTGATCAACAGCACCGGCTGCACCACACGGATACTGAACACGCCATGGGCGCGCAGTCGCACCAGGCCGAGTTCGGCGTCGCGGAAGGCCACCGGGTCGCGGGTGCCCCATTTGAGATCGGCAAAGAGCTTGAGGTTGACGAAAAACACCTCGGAGCGCAGGGGACTGACCATCCCCCAGGGGGCAGAGAGCAGCTTGGTGAGGATGGGAATATTGCCGGTCTTCAAGGTGTGGCGGCCCGGACCGAAGGCATCGCAGGCCTTGCCCTTATAAAACAAGACAGCTGCCTGACTGTCGCGCACGGTGAGTTGTGCACCAAATTTAATCTCGCCGGAGCCCTGTTCCGGCAGGCGATGCAGCAGTTCCCGGCCGCTCTCATCAAACCATTCCAGCGACTCCAATAAAATGACGTTATCCACACCCATGACACTCTCCTATGCTGAATCCATTGCTGCGACGATTAGCCGTATTATAGTAGTCGCGAACAAGCTGGCAAAAGAGAAACGATGCGGTGGCCAATTTGTCGACCTCCGGATCCCCACCCCCCTCCCCGAAAACAACAAACACGCGAGCGCAACATGAGTACCTTTGCACACCAATGGAACCTGGAAGCAGCCCTGGATATCCTGCAACATCCCACCGTGGACAGTCGCCTTTGGGCCGAAGCCGTGGAGTGGTTGCTCATCTATGGACCGCCGGAGATTCGCGAGGTGTTGCAACAGGCGAGCGGCCATGCCACCCACCACAGCTTTCCCGGATTGCAAGCTCAACGTTATGCTCCGGACGGCAGCCCCTGCTACGATATCGGTGAACTGGCGCAGGCCCTGGGGATCAGCATGGAGGAGGCGCGGGTGCAATTGCAGGAGTTGGAATCCCGGCATGGCATACGCCACGGTTTTGATGAGGATGAGACCTCTGGCTTGCAGTAGGCAAACATGCGTCAACGCGCTTGCACTGCTGCCCAGATTGTGTCGTTTTTTTGTCTTTTACAACACATACAGTCTACGCCACAAGCTTGGTAGCAACCCCATCGCCAATCCCGCTCGTTCCACGCTCCAATCACACACATCAACCTCGCCACCACAACCGAAAACAAATACCAAACAGGCGAAAAATATTAGACACATGTTATTTATACAAACATAGTGGCAACGATTTATTTTTTCGTTATTTTATCTAAAAACCTCCCTCAAGATTCAGCATTAAAACGAAACCGCATACACCATTCATGCCAAACTAAAAAATTTATTTTTTTTCTCCTGAATTTTCAACACCTTTGACACCCGTCGCGAAACGCTGAAGCTCATTCATGTTGCAATATCTCGAATTTCTGTTATTTTCCTCAGGCATTACGAGATAAACCCTGACAACTTCAACTTGGGAGCATGATGTATGCGAACCTCCAAGCTCGTTTTCATGGTGATGATCGGACTAGCAGTATTTGAGTTTTCCTGTGGTCAACTCCTTTTTGCCGCCACGAAGAAAAAGGCGGCAAACCCTTCGATCGCCATTACAACCTCCAAGGCAAAAGCCGCTACCGCCAAAAAATCGACATCGTCGATGAAAGGCGTAGCTGCCATCTATGCCGACATGCTTCATGGCCGCAAGACCGCCAGCGGCCAAACTTTCACCCAGCAAGGGCTCACCGCCGCCCATCGCTCCCTGCCCTTGGGCACTACTGTTCGTGTCACTAATCTCCGGAACAAACGTTCAGTGGATGTGCAGGTCAACGATCGTGGTCCCTGGCACCGTGGGCGCATTATCGATCTTTCCAAGGCAGCAGCACGGGAACTGGGCATGGTCAGAAACGGCCGGGCCCTGGTGCAACTGGAAATCATTGGCAACCAAGCCACCGGTAAGTCCTGAACTGTACTTGCTGACCGGACGCGCCATGATCGCACAGGGTGGTGGCCAGAGAAGCCAGCCCCGCTGATTGGTGTTTTTTCCAAAAGCGCAATAACGTGCGTTCTCCTGCGGGAGCAAGGGAAAACTTTATTCAGTTCCTTTTTGAACAGTTTAAAGCGACCGCTCTCAGCCAAAACGCACTGCGGGTTGCAATCAATTTAAAAATGGTATTTTTTTCGTATCTTGAGAGAGAAAAGCCGAGAAGACTTCAACTTGAGAGAACGTTGACTATGCACAAAACCAAGCTCGTCTTCGTGGCGTTGATCGGCTTGGCGATGCTCGAGTTTCCCCTGGGAACTGCCTGCCATGCTGTGGCTGCAACCACCCCATCCAAGACATCGCGCGCCGCTGAACCCACCACGCCCACCAAGCACCATTCCAAATCACATGCCATCATCCAAGCCAAGCCAAGCACTCCGGCCATGGACGGCATGGCAGCAGTCTACTCCGACCGTCTCAACGGACGCCGCACCTCCAGCGGCCAAAAATTCAGTCAAAAAGAGATGACCGCTGCTCACCGCTCCCTACCCCTGGGCACCACGGTTTTGGTAACCAATGTGGCCAACAACAAATCGGTCGCAGTCCGCATCACCGACCGTGGCCCTCACGGCGCTGGACGTGTGATCGACCTCACAACGACTGCCGCTGCCAAACTGGGCATGCACAAACGGGGCTCCGCACTGGTAAAATTGGAGATCCTCGACGGTACCAGCAGCAAATCCTAAACCGGGAAGCAGCACACCACTGCCTTCTGGTGTATGCACCTCTCTCAGGCAGCCTGCCTTCCTGCTTGTACTCAAAGAGAATATCGTGTAATCTTTAGCCATTACGTTTACACAGGCCACGCCCACCATCGCGGAGGGAGGTCTGTATTCCACTGTATCGCCCACGGAGGAATAACCATGGCAACCAGATCCCGAAATTGTTTACTCCCCCTGCTCTGTGCACTCCTGCTGTCCCTGCTTGTCGCCTGCACCACACCAGCCGGGCGCAGCACCGGTCAGGTAGTCGACGACGCGGCCATCACCACCCAAGTCAAGGCCGATCTGCTGGCCGACAAGGAAGTCAGCGGTTTTGCTGTTTCCGTGGAAACCTTCAAAGGCGAGGTGGTGCTCACCGGCGCCGTCGACTCCTGGGCACAGAGCAACAAGGCCGCGCAGATCGCCCGGCGTGTCCATGGTGTGACCACGGTGAAAAACCTGCTCAAAATCAAGTGAGATGCCGGAATACCGGCGCACTATCTCCCATCTCGTGATGTGTCGGCTTGGCAGGGGCGTGGTATTGTTCGCAGCGATCCTGCTTATGACCAGCTGCGGGGCCATTGAGCCCCAGCGGCGGCCCCAGGGTGCGTGGTTGGAAGATACAGAGGTGCGCCAGCGGATCGCCCAGGGGGAAATCTTTGCCGGTCACCTCTACTATTACCTGGGTTCAATCACCGCACCCGATGCCTTCATCGCCATCGACCAGCACTGGCAACTCCAATCACGCCTCTGGGCGGATGTGGCCATCAGTGAACAACGGCTGAACGGCTGGTTACAGTGGTACCGCACCGAGCATCTCGGTTTTTGCGACTACAAAGGGGGCCGCATCCTTGCCCCGGATGGCTCTCAGGTCGGTTACTGGTACGCGCAAAACCCCTACAACACCATATATGCCCCAGAACCAGGAGTAATCGAGATTTACAAGCCTCACGCAGGTGGTGGACGTGTTTGTGGAGAACCTAACCCTGGAGGTTTCTTTCTTCACGGAGGTGACTGAAGGCAGCCCTCACAGCAGCCCGTTGAATTACCCCAATCACCCACAACAAAAACTGAAAAAAATGCCGCCTCCAGTCACGGTGCCCCCCCGTTTTCGGCTAACAGGCGACTCCCGTGGCAACCCGAGAATAATATAAAGATCGCAGGTTCATTGCTGATCGATAGCGACAGGAAGTATAGCCCCATGAATATGGGAAGACCTGCGTAGCACGGCTTGGGTTTTCCGCCTCGCCAAAAAACACAAAGGGCGGATCAATGATGATCCGCCCTTTGCCAATTGCACTTGGTTTTCGCAGTTTGCAAACTCAACCCATCTTTTGGGTCGACCTACCGGTTCTGACGCTGTTGCAACTCCTGCGCTGCTTTCAAATACCGAAACAGTTCGCGACTGTAGCGAGGGTTTCTAGTCCGACTAAAAAGGTAGGAGAGCCGCGACAACGCCATGGCTTCAACCTCGGGCAGATGTTGCCTAATCTCAGCGATCACCTCGCTCTGCCAATCCTCCCCCCAATCCTCGCCATTTTCGCGGCAATACTGCTGCATTTCCAGGGCCTCATTGATGAGGCTGTCACGGAAAAATTCCAGGGTATGCTGCTGTTTTTTGGAAGTCAGCGCTTTGCCGCGATAGTGGCTGACCAATGCATAGAGCGGTTCCAGCGGCAATGGCGCTATCAACTTGGTGAGATACTTGATCTGTCGTTGCCGCACACTGCCCTCCAACCGGGCAGTTTCAAGCAGTAGATCACGGATCTCATCCATCTCCGCCAACTGCGCCAGGGCATGCGGCGGCACCTTGACCAATTCGGCCACCAGGTGCTCCACTTCTTTGACGCGTCTTTTCTGTTCGGTTCGACTGATCTGTATCATTTAAAAAAACAAAAATTATACTTGCACCGAGCACAGCAGGGGGATGACCGCATCCCAGATGCGATGGGCAGTCTCCTCCTTGCTCAACAGGGGCAAAGATTGAGTAGAATTAAGGCTGATCAGGGTGACCTGATTAGTTGCCACATCAAAACCGGTTTGTTCGCCGAGAATGTCGTTGACCACCATCAGATCGACCCCTTTTTCCCGCAACTTGCGTTGGCCCTCCGCCAAGTGCGCGTGGCTCTCGGCGGCAAACCCCACCAACACCTGGCCAGGTTGCCGCTGCTGCCCCAGGGCTGCGAGAATATCGATATTTTTTACCAGGTTCAGATGTAAGCCCTGGTCGGTCTTTTTGATTTTGAGCGGCTTGCAGTCTGTGGCTTTGAAGTCGGCCACTGCTGCCGATTTAATGACCACATCCATTTGGTTACTGCGCGACAACACCGCCTGTGCCATGTCGTCGGCGGTGGTCACCGACACCACCTCGACCCCCGGTGGCGGTGGCAAGGCCACTGGGCCAGAAATCAAACACACCTCTGCCCCTCGTTGCCAGGCGTTATGGGCCAGGGCATATCCCATCTTGCCACTGGAGCGGTTGCTAAGAAAGCGCACGGGGTCCAGGGGCTCACGAGTTGGGCCGGCGGTGATCAACACCTTTTTCCCTTGCAAATCCTGCGGTTGAAACAGGGCCTGCAACCCTTCACGCACGCAGGACCAGTCAGCCAGCCGGCCATCGCCCGACTCACCGCAGGCAAGCGAGCCGCAACCCGGCAGGATCACCTGGTACCCCAGCTGGCGCAAGCGAGCGAGGTTGTCCTGGGTTGCCGCATGGGTCCACATGGCGGTATTCATCGCCGGGCAAAGCAATACCGGAATACGGGCCGCCAGCACTGCCGTGGTAAGCAGGTTATCGGCCATTCCCTGGGCCAATTTGGCCAGCGTCTGAGCGGTTGCCGGGGCAATGAGCAGCACATCCGCCTCACGCGACAGGTTGATGTGGGCCATAACCCCATCGGGGCTATCGGCAAACATATCGCGATGCACCGGGTTGCCAGAAAGCGCGGCAAAGGTGAGCGGCGTCACAAAACGCTCCGCCGCCTCGGTGAGCACTACATTGACCACCGCCTCTTCCTTGACCAGTTCCCGCACCCAATACGCCGCCTTATAAGCAGCAATGGAACCAGTAACCCCAAAGAGGATCCGCTTGCCCTGCAATCCGGTCACGGCTGCTGGTTACTGGCCAAAAGAGTTGTCAAAACTGTTTTGGCCCCCAAAGGACCCTCCACCACTGCCACCGCTCCCACCGCTCCCACCGGTTTTGTCGATGGCCACATAGAGTTTCAATTCGGTTTTACTGAACATGCCTTCGGAAATAACGATCATGCAGGTTTTGTTGGGTTTAACAAAGGCGAGCATGATATTTTTCGAGGCGGTTTCGCCCACCAAGCGCCATTTATTGTCTTTCATCGATGCCACCATATAATCCTTGAGTGACATGATCTCGGCTTTGCCCTTATAGCTGAAAATACCGCCACGGAAGGATTCGGTCTTGATGACCATGGAGTCCTTGCGATCCCAGGTGAGTTCGGTCGGCAGGGTGATATCCTTGATATCATCTGCAAAATTACTCATAGCCGGCATGCCGGAGTTATCATTGCCGATGAGGTTGTTCCCTTTCGTGCAACCACTGGTCAGAAGAAAAATCATCAGACCGATGAGTGCCAATAGTTGCCGCATCATTTTCTTGTTCATGTGCCCTATCCTCCAGATTCAAATTCAATGGACGTATGGAAAGTCAAAATCGGTACAGTCACACAACGCCAGTGCCGTGGCTCTGGGTTCACGACCGAAGGGGTGGCAGGCATGGCTGTTCATCGCCATGCCCCCAAAAAATCCAGCCCGTACTGAGCACCCAAGACCACCCGTCCACCCGACATCGCCAAGGCAAAGCATTAAGACAACTCGTTGTAAAAAAATAAGGTTTTAATGTCAATAAACATTCACTATGATAGAGGGTCCCGGTGCCGGTCATTCCGTTTGCATGATGCGAACGCTTTATTGTGACACCCATACTCCGTATTTGTCATGAACCCCTAACCCGATGTGCTGCATGAAATCTCCCCCTCCCCTTCCCGTTCTTGCTCAAACTGCCACCCTGATCGACACCCATTGTCATCTTGACATGGAGGCCTATGCCACCGATCTGGATGCAGTAATCGCCACCGCCGCCCACCACGGCGTCGCCCGCATAATTACCATCGGTATCGATGTGACCAGCTCCGCAAAGGCAGTGGAGCTGTCCAATCGTTATGACAATGTCTTTGCCACCGTCGGCATCCATCCCCACGATGCCCTACAGGCCACCCCAGAGGCCTATGCACGGTTGCGAAGCCTGGCCGGTCATGCGCGTGTGGTCGGTTACGGGGAGATCGGTCTTGATTATGTGAAAAATTATGCGCCTCGCGATGTACAACTGCGCGCTTTTAAAGAGCAATTGGCCCTGGCGCGTGAACTGGATCTGCCGGTGGTCATTCATGATCGCGAAGCCCATGACGATACCCTGCGCCTAATGCGCGATGCCGGCCCCTTTACGCGGCACGGGGTGATGCACTGCTTCTCCGGCGATGTCGGTCTGGCCGAAGCGGTACTTGATATCGGCTTTCTCATCTCCATCCCCGGTGTCGCCACCTTTGCCAATGCCCAAAGCTTGCGTGAAGTGATCAAGATGGTGCCAATAGAGCATCTTCTTTTGGAAACTGATGGCCCGTTTTTAGCGCCGGTACCGTATCGCGGCAAACGCAACGAGCCCAAATTGATGCTCTACACCGCACAGCTGGTAGCGGAGGTGAAAAACATCCCCCTGGAAGAGGTCGCCACGGCTACCACCGCCAATGCCATCCGACTTTTCAACCTACCGGAGGCAGATCATGATCCACGATAATCTCAACCACATTCGAGCCACCATGGAGCAGGCCGCCCGCCGTGCCGGCCGCGACATCAATACCATCCAACTGGTGGCGGTGAGTAAGTTGGTCGAGGTGCCAACCATGCAGCAGGCACACCGCTGCGGTCAGACACTCTTTGGCGAGAATTACCTACAGGAGGCGGCAGAGAAGATACCCCAGATGGATGAGGCTACCCGCTGGCACTTCATCGGTCATTTGCAGAGCAACAAAGCCAGGCAGGCGGTGGCTCTGTTTGATGTCATTGAAACCGTGGACCGAATCAAGATCGCCCGGGCACTGGATCAGCAGGCCAAGGTCCTGAACAAGGAACTGTCCGTGCTGATGCAGGTGAACATTGGCCGCGAAGCGCAAAAATCAGGCGTCCTCCCGGAAGATGCACCGGCACTGCTGCGTGAAATCCGCCAACACACCGATCTTGCTGTATACGGCCTGATGGCCATGCCACCGTATTCCGAGCAGGCCGAGGACAGCCGGCCCTATTTTAAGGAGATGGTTATCCTGGCCAAACAACTTGCGGCGGCCGGACTTTTTCGGGATAATGAGCATGTCGAACTTTCCATGGGCATGTCCACCGATTATGCGGTGGCCATTGAGGAAGGGGCAACCATTATCCGAGTCGGCACTGCGCTGTTCGGAGAACGAATTTAACCCAGGAGTTTCTATCCATGCGTATTACCATGATCGGTACCGGCTATGTGGGCCTGGTCACCGGAACCTGTTTCGCCGAATTCGGCCATTTTGTCACCTGTGTGGATAAGGCCACCGACAAAATCGACCAGTTGAATCAGGGTATTATTCCCATTTACGAACCCGGCCTCGACGCTTTGGTGCGCAAAAATGCCACAGAGGGCCGTCTATGCTTCACCACCGAGCTTGCCCAGGCCATCCCTGGGGCAGACGCAGTCTTTCTTGCTGTGGGCACGCCCTCTTCCCGTCGTGGTGACGGCTACGCCGACCTGAGCTATGTCTACGAGGCGGCCCGGGAGATCGCCCAGTACCTTGACGGCTACACCGTGGTGGTCGACAAAAGCACCGTGCCGGTGGGTACCGCCCGCCAGGTCGAACGCATCATGCGCGAAACCAATGGAGCAGCGATGTTTGATGTTGCTTCCAACCCGGAATTTTTGCGTGAAGGTGCGGCGATCACCGATTTCATGCGACCGGATAGGGTGGTGATCGGCGTCGAAGCGGAGCGCGCTGCCAAGGTCCTGCGCGAGATTTACAAGCCGCTTTATCTGCGCGATACACCCATCGTCCAGACCACCATTGAGACAGCGGAACTCACCAAGTATGCTGCCAACGCCTTTTTGGCGGTCAAGATCAGTTTTATCAACGAAATTGCGGCAGTATGCGAGGCGGTCAACGCCAACGTCGTTGATTTGGCCAAGGCGATTGGCATGGATGGCCGCATCGGTGGCAAATTTCTCCATCCCGGCCCCGGATACGGCGGCTCATGTTTCCCCAAGGATACCTTGGCGTTGATGCGTATCGTACAGGAACACGGGGAAAATGTGCGCATCGTCGAGGCCGCCGTTGAGGTCAACTCGGCGCAAAAGGCGCGTATGGTGAAGAAAATCAGGGAGATGCTGGGGGGCAGCGAAACCGGCAAAACCATTGCCGTGCTCGGCCTTACCTTCAAACCGGAAACCGATGATATGCGTGATGCACCCGCTGCGACCATTCTACCGGCACTGCTGGAAAAAGGAGCACGTATACGTGCCCATGACCCCAAAGGTAT
Organism: uncultured Desulfobulbus sp.; assembly: GCA_964639845.1. Classification (GTDB taxonomy): domain Bacteria; phylum Desulfobacterota; class Desulfobulbia; order Desulfobulbales; family Desulfobulbaceae; genus Desulfobulbus. Next base: position 172,067 of record CAZXHS010000008.1, on the reverse strand, counting down.
GGAGGAAGCGCGGAAGTATCTGCCGGCCGGAATCGAGTATGTGGACAGCCCTTACGACGCCGCTTGCGATGCCGACTGCGTCGTTTTGATGACCGAATGGAACCAGTATCGGGCCCTTGATCTGCAACGGATCAGGACCGCGCTAAAAACACCGGTCTTTGTTGATCTGCGCAACGTCTACGATCCGCTTTCCATGCAGGAGGCCGGGTTCACCTATACTGGTGTTGGCCGCAAATAACGATAAGAACGGACACAGGGTGGCCCGGCTATCGCGAACATCGCCGCTATAAACCTTACTCGGGGTTGAGCGGTATATGCCGCAAGTCGGGCATTCCCTCATCGAACCCGGGGGCGGTCCGGTTGTGTACGGATCACAAAAAACAAAATCCCCTTCAGGAGGAAGCTCCTAAAGGGGAGAACGAAACGAGCCGTCGCGGAGAGCCGAACCCCTCCTGCCGAAGAATTACTTGCGACGAGAAGCGCGCTTGGCAGCTTTCAGCGGGTTGACGCGGATCTTGACGATCGTCACCTCGGGCTTGGCGTGGGTGGCTAAATTGCAAATACCCAACCGCCATTTGGCCGGCGGGTTCATGTACGAATCGCAGTATTTATTTCCTTCTGCCTCGACGATCCGATCGCACCCTTCGCACTTATCGATTACCGGCAGGAAAGAACCTTCGCTGAATTTTGCCATCTTACTTGTCTGCATGTCGCCAACTCCTGAAAAAATATAAACTTTTTCTTGAATCAGAAAAAAATCTTCCATAAAATTACAGAGGCGGTACAAATGAATGTGCCTCTCACTTAAAAGTTCACTTTTATAAAGGGAAAAGCACGGTCTGTCAACATCTACTCACCGCCGGCAAGGATAAAACAGCAACGTCCCAATTGGAGATAGTGTATGCCCATTTATGTTTGGAAAGGAAAAAACAGCTACGGCGAAAAACGCAAAGGTGAAATTGAGGCCATCGACGAGGCAGGCGCGCGCGCGCAACTCAGACGGTTGCGCATCGACAATCCGACGATTAAGGAAAAGCCTAAAGATATATTTGAAAATATTCAACTTTTCCAACCAACCGTCACCGGTAAGGATATCGTTATCTTCACCCGCCAGCTCTCAACCATGATCGACGCTGGCCTTCCCTTGGTACAATGCCTGCAGATTCTTGGCAAGCAGCAATCAAACCCCACCTTCAAACGCATCCTCACCACCATCCAAGGCGACGTGGAAACCGGTACCACCCTGGCCGACTCCATGCGCAAGCACCCCAAAGCCTTTGACAGTCTCTATTGCAATATGATCGAGGCCGGGGAGTTGGGCGGTATTCTCGATACCATCCTCTCCCGCCTGGCCGGATTTAAAGAAAAGGCCATGGCCCTGCAAAAAAAGATCAAAGGTGCCATGACATATCCGGTCATCTGTTTGGCAATCTCCATCCTCATCCTGATTGTCATCCTGGTGTTCGTTATCCCAGTGTTTGTGGAAATGTTCGCCAGCCTAGATTCCGCCCTCCCCGCTATCACCCAGCTCGTCGTCAACATGAGTGACTTTGTCAAAGGCAACATTATCTATATGCTTATTGCCGGCATCGGTGTTTTTTATGGATTCAAAAAGATCTATAATACCGAGAAGGGGCGACTCCGGATCGACGCCTTTGTGCTTAAGGCACCGGTTATCGGTCAATTGACACGCAAAGTCGCGGTCTCAAAATTCACCCGCACTCTCAGCACCATGCTGCAGAGTGGTGTCCCCATCCTCGATGCCTTGCAAGTCGTGGCCCGCACCTCGGGCAACAAAATCATCGAACGTGCCGTTTTCCGCGTCTCAGAAAGTATTGCCGAGGGACGTCCCATTGCCGAGCCCTTGGAGGAATGCGGGGTCTTCCCCAACATGGTGGTGCAGATGATCAACGTCGGTGAATCCGTTGGTGCCCTGGATACCATGCTGGAAAAAATTGCTGATTTTTATGATGAAGAAGTCGACCAAGCAGTGGAAAACCTCACAGCGATGATAGAACCGTTCATGATGGTTTTTCTTGGTGGCATGATCGGCGGACTTGTAGTAGCAATGTACCTTCCCATTTTCCAAATGGCTGGGAAGATTTAATCGTTTTTTACAAGACTGAGAAGAGGAACGCAGATGAGTGAAATTACCGGCGTTATCGCCAGAGAGATACTTGATTCACGGGGCAACCCGACCGTTGAGGTGGAAATCCAGCTGGAGTCCGGCGCCATTGGCAGGGCAGCCGTCCCCTCGGGAGCCTCCACCGGCACCCGAGAGGCCCTTGAGTTGCGCGACAAGGGTGACAAACGTTATGGTGGCAAGGGCGTGTTGCAGGCCGTAGCCAACGTCAACGACACCATCACGCCGGCGATCATCGGTTTTGAGTCCTCGCAGCAGGTGGTTATCGACGAGACCATGCTGCAACTCGACGGTACCGCCAGCAAGGAAAAACTTGGCGCCAACGCCATCCTCGGTGTTTCCATGGCCGTGGCCAAGGCGACCGCCATTGAGTTGGACTTGCCCCTCTACAACTATCTTGGCGGCGTCAACGCCAAGGTGTTGCCGGTACCGATGATGAACATCCTCAACGGCGGTGCCCATGCGGACAATAACGTCGATATTCAGGAGTTCATGATCCTGCCGGTTGGCGCACCTTCCTTTGCTGAGGCCCTGCGCATGGGCGCGGAGACCTTTCATGCCCTGAAATCGGTGCTCAAAAAGCGCGGCCTGCAGACCGCCGGTGGTGATGAGGGTGGCTTTGCCCCCAACCTCCGCTCCAACGAAGAGGCCATGGAGGCTATTTTAGAGGGTATCGTCCAGGCTGGTTATGCACCGGGAAAAGATATCTTCATTGGCATCGACGCCGCCTCCAGTGAGTTTTACTCGGCTGATGAAAAGCTCTATGTGCTCAATGCCGAGAAAAATCCGAAAAAGACCGCTGCGCAGATGATCGAATTTTACACCGATTGGGTCAACAAGTATCCGCTGATCACCATTGAAGATGGTCTGGATGAATCTGACTGGGACGGCTGGAAGCTGCTAACCGAAGCCCTGGGCAAACGCATTCAGCTGGTCGGCGACGATATTTTCGTCACCAACACCAGTATTTTGAAGCAGGGTATTGCCCAAAACATTGCCAACTCTATCCTCATCAAGCTCAACCAGATCGGCTCGGTCACCGAGACCATCGATGCAGTGGACATGGCGCACCGCGCCTCTTACACCGCTGTCATCTCCCACCGCTCCGGCGAGACCGAGGATGCCACCATCGCCGACCTGGCCGTGGCGCTCAATAGTGGACAGATCAAGACCGGTGCCCCCTCGCGCAGCGACCGTGTTGCCAAATACAACCAGTTACTGCGCATCGAGGAGGAACTGGGGGCAGCGGCCCGCTATGCCGGCCGCACCGCGTTTGGTTTTCTCGTCTAGACGATATTTTTTGAATGATGATCAAGTTATCCGTATTGACAACTTGCTGTATTAGTTCCTATAATCAAGACATCATTCAACAGTTCCATTCTCACAATGTGTGATACCCCTCCCTGGAGGTAACCAATGACGTTGACGAAAGCAGATTTAGTACAACAGGTCTACAAGACTCATCCCCATCTGACAAAATCCCAATCTACCGACTCGGTCGAGACCTTTCTCAACCTGTCCAAAACCTCCCTCATTACCGGGGAGGATTTGCTGCTCAGTGGATTTGGTAAATTCAATATCAAAGACAAAAAAGCCCGGCGTGGACGTAACCCGCAAACAGGAAACGAGCTGACCCTTGACGCCCGTCGAGTGGTCACCTTCAAACCTTCAGGCATTCTCCGTTCCCGGATCAACTCCGATTAAGGACCACATTTTTCCAGGGGTATCCAAAGGGCGCCGCTTCATCGGCGCCCTTTTTCTTTCCCTGGTGTCAGTCTGACATGGAAAGCCACACCACTTTGATGAACAATATCGCCTATCGCCCGGTTGCAATCGACAGTCTCGATTTCAGCGATGCACGGATTGGTTTGCTCTACGCCGATATCGATGCAACCATCGCGGTTCAGGTGCGAGCCTTTGGCATGCTTCAACCCTTGCCGGTGTGGGAGCAAGGCGACGGACGTTACCACCTGTTGGCCGGTCACAGTTATCTGCCGGTATTGCGTCTACTCGGGGTACAGGAGGTGTGCTGTCAGATAGTTGCCGTCAACACGCCACTATCGATTCTCTACCCGCTTCAGATCCTCCACGGGCTCTCCGCTCTGGCCACCAGCCCGGTGTTGCAGGCGATCCTCCTTGACCAGGCCCAACAACACCTGGAGACGGAGGAGTTGCTACGCTTGTTGCCATTGATGGGCCTGAAGGCGCAACTCTACACGATCAAGGAACTCACCGCCCTACTCCGCCTGCAACCCGCTGTCCTTCGTGCCCTTCATCAGGGGTCACTGGCGACAAAATCGGTCAAACTCTTCAATCGCTTGCCCGATGCAGAGCAGCACAGCCTGGTCGAATTGATCAGCCGTTTTCGTGCCGGCGGTTCCAAGCAGCAAAAACTAGTGGAGATGCTGATTGAGCTGAGCCTTCGCCATAACCAGTCAATCCATAGCCTGCTGCAACCATGGTTGGATGAGCAAACTCACGAAGACACCAACCTGCCGCAACAGCTCCACAACCTGCTGCATCACCTGCACGAACGCTGCGCACCGCACAGCACCGAAGCTGAAAAAAACTTTCAGCGCCTGGTGCGCGAGCTTAATCCCCCCACACAACTGCGCATCAACCACTGCTCCGCTTTTGAAGATGAGAGCCTGGAGGTCACCATTCGTTTTGCCAACCAGGCAGAGCTGCGACACCACTGGCCTACCTTGCTCGATCTAAGCGCTCAGCCCATATAATGATCACTCAAACGCAACAAGGCGGCCCCACATTGCAGTGAGGCCGCCTTGCTGTTTGTAGATTGATCAGATAAAGATCAGATGAGCAGTTCCAACCCGGAGAAGAAGTAGCCGATCTCAAAAGCTGCGGTCTCCGGTGCATCGGAGCCATGGGTGGCATTGGCCTCCAGGGAGTCGCCGAACTCACGGCGCAGCGTCCCCTCGGCGGCCTGGGCCGGGTTGGTGGCGCCCATCAGATCGCGCCATTTCTTGATCGCTCCCTCGGCCTCCAACACCATAACAATACAAGCGCCGCTGGACATGAAATCGGTCAACTCACCAAAGAAGGGGCGTTCCTTATGCACATAATAAAACCCTTCCGCCTCTTTTTTGCTGAGGTAGAGTTTTTTGATACCGACAACGGTGAACCCTTCCGCATAGATGCGGGCCAGAATCTTTCCGGCGTTACCGGCAGCGAAGGCGTTGGGTTTGATGATGGCAAAAGTGCGTTCCATGGTGGCGTCTCTCCTTTGGTGGTCTCACAGTATGGGAAGCCGCGTACCGAAAGCATTTTTTCGGCACGCAGGGGGATGCAACGGTGCGCTCCTATACCACGAACCTGCATGAAGGGCAAGCCTGCGGCGGCACAAGAGGCGGAGACAATCCCCCCCCCAAAAAAAATCGGGGATGAATCCTCTTGATTCATCCCCGACGTGAAAACTGCCAGGAAAGTATGAATGTGGAGCCCGCCTCAGTCCGCCAGTGGCACGAACTGGCCGTTTTTCACCGTCAGCATAGCAAAGGCATCAAGGCCCAGTCCCCCATGATCGGTGGGTGAGAAGTTAAAGGTACCGGCGGTGCCGATCAACCCTTTGATGTTTTCCATGGCCTCCAGCACCTTGTCACGATCCGTGCCACCCACCGCAATGGCCTTGGCAAGGATAGTCATGGCATCGTAGGTATGGCCGCCAAAGGTGGAAACCTTTTCATTAAATTTTGCTTCGTAGGTGGTGGTGTACTTCATCAGCACATCTTTCTGTGGACCGGCGGGCAAGGCACTGGCGATGAGCAGCCGACTAGCCGGAAAAATGATCCCTTCGGCGGCGGCACCGGCGGCTTCGGCGTACTTGATATTGGCAAAGCCGTGGCTCTGGTAGATGGGCACATCCCAGCCGGCCTGACGGATATTTTTGGCAAGGATGGATTGGGCCGGCACGATCGACCAGTTGACCACCGCGCCAATCTCCGCATTGGCCTTGAGTTTGGCGACAATGGCGGTCAAATCGGTGGCGCTCTTGTCGTAAACCTCCTCGGCAACAATGGTGATGCCGAAATCGGGCGCATTCTTGGCCAACTGCTCCTTGCCGGCCTTGCCGAAACCGTCGTTCCCGGCGAGCACGGCGATCTTCTTGATGCCTTTTTTCTGCATGGTCATGAAGATCTGCTGGGCGGCATAGCTGTCGCTCGGCGCGGTCTTGAACACATGCTTGGCCACCGGATTGACGATCAGCTCAGCGGCGGAACAGGAGATCATGATCGTCTTGCCATCTTCGGCAATCTTTTTGATATTGAGACTTTCACCGCTGGTGGACGGCCCGATGATGGCAAAAACCTGATCTTCCTCGATCAACTGTTTGGCAAAGGAGACCGCCTTTTCCGGGCTGCCGGCGGAATCTTTGACGATCAGCTCGATGGTATTGCCATTGATGCCGCCCTTGGCGTTGATCTCATCCACCAGCATGTGCAGGGAACGGGATTCCGGCCCTCCCAAAAAGGCCGCTGGCCCGGTCTCCGCCAAAATGGCACCAACCTTGATGGTAGCAGCCTGGGCCAGGGAAACCGCCAGAGCCATACCCAATACACACAACCCGCCCAAACGAGCACAGCGTCGGGCAAAATTCTTCACCTTCATCCCATTCCTCCTCTGTTGTCAACCACAGTGATTGCCTGCAAAAATGTCTGCGTTGTTATGACAAAGAGTGCCACGAGTGTCAACGACTACGTTGCGGAAAGGAGGCGAGTTGCCATGGGGGAAAACAAGTAATCCCAGCAGCAAAAAATCTGAGTATCACTTGATCACCAGGATGTCATTTCAATGCATGCCTTGCAGCAGGCTGCCATGCGAATTGCAAAACCTGCTCCGGACATCGCTCAATACAGGCCCCGCAATTCCAGCAGTAGGCCGTCGCGCTCTCTCCTTGCTGGGGGAGCAAACCAAGGGGGCAGGCCTGCGCACAACGAGCACAGCCTGTACACGCCTGCACCTGGTGGACCACCTGCAAGCGCCGTTCACTGCCGATTAAGGCCAGCAGTGCGCCCAGCGGGCAAAAATAGCGGCAGTAAAACCGACGGGTTAACAACTCCAAAAACAGCACGGCCACAACCAGCAGCCCTTCCCAGGCAAGCCGGTGGAAATAGATGGCCAACATCAGTTCTCTACCCACTAGGCCGGGAGGGGAAAACGCGACAAACAGGGGGGCACCGAGAATCAAAGAAAGCAGCAACTCGCCCATCAAAGCAAACCAGAGCATTTTTTTACTCAACACCAAGCGATCATGGAGCCGTTTGTTCCTGCGCAAGCGGCGTTGCAGGCTGGCCATCCCTTCTGCCAAAAAACTGATGGGGCAGATCCAGGAACAAAACACGCGCCCCAGCAATGCCGCCACCAGCACAGGCACCAGCACGCCGACCAATATGGGGACCGAGAGTTGGCGGCTCACCAGCATACTCTCCAAGCCTTCCAGAGGAGAAATCAATCGCAACTCGCCGATACCAAGGGATTGATACCAGCCCTGAATAAAGGTGATGTTGCCGTAATAGTTGAGCAGCGGCGTAACAATGAGCAGCGCGAAGGCCGCCGCAAGACAGAGACGACGCAGGGTTTGCAGGGATCGGTTGCCTTTTGCCCCCGGCACCATCGCAGCCATCGCCCAATTCATACCATCCCACCCGAGTTCAGAGGCTCTATGTTTATCGCCTTAATGTGTCCATCCACAGTGATTGGGCAGGCATGGGTGCAGAGTCCACAACCAGTGCAGGCCTCGCGCAGGACGATCGGCATCAACTCCTGCAAGGTGATGGCCCTGCCTTTGAACGGGCAGACATCATAGCAGGTGCGGCACAGGGCCAGGCCGGACCAGGCCCCGCAGGTGAATTTGTTGATCACGGCGATGCCCATGCGGGTCGCCTCCTGGGATATCGGCTGGAGACTGCCCGTCGGACAGACATGCACGCAGCGCATGCACAGGGAACAGGGGATCTCCGCCACCCGGATCAAGGGTGTTCCGGCGTAGACACCGTGGCGAATGTCGAGCAGGTCGATGCAATGGTAGGGGCAGCTTTCTACGCAGCGGCCGCAGCGGATACATTTGCCGACAAAATCCTCTTCAGAGACTGCTCCCGGCGGTCGCAAGTGGTTAGTAGTGACCGGGGAGCGAAAGAGACCGGCCTGCACCTCGTGCAGGCCGGTAGTCAGGGTGGCGGTGGTCAACACGCCGAGCAATTGCAAAAAGGATCGACGTTTCAAAGCCTTGCCCCGGTAGCCGCCTCTCCGTTCTCAAGCAGGTCTTCCATATTGAGGTAGGTGACACCGGCATGGAGCACCAGGGGGTGGGCATTGACCGTTTGCAGCAGGTGTTCCATCTCTTCACCGCTCGAGGTTTCCAGGACAGCCACGATGTTGCCTTTATCATCGGCACAATGCACCTCCACACCAGGGCAGCTGGCGAGAAACTGGCTTGCCGGGGACAGATTTTCGGGTCTGGTGGTGACAACTACTCCGCTAATAGGCATGGCACCACCCTTTAATTGTCGTTCTCGTCAAAAACAACGAGAACGACGTTCCGAGCTTCACAACTCATTAATTTCATAATCTTCACCTCTCGCATTTTGACTTTTTCGAGGTCAATTTAGTTGACGAGAAACGGCGTCAACGGCTGCGGTCCGGAGAGCCGCTTGATCTTGACGGCGCAGATCTTGAACTCCGGTTCTTTGGAGGCAGGGTCATAGTCATCCTTGGTGACCTTGTTGATCATGCGGTTCTCTTGCTGATCATGCCAATAGACGAACACCGTCCCCTCGATCGGCCCCTCGTAGACCTTGGCCGGCAACACATTGACGCCGCGCCGCGAGGTGACCTCGACCATGTCCCCGGGCTTAATGGCCATTTTTTCCGCATCCTTGGGATTGATCTCCACAAAGGCGTAGGGGTTGGCGCGCAGCAGTTCGGGGATACGGCCGGTCATGGACATGGTGTGCCAGTGGTCGATGATGCGGCCGGTGGAGAGATAAAAGGGATACTCGGCATCAGGGATCTCAGAAGGATCGGCCTGGGGCCGCAACCAGATCCAGAGTTTGCGGTCTTCATGGGCCGGTCCGTAGAACTGAAAGGGCAGATCATTTTTCGACTCGCTCTCGGCCATGGGATCCATGCCTTTGACAAACTTTTTCACCGTGCCGCCGGTGAGGGCAAATTCCTCGGTCGGCGCCGGCCACTGCACCCCGTCGGCCATGCGCGACAACACCGCATAACTGGCGCCGCGCAGATCGTTATCCCGACCCTTGGTCAGTTTTTGGGTGTATTCGTCCCAAATGGCCTGGGGCAGGGCAAAGTCTTCTTCCAGGCCGTCAAAGGGTTTGACGCACTGGCCGATGACCGGATCATTGAGCTTGGTGGCCAACCGCTTGGCCCACTCGCGGGCTATCCACACCTCGGGCTTGGCCTCGCCCGGCGCCTTGACCGCCTTGCGCGTCAACTGGGAACGCCGCTCGGTACAGCCATAGACCCCGGTCTTCTCAAAATGAAAGGCGGTGGGCAAAATAAGATTGGCAAACTCGGTGGTTCGGGTCTTGAAGATATCGGTGCAGACGATGAAGCACTCATCCGCGGCCAATCCCTTGTTGTACAGATCGCAGTTGGGCAGGCTTTGGGCAGGACTGGTGCAGTTGATCCACATCGCCTTGATCTTGCCCTCATTGATGCCGGTGAACATACTCATGGTATGCAGGCCTGGTTCCGCGGGAATGCGTCCCAGCGGTATTCCCCAGGCCTCTTCCACCTGGTTGCGCATCTTTTCCTTTTCCACGGGTCGGTGCCCCGGCAGGATATGGCACAGGCCGCCGGCCTCGCGCACGCCGCCACAGGCGTTGGGCTGGCCGGTCAGCGACAGCGAATCTGCGCCCTCTTTCATCAACTGACCGGTGAGGATGTGCAGGTTATGGATGAGGTTGTTGGCCCAGACCCCCTGTTTACGCTGGTTGATGCCCATGCACCACAAACTGAGCGTACCCTTGGAGGTGGCGAACCAGCGGGCCACCTGGCGAATATCCTCGGCCGTGATGTTGCCGCCGCAGGTCTTAGCCGCAGCCTCCGGCGTATAGGGGGCAACGAAGCGGGCAAACTCCTCAAAACTGCTCTCCTGTCCCTCCTTGCCCTGCTTGAAGGCGGTGTAATTGGTTAAAAATGCCTGATCATAGAATTTTTCCTCGATGATGACATGGGCCATGGCATTGAGCAGGGAAAGATCGGTACCCGGCTTGAATTGCAGGTGTTTGTCGGCAATGCGGGAGGTTTGCGAAAGACGAGGATCGGCATTGATGACCTTGACCTCGGGATTGTCGAGTTTGCGGCGCATGATGCGGCGGAACAAGACCGGATGGGCCTCGGCGGTGTTGGAGCCGATGATGAAGAAGCAGTGGGCCTTTTCCAGATCAGCATAACCACCGATGGGTTCATCCGCCCCGAATGAGGTCATGTAGCCACCGACGGCGCTGGCCATGCACAAGCGGGGATTGCCCTCCACATTGTTGGTTTGCAGGCCGCCACGCATGATCTTCTGGAACAGATAGGTTTCCTCGGTCAAACACTGTCCCGATCCATAGTAAGCCACGGCATTGGGGCCATTCTTTTTGACGGCCTCGGCAAACTCTCCGGCAGCGATATCCAGGGCCTTGTCCCAACTGATCGCTTTGAAAGGGTCGGATTTCTTGGCCCGGTACAGGGGTTTGGTCAATCGGTCCTTATGCCCAAGACATTTCCAGAAATGCATCCCCTTCATGCAGAGGTATCCGTAGTTGGTTCGCGCATCGGCCACACCGCGCAGGGCAAAGGGCACACCGTTTTTCACCCCCAATTCCACCCGGCATCCCACCCCGCACAAGCGGCAGGTGCCTCGATGCCAGGCTTCTCCCTCCTGGGCCTGGGCGAGGTGGTGGTCTTGCACGGGCAACTGCATCCCTACAAACGAAGCCGCGGAAAGAGCCGCTGTTTTTTTCAAAAAATCACGTCGAGTCTGTACCATGATGCCATCTCCTTCATTTCAACACGGTAAAAGGCTTGTCCGTGGCTGCATACCCCTGCGCTCAACTTGCAGGTGCGCAACCGTCCAAGAAAGGCTCAAAAGTTATTTTTTCAATTGGAAGGTGTGGGGGATGTGGCACTGCCAGCACGGTTTATCCTGCGGACATTTTTGCAGCATGTTTTCATGGCAGACCGCACAGTCCTGGCGGGTGGGCGTGACGTGAAAGGTCTCAAAGGTACCGTGACACTGATAACATTTGACCATGGCCAGACCATGACGCGAGGCAAACCACTCTTGATGCAGCTGAGGCGTGTTCTCCGCATGGCACTGGGCACAGTCGATAAATTTCTCCTGTTCAGAGAGCTCGGGATGGGATTTTTTTGCCGATGCCGACCACAGCGCGCCCGGAGACAGGGCAATCAGCAATAAGGCCAACAGGATACAACACTCTCCTCTGATAGACTGTTTCACGCTTCCCTCCTGTTATGAGCAATGAATCCAGAACAAACAAAAGACAGATGACCGATCCCATCAGTAAAGCAACATCTGTTCCAAAGACTCAATTACATATTTTCAGCAGGTTAGCACACAGAGCATCCACAAACGTTACCAAGAGGTAGCAAGAAGAAACCTTCTGTGTTACCGTTGGCGCTCTTATCCCCTATCATTGTGGAAAAACTGCCAATGAGCTTGCGAGGAAAATTCATTTGGGCCGTGGTGTTGATCCTCACTCTGTCCTACGGGGTGTTGATCCTCTACACCTCGCACCTGCAAAACCGGCTGGTGCTGGGACAGGCAGAGCAGCAGGCGCGAATGCTCTATCGCCAGGTGCTGCTCACCCGGCAGTGGGTGGCCGACCACCAGGGGCTTTTCCTGCTCCAGTCGGCAACAGCCCCGGCCAACAGCTATCTGGCTGAGCCGGTCCTTACTACCGCCGGTGGCGAGGTGCTGGTCAAACGCAACCCGGCCATGGTCACCCGCGAGTTGTCGCAGTATGCCGCCGAATCCGGCATGGGCTGGTTTCGCGTCACCAGCCTCAAACCGATCAATCCCGACAATACTGCCGATCCTTTTGAAGCACAAAGCCTGCACCGTTTTGCCAGTGGCGAGCGCGAACAGGTGCAGATCGAACATGGACCTCGCGGGCGGGTATTGCGCTACGCCGCACCGCTGATCACCGAGACCTCCTGCCTCGGTTGCCACGGCGAGCACGGCTACCATCCCGGTGACATTCGCGGTGCCCTCTCCATCACCATTCCCATCGCCTGGGCCGAGGAGGCCATCGGCCACAACAACCGGGTCATTCTGCTGTTGGGGGCACTCTCCGTGGGGTTGGCCGCCCTGGTGGTCCTGTTGCTGTTCAACCGGCTGGTCTCCCGGCCGCTGGGTCAACTCACCCAGGCTATGGCCGCTTTCCCCGATCACCCGCTGGAGCAACTGCCCCTGCCCACGGCCAAGGATGAAATCGGTCAACTCGGCGAGGCCTTTGTCTCCCTCTGTCGACGCCTTTCAAATTCACAACAGGCGCTGGCTGCAGCCAGCGAAAAGGGCTTTCGCGCCGAGAAGTTGGCGGCCCTGGGCCAACTCACCGCCGGCATTGCCCATGAAATTAATAATCCCCTGGCGGGGATGCTCAACTGTGTCAAATCGATGCAGCAGGATCCGGAAAACCAGGAATTGCATAAACGGTATCTACCGCTGTTGCACAAGGGGCTCAAACGCATTGAAGCCACCATGCGCCAACTGCTCAACTACGGCCGAGTGGCGCCACTGCGCATCCACCAGGTGGATATCGATACCATCATTCTCGACTGCTTGGAGCTGCTGGGCTATCGCCTGCGCAACATCGTCGTCAATCTCGACCTGCGCTTCCATGATCTCTGCTGCATGGATAGCGAGGCCATCAAACAGATCGTCATGAACATCACCCTCAACGCCACCCAGGCCATGGCCGATGGCGGTGAGCTCAACATCGCCACCCGGGCCGAGAACGGCTCGGTGCAGCTCAGTATCGCCGACAGTGGCACCGGTATTCCGCCGGAGGTGTTGGACCGTATTTTCGATCCCTTTTTCACCACCAAGGAGGTCGGCGAAGGGACCGGCCTGGGGTTAGCAGTGACCCTGGCCCTGATTCAACGACTGGAAGGGCAAATCGAGGTGAACAGCCGGCCCGGTGCCGGGACGACCTTTGTGGTCACCCTGCCGGTGGATCGACAGTGCCTGAAAGAAGAGCAAGCACAACGAGGAGAAGAGCGGCCATGAAGCAGATTTTACTGGTGGAAGACGACGAGATCATGCGCATTACCGTCTATGACCGGCTGGTCCAGGAGAAATGGCAGGTGGATGCAGTGACCAATGGCCGTGAAGCGCGCGGTAAACTTGAACAGAAACATTACCACCTGATCCTCTCCGACATCCGCATGCCCGGCATGGGCGGCATGGAACTGCTGGAGTTGGCCAAGCGCCACTCACCGATGACCGACATCTTCATGATGACCGCCTATGGCTCGGTGGAGGATGCCATCTCCTGCCTGCGCCACGGTGCCTCGGATTACATCCTCAAGCCCTTTGAACTAGACGATCTGATCATCCGCATCAACCGCATCCTGGAGATGCAGGCGGTGCGCGCCCGCTGCGCCTCGCTGGAGGACCGCTGCCGCCAGCAGCACGAGGAGATCATCGGCACCAGCGCCGCCATTCGCACCATCCTCACCATGCTTGCCCAAATTGCCCCAACCGATTCCACGGTGCTCATCAGCGGTGAGTCGGGCACGGGTAAGGAACTGGCCGCCAATGCCCTGCACCAGGACAGCCTGCGGGCTGACAAGCCCTACATCCGCATCAACTGTGCCGCAGTGCCGGAGGGATTGCTGGAATCGGAATTTTTCGGTCATGAAAAGGGGGCCTTCACCGGTGCCCATGCCAAAAAAATGGGTCGTTTTGAACTGGCCGACGGCGGCACCCTGTTGCTTGATGAAATAGGCGATTTGCCGCTGGGTTTGCAGGCCAAACTGTTGCGGGTGATTGAAACCGGGGAGTGCGAACGGCTGGGCAGCACCCGCACCACCAAGGTGGATGTGCGGCTGCTCTGCGCCACGGCCAAGGATTTGAAGACCGAGGTGGAGGCGGGATGTTTCCGCCAGGATCTGCTCTACCGCCTCAGCGTCATTCCTCTGCGCATGCCGGCGCTGCGGGAACGGATTGAGGATATCCCCCTGTTGGTCCACCATTTCCTGGGCGAATTCAGCCGCAAACGCGGCCTACCATTGAGCTTCTCAGATGCAGCGATGCAATGTCTGCTTGGCTATGACTTTCCGGGTAATGTGCGGGAATTAAAAAATATTGTTGAACGGGTCTCGGTGCTGTCACCGGGACCGGTGATAGGAGTTAAGGATCTGCCAGCGGATCTGCGCAATCCGGTGACCGCCCTCCCCGTGGGCAGCGCGCCCCAGCCCCTGGCCGAATCCATGGCCCGCGCGGAGAAGCAATTCCTGCTCGGCGCCTTGACCCGGTGCGGCAACAACCGCACCAAAGCTGCCGAGGTGTTGGGCATCAGCCGCAAGAATTTGTGGGAAAAGATGAAATTGCACCGCATTGAGCTGTGATGGGCTCACGCATGGGTCTTTGCCGTCAAGGACCAGCGATTAATCATAGCCCACAGCACGGGACGCGACTATGGGTTTACGGCGCGTGGAAATGTTCACCGGGCCGCTGACGACCTTGGATCATAATTCGTACAGATGGTCATCGTGGCGGGGTGGCCGCTTAGCGCCGCCTTGCACCCGCTTCTTCATCGCCTCCAGGCTAAAAGGTTCATCGCCATCCATCATATCCCCCATCTCCTGCTCGATCTGATCCGGATCATCCCCCGCCTCCATGCGGGCGATGGCCTCTTCCATCGCGCCCCCCAGGTTGATCCCGGTCTTATCGGCAAATTTGCGCATCAACTGCGCCATCTGCCGGGGATCGTCCTCATTGACATTTTCCGCCTCGCGCATCAAACCGGCCAGGGCCTGTTCCATCTTGGCCTCATCCATACCGGCAAAGGGATCATCAGTATCGGATTCCTTGGCCTTGCCAATGGTGGCAAAGGCGGACATCAGCTTTTGCAACTCAGGCTTGCCGCACTGTGGGCAGGCCGGCCGTTTATCGCTATTGGGCCGGCGGGAGAGGAAGTTAAAGACCGTATTGCAATCAGCACAAAAGAATTCGTAGATCGGCATAGGACAACGGATTGTAAAGGGAGATGTGGTCAGGGATGAAGAACAAATACATCCCTTGATGACATATCAGATTCGCTGGGCAAGAACCGTATCAAGATCGGCCTCCGCCACCTGATCGGTGATGCGTACGCGTCCAAGCTGTTCGGGAAGCACGAAAAAGACCCGGCCGCCCACCGTTTTTTTATCGGTTTGTAAAAAGGCGCGCAAGGTTTGCGGCGCATATTCCGACGGTATGGTTGTCGGCAGTTCGTATTCATAGAGTATCTGGCGTATCTCCTGGGCCACCTCTGCCGGGGCGATACCGGCCCGCACCGCCAACTCTGCCACCGCCACCATGCCAATGGCCACGGCAAAGCCGTGGATCAGCCGGTACCCCGAGGCTGCTTCCACCGCATGACCGATGGTGTGGCCAAAGTTAAGGATACGACGTAGCCCCCCTTCCCGCTCGTCCTGCTCAACCACAGCAGCCTTCATCTCGCAGCACCGCTTGATCATGGTAATGATGCAATCCGGCGAGAGCGCCAGGATTGACGGACGATTTGCCGCCAACCAGGCAAAAAAATCGGCATCGATGGAGGCCCCATACTTGATCACCTCGGCCATGCCGCCAAGGAACTCTTCACGCGGCAAGGTAGCCAACACCTCGGTGTCAATATACACCGCCTTGGGCTGATAAAAGGCACCGATCAGGTTTTTACCCTGGGGAATGTCGACGCCGGTCTTGCCGCCCACCGAACTGTCGACCTGGGCCAGCAAGGTGGTTGGCACCTGCACAAAAGGTATGCCGCGCATATAGATGGCCGCGAGAAAACCTGTGATATCGCCGGTGACGCCTCCGCCTAAGGCGATCAACCCATCCTTGCGGTCAAAGCCACGCTCGGCCAAAGAGCTGGCCAAATCGCCAATGGTTTGCAGATGCTTGCTGGCCTCGCCGTGGGGAAAGGTGAGCAACTCGCAGGCAATACCGACGCTTTCAAAGGACTGCAACACCCTCTCGCCATACAAAGCCGCTACCCGGTCGTCGCTGATCAGCGCGTAGCGCTTGGCGATGTTGCCCTGCTGCCGCAGGCGCTGGCCGATGCTGTCGATGAGGCCGCTGCCTATGGATATCGGGTAACTGCGCTCGCCAAGACCAACTTGAATTGTCTGCTCCATCACATCCTCTAGGTTTATCGAATACGGTGCGCTCAGCCGTGCGTACCGTAGCGCGCAGAACTTTTCAATAAAAAAAGGAGATGCCGCACAAGGCGACATCTCCCGAACAACAACGCTTACTGAAAAGCGGGTCTTACATGGCGGCGCCGGAAGCGGCACCCTGCATCTTGACCTCAACCTTCTCGGTCAAGGAGGCGTAGTAAGCGCGGAGGCGAACCAGGACTTCCTCACGACCGAAGTGGTCGACAACCGGCTGACCATCGGACAGAGCCTTACGCAGTTTGGTACCGGAAAGGATAACGCGATCTTCCTTGGTATGCGGGCAGGTACGCAGGGAAGCCATACCGTCGCACTTGTGGCAATAGAAGGTCCAGTCAATCTTCATCGGCTTGCAGAGCAGGTCTTTTGCAGCGTCACCGGTGTAAGGAACGCGATCAAAGATCTGCTGAGCCTCGAACAGGCCGTAGAAGTCACCAACACCAGCGTGGTCACGACCGATCAACATGTTGTTGACGCCGTAGTTCTGACGGAAGGTAGCATGGAGCAGGCCTTCGCGCGGACCAGCGTAACGCATATCAAGCGGGTAACCAGCGTTGATGACGTTCTCTTTGACGAAGTAGTGGTCAATGAGGATCTTGATGGCTTCGACGCGAACATCAGCAGGAATGTCGCCCGGCTTCAGGTTACCGATCAAGCTGTGGATGAGTACGCCGTCACATACTTCGATGGCGATCTTGGCCAGGAACTCGTGGGAACGATGCATCGGGTTACGCAGCTGCAGGGCAGCAACATTGGCCCATCCACGCTCATCAAACATAGCGCGGGTCTCTGCCGGCTTCAGGTAGACGCCCGGATACTCTTTGGGATACTCGCCCTCGGAGAGAACTTTAACCGGACCGGCCAGGTTGAACTCTTTCTGACCCAGAACCATGATGACGCCAGGATGATCTTTCGGAGCGATCTCCCAGAATTTGTCGTCTGCAGACTCCTCGCCCTCACCCTTGAATACTTTTTCGCACTCCCAACGCTTGTCAGCCTCGGTCATCTCGAATTTCTCGGTGACCTTCATGGTGGCATAGGTCTCGCCTTTGGCTACCAGAGCGATCTCGTCGCCAACGTTGATGGCTGCGGCATCAGCAGCGGATACATCCAGGGTGATCGGTACCGGCCAGAAGGTACCATCAGCCATGGTGAAATTCTCGCAAACACCCTTCCAATCAGCCTTGGTCATGAAACCGGAGAGCGGGGAGAAGCCACCGATACCCATCATGATCAGGTCGCCCTTGGCGCGGGGGGTGATCTCAATCTGCTTCAAACCAGCAGCTTTTTTCAACTCTGCTTCACGGGCGGCGCCTTCAAGCAGGGCACAAACAAGACCTTTACCGCCATGGGGCGGAACCAATTTTGAGCTCATAACTTTACCCTCTCTGGTTGTTGTGTGAGAACAATGAACCTACATAAATTCCGACCAGATTTGCCGGAGTTGCTCCTCAGCGGAAAAACTGAACCAGCATTCAGTCACCGACACTTTTTATTCAGACCGACATGGAAAGTCAAGAAAAAAACTCATGAAAACGTTCAGGAAAAATGATGATAACCTTCACTTCAACCCCGCTACCAGTACGAATGGTTCATCAGTCAGGTATCTTTTCCGTGCAAAAATAGCTGCGTAATCAGACGAATGCCAACTGTCGTATAAAGTTGAAGCCTGCATGTTAAGCATCACAAAGTCAGGCTCTGACATGCGATTCTTCGCATGTAGCGCAAGGAGTCATTGACCATAACCACCATCCATCATTCAAAATATTCGTGCTTCTGCTGTGTAGAGAGAAACAGGTGGTATTCTCTCGATACAAAAGACGTGCCTCGCCCCCTATTCCGAGTCATCCTGCCCCGCCTCCTGACGTCACCAGGACAAAATGACCCGGAGCGGGCTTCACCTTTGCCGGCTTCTGTGCTATCATCTACTCACATTTGCCGAAACAGGGAGGTCCCATCTCCCCCAAGAGTGTCATTTATACCCATCTGCCAGTTTTCCAACCTGTCCCCCCCTGCAACACCAAGGTGAACGGCATGAAAGATGCTAAGAAACTCTTGCTTTCCCCAAATAGCCCCCAAGCACGGCCACGATTCAACCATGCGCTCCGGCAATCAATCGGCTTCCAGCAACCGACGCATGAGGATGAACAGCTGCCTGCTGCCAGTAACGATATCCTGGCTCTGGCCAATACTTTTACACTTCTTGATCGACAACAAGCAGTTGGAACACCCACTATGGATATAACGAAATTTGCCATTCCCGAAATCATCTTCGGCAGGGGCAGCCTCAATTTTGCCGGCCAATGCGCCCTGCGACTTGGCGCCAAAAAGGTGTTTCTGGTCAGTGACGAAGGCATCGAAGAGGCTGGCTGGTTGCAGCGATTGATGGATATCCTTGAAAAAGAAGGGATAAAATGGGTTTATTACCCAGGAGTCACCTCCAACCCTCGCGATTTTCAGGTTGAACAGGGAGCAGAGTTTTACTCCAAGAACGGCACCGACGTCATCATCGCCATCGGTGGCGGCAGCGCCATGGACACGGCCAAGGGTATCGCCATTATTGCCAGCAACGGAGGCAGGATTCGGGATTACGAAGGCGCCAACCGTGTGCAACGGCCGCTGCCACCGATGATGCTCATCACCACCACCGCCGGCAGTGGCTCGGATATCAGCCAGTTCTGCATTATTACCGACATGAAGCGTGGGGTCAAAATGTCCATCATCACTCGGACCCTGGTGCCCAACATCTCGATTGTCGACCCACTCATCCTGCGTACCAAGACGGAATCATTGATTATTCAGTCTGCCGTCGATGCCTTGGCCCACTCCATCGAGGCCTATATGTCGCGCATCGCCTCACCTTTTACCGAAATACACTCGCTGCGCGCCATTGATCTCATCCTTGCCAACCTGCAACGAGCGGTGGCCACCCGCTCTCTGGATTCCCTGGAGCAGTTGAGCATCGCCTCGGTCTCCGCCTCCATGGCTTTCAGCAATGCCGGACTTGGTGCTGAACACGCCCTTGCCCATGCCCTGGGTGGCCACTTCGACATGCGCCACGGCGTGGTGCATCCTATTCTCTTAACCAGCGTCATGCGTTTCAACATGGAGATCAACACCCAGCGCATGGCCGATATCGGTCGGTTAATCCTCAAACGACAGGTCGGATCTGACCGTGACACTGCCTTGGCTGGCATTGAAAAGCTCAATGAATTTTTCGCTTCTTTTGACGTGGCCCTACGCCTCAGCCAACTCATACCTGAGAGCGAAAAACATCACCTGGAATCGTTGTGCAAGATGGCCGTCCAGGATGCCTGTAACCTCACTAACCCGCGACCAGCCACCTGGGAGGAGTTCTATCAGATCTGTGAGGAGGTGTGGTGATGCCACACTATACCACCCTTGAAGATCTGGTAGGCATCGAGCACTGCAAACTTGGATTTTACCAGGAATTGCAGCAGAAGGTAGAGCAACTCAAAGGCTCCAACCTGGAGCTTGAAAAAAAACGTAAAGAAATCCAAGCACTGCTAGATGGCATTACGGATTTGATGGTCGTCCTCCATGAAGATCTCAGCATTCAGCGGGTCAACCATGTGTTCACCGAATGGTTTCCAGGCATCGATCCCATCGGTCGGTATTGCTATGAAATCTTTCGCGGGCATGAGGCCCGATGCGACAACTGCCCTGCCCTACGCGCCCTGGATCGGGACGAAATTGTCAAAGATCTGTGCATCTACAAAGTAAACGACGATTACAAGCACTATGAGATCATCGCCTCACCACTGAAAACCGGACATACCGGTGAACGCCAACTGTTGCTGTTCAAACGTGATGTCACCCTGGAAAAGGAGTTCCAGGCTCAGTTCTACCAGGCGGAAAAAATGGCAACTGTTGGGGCTCTTGCAGCTGGTGTTGCCCACGAAATCAATAATCCATTAACCGCCATCAACGGCTTTGCCCAAGGGCTGAAACGACGCATCAATCGCTTGCAGGGCAATATCGATGAAGAATTGTATGGTGATTTCAAGGAATACACGGAAACGATCATCAAGGAGTGTCTGCGATGCCGTGATATCGTGCAAACGCTGCTGACCTTTAGTCGGCCCACCTCGGCGAGCCTGGGTCAGGTGAATCTGAATCAGTGCGTCACCGACACCCTGTTTATCCTTAAACACCATTTCAAAGAACAGCACGACCTGACGGTCAAAACCGATCTCCAGGAGAATTTGCCGACTATCCTAGGCGATGAATCCCAACTCAAACAGGTTATCATCAACCTGTTGACCAATGCCCTGGACGCCACCAGTCATGGAGGCCTTATTCAGATCCGCACGCATAGCAATGAAGCCGGTGGCGCCACCCTGGTCATCGAAGATTCGGGGTGCGGTATTCCCCTTGAATATCAGGACAAACTCTTTGAACCCTTCTTCACCACCAAACCTGTGGGCAAGGGTATCGGCATTGGTCTTTCCACCTGTTATTCCATTGTTAAAAATCATCACGGAGAAATCAATGTCACCAGCGCTGTGGGCGTTGGATCGGCATTCCGCGTTTCTCTTCCCGGTATTCAAGAAGAATGGACAGAGAAAAATATTCCATCCTTGTCATAGACGACGAAGAATCCATTCGTCGCCTGCTGCAAAAAGAGCTGGCTAACAACCGGCGGGAAATCCTCACCGCCGCCGATGGCGCCGAGGCCATGGCCATGGTGCGCAGCCACTGGTTTGATGTCATCATCATGGACCTGTGGCTGCCCGATGTTTCGGATCTGGAACTGTTGATCAAGATTCGCGAATCCATCCCCCACATCGAGGTGATCATGATCACCGGCCATGGTGATGTCGATATTGCCGTTGAAGCGATGAAACTCGGGGCCTGTGATTTTATTCGCAAACCGTTCAACCTCGATCGCCTCGATCTGATTGTGGAGAAAGCGCATCAGCGGGTATTGCTGTCGCGAGAAAACGCCATGCTCCGCCACAGTACCGGTCAGGAGCAGAACAAAGTGCGCTTCATAGGCAACTCACAGTCGATGCGCGATATCCAGTTCCTCATTGAAAAGGTGGCGCCAGCCAGAATACCGGTGTTGATAACCGGCGAGTCGGGTGCGGGCAAGGATGTGGTCGCCCGTTTGATCCATCAGCATTCGCCGCTGGCCGCCAATCCGATGATTGTCAAGAACTGCGCCACGCTGCAGAAGGAACTGGCGCGAAGCGAACTCTTTGGTCACATCAAAGGCTCCTTCACTGGGGCCAACGAGTCCCGTGAGGGGCTGCTCTCCTTTGCCCACGACAGCACGCTTTTTCTTGATGAGATCGGTGAGTTGCCGCTGGAGGTACAGGCCTCGCTGTTACGAGTTCTGGAAACCGGCACCTACCGGCGGGTTGGGGAAAAAGAGGAGCGCAAGGTCAACATCCGCTTTCTCTTTGCCACCAACCGCCATTTGGCCGAGGAGGTGGAGAAGGAACGGTTCAACGAGGCTTTTTTTCACCGCATCAACGCCTTCAGCATCCAAATTCCCTCGCTCAAGGACCGCAAGGAGGACCTGCCGCTGTTGGTGGATTACTTCCTCACCACCCTGAGCCCGGACAATACCAACTACCGTATTGTCGAGCGGGCCATGGCCTGTATCCTCAAATACAACTGGCCAGGCAACATCCGCGAGTTGCGTAATGTCATCGAACGCTCGATCATCCTGGCGGAAAATGGCATTATCACCGAGCGGTGTCTGCCACGCGAGCTTGTGGAATCCTCGGAACACAATGGCGCCGCCCTCACCCTGGAGTCGGTGGAACGGGATCACATCTTGAAAATGCTGGATTTTTACGGTGGCAATCGCCAAAAGACGGCCGATATCCTTGGTATCAGCCGCAAGACCCTCTACCGCAAACTGACCCAGTATGCGGTGGAGTGAGCGAAGAGGTTCTGCGGTCTTGTGGGAGGCTACTTGGCCACCAGGGCACGCAGCAGCACGTCTTCGCCCAGACGACTCAGCAAGATGCGGCTAAGCTGAGGAAGCTGTTGCCGATCAGATAGGGCATAGCCGCTGAGCAGTGGTATGCCCTGCTCGCCTATGAGGATAGGGGCGTAAAAAAACAGCAGTTCGTCCACCAGTTGATGGCTCCAGAAGGCGCCGTGGATGGCTGCGCCACCTTCGACCAGCAGTGAGACAATCTGGTGCTTGCCCAGCAACACCAGCAGTTGCTGCAAGTCGATGCCACCGTTGTTTGCCAGTTGCAGTCGATGTACCACGGCTCCAGCGGCAACGAGGGCCTGCTCACGATCAGTGGGAGCCTTCATGCCGCAGCAGACCCAGGTTTGGGCGGTCGAC
Organism: uncultured Desulfobulbus sp.; assembly: GCA_964639845.1. Lineage (GTDB taxonomy): Bacteria > Desulfobacterota > Desulfobulbia > Desulfobulbales > Desulfobulbaceae > Desulfobulbus. Next base: position 149,163 of record CAZXHS010000008.1, on the reverse strand, counting down.
TCCTGTCGCAGCATGCGAGCCGTAGGTGGCAGGCGGAGTTGGCTGTCAAGCACGATGCGCAGGGGGTCGCGGCTTCCCTCCTTTCCTGCAAGCCGGGTGGTGAGGCTGGGATCATCGACCAAGGCCGTTCCCACGCCAACCAGAATGGCATCGACCCGGTCACGCAACTGATGGGTAAACTGGCGGGACAGCTCCCCGGTGATGGCCGTCGCTTCACCTCGCCGCAGGCTGATGCGGCCATCAAGGCTTAGTCCAGCCTTCATCATCACCCAAGGCAATCCACTGCTGCTGTGCTTGACAAAGGGCCGAATCAGATCCTGGCACGGCTCTTCCATTACCCCCGTCAGCACGGTAATCCCCTGCCCCTCAAGAAATACCCCCCCCCCACCGATGACCTGCGGATTGGGGTCCATGGCACCAATGACCACCGCCCTCAGCCCAGCCTTGAGAATGGCCTGGGTGCAAGGCGGCGTTCGTCCCGTATGATTACAGGGCTCCAGGGTGACATAGATGGTGCCGCCACGCGCGGCATCACCGGCATCGGCAATGGCACACACCTCGGCATGGGGAGTGCCTGCCTTGCGGTGATAGCCACGGCCTACAACCCGGCCACCATTGACGATCACTGCTCCCACTGCAGGATTGGGTGAGGTGCGCCCCAATCCTTTTCCCGCCTCGACAATGGCTAGGCGCATGTAGCTTTCGTGTTGCTCGCGACTGCAACTATCCAGTTGTGGCATGCCTGTTTTCCTGTTCAGTGGTTGCCGCGTTCGCCAAGAAAGGTCTTCAACTCGGCCATGAACTCGTTGACATCTTTGAACTGACGGTAGACAGAGGCAAAACGGACATAGGCCACCTCGTCAAGCGTGGGCAGAGCTTCCATGACCCACTCGCCGATCTGGCCAGTGGGCACCTCCTTGCCGCCGTAATCCTGTAACTTGCGTTCGATACCATCGACAAAGATGTCGATATCGGTGAGGCTGACCGGCAGTTTTTCGCAGGCCTTTTCCAGGCCGGCCACGATCTTGCTTCGATCCCAGGGTTCGCGGCGCCCATCCTTTTTGATCAGCATCGGCAGAACCAGTTCAATGCGCTCGTGCGTGGTGAACCGACGGTTGCAAGCGTCGCATTCCCGCCGCCTACGGGTGACGGTTTTGTCCTTGCTGATGCGGGAGTCGATGACGCGGCTGTCCAAATGGCCACAGTAGGGGCATTTCATGGGCGTACCAAGCTTGAGTTCATAAAATCGAAGCAAAAAAAAAACCGGCAGCTTTGCGAACAAAGCATACCGGTTTCAGCAACTATTGGGGGGGCAATGCTCACCCCATCATGGTGATCCTGCGCAGGTGGCGACCACCGGCAAACTCCGTGCTCACCCAGGCCCTGACGATATCCAGGGCAATGGCCTCGCCAAGGACGCGCGCGCCCAAGCACAGTACATTGGCGTCGTTGTGCTCACGGCTTAAACGGGCAGTCAACGATTCGTGGCAGAGGGCTGCCCGAATATGACGATGCCGATTGGCAGCCATCGACATACCTATGCCAGTGCCGCAGATGAGAATGCCCCGTTCACTGCTGCCACCTTGCAGGGCCATGCAGACCTTATCGGCAAATTCCGGATAATCAACGGAGGCTTCACTGGCACAACCGACATCATTGACCTGGTGCCCCATCTCCACAAGCAGCGTGCAAATGACCTGCTTGAGTGCAAAGCCCCCATGATCGCAACCCACGGCAATGTTCATCGCTCCCCTCCGTCTCCAGGATCAGGCAAAACGCCGAAAAATAACCACACCGTTGGTACCGCCAAAACCAAAAGAGTTGGACATGGCGGTCTGAATGCGGGTCTCACGGGCCACCAATGGCACATAATCCAGATCGCAATCGGGGTCAGGGTTACGCAGGTTGGCGGTGGGCGGGACGATGCCATGGTGCAGCGTCAGGGCGGTGAAGGCCGCTTCGATGCCACCGGCAGCACCGAGCATGTGCCCGGTCATCGATTTGGTGGAACTGACCATGAGCTTATGGGCATGTTCACCAAACACGGTTTTGATTGCCAGGGTCTCACACTTGTCGTTGAGCGGTGTCGAGGTACCATGGGCATTGATGTAGTCGATGTCCGACGGGCTGAGGCCGGCATCACGCAACGCAGCAGCCATGCAACGGGCAGCGCCCTCACCGTCCTCGGGAGGTGCGGCGATATGATAGGCATCGCTGCTCTGCCCGTAACCGATAATCTCGGCGTAGATGGTGGCTCCACGGCGCTTAGCCGATTCCAACTCCTCTAGCACCATCATGCCAGCTCCCTCGGAGATGACGAAACCATCGCGATCACGATCAAAGGGCCGCGAGGCGGTGGTGGGATCATCGTTGCGGGTGGACAGAGCCTTCATGGCACCAAATCCACCGACCGCCAAGGGGCAGATGACCGATTCCGTGCCACCGGTGATAGCCACGTCGCAATCGCCATAGGCAATGTGGCGGAAGGCCTCACCAACGGCATGGGTGCCGGCGGCACAGGCCGTGGTTTGCGACAGGTTAGGGCCCTTGCAGCCAATGCGCATGGAAATATGCCCGGAGGGCATGTTGGGGATAACCCGCGGTATAAAAAACGGTGTAATTTTACGAGGTCCCTTACTCTGCAAAACAGTGTGGGTATCCTCGATGGTGGGCAGCCCACCCATACCGCAACCGGTGATGACGCCCACCCGGTTGACATTCTCCTCGGTGATCGACAGGCCGCTGCTCTTCCAGGCGATATCCGCCGCAGCGACCGCGTACTGCACAAATGCGTCGAGATTCTTTACCTGCTTTTTTTCAAACCAATTCTCAGGATTAAAATCCTTCACTTCGGCGGCTATTTGCGAGGCCTGATCCGAGGCATCAAAGCGCGTAATCGGTCCGATTCCGCTTTGTGCATTAATCAGCGCCTGCCACGTCTGCTCGGTACCAATACCCAGCGGCGTGATCAAGCCTATACCAGTGACAACGACCCGTCGTTTCACGCTACCGCCTCGTCTCAGCCTTGAATTTTAGCCACGAAATCGATGGCATTCTGGACAGTGGTGATCTTCTCGGCCTCTTCATCGGGAATCTCGACATCGAATTCCTCTTCCATGGCCATGATCAGCTCAACCAGATCCAGCGAATCGGCACCGAGGTCATCGACAAAGGATGCGCCGGGAACCACTTTCTCACGATCAACGCTCAGCTGCTCGACGATGATGTCTATCATTTTGTCTTGGACTGCCATTGTTATTCTCCTCAAATACTTGTCTTGTTACTGTTGTGTTTAGTCCGGATGTACCCTTGCGGGCTAACTCTTCAATCCGGTGTCAATGTCCCATGTACATCCCGCCATTGACATGCAGGGTCTGACCAGTAATGTAGTTACTGTCAGGAGAGGCCAGGAAGGCCACTGATCCGGCGACATCCGCCGGGCTACCCAAAGTTCCCAAGGGAATCTGAGCTTTCAGGGCTTCCTGAACATCCTCGGTGAGGCCGTCGGTCATATCGGTGACGATATAACCAGGAGCGACGCAGTTCACGGTGATATTGCGTCCAGCCAGCTCCCGGGCCATGGATTTGGTCAATCCGACCAATCCAGCCTTGGCTGCGGCGTAATTGATCTGACCGCTGTTGCCGACAAAGCCCACCACCGATGAAATATTAATGATGCGTCCCCACCGTTTTTTTATCATGGGACGCATCGCGGCCTTGCTACAGACAAAGGCCCCTTTGAGATTGGTATCCAGCACGCTGTCCCAATCCTCATCCTTCATGCGAGCCATCAGGCCGTCACGGGTAATACCGGCATTGTTGACCAAAATATCGAGCTGGCCATGGGTGGCGAGCAGTTCTTTGATCGCCTCCTGAGCCGCGATGCCATCGGCCACATCAAACCGTAGCAGGAAGCCCTTGCCACCAGCAGTTTCAATAAGTTGCAAGGTTTCTTCGGCTGCGGTGGGATTGGCGACATAGTTGATCCCCACCGTTGCGCCCATGGCCGCCAGTCGCTGACAGATGGCCCGGCCAATACCGCGACTGCCACCGGTAACCAGGGCGATTTTCTGTTCCAGTATCATTTTTTCATCTCCTGCAGCCGTTGAATCAAACGGGGAACCACCTCATACAGATCACCGACCACGCCGTAGGTGGCAATGTCGAAGATGGGGGCATCCTTATCACGGTTAATGGCCACCACCACCTCAGCAGACTGCATGCCCACCGCATGTTGCACCGCACCGGAGATACCACAGGCAATGTAGAGTTTGGGGCTGACAGTCTTACCGGTCTGGCCGACCTGATGGGGATAGGGAATCCAACCAGCGTCTACGGCGGCACGGGAGGCGGCCACGGCCGCACCCAACTCGTCGGCCAACTCGCGCAGCAGGGCAAAGCCCTTGGCCGAATCAAGGCCACGGCCACCGGCGACCAGAGCTTCCACTTCTTGGATATTGACCTGATCTTCGGTGTTGATCACTGATTCGAGAACCTGCAGCCGCGAGTGCAACAAGGTTTCAGGGAGCTCGACCGCTACCACCTCACCCTGTCGCGCAGGGTCTGGCGTGGCCGGCGCCATCACCTTGGGCCGCACCGTGGCCATCTGCGGCCGGGTCTGCCGACACTCGATGGTAGCCATGATGTTGCCGCCAAAGGCGGGACGGGTTTGCAGCAGCATGCCATCGGACTCACGAATCTCCAGACGCGTGCAGTCGGCAGTCAAGCCAGCATTGATGGCCGTGGCGACATAGGGGATCACTGAGCGGCCAATGGCCGTGGCTCCGGCAAGCACCACTTCGGGCTTGTGCTTACGGATGACCTGCTCCAAGATGCCGGCATAGATATCTTCACGAAATTGTTCCAGTTCGGGATGCTCGGCCACCAAGACAAGATCCGCACCAGCAGCGATCAGATCACGCGCACAGTCGCTGACCGCACCGCCCAGCACCACTGCCGCCAACTGTACGCCGCGCTGATCAGCCAATTTGCGACCAATGCCCAGTAGTTCATAGGCCACTGGGGCGATGGTGCCATGCCGGTATTCGGCAAAAACCAGGATACCCTGGTAATCGGCAAGATCGGCCTGCACCGCTTTCTCGGCGGTTTCAATGCGCAGCGCACCCACCGGGCAGTTTTCCACACAAGCCCCGCACAGGGTACAGGACTCGCTAACCACGGCACAGTCACCGGCAACGGCAATAGCGCCGAAGGCGCAACTGCCCTCGCAGAGTCCACAGGCTGTACACAGTTGACAATCGATTATCAGCATAGCAAAGTTTCGGTTGATCGTTGAATGCTTCAGGCAGAGAGATGAGCCTTGAGTCGCTCCACCAACTGCTCGACCTGTTGATCGACGCTGCCGGTAAAGATTTGTCGATCGCCTCGAGGTTCCGGTGAAAAGACACGAACCACTTTCGTCGGTGATCCTGCCAGCCCGATGCACTGGGCCTCGGCACCAATATCGGCGGCGGAGAGTTTTTTGATCTCTGCCTTTTTTGCCTTCATCTTGCCTTTCAGCGATGCCACCCGGGGTTCATTGACATCCTTGACCACCGTCATCAGGGCAGGCAGCGGCAAACGCAGGACATCAAAACCGTCATCCATCATCCGCTCCACCTCGATGGCCTCGCTGCTCACCGAGCGAGTCTTCTGCACACAGGTGACAAAGGGGAGCCCGAGCCGATGGGCCAAACCTGGTCCGACCTGTGCAGTATCGCCGTCAATGGCCTGCTTGCCACAGAGCACCAGATCGGTGTTTCCAAGGGACTGGATGGCTTTGGCCAGGGTATAGGAGGTTGCCCAGGTGTCGGCGCCGGCAAAGGCACGATCAGAAACGAGCACCCCTTCGTCGGCCCCACAGGCAATGGCTTCACGCAACACAACTTCAGCCTGGGGCGGCCCCATGGTCACCACGGTAACGCTGCCACCAACCTTTTCCTTGATCGCCACCGCCTCTTCCAGGGCATGGCGATCATAGGGGTTCATGATCGACTCCACCCCTTCGCGTGCCAGGGTGTTGGTTGTGGGATCAAGCCGCACGTCCTTGGCATCGGGAACCTGTTTGACACAGACGATGATATGCATGGCTATTAGGAAGCGTATTCTTTGTTGAGTTCCTGGCCGATGACGTTGCGCTGGATTTGATTGGTGCCTTCATAGATCTGCAGGATCTTGGCATCGCGCATCATCTTCTCCACTGGATACTCTTTCATGTAGCCGTACCCGCCCAGCACCTGCACCGCATCGGTGGTCACCTTCATGGCCATGTCGGTGGCAAAGACTTTACACATGGAGGAGACCTTGGACATATCCTTGGGATGGGCATCGATGTGGCGGGCTGCGCCGTAGACAAGCGCCCGTGCCGCCTCCACCTGCATGGCCATATCGGCCAGGATATGTTGAATGGCTTGGAAGGCAATAATCGGCTTACCAAACTGCACCCGCTGCTTGGCATAGGTAACCGCCTCATCCAGGGCAGCCTGGGCCAGGCCAACACCCAAGGATGCGATGCCCGGCCGGGACATATCTAGGGTCTTCATGACGGTGATGAACCCGGTGCCACGGCGGCCAACGAGACGATCTTTGGGGATGCGGCAATCCTTCATCACCAACTCACGGGTGGCAGAAGAACGGATACCCATCTTGTTTTCTTTCTTACCGTAGGAGAAACCAGGATCCCCATCCTCAACGATGAAGATCGAAGCACCACGTGCGCCCTTGCTGGGATCAGTGAGGGCGATGATGGTATAAATTTCGGATTCTCCGCCATTGGTGATCCACTGCTTGGTGCCGTTGAGCACCCACTCCTCGCCATCAAGGACGGCGGTGGTACGAATACCGGAGGCGTCGCTGCCGGCGTTGGCCTCGGTGAGACCAAAGGCGGCCCAACGGGCACCGCTGGCGATATCGGGCATGTATTTCTGTTTCTGCTCCTCGGTGCCAGCAATCAGTACAGGGAAGATACCCAAGGCACTGGCGGCAAAGCTGGTGGCCACACCGACACAGCCACGGGCCAATTCCTCCAGAGCGAGGACGATCTCAAAACAGCCCCCACCAAATCCACCGTATTCCTCGGGGACAAAGATACTGAACAGGTCCGCCTTGGCGATATCCTGGAGGATTTCCCGGGGAAATTGGTTGAGTTCGTCAAGTTCCGCGCGCACTGGGATGATCTTCTCGTTGGTGATCTCCCGAGCGGTATCAATGATCATCTGTTGCTGTTCGGTGAAAAAATAATCCACAAATACTCTCCTTAGGTCTCTTACCAGCGCAGAAGCAGGGAGCCCCAGGTGAGGCCGCCGCCGAAAGTACACAGTAAAACAAGATCGCCGCGATGTAGTCGGCCCTGCCGATTGGCTTCGTCAAGGGCAATGGGAATACTGGCGGCCGAGGTATTGCCGTATTTGCTCAGATTGATGAACACCTTCTCCTCAGCGATGCCCAATCGGTCACGTAAGTTACTGAGGATGCGGATGTTTGCCTGATGCGGAATCATGATATCGACATCTTGGATGCTCAATCCGTGCTTGCGCAGCAAGGTGTTCACCGCATCTTCCATCATGCGCACGGCGTGCTTAAAAATCTCGCCGCCGTTCATGCGAATGTGCGGCCCGGCATAGCCCTCATGGCGCAATGCCGGGTTATGGCTTTCCGGGCTGTCCATACACAGCAGATGCCAGAGGGAGCCGTCGGAATGCAGGCGGCTGCCAAGTACGCCCCGACTATCACCACTACTGCCCAGAACCACAGCGCCGGCGCCATCACCAAACAGTACGCAGGTATTGCGATCCTGCCAGTTGACACGCGCGGAAAGTGTTTCGGCGCCGATGAGCAGGATTTTCATATCCGGCCGGTTCTGGATGTAATTACTGGCAAGATCGAGCCCGTAGGTGAATCCCGCGCAGGCAGCGTTGATATCGTAGGCGAAGGCATTATCAGCGCCCAACTCCGCCTGGACAAAACAGGCAGTGGAGGGCATGATCATATGCGGGGAAAGCGTGGCGACGATGATCAGATCAAGTTCCTGAGCATCGATACCACTAACGGCCAGCGCCCGACGTCCAGCTTTGGTCGCCAATTGATAGTTTTGTTCATCCGTGCCGGCGATATGGCGACTGTTGATGCCGGTGCGGGAGGTGATCCATTCGTCCGTGGTTTCCACCATCTGCTCGAGATCGGCATTAGTGACAACCCGTTTGGGCAGGCAGGATCCGGTGCCTAAAATTACTGCATTACTCATGAACTACCCATGTTCGGCGCAATACTCGCCTAAAGTGGCGACAATGGCCTCGTTGACATGGTTGCGTACCATACTGGAGGCAACCTCTATTGCATTACGGATGGCAACGGCGTTAGAGGCGCCGTGGCATATGATACCGGTGCCATCAATACCGAGTAAGGGAGCGCCCCCATACTCAGCATAATCCACCTGTTTTTTAAAACCGGCAAAGGCATGGCGCATCAGAAGATACCCAAGTTTAGCCCGCCAGGACTTCAGAATTTCCCGTTTGATCATCTGCATGGCGGCCTCGGCCAAACCTTCGCTGATTTTCAGGGAAATATTCCCAACGAAGCCGTCACAGACCACCACATCGACATCGCCTCGGTACACATCACGGCCCTCGACGTTGCCAATGAAGTTGAGCGGACTCTGCTCCAACAGTTCGTAGGTTTCTTTGACCAAGCCATTGCCCTTGCCCACTTCTTCACCATTGCTGAGCAAACCAACCCGCGGGCTGACGTTGCCTTGCAAAAGACGTGAGCAGGACGAGGCCATGACGGCAAACTGGAAAAGGTGTTGGGGCCGACAATCGACATTGGCCCCAATATCCATCAACATAACCGGACGTTTGACGGTCGGAAAAAAACTGGCGATACCGGGACGGGACACGCCGGGCAAACGTCCAAGTTTACGAATGGCAGCAGCCATGGTCGCACCAGAATTTCCGGCGGAAACGACGGCATCTGCCATACCTGTTTTCACCAGATCAAAGCCGACCATGATGGTCGATTCTTTTTTCCGCCGCACGGCATCAACCGGCGAATCGTGCATGGTGATGACTTCGGAGGCGTGATGTACGGAGATTTTCGAAAGCGCCGCACTGTTTCCTCGTCCGAAATCGGCAAGCCGCTCGTTGAGCAGATCTGAAGGTCCGACCAGGATGACGCAGAGGTCAGATTTGTCGCTGACTGCGGCAAGAGCCCCCTGAATCGCCATCTCTGGCCCGAGGTCGCCACCCATGGCGTCAAGGGCAATTCTCACAGCAGTGCCTTATTTCAGCTCAGTTCTTCCTCAAGGCGGATAACAGCCCGACCCTTGTACATGCCACAACCACCACAAAGCTGATGAGGCATCTTGGGCTCACCGCACTCGGGGCACTGGCCAACATTTGGTTTGGTCAAAGCATCGTGGGCACGACGCATGTGGGTTCTGGAATAGGAATGTCTTCTTTTTGGTAAAGCCATGGTGATCCTCCGTCATACCGCCAGTCAGTGTCGGGTTGTTCCCGCCCTGCCGCTGCCGGTTTCATTCACATGCTATTTCTTGAGTTGGGCGAGCGCGGCAAAAGGCGAATCTTTCACCTTCTTTGAACACTCGCAGGTTGTTTCATTCAAATTGGTTCCACAGTGTGAGCACAGGCCAGCACAGGACGGCGAGCACAGGCTTTTCACGGGAAGGGCAAGATATACCTGCTGACGCAGCACGTCGTCAAGATCAATAACCGGCTCGGACAGCACCTCGGTTTCCAGATCAGTAGGCAGGGACTCCAAGGCTTTTACCTGCCAGGCTTCATCATGTTCCAACGCATAAATGAGTTGAAAATCCGTTTTCACCTGAACAGGGTACCAGCCCAGGCACCGGTCACACGGCAGCATTACCTGCACATCGACATTGCCACGCAAGGCCACCTTATCGTCACCCTTGCGTTCCAGGGCACATTCGGCCACCAAGGGTCCGCGTACAATCAAAGCCCCCTGATCAACGAGGCCCTGCACTTCGTGGATGATGAACCGACTACCGTGCGGCGAAATTTCGTTGAATCGGATCAACATCTCCACACCTCCAACATCCATCAAGTTTTCCGTTGAAACGGAAAATTATACAAAGAAAAAAAATATCTGCCAAGGAAAAAGAGATAACTGCCGGAAAAAGTGAAATCCTCAGGAGCATAGTGCCCAAGCAGGGCAGCGGCAGCTCGCTAGCTCCGCTTAACCTGCTGCTCCAACTGACTGATTTTACTTTTTATTTGATCAAGGAGTGCTGGATAGCCCTCCTTGGAGAGGATTTGCTGAAACTGCTCCATATAGTTACGCACCAAGCTGACCCCTTCCACCACGATGTCATAGGCCATCCATTCCTCGCCTTTGAGCAGCAGTATATAGGAGATGGGGATGGTGCGCTGGTTATCGACGAGCAGGGTCTGCACCTCAGCGCGGTCTCCTTTGATGCGCTGCTGGGCAAACTCAATCTTCTGACCAGCGTATTCGTCGATCTTACCGACATAGGCATACTGCAACAACTGGGTGAACAGGTCCTCAAAATGTGCCTGCTCCTGTGCGGAAAGTTCTCGCCACTGCTTGCCAAGGACGCGCTTGCTCATCTCTTGAAAATCAAAGCGTTCCCGTACCACGACGATCATTCGCCGGCACTGCTCCGGCCGAGAAGCCTGTTTCAGTGATGGATCTGCCAGTAGGGTGGTGACCTTGTTTAAAAAAGGCCGCATCTGCTCCGTGGGGTCGGCAGCGGCAAGAGCCGAGGAAACCACCGGAAAAAGCAGCATAAAACACAACACGGAGACTGACGAAAAAAAACAACGAATAAAATTTGCAGATTGCATGACTCACACACCCATCTTAGGGATGGGCGCCTATTTTTGAACGTTTGCAGAAGACCCCGTGGCCCGCTGTTTCGTACGCATCTGAAAATAGCCGTTACGAAACGCTATGTAGGGATCAAAACTCAATGATTTCAGGTCTTGGTACTCTCCGAGATGCAACGAGGTGGCATTGACCTTCTCGGTACCCGACATGACCCAATAGCTGGTATCGTCACCGTGGCGGGGATAATAGGCCGCCTTCGCTACACTGTCAACCATGGTACCGGTAAAATCACGGGCCGTGGAAGGACCCAGCAATGGGGCGACCAGGTAAAAGCCATCGCCAATACCCCAGACAGAGAGGGTTTGCCCAAAGGACGCATAGACCGGAGCTATCTCAAACTCATGACCAGCCGGGTCTGCCAGGCCAAATACACCGAACACCGAATTGATGGCAAAACGGGAGAGCACGAGCCCGGAATCGCGAAACCGCCCTTGCAATAAACAGTTGGCCGAACGAACCGGTTCTGCAAGGTTGGAAAAAAAATTATCGATACATCCACGAATATCCTGGGGCAACACCTTGCTATAACCGGTGGCCACCGGATCCATCACAAAGAGATAGAACTTGTCATTGAAGGTAAAAACAGCCCGATTAAACGGCTCCAAAGGATCGGCGACAGCTTGCACCTCTACGGTCTGGTAACTGTCGTCGCTGAGCAAATCAGCGGCTTGCCCTTTCTGCCCATACAGCAAAACGAGAACGACAAGTGCTGTCAACGCCTGAGAAAGGTATCGCATATCGGCTCCCCTGTTATTTCCCCACCTGACCAAAGGCGAATTTTGAAATTAATGACTCAAGATCAACCGATGACTCGGTGTCGACGATGGTTCCCCCAGGTTTATAGGCTTTTTCGTCGCCTCCCAAGGTGATCTGAATATACTTATCACCGATGATGCCTTGCGATTTGACCGAGGCAATGGAGTCCACAGGCACAACCAGTTCTTTATCAAGCTGCATAATCACCAGAGCCTGGTGTTCGGCATTGAGCCGCAGTTGCCGCACCTTGCCAACCACCACGCCAGCCACCTGCACATCTGCGCCTTCCTTGACGCCGGAAATATTGTTGAATTCGGCACTGAGCGGGTAGGTTTTACTGCCAGTCAACCAGGTAATTTCACCCAGTTGCAATGCAAGCCAACTCAAAGCCATAAATCCAATGAGTAAAAATATGCCGACAAAAATTTCCATGCGCGAATTGGGCACGGTCATCCTCCTGATCAGTCGTTGGACTGCTGCCCCAGGACCAGACGGGCGAACTCCCGAATATTGGGCTTAGTGGACAGCGAAATCTGATTGGCGTGAGTAAAGACATCCAGTTCTCCCTTGTTCAGGAGAATAATCTGGTCGGCCAGGGCAAAAATCTGAGGGATGTCATGGCTGACAATCACCGCTGTATACCCCAACCGCCCCTGGGTGCGGGTGAAGAGATCGTAGATGTCCTGCGTCATCACCGGGTCTAGGCCTGTGGTCGGCTCATCAAAGAGCACGATCTCCGGATCCAGTTGCAAGGCTCGGGCAAGCCCAACCCGTTTTTTCATACCCCCGCTGAGTTGTGCCGGGTATTTTTCCCCATGACCATTCAACTCCAACTGCTCCAGCGTGGCATTGACCCGAGCAACAATCTCATCACTGGACAAACGCGTCCGCTCTCGCAACGGCAGGGCAATGTTTTCAAAGACGCTGAGCGAGTCAAAAAGGGCTGAGCCCTGAAAGAGCACCCCAAAACGCATCCGCAAGGCCTGCAAGGCACCATATCCCAGAGCAGGCACATTTTGCCCGGCCACCAATACCTGACCGGAGGTTGGGCGCAGCAGGCCAAGGATGAGCTTGAGGATAACACTCTTCCCCTGACCGCTACCACCGGCAATCACGGTGGTTTTGCCTTTGGGCACGGTAAAACTCGCCTGATCCAGCACCACATGGTGTTGGGTACGCGCGCCAAAGCCCATGCAGACGTCGACAAACTCGATGGCTGGTTGAGGATCAGTTAGCTTGACGTCACTCACAGCAGCACCGCTGTCAGCAGGTAGTCAAAAACAAGCACAGCAATTGACGAGATGACCACAGCCTGGGTGGTGACCTTACTCACACTCTCTGCTCCAAACCCCATGCCGCGGATACGCTGGACAAAATAGCCACGACCGGTACAGATCCACACCACCAGCCAGGCGAAAACAAAGGATTTGATCACCCCGAGCTGGATATCGTGGTTGGTAACACTTTGCTCCATACCGGCAAAAAAAGCGCCGCTATTGACGCCCATCAACTTTACTCCGGCAAGATAACCGCCGAAGATACCCACCACATCAAAGACCGCCGTCAGCAGCGGCACCGAAATCAGTGCTGCCAGCAGTTTGGGCGAAATGAAGTAGCGGAAGGGATCAATGGCCATACACTCCAGGGCATCAATCTGCTCGGAAATTCGCATGATGCCGATCTCGGCGCACATCGCCGAACCAGCGCGACCGGCAACCATTAACGCCGTCAACACCGGTCCGAGCTCCATGATTAGGGTCAAGGAGACCGCCGATCCCAGCATGCCCTCGGCACCAAACTTATGCAAAGAATAGTAGCCTTGCAGGCCTAACACCATCCCCGAAGAAAGCGCGGTGAAAAAAATAACTGTGAGCGAACCGCCACCAATGAAGCTCAACTGTCGCAGCAGTTCCCGAAATCGAAACGGCCGTTTCAACAAACCGGCCACCGTTCGAGCAAAAAAAATGCCCATACGCCCCGCGTCAGTCAGGGTGTAAAGGACGTGTTCACCTAACCGGCCCAGGTAAATGCTTGGCGCCAGGCTCTTTGTGTGCAAATGAGCCATTGGGAGCTACGCGAAGATAGTGTGGGGAAAGGAGATCACTGGATATAATCGAGCGAGGTGTGCTGGGCGATCAAGGAACACATCATACCAAGGTGAAAGGATCAGCAATGTGCTTCACCAGTTTGTCCATAACCATCAATGAAATAGTCAGCCATGGTCATAGGATCGTCAGATCCATACAACATCATAGTCTGCAAATATACAAAGCATCGTTCTTCCATACCGGTGAAACGGACTCCAAAGCCCTTCTCATCCTGATATACAATTGTTCCACAAATGGGATAGATTAAACTTGCCTGGCGACTGGTAGCATGAAGCTCGATACGGCAATCGTTGCCAACTCGCAACGGTACGGAGCCTGTCAGATAAATGCCGCCTAAACTCAGATTCTTAGCAGCAAAACACCCCTGGTTCACATCCTGACCAGACACTTTCACCCTACTCGCGAACGGGATCCGTACATGACGACGTTTGTCGGGAGTAAAGGTATTGGGAGCGAAGATTGTCATGCCACCCTCTGTTAACAAATTAAATCTTCAGAGTTTTTAGTTATACTATCGCACTGATCGCTGAGAATGGCAAGAAGTAATTGAGCTAAGAAATCCCTTCCATACACGGTGTAGGGGCGAGTTGCGTAGGTTTCATCGGAGGTTGAAGAAAAAAAAACGATGGGAGAAAGTCATTCTCTCCCATCGTTCTTCATCACACCGGTTTGCCCCTGAGCAAGGGAAACGGTTGTTGCGTCAATCAATACACGCCAAGCAGGTTCAGCGCCAGCAGCACGAGACCAACACAGGCGATGCGTTTGACCACCAGCGGACTGACCCGCTTGGCGATCTGCGGGGCGATGTAACCACCGAGAATTGCGGCAGGAAACATGGCCAAAAAGAAATACAGGTCAAAGTTGCCAAACTGATAGTGGCGCATGGTGCTAATTGAGGTGTTGAAAAAGATGGCCAGCAGTGAGCTGCCCACCACCAGATACATCGGCAGGCGCAGGGCTACAGTCATCAGCGGCACCATGAACGGGCCGCCACCAAAACCAAACATCGACGACATCACAGCAATGAGGAAACCGCCGATACAGCCGACAAACATATTAACCTGGAACTCTTGTCCCCAAAATTCAACTTTCATCACGATACCTCCTGGAATATTTCTCTTTTTTAGGCCTTGGCAGATTCTTCAGCGCGTTTTTTGAACTCTTTGAGAATCGACTGTTCCTTCTTGTTCTTGGCCAGATAGCCAGGAGTGGTTTGCCAGAACATCAACGCCGCCAGTACCAGCAGAATCCAGCCAAAGGCGAATTTGAACTGATCCAGGGTGATCATTTCCGTCAGCTTGGGACCAATGAAGCCGCCCAGCAGCATGGCGCAGCCGATACCGGCACCGAGCTTCCAGTTGATGAATTTGATCTTCGAGTAGTTGTAGATACCGCTGCCCTGTGAGAACAAGACGGTCGGGGTGACCGTGCCGGCCACAATGGTGTGCGGCAGGGCCGGGAACAGGGTGAGCAGGATGGGATTCATAATGAAACCGCCGCCCGCGCCCATGAGCACACCAAAAATGGCGATGACCAGGGTAAGGATGAAGGGGTAGAAAATATTGAGGCTGGTACCGGCATTCTCCAGATAGATCAGCGGAAAGGCGATTTTGTTGTCAAAGGTCGCGGCCTCGCTCTTTACCTTCTTATCGACGACGGCAACGATTTTATATTTGCCGGGAGCCAGACCGTCACGAATCTTGATATCCGCGCTGTACGAACCGTCCGGTTTGACATCAACCGCAGCGGCCACCACCTTGTCGATGCTCTGAAAGCGGGCCTTTACCAACTGCATGGAGCGTTTTTTGTTTTCCTTCTCATCCATGGCATCGAGCAGGGTACCACGGCTGCCAACAACGCTGGCCATCAAGGTGGACTGGTAACGCTCGATCTTGGCCTTGGCGGGTACCGAGTAGGCGGCTTCAGCGCCGGTCTCTTTCAGTACGGCGGAGTAACTCCACTTTTTTCCATCCTTCTTGGCCGCATCGATCTTCGGTTGCTGATCTTTGGGGACAAAAAGCTTGTAGTAGGCCGGCATGTCACCGGTGATGTAGAAGACATAGGGCCGCTTGCCGGTCTCCTTATCCACGTCACTGTCAAAACGATTAGCGCGCACGGTATGGTCGATCGCCCACACCTCAAGATAGACCGGTTTGCCGGCCGGAGCCTGGCCGGTGACCTTGATGGTGCCACCATTGCTCAGCTCGGTTTTATCGATGGCGATGGTCGGTGCTGCAACCACTGCCGCCTCATCGGCCTTTGCCTGTAAACCCCCACCGACAACCATCATTGCGGCCAACAGCCATGGGACAATTCCTACCCTCTTGTTCATGCGTCTCTCCTCTGTTCGTTGTAAATAACGACCGCCCGGCGGCACATCCCGCCGTTTGGCATGTTTACGCGTTTAGTGCCTTGCTCGCCAAACCCATCGCCTCCTCGACGACTTCCCCGGTTTGTTGAACATTTCCAACCAATGCTGTCGATGCACCTCCTTGTTGCTCACTGTTGCTCAATCTTGCTCGTTCAAAGATAAAATGGTTCGATCACCCACATAGTCCTTGCTGGTGAAACCGGTCATGCTGGTCATCTTTGCAGTGAGTTGGGCTATTTGCTGGAGATTGCGAATGATCACCGCCAACTCTTCCCCCACCTCGGTGTGGGCGTGATCCTCGGCCAACAACTGCGCCGTTCCCAGGGCGGCAAAGAGCGGACTGTTGATCTCATGGGCCACGGTGCCGGCCAATTCAACGATGCCCGCCAGCTTGCCGCTTTGGATCTTTTCAGCCTCCAGCATACGATCTGCGGTTATATCTCGTATTATTTCAATGACGTATTCGACCTGCCCCTGTTCGTTATGAATGGGCGAGGCACTCCGCTCAAACCAGCGCGTCTGATCCTGGGAGCGGTACTCCTGCACAAAGGGACGCATCTGCTGGCCGCTCAGGATCTGTTCCACCGGGCAGAGCTGGGCACCCTCACCGGAGGAGCAGAGGTCGCGATAATGCATGCCCAGGATTTCCTGCTCAGGCTTGCCCAGCGTATCGAGGAAGACCTGGTTGGCCAGGACCACGCGGCGATCCTGGTCCAGCACCAGCAACTGATGATGCAAACTATTGATGATGCTGGTTAAAAACTGTTCATGCTCCTGGATTTGATCGACCAGCAGCGTGATCTGGCGGAAGTTGCGTCCATTGCGCAGGGCGGTACCGCCAACCTCGGCCAGGGTGACGGCAAAGCGCACCTCGGTTTCGGTGAACACCCGTGGCGTCTCGGTGAGGATGCGCATGACGCCAATGACCTCGCGGTTGAACTTTACCGGCACCGCCAACAGCGAGACAATGCCCTCGCTGGCCATCTGCTGGTGGTAGTCGATGCGTTGATCATGGCTGAGGTCGTAGATCGCCACCGGCTCACCGGCCAATACCATCTGAATATTGCGCTCCTGCTCGACCTCTCCCCGCCGCAAATAAGCCTCGGAGACTCCATGCGCTGCCGCCAGGGTGAGACGGCCGGAATCGGCATCGATCAGGCGCAGGGTGCAGCCCTTGGCCCGCATGGTGCGCACCACCCGCTGCACCAAAGCATCGAGGATGACCTCCAGATCAAGGGTGGAGTTGACCAGGGTGGAGACCTCCTGGATCTGCCGTAAAAATTGCAGCTGCGCCGCCATCTCCTTGAACAAGCGGCCATGGGAGATGGCAATGCCCACCTGCTCGGCCAGGGCCATGGCCAGGGAGATCTCGTCGGGTGAAAACCGCCGCTCGCTTCTGGTCAGCAAGCGCATGATGCCGATGAGATCATCCTGATGGGCAATGGGCAGGGTGAGCACGTTCTTGATGCCCTCGCGGCTGGCTGCCTCGCGGAAAGGCACGAAGCGGTCCTCATCGACATGGGTGCCGTAGACCGGGTAGCCGGAACGCACCATATTGAGGGTTTCTTCGGTGTCGATCACCTCCCGCGACAGGTACTCCATTGACACGCCATGGGCCGCGCCGAGCACAAAGGCACCAATGGAGGCATCGTGCAAACGGATGGTGCAGGCATCGATGTCCAACAACCCCGGCAGGGAGCGTACAATGGTCTCCATCACCTCCTGATGGTCGTCCACCTTGGCGGTAAGGCGGATCACCTTCTGGAAGATACCGAGAAACTGTTGTTCCAATGACTGCTGCGTGTTCACGATCTGGGCCCGGGGTGGTTGTGCTCGCTATTCAGGATCAGGTCCGCGAAGCCTTGGCTGCGGTGAGCACCTTTTCCACTTTTTCCTCCAATTCGGCCCGGTCGATGGGCTTGACGCAGTACTCGTCAGCGCCGAGGCTGATGGCCTCCCGTGCCGTTTCCACGGTGGGGTACCCGGTGAGCATGATGGCCCGCATCGCCGGGTTGTCCTCTTTGAGGATGGCCAGCACTTCGATACCACTCATCTTCTTCAGCTTGATATCGAGGATGGCCAGCTCCACCGGATGCTGGCGGGCAAAGGCGATGGCCTCGTCCTCCTCGGTGAAGGTGTGGACAGCGTGGCCCTTTTTTTTCAGTATCTTGCCAACCAGGACCGTTGCATCGAGCACGTCGTCCAGGGTGAGAATGTCAGCCATGTCAGCTTCCTCCATAAAAAATGCGCAACCCGTTAATCTTTAATAACCGTGGGTTCCTGGATCACAGGCAGCACCAGCCGGAATAGGGTTCCCCGGGCTGGGGACTGATCCGGCCCAATGACCGGACTTTCCACCTCGATGATCCCCCCGTGTTCCTGAACAATGCCATAAGACACAGAAAGTCCTAGGCCGGTGCCCTTGCCCACCGGTTTGGTGGTGAAAAAGGGATCAAAGATCTTGGCCTTGATCTGTTCGTCGATACCGTGGCCGTTATCGCACACCTCGGCGATAACCTTATGTTGCTTGCCATCATGTCGGGTGCTCAGATGCAGGGCACCGCTCTCCTGCCCTTCCATGGCATGGTGGGCGTTGTTGATGAGGTTGACCACCACTTGGCGCAGTTTCTCGGGATCACCGACCACCAGCGGCAACCCCTCGGAACAGCGTAGATTCACTTTGATATGACTGAGATTGAGGCTGTGCTCGGTTATGGCCACGGCATCGCTGAGGATCTCGTTGATATTGACCACTTCGCGGGCACTGCCGGATTGTCGTGAATATTTAAGCAGATCAGCGACAATCTTGCGGCTGGCCTGGGTCTGGCGCTCAATCACCTCCAGATTCTGATAGGCCTCGGAATCCTTCTCGAAATCATCCATCATCAACTGGGCATAGCCCAGGATGATGCCCAGCGGAGTGTTGATCTCATGGGCGATACCGGCAGCCATCTGCCCGACCGAAGCCATTTTTTCACTGCTAACCAGCTGCTCCATCATCGTTTTCAGCCGGGTCAGATCCTTGGCGATACACTCGGAGCCAATCACCCGGCTGTACTCGTCGTAGAGGGCAGTGGCGGAGATGAGCACATAGATGGTGGAGCCATCCTGCTTTTGAAACTCCGACTCCAGATCGCGGATATACCCGTACATGTGGAGATTTTTTCCATAAACATCGACATCGCCCTCATTGCGAAACACATCCTGCAAGCGCAACGCTGGGGTGGCACTGGCTTCGTACCCCAACATCTCCAAACCGGAAGGATTGATATCAACGATGGCATGGTGCTGGTCGGTGAAGAAGACCATGTCCTTGGAGGCGGAAAAGAGGTGGCGAAACTTGCGCTCCGACTTGGACAACTCGGCGGTGCGCGCCTCGACCTTGTCTTCAAGACTGAGGTTGAGTTCCTTCAGCTCATTGGCCGTTTGCGTCAGCCGGATCTTGGACTGCTTGAGCTTGGCCGCCTCCTGCTCGATGGCCTCGTAGGCCTGTACACCCTTGTGGTAGAAAATCATCACCGCGGCCACCGAAATCATGCACAGACTGTTGATACCGCCGGAGAAAGGGGCGATCATCTGCCAAACATCCGTTTTACCGGTGATATAGAACAGCTCCTTGGCCAGATGCCCGACAGCCCTGGAAATGGCAAAGGCGGTTATGGCCAGGGTGACGTAGAAAAGATAGCCCCAGAGAAAATTCTCCGGTCGTAGACGGGTGAGGCGGAAGGCGTACCAGAGGGAGAGAAAGGAAAAGATGATATTGGCCACCGAACCGGTGACATCAACAACAATGGTCGGCAGCATGGGCAATCCGTTCATGGGCGCTCTCCCGATTTTTTGGCCACCGAATGGTAAAAGGATCGCAGGCCAAGAAAAAGAAAGAACATTGCCGGCACATAGATGAGATGATCGAGCTTGGTTGTGAAATAGACGAGCTTATTGAGGGTAAAGGGTTCGAGCAAGCGGGTCTGCAAGTAACAGTCGGTTTGCAGCAGCGCCGCAGGATCGAGATAAACCCCGGCAAGGTGACCGATGAAGGCCAACAGGTTCCAGCAGGTCATCAGCAGACAGAAGACTTGCAAATATCGCCAGCCACGGCCGGTGAAAGAGGTACGACGGATATCCCAAAAAAAATAGCCCAGGGCGAAGATGTAGTGCAGGTGCGCCATCTGATGGACATACAGCCCCTCTGGCTCACCATGGACCTGCAACGCCAATGCCTCGCCGGGCAAGCCCAGGCAGAGCAGCGGCAATAGCCCTATGAGCAGCAATACAGTCTTGATCATTGATTCATCCCCGATGTTGGTGAGACCATCTGCACCAGATGCGTCGGCTCAAGCAGGAACAATGCCACTTGGCACCTTGCAGATGAAAGAGAAAGAACTGCTTGAAAATAAAGAGAACAAGGTCAGCAACTACCCCAGGAATGAATGGGCGGCAGCAGGAAAACCGAGACTGCGGCGCAACAAAAAAGCTGCACAAGCAACAAAAAGACGGCACCCCAGCAGATGCCGGACAACTAAAACGGGTGGATCAGCGGCGGGAATCGGGTGGATCGGCCAGGATGCTGGCCTAGGGAGGCGTGCTCAGTGCCCGTTCCACCCGTGGTTGAATCATTTCGAGCAGGCCGCTGTTTTCCAGATAGGGACAGGGGCCGTCATAGGGAAACTCCCGGCACTGGCGCGGCCGCGCCTCGTGGATGGAGCAGCGTTTGCACATTTTGCCGGCCGCAAGGAAAAGGCAGGAGCCATCCTCACGGGTACGAAAAGTGTTCTTGTTTTCCAGATAGCGGCTGCGCACCTCGCCATCAGTGATGGCAAAATGGCGGGCAATGCGGTTGATGTCCTCCGCTGTCAGCAGTAACGAGGCCCCAGGTAATCGGTAACAGCAGTAACCGGGGCAGAAATTACAGAAACTCTTGTTGCGGGCAAGGATGTAGCTTGAGGTCTTTTCCATCAGCGAAAACTCCTTGATTCGATGTTATATCGACGCAGCAGGCGCTGAAAGGCCTGCCGCTCCATACCGCAATCGCGGGCGGCCACGGTGACATTGCCGCCCGCCATTTGCAGGGCCTCGGCGAGAAAACGGGCATTGAAGGCCTCCAACAACCGGCCTTTGGCCTCCTTATAGGTGAGACGACGACCATCATCAACCACACTTACCGGCAGCGGTGTGCCTGCTCCACTGTTGGCGGGGGGTGTCGGTTCCTCCTCCCACAGATCGCCCACTCCAATGACCGTCCCCTGGCAGAGCAGCACCGCACGGTTGATCAGATTCTGCAACTCGCGGATATTCCCCGGCCAGGAGTGCCGCATCAACGCCTGCACAGCCTCGTCCCCCAACTCCAGAGTATCGCGGCCGTGCTCCCGGCAAAACCGCTCCAAAAAATGCTGCGCTAGTAAAGGGATATCACTGACCATCTCCGCCAACGAAGGCATGGTGATGGTCATGACGTTGAGCCGGTAGAACAGATCCTCGCGGAACTCACCGCGACGCATCTTGGCCTCCAGATCCTGGTTGGTTGAGGCAATGACCCGCACATCGACGGCAAAGGTCTTGTTCTGCCCCAGCGGCTGCACCTCCTTTTCCTGCAACACCCGCAGCAGTTTGGTCTGCACGCTCACCGGGATGTCGGCGACCTCGTCGAGCACCAGAGTTGAGCCCTCGGCCTCGACGAATAGCCCGGTCTTGTCGCGATCTGCCCCGGTGAAGGCCCCCTTGCGGTAGCCAAAGAGCTCGCTTTCCAGGATATGCTCGGGCAGGGCCGGGCAGTTGACGGTGATCATCGGCCGTTCGGCCCGCGGCGACAGGGCATGCAGGGCACGGGCCGCCAGTTCCTTGCCGGTGCCCGATTCGCCGCGGATGAGCACGGTGACGTTGCTGGCCGCCACCCGCTGCAACAGATCCAGGGTATGCATCAGCCGTTTGGAGCGGCCGATGAAGCCAAAGCGGCTGTCCTGGTCGTGCAGCCGATGCTGCAACTGCGCATTTTCGCGCAGCAGGCGGGTGCGCTCCAGGCCACGGCGGATAGTCAGCAGGATGCGCTCGTTATCAAAGGGTTTTTGCACAAAATCGTAGGCCCCATCCTTGAGGGCCTGCACCGCCATCTCGATGGTGCCGTAGCCGGTCATAACGATGGTGGTCAGGGTGGCATCCAGGTTCTGCAGCTGCTGCAATAAACTCAGGCCGTCCATGCCCGGCATCTTGATGTCGGTGAGCACGGCATCGAAATCCTCGCCCTGCACCTGCTCCAGGGCCGCTTCGGCCGAGCTCACCGTCGTCACCGTGCAACCGGCCTTTTTGCTGAGCACCTTGGCCAGCAGGTTGAGCATGTCGCGCTCGTCGTCAACGATCAATATTCGCGGTGCTATCATTCTTGCCTCCTACCGTCCGACCCGCAGCATAACCTGGAAATACAACTCGACAAACTTGCCCGAGAGGGTGTCGGCCGAAGAAAAACGCAGCTCCTCGGCGGGTGCCTGCTGCCCGGTGAGGGCAGCAAAGGACTGGCGGGAGAGCGCGGCGATCTCGCCCTCCAGAGCTTGCCGCTCATCGCTGACCGCCGCCACATGCCAGTAGCGGCAGCGCGGCGGGCGATCAGCAAAGACCAGGCAGCCGGCCTCGCCCAGCAACGGACAGGCCAACTCTTCGTTGGTGGCGAGCTGCTCGTAGCTGGCGCCGGGATGGTCGTGGTGCAACTGCCGCAACCGCTGGGCCAGTCCATGGGCAGCTTCGATCACCCGTTGCCGCTGCTCCTGTTTGAGGCTGCGATTCATCACCTGGCTGAGATGGATGCTCTCGATAAGCAACAGATCAAAGGGGACCAGGCAACAGCCACTACCGCCTTGGCCGCACAGCGCTGTCCCCTCCCCTGCCCCCAAACGGTCATCGGCTTCGCGCAGCAACTGTTCATAGCCAGCCAACTGCGGTGGCAGTTCATGGGAGGGGCGGTTGTCGATCTTGGGAATGGCCGTTTGCAGCGCCCCCACCTGCGCACCGTAGCGTTTGAGAAAACGGCGTTGCGAGAAGGTGGCCGGATTGGCATTGCGGCCCTTCATGGTCTTCTCCGCACCCTTGTAATCAAAGCCTCGACGTAAAAGGTAGGCAGCGATAAAGGTACCGGTGCGGCCATGGCCCATGCGGCAATGCACCAGCACCTTTTTGTCGAGGTAGATAGCCTCGTCCATCCAGTCCAGGGCCTGTTCCATGGCACCCAAATCCGGGGCACACTCGTCGACCACCGGCAGGTAATACACCTCAAAGCCACTTTCCTCCTCGATCTGGTGCAGATCGCAGAATTCGCCGCAGAGATTGACAATGGCGCGGATGCCCTGGTGGCGGATCGACTCCAAATCTGCATAGGACATGGGGGCATGGCCGGTGGCGAGGTGATCGGTGATCCAGTTGAGTTGGTACATGGACGGTGTTCACCCAGAGGGTTGATGTTCAGAAATCCGTGCGGCAAAAAACTGTTCGACCCGCTGGTCGATCTCCTCTTCACACAGCACCATATCTAACAGTTTGGTCATGCCCAGCAACCGCCCGACATCGGTGAGCACTGCCAGCAGATCCTGCTGCGACCAGCCACTGAGACGGGCATCAAGCAGATCGCCCTGCACCTGCACCTCAAAGCCCAGGCGGGTGAGGATGCGCTGCAGTAGGTGCAGGCGCCTGCTCTTGCCTTCGCTGCCGCCACCGCCGCCGGCAAAACGGAGCTGACAGTGATTGGCGCGGCTCTCTGTGGCACAGAGGCAATCTATCAGGGTGAAATGGAAACCAAAGCGCATATTGAGGTTAAGGTACTCCGGGCTGATAATCGCATAGGAGGCGAATTGGCTGTCTCCGCCATCGGCAATGCCGCCGGAGAGGGCCATATCGCCAAAGCCCTGCCAGTCGAAGTGGAGGTGACTGTGCCAATCGATCTCGGGATGGCTGAGTCCCAGCCACAGGGCCAGCAACGGTGGGGCATCCAGTTGTTGCGGCGCAATGGCCCCCCTGTCTTGCTCGAGAAAGGCCCCGCCCACATCCAAGAGATAGATGGAGAGCGGCAGCTCGGTGGCCAGCTTGCGACTGGCTCCCGCGGCTCCACTGCTGAGCTCGCCGAGCCCGAACATGGCCTGCACCGCCATCTCGTGGCAGTAGCGGATGATATCGTGCAGCGAGCGGCAGGATGAGGGTCGGAAATCCCGGCTCTGCGGATTCACCAGGTGCAGAGGGGTGATATGCTGGAGCAGGCGGCGCATGCGATCAGTTGCGTGATCTGGGCGCGTTGGCCGGGCACCAGCATCCTTGAGCAATTCGTCGACAAAACCCTCGTAAACCACTCCTGTCCGGCCATCGACGGTCACGTCCTGGCCCGAAGGTAACAGGCGCAGCGCCTCCTTGGCCCCCACCAGTAGCACCACGCCGAACTCGCGGCAAACGGTGGCAAAATGACCGGTCACCGAGCCCTGCTCGCAGATGACTCCAGCCAGCCGATCAATATGCCGCACCAGTGACGGCGGAATGTGACGGGTGACGAGGATACTTGTGCCCATGCCGGTGCCGCTCTCGAAGGCTTCCAGATGCAGCAACCGGCCACTGACCACGCCTGGCGAGGCCGGGATAGCGCCACTGAGCAGCGGCGAGGCCGTGGGCTGCAAAGTGGATTGGCGAGGACTGTCGGCGGTAATGGGATGCTCGACAACGGGCAGTGGCCTGGCTTGCAGGATCAGCAGTTGCCCATCACGTCCTACCGCCCATTCAATATCCTGGGCCTGGCCGAAAAAAGTTTCGATGCGACGGGCCGTCTCAACCAGTTCCCGCATCGTTTCCTCGGCAAGAGGCGGTGGTCCCGCTGGGCAATCCACTGTCACCACCGTGCCGGCGTGGAGCATCAGGCAGTGCGGTTGCATCCCCGGCCGCACCACGGAAGTCACCAGGCTCTCTGCGGCAAAAATCCGCACCTCCGGTATCACCGCGCCGCTCACCAGGGGCAATCCCAGACCGTGAATACTGTGCAGTTGCAGGGAGAAATCGCGCGCGTCCAAGGGGTTGCGCGTATAGATCACACCGCTGGCCAGGGCATCGACCATCCGCAGCACCAGCACTGCCATGGCCGCTTCCTCATCAGCCAGCCCGGCGTGGATGCGGTACAACAACGCCTCGGGCGTGTATTTGGAGGCCAGCACCTCGCGGTAGCTGTCGAGCAGGCCCTCGCGCTCAACCCCCAACACTGAGTGGTACTGGCCGGCAAAACTGTAGGCCCCGTCTTCCTGCTGGGCAGAGGAGCGCACCGCCACCAACGGCTGTTTTCCACTGGTGCGCAGGCCATCATAGGCAGCAAAAATCTCCGTCTCCACCTGGAGCGGGATGCGCAACTGCATAACCAGGGTCATCAAGGCCTGGGAGATGCGGGCCAATCCCTGCTCGTCCTCGGGGTCGATGGCTGCCAGCAGCAGGTCCATGGCCGGCCGCACGCCGTTTTCATCGATCAGCACCGCAAAGGTGGTACTGGTGATAGTGAAACCTTCAGGAACCGGAACAGCCAGCTCCTGCTTGAGTTGCAGCAGGCGATAACTTTTGTTGCCCACCAGCGCCGCTTCCACCGGGCCGTCATGGCCCACCACAAAAGGGGGGATGAGAAAACGCTCGGGCGGTGCCAACTGCAATTGCAGGTAAAAATCAAACTTGGCCGCATACTCGCGCAAGCCACCGGCCGCTGTCGGATGCAGTTGTTCCAGGGCCGCAACCATCCCCAGCACCGCCTCGACCAGCTGCCGGTGGCGAATGCGGGTGCGGGCACAATCCTCGCGATGTTCACCGTCGCCGAGGGCGGCGAACTCTGCCATCAGCAGATGGCAACGTCCATCCCAGGCCAGCAACTCCTTGAAGGCATCGTAGCTGCGCTGCAAGACACGATCAGGCGCCAATAGACGCAGCGACCAGTGTTTGAACAGGGCACCGACCTGCATCCTAGCCACCCTCTTGGCCGCGAAAATGGTCGTAACCGCCAAAGGCCACTGCCTCGGTGGCCACGGTGCCGTCCCCGCCTTGCCGCAACAGGGTGACTCCACCGCCAGCAACAATGGTGCCGATGGCGGTCAATTGCAGATTGCACTGTTGCCCCAGGGCCATCAAGGCGGTTGCGGCCTCGGGGGACGCGGTAAAGAGCAGCTCAAAATCCTCACCACCGCCGATGGCCCAGTGCACGGGATCATCACCGGTGAGCCGTGCTGCCTGGGCCAGTAAATCCTGGCCGGGCAGTTGCTGCGCCCAAACCTCGGCGCCCACGGCGGAGGCGGCGCAGAGATGGGCCAGGTCGGTGGCCAGGCCATCGGAGAGATCCATCATCGCATGCACCAGGCCGCTCTGGGCCAGCAATGCACCAAACTCCGCTCGCGCCCGGGGATTGAGGTGCCGTTCCATCAGCGGTAAAAAGGGTTCGTTGTCGCGGCCGATGCCGCGTTGCAGCAGGGCCAGGCCGGCGGCGGCCCAACCCAAAGGCCCACTGACCCAGATGGTATCGCCCACCCGGGCTCCACGGCGATAGACGACCTGCTGTCCCAAGGCCTCGCCGATGAGGGTCAGGGAAAAGTTGAGCCCCTGCGGACTGGCCACGGTATCGCCGCCAATGAGCAGGCAGCCGTAGTCACGGCAGGCTCTCGCCAACCCTTGGGCAAAGGACTGGAACCAGGCGGGATCAAAGCCCGGCGGCATGCCCACCGACAACAGCGCAAAACGGGGCACCCCACCCATGGCGCCGATATCGCTGACATTGACCGAAACCGCCTTGCGGCCCAACAACTCGGGGGGATGAAAGGCGCAGTCGAAATGCACCGACTCGATCAGGGTATCCAGGGTGAGCAGCCAGACATGGCGGCCATCGCGGTCGATGACAGCACAGTCATCGCCAATCCCCTTGATGAGGCCAGGGGCGGCGGTTGCCGGCGCCAAGGCATTGATATAGGCAATGATGTCACGTTCATTCATAGCGTGAAAAACTCGGCGGGATAAAGTTGGCCATAGGCGGTACTTAACAGTTCACGCACCTGGCTGCTGTCCTCGCAGCGCAGTACCTGGGCGCTCAACTGCCGTAAATCCTCGTGGCGGACATGGCGCAGCAGCCGTTTCACCTGGGGAATCATCGCCGGCCGCATGGACAGTTCATCCACCCCAAAGCCGATGAGCAGCGGCGCGCAGAGCACATCCCCCGCCATCTCGCCACAGAGCGAGACGGGAATACCGCCTTGGCGCCCGGCCTGGACCGTCTGATAGATCATGCGCAGCACTGCCGGATGAAAGGGCTCGTAAAGATGGGCCACATACTGGTTGCCGCGGTCGATGGCCAGGGAATACTGGATGAGATCGTTGGTGCCAATGGCAAAAAAATCGACTTCGCGGGCAAAGATATCCGCCATGACCACGGCGCTGGGCACCTCCACCATCATACCGATCTCGACCGACTCGGCAGAGCTCTGGCCGTCATGGTGCAGTCCGTCCATGACCTCGCCAATCAACGCCCTGGCCTCGCGCAACTCGGAAAGGGCCGAAACCAGCGGCAGCAGGATACGCAACCGCCCATGCACGGAGGCCCGCAACAGGGCCCGCACCTGGCTGCAAAAGAGATCTTGCTCAAAGAGTGAAAAACGGATCGAACGCAGGCCCAGGGCCGGGTTGCGCTCCTGATCCAGCCAGGCCTGATTGCCGGGAAAGCGGTTGAGCACCTTGTCGCCACCCACATCCAGAGTACGCACCGTCACCGGATGCGGCGCCATGGCCTGTAAAAGGGTGGTATAGGTGGCGTACAACTCCTCCTCTCCCGGCAGGCGCCCTTCTGAAAAATAGCCGAATTCGCTGCGAAACAGGCCGATACCCTCGCAACGATACTGTTGCACTGCCGCCAGCTCCGCGCACATCTCAATATTGGCACTGAGGCGGACCGCCACACCATCCAGGCTGATCGAGGCCAGGGGGATGTACGGTTCGAGTTGGTCGCGCAAGCCATGGCGACGCGCCGTGTTCTCATCGAGCCGGGCCAGATCATCCGCTTGGGGATGCAACACCACCTGGCCGCTTGCACCATCAAGCAGTAACTGATCACCGTTGCGCACCTGCGAGGTGATATGCTCCAGGCCGACCACGGCGGGAATACCCAGGGAACGGGCAATAATCGCCGTGTGCGAGGTGGGGCCACCCTTCTCACTGAGAAAACCGCACACCCCCTGGGCCTGCATGCGCAGGGTGTCTTCCGGGGAAAAATCGTTGGCCACCAGGATGACCGGCTGGGTATGATCGAACACCGGGCTTATTTGACGACCGGTGAGCAGCCCAAAAACCCGGTCCGCCACATGCTTGATATCGGCATAGCGGGCACGGATATACGCATCGTCGATCTGTTCGAAGCGTTCGCGAATCTCGCTGAGCGCCTGGGCCAAGGCCCATTCGGCATTGACGCGTTGCTGGCGGATAATGGCTTCGGTGCGACCAACCACCATCTTATCCTTCAGCATGAGCAGGTGCGAATCGATGATGGAGACCGCTTCGGATAGATCTCCATGCAACCGTTGCCGCAGTTGTCGCAACTCCTCCTCGGCCTCCGTAATGGCTGCAGTGAACCGTTGCACCTCGCGGTCGATATGATCCGCTGGCAGATGGTACCAGCCGGTGCGCCAGTTCTGCCGCTTGAAGACCACGGCCGAAGCGACAACCAAACCCGGAGACACCCCGCTGCCGCGCAACCGTCTGGGAGCCTGGGAGGCAATCTGATCAGAGCTGGAGTCGTTCATTGCGGGTCATCCTTGGCGGTAAGCAATCGTTCCACATCCTGCAAGGCTTCCTCGGCCCGAATCCCCTCGGCCTCCACCCGCAGTTGCGTCCCTTGGACTAAAGCCAGTGCCAGCACATCGAGAATCGAGGAACAGTCAGCGCACTCTGTCCCCTTCTCGATAAAAAGCCGCACCTGATAGCGCACGGCAATCTCTGCCAACGCAGTGGCGACGCGGCCATGGACGCCGCGTTCATTGCCAACAATCAGCGTGCGCGCTCCCCGACTCACTTCACAATCCGTAGCCCGGTGGGACGTTTGTTCGGGGTTCCATCACCCGGGGAGGGGGCAGAAATCGGTGCCGGCTGCTCTGTAAAGTGAACGGCCTGGATAAACCGCCCCTCTCCGCCCATGGTAAAGATCTCTTGCCCGGTGAACTGCGGGGTGCGCAGCGTCCAGGTGACGGTTTGCAAAGGGATGGTCAACAGGTGCAGAGTGACATGCCACCATTCGGCCTTGCGGGTCTGATCACGCAGGATGCTGCCCACCCGAGCATAGACCAGCATCTGCGGAGTTTTGGCGGCAACGACAACAATATCGCCCTCGACGGTGGTCCCTTGCAGAGGCAGGATTTTTTTGAGTTCGGCAACCAGTTGTTCCATTGATTCTCGCAGAAGAATGGCAGGATTGACAGAAGAAGACGCTCGGCGCCGCTTCTCAGCGGGGCGGCAAGGTCCAGATAAGTTCCAGCAGCAGGGTATCGGTGTCGATCAAGCCGCGCAGGCGGCTGGTTTCGATGCCACGCAGTTTGGCCAGAAAGGCCGTGAAAAAAGGATCCGCCACAAGCCAGTGGCGGTAATCTTCTCCGAGACGGGCCGCATATTCCTTGCCGATGGCCGTGGCCATGGGGAAAAGCCATTCAACCATATCTGCGGTACGGAGAAAAAGGAAAAAATTACACCGCCGCCCATCAAGCAGTGGCTCCACGCTCATCTCGGCGGCTGTTTGCCGGTTTTGGTTATACCAGCGTTCGATCAACTCCACGCCGTCGGCCAGTACCAATTGCTGGTCAAAAAGCGCATAGGCCGGTTGCAACAGCCCGTTGGCGAGGATGGTGGTAACGATGCGCAGATCGCCGGAGACCACCTCCACGGTTTGCAGCCCGTTGAGCAGCTGTTTGCAGATCGATTCAAGACTCCCGCGATCCAGGATCTCAATGGTGATGCCGGCCTTGGAACGCGGTGCCTGGTGCGGGGCATGAGAATAATCAAGAAATACACCAGCCTCTGTTCCAAAAAGCGCCAAAAAGGCGTCCACACTCATGCCCGATTTGGCGGCCAACGACTCAAGTGCCTGCCGCAGCAGGCTGCTCAAATCCTCTGGTCGCTGATCTTGCAACAGAGGCCAGACCCGATCCAGGTGCAGCCAGTTGCTCCAGAGGACCAAACCGGTGGAGACCGAGAGCCGCTGCAAGGCCGGTTTCAGCACCGGAGGGCAGAGGTGGTAGCGCTCGCGCAATTGGCGCAGCCGTTGCTCATCAGCAAACGCGGCCAGCACCAGCCGCTCGCCCTTTGGCACCGGGTTGGTGAAAAGTGCCAGATGGTTGGGCATGGGCCAACCTTGGCCATCGATAAAAGTGGCAATTGCGGGCAGGAAGGAGCGCAATGCCTGATCCTGGGCATAGAGAAGCAATGGGCTGTCACTGCCGGCCAACTGGCGCAGCCGCTGCAAAGAGTGCGACGCTTGCCGCCGCGGGTGGGTGGGGACTAAAATCTGGACCAGTTGCTGCGCGGACTGTTGCACAATGCGTGCATCAAAGGACCACAGCAGCAGGTGATCATGCGACAGGTAGGTTAACTCCAGCCCTTGGTCAAAACGCAGATGATGGAGGGTTTGCCCCTGGTAGGCACTGGAGGAACTGGTGGTTGTCTTGCCAAACACCCGGGTCAGTTCATGGCGAACATCTGTTGTCGAGTTGATTTCACGCAAAAAGAGCAAGCGGGTGAGCAGCGATGCGGTGCTGCCATCATCGCCGGCCGGCGGCGGCAGAAGAGCCACCATGAGGTGCCCTCCAAACAGTTGGCCAAACCCCGGCCTCCGGCTCACCCCATCCAGAACGCTCAACAGGGATAATCCGGGCAGTGTATCAGATTCAATCAGGTGATGTCTGGACAGAAAGGCGGTAAATTCAGGGCGAAAAACAGTCGAACCCAGCAGACCATCACGCCAGCGTGACCAGGTTTGCGGAAGTTGGCGACACTCGACCAGAGCCAGGGTGTTTTGGGGCAACAGATCGACCAGGTTAACCGTGTGCGTAGAGGTCTCTGTCAACGATCGTGCCGCGACAATGCCCAGCACACAGGTAAGCAGCAAGAGAATCAGTCGGTTCATTGCGGCTTTCCTGAAACGGTGAGCCAATGATGCAGTAATTGCAAAACTGTGTTGCCATCGATGGGCTTGGCAATGTAGTCGTCCATCCCCGCATCCAGGCATTGCTGGCGATCACTGTGCAGAGCGTGGGCAGTCATGGCGATAATCGGAATATGCTCCCCGGGTGGCTCAGCCTGACGGATGCGCTCTACTGCCTCGTAGCCGTCGATCTCCGGCATTTGTATATCCATGAGAATACAGTCAAAAAAGCCACCCCGCCAGGCATCAACCGCTTCTCGGCCGTTTTGCACTACGGTCACATGATACCCAGCTTGCTTCAGCAGGGTGCGAATGAGGATGGTGTTGATGTATTCGTCCTCGGCCACCAGAATACGCTGGCCCTGGCCGGATGAAACGATTGGATCGGGACGGTGGCTTGCTTCGTGATGCACGGTGGCCATCTCCCCCTCTGGCACCTGCATTGGCAGGGTGAAATAAAAACGCGTTCCTCTGCTCTGCTCGCTATCGAACCATATTTCTCCGCCCATCAATTCCACCAACCCCTTGGAGATGGAGAGTCCCAGCCCGGTGCCGCCAAAACGCCGCGAATGGGAAGACTCGGCCTGGGTAAAGGATTCAAAGACCCGGGTGGCATACTCTGGGCTGATACCAATGCCGGTATCAGCGATCTCAAAGAGCAGGACCCCTTGGGGATGATGATCGTTAGAACGAATGACCGCATTGAGGGTGACATGCCCCTGCCGGGTGAATTTGAGACTGT
The DNA here is from genome assembly GCA_964639845.1 of uncultured Desulfobulbus sp. Classification (GTDB taxonomy): domain Bacteria; phylum Desulfobacterota; class Desulfobulbia; order Desulfobulbales; family Desulfobulbaceae; genus Desulfobulbus. The sequence continues at coordinate 117,148 of CAZXHS010000008.1, read as the reverse complement.
TGTCGATGAGATTGGTGAGCACCTGCATCAGTTTGGTCTGATCGCCACTTAAGGTGGTAGGAATCTCCGGCGCGAGATGAAAGCGGAGTCGCACATTTTTGCGTTGGGCCGTTGGTTCCATCGGCTGCAACACCTCTTCGATCAGGCGTTTGAGGTTAAAGGGATGCGATTCCACCTCAAACCTGCCTGCCTCCAGTTTGGTAAAATCGAGGATGTCATTAATGATGGTCAACAGACGCAGGGCTGAGCGATGGATCAATTGGAGATGATCATAGAGCCGTCCCGGCGGCAAATCACGGAGTAGGTTGGTGGCCAGCCCAATAATACCGTTCATCGGCGTACGAATCTCATGGCTCATATTGGCTAAAAACACACTTTTGGCGACACTACCGGATTCAGCTGCTTTTTTGGCGCGCTCCAGCTCCATTTCTACATTTTTGCGCCGTGAATTATCCTCGACCACCCAGACGGTACCGCGGGCGAGGTTGTCGCTGGCAATGGCCTTGCCACTGAGCGTGCAGGGGATAAGGGTGTTATCCTTCCGGCGCAAGCGGTATTCGATCTGCTCGACATCACCTTGGCTGAGCAGGGGCAGATGGCGTTGTACAAAGGTGCGAAAAGAGGTGCGATCCGGAAAGAACTGGCGAATATCATTGTGCAAAATCTCTTGACGGGAGAAGCCGAAGATTTCGGTCATACGCTGATTGGCATTGACGATGCGGCCGTCGCGAACCAGGACAATACCCACCAAACTGGCGCTGAAGATGGTTTCCAACTCAAGAATAGAGTGCTGCCGTGCGGCTTCGGCCCGATCACTGGCCTCCTGGCCGGCACGAATGCGGCCAGTCAACTCCTTGGCTTGCTGGGCATGGAGGACCAGGAGTGCAGCGGCCACGCCCAGGGAGAGCGCAACGCTGCCGAGGAGCAAAACCGTGGCCCAGGGAAAAGGCACCTGCTGCAAAGTCGCCACCGACCAACCCTCGAGGCCAAGGGTTTGTTTATCAACAAACCAACGCTGATGATGAAGCTCGATGGTGGGTGAGTGTAAAGAAAAGTCCAGCGGAGGTAATGCCTGATCGCCAAATTGGCGGCTTTGCTGCAAAGCCAACTGTGCGCTGTCCGACAACGGTTCACCCGTATGAAAAACCCAGGAGGCTTGCGTTGCTGCGAAAACCACGCCCTCGGGTGAGAGGAGCAGTGCCTCCAAGTGGTTGCTGTGACCGATAAACAAAGAATCGACTGTTTCGCTCCGGGTTTTGATGACCACAACACCCAGGGGTTGCCCCTTTTCGGTACCAAAAACCGGGGCACTAAAATAGAGCCCTTTCTTTTGGGTGGTCACCCCCATGGCGGGATAAAAATGGTGTTCACCGTTTATGGCCGCCTGAAAATAAGGGCGAAAGGGGTAACGCTGCCCACTGAGTGTGGCTCCGCCGTCGGCTACGGAACAGCCTATGACTTGCCCCTGTTGATCCATCACATAGACAAAGGCGGCGTTCAGGGTAAGCATCGCTGTGTCTAGGACCCGTTGCAATGCACCATTATCGGCCGCACTGCGGCCCATACAAACTTCAACCAACTCACCCTGCCGGCTGAGATTATCAACGGCGTAGCGAAAAGGATCAATGATAAAGGTGTTGAGCTCGTACGCGAGTTTGGTGGTTGTTGGCCTTTGCGTTTGCCGGTGCCAATAGACGGTCACCTGGTCGGCTCCGTAGGTCAGCGTGATTAAAGAAATCAACGTCACCAAGGATATTACGCAGAGGCGCTGCCGCGTCGATGGAACATCTTCGCTCACCGTTGTACCGTCACACTCCTGACGGCACTCAGGTGCTTTCAACAATGAAAACCATCGTAGCAGTGGTGCGAACATGATCGGCCTCGTTACAAGTCAATAACAGCGAACAGGCCCCTCAACCAAGGAGGACAAACTGATGCAAAATACGTTCACTAAGTGGAAGCCGGATGGGAACAACCAGTAAGAAGCAAAAAACACCCTTAATCGAAGCCCCACGATGAGCGTGATCACTCATGGCGTATTCTGCCCTCTATCGCATAGAGCTGAGTATTTCAACTGCTATTGGCCAAACAACGATGATCTGGCCATGATGCCTAAAGGTATTGCCCCCTGGAGGGACGAAACACTTTGCATGGGATAAAAAAAAGGATCCGAAAGTAAACTTTCGGATCCTTACGCCAGAGCAGCAAAGCTGCGGTGGCAGGGAGGGCTGGGAGAGGATCGGAGATCAGATACCGATCGGATAGAGGCTGATGGCGAACACGCAGACAGCAAGGATAAAGGTGCAGACTGGAGCGACATTGGAAGGCACGTCATCGACGAATTGTTCTTCCGCCTCATGGAAGTACATGTTGATGATCAGTCGCAGGTAGTACCACATGGAGATGACGCTGCTGATGATCCCCAGTACGGCCAAGGTTACCTGGCCAGCATTGATGGCACTGGTGATGATGTAGAATTTGCCCATAAAACCAGCGGTCGGCGGAATACCGGCCATGGAGAGCAGGAAGATGCTGATGGCAGCAGCCGAATAGGGCCGAGCCTTGGCAAGACCTTTGAAATCATCGAAGGTGCTGCGTTGTTCTCCTTTACCGCCCAGATAGCTCAAGGCAGAAAAGATGCCCAGGGTACTGGCCGCGTACGCGGCCAAGTAATAGGCGATCACAGATCCGGAAAATTGCTGGGTGGATACTGCCACTAGGGCGATCAACAGATAACCGGAATGAACGATACCGGAGGCTGCCAGCATCCGTTTGAGGGAATGCTGCCCAATGGCCACCAGGTTGCCGGCAAACATGGTGAGCACGGCCACATAGAAGAGGAAGGTGATCCATCCGGCGTGCAGTTGCTGGTCTAGAACCAGGAAATTGGCGAAGACCGCAAAGATTGCAGTTTTCAGCCCCGTGGCCATGTAACCGGTCACTGGAACCGAAGCGCCATCATAAACATCCACCACCCAGGCATGGAAGGGGAAGGCCGCTGCCTTGAACAAAAAGGCCACCAGGATGAAAAACGCGCCACCGATGAGAGCCGGTGACTGCACAAAGCCATGCGCTGCTACATACTGACCGATTTTGGCAAATTGGGTGGAACCGGCCTGGCCATAGACAAAGGCAGCGCCCATGGTGAAAAAGGCACCAGCAAAAGCGCCGAGCATCAAATATTTGAGTACGGCTTCAGCGCTGATGACGTTGGTGCGGTCATAGCCCACCAAAATGTAGATGGCCAGCGACATGATCTCCAGGGCAATGAATATGGTGATCAGTTCCTGGGCCATTGTCAGCAGCAGCATGCCGGAGGCGGCAAATACGGTGAGGCTGTAAAACTCGGTGCTGCAAAAGGCGTTGTTTTTAAAGTAGGTCAGTGAGCTGAGCACGGTAAACAATCCGCAGGCTAAAATGACCAAGCCGGCGCCTTTGGAAAAGGTGCTGGCGACTAATACGCCGCTGAAGGTTTCCGAGAAGAGCACCGCTTTGCCTTGCAGGCAAAAGCTCAGTTGCAGCAGGAAGGCAACACCGAAGACCAGGGCGCTGCCATAGGCTGCCATCTCATGGGTTATTGTTTTATAGGCGGAGGAGAGCATCAACAGGATTGCCCCTGCACCAACGATGATCAGTGGAAAGAGTAACAGTAAATCGTTCGTCATGATGGTAATCCGGCCTTAGTTCTGTTCAATGTTGAGTCCAGAAGCCTGGACATTGGTTGCAGCGGTATGGACGACCGAAGGCCCGTTCTGCGCAAATTGCAGTTGGGTGGACGGGGTGATTTTACTTAAAAACGGATGCGGGTAGATACCCATGATGATGATCAGCAGAATAACCGGCAGAAAGGTAAGACCTTCCACCAGGCTCAGATCCTTGAAACCCTCGGACTTGGGTTTGGCGGTTTCAAAGAAGACCCGTTGAAACATCCACAGCATGTAGCAGACACCGATGATCAGTGTGGTGCCGGCCAGGATACCGATGGTGGTATTAAATTTGATCGCACCAAGCACGATCATGAACTCGCCGATAAAACCACTGGTGCCGGGCAGACCGACCGAAGCAAGCATGGCAATGGCGAAGTACAGGGCAAAGATCGGTGCCTTGGCGGCAATACCGCCGAGATCCTCGATGGTGCGGGTCTGAGTACGCTCCTCAAGTACACCGGCAAAGAGGAAGAGCACACCGGTGCTGGTGGCGTGGGCAACGATCTGGTAGATCGACCCAGTGAGGGCCTGCACGTTCATGCAAAACACACCAAGAGCGATCACACCCATATGCGATGCCGAAGAGAAGGCCAGCATCCGTTTGAAATCCTTCTGAGTGATGGCAGCAAGACCGCAGTACATCATGCCAATGACACCGCTGTACGCCAGCAGCAGGGCAAAGCGGGCAAATTCCTGATCAAAAACCGGCACGACAAAACGAATCACTCCATACACACCGATCTTGGCCATAACTGCTGAGAGCACGAAGGTGGTGGCGGTCGGTGCCTCGGTATAGGCATCCGGCAGCCAGGTGTGGAACGGAAAGAGCGGGATCTTAATGGCAAAGGCGATCATGAAACCAAAGAAGGCCAAGGCTGCCACGCGACCACTGAGGTTCAGCTGTGCCATCTTATCCATGGCAAAGCTCCACTCGTTGAACTGTGCGTGATAGCTGACACCAAGGTAGACAATGGCAGCCAGCATCAGCAACGAACCGGCGATGGTATACAGAGTGATCTTAAGGGTGGCGGGGAGTTTTTTGGGTCCACCATACAGTCCCAGCATGAAAAAGACCGGCAACAACATGATTTCCCAGAAGATATAAAAAAGGATCATGTCGGTGGCGCAGATAGCACCGGTCATCGCTCCCTGCACCAGTAGCAGATTGGCATAGTAGCCAGTCCTTTTGGTGGAGAAAATGAAGTAGACCATCGGTAACAGCACCGAGGTGGCCATGAGGATAAAGAGGCTGATGCCATCCACACCCAGGGAGTAAGAAACCCCTAGCGATGGAATCCAGCTCAGTTGCTCAACAAATTCCAGGTGACCGGTGGCTTGAAAGCGTCCGTAGAGATCCAGACTCAATACCAGGGTCGACAGCGAGATGACCAGTCCGGTAAAACGGGCCACAGTCCTGCTTGCCGGGGTTGCTAACAGCAGCAACCCGGCAATGATGGGCAAAAAGATTATGACGGAAAGGATATGTTCAAACATTCTTTCACCTTCTCAGTTCAGCGTTTGTGAGAGGAACAGACTCATGACACTCAGGCCGATGATCATATAGATGGCGTAGACTCTGACATATCCCACCTGCAGCGCCTTGAAGGCAGAGCCAAGCAGCATGTACAGGGTACTGACGCTTTTCACCGGGGCATCGGTAACATTGGGTTCAACGGTTTTCCAAATGGCGGAACCGATGGCCTTATAGGGCTGAACAATGACGGCGTTGTACAACTCGTCGACATAAAATTTGTTATAGGCAAAGTTGGCAAAGCCGGAGAAGGAGGGCTCAACTGCTCCTTTACCGAATTTGGCGTAGGCAATCTTGATACCGATAACGAAGGCGACCACGCTGGCACCAATGGCCAGAATCTCCACACCAACTCCAGCATGCGGGTGATGCTCACTCAAGCTCGGAGCCAACCAGTGCGAAACCATCTGATCGCCACCAAAGATGCCAGGCAGGTTGAGGAAACCGGCAAAGAGGGCGCCTACGGCAAGAATGATCAACGGTACAGTCATCACCGCAGGTGATTCCTTGGCGTGATCGTAGGCATGATGATCACGGGGCTCACCATGGAAGACGACAAAGATCATGCGGAAGGTGTAGTAGGCGGTCATACCGGCCACCAATACGCCAACGGCCCAGATGCCAAAATGTCCTGTAGCCAGGGCACTGTAGAGGATCTCGTCCTTGCTGAAAAAACCGCTGAAGGGCGGGCAACCAGCCAGGGCAAGAGAACCAATCAACATGGTAAGATAGGTTTTGGGCATCTTGTTCTTCAAGCCACCCATCTTCCAGATATTTTGCTCATGATGCAGGGCATAGATAACGGAACCGGCACCGAGGAAGAGCAGGGCTTTAAAAAAAGCGTGGGTGAAGACATGGAAAATACCCGCCGAGTAGGCAGCCACACCGACACCGGCAAACATGTAGCCCAACTGACTGACGGTTGAGTAGGCCAGCACCTTTTTGATATCATCCTGGAACATACCAAAGATGGCGGCCAACAGGGCGGTAAGGATACCGGTCCAGGCGATGACTGTTCCAGCAATCTCCACATGGGCATAGAGGAAACTAAACCGTGCCACCATATAGACACCGGCGGTGACCATGGTCGCGGCATGGATGAGGGCGGAAACCGGAGTAGGACCGGCCATGGCATCGGGCAACCACACATACAGTGGTATCTGTGCCGATTTACCGGTGGCACCGACAAAGAGCAGCAGACACACAGCCAAGGCGATGCCAGGAGTAAGATGATGAATATTGGCTTTCAGGGAAAGGTAATCAAAGCCGCTGGCACCAATGCCCCAGAAGAGAAAGGACATACCCAGCACGAAGCCCAGGTCACCAACACGGTTGACGATGAAGGCCTTGTTACCAGCCAGGACATTGGAACGATCTTCGCTGTAGAAGCTGATCAACAGGTACGAGCAGAGGCCCACGCCCTCCCAGCCAACAAACATGACGACCGGAGAGTCACCGAGCACCAGCACCAGCATGCTGCCTAAGAACAGGTTGAGATAGGCAAAGAACTTGCCATAATTCTTATCCCCACCCATGTAGGCAATGGAGTAGATATGAATCAATGAGCCAATCAGCGTGACAAAAAGCAACATCAACGAGCTGAGCGGGTCGGCCAAAAAGCCCATGTTGATGTGCAAATCGCCAACACTAAACCAAGTAAAAGCGACATCCTGTAAGTAGCGTGCCTCAGCCGGCATCGCCTTCAGGGCGAAGAAGACTTTCAGCGCCATGATGAAGGAAAGGACCGGTCCGACACAGGCAAGCAATCCATAGAAAATCTCCGGCAGTTTGCGCTTCTTACAGGTAAAGACATGCAGCAGGCCGATAACGACCGCTCCCATCAGGGGAAAGAGCGGTATCAGACCCAAGTAATCTACACTATGTTCCATGGAATCACCCTTTCAGCAGACTGAACACATTCGTGTCGAGTTTACTCTTGTGTTTATGCAGTAAAATGACGACCGCCAGAGCCAACGCTGCCTCGGCAGCGGCAACAGCCATGACCATCATCGCCAGAACATGCCCATCCATGCTTTCATGCACACGGGAAAAGGCGACAAAGGCCAAATTGGCCGCATTGAGCATCAACTCGATGGACATGAACACCGTGAAGACGTTCCGCCGCGAGATGACACCCACGATACCCAAACAAAAGAGGATGACACTTAAATAGAGATAGCTGTGAATCATTTGCCGACCTCCTTCTTGCCAGCCAGAACCAACGCACCAACCAGGGAGATGAGCAGCAGGATGGAAACGATTTCAAAGGGAACGAGCCAATCTTTGAACAGCAGCAGGCCCACCGGTTTGACACCGCCGAAATTATTGCCAATCAGCGCAGTGCTCGCCTCAGGCAATTTTTTGATGATCTTCACCAGGAAGTACCCTATCGGGGCCACTATCACCAAACCACCAAGGATATTGAGGAGTTTCGCCTCCTCCTTGGGAAGGTCATCGGGTTGAATGTTGAGAAACATGATGATGAAAACGATGAGTGACATGATCGCCCCTGCATAGACAATCAGTTGCAGGGCAAAAATCAGTTTCGCTGACAGCAGGGCATACAAGCCGGCTAAGGAAATCAGCGTGATCACGAAACTCATCGCTCCGTTCATCGGATGACGAAACAGCACCAGTCCAGCCGCACCTAAAACAGCGAGTACGGCAAATCCCATAAAAAGCCCGTCGGCAAACATGATATCAAGCGCCCCCTTTCTTATACTCTTCTTCGGTGAATGCACCTGGGGTGGCAAGCAAATCATTAATATTCATGAGAAATGATGCTCGCTCAGTCCCGGTCACGGAAAAGATTCCAGTATCCATGCGAATGGCTTCCATGGGACAGGCTTCCACACAGTAGCCGCAATAGATGCACTCCAGCAGGTCGATGTCGAAACGAACCGGCATTTTCTCGGTTCTGCCATCCACCCGCTCGCCAGCCTCGATCATGATGCATTTGGCAGGACAGTTGGTCTGGCACATGAAGCAGGCCACACATTTCATGGTGCCGTCATCATGCTTGGTCAGTCTATGGCGCCCACGCCACCGGGCGGTGATTTCAGGTTGTACTTCAGGATAATGCCTGACGTATAATTTCGAGTTATCAAGGAGGTTTCGCAGAAAATGGCCAAAGGTGACCGCCATTCCTTTAAAGACCTCGATGAGATAAACCCGCTCGTAAAGGTCGCTCCCCTTACGCTCCATTATTTTTACTTTTCCACTCATGCCAGCTCCTCTCTTAATTCAATGCCACAACAACTGCACTTGTGATGAAAATGTTCAGCAATGAAAGCGGCAGCAGTGTTTGCCAACCCAATTTCTGCAGCTGATCATAGCGAAAACGAGGCAAGGTCCAGCGCACCCAGACGTAAACAAAACACATGAGTGTTGTTTTGACCAGGAAGGTCAGGATTTGCAGGATGACCACCAAAATGCGGTCAGCCACACCACCAGAAACGGTGATCAGGTAGATAAAAAGAACGATTTCAAGGGCCGCGACCACACCCCACAGGATCTTGGTATAGATCTGTGCCTCGCGAACCCGAGGATCGTCAACACGCGGATAATGGCTCTTGTTGTTTTTAGCCATCCATTGGGCAAAGAAAAAAGCGCCCACAGGAATCACCGCCATCAGCAACAAGGAAATGGCACGGGCATGGTTGATCAGTGTTTCAGTGGAGAACCAGGGAATCTGAAAGCCACCGAAATAGAGGGTGACGATAATGGCACTGGAGGTAAACATCGCCACATACTCACCCATGAAGAACATACCGAATTTCATGGAGCTGTATTCAACGTGGAAGCCTGCAACCAACTCGCTTTCACCCTCTGCCAGATCAAAAGGCGTACGATTGGCCTCGGCAAAGGCGGCAACAATGAAAATGATGGCACCCAGTGGTTGCAGCACCACACCCCACATCGGGATGAAGCCAAAGAGCAGTTGCCCCTGGAATTGAGCCATCTCGGTCAGATTGACAGTCCCATAGACGATCAAGGCACTGATCACTGCCAGCCCCATGGGAATCTCGTAGCTGATGACCTGGGCAGCTGCGCGTAACCCACCAAGCACACCGTATTTATTATGCGATGACCAACCGGCAAGAATGATGCCGTACACCGCAAAACCGGCCAGAGCCAAAAACCACAGGATACCCAGGTCGGTGGGAATGGTCTGCATGATGTAGTTTTTGCCGTTGATCACCAACACATCAGCAAAAGGAATGGCCGCAAAGGAGACCACGGCAATAAAGAAGACGATGACCGGCGCCAGCACAAAGTAGAATTTGTGTTTGACATGATCCGGAATAACATCTTCCTTGGTGATCAGTTTGACGGCATCGGCCAGGTTCTGTACCAGACCACCAGCGCGGAAACCAAAAATATTGGCGCGGTTTGGACCTGAACGATCCTGGAAATAGGCGGCGCCCCTTCTTTCCATCCAGACCAGCACTGCAATGAAGCACAGCGGCACAAAAGCGCCAAAGGCCACCCTGAGTACAAGGAGTAAAATATCAAGCTGCGACATTTGCGACCTCGCTATCGGTTAATGCTATTCCCTCACCAGGAACCTTTTCCAGATCCAGGCCATTGAGCGCGGCCACTGATTGCACCAACCCGACACGTGCAGCGTGGACATCGGTCACCGAGCCCCCAAGTTGTTGGACAACCTGAATCAAATTGGCGACTGGCGTGTTTTTGACCACTGCCACATTGTACTGCTGCAATCGTTTATCGGCGTTGATTAAGGAGCCGCAGTCTTCGCTATAAGATGCCGCAGGCAGAATGGCTGCTGCCTTGCCAGTGCAAGGTGGCATGTAGGCTCCCACATACACCACTTGCATCTTCTCTAGCAGACTGGCAATCTCTGCCTCGCCCAGTGATTTACACAGCTCGTTACCAAAATTCACCAGCAAATCTGCGCCATTAATCGCAGCATCAAAGCCAGACTTGGAGGCGTCGATGCCCAGGAGCGCAAAGGATGCGCGGTTGGCCGACTTGTCATCCTGAATCAGATATCCATCGCCATCACCAGCTTTAATGTATCCATCGCTGAATCCAGTCACCGTGGCCTTGCAGGCAGCGGCGAACTGCATAATGGCGTAGAGTTGCTCGAGGCTGTTGTTAGGCGATACCGCAAAAACGGTTTTCTTGGCAGCCGAGATCAGACGGCGAACAGCCTCAACCCCTTCGCTCAGACCGGTTTCCTTGCCGGCAACGACCGCCGTGGTGAGGCGATTTTCGTTTTCACGTTTATAGGTCATGCGGCCTTCATCGCAGATGAAATAGCCGTTGACCTGCTCGTTGAGGCGTGGGCGGAAGCGATAGATGACATCATCTTTATATTTCTCACGATTGTGATCGATGAAGATGTTGCACCCCTTGCTACAGCCCTGACAGATGCTCGGGCTCTTGGTTAGAAACCAGGAGCGTTGCCGAAAGCGGAAATCCTTGGAGGTCATAGCCCCAACCGGACAAAGATCGACCACATTGAGGGCGTAACGATTGGCCAACGGTCTGCCCGGAAAGATGTTGACCCGGGCAGCATCGGTACGATTGACAATGCCCAACTCGCCTGTCTTGGTGATCAACCGGGTAAAACGGACGCAGCGTGCACAGAGAATGCACCTTTCCTGGTCATGGACGACCCCACAACCGAAATCCAGCTTCTTGGCTTTCAGTACGGGCTTAACGGTCATGCGGCTTTTATGACCGTCGTATTTCATGTAGTAGTCTTGAAGTTTACATTCACCAGCCTGGTCACAGATGGGGCAGTCGATAGGATGGTTGATCAATTCCAGCTCCATAATATCGCGCTGGATTTTCATGATCTTTTCCGTATCGAGCTGGACCTTCATCCCTTCGGCAGCCCTGGTTTTGCATGCCGGCACCAGTGGAGGACGGCCATCTTCGATACCAACAAGACACATGCGGCAGTTTCCGTCTGCACCGAGTGCCGGATGATAGCAAAGGTGGGGTATCTCTATGCCGACAGCGCCAATAGCGTCGATCAGATTCTTCCCTGATTCAACTTCTACTTCCTGTCCGTTAACAAACAGTTTTACCTTATCAGCCATGGTAACCCTTATCCCCGTTACATCGCGGCCTGAGCAGAGGCGCCGCCTTTAACATACGCCTCAAATTCATGCCGGAATTTATTCAAGTAACTGCGTGTCGACATGGTACAAGCCGCCGAAAGAACGCACACGGTTTTCATTTCGATGTTATCGCACAACTCGGTCAGTAGATCGATGTCGGCTATGGTCCCTTCGCCGCGGATGATCTTCTTGACGATCTTCAACATCCAGCCCAGTCCTTCACGGCAGGGAGTGCATTGGCCACAGGATTCATGGTGGTAGAAATAGATGAGATTTTCCACCAGTTTAACCATGTCGACCGTGTCATCGAGCACGACAATACCACCGGAACCAAACATGGTCTTGTGGGCAGCCATAGACTCGTAATCCAAGGTAACGGTCTGCGCTTCCTCCGGGGTAAGCACCGGAGTCGAACTGCCACCGGGAATAACGCCCTTGAGTTTGCGACCATCCCGCATACCACCGGCGACCTGCTCGATCACGTCCAACAGCGGCAAACCAAGTGGCAACTCATACATACCGGGTTTTTTTACCAGGCCCGAGATGCCAAAGAGATGCGTACCGGGACTTTTTTCGGTACCGTACGCCTTGTAGGCTTCAGGTCCATTGGTAAGAATGAAGGGTAAAGAGCCGATACTCTGTACGTTGTTGATAATGGTAGGGCAACCGTACAGACCCTCGACAGCAGGAAACGGTGGTTTGCTCCGCGGCTGACCTTTTCTGCCTTCGATGGACTCTAGTAGGGCGGTTTCCTCACCGCAGACATAGGCTCCGGCGCCGCGATGCACGGTGATATCGAGTTTAAAATCATGTCCATCGACGGTTTCCCCAAGATATCCAGCTGCATAGGCCTCATCGATGGCTGCCTGAAGGGCCTTTACCTGGGTGGTATACTCACCGCGGATATAGATATAGGCCGCATGGCTCTTGATGGCATAACAGCAAATGATGATGCCCTCGATGAGCATGTGCGGATCTTTAACAAGAATGTAGCGATCCTTAAAGGTAGCCGGCTCTGACTCATCGGAGTTGACAGCCAGATACACCGGTTTATCAACGTTCTTGGGGAGAAAACTCCACTTCAAACCGGTGGGAAAACCGGCACCACCACGCCCTCGTAACCCGCTGGCCTTCACCAGTTCGATTACCTCTTCGGGCTGCATGGAGAAGACTTTCTCCAGGGTGGCATAGGCGCCATGTTCTTTGGCCACCTCGATCTTGTGGGCGTCCGGTATATCAAATCTGGCACTCAGTACTTTTACTTGCATATCGTTCGCGCTCCTTATTTCATCGTGGCCAAGAGTTCTTTGAGTTTGTCCACATTCATATTCTCGTAGAACTCTCCGTTGACCTGCACCACGGGTGCGGTCCCGCAATGGCCCAGACATTCAACCTCTTCAAGGCTGAACTGACCATCGGCACTGACATCACCAGGCTTGATGCCCAATTCGCGTTGCAGATAGTCAACGATTTCCTGTTTGCCCAACAAGTAGCACGACAGGGTGCGGCAAACGCAGATATGGATTTTTCCTTTGGGTTGCAGATTGTACATGGTGTAAAAAGTTGCAGCCTCGTACACCATGGTGGCAAAGGTTCCGATACGGTCGGCAATATAGGCCATCGCTTCGGCACTGATCCAGCCCTCTTGTTCCTGCACCAGCCACAACGAAGGGAGAATCAGTGATTCGCGCGTCGGATATCGAGTGACCAGACGCTCAAACTCAGCATCTCGCTGCGCATCAAAAGCGAACGGTTTGCCCGTTTCTATCAGGTGTGATCGATCACTCATCTGTCCAACTCTCCGCCGATAATGTTGATGCTTCCGAGATTGATCACCGCATCGGCGATCATTTCTCCTTCAACCATTTCATGGAAACCACCCATCATGTAAAAGCAGGGAGGCCGCACCTTACACTTGTACGGTTTGCCGGAGCCATCGGAGACAAAATAGAAGCCGAGTTCGCCGTTAGCCGCCTCAAAGGAGTCATACCACTCACCCTTAGGCGCCTTGACACCTTCGAAGATGAGCTTGAAGTGGCTGGCCAAGCCTTCGATATTGGAGTAGACCTCAGACTTGGGCGGCAACGCCACATTGTTATCTTGTATAAAAACAGGTCCTTTAGGTAGTCTCGCCATTGCCTGGCGAATGATGCTGATCGATTGGAAGATCTCTTCGTAGCGAATCATGATGCGATCATAGATATCGCCCTTGGACCCCAAAGGAATCGTGAAATCAAATGTTTCGTAATAGTAATAGGGATTGTCCTTGCGCAGATCGAAAGGTACGCCGCTTGCTCGCAGACAGGGACCGGTATATCCGTAGGAAAGAGCCTTGTCCGCCGGCATGACGCAGACGTTCTGGGTACGATCATGGACAATGCGGTTCTTCAACACCAGGGCGAGCGAATCGTTGACGCCCTGCTCAATGTCCTTGAGCTGGGCTTCCATATCCCCTTCCCACCCCTCATAGAAATCGCGGTACATGCCGCCAATGCGGGTGAAAGAACTGGTCAGTCGTGCACCGGTGAGACGACTGATGAAATCGTAGGAGGCCTCCTTCTGGTTATACAGATACCAGTAGTTGGTCAAACCACCCATATCAACCAGGTTGGCGGCAATGCACACCAGATGGTCCTGCACACGGAAAAACTCAGACAGGATAACCCGCATGAATTTCGCCCGCTCGGTGATCTCAATGCCCAACCAGGATTCAACCGCCTTGGCATAGGCAATATTGTTCATTAGAGCCGAACAATAGTTGAGTCGATCCGTCAGTGGGATCACTTGATTATAGGTTCGATTTTCCGCCGTTTTTTCGAAGCCGCGGTGCAGATAGCCGATCTCATTGATGTTGGCCAGAATGGTTTCGCCATCCAAAGCAGTGAGGATACGGATAGCACCGTGGGTTGCCGGATGGGAGGGACCAAGGTTGAGATACATGATCTCAGTGTTAATATCCCCCATCAGGGTTTCATTGACACCATTGTGGGCCAGCCGATCCTTGATTTCCTTTTCCAGGCTGTCGGTTTCGTAGCAGACCTGACCTTGGTCGATGGGATAGTCCTTGCGCAGCGGATGTCCCTGGAACTGCCAGTGATTAAGGATACGTCGCAGATCAGGGTGCCCCTGAAAATTGATGCCATACTGGTCAAAAGCCTCGCGCTCGCCCCAATTGGCTGAATCCCACAGATGCGTTGCCGAAGGCACACCAGCCTCGGGGTCAACGACCGGAATGCGTACATGCACCAGCATGTTGCTTTCCCAATTGCGCAGGATGTAAATAACGGAAAAACGGGCCTCGCCAGCCTCCGGATATTGCGAATAATCGACAACCGTTACATCGATTAACATGCCGAAGTTCAGAGCAGGTTCGTTTTTCAGGCGGGATAGTGTTTGTTCGAGTTGGTCAGGCTGGACCGTGAGCACCACTGCATCAAGGCTTGTATTGCAAGGCACTCCAGGGAACGCGGCCTGAAGAGTTTCTAGCGCCGTCGTATTCATATCAATCAAGAATCCCTTTGAAATCTTTGTGGCGATCGTTAAGCACCGTCTCACCCTTGATCTGATCCTGGATCTTCATCAACGCATCCAGTACCGCTTCAGGCCGGGGCGGACATCCTGAGATATACACATCCACCGGGATAATGGTGTCGATGCCCTGGACTGTGCAGTAGTTATCATACACACCACCGGAGCTGGCACAGGCGCCCATGGCGACTACCCACTTCGGTTCAGGCATTTGTTCGTAAATTCGCTTGAGAATCGGAGCCTGCTTGTAACTAATGGTGCCGCACACGAGCAACAGATCTGCCTGCCGAGGGGAGAAGCGCACAACTTCCGCACCCCAGCGGGAGATATCAAGTTGACTTGCCGCAGCACTCATGAATTCGATCGCACAGCATGCGGTTCCGAAAACAAACGGCCACAGAGAGTACTGACGCCCCCAGTTGATAACTGCATCGAGTTTGGTGGTCAGTACCGTATCACCCAGACTTGCTTCTAATCCTACCGCCAATTGAGCACCCCTTTCTTAAGAATATAAATGAGTCCAGTCAGAAGAAGCACCATGAAGACCACCATCTCCGTGAAACCGAACCACCCAAGCTCACGGACGCTGACTGCCCATGGATACATGAACACCGCCTCTATATCAAAGAGCAGGAAGAGAATAGCGAGCAGATAATACTTGACACTGAATTTCTGTTCTGCCAATCCAATCATGCGTTTAACCCCGCTCTCATACGGGTCATTCTTCGCCCTGCCGCCGGCCTTCGGTCCAAAGACCGTTGTCACCAACATAAATAGCGGGATAACAATCGCTATCCCAAGCAAGGCCATTGCTGAAAGCACCAATTCCGTCGCCATGAATTTGACTCTCCTTACGCTGAAAAAGAATAAATGAAACCTTCTAGGAACAGTAGGTTATTCGAGATAAAATGAATGAACGGCTATTCATTACCGGTCGGGGTATCATCTGTCAAGAAAAATAGTTCCTTGACAAGCTGAGCCCTTTTCATATCAACGCCGCCCCCGGATTCGGCCCATATTCAAAATGTGCGAACAGACAATCAAGAGCGGATCATGGTGGTCACACACGTCATCATCCTCCTGATCGGGTCGGATCTGCGGCCACATTGTTCACAACCACACAACTCAACCACCACACCACGCACAAGCCGACCACTTAGCACACATCAATGGCGCTGATCAAAACGATCAGCGAAAGCGCATCAACCCGGTCACTCAATCAATTCGCCACAAATGAGCAGCAATAATCGGTCACCAGAGTCACCTTCAGGCTAAAACTTGCCTTACCAGGGACATCAAATTTTTCCCCGCCCTTTACCGACAGCCAGCCATCCTGACCCGGGAGTAATACTTCCAATTCACCGGAAATAATCTCCATAATCTCAGGTGCATCCGTACCAAAGGTATATTCACCGGGCAGCATAATACCCAATGTTTTCTTGCTACCATCGGCAAAGATCACCGTTCGGCTGGTCACTTTTCCCTCAAAATAGACGTTCGCCTCACGGACAACCGCAACACCTTCAAAAACTGACATACCAGACACTCCTTTTCATGCAAAATTGACTTATCACCTGCAACACCGCACAGAAAGACCCACATCGGGTTGCTGACAAAAAAAAGGCCTGAAAGTAAAACCTTTCAGGCCCAATACGCATTCTACAATTCCTTAAAATGGCACATCATCACCAACGGGTGGCGGCTCCGGAAACGGATCACCTCCGTAGCCATAACCACTACCATACTCAGCAGCCCCACTCCCACTAGGTGTTGCTCTTGGTGACAGCATCTTCATCTCCCAAGCGACGATTTCCGTTGTGTACCGATCAACCCCGCTTTGATCTTTCCACTTACGGGTTTGCAGTTTGCCTTCAATATAAACCTTTGACCCCTTGGAAAGATATTCGCCACAGATCTCCGCTAGTCGTTTCCAGGCCACAATACGATGCCACTCGGTCAACTCCTGCACCTGACCATCCTGCCCCTTGCGGCGTTCCGTGGTGGCCAGAGAAAACGTAGCCACCGGCGTACCGTTCTGCGTATATCGGATCTCAGGATCAGCACCCAAATTACCGATAAGTAAAACTTTATTAACCATGCTCCCCCCAAGGTTTCTGTAAAATTTATCAACCTGCCTCGCGGGCTATAATCCCTTCCGGGTCACAAACCAATCAACGAAACAGAAGCACCCCTCACCCAAATTGGGAGCAATCATAACTCAGTTATCCGGTGATTGCAAAATCAGTTCGCATAAATCCCCCATACACCACCACCGCCACCCCAACTTTGGCGAGAGCAATAAAAAAAGCCCCTGCTTTCACAGGGGCTTCGCAACGACAACTTCCCACTATCCAGATATATCAATAGTGGTAGGCCGACTCACCATGGCTTACTGTATCCAGACCTTCGCGCTCTTCCTCTTCAGTGACACGCAACCCTATCGTCATGTCAATCAGCTTGTACGCAATGATCGATACGATACCGGACCAGAGAATCGTTGTGCCTATTGCCCACAACTGACTCATTACCTGACCTGAGATAGAATAATCTGCTACCTTGTTCGCTACATAATCATAGACACCTACACCACCCAGGGCAGGATCAGCAAAGATACCAGTCAGCACTGCACCCAGCATGCCCCCCACGCCATGGACACCGAATACATCCAACGCATCATCGGCACCAAGCATCCGTTTGAGACCATTCACACCCCACAGACAAACCACACCCGCAGCCAAACCAATAACCAGAGATCCACCAATACCAACCCAACCACAGGCCGGCGTGACGGCAACCAGACCGGCAACGGCACCAGAAGCCGCGCCGAGCATTGATGGTTTTCCTTTTAAAATCCATTCAGTAAACGTCCACGACAGGGCTGCGGCAGCAGTTGCCAGCATGGTATTACCAAAGGCTAGGCAAGCAAGACCAGTCGCTTCAAGGTTTGAGCCGGCGTTAAACCCGAACCAGCCAACCCACAGCAAACAGGCACCGATCATGGTCATGGTCAGACTGTGCGGAGCCATGGACTCACGGCCAAAACCAACACGCTTGCCCACCATGTAAGCCCCTATCAATCCGGCAATAGCCGCGTTTATATGCACAACCGTACCGCCGGCAAAGTCAATGGCGCCCTTTTGGAAAAGAAAACCGGCAGTCGCAAGCGCCTTGGCGCCAGCATCCGCATCGGTATAGGCATCTGGGCCAGCCCAATACCAGACCATGTGCGCAATAGGAAGGTAGGCAAAGGTGAACCAAATCGCGATGAATGCCAGCACTGCCGAGAACTTCATCCGCTCAGCAAACGCACCAATAATCAAGGCTGGTGTAATCGCTGCAAAGGTGGCCTGGAAGAAGACATATATCAACTCAGGGATAACAACACCCTTGCTGAAGGTAGCGGCGACGGAATCAACGGTCACCCCCTTCAAGAGCACTTTGGAAAATCCGCCAATAAAAGCATTGCCTTCAGTGAAAGCCAGGCTGTATCCGAACAGCACCCAGAGCACAACACACATCGAAAATACAGTAAAAACCTGCATCAACACAGAAAGCATATTCTTGGTGCGAACAAGGCCGCCATAGAACAGTGCAAGTCCGGGAATGGTCATCAAAGTTACCAACAATGTCGAGACGATCATCCAAGCCGTATCACCTTTCTGGGCAACAGGTGCGGCCGCATCCGCAAACGCAGGAACAGCCATCGCAAAACCTAAACCAAGGACTGCCAAGACAAGCTTCATTTTATTTTTCATTGCCCCCTCCTCTCACAGAGCCTCAGGACCGGTTTCTCCGGTTCTAATGCGCATAACATGTTCAAGATCAAAAACAAAAATTTTACCATCGCCAATTTTACCTGTGTTTGCAGCCTTTTGTATACCCGTCACCACCTGCTCCAACTGATTATCATCTATAGCAATTTCAACCTTGAGTTTAGGTAAAAATTCAATAACATATTCAGCTCCACGGTACATCTCGGTATGCCCCTTTTGCCGGCCAAACCCTTTCACCTCGGTTACAGTGACACCTTTAACACCCAAGGCTGTCAAAGCCTCTCTTACTTCATTGAGTTTGAACGGTTTGATAATTGCACTTACAAATTTCATACTCACTCCTTTGTAGACATGCCGAAATTTTCGTATCATGCCCAATCATTATTTCTGCATAAATACCATTCAGTCGCTTAATCTTTTTCAGATCACCAGCTAACAAGTCAGCGCTAACCCGTCCCTGGCAAACTCCGAAAACCCACCATGGCAAAATGACCGTTAGAAAGCCCTCCCCCACCTTTATGTTTCCATTCTCAGTATTGGACGTAAACTCGATCACTCAATTAAACTGCAAACACCTTAGCACCAAGCATGCCACTATGCGATCATAAAAAAAATGATTTATTTTCAGTATCTTGCCAAACAAAATTTCCACAAGCAACATCTTGTCACGACAACACGTTCATTATTGTGCATATTTTACAAAATACATGACAATATTGTTCACAAACCAGATCGCATAATTTCTTCCAGAGGAAGCAAGTGACAGGCAAGAAAAGCGAAAACTTGACGCAGGCGGGGGAGGAGGACATCGTTGCCCAGTCAACGAGAAAAGCTGACCAAGCAACGATGTAGCGAAATCACGACAGGTGAAACCTATGCTCACCTGAAGATCGGAGCGGAAAACACGTTACCCGAAAAACAGGCAACCGCTTTGAGGAACTCACATACAGCCAGAGCCCCTTGGAACAACGCAACAGGGATTCAGCACACAGCAAGGATCGAAACATCGATCTCATGTTTTGCACAAGAACGACAAATTTCTTCAAAGAGCGAAGGTTAATTTTTCCAAACCCCGTCAACCTGACGCACACCTTCTTTTTTGCCGCCCCGCTTGGGTTGCGAAGCGTTGTCATCAGGGAGGTCGGGCCGTTTCTGTTGCTCTGCCAGCAGATGAATGACTATTTTTTCGCCATCGCGGTTAAAAGCAACATATCTTCCAATAGATAATGAGGATACGCTCACAGCAAACCCTTGTTGGTTAACGACAGTAACTCCTGAAAGAGGTGAAGCAAGATCGTCGATAACAATCTCAGTTTGGGTTATGGCATCTATCCAGCCAGTTTTGAGCTTAACCTGATTTTGCGCAGGAGGATCCGGCACCACCTCCTGCGCCAAAGCCACCTGCCAGGGAGCCAAAGAGATGCTCAGGGCAACCATAAGGCTGCCCAAAAGAGGCGCTTTACAATATAGATTCAGCATATCAACCACCTATTTCCCAGATAAACTCTATTTATTCCATCTGTTGCCAATACGACAATCCACGCCTTTCACCTCTTTCCGTAACCACTATGATATTCCCCTGAGAGGTACTGAAATATTTTTTCTCTTCCGGATTTTGCTCTGTGGTACTGCTGTCGCGAAGGATGGCGGGATTATAGAGTCGGCCTTCATATGCCTGATCCGTTGGAAAGGCGGCGATTACATCATTAGCATCAACATCCCCATCTCCATCGACATCAATCGGAGCCTTCATATAGACGAAGTCATCGGCGTCAACCTCTCCATCGCCATTGAGGTCATAGACTGCTGAACTGGTCATGCCACCGGTATTGACATCACGCTCATTCAAAAATGAATACGCTCCAGCATTACAACGGGTGCCGGTTACACCAAAAGATATCAAAATTGCCTTGCCATCACGAATGATCGCATCATTTGTGACCCGCTCTCCTGGAATTCGCTCACCCGTCTCGTCAATGGTGCCATCTTTATCGTTGTCTTGATGATCACCGGTCAGATCAATCTTGCCGGGCAGGTCAAATAACCAACCAACATTGGACACTGGAACCTTATCATTGGAATTAATGAACCCGTCGCCATTAATATCTTTGTAAAAGAGGTGGTGCGTAGGAGCCAAATTTTTAGTTTCTTCAAGCGTCCAGTCGCCCGCATAATTTGAGACGATGCGATAATACGAGTATGTATCTAAACTACCATCACCATCGGTGTCTTCACCAGCATCAAGAACACCATCACCATCGGTATCTTCAGTTATTACCCCTTCAGCCCATACAACCTGCCTGAGCAAGGTATGAGTCGGTACCCCTGTGGAAACATCCACTTCCGGCCAATTGGAAAGGGTTGCGGTTTTAGGAGAGCTTGCCCCGATATCCACACGGGTTCCGTTATAGCCACTATCGAGTGCATCAGGAGCCCAGTCCCAAATACCATACAATGCTTGTACATCAGTCGAGCTCAAATCGGGTTCGCCGAGGTACTTTCCGGTTCCGTACACCACCAAGTAACCGGTCTTGGTCTGATGACGGGTCACGTCAGGGGCGGCAGTAATAGGTTGATTACTAAGACCGGCAAACAATGGTTTGGGAATCATCCCCGATACAGAAGCATTGCAGTGTGCGGCCACGTTACTATTATCGCAGAAGGCTACCTGCCAATTGGTGCTGCTACTTGCGGTTAGATCAAACTTCCACATATTGCCGAGTAAATCGCCAGCATAGATGTAATCTGTTCTCAAATCGTTATTGACATCAATAGCGGTGGGGGTCGACATGCCATTGAATGGGCCGACATTGGTTTCGATCTTTTTAATGAGAGAGCCATTCAAAGGGTTGAGAATGTACAGTTTGGCAGTTCCATCTTCGCTCCCATAGCCGTTGCCGAAAATCACCACCCAACCTTCCAGAGCAGTTCCTGAATTGATCGAAGTATCATTCGTTTCAACGAGAAAGGGTTTACTATAGGAATACCCTAGCCCAGTATCCTCGGTTGCCTTGGTTATGGTGATCGCTTTACCATTGCCATAACCGGTGATCAGACTGCCGGACTCAATCTCAATATTGGATCCATCGGCGGCGATTTTTTTGATGATGTATTCACCGTCATTGGTCCCGCTATTAACGCCGTTGGCATAATTGGCCCCAATGACAGCAATCTTCTGACCAACAGAAAATGTGGTTGTACTGAACCCCTTGGCAGAGTCAGCAATCACGTCATTACCGCCACTGCCGGTACCACTTGAAAAAGAGAGGGTATTGCCAGTCAAAAGCACAGACGGTGGTGCGGGATATTCCCATTTCACACGCAAAGCCAGATCAATCTCAGAAGTTATACCCGCCTTTACGTTGGTAATATCCAAGCAGTAATAACCCTTTCCGCCTTTACCCAGACCACCGACCAACAAGGTCGTACTTCCTATTTTTTGAGTGTCGGGCGTGTTATCGACAAAATACAGATGATCGTAGGAAGGGTCAGCCAATTCGCGAAGATTACGAAAGACAAGGTTGGGAACATAGGCAAACAGTTCCTCGCCACCTCCAGTGTCCGTGGCACGGAAAGCGTGCAGCATGCCGTCATTAGATCCGACGTACAACACCTCGTCTTGATAGCGTGCAAGGGAGTTGACAATATCCCCCAACGGGTGAGCCGCATCGCGTGACCGGAATTCACGATAGCTCGTTCCATAGGTGGTGTTTGTTGTTTCGGAGGTCTTATCACCGCGAAGGTAATTGACCACATGTTCGCCAGTGAGCGGTGTTGTGGTTGAAGTAATAAAATAGGGGGCTAACTGTTTCTTTTGTAATGCAGTTAGACTGCTCCATCGAAATGGTTTACCGAGGCTACCATCAAAGGTGGCTATCTTGCGATTGGCATGCCCAGCACCATTGGTTCCCAACACTGCAGACACCTTGTCTTCTGCCGACCACACCGGTGAACTGGTAACAACATCACCGGTCGTGGTGTCGACCTTGAAGGCTTTCAAATCGCCATGCCAGTCGCCACTATTATAGGTCGTCTGGAACATACGCGTCTGACCACTGACCGATTCATACATCTCATCACCGTTCACGGACACCGATGCACCGGAACCGACGCGTGTACTGATATCATTCATAATATCAAGAAGAGAATCCACCAACTCATCAGGTCTTGAGGCACTCATAAATTTGCCCCGCCCATTGACCGCAGCATGCCACATGTCATCGATTTTTTCTCTATCACCAGATGTCGGATTGGGCCAGGTGGGATAAATGCTTTTATTGAAATCGAAGTTCGCCGGATTCAATGTACCATAGACACCAAAGGCCACGGTATAAGTCACCATGTGTTGGTGATTGTAAATACCATCAGGCACGAGATTTTCCATTGAAGAAAGGTCGTTCTCAAAGTATTTCATCGCAACATCGGCTAGGGTGTTGGAGTAATTATCCGCATATGGAACACCGTTATTGCCATCCGTATTGCCTACTCCTGGATCCGGCCCGTTCCAGTAACCATCGGTCATCAACACCGTGAATACCTGTTTACACTCATCGCCATCTTCTTTGGCGTGGTAGGGCGAGACACCGATACCACCATCAGAAGCATCGGTATCGTCGTAATATTGGCCAACATACTTCAAACCGTTACGTAGAGGTGTACCATAGGCTGCCACCTGAAAATTATAGAGCTTTTGCAGCAATGTATTGGTCTGATCACCCTCGCCAGCCACATCAACAGGCAGCACGGCCTGATTGATCCCGTATCCGGCATTGTAGTTGATCGTCCGTATGCCGACTTCTACATCTTCCATCTGATCAATGACCCGTGCAACGGCACCCGTTGCCGCCAATGTCCGTTTACGGTAGTAAGAGAACCAATCAGCCCAGTTTTGTCGCTCCTTAACCCAAGCGTCTGCATCGGTAGGCGCTGCATAGGTTTTGACAGTTGCCGGTAATGCTGATGCGGTCACGCGCTGCAGGTTGCTGCCGCTTATGGGTTGGGTATTGTCTACGACTTTGAAATACTCAATCGGTTTGACCAAATTGACCAGATAAATAGTATCGGTCACCGTTTCCGTGGGGTCCAACTGCCCATTGGCATTGGCATCGGTAAAGTTGACCTTGCCGTCGCCATCGGTATCATTCCAGGTAAAATAGTGCGCATTGATAATTTGGATTTTGTCATCTTTAGGCACTATTTTTACTGCATCAGCACAGCTGCTTGAGGTTTTTTGTTTATTATCTTGGAGTGTAACCGTGACAGTTTCTCCAGCGGTTAATGCATAATTCCCGAGTGAAACCCACTTGCGTCCTGGATATTCCTGATCAACATTGACTGTGGTTCCTGAACCTCCACAACTTGTGCAGGCGACGGTATAAGGGATGGTCTCCCGGTTACTGGTTTCCACCCACCAGGCCCATACAGTGTATGTCTTAGTTGACGTTGGCGTAAATGTCCATTTAGCCCATTTATTGGCACCTGTACCTGTAGAGTAAAAATAGTCAGTACCATACATGCCTGTAGCGGTTGAGGTTCCCCAGTCGCTACTTGAATTTTTACTAAACGCTCCACTGGTATTATCAACAATTATGGCATTACTGTTATCCTCAAACTCAAGGAACACATCATCCATAGGGAAATTATGGTTGTCCTGAGTTGCATTTTGACAGTTGGCCAGATTGGCTGTCGTGCTGCCGTTGGCCAGGTTAATGGCATCCGTACAATCCTGGCTGTGCCATGGATGCAAACGGGGACGATAGATATTGGCATGGGCCAATCCATCCGTCACAGAAACCGCTGGCAGTTGTGAACTGGGCGTACCGGTGAAAGTCGGCCAGGGCACATAGGTGACCGCCGGGTTATAGAACATGGTGTTGACACCAAAAAATTGCGCCTTCCACAGATTATGTTCGCCATGGGCCTCCAAGCTGTTGTCCGAATAAACGCGAGCACGGGTGGTACTCGGATAGGAGAAAACATAGTAATCTCCGTTAAACAATCCTTCGCTATTGGTTGTCGTGATCTCCCAGTCCATACTGCCGGAGTCATCCAAGGCAAACATCAACGAGGCAGGCTTTGGTCGCAATTTGGCGTCCAAAGGAACATCGGAAAGCGGGCTTTTGTCGTAATCCTGTACTTCCAACCGGTGATTGGCCACCACCGCGGTAAACTTGACCTCAAGGTAATCGTTCCCGGTATTGGTCAATTTGAAATTGCTATAGGTGGTCGAAGCGCCCGTAGCGGGGATGGGATAAGATATATTGTCAACCAAAACACCGTAGACTGCATAGCTAACGTCATTGAGGTTAACATAGAACGCAACATCGTTGTTGTACTGAACTGTTTGTGTCGTCGCCGGAGTTGATTCCCCTGAATCGAGGAAAATGGTTGGGTATTTGGAAACAGGCTCGACCACAAAACTGTTGATAGAAAAGGAGACCTTGTAAGTATGATCTGTGTTTATAAGATTTTCAAAGGCATAGGTCTCCGGTGTTCCGACGGAGGATTCACTGAATTGAGCATTCCCTAACCCATCAAGACTATACTTGCCAATTTTAACATCAGATATGTGAAATCCTGCATCTGGAACAGCCTTAACTTCCAACGAATCATTGGCAGGCACTTCCCATGAATTCGGAGTGCCGGAATAGACGTTGCCCAAAACGGTTTCAATATGCCCGTTTCCGGTCGAAGTGAAATCAACATACGAAGTGAACAGCACCTCGATAGAATGATTTGTAGTGATATTGTTAAAAGGATAACTGTACGCCGTTTGGCCGGCTGCCGCTGTCACCGCTGCGCCGTCGACCAAAAGTTTGGATATATGATGATCCTTGCCGTGGTGCGTTGTGAGCGCGGTATAGGGACACGGGCCGACGGTGCTTTCAAAAACCCAACTACTCCCGCGAGCCGCTATAACCGAATCGGGATCATCGATATCATGAACAGCGGCCACGGTTGTCGCTATGGAGCCAAACTGTGATTCCTCGGTGACAGAAATCAAGTATTCATCATTGACGATGGTGCCGACACCTACAGCCTTAGCTAGAGTATCGACCAGGAGAGCCGGGGACGACACAGGATTTAAAAGAGTAACTGTAAATGTTTTATCAGCCTCAATCTTATCCACATCAGCGAGTAAATTTACAGAAACTGTTGTGGATGTTCCGTTGGTTATAGTTGCAGTACCAGTGGTTGAAACGTAGTCAACTGTATTGATGGCAGTAACGTCAGCGGTAACATAATCTACATAAACGGACACAGCAGATGTGATAAATTTATCTGATGTAATCGTGAATACCGCTATGCCTGCATCTTCATAGACACTGATATCATCAATGGACAGAGCTACCTTGTCATCCTCATCGATCGTTCCAAGAGCTGTGGCGCCCGTTATTGTCACCTGCACCGCTGCAGGACCAGTTACATTGGATAGAGTTGCCGTGAAACCTTCATTCCCCTCGACTAGATTGTCGTTAACCAGGGGAATGGAGAGATTTGCCGATAAAGCCCCCCCGGAGATGGAACCGCTCGTCACCGCGGTGGCATCAAAATCTACACCAGCCGTTGCACTGCCGCTGGTATAGCCCACGGAAAAACCAATCCCTGCTGAGCTCTCTATTGGAGCTGAAGAGGTAACAGTAAACACAATACTGCCACCATCCTCTGATTTCGTCGATGGAGCTATCGAAAGAGTGGCAGTATCGTTATCTATAATCGTCGACGTCGCAGAACCGCCTAAAGTAAATGCGCCAAGTGGTGCTGTCGACGGCACCACACTCGCAAGACTCACAATGACCGTCTCACTACCTTCGACACGGGTATCAGTCGTGCCAGTGATTGTAAAATTTTTGCTCAGATCGGAATCACTGAAACTCAAACTCGACACTGCCCCACTGTAGTCGGAGGATTCCGCTGTCCCGCTATATCCCAGATTGACGGCAAAACCACCTTCAACGGCTCGACTCGACGTCACTGTGTACGTTACCGTCCCACCATCTTCTGCAAATGTCGCAGGGCTTCGCGTTATGGTTAAAGAAGCGGTGTCGTTATCGGTCATTGTTGCTGATATCGGCGCGCCCAAGGTAAACACTCCCAATGGCGGACTAGTCGGTGCCACACTCGCGAGACTTACAATGATCGTCTCATTACCCTCGACCAGAGTATCGGTCATGCCGGTCACGGTGAAACTCTTACTCAGGTCAGTATCACCGAAGGCCAGACTCGTCACCGATCCGCTGTAGTCGGTGGACTCAGCTGTACCTGAATATCCCAAATTGACTGTAAAACCACCTTCAACCGCACGATTTGACGTCACAGTAAAGGTCACCGTTCCGCCATCTTCGGCAAATGTTGCAGTGCTCCGTGATAGGGTGAGCGTTGCACCAGAATCGTTATCTGTAATCGTCGACGTCACCGAACTACCCAAGGTGAATAATCCCGATGGCGGATTTACCGGTGCTACACTTGCAAGATTGACGACGATCGTCTCATGACCCTCGACCCGGGTATCAGTTACTCCGGTCACGGTAAAACTCTTGCTCAGATCTGAATCACCAAAAACAAGGCTCGAAACCGCCCCACTGTAGTCGCTGGATTCTGCCGTACCGGCATACCCCAAATTGACTGTAAAACCTCCTTCGACCGCACGATTCGACGTCACGGTAAAGATTACCGTTCCGCCATCCTCGGCAAAGGTCGCAGCGCTCCGCGACAGGGTTAAAGTTGCGCCAGAATCGTTATCCGTTATCGTCGACGTCACCGAACCGCCTAAGGTGAATGATCCCAATGGCGGATTTACCGGTGCTACACTCGAAAGGCTCACGATTATCGTCTCGTCACCCTCGCAACGCGTGTCTGTACCCCCTGTTATGGTGAAACTTTTGGTCAAATCGGTATCACCAAAGACAAGGCTCGAAACCGCCCCACTGTAGTCGCTGGATTCCGCCGTACCGGCATACCCCAAATTGACCGTAAAACCACCTTCGACCGCCTTGTCCGTTGTCACGGTAAAGGTTACCGTTCCGCCATCCTCGGCAAAGGTTGCAGTGCTCCGTGACAGGGTGAGTGTTGCACCAGAATCGTTATCTGTAATCGTCGACGTCACCGAACCGCCTAAGGTGAATGATCCCAATGGCGGATTTACCGGTGCTACACTCGAAAGGCTCACGATTATCGTCTCGTCACCCTCGCAACGCGTGTCTGTACCCCCTGTTATGGTGAAACTTTTGGTCAAATCGGTATCACCAAAGACAAGGCTCGAAACCGCCCCACTGTAGTCGCTGGATTCCGCCGTACCGGCATACCCCAAATTGACCGTAAAACCACCTTCGACCGCCTTGTCCGTTGTCACGGTAAAGGTTACCGTTCCGCCATCCTCGGCGAAGGTCGCATTGTCCCGCGTTAGAGTTAAATTGGCACCGGTATCATTATCATCAATCGTCGCCGTTGCAGAACTGCCTAAAATAATGGCCTCTGCCGGCGGTGTCACCGCCACTACACTCACAAGGTTCACGATGATCGTCTCGTTGCCCTCGACTCGGGTATCCGACACGCCGGTCACGGTAAAGTCCTTACTCAGATCGGCACCACTGAAAACAAGGCTCGCCTCAGCCCCGCTGTAATCACTGGACTCCGCTGCCCCGCTATACCCTAAATTGACCGTAAAACCTCCTGGCATCGCCTGATCCGTCGTCACGGTGAAAGTTACCGTCCCGCCATCCTCGGTAAATGTCGCGGCGCTCTGTGTAATGGAAATATGGTAGTCGCCAGCTGCACCAGCCGGTGATGTCGAGCCAATAAAGAGGGCGCCAAGGACTAAGATGAATAAACAAATCCAGCGTGGCGTAATTTTCATTGCTTTCATGGGAGTACCCGGTCGTTGTGGAAACAATGGTTCATTGTCGTTGTTTTATACAAAGCCATGAAAAGACCTTTCGAGCTACGCGATACACTGCACTCACGATGTGTAGCGCCTCGACCTCTGACTTTCCATGACATCATTGTCAATTGGATATTCTTCTTTTATAACCAATCAGAATCAAGGATTTACCACCATTGGCCTCGGAGAGACCATAAGTGTTATATCTGTAAAGGCGGCTATTGGCAGTTGTGAGACTGAGAGAATCACCGTTGGCAATGGGAAGGATCAGGGCAGTACGATAGGTTTCCTCGCCTAGCTCCGATTTCTCAAAGGAAGGATCAGTCAATTTTTCACCGCTGTCATATGTGCCGTTTCCGTTAGCATCATTGTAGTAATCGTGCTTATCGACAATATTGTCGTTATTCTCATCAAGAATTTCAAAAATATCCTTTGTATCATCGTCATCAGTCTCCATGAGCAGGTCTTTATTGACCGATGATCCTGACAATCGTTTAGGCAATAGATCATCAACCTTGTCGTTATCAACACTGGCCAATTTTTGCAAACCTTCAAGTGATGCAGATTCTGCCAGTGAAAATGTCTGCTCAAATATAGCCTCACTCCGTATCATTGCCTTCTCGTTGACCGTTGTATCGGTAGCCGTTATGGCAACGAATGTCAGGAGGAGAAGAATGAGCAAGGCAGCAACTATTGCTGTCCCATTTTCATTATTAAAAATATTTACCATACAATCCACCCATTTGAATAATTCTTCCCCTGTCAAATCGATGACCGAGTGCGTGTAAAGGTAATAGTAGAAATAGCATTCCCATTCCAAAAAACGGTAACGTCCACTTTTTTGGTATCCGCTACCTTGAGTGTGTTATCTGATACCACCCACTGAACCGTGTAAGGGGCATTAGTTTCGGAATGGGATGCTGTTGTCAGATCAGCATTGGTATACGACAATGACCGCAACCTCTCCACTCGATCCATGGCCCAGGTATAGGCCTGGGTTTGCCGA
Source organism: uncultured Desulfobulbus sp. (assembly GCA_964639845.1). Taxonomy (GTDB): domain Bacteria; phylum Desulfobacterota; class Desulfobulbia; order Desulfobulbales; family Desulfobulbaceae; genus Desulfobulbus. The sequence goes on along the minus strand of CAZXHS010000008.1, from coordinate 87,628 downwards.
CGGGAGCTATTGTTATACATGGTATCGCGTGTCTGCAAGGCGACGATGGACATGATGCCAACGCCCAAAATGACCATGGCCATCATTACTTCAATCAAGGTAAAACCTTGTTGCCGAATTTGCTTGTCGTTCATTTGCTGCATAGCTGTCCTCGCGGCTCCTTAACTCATCCGTTTCTAATGAGAACACGAAAGTTAATCTGTTGTTTCTCTGAACCAGCACTGACCTTGCTCGGTTCTTCTACCTGTGCACTGATAATCACCTGCACTGTATCGATATCCTCAAGGCCACCATTGGTTGCCAGCCGCGTACCGGTCATCTCGTTGCCATCCACATCGAAATAATGCAGTTCAAATTGGGTTACTCCAGGCATGACGGGTTGCCCACCCACCCCAATATCCCTGCGCAGACAGCCCGCCGCGTTGTTTCCACTTGCCATAACCGCACCGGCTCCCCCCGAACAGTCATCGTTTGTGCGGTAATAACTCACATCCTCGTTGCTATCCCCCGCATCTCCATCTGGCTCCAGGAAGGTGTCGTTATCACCATTGTCGGTATCACGGGTGAAGTGAACAGAATTACTGTCGGTATCATAACGATCATCACCATCCACCTGAAACCCAAAACTACCTTTATTGGTGGGATCGCAACCAGCTTCACGCAACTCTTGAACCATCAGTTGTTTAGCGGCACGCAGGTCTTGAGTGAGGTCGACCAGCATTTCTTGGGCCGAATGATAATGCCCTGTGTTACTAAACATACGGACAACACCTGTAAGCACCACCCCCAGAATCACCATTGCGACCATTAATTCAACCAAGGTAAACCCGTGAGTATTCTTTATCGTGCTCATTACCATACCACCCGGACTCTACCTGTTTGATTGACACGTATTTGCGCTGTATCCCCCGAGGAAGTGTGCGAAACTTCAACCGTGTCTAAATTCGTCCCAAGCCCACGGGGAGAAAAGGTTGGCGTTACTGTTGGATTAGACTTCACAGTCACCCGAGAATAATCCGCCAACGAAATATTGACGACACGACGGCCAGCACCATTTAGCGTTGCCTGCTGGGCGGCGGTCAAGCATGTACCGACGGTGGCTGGCGCTGGCCAATTCGAGTACATGGTTTGATCACCATCGATGATCTGATAGGCATCACCACAAAAAAGGACTCGGCACTCTCGCCTGATCTCAAGCGCACGCATCTTTGCCTTATTGAGATCACTGGAAATCCTGGAGACTGCTCCACGAAATTCATAACCTGGTCTCCAACTCAAATAGCTAGGAATGGCTATGCCCGCCATAATACCAACGATGGCCGTGACCACCATGACTTCTAGCAGGGTGAACCCCCGTTCTGACCAATGCAAACGTTGATGCCGTGTGTTCATATATACCTCCGCTCTCTCCTTTTCAAAAATCGAGCCCACTTGACCGCCTCAGCAAATAAACCACAACAACTCGAAATAATACAAAAAATACGAAACGTCTAAAAACCGCCCACTATTTCTCGGAACTGCACCAACAAGAACTATTAAAAAATTTTACACACACCCTTTACCTGTTAAAAAATTTGACACCCTTTCTCCTCATCCGTCAATCGAGTATTCCTTAATCTTGCTCAACAGCGAAGGGTAACTGATCTCCAGCAGTTCGGCAGCCTTTGACTTATTACCACCGGTTGCTTGCAAGGCTCGGCTAATCAACGCGCTTTCCATTATTTTTTGCGCCTGTTTGATGGAAAAGCCACCGAAAAAGTCATCGATCCGTCGACCGGATTGACGTGAGCCGAATTCGGCTGGCAAATTTTCGGATAGAATAATTTTTTTATCCGCTAGCACCACGGCCCGCTCGATAACATTCTCAAGCTCACGCACGTTTCCCGGCCAAGCATGTTGGAGCAATTTCGTCATAGCGGTTGGGGCAATCCCGGTAACAGGCACATCAAGGCGATGACTATGACGTCTAAGAAAAAAATCACTTAGCAACGGTATATCACTTGCGCGTTCCCGTAGTGGTGGCAGATGAATATGTACCACATTCAACCGGTAATACAGATCCTGACGAAAAAGCCCCATCCGCACCTCCTGATCGAGATCGCGGGCAGTGGCCGTAATAACGCGGACGTCAATTTTGCGCGGCACATTCGATCCCACCGCATGCACCTCACCCTCTTGAAGGACACGGAGTAATTTCACTTGCAAACCAAGGGGCAGCTCTCCAATCTCATCGAGAAAGAGCGTTCCCTGATCAGCCTCAACAAACAATCCCGGTTTGTCACGGTCGGCGCCGGTAAAGGCTCCTTTTTTATAACCGAACAACTCACTCTCAATGAGCCCTTCCGGCAGACTGCCACAGTTAACCGCCACAAAGCCAGCGGCTCTCCGCCCGCTATGTTCATGAATGCCTTGAGCCACCAATTCCTTGCCGGTACCACTTTCGCCAGTGATGAGCACAGTCGTCGGATGGGGGGCCACCTTGGTTGCCAAGGTAAAGACATCCTGCATTGCTTTGCTGCGTGCCACCATTCGTCCAAAAGCGAAATCGCCGGACAAAATCGCTACCTTATGACGCAGCGCCTGATTATCTTGCTTCAACCGCTCTCGCTCTTGGGCCTTGCGCAGGGTTAATTCAATTTCATCCACCTTGAAGGGTTTAGATATATAATCATAGGCCCCTTGTCGCATCGCCTGCATGGCGGTCTCCACCGTACCATAAGCAGACATCATGATGATGGTACTCGATAGGCCCTGCTCGACCGTCTTGCGCAGAAACTCCATCCCATCCATTTCTGGCATGCGGATATCGCAGAGAACGACATCAAAAACACTATGAGCCAGGGCCTCCAGCCCCAGCCTTCCATTGGCCGCTGTTTCAACCGAATACCCCAATCGCACCAACATGGACATCAGCATGTGGCGCATATTGTCTTCGTCATCAATGACGAGCAACCGTTGCTTACCTTCCATGACTACGCCTTATTGATTTGATCGGCAGACTGGTATGCATGCACAGGGAGTTCAATGGTGACAATCGCTCCTCCTTGATGTCGATTGGTAAGCGTGATCGTTCCTCCCATGGATTGCAACAAAGCATAGGAGACCGACAACCCAAGACCTGTACCCTTACCGGGTGCCTTGGTGGTAAAGAACGGATCAAATGCAGCACTTAATTCGTCATCAGGCAATCCACAACCGTTATCAGCAATGCTTATTCGCAAAGGGCTTTCATCGCAATTGGCGTATTCTGTGGTAATCAACAGGCAACCAGGATCACTAGCAACCCGGATAGCATCAACGGCGTTGAGCAGACAATTCAAAAGGACCTGCAATAGTTGCGCAGGATCACACCAAACCTTGAGTTCACCTTCAAGATAACACCGATTGATAACGATGCCGTCAAACAGGGGTTGTGGTTTGAGCAGGGCGAGAGCCTCATTGATGACAGAATGAGGATCAATTAATTGGTTATTACCAGTGGCGGGGCGAGCGAAGTTGAGCAATTGACGAACAAGCTGATTGACGCGATCCAGCTCCTGTTCAGCGCGTTGACAATACTCCAGGCGATCATTAGCGACCACATCATCCTGACGGATAAGCCCGAGATACCCTTGAATGATCCCCAACGGATTACCGATTTCGTGGGCAAGTCCTGCTGCCAAGCGCCCAACAGAGGATAATTTTTCCGCCCTGACCATTTCTTCACGCCTGTTGCAGAGTTGTTGATTGGCTAATTCGAGGGATGCGACATGTTTTTGCAGTTTTTCCCGATCTGTCTTAATCCGTTGCAGCATCTGCTGCATGGAAACATACAACTGGGCCAGTTCATTCGATTCCTGAAGCACCAAAAAAGGAACGCCGTGTTCATCACGATACGAGATGGTGAGCTGCAACAAGCGATGAATCGGTAGCAAAATGAGATCACGAAGGCGATAATACCCGATAACCATCAGAATAATGATATTTACCCCAAGATACAACGCTATATATCGCTGTATTATTTCAATTTTCTCATACGGCTGGTCAAGGGTATACCGCAAGACAACGGATACGGGCGACTGATTGACACCGTCGATTTGATAAGCCAGATCAAGATATCGCTTGCTGGGAATCACTCCAACCCATTGCCGACCACTGAGTCGACGAACAAAGCGTTGCGGCTGGGTGGCCGATAACATCGCCGCAAAGGAGGAATCGGCGTCGGCATCGTACTCTCCAGTACAGAGCAATGCCGCCCCCTCACCTTTTACACAGCCCAGCAAAGCACCACTGCCAACAAAAAATCGCTGTAATGCAGATTGGGTAGAATGTTCCACATGCCCGGAGGACAAGGTTCTATAAAAAGAACGCTCCCCAAGCAGGGTAAGCGCCATTTCCTTTTCGCGGGCAAAAGAGGAGGCTGCCTCGCGCAGCCAAAAGGAGAGTATGACAAAAGAGGTGAGCCCGGTTGCAAGGACGATCAAACCCAACAAAGTTATGGAAACATGGTATGTTACGCCAAAACGCATCTTTATCCATTACATATTCGCAGCACGATACAAGCTGAACACGCTACAAATTGACATTATTTGTCACCAGCAGCCCTCGATTGTCACCAAGGCCAAGCTGTTCTTTGTTGTGGATTGTATAGACCAGGAAAGAAAAAGACAGAGATTTCTCTCTAACAGGTTGAAAAACATAAGAATCAGAAAAAAACTACATTCTGGCACACAATGCGCATAAAAGGTTGCATTGAAAAACAAGCCGGCGATTAACGACGGCACAACCAACATCCTTAACGGAGGAAACGACCATGACACTGAACAAGCTGAGACTACAGGCAAACGAAAAAGGCTTCACCCTCATCGAGTTGATGATCGTTATCGCGATTATCGGTATCTTGGCGGCTATTGCTATTCCGAACTTTATTTCGTATAGGAACAAAGCATTTTGCTCGGCCGCTGAGAGTGATGCTCAAGCCATTGGATCGGCTCTCGCAGATTACTTCGCTATTCCAGGAAACCAGGGTTACAGTCACGCTTCTTCGGCGACCAACACTCTTTCTTTCCCAGGATCTGCAAGTCTCAAATTGAGCGGCACAAACACAGCTGTAGTTACTCAAACAACGGTTAGCGGAGCACCTACCTTTGGAATTGCCGTGACAGATAACTCTCGACGTTGCCCAACAAACTACCAGCAGGGTAACTCAAAGTGGAGCAATAATACTCCTGGTGTTTACAGTTACACCCTTTAATCAAAGCCAGCCTATCACCGGTCAGGTGCCATCATGTGGTGCCTGGCCGTGTTTTATTTCTTCCTTGCAGCCTCTACAAAAGGATGGCTATAGATAAAATCAGGATGGCTAATTTTCATACATTACAACACTCAATATTTAAATCTTTCCTGCTCATACTTTTATTTATTTGCATTAGTTACAGCAACACATTCCAATCAGCATGGCATCTCGATGACATACCAAATATTGTTGAAAATACAAAACTACACATAAACCGTATTGACACAAATTCTATAGCTCATGTTTTCTTTGCCCATCCTCGAGCAGAAGGAAACACTTTTCGCCCTATTCCTTACCTCTCTTTTGCTCTTAATTGGTTTTTCGGCGCTGACAATGTAATCGGTTATCATCTTGTCAATATTTTGCTCCACTGGTTTACAGCCTGCCTTCTTTACCTCATCACTATTCAGCTACTCAGCACCCCGTTTTTAGCACCACGCTCATCAGCTTCTAAACACATTATTGCCCTATTCACCTCCTTGCTCTGGGCCTTGAACCCGGTACAAACCCAAGCTGTCACATACATTGTTCAACGGATGTCCGTGCTGGCAGCTTTTTTTTCACTCGCCGCTTTTCTTTTTTACCTTGTTGGTCGGCAAACAGAACAGCGAACCCAAAAATATCTCTGTTTTATTGCAACCCTGCTGTGTTTCATCCTCGCCATTGGTTCCAAAGAAAATAGCATCACATTACCGCTCATCCTAGTCCTGACAGAATGGATTTTTTTTCGCAAATTGCACAAGTTCACTGGTTGGAATCTCCTCATGGGCGGAGGATTGCTTGTCATCGTAGGTATTGCTGCCTATCTCATTATTGGGGCCGACATCACCGACAGCGTTGCCGGGTACGCTCATCGCAGCTTTTCCCTGGCGCAACGATTATTGACAGAAAGTCGAATAGTCGTTTTTTATCTTTCGCTGCTATCTTTCCCCGCACCATGGCGTCTGTCCCTGGTTCATGATTTCACCCTCTCCAACTCGTTTCTCGAACCTCCAACTACCGCATTGGCCATCCTTTTCCTTGGAATCCTCACCACATGGGCTTTGTGGAAAAAGAAAACCTGGCCATTAACCACATTTGGAATCCTGTTTTTCCTGGCAAATCACCTCATCGAATCAACCATCTTCCCATTAGAACTGATCTTCGAGCACCGCAATTACTTACCTTCGCTTTTCCTTTTCCTCCCATTTACTGTTGCACTGGTTGATACCTATCAAAGCCATCATCTGAAAACTGCTCCAGTTGCTCGCTATGCACTTGTTAGCCTAGCCGTAGCACTTATCAGCCTCATCGCGGCTGCCACCTTTGTCCGTAACTCTATATGGCAAACCGAGCAGACCCTGTGGGAAGATAGTTTGGCAAAGGGTCCGGGACAAAGTCGACCCTACATCAATCTAGCCTTTACATATCAGCAACTTGGAAGAAACGATGAAGCCTTTGAACTTTGTCGACAATCGTTGACGAAGGAATCACCGACCCCGGCGAAAGACAGAATGCGTGCCTATAACAGCATGGGCAACATTGCAATGGACAGAAGCCTTTTTTTAGACGCTGTCGAGTATTACCGCAAAGCAATTGAGGCCCAACCAAATGAGCTCTCACATTACTTTCTGCACAAAGCCCTGCTCGCCGATGATCGACCAAACGAGGCCCTAAAAGAGCTTATCCCCCTCATCACAAGTCACCCAAAGGACAACGAGTTGGCAATCAGCCTAGCTCTTGTAATGGCAAAACAGCAACTCCACCCACAGGCTATTGCCACGCTTCGCAGCATCGTCGATTCCTCGCCACACAACTCCTTCGAACGCAGTAGCGCCATCCTCTGCCTAGGTAGTCTTTTGAGCATGCAGGGCAACTACCAGGATGCATTGAAACACTACAAGGAGGCGCTATCGATTACAGACCCACTCCTTCCACTGCTTTGTGTGATCGGCAATCATCTTGTGCAGGATAACCGCGATGCAGCCGTTGCCCAACTCAAGGAATTACAACTGCATTATTCCTCAGATATGCTCCTCCATAGAACCCTAACATCGCGACGACATAACATTCTCTTTCCAGTAGACACAAACGTGCTTGCCAATTTTGTCCTTCAGCATAGCACTCCCTCTTTACAAACGAATGACGGTCATCCCAGGTGAAAAGTAAACCAACACCATTCCCCTACTTTTTTTATTTCTGGCAGGTTGTCGGCTTCTCCACCGCAGGTTTACTCACCAGCTTATACTTGGCTTACACCCACTATAAAAACCATACAGATATAACATTTTCGAGTTTTTGTGCTGTTACTCAGGCCATCAACTGCGACACAGTCGCGCAAAGCCCTTGGTCAATACTGGGCGGTCTGCCAATGGCTACATGGGGAATTGGTGGATATCTTTTTTTCCTTTTTCTGCTTGCCCCGCTCAAACGACAAAACAACAACACAATATCGTGCTGGAGTCTGATGACTCTAATAGCTCTCATCTTCGTCGGTTTTTCCATTGCTTTAGCCATAATCTCACACACCCGCATCCATTCCTGGTGTCTTTTGTGCGTGGGAATCTATGCGATCAATTTCCTTCTCGCTTTTTCCTCCTGGATAGTATTCAGGCGTTTTTCCAGCATAAACCTAACAACAGCCCTCCCCTTTGCCTTGAAAATATTGGCCCGTGGTTTACAGGTAAAGGTTGGGCTATTCCTATTCATTTTGTCCTTCTCGATCATTCGTTTCTTTCTGCCCCCCTATTGGACGCAGGAACCCGTAGCCATCAACAACAACATAGCAACAGGAGTCACGCAAGAAGGATTTCCCTGGATAGGTGCCCGAACACCTCAATTTATCATTGAAGAATTCACTGATTACCAGTGCTTTCAATGTAGAAAAATGCACCATTATCTTCGACAACTCATTGATCAACATCCTGACCGCATTCGCCTCATTCACCGACATTTTCCACTTGACCAGGAATTTAACAGTGTTATAGCCCCTAATCCTTTCCACGTCGGATCGGGCAGATTAGCTTTGGTTGCCATAGTAGCTACCCAACACAATGCGTTTTGGAAGGTGAACGATGCCCTCTACAAAGCGGCGCAAACCAAAACAGGAACCATCGATCTATTTGAATTTTCACAACTTATTAATATTCCCCAGGAAGATCTAGCCAAAGCATTATTCAGCGAACAAGCCCTGAAACATTTACGCCATGATATAGTTGAGGGATTGCAATTAGGAATTATGGGAACGCCTTCTTTTTTGGTGAACGGCAAGATGTATCCCAAATCACTCCCACCTGAAGTGCTACGGGGAATCCTGCAATGAAAATAGATCCACCAAGGCCCCCAACTCGCTTTCCAATGCACCAATCGGACAATGAAACAACCTGAAAAGGTCCTTTATTCTGGGCTGCTTCTGCTACTTTTCTTCCTGATTCTTGCCGTAATCATCCTCGGTTCGGTGCCGCCCGTTGATAGGGATGCGCTCACCCATCACCTTTTTGTGCCCAAACTGTGGATCAAGCACGGAGGCATTTACGAGATTCCGGAGATCCCTTTTTCCTATTACCCGATGAATCTCGACCTGCTCTACACCATCCCCCTTGCACTGGGTAACGATATTATACCGAAATACATCCATTTCCTGTTCGCCCTGCTCACCGGTTGGCTTGTATACCGTTACTTACTCAAACGTATAGGCAAGATTCAGGGGGTACTTGGCGCCCTGTTTTTTTTGTCCGTGCCGATCATCGTCAAACTCTCAATCACCGTCTACGTTGATCTAGGCGTTGTTTTCTTCACTACAGCCTCATTGCTCCTGTTGCTGTACTGGGCAGAACACCAGTTTCCCTGGCACCTGCTGATTCTATCCGGGCTTTGTGCCGGTCTGGCGGCTGGCACCAAATACAACGGTCTTATTTCTATCATCGTACTCACCCTGCTGGTTCCGCTGATCTATCAACAAAGTGCAACTGGCGAACGACGGAGCAATCGTAAAGCCCTCTTTTGGACCTTCGTCTTCGTTAGTGCCACCTTGATCACCTTTTCTCCCTGGTTGATCAGGAATACTCTCTGGACCGGCAATCCCATTTACCCACTCCACAACACCCTGATCCAGAAACTCCATTCTGGGAAGCCAACTCAATCCACAACCGCAGATGCAACCATTGCCGAGACGCTCAAGCACGTCCCCCGCAGTGGTGGCAGTGTGTTTGCGGATCGAAAATTCCTCTACAACGAGACTTGGTGGCAGGCACTGCTACTGCCGATCCGCTTTTTTATAGAAGGACGAGATGATGATCCCCGTTACTTTGATGGCAAACTGACTCCCTTTCTCCTCATCCTGCCCATAATCGCCTTTCTCTTTCGCCCCAGGGATAATCGGCAGCGACAAGAGCAGAATTTCCTGCTCTGGTTTACCTTGCTGTATTTCTTTTTCACCTTTTTTCAGGAGTCACTTCGAATCCGTTATGTGGCGCCCATCGTGCCCCCCCTAGTTCTCCTTTCCATCTATGGACTGCAAGGGCTGGTGACTAAACTCCACCAGACCTATCCCCCACCAAGATTACGCATCACCACGGTTTTCCTAACCGTTATCAGTCTCCCCTTGGCTATGCTCTGCTTCAACGGCCAGTACATCCTCAGCCAATTCACAGTGGTCAAACCACTACCTTTTGTGCTCGGTCACATCAACCGCAGCGATTACATCACTGTCTTTCGTCCTGAGTATCCTGCCATCCAGTTTGTTAATACGCTCGTCCCAGAAGGGGGCAAGGTATTGTGTATCTTTCTAGGAAACCGGGGCTATTATATGGATTTTGTACCAATATTTGAACAACCTTATGAACCCGGCAGTATCTTGGCTCAGTTCCTTGCCACCGATAACAATCCGGAACACAGCATTATCCACGAGTTGCGCCAACGACATATCAGCCACATCCTGCTTCGAGCCGATCTAACCATCCAATGGCTGCAGCGATTAAACGATCACGATTTCCAGCGCCTCGCGCCTCTCTTTTCCGAAACCATCCCCCAACTGTGGAATAGTGATGGTCATATTGTTTTGGCGGTGGATCCGCCACAAGTCAATTAGCTGTTCCCCAAAAATAGCTCACCCCTCATCACCCCAATTGGCCGCCATATCGCTAGCCTCGTTTAGGATTTCATATCAGCGGCGAGTAAATCATTGACAATCCCAGTACTGGCGCTGCACAATGTTCTGAAAAACTGAACAAACACACGACCCTCACATGCTCTCGCTCTTCTCCGGTTTGATCACCTCTAAAGTCCGCATCAAAATTCTGATGCGTCTTTTTCTCAACCCCAACAGGGCTGCCTACCTGCGCGAACTGGTCGACGACTTCCACGCTTCGCCCAGCCAGGTCAAGGACGAGCTTGATCAATTGCATAAAGCCAATCTCTTGGTAACCAATAAAAACGGTCGACAGGTCATGTTTTCCGCCAATAGGGAACACCGGCTGTTTAACGAGCTACAGTCGATGGTCAAGAAAGCCCTTGGCATGGATGTGATAATCGATTCCATCGTCAAACACTTGGGCAATCTGCAACAGGCCATGCTGATCGACGACTACGCCGAGGGCAAGGACACCGGCATCATTGATCTCGTTCTCATTGGTAACATCGACACTACCAACCTGCTCGACCTCACTGCTAAAACTGAGCGCTACATCGAGCGAAAAATCAGAACACTGAGATTGACGGTTGAGGAATACGAACAAAACGCAGCCTTCCTCAACAATCGGCCGCAGTTCGTATTGTGGGCAAAAGAGAACGTCGAATGACATTACCTAAGTCCAAACTCCCTCTATGGCTCGATTATCTCCTAGGACGCCTCCGCGCGCGAATTACCCGACATCCGGGTTTGCTCAAGATCCTTGCCAACATCGGCTGGTTGACGCTGGACAAAGCGCTGCGTATGGGTGTCGGCCTGTTCGTCGGCGTCTGGGTTGCACGCTATTTGGGTCCGGAGCAATTTGGGCAGTTCAATTATGCTACGGCCTTCGTGGCACTATTCGGGCCGATAGCGACAATGGGACTTCCTGGTATCCTGGTACGCGATCTGGTCCGAGAACCGGATCACGCCTCCGAACTGCTTGGCACAAGCGTCGTACTTCAGGTTGCCGGTGTGCTTTTGGCTCTAGTGTTTGCGGTGCTCAGTATTGGGCTGCTGCGACCGGGCGATGATTTCATGGAGGCTCTAGTCTCCATCATTGGCCTGAGTCTACTCTTCAAGGCCGTGGACCCAATCCGCTACTGGTTCGAGTCCCGTGTCGAGTCGAAATATGTGGTTTGGGTAGACAACGGGGTTTTTTTGATAGCGGCTAGCATCCGTATTGGTCTCATCCTTACCGGCGCGGCCTTAATTGCCTTCGCTTGGCTACTACTCATGGAAGCTGCCCTGACCGCCCTTACTTTGGTGGTTGTCTATCGTAAAGTAGGCGCGACCAAATGCCGCTGGCGGTTACACTTTGTTCGAATGCGCAAGATGCTCCGCGATAGTTGGCCGCTTGTGTTTTCTGGAATTGCGGTCATCGTCTACATGAAGATCGACCAGATTATGTTGGGACAAATGCTGAATGACGAAGCGGTCGGGGTCTATTCGGCTGCGTCTCGCATCAGCGAAGTTTTCTATTTTCTTCCCGTCGTGATCTCGACTTCCGTATTTCCTGCAATCATCAGGGCCAAAGGCGAGAGTAAATCGCTCTATATGGAAAGGCTTCAGCACCTTTATGACATCCTCGCTTTCATCAGTCTGGCCGTTGCATTGCCGCTTTCGCTGATCTCCGGTTGGCTCACTGCCACACTATTCGGACCAGTCTATGAGGCGGCCGGCCCTGTCCTGGCTATTCATGCTTGGGCACTGATCTTTGTCGCTCTCGGCGTGGCCAGCTCGCAATGGCTATTGGCCGAAAATCGGCAGATGTTGAGCTTGCAACGGACATTACTTGGAGCCGTCATCAATATCATATTGAACGCCGTTCTGATCCCATACTACGGGCCTGTTGGCGCCGCCAGTGCCACAGTCATCTCCTACGCAGTTGCCGGATTATTCTCCGACATGCTACAGCGCGACACTCGCTTGATTTTTCACATGAAGGTAAAGGCGCTTTACCCAATTCCTCTTCTGCGGCGACTCATCGTATCCATATTTCCCCGGCCCCGCAGGGCAGGGATAAAATAATCGTGATCGCTGCTGCGGTTAAGCACAAAATGCATAAACCATCCTGAAAGGAAATGAACAACTATGAGGAAGGCACTCACACTATTTTATCGCCTGATGCCAGAGAGTATAAAAGCCGTCGTTGACAGCCGCGTGAAGCAGGCTCGTAATTGGCGCACCCTGGCTGTTGATTATGGGCAGTTCAAAACTATTACCAGCGGTCGCTGCCTGGACGCCGAGGGGAAGCCGATCCCCTGGTACACTTATCCGGCTATTGAGTACCTGGATCATCTGGACTTCTCCGGTTGTGACGTCTTCGAATACGGAAGCGGGAATTCAACGCTGTGGTGGCTGCGTAAGGCGCGCAGCGTCCACTCGGTGGAGGACGATTCCGATTGGTATCTCCGGATCGCGCCACCGGAAGCAACGGGGTGCGGACGACTCAGATACGAACTTTTGACGGACCCGCACGCTTACGTCTCGGCACTCGGCGATGACCAACCCGATGTAATCGTCATTGACGGCAACCATCGTCCGGCCTGCGTTGACTACCTGATCGAGAAGTACGCTGCCACGGATCGTGACCTGCCAATGATTCTATTTGACAATGCCGACTGGTATCCAAAATCTGTGGAATTACTGCGTGCCCAGACGAAATGGTTAGAGATCGATTTCCATGGTTTCGGACCCATCAACGCCTACACATGGACAACTACGGTTTTCGTGGGCCTGAACTCATCAAAGCCCATAAGTTATGCGGCACCACTCTTGTCCAAGATGGCGCTTCATCATGAGGCCGACTGACATGCACGCATCTTTCATCCCGTCTGTAGGCAGGCTCTTGGCCGATCTGGTGCGTCGAGTACGATCCTGCTACACCTGGGACCGCTATTCGCTTAATTCCTGGTCGCAGGAAGGTGAGGACTTAATTTTGATGCGCTGCTTTGACACACAACCACAGGGCTTCTATGTCGATGTTGGCGCGCACCATCCGATGCGATTCTCGAACACTTGGGGATTCTATCGACGTGGTTGGCGCGGTATCAATATCGATGCCATGCCAGGCAGTATGGCAGCCTTCAGGAAAAAGAGAAAACGGGATATTAATCTGGAGATTGCGATCAGCGACGAACAGACTCCGCTATCCTACTATATCTTTAATGAGCCGGCCTTGAATGGTTTCGATCCCGATCTTTCGGAACTGCGTGATCGTGAGCAGAACGACTATCACATCATTAGGACTGAAATTTTGACTACTGCACGCTTGGGTGACGTTCTGGGTATGCATCTCCCACAAGGCCAAGAGATCGACTTCTTGACGATTGATGTCGAAGGTCTCGACCTGAGTGTCTTGAAATCTAACGACTGGGAGCGCTATCGCCCTCGTCTGGTTCTGGTCGAGATCCTGAATGCCGACATGACGGGAATTCCTTGCACTGAGGCTGGTGCCTTTCTGCATGGCGTTGGTTATGCGCCCTTCGCGAAGACGTTCAATACCGTCTTCTTCCAGAGGCAGTCATGACGCATCGAAGACCGACAATCCTGCCTCAAGTGTCAGTGATGTTCGGGAGTGTCGCATGACTCGTTCCCCCGTACTCCTACTCATCTTCAACCGCCCTGAGCTAACCGCCCAAGTTTTTACAGCCATTCGCGCTGCACTTCCGGCGCGTCTGTACATCGCGGCCGACGGTCCCCGACAGGATCAGCCCGGAGACGTGAATCGCTGTGCGCTGGCGCGGGAGATTGTGACCGCTGTCGATTGGCCATGCGAGGTCCGCACTCTGTTTCGCGATACCAATCGGGGTTGCAAGCGGGCAGTGTCCGAGGCGCTCGACTGGTTCTTCTGCGAAGAGGAGGCTGGCATTGTGCTGGAGGACGATTGTCTGCCGCACCCGGATTTCTTCCGCTTCTGCGACACGCTCCTAGAACGCTATGCCGGGGACGAGCGGGTGTCCGTCATCACCGGTGATAATTTCCAACGGGGTCGCCGGCGCGGCGATGCTTCCTACTACTTCTCGAAGTACAACCACTGCTGGGGCTGGGCGTCCTGGCGGCGGGCCTGGCGACTCTATGACGGAGATCTGAGCTTCTGGCCTGCGTGGAAAGGCTCTGCGACCTGGCGCGAACGGATCCCGAATGCGGCAGAACGCACCTATTGGGAGGCCATCTTTGATAGCGTGGCGCGAGGCGAGATCGAAACGGCTTGGGATTATCCCTGGACGGCGAGCCTCTGGTATAGCGGCGGTTTGACGTCGACACCCAACGTGAATCTGGTGACGAATATCGGGTTTGGGGAGGATGCTACCCACACTCGTGGGGCGGGACGGCGGCATGTTATGCCACGTCATGAGATCGGAACCATTACGCATCCAACCGATGTCGTGTGCGATGAACGTGCGGATGATTTTGTTTTTCGGCATCACTTCGTGAATCCTCTTTACCGCTTCTCGCGTTTTGTCCGCCCCGTGTTTGTGGCGGTGACCAATGCGCTGAGCGGTGGAAAGGGATCGTCTGGACACGCTATGGAGGTCGATCTAACTGGGAATACCGAGAAGCTGGAGATCTTTCTAACGCGTTTCAGTCATGGTCGCGGACTGAATATTCAAGAGCTCTGGGCCGAGATGGACAGAGTTTGGCATACACTTGGGCTAGACAATCGCAAACGGCTGGCAGGGCAACGGATCAGTGCCTTCTATGCCCATCCTGTGTGGGTACTCAATGGTCTTTTCTCCGAGGCTGATCCTGAATCTTTGGGTCATCGGCAAGCGATTGCCGACTACCTCCGAGATACCTGGGCTCATCGCCCAGACCTACGCATCGCGGATTTTGGTGGAGGCTCGGGAGCCCTCGTGCGACAGATCGCTGACCGGATTCCAAACGCTGCCGGCATCGAGATCATCGAACCTTTTCCGTCCGAGTTTTTCCAGCGGCGTTTGGCGGGGCGCAAAGAGATCGCCTTTCGCGACTCCTTCTCCCCCGACGGCTACCATGTGGTAATCGCTCAGGACGTGCTGGAGCACGTCGAGCAGCCCATTGAACTAGCCTTGGAGTGCATCGCCGCCACTCGAGTGGGTGGAATGGTGCTGTTCGCAAACTGTTTTCACCCTTTCATAGCCTGCCATCTGCCAGCAACCTTTTATTTGAGGCATACCTTCAGGTATGTTATCGGCACGTCTTCACTGGTTTATATCGGCTCTGTACCGGGTGCATCGCATGCGCAGGTCTTCAAGAAAGTGGGCGAGGTGGACCGATACGGTGTTATCCGACGCGCGCGGGTTGCCCGTGCGCTAGGGCCGCTTCTGAACCTGGCGGAAAGACTCCTCGCTTTTCTTAAATCCTGGCTGCCAAAAGCGGGAGCCCGGCGGCCATGAACATCTGGCACCTGAGCGAATCCGATCTCCTCGGTGGTGCAGCGCGCGCGGCTTATCGCATCCATCGGGCGCTTCGCGCGGCTGGGGTTGATTCACGGATGCACGTTATGCGCGCGCGTTCGGGTGACCCGAGCGTGAGGGGCGCGACGACCAAACTGGAGAAACTGGTGCATCTAGGTCGCACAGAATTTGAGCCGTTACTAATGCGGCTGATGCAAACCGCCAATCCGGTACAGCATTCGGCGGCCGTACTGCCCTCCCACTGGCCAGACCGGATCGCACGTTCGGATGCTACTCTGGTGCATCTGCATTGGATGGGTTCGATGATGCTTTCGGTCGCTGACATCGCGCGGGTCCGTCGACCCCTCATCTGGACCCTGCACGACATGTGGGCCTTCTGCGGCGCCGAGCATTACGCGACGGACGAGCGATGGCAGACTGGCTACACCGCAGGCAATCGCCCAGCGGGGGAGACAGGGTTGGATCTCAACCGCTGGACCTGGAACCGCAAACGGCACCACTGGACGCGCCCTATTCAGATAGTGACCCCAAGCGGCTGGTTGGCGGACTGTGTGCGCCAAAGCGCGCTGATGGCAGACTGGCCTGTCGAGGTGGTTCCCAATGCACTGGACACCGAAACTTGGAGTCCGATCAACCCGCAGACAGCTCGTCATCTACTAGGTTTGCCGCCGACCGGCCCGCTGCTGCTGTTCGGCGCCTACGACGGCGCCGTGGACCCGCGCAAGGGTTTCGACCTGCTCGCCGAGGCGTTCGCGCGGCTGCGCGGGCGCGTGCCTGACCTTCGGCTGATGGTGATTGGGCAGACAGAACCGGAAGCAGCCTCTGACCTTGGCTATCCAATCCACTACTGCGGACAGCTGAACGATGACCTTAGCTTGCGCGTTATCTACAGCGCAGCGGACGCGATGCTCATCCCCTCGCGCCAGGACAATTTGCCGAATAGCGGGGTAGAGTCGCTCGCCTGCGGAACACCGGTTATCGCCTTCGACATTGGCGGCCTGCCGGACATCGTCGCTCACAAACAGACCGGCTGGCTGGCCCGTCCGTTTGACACCGAGGATCTTGCCCAGGGTATACGCTGGGTGTTGGGCGATAACGAACGCCAGACCCGTCTACGCGTGCAGTCACGCGCGAAGGCAGTGAGCCGTTTCTCCTCTCCGGTCGTGACTGGGCAGTATCGGGCGATCTATGAGCGGATGATCGAACAAGTTCGACAGGAGGTGGTGCTGTGACATTGAGTGATTTTAAACGATACATCAGGCGCGCGCCATCTATGGCCGCAGTTCATCGCTATCGCTCACTGGCTGGTTCTGTCACGGATGCTCCCGTTTTATGATATAGTTACGGCTGACGATGCGTTATTTTTTCGAAAATCTTGAAGCTAAAATAAAAAGTTTTCCAGCCTAAAAAAGACAACAAGTACGCGATAAAAGGGTATGTTTTTTTGGAGCCGAGCTTCATGGATTTCAACAAATAACTTCTTCCATCATCCATCTGGCCGGAGAGGCAAAAATTACTTCCAATACTCAACAAATGCTTGGACTCAATTCGAGGGACCAAGGTTATGTCATCAAAATATTTCTGGTAAATAGCCATGTATGCTTCCGACTTAACCGAATATTTGGATTTATTAACACTGCCGGGTGTATCACTCACCAAAACTAGGGATTCCGGGATAAATTCAAAAGGAAACAATTTGGCCAAACGAATCATCCAATCCCAATCTTCCAAACAAGTTAGTTGCTGATCGAATTTTACCTCTCGGCAAATCGATGCCGGTAGCATTACTGTTGGCAATCCTATAAAATTTCTCAATAGCAATTCTTCATAAATAGCACCTCGTTTCATCCGCACGCTATCATCTGGAGTTATCCTGACACTCCCCCCTGATATTTTTGAACAGGCTGAATATAAAATAAAATTTTTATCATATTTCTTCTCAAACAGATCAATTTGCTTTTGAATTTTATCCATGCACCATATATCATCATCATCATTAAATGCTATAAAATCACCTTTTGCCGCATCGATCCCTTTATTCCTTGAGTGAGAAGCAGATATATTTTTTACCTTTAAATATCTAATTCTTTCATCTTTAATACATGATATTTGCTTCATCGTTTCATAGTCAGTAGATCCATCTACAATAATTACCTCAAAATCTGTATAAGTTTGCATGATTATACTTTTTACAGATGGAATAATCATATTTGGACGATTGTACGTTGGTATAATAATGCTAATCATCGCACCAGAAATAAAATTTTACAAAATATTATTTTCGACTCCAGACGATTTTTTTACCCATCATAATTCGGATTGCATCTAAAAATTTTGCAGCATTTTTTTCACCACCATACCTTATAATCCATCCAAGAATAGTGTAAACTGTAATATTAATTTTCCTTCTATACCCGCTCGGATTAAATCCATTTTTAACCAATGCACTATCACATTCTTTTTGCATATCAAGCAATGAAGAGACCCTGGAACTCACCCCCCCCAAATACATATTTGTCACAATCAACCATTTAACAAAAAAAGCATCTTCATTTTTCAGCACTCTCAAAAGCAGTTCATAATCTGCAACAATTTTAAATTTTTCATCAAAAAAGCCAAAATCTTTAAAAATAGAACTATGATGAAAGCATGCCTGATGAGGTATCATCATTTTTTCAGAAAAAAACACTTTTCGTATAGCCGGCCAATCACTTCCATGCATTGAAAAATATTCGCCATCCGGATAAACAACATTTACATTTCCGTAAAACACCCTGCATTTCAAAAAATAATTATTTGAAACAGTATTTGAAAAGTTTTGCAATACCTCAGGAGAAGCTAAAATATCGTCAGCACCCAGGAACAGCACCCAATCTCCGCTAGATTTTATCAATCCTTTATTCCATGCGTCCGCTATCCCACGATCTTTTTCAGAAATCCACCAATCAATATATTTATAATTATATTTAATTATATCAATCGTACTATCAGAAGAACCTCCATCTATAACAATTAATTCTTTATACGGATAAAATTGATCTATATAACTGTTAATACAACGCTGGATCGTTTTTGCACTATTTAGCGAAGCTACAATTATCGTTATTTTTGAATAATTATTCATATAATATATATTACAATTAATTTTCGCACTAACAATCAAATAACAATTTAAATAAATTATCTGCTACTTATTTCAGCGGCACATAAAAAATTACATCAAAAATTTCATGACTTTAACCATAAAAAATACTAAGACAGCAACGATAAAAATTGCACCGATTTTATTGAAGACCAGGAATACCGTACCTAAGCAAAAGAGACAATTTTCGAGGGAAAGAAGTAAAGACAGAAAAAAAGACAGAAAAAGAAACGGAACGCATTTTTTGAAAGCGCACACGTTCTTCCTGGAGCAAATACCTGTTCCTAAATACACTTAAAACGGCATACAGATAGATTTGTAGAAAAATCTGTTTATTCCTTTTCACCACTCCCAGCACAAGGCCTTCCGTTAGCAAACTCATAAAATTCAATGCCATAATAAACCCTACCAAATAGGGAGGAGAAAACAGGTAGGTTACATAGGCCCTGTTTCGCTCACTTAACCTTCTTCTTCGGTAGGTGCTGATTAATCCAGTGGACTGGGTGCGGTTACCACCAAAGCTTCTGCCCTGCAAGTGCCAATAGCCACTGGTCTTTGCAACATGAACGGGGTACCCCTTAAACCTTGCCAAGCAGCAAAGGTAGACGTCCTCGGCTATCGATTCCATCCAGACCGGAAAACCGCCCAGTTCATTCCACAACGCTCTCGACAACCACAGACAGGCACCAATCGACATTGCCACGTCCGTACGCTGCGCATCAAGGTTGGGCACCGGTATGTAAAAGGGATCAAGCAGGCAACCGCGATCCACCAATTCCTTGGTGTGCCAATCGTATTGGGGCAGGGTTAGTATTCCCTGCGACTTTTGAATTTTTGCCTGATCGGTCAGTGTCTCCAAGGCATCGGGCCACAGGGCGGCATCATTATTGAGCAGGAGAACATATTGCCCATGGGCTATAGCAACCATTCGATTGTTGCTCTCGCAAAAGCCGACGTTGGTTTCACCGCATAACAGCCGTACCTGTGGATATTTTTTCCTGATCAGCGAAACCGAATTGTCGACAGAAGCGTCGTCGTGAACGATGATTTCAACAGAATCAACAAATGCTGTTTGCTCGAGAATTGAATCGATACATTGAGCGATGATATGCTCTCCGTTGTAGTTGGCAATACAGATGGAGCATAAAATTTCCTTACACTTTCTTAGTTGCGATGGCATGTTTCAATAATTCTTCGTAGCGATGGGTGATTACTCCCCATTCAAAATTTTGCAATGCCCATAGCCTGCCCTTATTTTTCATTGCTAAGAGAGTTTCTTTTTGCTCGAGCACAGAAATTATCGCTTCTGCTAACGCCTGAGTATCCTCTGGCAAGACAACATACCCCGTTTGTCCATGGAGCACGACCTCCGCAACGCCGCCAACCTTAGTTCCAATCACCAGGCAGCCACTCATCGCCGCCTCAATAAAGGTCACTGGGAGCCCCTCGGTATCACCATCTTTCACCTGTACGGAAGGACCGATAAAACAATCTGCAGATGCGTAATAGGCGGGAAGCTGTGCATTGGGTACTGCTCCAGCGAATAGAATGACACCTTCTAAACCACGGATCTGCACCTGATTACGCAATTCCTTTTCCAACTCCCCTTGTCCGACAATCAGCAATTTGGCCCCAGGAAAGTCGTTTGTCACCAGAGACATGGCATCGATAAGGTAACGAACCCCTTTTTTCTCGCTCAATCGACCGACAAAAAGAAGAAAAGGGCCATGGAGCCCATACTGTGTCCTAATCACCTCGTTATTTTTATCCGGGGAAAAGAGCAACCCATCAACTCCCATGGAGATGGTATCCGGTGGTCGTTCACACTGGGTATCGGTGGCTAGCACATCGGCCAGTGCCGAACTGACCGTGACGATCCGATCCGCATTTTTCACTATCCATTTTTTGATTTTTTTGAGAACAGGTGTCCTCAGGCTGAAAACATCGGCACCGTGAACAGTGATAACCACCGGGACCTTGAACAACTTCCTTGTCACGGCCGCCCAAAAACCTTGGGGAATCAACCAGTGCGCATGAATGATATCAGGTTTGATTCTGGTAACCAGGAGGATGAAGGAAATGAACTGGGAAATAAGGAAAAAAGGAAGCACCAGGCAATATAACTTGTTCCTCCGCATCTTGGGAAGAACACCTTGTCCCCCGGCTAACATCTCAAAGGGAGAAAAAAAATAGCGAAAACGATGAATGCGCATCCCGCCCATCTGTTCATTTCGCAAAGAACCTGGGTAATGGGGTGCGTGTACAGTCACATCAAAGTAATCGGCAAGCCTTCTTGAGAGTTCATAGACAAATGGCGGGTCAGTGTCATCTCGCCAACGCGGGAAGGTGGAGGTGACGACCAGGAGTTTTGGCTTCATCGACTCGCGGTTACTCCACCCGATCATACCGCATCTGATTAACTTGTTCTGACACAAGACCGATCATAAAAATGATTATAGAACTACTCAACAACAGGGCTGACATATTGGTAAACCGTCCCTGTGTAAAGAAGGTATAGGCGTAGTAGCACACACCAAGGAGAAACAAAACAAAGCTCGTCGGAAGGAAAACTCGAAACGGGGAAAACAGGGTGGCTATCTTGGCAATTATAAGAAAGAAGCGGGTGCCGTCCTGGAGGAGTTTGATCTTGCTCTTGCCAATTCTGGCTTTGGTTTGAATGGGGACGTATTTGACGCTGAAGCCGCTGCGCAGGTAGCCCAAGGTCAGAGTGGATGGGTAGGAGAAAGTGTTAGGCAGCAAGTAGATGAATTGGCGGGCCACGGAAAGGCGAACTAGGCGGAAACCGGAGGTGAGATCCTCCACCTTGAACTGGGTGACATAGGAGGCGAAGTGGTTGTAGACCCAGTTGGCCAGATCGCGGTGGGAACTCGTCTCCGATTGGCGGGTGCGGGCTCCGACCACCATATCAAACCGATCTTTATGCTCCAACAGGCGGGCAATATCCTCGGGCTGATGCTGGCCGTCGGCATCCATCATCAACACCCATTCGCCACGCGCACAACGTAGCCCGGTTTTTATGGCCGCGCCGTTGCCGATATTGTAGGGGTGGGGCCAGACGTTGGCTCCAGCAGTCATGGCTTCTTGTACGGTGGCATCGGTGGAACCATCGTCCACCACAAGGATTTCGAAATCAGGGTGCAATGCCCTTATTCGTGCCACCGTTTTCCCTATCACCCCTTCTTCGTTATAGGCCGGCAGAAGTATGGTGACCTCTATTTTTTGCTTTCGTTCCACATCGCCCTCCGCTGATATTAAAACCACTTAATATTACTAGCGTTTCAAGGAGACAATGGCAATGTTTTTCACCTGTCAATCTTGCCCTTCCACGCCAGGGGGCAAATCTGCGGATTGAGTGAGAACTGCTTTGCACCGGCAATACCCCCCTTACACTTTCTATGCGCCGACAATCGATTGGTCGAAAATATTCTGTCATACCGAGGGCCACACCACCAACGAGACAATATTACCCGTAGCTTTTTTTGCGTGGTGCATTTTGCCCCACACCTCGCTGAAGCAGTAATTTTCAGTCGTTTTCGGGTTATCGACAGGCAAAAACGGCTGCTGCTGTTGGTGCTTTTACGAGACGTCGGGGCGTAATGGAAAACACCAGCAACCATCAATCAAGCCAACCTACTGATAAACCGTATTTTTCAATATGGCATAATGTTTGCTAAGTCAAGGTGCGCGCAAGTTGGATCCAAGAGAGGCAGGAAACTTTTGCAGAACGTGTAGGAACCCAAAACATAAAAGGATGGTTTCATTATGGCAGTTCGTGAAGAAGTCTACGGTTATTTCATTCCCTCTGTAACCCTCATCGGTATCGGCGCCTCCAAGCAGATCCCCGACAAAATCAGAGCACTCGGTGGCTCCAAGCCGTTGATCGTCACCGATAAGGGCATCACCGGTGCTGGCATCACCAAGCAGATCACCGACCTGCTCGACGCAGCCGGCATGAAGTACGTTGTCTATGACGAAACAATCCCCAACCCCACCGATAAAAACGTCCATGACGGCGTCGACATCTACAAGAAAGAAGGTTGCGACTCCCTGATCACCCTCGGCGGCGGTTCCTCCCATGACTGCGGCAAGGGCGTTGGTCTGGTTGTTGCCAATGGTGGCAAGATCCATGACTTCGAGGGTGTCGACAAATCCTCCAAGCCGATGCCTCCGTACCTGGCTGTCAACACCACCGCTGGTACCGCCTCGGAGATGACCCGTTTCTGCATCATCACCGACCTCTCCCGTCACGTCAAGATGGCCATCGTTGACTGGCGTGTTACCCCGGGCATCGCTGTTGATGATCCGCAGTTGATGGTTGGTATGCCGCCGTCGTTGACCGCTGCCACCGGTATGGACGCCCTTACCCACGCCGTTGAGGCCTATGTCTCCACCATCGCCACCCCGATGACCGACTCCGCCGCTGAGAAAGCCATCGAACTGATCGCCCAGCACCTGCGCCCCGCCGTGGCCAATGGCGCAGACATCGTCGCCCGCGAAGGTATGTGCTATGCCCAGTATCTCGCCGGTATGGCCTTCAACAACGCCAGCCTTGGTCACGTCCATGCCATGGCCCATCAGCTGGGTGGTTTCTATGACCTGCCCCATGGTGAGTGCAACGCCATTCTCCTGCCCCATGTGGAGAAATTCAACCTCATCGCCAAGATGGATCGTTTCGTCAAGATCGCCGAGTTGATGGGCGAGAACACCGCTGGTCTTTCTCCGCGTGATGCTGCCGAGTTGGCCCTGGTCGCCATCAGAAAGCTCTCTGCCGATATCGGTATCCCCGCTGGTCTGGTTGAGCTGGGTAAACGCTATGGCAAAGAGGTGAAGGCAAGCGATATCGACACCATGGTCGCCAATGCCCAGAAGGATGCCTGCGGTCTGACCAACCCGCGTCGCCCCAAAGATGCGGATGTCAAAGCCATCTACACCGCCGCACTGTAAGAGCTCGGTCGATTAGCTGTTGAGCTGGTAGCCTTTTAGGGGGAGAGATGCGTCTCTCCCCCTAAAAACGAGAAGAACTACGGACGATGTTGTTCGACAAAATTTCAGGTTGATCGTCTGGAGCTGGTCTCAACCCCCTCTCCTACAGACTAAAAAGCTACAGACTATCAACCTAAACAAAGACACCGGTGGAGCCTGCCCCTGTTATCCCTGAACTTGGCCTGTGTGGGCTGCACCGGTTTTCACCAGTTACGCTGTGGTTGGCGTTGCGGGACGCGGTAACGCGTCCCGCGTTTCTTCATCCAAACGGATAAGAGGCGCAGGGCCTTTACTCCTTGTGTCCCTGCGCCTTGAGTCCTCAAAGCGACCCAAACCAACCAAAACGGACAAGCATTGACAGCAGCAATCTATTTCAATAACTTTGAGCGGTAATCCATAGAATCACAGTTTTTACGTCCATATCCACCGTCGACTAGAACGGGTACAGGCTCCTGGCGAGCCTCTATCTTTATATTCCAAAGAGGAGTTTCGAATGGCTGATAAGATTTTTCGTGTAAACATGTCGGACCTAAGCACCAAGGTTGAAGCTGTACCCGAAGCGTGGATGGGGCATGGTGGTCGCGGTCTGACTTCCACCATTGTTGCCGCAGAAGTACCCCCCACTTGCCATCCGCTGGGCAAGCATAACAAGCTCGTCTTTGCTCCAGGTTTGTTGTCCGGTACCCCGGCTGCCAACTCAGGCCGCCTCTCCTGTGGGGCGAAAAGCCCGCTCACCGGCACCATCAAAGAGGCCAATGCCGGTGGCACCTCGGCCCAGATGTTGGCGAAACTTGGGGTAAAAGCCCTGATCATCGAAGGCAAGCCAGCCGATGATTCCAAGTGGTACAATCTGCATATCAACGCCGATGGTGTCACCATCAAGGAAGAGACCGAAGTCGTCGGCATGGGCAACTTTGCGACGGTGCAAACCCTGAACAATCGCCTGGGAGCAAAAGTCGGCGTCATTACCATCGGCCAAGCCGGCGAGATGCGCATGGCATCAGCCAACATCTCCATCAAAGACCCGGACAGCCATATGCGTTCCAACGGTCGTGGTGGTCTGGGTGCGGTCATGGGCTCCAAAAAGATCAAATTCATCTCCGTGGAACCCACTGATCAAAAAGTGGGCATCGCCGATGCCGAGGCCTTCAAAACCGCCAATCGCACCTTTACCAAGGCCCTGGCCGACAACCCCATCAGCAAGGCGCTCGGTCAATACGGCACCAACGTCCTGGTGAACATCATCAACGAGGCAGGTGGCCTGCCCACCAAAAACTTCACCCAGGGACAGTTTGAGGGCCACGAGGCCATCTCCGGTGAAACCATGTACGACACCATCGTAGCTCGTGGCGGCAAGCCGAAGCATGGTTGCCATCCTGGTTGCGTTATTCAGTGCTCGCAGATCTATGCCGATGTTAAAGGCGAGTACAAGACCTCGGGTTTCGAGTATGAGACCATCTGGGCCTTGGGGGCGGATTGCTGCATCGACAACCTCGACTATGTGGCCGAGGCCGACAACCTGATGGATGACATCGGCGTGGATTCCATTGAAATCCCGGTCGCCTTTGGCGTGGCCATGGAGGCTGGTGTCCTCAAATTTGGTGACGGTGCCGAGCTCTGCCGCATCCTCAAAGAAGAGGTAGCCAAAGGAACCGCCCTGGGGCGGATCATCGGCAACGGTGCCGGTGCCGTCGGCCGGGCCTATGGTGTTACCCGTGTCCCCGTGGTGAAAAACCAAGCGATTCCGGCTTATGATCCACGCGCCATCAAAGGTATCGGCATCACCTACGCCACCTCCACCCAAGGTGCAGACCATACCATGGGCTACACCATTGCCACCAACATCCTCGGTGTCGGCGGCAAGGTCGATCCGCTGAGCAAGGAAGGCCAGGTGGAGCTGTCGCGCAATCTGCAGATCGCCACTGCGGCCATCGATTCCACCGGCATGTGCCTGTTCATTGCCTTTGCCGCCCTGGATGATGCCACCTGCTTGCCGGCACTGATCGACATGATCAATGCCCGTTTCGGCATCAACCTGACGGCCACCGATGTCACCAACCTGGGTATGTATGTTCTCAAGACCGAGCATGCATTCAACCTCGCGGCCGGCTTCACCAACAAGGACGACCGTTTGCCAGAATTCTTCAACGAGGAGGCTATTGCTCCGCACAACGTCGTTTGGGATATCAGCGACGAGGCCATTGACTCCTTCTGGAATTTCTGATTGCTCAAGAAAGAGTTATCGATGCACCCTGCGTTTCGCAGGGTGCTTTTTTATTTCTAGCCATCGTTCTTTCCAGGGCGCAGAATGGAAGCGCTCACCAAGAACGCATTCACCTCTTTCCTCATTCTCGGGCAATAACGCATGCAGCTCACGGTTAAACTCTTTGCCTATTTCCGCGACAATCGCTTTAAACAGCAGCAGATGGACTTTGCCGAAGGCACCACCGTCGAGGAGATCATCCGCTCGCTGGGTGTGCCGCTTGACGAAGTTGGCGTCACCATGATCAATTCCCGGCATTGCGAACTTGCACAGGTCCCCAAAGAGGGTGACCAGGTGGCCATTTTTCCGGCCATTGGTGGCGGTTGATCCTCTAGTATCGATTTTTCCCTCGCTGCTAGCGAACCGGCCCTCCCCTGTTTCTTCTTGGACATCATCGTCCCCCTCTGCCAGATGAAGGAATCACACGATGAATGATTTTTTTAAGCTGATCAGTCCCTCGCAATTTGTTGCCTTGTTTGCCGATTTTGCCCCCCTTGAGGCTGAAACCGTTACGGTGCGGCAGGCCAGAGGAAGAGTGCTGGCGCAACCGCTGGTCAGCCAGGAAGCCCTGCCCCCCTTTTCCCGATCCACCATGGATGGCTTTGCGGTGCGTGCCAAGGACACCTTTGGCTGTTCCGAGTCGGAAAATACCCTATTGACGGTGATCGGCGAAATTGCCATGGGGGCATCGGGCCAGGCCTTACAGCTCAAACCCGGTCAGGCCGCCCGCATCTGGACCGGCGGTGAATTGCCGCAAAAGGCCGATGCCGTGGTGATGGTGGAATATACCCAACCCTTCGACGAAAACACCGTGGCCCTGTTTCGCCCGGTGGCGCCGGGAGAAAATGTCATTCAGGCCGGCGATGACTACATGCCCGGCACGATGGTTCTCGAACAGGGCCGCGCCCTACGATCCCAGGATCTGGGCGTGCTCTCCGGACTGGGCATCACCACAATTCCTGTGCATCGGCGCCCCAAGGTGGCCATCCTCTCCACCGGCGATGAATTGGTGCCGCCGGATCAGGCACCACCTCCGGGCAAGATCCGCGACATCAACTCCACCACCATGGCCGCCCTGGTGGAAGAGGCGGGCGGCATTGTCATTCCAATGGGCATCTGTGGCGATGATTTCGAACAGATGCTGACCACCTGCCGCCACGCACTGCAAGAGGCTGACGTGTTGTTGCTCTCCGGCGGCAGTTCGGTGGGCAAGCGCGATTTCACCCAACGGGTCTTTGCCGCACTCCCCGACACGCAGATGCTCGTGCATGGGGTTTCCATTCGCCCGGGCAAACCCACCATTCTTGCCCGCCAGGGCAACAAAGCCCTGTTTGGCCTGCCAGGCCATGTGGCCTCGGCCCTGGTGGTGTTCTACTGTTTTGTCCGCCCGTTGCTGCGCCAATACAGCGGCCTCGGCGCCACCCTGGGCCTGAACCGGGTACAGGCCATGACCGGCCAACCGATCCCCTCCGCCATCGGGCGGGAAGATTATGTCCGCGTGCGCCTGGTTCCCCAGGAAACCTCTCCTCTGCCCCTGGCGCTGCCGGTCTATGGCAAATCCGGTCTGCTTAATCCCTTGGTGCGGGCAGATGGCCTGCTGCCCATTGGCCGCGACGTGGAAGGACTCGACCAAGGGGTCGAATGCGCTGTACTCCTCTTCCCTTAACCACTGATTTTCCAGGAGATCCGCCATGCAACGCAAAATCTATCTGACCATGCAATCGCGGGAAGAGGCGCAACAACTCTTTTGGTCGCGGTTCAAGGATTATACCCTGGCCGAGGAAAGCATCCCCGCCCGCAGCGGTTGCGGTCGGGTAACGGCTGCTCCCATCCATGCGCGATTTTCCGCGCCCTCCTTCCATGCTGCGGCCATGGACGGATTGGCCGTGCGCGCCGAGGAGACCTTTGGCGCCTCGGACGAAGCCCCGCTGGCCCTGGATATCAACAATGGCCAGGCCGTGATGATCAACACCGGGTATCCGCTACCGCCGGGAAAAAATGCCGTAATCATGATCGAGAACGTGCTGCTCAGCGCCGACGGCCAACAGGGCATTATTCGCGCACCGGTCTACCCCTGGCAGCATGTACGCAAGGTGGGGGAGGATATTGTCGCCACCGAACTGCTCTTCCCGACCGGGCACCGGTTGCGGCCGCCGGATATCGGGGCCCTGCTAACCGGGGGCTGCGCCACCATTCAAGTGCGCAAACGCCCCAAGGTGGTGATCATCCCCACGGGCAGCGAACTGGTCCGGCTCGAAGAGCATCTGGAGAGTATTCCCGCCGGCAAAACCGTTGAGTCCAACTCTGCGGTGCTGGCCGGACTGGCGGAACAGGCCGGGGCTGAGACCGCCATTTCCCCCATCATCAGCGATGATTTTGCGGCCATCCTCTCCCATCTTCAGGCCATGGTGGCCTCGGATGCGGACATGGTGATCATCAACGCCGGTTCTTCCTCGGGCAGCGCCGATTACACCGTGCGCATCATCGAACAGCTGGGCGAGGTGCTGGTCCATGGGGTGACCATCATGCCCGGCAAGCCGACCATCCTTGGCGTGATCGACAACAAACCAGTGGTGGGCATACCCGGTTATCCGGTCTCAGCGATTATTGCCATGGAGCAGTTGGTGCTGCCGCTGTTGGCGCAGATGCAGGGTATCCACCTGGAACCACCTGTGTCCGTCAAGGCCACCCTGGCCAAGGATCTGCCCTCGCGGGCCGGGATCGAGGAGTTCCGGCGCATGATCGTCGGCCGTATTGGGGCCGATTTTGTGGCGGTGCCGCTCAAGCAGGGGGCTGGTGCCATCACCACCCTCACCAAGGCCAATGGTATCCTGCGCATCAACGCCTCCTCAGAGGGGGAAAAGCATGGGCAAGAGGTCAACATTGATTTGTTGATGCCACTGCCGCAGGTGGAGCGCACCATCCTCTGCACCGGCAGTCATGATCTCTGCCTGGATTTACTCAACGATTTCCTGCGTAAGCAGCGCCCCGCCTATCCCCTAGCCTCCACCCATGTCGGCAGTCTGGGCGGCATCATGGCCCTCAAACAGGGCATGTGCCATCTCGCCGGATCACACCTGCTGGATCCCGAGGATGGCTCCTACAACACCAGCTATGTTCGCAAGCACCTCGCCGACAAGGACATCCGTATCGTCACTCTGGTGCATCGCGAGCAGGGATTCATTGTACCCAAGGGCAACCCCAAGGGGATCGCCACCATCCACGACCTCTTTCGCGAGGATATCCGTTTCATCAACCGCCAGGCCGGTTCCGGCACCCGGGTGCTGCTCGATTTTGAACTGGATCGACACAATCTCGATGCCGATGGCATCAGCGGCTATGATCAGGATGAGTACACGCACATGGCCGTGGCCGTGGCGGTACTCTCCGGCAAGGTGGATGTAGGGCTGGGAATCAAGAGTGCGGCGCGGGCCTTGGGCCTGGATTTTGTGCCCCTGGTGGAAGAACGCTATGATCTGCTCATCCCCGGCCAGATCTTCGCCACGCCAATGATTACGCAGGTATTGGATGTGATGCAGCAGAGCGACTTCCGCCAAGCCATCAAACTGCTTGGTGGCTATTCGACCAGGGAGACCGGTCAGTTGGTGCCGCTCAACTCATAGAATACTGCCGGTTAAATCTCATGGAGGAGAAACTCGCCCTCTTTGAGGTCGATATGCATCCAGGTGTTGCTCAGCGGTGTCCAGAGGTCGAGCAGGATCTTCACGGTTTCGGCGACCTGCAGACTGGCCACCACGGCGACGGTGAAGGAAAGCACCGAAGGGGGCGGCAACGCGGTGGCTTGCTGCGGGCGCAGCGGATAGAGACGATCGATCAGATCACCGCAGGGCAGTTGCACCCCTACCTGACCATACCAACCGTTGACGGCACCATGGATCAAGGGCAGGTGCAGGCGGCTGCACAGGGCTGCCAGATCGCGGCGGGCGTTGATGTCGTCCAGACAGTCGACCACGACATCGCAGACAAAGCCTTCCGCCTCCGAAACCGCCCGGAAATCTGCGACAAAGGCTTTCACCGCACAATGGGGGTGAATGGCCCCAGCTCGCTCGGCTGCCACCTCGGCCTTGTTGCGCCCAAGGGTCGGGCCAATGGCGTTGAGCTGGCGGTTGCAGTTGCTGGCCGAAAAAACATCGGGGTCGAAAAGATGGAGCTGCCCAATGCCGATACGCACCAGTTCCTCGATCACATAGCCACCGAGGCCGCCGCAGCCGATGATGGCCACCCGCTTCTGTTGCAACAACTGCTGCTGTTCATCGGTGAGTGCTCCCTGGTTGCGGCTGAAATATTCGGCAAAGGTCGGCATGGCGGCTTGGCAGGTTGAAGTTGGCAGACGACGGCAGCAAAAGGCGTGCACGCGTTATGCGGCGAAGGTACCGAGCCTTGATCTAGCTGTCAATCGCTTCGGCTTACGCCTAACCAAGGGCAGACAACGGCACCAATTCCCTCTGTGAGGAGCACATTACCCATGTCCCTTTCCCCTGTCACCATGCGCTGGCTGACCATTGCCGTCCGCACCGCCCACATTGCCACCACCGGGGTGCTGTTCGGCGGGTTGATCCTGGCAGTGGAGTTTATCCGTCTGGGCTCCTGGCATTGGTGGACCATTATCACCGGGACCGTGCTGTTGGCTCTGGAGTGGCTGCATGACCGTCGCTGGTTGCATCGCGGCAAGGGACTGTTGGTGGTGTTCCATCTGGGCCTCTGCATCCTCATCCATTTCCTCCCCGCACTGATGGTGCCACTGCTGTGGCTGATCCTGACGAGCGGTTGCATCGGCAGCCACATGCCTCGCCGCTACCGCCACTGGTCGATGATCGAAGGCTGGGAGAGCACCACGGGCACCAAATCTGCTGCTTAACCTTGTGTGCCAGCATGGCACCGCTTATAACCGACTGTTAGATTTAGTTTCTTTTGGTAGGAAATGGAAAAAGAAGGTCAATCACCACAAATATCATTGACGGAGAGCGACCAAAACGGCCAATCTAGCAAGGCAACAACTGATCCACTTCTTTTGCCCCTAGGATTGCCCATGCAACGTTTGCTCACCACCAAGGAGGTTGCCGAACTCCTCAACATCCACGAAAAAATGGTCTACACCCTGGTTGCGGAAAAGGCCATGCCCGCCACCAAGATCACCGGCAAGTGGCTCTTCCCCCAATATCTGATCGAACAGTGGGTGGAAAACAATACCATCAACTTCCCTGACAACGCCCGTCCCCTCACCTCCAACCAACGTCTGGTGGTGCTGGCGGGCAGCAACGATCCCCTGCTCGACAAAACCATCACCCTCTTTAACCGATCTTTTTCCGGACACCTGGCGGTGTTCGGCAATGTCGGCAGCATGGGCGGGGTGCAGGCCCTGCGCAACAATCTCTGCCACATTGCCGCCAGCCATCTCATTCAGGAGGACGAGGTCGATTATAACTTTCAGTTCGCCGCCCAGGAGTTTGAGAAGATGCCGGTGGTGGTCAACTTCTGCCGGCGATTACAAGGCCTTTTGTTTCGCAAGCACAATCCGCTGGAGATCCTTTCCGTGGCCGATCTGGGTAAACCGGGGTTGCGGCTGGTCAACCGCTCGCTTGGTACCGGCACCCGGTTGCTGCTTGACCGTGAACTGCAAAAGGCCGGTTTGAGCGGCGATAAAATTCGCGGCTACGACTACGAGGTGCCGCGGCACATGGATGTCGGCCTGGAAATCCTGGCGGGCAGGGCCGATGTTGGTCCAGGCATCGAGACGGTGGCCGCCTCGTTGGATTTGGGGTTCTTGCCGCTGCGCTGGGAGCGTTTTGACCTGCTGGTCTCCAAGGATGTGTTTTTCGAGAAATCGATTCAGGCTTTTTTTGGCATGCTCCAATCCGAACCCTTCAAGGAGATGGGGCGCAGTATCCAGGGGTATGACCTGACCATGGCTGGGAAGATCGTGTTCCAGGATGGTCAGTAAACGTTCAAAGGCAGGAATGGTTGCTGCCTGAAATACAAAGAAAAGGAAATCGCTATGAAATTCGCCAAACTGTTACTGTGCTGCCTGCTGGCGGCCCCCGTGCTCACCGGATCGGCATTGGCCGAAGACAAAGTGCTGAAGATGTCCACCACCACCTCCACCCAGGAATCCGGCCTGCTGGATGTACTGCTGCCGGCCCTGGAAAAGGATACCGGCATCAGCGTCAAGGTGGTGGCCAAGGGCACCGGTGCCGCCATTCGTGATGGCATTGATGGCAACGTCGATGTCATCTTTGTCCATGATCGCGCCCGCGAGGATGCCTTTGTCAAAGATGGCTATGGCACCAAGCGTTATGCGGTGATGCACAACGATTTCATCCTCGTCGGTCCGGCGGCGGATACCGCCAAGATCAAAGGCACCGCCGAAGGGGCCGATGCCCTGAAGAAGATCGCCGCAGCCAAGGCCACCTTCATCTCCCGTGGCGATGATTCCGGCACCCACGCCAAGGAGCAGGAATTGTGGAAGGCCAGCGGCCTGGCCCTGGAGAACGCCACCTCCACCATGGAGAAGGACGGTAAGTCCATCGAAATCAAGTCAGTGCATCCGGCAGCCAGCAGTGGCTGGTACCTCTCCGTGGGCCAGGGCATGGGCAAAACGCTGACCATGGCCGACGAGAAACAGGCCTACACCCTGGCGGATCGCGGCACCTATATCAAATACAAATATGGCCGCGAAGTACCGGTCAACCTGGAGATTCTCTGCGAAGGCGGCAACCAGTTGGCCAACCCCTACGGCTTCATTCCGGTGAGCCAGGCCAAGCACCCCCATGTCAAAGCCGAACTGGCTGACCAGATGGCCAAGTGGCTGGTCTCCGCCAAGGGTCAGCAGGTGATTGCCGACTATAAACTGCACGGCAAGCAACTGTTCTTCGGCGACGCCAAGTAACAAAAACGCTGCACAAGGCTGTGTCCACCCGATCAGTCTGCCGGGCGGCGGAAGATTCTTCCTTTCGCCGCCTTTTTTTCACATATTGCCCAACATCTGCCGATGCACTTTTTTTTCGACAGCTTTGCCGCCGCCTGCCGACTGGCCTGGTCGCTTGACCCGGAACTGCTCAAGATCGTCCAGGTTTCCCTTGCAGTCAGCGGTCTGGCCACCTTGCTAGCTTCCCTGGTCGGCATCCCCGCAGGCTTTGCCATCGCCCACAGCCAGTTGCCGGGCAAACGGGTAGTCATCACCCTGCTCAACACCCTGTTGGCCCTGCCCACGGTGGTCATCGGGCTCTCTGTGTATGTATTCATCTCGCGCAGAGGGATACTGGGACACCTGGATCTGCTCTACAGTCAACCGGCGATGATCATCGGCCAATTTATTCTCGTCGTGCCGCTGATCACCGCACTGACCATCGCCGCCGTCAGCAGGGTGGACGAACGCTATCGCAAGACAGCGAGAACCCTGGGCGCCAACAACTGGCAGACTGCCCTGGTGGTGCTGCGCGAGGCCCGCTTCGCCATTGCCGCAGCGGTGATCTCGGCTTTTGGCCGTGTCATCTCCGAGATCGGTATTTCGATGATGCTCGGCGGCAACATCAAGGGTTTCACCCGTACCATGACCACGGCCATGGCCCTGGAGTACGACAAGGGCTCCTTTACCCTGGCCGTGGCCCTGGGCTTGGTTTTGATGGCACTCAGCCTGGGGATCAATGTGGTTTTCAACCTCTTCCAGGGACAAAGCGGCCGATGATCCTCTATCGCCTGCACCAGCTCACCAAACGATTGGCTGGCACCACGGTGCTGGATATCGACCAGCTCACCATCGAGGCCGGGGGCATCCACGCCCTGATTGGCCCCAATGGAGCCGGCAAGACCACTTTGCTGAACATCCTCGCCTTTCTTGAAACGCCGAGCAGCGGCATTCTCTGCTTTAACGAACGGACAGTGGATTACCTGCACGGTGATCTGCTGGACTTGCGTCGACAGGTGGTGCTGGTGGACCAACACCCGATCATGTTTTCGTCCACGGTGCGGGCAAATATCGAATTTGGATTGAAAATTCGACGAGTTGGGGCAAAAGATCGTCAGCGGATTGTCGATGAGGTCCTGGCCACTGTCGGCCTCAGCCGCTACCGAGAGTCACGGGCCCATGAGCTTTCCGGCGGTGAGACCCAGCGCTTGGCCCTAGCCCGCGCCCTGGCCATCGGCGCTGAGGTTCTGCTCTGCGATGAGCCCACCGCCAGTGTCGATGCCGAAAATCAGGCCATCATCACCGATCTGTTGCGGCAGATCAATAAAGAGCACGGCACCACCATCATCTTCACCACCCATGACCGCTTGCAGGCAGCCAGCCTGGCCCAGCACACCCTGGTGCTGGAGAACGGCCGCCTCACCACGCATGCCTATGAAAACTCCTATGCCTGTACATTCAAAAAACACGCGGATCAAGGGGTTGACTGTCTGATCCAGGGGGTGGTCTCGCTGCGGCTTACCCAGGGAAGCGTTGCCACGGAGCTAGGGCGGGGTCGTGTCAGTATCCAGCCGGAAATGATTCTGCTCCATCGCCTCACTCCACAACAAATACCCGCAGCCCATTGGCTCAAGGGTCAGGTGGTGCTGGTTATGGCCGAGGGAGATCAAATCCGTGTGGTGGTCAATGTGGGCGTGTTGATGGTGGTCCTGATGGATATGGCCGACTATCGCCACACCGCGCCGCAGATCGGTGAGCAGGTGGCCTTGGAGATCAGCGGCACAGGTTGCACGCTTTTGCCGGCTTGAACCGGGGGGTAATGCGGCGGTTGCCCGAGGCAGAGACAAAGGACTCTAGAGGAGGATAGCCTGCAATCGGAGTAGCGTCGACGCGCCGATCCGCTGCTGAAGCCCCTCCAGATCGACCACGTCACCATCCAGGGCCATCGTGCATGGTGGCTGCAACAGGGCGCCATGCATTGTCGCAAACTGCTGCCAGGCCTTGCTTGCGATCAAAATGCCGTGGCTGAGCAGATCGTCAACGCGATCAAAGGCGATGGAGTTGAACAGTTTGAGGGTGAGATAGCCCTCCTGCATCCCGACTGCCACACTCGGCTCCTGCGGGCGGGTGCGCAGGCTGCCGTGCACCCCCTGCCGCCTGAAGATGGCCCCTGCCAATCCCGGCATGGCCGCCGACAAGGCCAGCGTCGTTCCCGCCCCCAACTCCCGCTGCAAACTATCGGCGGGTACCCCGTTGATAAAGATCGTCTGTACCGTTTGTTCGATATACTCGGCGGTGAACCCCGGCAGCGCGAGGAGAAAGGGCACCAGGGGAACCGGCTGCTGCACGGGAAAGAGAAGCCCGTGCTGCAATAGGGAGGCAAAACCGGTCAACGGCTGGGTGGGAAAACTCAAGGTCAACAATGGCGTGGTGTGTTGGCAGTGCATGGCAGACTCATCTTGAAAAGTATCGACAAAAACATCTCTCTCCTCTACCACAAAAGAAGCAATATTCAAACCAACCTTTTGAATTTCCACACAAAAAAAGAATTCTTCGCCTCTTTTCTATCTTTGCGGGTCCATCCAAGATACACACAGGTCATTTTGCCCCGGACAAGGCGAAATGCTGCATCATCCTGACCCGTATCACTTTATCCTACTGAAATACAACATTAAAAAATTTGGCAACCAACACCCGGCTGCTAGCCGCACACCACTGCGGGAACGGTTGTGGATTTTTTGTCCCTTTGACTGTTCTGAGGAGCAAAGCTCGCTGTTTCCTCACCAACGGGTCATTTAATGCTCGCCATCAACTCAATCGAGTCAATTTGCCACACCACGCACACCATCTGTCGGCCTTGGTCAGTAATCGAAAGAACCACTCCGGCAACACCACCAACAAAACATAGAAAAGCAACAATTTGCATCATGGCACGCCAATTGCGATAGTCATACTGCGCGCAAGTTGGATCCAAGAGAGGCAGGAAACTTTTGCAGAACGTGTAGGAACCCAAAACATAAAAGGATGGTTTCATTATGGCAGTTCGTGAAGAAGTCTACGGTTATTTCATTCCCTCTGTAACCCTCATCGGTATCGGCGCCTCCAAGCAGATCCCCGACAAAATCAGAGCACTCGGTGGCTCCAAGCCGTTGATCGTCACCGATAAGGGCATCACCGGTGCTGGCATCACCAAGCAGATCACCGACCTGCTCGACGCAGCCGGCATGAAGTACGTTGTCTATGACGAAACAATCCCCAACCCCACCGATAAAAACGTCCATGACGGCGTCGACATCTACAAGAAAGAAGGTTGCGACTCCCTGATCACCCTCGGCGGCGGTTCCTCCCATGACTGCGGCAAGGGCGTTGGTCTGGTTGTTGCCAATGGTGGCAAGATCCATGACTTCGAGGGTGTCGACAAATCCTCCAAGCCGATGCCTCCGTACCTGGCTGTCAACACCACCGCTGGTACCGCCTCGGAGATGACCCGTTTCTGCATCATCACCGACCTCTCCCGTCACGTCAAGATGGCCATCGTTGACTGGCGTGTTACCCCGGGCATCGCTGTTGATGATCCGCAGTTGATGGTTGGTATGCCGCCGTCGTTGACCGCTGCCACCGGTATGGACGCCCTTACCCACGCCGTTGAGGCCTATGTCTCCACCATCGCCACCCCGATGACCGACTCCGCCGCTGAGAAAGCCATCGAACTGATCGCCCAGCACCTGCGCCCCGCCGTGGCCAATGGCGCAGACATCGTCGCCCGCGAAGGTATGTGCTATGCCCAGTATCTCGCCGGTATGGCCTTCAACAACGCCAGCCTTGGTCACGTCCATGCCATGGCCCATCAGCTGGGTGGTTTCTATGACCTGCCCCATGGTGAGTGCAACGCCATTCTCCTGCCCCATGTGGAGAAATTCAACCTCATCGCCAAGATGGATCGTTTCGTCAAGATCGCCGAGTTGATGGGCGAGAACACCGCTGGTCTTTCTCCGCGTGATGCTGCCGAGTTGGCCCTGGTCGCCATCAGAAAGCTCTCTGCCGATATCGGTATCCCCGCTGGTCTGGTTGAGCTGGGTAAACGCTATGGCAAAGAGGTGAAGGCAAGCGATATCGACACCATGGTCGCCAATGCCCAGAAGGATGCCTGCGGTCTGACCAACCCGCGTCGCCCCAAAGATGCGGATGTCAAAGCCATCTACACCGCCGCACTGTAAGAGCTCGGTCGATTAGCTGTTGAGCTGGTAGCCTTTTAGGGGGAGAGATGCGTCTCTCCCCCTAAAAACGAGAAGAACTACGGACGATGTTGTTCGACAAAATTTCAGGTTGATCGTCTGGAGCTGGTCTCAACCCCCTCTCCTACAGACTAAAAAGCTACAGACTATCAACCTAAACAAAGACACCGGTGGAGCCTGCCCCTGTTATCCCTGAACTTGGCCTGTGTGGGCTGCACCGGTTTTCACCAGTTACGCTGTGGTTGGCGTTGCGGGACGCGGTAACGCGTCCCGCGTTTCTTGCTCCAAATGGATAAGAGGCGCAGGGCCTTTACTCCTTGTGTCCCTGCGCCTTGAGTCCTGCATCATCTGGAAAAATGAGCAACAAAGAACTGGCAATGCCACACCAGCCCCACATTGCGCGGGTGTGTTTCAGAACAGCAGTTGTTCATATCCGCCAAGGCCAGACAGCATGGAGTCGTTTGCACCGGCAGGCAAACGGCTCGTTGTTGACTGGCAACGTTTTGTTTAATCAAAAGAATACGGTCACCCCGTATTGGTTCACTCACACATTTCATGGGAGTCACTCATGCAGAAAAAGAAGTTGCTAGTGAACGGTGTAGAGCGCACGGTTTTGGCCGACAGCTCTGACCTGCTGTCCGATGTCATTCGTAAAAGCCTTCACCTGACCGGCACAAAAGTCGGCTGCGGCAAAGGACAGTGTGGTGCTTGTAACGTGATCATGGACGGCAAACTGATCCGCTCCTGTATCACCAAGATGAATCGCGTACCCGATGGCGCCTCTATTATCACCATCGAGGGTGTGGGTACCCCTACCGATCTCCATGCACTCCAAGCAGCCTGGATGCTCCATGGCGCAGCCCAGTGCGGTTTCTGTACCCCCGGCTTTATCGTTTCCGCCAAGGCTCTGCTCGACAGCAACGCTAATCCCACCCGCGAAGATGTTCGCGAATGGTTCCAGAAACATAAAAATGCCTGCCGTTGTACCGGTTACAAGCCGCTTGTTGATGCAGTCATGGACGCAGTCAAAGTACTCAACGGCAAAATGTCCATGAAAGACCTGGCGTACCAGATGCCCAAAGACGGGAAAGTGCTTGGTACTAGCATGCCGCGTCCGAGTGCCGCAGCAAAGGTTACCGGCACCTGGGACTTCGGTGCGGACCTGGCTCTCAGCCTGCCCGAAGACACCCTGCATTGCGCCCTGGTGCAGGCCGAAGTACCCCATGCCAACATCCTCTCCATTGACACCTCCGAAGCGGAGAAGATGCCCGGTGTATTCAAGGTTGTTACCCATAAAGACGTTCAGGGTAAAAACCGCATTACCGGCCTGATCACGTTCCCCTCCAACCTGGGTGACGGTTGGGAGCGTCCGATCCTCTGCGATACTAAAGTATTCCAGACCGGTGACGCTCTTGCTATCGTCTGCGCCGATACCGAGAAAAATGCCAAGGCCGCCGCTGCCAAGGTAAAGGTTGAGTTGGAAGAGCTGCCCGCCTACATGAGCGCACCGGCTGCCATGGAGCCGGATGCCATCGAGATTCACCCCGGCACCCCGAACATCTACTACATCCAGAAGATCGTCAAGGGTGAGGAGACCGCTCCTATCTTCGCAAAGGCCGATGTGACCATCGAAGGCGATTACTATACCAGCCGTCAACCGCATCTCCCGATCGAGCCCGATGTCGGATTTGCCTACTATGACGAAGACGGCAAACTGATGATTCACTCCAAATCCATCGGTCTGCACCTGCATCTCTACATGATCGCTCCCGGCCTCGGCGTTGAGCCCGAGAACATCGCCCTGGTGCAGAACAATGCCGGTGGTACCTTTGGCTACAAGTTCAGCCCCACCATGGAAGCCCTGGTCGGCGCCGCCGCCATGGCCACCAAACGCCCAGTCTATCTCTGCTATGACTATGCCCAGCAGCAGATCTACACCGGTAAACGTTCTCCGTTCTGGACCACCGTCAAACTCGCCTCCACCAAGGATGGCCAGTTGCTCGGCATGGAAACCGACTGGTCGGTTGACCATGGTCCCTACTCCGAGTTTGGCGACCTGCTCACCCTGCGCGGTGCTCAATACATCGGTGCCGGTTACGACATCAAGAACATCCGTGGCGAAGGCCGAACCGTTGCCACCAACCACGCCTGGGGTGCCGCTTTCCGTGGATACGGTGCACCCGAGTCCGAGTTCCCGTCCGAGGTTCTGTTGGACGAGCTGGCCGAGAAGCTGGGCATGGATCCGTTCGAGCTGCGTTACAAAAACGTGTATCGCAAGGGTTCCACCACCCCCACAGGCCAGGATCCGGAAGTCTATTCCCTGCCTGAGATGATGGACAAGATTCGTCCCAAGTACGAGGAAGCCAAAAAACGCGTGGCTGCCGAGTCCACCGCCGCAGTGAAAAAAGGTGTTGGTATTGCCATCGGCGTCTACGGTGCCGGTCTTGACGGCCCTGATACCTCAGAGAGTGATGTTGCCCTCAACGCTGACGGCTCAGTCACCATCTTCAACTGCTGGGAAGATCACGGACAGGGTGCTGATATGGGTACCCTCGCCATCGCCCACGAATCCCTGCGTCCGCTTGGCCTGAGCCCCGACCAGATCAAACTGGTGATGAACGATACCAGCAAGTGCCCCAACTCCGGGCCTGCAGGTGGTAGCCGTAGCCAGGTCGTCACCGGCAACTCGATCCGGGTTGGTTGCGAGGAACTGATCAAGGCCATGACCAAGGCTGATGGTTCTCTCCGCACCTATGATGAGATGGTGGCCGAAAAAATCCCGACCAGAATCAACGGCAAGTGGACCGCACCGGCCAGCGACTGCGATGCAAACGGACAGGGGAAACCGTTCTGCTGCTACATGTACGGTGTGTTCCTGTCCACGGTTGCCGTAGAGGTGGCCACTGGCAAGACCACAGTTGAGTCCATCTCTTGTGTTGCCGATGTCGGAACAGTGGTCAACAAACTGGTTGTTGATGGCCAGATCTACGGTGGTATGGCTCAGGGTATCGGCCTGGCTTTGACCGAGGACTTCGAGGATATCAAGAAGCACTCCACCCTGGCCGGCGCGGGTATGCCCTACTGCAAGGATATTCCGGACAACATGGAGATCATGTATGTTGAGTCCCCGCGTCCTGATGGCCCCTTCGGAGCCTCGGGTGTTGGTGAGATGCCACTGACCGCTCCCCACTGTGCGGTTATCAATGCCATCCACAATGCCTGTGGCGCCTGGTGCCGTCACCTGCCGGCACGTCCGGAGAAGGTGTTGGCAGCCATGCCGAAATAAGGTGGTAGCCGTTTAGTTCGTTAGCTGTTGAGCTGAAGGGGAGGCAGGATTTTTTTCTCGCCTCCCCTTTTCTGGCTTACTGCCGGCGAACGCTCCACCTACAGACTAACCACCTACAGATTATCTCCCTCTCCATGGACCAACCACAGCTCAGAGCCCTTGAAGCCCGATGTATTCAGGAGGAGCAGCCCTTTTGCACCGCAGCCTGCCCGCTTCATGTCGATGTTCGCGCCTTCATGACCGGCATGGCCAAGGGCGATGCAAGGGAAGCACGCCGCGCCCTCGACCGCACCCTGCCCTTCCCGGAGATCCTCGGCCGCATCTGTGACCAACCCTGCCGTCCCCATTGCAAACGCGGCGAGATTGGCGATCCGTTGGCCATCGGCCGCCTCGAGCAGTTCTGTGTCAACACGACGCAGACCGTGGTCAAACTGCCCAAGCTCCCGGCCAAGGGCGGCAAGATCGCCGTCATCGGCGCAGGTCTTTCGGGGATGACAGCTGCCCTGGATCTCAGCCGCAAGGGGCGACCGGCCGTCCTGATCACCAACAGGGAAGGAATCGGTGGTTCACTGCGGCAAATGGCTGAGGCCATCCTCCCGGCCCAGGCCCTCACCCATGCCGAGGCCACTTTGCTGGGCTATGGCGTCACCCTGCGCACCGGACAGGCCCTGGACCGAGAATGCGTGGCGGCCTTGATCGCCGAGTACGACACCCTCTATTTTGACTGGGACGACTGCGACCCCGGCCTGCTGCCCTTTGCCCTGAGTGCCCCCGATCCCCTGACGCTTGCCCTTGCTGGCGAGGGTTGTTTTGGTGGCGGTGGCCTGGTTCCCGGGCAACCTTACTCGCCGATGCATCAGGCGGAAAATGGGCGACGCGCCGCTCTTTCCATGGAGCGCTATCTGCAAAAGGTTTCCCTCACCGCGCAACGCGAAAAGGAGGGTGCCTGCGAAACCCGCATGTACACTGAGATCAGGGGTCTGGCCCCGGCTGCCGAAATCCTGCCGGCCGATAGCGCCGATGGCTACACTGCCGAGGAGGCCAAGGCAGAGGCGGCCCGCTGTATCCGCTGCGAATGCCTGGAGTGCGTCAAACAGTGCG
This sequence comes from uncultured Desulfobulbus sp., assembly GCA_964639845.1. Lineage (GTDB taxonomy): Bacteria > Desulfobacterota > Desulfobulbia > Desulfobulbales > Desulfobulbaceae > Desulfobulbus. The sequence goes on along the minus strand of CAZXHS010000008.1, from coordinate 45,849 downwards.
TCTATCTCCAAGAATATAAAGAATATCCCAAGACCCTGATCCGCAAAATCTACAATAACCAGGCCATTGTCCAGGGGGCCCATAATGCCAATTCGATGATCAACGCCTGTAGCCTCTGCGATCAGTGCAAGGTCATCTGCCCCAACGATTTTCCCGTGGCCGAGGTCTGCCGCACCACCCGGGTGCAAATGGTGGAGTCCGGACACATGCCGCCCTCGGCCCATGATTTTGCCCTGGAGGACATGCAGTTCAGTTTAAGTGCGTATTGCAGCCTCAGCCGCCATCAGCCGGGCACAAACAGCAGCCGCGCGCTCTTCTACCCCGGCTGTCAGCTCGCGGGATCGGCACCGGAGGCAGTGAAGCAATCCTACGATTTTCTCTGTAACCACCTGCAAGGCGGCGTTGGTTTGATGCTGGGTTGTTGCGGCATCCCCGCCCATTGGGCCGGGCGCAACCAGTTGTTTACTGACACCATGGCGGCCTTCAAGGCCGAAGTGGCGCGGCTGGGCCACCCAACCGTCATCACTGCCTGCTCCTCCTGCCTCTCCGTGTTCAAGGAGTTTGCTCCGGAGATCACAACCACATCACTGTGGGAGGTATTGGACACCTTGCCGCTGCCGGCAAGCCATTCCCGCCCCGCACAACCGCTGACCATCCATGATCCCTGCACTGCCCGCTACCAGCAGGGATTGCGCGGCAGCGTGCGCAGTATCTGCGCCAAGCTCGGCATCGAGGTGGTTGAGCACGATCAGAGTGGCGAAGTGGCCGACTGTTGCGGCTACGGCGGGTTGATGCAGTTTGCCAACAAGGAGTTGGGCAAAAAGGCCGTCGCGCACAAGGCTGGGCGCAGCGATTTGGATGGCCTGGCCTACTGTGCCATGTGCCGCGACAATCTGGCGGCCGACGGTCGGCCGGTGGAGCACCTGCTTGATTACCTGTTTTCCACCGTCGATCAGGATCCGTTGGCCCGTTCCAACCCCGGTTTCTCGCAGCGCCATGAAAACCGGGCCCGGCTGAAAAACGATCTGCTGGCCAACCTCTGGCAAGAGGCGTCCGTTGTCCGCCCCGCCCATACCGAGGTGCAGCTCCTGGTCAGCCCAGAACTGGAAGCACTGATCAACAGCCGTCTCGTGCTGATCGAGGATCTGCAAAAGGTCGTTCATTACGCTGAAACCACCGGCAAATACCTTTTCAACCCCACCAACAAGCGGCGCCTGGCCAAGTACCGCCCGGTGCGGGTGACCTACTGGGTGGAATATGAACCCACCCTAGATGGCTACCTGGTGCACAACGGCTACAGCCACCGCATGACCCTGCCGGAGGATCAATAATGAGTCAATTTTCCTTTCTTGAGGCCACCGACTGGCATTGCGCCCATTGCAACCAACCCCTGCAACCGAGCAAGGTGCAGGTCAACTACCTTAACTCGGCCTTTCATGTCGAGCTGATGGCCTGCCCGAGTTGCGGTTTTACCCTGGTGCCGGAAAGCCTGGCCATCGGCAAGATGCTGGAAGTCGAACAACTGCTGGAAGATAAATAAGATGCAGGCGACCTGTCTTTTCCGAACCAGCACTCCTGTGCCGCTTTATGAGCAGGAGGAACTCCACGCCCTCACCGGTGGCACCCTTCGGCCCGGCGGTAAGGAACTGACCCGGGAGTTATTGGCGTTTTGTCAGTTCCCTCCTGGATCATCCGTGCTCGATATCGGTTGCGGCCCAGGCCACAGTCTGGAGCTGATGGCGCACACCTTTGACCTGCATCCCACCGGTATTGATCCATCGCCGGCCATGCTGGCCAAGGCAGCGCAACAGGCACCCATGGCCATCTTGCACCAGGGGACAGCCACCGCCCTGCCCTGCGCCGATGGCAGCTTCGCTGGTGTGCTCTGCGAATGCGTGCTGTCGCTGACCGAGGATATGGATGCCAGTCTCCGCGAGATGCACCGGGTGCTGCAACCAGGCGGCAGACTGATGCTCACCGATATCTACTGCAAACAGCTCTCCTTGCAGGCGCGGTTGCCGGAGTTGAAGAGCTGCATCAGCCGCGCCCTGCCCCTGGAAACCATCACCGATGGCCTGATCCGCGCCGGATTCTCCCTGAGCCTGCTGCGCGATCGCACCGATCTGCTCAAGCAGCTGGCCGGGCAGATCATCTTCTCCTACGGCAGTTTGGAAAAATTCTGGGCCCTGTTCATGGACAACGAGGCCGCGCAACGTACCAGTTGCGCCCTGGCCACCGCACCGCTGGGCTACTATGTACTGGTCGCCGAAAAAGGGGGTTTGCATGGATGAGACGGCCCTGCGCATCATGCAGCTGCATGCCCAAGGTTACTGTTGCAGCCAGATCATGATCAAACTGAGCCTGGAGGATATGGGCGAGGAAAACCCCGCTCTGGTGCGAGCGATGGCCGGGCTCTGTGAGGGATCGAGCTGCGGTGATCTCTGCGGTGTGGCCAGCGGCGCCGCCTGTGTGCTCTCGCTCTACGCCGCCAAGGGCAGCGATGAGGAACAACCGCTGGACTGTTACCCGATCATGCTCTCCCAATTCATGGACTGGTTCAAATCCACGGCCACCGAGTGGGGCGGCATCCGCTGCGAGGATATCGTCTCCTATCAGGGAGGCATCAAACCCGAGGTCTGCGGCGATATCATGCTGCGCTCCAGGGAGATCATCCTTGGTATTCTAACGGAGAACAACCTTGACCCGAGCCTGCCCCGCGAACAATCAAGTGGTTATTGACCGCTCCATTCAGCTTCTCTCCTCAACGGCCAGCGTCTGCCCGGTCTGCCTGCAACGGGTGGCGGCCATCCGTGAACAGCAGGGCGATGCGGTGTATCTGGTCAAGCATTGCCCGGAGCACGGCACCTTTCGCACGGTGATCTGGCGGGGAAGTGTTCCGTTTTCCACCTGGCTACGGCCGAAAAAACCCTCCGCTCCCCGCCAGGCCTTCACCCCTGTGCATCGCGGTTGTCCCTTTGACTGCGGCCTCTGCCCGGAGCACGGCCAGCACACCTGCACCGCCTTGATCGAGATCACCCAACGCTGTAACCTGCGCTGCCCGGTCTGCTTTGCCGATGCCGGTGGAGAGCAGGCCGATGTCGAACCAAGTCTTGACCGCATTGCCGAGTTGTACGAGCGGGTGCTGGCCGGTTCCGGCCCAAGTAACATCCAGCTCTCCGGTGGCGAACCGACCATGCGTGAGGATCTGCCCGAAATCATTACCCTGGGGCGAGCCAAGGGTTTTCAATTCATCCAGCTCAACAGCAACGGCCTTAAGCTGGCGGCTGATATCGAGTACGCCAGGAAACTCAGAAGTGCGGGCCTTTCCTCGGTCTTTCTCCAATTTGATGGCCTGAGCACCGCCACCCACCTGGCCCTGCGTGGCCGCGACCTACGGGCGATTAAAGAACAGGCCATTCGCAACTGCGGGGCTGCCGGCCTGGGGGTGGTGCTGGTGCCGACCCTGGTGCCGGGTATCAACACCCATGAAGTAGGCGCGATTATCGAGTACGGGGCGCGATTTGCCCCTACGGTGCGCGGGGTGCATTTCCAGCCCATCTCCTACTTTGGCCGTTTTCCGCAGGCACCTGCCGATGCTGATCGCATCACCCTGCCCGAGGTGATTGAACTGATCGTCGCCCAAACCAGTGGCAGCATCGATGCCGATCATTTCGCCCCGCCCGCCTGCGAGCATGCCCTCTGCTCCTTCCACGGCAACTTTCTGGTGTGCGAGGATGGCCGTCTTCTACCGCTTGGGGGCCGCAGCGCCTGCTGCTCCACCGGCGAGCCGCAGGCCATTGCGGCGCTGGAGGGACGGGAGAAAAGCGTCAACTTCACCGCCCGCCAGTGGTCTATGCCCCAGTCGATGCCAACGTCGATAGCAAGCCTGCCCATGGCCGGTGGTTGCGCTTGCAGCGATCAAACCGAACCCCAGGACGATTTTGACCGCTTCCTCGCCCGGGCCCGCACCCACACCTTTTCAATCTCGGCCATGGCCTTCCAGGATGCGTGGAACCTTGATCTGGAGCGGCTGCGCGGCTGCTGCATCCATGTCGTCTCGCCTGGGGGCAACCTGGTGCCCTTCTGCGCCTACAACCTCACCTCCAACCTCGGTGACCCGCTCTACCGGGGTATGCCGCGCCCATGAGAACAACCACGCTGGAGCCGCTCATTGCCGCAGCCATCGGCCAGCGTGAGCTGCCGCTGTCGCGTGCGACCATCGACACCTGGCAACTGCACCAACTACGCCGCCAACTGGGTTACTGCAAAGAACACGCCTCCTTCTACCGGCAGCATCTGCACGGGGTGAACCCGGCTGCGCTCGCCAGTCTTGCTGATCTGGCCACCCTGCCGCTGATCAGCGAGGCCGATCTGCGAGCCCACGGACTGGCCATGGTCTGTGTCAGCCAGGATGCGGTGGCACGCATCATCACCATGCACAGCTCCGGCACCACCGGCGCCCCTAAAAGGCTGTTTTTCACCGCTGCGGACCTTGATCGCACCCTGGATTTCTTCCACCTCGGCATGCAGCAGATGGTGGAGCCCGGCCAGAGTGTGGCCATCCTCCTGCCCGGCGCCACCCCCGACTCCACCGGCCATCTCTTGGCCCGCGCCCTGGAGCGCTTCCAGGTTTCCAGCCACATCCTCGGCCTGGTGGCCCAACCCGAGGTGGCAGCGCAAACCCTGGCCCAACTGCGGCCCGATGCCTTGGTCGGTTTTCCGGTGCAGATCCTGGCCATTGCCCGCATGGCCGAGTTTCTGGGGCTGTCGCTGGGCAACATTCGTTCGGTGCTGCTCAGCGCCGACTATGTGCCACAGAGCCTCTGCACCGAGTTACGAAAACTGCTTGGATGCAAGATCTTCACCCACTACGGCACCACCGAAACCGGGCTCGGTGGCGGAGTCGACTGCGCTGCCCATGACGGCAGCCATCTGCGCGAGGCGGATCTGCTCTTTGAGATCATCGATCCACAGACGGCACAGCCCCTTGCCGATGGCCAATGGGGCGAAATCGTCTTCACCACCTTAACGCGCACCGGCATGCCGCTGATCCGTTACCGCACCGGCGATCTCGGCCGCATCCTGCCCGGCAGTTGTGCCTGCGGCAGTTGCATCCGCCGCCTGGATCAGGTGCGCGGCCGCATCAATCAGGAGCGCCAGCTTCATAGCGATGCTTGCCTTGGCCTGCACCAATTGGACGAGGCCCTCTTTCCCCTGCCCGGCCTGCTTGATTTCAGCGCCCATCTGCGCCACTCCGGCGGCCGTGAGCAACTCTGCCTGTGCCTGAAACTGCTGCCCTCGCACAAAAACCTGTGGGAATCGACGGTTCGTGAACGACTCACCACCATCCCGGCCCTGAACGGGGTGGAGCTCGTGCTGCACGCGCCCCCCGAGACCACCATCCATCCAGCAAAACGCATACTTGATGACCATCGCAAGGAATTTCGACCATGAAAAAACTGATTCAACAGATCTGCTCCACCTTGGCGGACGGCCAGGACCTGGTCCTTGTCACCATCTCCAGCCAATCCGGTTCCACCCCACGTCTGGCCGGCGCCAAGATGATCATCTTTCGCGATGGCCGCATCGGTGGCACCATCGGCGGCGGGCAGGTCGAGGCCCTGGCCATCGCCGAGGCAGCGCCCTGCTTTGCCGGCAAACAGTCGCTGCGCAAGGCCTTTGATCTCACCAACTCCATGGCCGCCAATACCGACATGATCTGCGGCGGCCGTATGGAGGTCTTTCTTGAGTACATCGCCCCCACCGAGGCCAACCGCGAGGTTTTCCGCCGCCTGCTGGAGTCGATGCAGTCCGGCCGGCGCATCACCCTGGTCTGCCCGCTGACCGCCAATGGCGATGGGCCGCCGCGTTTTGTCGTTGATCATCGCGGCACGCCCAGCCGCATCGAGGTGAGCGATGAGCTGCTCTCCGCCATCAAGCAAGTGCGCTCCTCGACCTCGGCGGCCACCCTCGTCGAGCACCAGGGCCAGGAGTATCTGCTCTCCTATTTCGCCGTTGCCGGGACGCTTTACCTGATGGGTGCCGGCCATGTGGCCGCCTGCACCGCCGAGGTGGCAGCAAAGGTTGGTTTTCGTGTGGTGGTCATGGATGACCGCGCCGAGTTCGCCAGCGTCGAGCGTTTCCCCATGGCCGATGCTGTGAAAGTGTTGCCCTCCTTTGATGACAGCTTTGCCGGCGAGGAGATCGACCACGACAGCTATCTGGTCATCGTCACCCGCGGCCACATGCACGATATGGAGGTGCTGGAGCAGGCCCTGCGCACCGGGGCCGGCTACATCGGCATGATCGGCTCGCGCAAGAAACGTAACGCCCTCTATAAAAAGCTGCTGGATAAGGGTTTCAAGGAGGCGCAACTGGAGGCGGTCCACTGCCCCATAGGCCTTGGCATTGAAGCGGATACCCCGGAAGAGATTGCCATTTCCATTGTGGGCGAGCTGATTTACCAGCGCGCCACCGGCAAAAAGGCTTGGCATCTGCTATGATTTCGGTTTAATTTGATATTGTTATAAAAACATCATCATTGCTCCAATCATTCGTCTGCCTCTCGTTGAATCATGCCACCACTTCCCAGCGCCATCATCCTTGCCGGAGGACTGTCCTCGCGCATGGGCGAGTTGAAAGCCCTGTTGCCCATGGGACGGGGGACGGTCCTGGAGCGGATTCTCGTCCAATTTCGCACCTGCGGCCTTGAGGATATCGTGGTGGTCACCGGCCACCGGGCCGACGAGGTGGAGACTGTGGCCCAGCAGGTCGGCGTGCGTTGTGCCCATAACCCTGATTTTACCAAGGGCATGTACAGTTCGATCCGTACCGGGGTGGCCAGCTTGAGCCAGGATTGCCCTGGTGCCTTTCTGCTGCCGGTGGACATCCCCCTGATCCGTCGTGGCACCATCCACCGGCTGTTGGAGGCTGCTCACCAAGCGCCCGGCCGATTGTATTACCCGCTCTTTGACGAGCTTCGTGGTCATCCGCCGCTGTTGTCGCCAACAGCGCTGGCCCGTATCCAGCAAGAGACCAATGCCGAGGGAGGGCTGCGCACCCTGCTGGCCCGAATGGAGACTGAAGACCCGACCCAGGTGGCCGAGGTGCCGGTGGCCGATGCTAACATCCATTTTGATATGGATACCCCGGACGACTATTTTTCCGGCTGCCTACTCTTTGGTCGGCGAGGTGTGCCCACCATGGCCGAGGCCGAGGCCATCCTTGCCCATATTCATCCCATGCCGGAAAAAGGTGTGGCCCACGGACGCATGGTCGGCGAGGTGGCGGCCATGCTCTGCCTGGCCATCATCCATCGCAACGGTCGTGAACTCAGTCCCCACACCTGTCGGGTGTGCGGGTTGCTGCACGACATTGCCAAGGGCCATCCCCACCATGAAACCACCGGTGGCGACTGGCTGCGCACCCTGGGTTTTGACCAGGCTGCCGAGATTGTTGCTGCCCACAAGGATATGGACTGGACTCCAGAGATGGGCGTAGCTGAACGGGAACTGGTGCACCTGGCCGACAAATTGGTGCGCGGCAGCCGCATGATCGGCGTTAACCAGCGTTTTGAGGAAAAACTGGAAATCTTCAAGGATGATCCCGAGGCGGTGCAAGCCATCCTTGATCGCTACCGTTTGGCCAAAAACCTGGCCGCCGCCGTCGAGGCCGAGGTGGGCCAGCCCTTGGAGATGATCATGGAGATGGCCTTTGCCGCATGTCACCGCTGATCTACCTGCTGCGCCACGCTGAAATCGACCGTTCCTCTCCCCGCCGCTTCCTCGGCCAAAGCGATCTTCCCCTCAACGACAACGGCATAAAGCAGGCCTGCGACCTCGGCGACGCCCTGGCGCAGATTCCCTTTACACGCATTTTTGCCTCGCCGCTGCGTCGGGCGATGCAGACGGCCATGCTGGCCGCTGGTTGTGCGCCCGGCGACATTGAGCCGGTGGCGGCTTTCAGCGAAATCAATCTCGGTGCCTGGGAAGGGCTCACCGTGGCCGAGGTGCAGCAGCGCTTTCCCGGTGGTTATGAAGAGCGCGGCCGTAACCTGGCCCGGTATCGCCCGGCGGAAGGCGAGAGTTTTGCCGATGTCGCCGACCGGGCGCTGCCGGCTTTGCTGGAGATAGCCCGATCCAGCCCAGGACCGATATTGATCGTCGCCCATGCCGGGGTCAACCGCGTACTGCTCTGCCGCCTGCTGCAACAATCACTTGATGGCCTCCTCCAGATTCCCCAGGAGTATGGCTGCGCGAATATTCTGACTCAGGAGAACGATGGATTGCGCGTGCGGACCATCAACCACCAATTGGCATAGTTCTGCCTGCTTCTGCTCATAGATTTTTTTTGCGGCCGCTCAACAAAAAAACTCCCCATATTCATGCTGCGAATATGGGGAGTTTTTTTGTATGTGGATCAGCCTGCCGGCGATGGCCCTGCTCAACAGCTCAGTCGTTATTGGCTTGCTCGCTCGTTCATTCCCAAATGGGATAGCGGTATTCCAGACGCAGCATCACCAGGTTGCGCGAGCGATCGTCATCATCCTCGTTATCGTGGATCTGGCCGTAGTTATAGCTGCCCTCGACCAGCCATTCCCGATCAAAGTTGTAGGAGATGCGGGGTTGCACCCACCAGGAGGTCTCGTCGGTGGTATCAATATAGGCCACCTCATCGGCGGTTTTGTTGAGGGCGTAACCACCGGAAAGAGAAATACGCGATTGCTCGGTGAGGCGATGCTCCAGCCGCGCCTGCAGGGAGCTGCGCTCCAGCGTTCCCGACTCACCATTGGCCGGTTGCACGTCGTGGGAGGCGGAGAGCACCGCTTCGTTCAGTTCATCGCGGTAGGTGAGGCCGGTGCGACCGGTGAAGCCGATGCCGGTTTCCTGGGCCGTGATCGGTCGGTAGCCGACAAAGATGTTATGGCCCAAAAAATTATAATAGACCGGTTTATAGGTATCATAGCTGGACTCGGTATAGCGCATACCGCCATCTACATAAAAACCAATGGTTTCGGTGAGGCTCTTTTCCACACCAACCGTACCGGTGAAGTAATCGGTCTGCGAGGTGTCGGAGTCGTAGCGGGTGGCGCCGAGGCTGAACCGCCCCGTTGTGTTCTCCCAATATTCTGAGAGGTTCCTGCTCAGCGTACCGCTGACGCCATGCGTTTGATTGTCGCTATACCTATCACCATGGTAGTCGTCCTTGCCATGGTTGTATTGCACCTGCAGGGCGGTCAATTCGCTGAGACTGTAATTTCCACCCAGGGCAAAGCTGTAGCGCTCGCGCTCCACCGCATCGAAAACCAGGCCGGTGTCGCTGAACTCGCGATCAGAACGCGAATCCCGCCGGTAACCGGCCGAGGTGAAGAGGTTGGTCCTTGGGGTAAAACCGTAGCGTAGGGAACCGGAAAAATCCTGATCCACGTCGTTTAATTCGTTGTGCTCCCAATAACTCGCGCCATCGAGTACCGCCTTCAGCGAGGTCTGCAAACGGTCACTGTTGTTGACCACCTCCACCTTGGGCGACACGGTGGTGATCCAATCGCTTTGCGGATCAACGGAGGAGTAGGTGAGGTTATCGGTATACTCCTGCTTGACGGCGATGGAGGCCGTCACCTTGCGCTCCTCGGCTCCGGCCACGGTGGCCAGCAGCGATGGCACCAGCAGGGCCATGGCCCTCTGCCGCAATCGCCGCGCCCCCTTCTTGTTGGCAGGGCTGCGCCCTTTATGGGACAATGACCACATCGCCACGTTGTAATTCGATATTTTGTTCAAGATCGCCATCCTCGGTGACCGCGTCGTAGTCAAAGGCAAATTCTTTTTTGCCCGTCTTGGTGGTGCGCAGAATCTTGATACTGGAACGTTTGGCAAAGGGGTTGAGTCCTCCGGCCATGGACAGAGCCTGCAATACGTCGATATTGCTGGTATAGGCAAAATTGCCCGGTCGATTGACCTTGCCGATGACATAGACCGTCAGGCTACGCGTCTGTTGTACCTCCACCGACAACTGCGGATTGGGCGCATAGGGAGCCAGCGCCTTTTTCAGCGCCTCCATCAACTGCGGCACGGTCAGATCGCTGACCTTCAACTCGCCGATCAGCGGAAAGGAGATTTTCCCATCCGGCAACACCGGTACCACCCGAGTCAAATCCGGGTTGTTCCACACGGAAATAGCGAGTACATCACCGGGACCGATCTGGTAACCCTCCATCGCTCCGGCCTCGGATTTGACCGCGCCTGCGGTCGTCGCCTTTGCCGTACCGGCCGTCCCCTGTCCCTGTGCCGCAACGGCCATCTGTCCCAGGGAACAGGCGACAACCACCCACAGGGTTGCAACAAACCGTACTGCAACTTTGCTGACTGCCCACATATCTTCCTCGTTCATAGAATCATTGTTGATCAGTTGAGCCCTCGCCTCCGACACCGAAGGAAACAGCGGAGTTTCATTGCCTTGTAACGCAGACAGGATCCGCTGGTGGCTTGCAAATATGCATTGCGCATCAGCCTAGCCGGAAACGGGGAGTCTGCGCAACGAAAAGCTGTGGTTTTCATCGTTTTTTTCTTTTTATCCCGCTAGTAAAGCGCAGGCCCATGCAAGCTAACTCGCTTTTTTGACCAAGACGGCCGGCACGAATCGCATTTGACAAGCCCAGCGTTGTCCAGTATTGGTGAACACCCGAAATAAACGGCCTTTTCATCCCAACCCTTCCAAGGAAACTGCCATGACCGCGACCCTGATCCAACGCACCGCCTCGGCCTACAGCTACCCATTGCTGATTAAAAACCTCTTTCTTGCCCCGGTGGTCGACAACCCTGATCAGGAAATCGTCTATCGCGATCAGATGCGCTGCACCTACCGCGAGATGCGCCAGCGGGTCCATCGCCTGGCCCATGCCCTCACCAAGCTCGGCGTCAAAGCCGGCGATACGGTGGCGGTGATGGATTGGGATTCCCATCGCTACCTGGAATGTTTTTTCGCGGTGCCCATGCTGGGCGCTGTGCTGCATACCATCAACGTGCGGCTTTCCGCCGAGCAGGTCCTCTACACCATCGACCATGCCGAGGATGACTACATCCTGGTCAACGACGAGTTTCTGCCGATTCTGGAGCAAATCAAGGGCCGCATCGACACGGTGAAAAAATATGTACTGCTCACCGATCTCGATGAGCTGCCCCAGACCAGTCTGCCCCTGGCCGGCGAATACGAGGCGTTGCTGGCCAAAGCCGACGATGTGTATGATTTTGCCGATTTCGACGAAAACACCCGCGCCACTACCTTCTACACCACCGGCACCACCGGCATGCCCAAAGGGGTCTACTTCAGCCACCGGCAACTGGTGCTGCACACCCTTGGCAATCTCGCCGCCCTCGGCACCCCGGCGGTACAGGGCCGCTTCCATCAGCAGGATGTGTACATGCCGCTGACCCCGATGTTCCATGTCCATGCCTGGGGCCTGCCCTATGTGGCTACCTCGCTGGGGGTGAAGCAGGTCTATCCAGGCAAGTACGCCCCCGGTCCGGTGCTGCAACTCATTGCCCGTGAGGGGGTGACCTTTTCCCACTGCGTGCCCACCATCATGCACATGCTGATCAACCACCCCAGCTTTGGCGAGATCGATCTCTCGCGCTGGAAGGTGCTGATCGGCGGCTCAGCGCTCACCAAGGCCATGTGCCGCAAGGTGCTGGATCACGGCATCGATGTCTTCACCGGCTACGGCATGTCCGAGACCTGCCCCATTCTCACCATTGCCCATGTCAATCGGGATGATCTGGAGATCGACGACGAGGTGGCCTTGCGTTGCAAGACCGGTCGCCCGATTCCGTTGGTGCAGATGCAACTGGTGGATGAAGAGATGAACGAGGTCGCCAAGGACGGCGAGCAGGTGGGCGAGGTGGTGGTGCGCGCCCCCTGGCTGACCCAGGGCTATCTCAAGGATCAGCGCAACTCGGAAAATTTATGGAAAGGCGGCTACCTGCATACCGGCGATGTGGCGCAGATCAATAGCGAACGCTATGTCACCATCACCGACCGCATCAAGGATGTGATCAAGACCGGCGGCGAATGGCTCAGTTCACTGGAGTTGGAGGATGTCCTCGGCCTGCATCCGGCAGTGGCCGAGGTGGCGGTGATCGGCATGGCCGATAAAAAATGGGGCGAGCGGCCCCTGGCCCTGGTAGTGCCCAAGGCCGAGACTGCAGCGCCGACGCCGCGCCAGTTGGTGAGCCACATCAACCAATTCATCGAAAAAGGGCTGCTCTCCAAGCAGGCGATGCTGCTCAAACTCAAGGTGGTCACCACCATCGACAAGACCAGCGTCGGCAAAATCGACAAGAAGACCCTACGCGTCAAATATTTATAGGCCTGCGGTTGGCGGGCCACGGAAATTGTGCTACATCAACACCAGGAGATGACAATCATTACCAGGACACAGATCGAGACAACTTGACCCAAATGGGGAGGGATGAGGGATGGTAACCAATCCGCGAGGGTGCTTCATTCCAGAGAAACGGGGCTGGCGCAGCCTGCTGTTTCCCTTTCTCCAATGGTGGCCCATGGTGAACCGCACCACCCTGCGATCTGACCTGCTGGCTGGACTCACCGGCGCTGTCGTCGCCTTGCCCCAGGGGGTCGCCTTTGCCACTATTGCCGGTATGCCGCCGGAATATGGTCTCTATACCGGGATGATTCCGGCGATGATCGCCGCTCTGTTCGGTTCTTCCTGGCTGCTGGTCTCCGGCCCGACCACCGCTGCCTCGGTGGTGCTCTACTCGGCCCTCTCCGCCCACGCTCCCCCCGGGACTCCTGAATATGTGCATCTGGCACTGACCTTGACCATGATGGTGGGCATGGTGCAGTTGGTGATGGGCTTGGCCCGCTTCGGCGCCCTGGTCAACTTCATCTCCCATAGCGTGGTGGTTGGTTTCACGGCTGGCGCCGCCCTTTTGATCGCTACCAGTCAGCTCAAACACTTTCTTGGGCTGGTCATACCGCGCACCCATCTGTTCCACGAAACCATTCAGGCCCTGGCCATCAACATCGATGCACTCAACCCCTACACCTGCGCCGTTGGTGGGCTGACCATCGTCTCCGGACTACTCTGCCGTCGTTATTGTCCGAAATTCCCCTTCATGATCGCCTCCATGCTTATCGGCAGTCTCTTTGCCCTCCTCCTGGCCTGGATCTTTGGCCAGGAAACGGTACAGATCGCCACCGTCGGAGCCCTGCCGGCCACCCTGCCGCCCCTTTCCACACCTCACTTCACCTTGGAAAATTTTCAGATGCTGGCACCGGTGGCCCTGGCCACCACCCTCTTTGCCCTCACCGAGGCGGTATCCATTGCCAGGTCGCTGGCTGATCGCACCGGGCAAAACCTGGACGGGAACCAGGAATTCATCGGCCAGGGACTCTCCAACATCGTCGGGTGTTTTTTTTCCGGCTATGTGGCCACCGGCTCCTTTAACCGCAGTGGTCTCAATTTCCAGGCCGGCGCCAAAACACCAATGGCGGCCATCCTCGGCGGCGGCATGCTTATCGTGCTTGGCGTGCTGGTGGCACCGCTCACCGCCTATCTGCCCAACGCGGTCATGGCTGGCATCCTGCTGCTGGTGGCCTGGAGCCTCTTTGATCTGCCGCACATTCGAAGAATCTACCGCACCAGCTTCACCGAGGCGGTCATTTTGACCGTCACCTTTGTCGGCACGCTGATCCTAGCCCTGGAATTCGCTATTTTGCTGGGCATCATGCTCTCCTTGGTGATCTATCTCAACCGCACCTCGCATCCCCATGTCTTTGTGCGCGTTCCGGACAAACGGATCAGCTACCGGCCCTTCACCACCGATCCCCACCTGCCGGAATGTCCGCAACTCAAGATTGTGCGTATCGATGGTTCGCTCTACTTCGGTGCTGTTAACCATGTACGCGAGGAGCTTCAGCGCATTCTGGCAGCATCGCCCGAGCAAAAAAATCTGCTCATCGTCGCCGAAGGCATGAATTTCATCGACATGGCCGGCGCCGAGTATTTGCTCCATCTCACCCACGACATACGCCACAACGGTGGTCAGCTTTACCTGCTCGGGGTCAAGGAGGGTATTTGTAGCCATTTCCGGCTGTTCAAATATTTTTTAGAGATCGGCACCGACAACATCTTTGAAACCAAGCCCGAGGCAATCGCAGAAATCTACCAACGCCTTGATCGCAGCCTCTGCGCCCGCTGCACAGCACGAATATTTCTGGAATGCGAAAATGATGCAACACTTCCGCCCCCGCCGGATCAAGACTGAACCAGCGGGAACGGAGTGCAAGGGGGGAATGACCAACCGCAACGATGGGCGCTCCGGTTGGTCATCTTGGGACGGGGAAGCCGGTGATTAATTGCCGCCCACCGGGGCGCCCTGTCCCTTGAAGGCCTGGGGCAAGACGATGGTGGAGATGGAATTTTTCGGCGAACCTTCAATAATGCGGTCGCTGTAGGTGAGATAGACCAGGGTGGAACGCTTCTTGTCGTAGAAGCGCACCACCTGCATTTTTTTAAACAAGAATGAGGTGGATTTCTTGAACACCTCCTTGCCGTCATCCTTGCCCGAGGCCACGCTTTCCGGCAGGGTGATCGGCCCGGTCTGGCGGCAGGAGATGGAGGCGTCGGAGGTATCCTCGGCCACACCCAAGCTACCCTTGATGCCGCCGGTCTTGGCGCGGCTGACATAGCAGGTGGCACCGGCAATGTCGGGGTCGTCAAAGGCCTCGATGACGATCTTGTGATTGGCACCAAGGAGTTTGAAGACGGTACTCACCTCACCAATCTCATCGGCACGAGCGGTCATCGCAGCCAGCAGCATCAGAGCTCCGGCCGAACACAGCATTTTCTTGAGCATGGTCTACTCCTTTTTGAGCTTGGCCGCGGAGCGATTAAGCGCGCTCAGCAGCGATTTGATCGAGGCGACGATAATATCGGTATCCACGCCCGCGCCCCACCAGTTTTCATTATCCGCATCCAACACCTCGATATAACTCACTGCTTTGGCGGAACTGCCCCGGGTCAGGGCATGCTCGTGATAGGCGTGGAGCACGAACTGCAAACCCAGGCCATCGCGCAGGGCCGCGCAGAAGGCATCCAGGGGACCATTGCCCACGGCCTGGATGGTCTTTTCCTCACCGTTGACCAGCACCACCGCCTCGATCTCGGCCGTGGAGCTTTCCTCATCCTTCTCGAAATGGCGTTTGAGCACGTTGAATGATTTCAATCCATACCCGTTGACGTTGAGCAGGTACTCCTTCTCAAAGGTATGGAAGATCATATCCGGGCTCAACTCATCGCCATAGGCGTCGGAGACCTCCTGGATCACCCGGCCAAAACCGGGATGCATATCTTTGGGCAGCTTAAAGCCAAACTCCTGATCCATGATGTAGGCCACCCCGCCTTTGCCCGACTGGCTGTTGATACGGATGATCGACTCGTAGGTGCGGCCCACATCCTGGGGATCAATGGGCAAGTACGGCACCTCCCACAACCCGCTCTGGGTCAGATCCAGGGCGCTCATCCCCTTGTTGATGGCATCCTGATGCGAACCTGAGAAGGCGGTATAGACCAGTTCACCGGCATAGGGATGGCGCGGATGCACCTGCATCTTGGTGCAGCGCTCGTACACGTTGATCACGCGGTTGATCCGCGACAAATCCAAAACCGGATCAACACCCTGGGTGAACATGTTCAGCGCCAGGGTGACGATATCAACATTGCCGGTGCGCTCGCCGTTGCCAAAAAGCGTCCCCTCCACCCGGTCGGCCCCGGCCATCATCGCCAGTTCGGTGGCAGCCACCGCCTCGCCACGGTCGTTATGGGCATGCACGGAGATGATGGCGCAGTCGCGGTTTTTCATAGTGCGGCAGAACCACTCGATCTGGTCGGCATAGATATTGGGGGTGGACATCTCCACCGTGGCCGGCAGATTAATGATCACCGGATTGGCCGGGGTCGGCTCCCACACCTCCATGATCGCCTCGCAGATCTCCAGGGCGAACTCCAGCTCGGTACCGGTGAAGCTCTCCGGTGAATACTCGTAGCGCACCTTGGTCTCGGTCTGCTTGGCCTGCTCGTGAATCAACCGCGCCCCGGCCACGCCCAAGGCGATGATCTCCTTGCGCCCCTTGTTGAACACCACCTGCCGCTGCAAGGTGGAGGTGGAGTTGTACAAGTGGACCACTGCCTCGCGGGCTCCCTTGAGCGAAGCAAAGGATTTTTTGATCAACTGCTCGCGGGCCTGGGTCAGCACCTGCGGCAAGACGCCGTCGGGGATATGGTTACCGTCGATCAGCAGGCGCAGAAAATCGTATTCAATCTGCGAGGCCGAAGGGAAGCCGACCTCGATCTCCTTGAAGCCGACCTCGACCAGCAGCTTGAACATCTCCAACTTCTCTTCCAGGTTCATCGGCTGAATGAGGGCCTGATTGCCGTCGCGCAGATCAACGCTGCACCAGATGGGCGCCTGGGTGATGACCTTATCCGGCCAGGTACGGTCCGGTAAACGAACCGGGGGATAGGGGCGATATTTTTTCAAGGTTTCCTGATCCATGGTCTTCTCCATCAAATTTTATTGAGGATGAGCGTATCAAAAATAGGGGGACTGCGCATGGCACAGCACAAAAAAAAAGCCACGGTTTGTGCAACCGTGGCTTAGAGGGCTTTTTTTATCCGGGGTCCGTCAGGACACCCCTCCCTTCTCTGCCACAGTTGTCCTGTGCAGTCGGCTAAGAAGAAGAAGGAGAGCGAGTGTGCGTGCCATAATCAGATCCTGTTGGTTCAATGTGCTCCCCATAGTAAAGCCCCACTCGGTTTTGTCAAGCAGGAAAAGGGGGCGCACTCCTTCAATACTGCTCGTTACCGCTCGCCGCGCAGGAATTGTTCGGCGAGATCGACATCCTGCTTGGCACCGATGATCAGCGGCACCCGCTGATGCAAGCCCTTGGGCTCGATATCAAGGATGCGGCGACCATCGTCAGTGATGGCCCGGCCGCCGGCCTGTTCGACGATCATCGCCATCGGTGCGGCCTCGTAGAGCAAACGCAGCTTACCCTCGGACTTCTCGCCACTTTTTTTGTCGCGGGTGTAAAGAAAAACACCACCCTTGATCAGGTTGCGGTGAAAATCCGCCACCAGCGAACCGATGTAGCGCAGGCTGTAAGGCTTGCGGCCTGCATCACCCTGTTTCAATGCCTCGATATAGTTGCGGGTACTGTCGAACCAGTGGTGGGCGTAGGCCTCGTTGACGCTGTAATAGAGCGAGGTCTCCGGGATTTTAATATCGGGGTGGGAGAGGAAAAATTCGCCCACGCTTGGATCCAGGGTGAAACCATGCACGCCGTTGCCAGAGGTGTAGACCATTACCGTGGAGGAGCCATAGATGATGTAGCCGGCCGCAACCTGCTTATGGCCTGCTTGCAGCAGGTCCGCCTCATTGCCCTGGCCACCGACGGAGATACGGCGGTGGATGGAGAAGATGGTACCAATACTGACATTGACGTCGATGTTGGTGGAGCCGTCCAGGGGATCAAAGGCGATGGTGTAATTGCCCTCGTAGCCCTCGAGCACCGGGATGATGTCGTCGTCCTCCTCCGAGGCCATGACGCAGACATGCCCGCACTGCTCCATGCGGCGCTTGATGGTCTGGTTGGCGAACACATCCAATTTCTGCACGCTCTCGCCCTGGATGTTGGTGCGCCCTGACTGGCCAAGGATATCGGCTAGTCCCGCCATATTGACCTCAGCACTGATGATCTTGCCCGCCACCACCAGGTCGTTGAGCAGGCCGGTGAGGGCACCGGTGGCCTCCGGGTGGAGCAGTTGGTCGTCCATTATCTGACGACTGATGGTGATTCCTTTTCGTTTTGCTAACATAGGTCGTACTCCATGGCCGGGACTCCGGCCGGCGGCTGGTTATTTTTTCTCGGTAGGCTGTATCGATGCCCACTGGCTGAGGCAGGCAACCAGGGTACGCACTCCGGTGCCTGAAGGGCCTTTGGGAATATAGGTCTTTTCGGTGAAATCCCAGGCGGTACCGGCAATATCCAAGTGGGCCCAGGGTGTTTCGCCGACAAACTCCTGTAAATAGCAGGCTGCGGTGATGGTGCCGGCGCTGCGGTCGCTGCCGGCGTTTTTGATATCCGCCACCTTGGAATCAATCTGCTTGCGGTACTCCGGCCCCAGCGGCAGCCGCCACAAGGGCTCCCCGGCCTGGGCGCCGGCCTCGGTAAGGCGGGAGGCCAAGGCATCGTTGTTGCTCAACAGCCCGGTATAATGATGGCCCAGACCGATGATCACCGCACCCGTCAAGGTGGCCAGATCGATCACCGCCTCGGGCTTGTAGGTCTCGATGCCGTAGGCCAGGGCATCGGCAAGGATAAGCCGACCTTCGGCGTCGGTGTTGATGATCTCCGAGGTCTTGCCGCCGAAATGACGAATGACATCGCCGGGCTTAAGGGCGGCGGCACCGGTCATGTTCTCAGTAGTCGGTACCAGACCGATGACGTTGACACCGGCCAGGCCGATCTCGGCGATGGCTTGCATGGCGGTCATCACCGCCGCGCCACCGCACATATCGTATTTCATATCCTCCATGCCGCCGGGAGGTTTGATGCAGATGCCGCCCGAGTCAAAGGTCAGTCCCTTGCCCACCAGCAGGATGGTGGGATTCTTTTTCAGGGTGCGATACTCGAGGATGACCAGATGGGGCGGTTGGGCCGAGCCCTGGTTGACGCCGACGATGCCACCCATGCCCAGTTTCTGCAAACTGCCCTTGTCGAGCACCTTGTATTTGAGCGTGGTCCTTTTGCTGAGTTTCTTGGCATAGTCGGCAAAGGCGGTTGGCGTCCAGCTGTTGCCGGGCTGATTGGCCATATCGCGGGCACTGTTGACAGCGCTCGCCAACGCCCGACCGCGATCCACGCCCTTTTGTACCGCTGCCTGGGATAGGCCGCCATCGTGGAGAAAAAAACGCTCCACCCGACCTGGAATGTCCGCCTCATCCTTGGGCGGCTGTTTGTAGAGGTCGAACCGATAATTGCCCAACAACAAGCCTTCGGTAAAGCATTGGGAGATCTCGATGGCATCGAGCAAAAAATCCTTGGGCAGCACCAACAGCACGTCCTTGGCCTTGAGGGTGGCCGCCTGCTTGGCGATGGTACCACCCGCCAGGCGCAACTGTTCGCGACGATTATTGAGAGATTCGTCCTGCTTGCCCAGCCCCACCAACAGGACCCGCTTGGCTGCCACCGGCTTCTTGGCCTCGACCAGCGAGGGATACAGCACGAAGGTTTGCCCCTTGCCGCCTTTGAAATCCCCGGTTTCCCAGACATGCTGCATCAAGCGGTTGAGCGACTGGCCAAAATCGCCGAGATGGGCGATATCTTCTTCCACCGGAAACACCAGCAGATCGCCGGTAAAATTGGCAGGTTCCTGTGTAAACACCTGCAAGGTGACGGATTCGTTTTCCACGGGACGCCCCTCCTCGGGTTGCTTCGGTATTCCGCTTTCAAAAGCAGCGGGAACTGTTTATGGTAGGGTTTTCATACACGAATCCGGGTTGAACCTCAATCGGCAAAACTCACGGAAGCGTTCCTGCTGACCAAACGCCCCCTTTCCCCGTGCGGAGGCCTCACTTGCTGCTCGTTTTTATTCTTTCCATCGTTTGCGCCATGCTCAGTTCCATGATGTGCTCTCTCTTCGAGGCGACGTTGCTGTCGCTGTCGACCACCCAGGTGGAACTCATGACCGAAAGCCATCCGCGCCAGGGCCTGGCCTTAAAAAAATTCAAAGAAAACATTGATCGTCCCATCACGGCCATCCTGGCGCTCAATACCATCTCCAACACCATCGGTGCCACCGTGGCCGGTGCCTCGGCAGTGGCGTTGTTTGGGCAGCAAGGGCTCGCCTGGTTTTCGGTGAGCTTCACCCTGGCTATCCTGCTCTTCTCCGAGATTCTGCCCAAAACCATTGGCGTCACCTTTTGCCGCAGTATTGCGCCTTACATGATTTTCCCCTTACGCATCATGATTTTGGTCTCAACCCCCCTGATCTGGCTGGCCAAAATCGTCACCCGCCTGGTGCCCAACAGCGACCAAACCCATCATATTTCCGCCGAAGAACTAAAAACCATCGCCAGTCTCAGCCGCAAATCCGGCGAGATCGAGGCTGACCAGGAAAAAGTAATCTCAAACATCCTGCAACTGGGCGACAAAACCGTGCGTCAGGTGATGACGCCACGCACGGTCACCTTTTCCGCCTCCCAGGCACTGACCATCAAGGAGGCGGCGCGGATGGAGGGCAAATGGAGCATGCACAGCCGGGTGCCGATTTATGACGGTGAACCCGATAACGTGGTGGGGATCGTGCTCAGCCAGGACGTACTCATGGCGGCAGCGGTGGGCCAGGACAACATCAAACTCGCCCAGATCATGCGGCCGGTCCATTTTGTACCGGAGACGGCGCCGCTGGATCGCATCTTCATCGATTTTTTTGAGCGCTACCAGCACCTGTTTGTGGTGGTTGATGAGTACGGCAGCGTCACCGGCGTCATCAGCATGGAGGATATCATCGAAGAGATCATTGGCCGCGAGATCGTCGACGAGTCGGACAAGGCCCGCAATATGCGCGAGTTGGCCATGATCCGTAAAAAAAAGCTGCACACCGTCTGAGAGACCATCGGCTGGACCGGGCAGCTACGGCCTGCCGCTGAAAAAAACCGCCCGTCTCCGCTGCCCCGCTGGCACTTCGTCGCCAATCGTGGTAGCGTGCCGAGCGGTTGTAATCCCAACCGGTACACTCATGACCGCCGTCAACAAACCGGCGCTGTAGGCGCAGCGAATGCACCAACGATCATAGACACCGTTACAACCACATGCAAAGCCCTTTGCATGCTTTTCGATTTCGACATTGCCATTACGGATTCATTCTATGCCCGCCTTTGCCCTTACCCCGCTGCGCTTGCTGCGCCCCTTGAGCTGCGCACTCCTGCTCCTTGCCACACAAACAGTCCAGGCTGCTGACATCCTCTACATCAAACCGAGCCTTGAAGTGCTGATGCGCAAAGGGAAGACTGATAATGCCCGCATCATCGCCACCATTCCCATGGGTACGGCGGTGGAATTGATCCAGGGGGGTAAGGATTGGTCACAGATCCGTCTCCAGGACGGCACCCAAGGCTGGGTACGCAGCCGTTTCCTCGGCAACTCGCCGATGATCCCCATGGCCAATATCCGCCCCGGCATCGATGCCGAAGGCAAGGTGCATGATATTCAAGGAAGATTTGTCGATCTTGCCGAAGAAAATGGCCAGTTGCGCAAGGAATTGGCCGCCTGTGCCGCTGATCGCAGCACCCTGGCCGACAAATACCAGACCCTGACCGGCGACCCGACCAGCCCGGCAAGGGCCAAAACGGAACTGGATGAGGCCAAGCGCCAGATTGTGGAGTTGCAGCAGCAGTTGACTGCCGCGCAAATTGAATGCACCGTTCTCAGGAAAAACGAGTCGATCAAATGGTTTTTCACCGGCAGCCTGGTACTGCTGCTGGGCTGGTTGACCGGTCGTGTTGGCAGGAGCGCCAAAAAACGATCCAGCACTCTGCTCTCATAACAACGATCTTAGTTCATCGCCTCCAAGGCCACCTGCACCTCAACTGAAGCAGCGTCGCGCAGCAGGGTCAGCGTCACTGTTTCTCCCACCTCGTGGCGCTCCAGGGCGTCGCGCAGGCCGTCGTAATCCTTGATCGGCTTGCCGTTGATCGCCAGGATGATATCCCCCAGTACTAACCCCTCGCGTACCTGCGAGGTACCGCGCAAGCCCGCCTTGGCCGCCGTTGAGTTCGGCTGCACCTTAAGAATCATTACGCCTTCCAGACCAAGCTCTTCGGTGAGCCGTCGGTTGGCCAGGGTGATGCCCAGCCCCGGCCGAATCATCTTGCCCTTGCTGATAATCTGCGGCACAACCCGGTTGACCTCACCCACCGGCACGGCAAAACCAATGCCGGAACTGGCTCCGGAGGGACTATAAATGGCGGTATTGACACCAATGAGCCGACCGGCGCTGTCCAGCAGCGGCCCACCGGAGTTGCCGGGATTGATGGCGGCATCGGTCTGGATGACGTCATGGATGGTGCGGCCAGTGGCGGCGCTGATCTCGCGGCCCAGGGCACTGACGATGCCGGTGGTCAGGGTTTGATCCAGACCAAAGGGATTGCCAATGGCATAGACCTTCTGCCCCACCAGCAGATTTTTTGATTCACCGATGGAAATCGGTCGCAGTTTATCGGCCGGGGCGCTGATCTGCAACACGGCCAGATCACGATCCGGGGCAGCTCCCACCAGCACCGCCTTCCAGGTGGAATGGTCCGCCAGGGTGACCTCCAGCCGATTGGCATCGGAGATAACATGGTAGTTGGTCACCACCCGTCCCTGCTTATCCCAGATGAAACCGGAACCGGTTCCCTGGGGAATCTCGTAGGCATTGAGACTGAAAAAATCCCGCCGCAGGGCGATGCTGGTAATATAGACCACCGACGGCGCCGAATAGCGAAAGATATCAATCGTGTTCTGCTCGTCGCTGGCCAGATCGCCGCGCGCCTCCACTGGCCGGGAAACAGCCTTGGGATCGAGCAGTTTGGGTTGGAAGGTTTGCACTGCCAGCCAGCCGATGACAACGGCTAGGGCTATATAAAAGAAGGGTTTCATCAAGGGCCTCGGGGTGAGGGGAAAACCGTTATTGGCAGTTTACAGCCATTTCT
Source organism: uncultured Desulfobulbus sp. (assembly GCA_964639845.1). Classification (GTDB taxonomy): domain Bacteria; phylum Desulfobacterota; class Desulfobulbia; order Desulfobulbales; family Desulfobulbaceae; genus Desulfobulbus. The sequence goes on along the minus strand of CAZXHS010000008.1, from coordinate 23,077 downwards.
TGCGCCGGAAGAAGAGTAGGGTCATGGCCGAGGAGAGAATCATCAACAGAATGGCAAAAGGATACCCCCAGGCCCGCTCCAACTCCGGCATATACTTGAAGTTCATGCCGTAGGCACTGGCAATCAGTGTCGGCGGCATGAAGATGACCGTGACCACGGTGAAAATCTTGATCACCCGGTTCTGCTCCATGTCGACCAGACCGAGAAAGGTGTTCTGCAAAAATTCCAATCGCTCGAAGTTGAACGAGGTGTGATCCAGCAGCGAGCCCACGTCCTTGATCATGATGCGCATGTTCTCATAATCCTCCTTGGGAAACATCTTGCTCTTCAAGAGCGATGAAATAATGCGCTGTTTCTCCACGATATTTTCGCGAATAGCAATGGTGGTTTCCTGCAGGGCGGTGATTTTGAGCAACAGTTCCCGGTTGGGATCCTTATCCACACTCATCTCGCGGCTGATGGCGGTGATCTGGTCGGTGATATGCTCAATCAGGTCGGCGTCATAGTCGATACGGGTTTCAAGGATAGCCAAAAAAATATCCTCGCCATCGATGGGTTTGATGGAGCGCAGTTTACGGTAGGTCTCCGCAAAGGAGCGAAATTCGTGGGTACGCTGGGTGAAGAGGATCTTGTCCTTGAGGATGAAGGAAACGGGCTCGTTGGAAAAGGTGTTGTTTTCCGGGATGAGGAAGTTGAGGTTGATACCGATTTCCTCTTCGGTTTCCACATACTTGGAACTCGATTCGATCTCCTCGCTCTCTTGCTTGGTAAAGAGTTCCACCCGGAACTCCCGCTCCACCTGATGGATCTCATCCGGGGTGGGGTTGATGAGGTCGATCCAGAAAATATTGGGGCTGACGGAGCTGTTGCCGCTCTCCATCTTGACCATCTTGTTGTCTAAAAAGAAGTAGTTGACCATCGCAACACCCCCTGGACGCACACAGTGTTTGACTCACAAAAACGGCAACCGCAGTCCGGCTCCCGCACGGACGTACGGCAGGCAAGCGCCGACGTTGACAATGCAGCAAGGCGGCATTGTACTGACCACGGTGAAAGAAAGTCAATGGGGAAAAGGACCCCCTGGAGCGGAGGCTGAGAAAAGCGGGCAATTGCCCCCTTACTACAAGAGAGAACTGCGCTGGGCCAGTAAACAGAGGGCAAAGCCCACTGCCATGGCGACCATGCCGATCCGGCGTAGTTGTGCCGGCTCCATTTCCAGGATCTGACGCAGCCAGCGCTGCATGGATTCGGGCGAGGCCACATAGGGCAACCCTTCCAGGACCAACACCAAGCCAATGAGGGTGAGCAGCAGTTTCATGGCCGCAGCATTACCAGAAAGCAACGACTGCTGCAACCGCACAAAGCTGTTGACAAGGCGCGGCTAAAAAAAGTACCTTGCGCCCATTCTGCAAGTGACCCCAACTCCTCCATCCTGCCCGCGAGCATCGGTGACGACCCGCTTTTCAGGGCATCCCGTCCCTGCCGGCGGCAGGCAAACAATCGACTTTCATGACGCATACATCTTCCAAATACGCTGACGCCGGTGTCGATATCGACAAGGGCAATCTCTTTGTTTCCCGGATCAAATCCATCGTCTCCGACACGCATCGTCGCGGTGTACTCACCGATATCGGCGGTTTTGCCGGGCTCTTTGCCATTGGTCATGAGGATCTGAAAAATCCGGTACTGCTGGCCTCCACCGATGGCGTCGGCACCAAGTTGAGCGTGGCCAAACTGTGCAACAAGCACGACACCATCGGCATCGACCTGGTGGCGATGTGCGTTAACGACGTCATCGTCAGTGGCGCCAAACCACTATTTTTCCTTGATTACTTCGCATGCAGCGCCCTGGATGTCGATGTGGCCACCGAGGTGGTGCGCGGCATTGCCGCTGGCTGCAAACAGGCCCAGTGTTCGTTGATCGGCGGTGAGACCGCCGAGATGCCTGGCCTCTACCAGCCCGGCGATTACGACCTGGCCGGTTTCGTGGTCGGCATTGGTGACCGCAACTCCCTGATTGACGGCAGTGACATCCGGGTCGGCGACAAGATCATTGGCCTGGCCTCCTCCGGCGTCCACTCCAACGGTTACTCACTGGTGCGCAAGATCTTCTTTGAGGAGCTGGGCAAACAAGTCGACGAGCAGATCGAGGAGTTCGGCTGCACCGTGGGCGAGGAGTTGTTGCGCCCCACCCGTATCTATGTGGAGAGCCTCACCCATATCCTGCGCCGCTTCACCATCCACGGTCTGGTTCATATCACCGGCGGCGGCTTCATCGACAATATTCCGCGCATCCTGCCCGCCGGTTGCGCCGCCCATATTCATCCCGGCAGTTGGCCGGTGCTGCCTGTGTTCTCCTATTTGCAGGACAAGGGTGGCGTCAGCGAGGGCGAGATGTATCGCACCTTCAACATGGGCATCGGCATGATGGCGGTAGTACCGGATAAGGATGTCGACGAACTGCTACACCAGTTCCGCGCCCATGGCGAGCAGCCCTACCTTATCGGCGAGATCAAACCGATCCAGGCAGGCAGCGATGTGCAGGTAGTCATCGACGGCATCAGTTGAACTGATTTCTTTCCCAGAACACAAAAAAGCCCGGATGAGCAATCATCCGGGCTTTTTTGTGTTGGCTCGCAAGCAGTCAGACAGGTTGGCCGCAATCGGCACCCCCACCTTTAAGTTTATAGAGTCCGTGTCCCAGGGCTGGTAGCACCGCCTCCAGATTTTCCCCGGCCGCCTTTTTGCTGCCGGGAAGATTGAGGATCAAACAGTTGCCACGAATGCCGGCAATACCGCGCGACCATACCGCCTGGATGGTTTTCTTGAGACTGGCCATACGCATCGCCTCGGCCAATCCAGGAATCTCACGGTCAATCACCGCCCGTGTCGCCTCGGGCGTGCGATCCGAAGGCGACACGCCGGTGCCACCAGTAGTGACGATCAGATCAAGGCCTTCCTCATCCACCCATTGCCTCAGGGTGGCTTCGATCAACGCTTGCTGATCGGGGATGATGCGGGTGAGCACTATGGCAAAGCCCTTGGCCCGCAACATCTCCTGCAACAGGGGACCGCTGGTGTCCTCACGTTCACCACGCGAGCCCTTGTCGCTCAGGGTTAGCACACCACAGCGCCAGGCGCGGGATAGCGGCTGTTCCATCAGTCCTCCGCCTTCTCCTTCTGATACTCGGCGATGATCTTCTCAGCGATCTGGCCCGGCACCTCCTCATAGTGGGAGAATTTCACGGTAAAGGCGCCACGGCCGCCGGTCATCGAGGTCAGGTCCAGGGCGTAGAGCAGGATCTCCGACTGCGGCACATGGGCATTGATGATCTCGGCCTTATCCGAGGAGTCCATCCCCAGCACCCGGCCGCGACGACTGTTGAGATCGCCCATGACATCGCCGACGAAATCCTTGTGCACCCGCACTTCCACCTCCATGATCGGTTCCAAGAGCACCGGGTTGGCCTGAACCACACCTTTCTTGAAGGCCAGCGATCCTGCCACCTTGAAGGCCATTTCCGAAGAGTCGACGGTGTGATAGGAGCCGTCGATCAGGCTGACTTTTAAATCCACAAAGGGATAGCCAGCGATAACACCGCGATCCATGGCCTCGATGATGCCCTTCTCCACTGCCGGGCGATACTGCTGGGGAATAACACCGCCGACAATCTTGTCGACAAACTGAAACTGCTCGCCCCGGGCCAACGGCTCCATCTCGATGGTACAATCGCCGAATTGGCCGCGGCCACCCGATTGTTTCTTGTGTTTGCCCTGCACCGTCACCTTGCCTTTGAGGGTCTCGCGATAGGGCACGCGCGGCGGCCGCAGCTCCATCTCCACGCCGAACTTGCGTTTGATCTTCTCGCCGATGACCTCGAGATGCACTTGGCCAACACCGGAAATCAGCGATTCATGGGTTTGCTGTTCGCGGGTCAGTTTCAGGGTGAGGTCCTCGTCGAGCAGGCGGGTGATGGAGGAAAACAGCTTTTCCTCATCGCCTTTCTTGGCACTGACCGCATAGGCGATCACCGGCGGCAGCGGCGCGATCATCGGGTAGACGATGGGATTGGCCTCTTCGCACAGCGTGTCGCCGGTGGTGGTCTCCTTGAGCTTGGCCACGGCGACGATCATTCCAGGCACCGCCGCATCCACCGGTTTCTGCTCCTTACCGGCCATGACAAACAACTGGCCGTAGCGCTCGGAGGTTTCCTTGTTGGCGTTGTAGAAGGCATCGCCCTTGAGTGCGCCGGAGAAGACGCGGAAAATGGTGAGGCGGCCGGCAAAGGGGTCGGCCATGGTTTTGAACACCAGGGCGGAGAAGGGGGCATCGACTGCGGCCAGGCGCTCCACCTCCTGCTTGGTCTTGGGATTGGTGCCGACGCGAGCCGGACGCTGATCCGGTGAGGGCAGCAGATTGGCAATGGCGTCGAGCACCACGCTGGAACCGAGATTGGTCAGGGAGGCGCAGGCACAAACCGGGGCAACCTGGGCATTTTTGATGGCTGCGGCCAGACCGGTTTTCAACTCCTCCTCGGTGAGCTCGCCTTCCTCAAGAAATTTTTCTAACAGATCGTCGCTCGTTTCGGCCACATACTCCATCATGTTTTCGCGCAGCGAGGCGGCTTCATCAGCCAGATCAGCCGGGATATCGGTCAAGGTTGCCTTGCCGCCATCGGCAAACATCAGCGCCTTTCTCGCCAGAATATCGACCACGCCCTTGAACTGGTCTTCAGCACCGATGGGCAGATAAAGGACGACGGGGTTGAGGCCGGTAGCCTCGCGGATGCCGCTGACCGTCTGCTGGAAATTGGCGCGCTCGCGATCCATCTTGGTGATGCAGATCAGGCAGGGCAGGTTGTTGTCCTTGATCAGGTCAACGAATTTTTCGGTCTGCGGGCGCACACCGAGCACGGCGCCGACGGTGAGGATGGCGCTATCAGCCACCTGGGCGGCAAAGCGGGTTTCGTTGAAGAAGTTGTCGTCACCGGGGGTATCAATGACAAAGATATCCTTCTTCTGCCAGGGGATCTGATTGAAGGCGGCGCCAATGGAGATCTTCCGTTTGATTTCCTCGGCCTCGAAATCCATGGAAGAAGTCCCGTCATCCACCTTCCCTAACCGTTTCACCACCCCAGCGGTAAACAGTAAAGCCTCGGCAAGGGTCGATTTGCCACTGTTGCCATGGCCGAGAATAACCACATTCCTGATCTGCTGTACGTCCTGCATGGATACCTCCAGTGAATGAAACGGGTGCTGTATCAGTGTTGAACGGCTGTCATCCTCCCGCAAACCTATGAAAAGCCCTTCTCTTTCGCGGCGGAATGGCAACCATCTTCTCCACAAAACGAACTTTTGTTATATTCGTATTATTATTGCAAAGTCAAGTGATAACCTACGGATACATTGACGGGGCAAAAGGGCTTCTCCGCATCTTGTCACTTCGTTTTTTTACCTCTTTTTCTCGCGCCGATCTGCTGATCGTGTTGCGCAAGCCATCCCTCCACTCGTGCCACCGATTGAGCGATCTCATCGCCACGGCCAAAACGTCCCTGATTGATCCGATGCAGACAGCTCAGTGCCTTCTTGGCGGCCTTTTCTCCGAGCTCCGTATGCCCGGCCCCCTGCATCACCTCCTCAAGCACAAGAAAAGCCCGCCATCGCTCCTCTTGCTTGTCTTGCAGCGTACGCTCCAAGGCCAAATAGGTTTCCCGTTCCTCACGGGTCAAGCCCTGTTCATCGGCATACACTTCCAACGTCGTGATGCCTTGGAACTCAGTCCCGCGTCCGAGAAACGCCGAAGTTTGAAACCCGGCCCACAACATATCATTGAAAAAGATCTGCGCTGAATGTCCCTCAAGGTAGTCGGCATAGACATATTGCGCCTCCAATCGCTGCCGGGAGGTTGGTTGGTGCTGATGGACGGTGCGCAACAAATCCGAAGCTTCCCGCATCCGTTGCGCCTTGGCCGTTGCCCCTATGCGTGTAAAAATCTCTGCTGCATTTTCAAACTGCTCATCGCGGGCCAAATGCACGGCCTGGGCATACTCCACCATGTCATAAGCCGATTTTTTGCCATCAGGAGAAAGCGACAGCGCCTTGGCCTGCGCTCCGTATTGCTCAAGATATCGCTGCAACTGCTCGCCGCTCAGCTGCACATCGAGCAGATAGAGGGGATCAAACAGCCAGGTCCCGGCGGGCCAGTACATGAAACCGACATACGGTGCTTCATTGAAAAAACCACCAAAGTCTTCAATGGCAATCTCCGCGGCCATCCCCAGTAACGCGGCATGGAGTTGATCGACAGGGCGATTGAGTTTTGCGTACACCCCAATCAGACCTTGCGCAGCAGCACTCTTCTCCCGTTCTGTGGCCTGAGTGGAGTGATACATGCCAAGCAGGGGTTGTTCAGCTGCCGCATATTGGCGCTGGAGAAAGAGACAGGAGGCTTTCATCCATAAAAACTCAGGAGCGGAGGCAAGGGGCGAACTTCCCGTAATTTTTTGACTGTAGAGCAGTGCCGACGGGATGTCCCCCATGTACAGCGATGCCCGCATCAGCGCCAATGCAAGCGCATCGGCCTCGGGACTGGCGGTGAACAGCGATTGGTGCTGCAACAAGGCGGCTATCGCCTTTTTCGCGGTGCTCGCCATAAGTGGTCGCTCATCCCTATCCAAGTAAACGGGATTAGTGACCAGATTCACCGCGAACAAGGCATGGGCCGGGGTGTCGAAGAACTCCTCGAGATGATCTGCAAGCCGGACAGCACTGCCGTTGTAGGCATAGAGCATCCGCAGGGACTGGACCAGGGAGGCATGACTGAACACCGTGTCCGGCCGATCCAGTTCATCAAGATAGATTTTGGCGGCTTGCGCATGCTGTCCCAAGAGATAATGGCAGCGGGCAAGCCATCCTCGTGCCTCGCTTAAATAGACAGGGTTTTGGGCACCAGCCAAAAAGGAAACGAACTGTTGCTGGGCTTGTTGCAGCAGCGGCTGCCCCTGGGCTTCTCCCAGGCGAAGGGTGAGCTTGGCTTCAATCAACGCCAACTCCTCCTGTTCATGTGCGGCCAATGCGCCCCGTTCAACCTGCCCAAGAGCCTCCTGCGCCGCTGCCCAGTCTTGGGCCTGGTAGGCTTCCCGCAGCTGATTGAGCGACGGTGAACTCTCTTTGTTTGCCATGCCGGCAAAGGCGATTTTTCTACGTCCGTCAGCCTCCGGCGTCGATTCTACGTTTCCCTGAGGCCGCCGAGCCTTATCCAGCGTCTGCTCATATTTGGAAAATGGCTGCCAAAAACGGCTATCGAGATAGCTCCGAAACGAATAATTGACCGGGCAGGATGAAGCGAGAAAAGCGCCACCCAAAGTTATTGGCAAGAGGAGCAGACCGTATCGCATCCTCATTGTTTTTTCTCCATCAGACTATAGATGGCTGCCTCGGTGGTCACTGCCCGCCCCAAAGCGATACTCGTCTGGCCGCAATAGGGCGGGAGGGTGACCAGCAGTTCACTTGCCCCCATCATCTTGACCGGGACTGTTTGCTCAGGCAGAAAATACTCCAGCGGGATGGATGAACGGATAAGGTATGTCACCGATTCCTTGCCAAAACGGTTCTTGGGTCGAAGAGAGAGATTCACGCAATGGACAGCGGCGCAGAACCCGTCTTCTGCTTCCACACGGGCCTCTTCCTGGAACATATCGGCCCCCCGAACAGCTCTCAGCACCTCGTCAGGCCGCAACACGCTGGACTCGTCTCGCAGCGGCCACCGAAAAAAGACCACACCCTGACACCATGGCCCCATGGCCTTGGCCGCCTGGTAGGCTCGCTGGACAGACTCTTTGGTGGGGATTATCACATCGACACTCACCAACCAATCAGGAGCGAGATACCCTTTCCTGTCTCTGGGGCCCTCGACCTGGTAGCGCACAATCTCCTCGCCAGCGGAGTTGATGGAAACATTGGGCCTGGACAGCTTCGCCTCGGTGCTCAACTCCATCAAATCATTAGACAAGAATCGGGGCGATACCGGTTGCCCCATTTTCATCATACCCGGTTTAGGGCGGCCGATCATACGACCAAAACTGGCGATGCCGATTCGATAGGGTCGCTGGAAGCGATTAAAAATCATCGCCCAATATGCGGGATCGACGGGATGAGCAATTTCAGCGACCAAGTCGGTTTGGTTACCAGGGCCATTCGCGTTCGACTTGGCGTCGTAAAACTGGGGAACAAATTCATCCACCTGGGACAATACCTGCTCAATCCCGGTATGCGGTCGAAACCAATCCAAGAGAGCGGTCACCGAAATCCGATCATCCTTTGGCAGATTGGGGCGCAAGGCTTGGACAAATTGACTGTATTCTGCCAACCTGCCGGTGGGACAGTCGTAATCCAACTGTATCCCAACGACATGGAGTCCCTGTTGCTCGGCCTTGGCTTTCAGCGCTGCATAGCGCTTGGCCAAGCTCCCGGCAAATTCGGCGGGGGGCGTTGTAGCATCGGCAAAGCGCCAAACGAGGAACACGCCGACTGCCGGGGGAACGTTCACGGGCAGGTGGCTGGTTGCTTCGGGTTCTTGTCCCGCCTGCGGCAAGACGCTCACATTCCCCACAAGAAGATACAGCAGATCTGCCGGAGCATTGGCTTCAGGCTGCGCCGCAGGTTGTTCGTCACCCTGCCGCCAATCCCAAAACCCAATCTTCCATTCTGCTCGGGTCGTCTCTGCTGCCTGCACAATCAGGGCCACGGACAGCATCGCGCCGGCCAGGACAGCAGCCGCGAGCCATCGACAGGCGGTGTGAAAAACAGGCTGCCGTTCTGCTTGCGGCACAGCTATCGGCCGCCGTGCCGAGGAATAACACTGCGCACAAAACCTTCGGAGATCTGGAACAAGCGGCATAATAGGGCTCCCTTTAGCGACCAAGAATCAGTATGGTGGCAATTATATGGTTGACCAAGCAGCGCAGATTGCAGCGGATTGTCGATTGGGTTGGCCGGCTGCGCTCTTTTTTAAAAAACCTTTTCCTTTCAGGGGGAGGATGGTATCGATCCCCTCTGATTGACAAGAGCAGGTCGGGCAATTCCGGCCACGACCAAATGACAAAGCCATCCTAGCAGAACCGCCATCCATGAACAAGACTCCTTCTCCCCACCAACCCGCCGGTTCCACCAGCAAAATTGCCCGTTCCGCTGGTTCGGTTTCCGTGGCCGTGATGTGCAGCCGCGTGCTTGGCCTGATCCGTGAGCAGGTCTTTGCCGGCATGTTCGGTGCCGGCTTTGCCTACGATGCCTTTGTGGTGGCCTTCCGTATCCCCAATCTGCTGCGCGATCTCTTTGCTGAAGGGGCGCTGTCGGCGGCCTTTGTCACCGTGTTCACCGAGTATAATACCAAGCGCGGCGCCGAGGCTACCTGGCGATTAGCAGGCAACGTACTGGTATTTTTTGCTCTACTGATCAGTATCCTCACCTTGATCGGCCTCTACTGGGCCGAGCCGATCGTTCATCTCCTGGCTCCTGATTTTGCCCAGGTGACCGGCAAGACCGAACTTACCGTTGGCCTCACCCGCATCATGTTCCCCTTTCTGCTCTTTGTGTCGCTGGCCGCAGTGGTGATGGGCATGCTCAATACCAAGGGTAAGTTTTTCGTGCCAGCGATGAGTTCGACCTTTTTCAATCTGGGCTCGATCATCGGCGGCCTCAGCCTGGCCTGGCTGCTGCCCAAATTCGGCCAACCGGCCATTGCTGGCATGGCCTGGGGCACCTTGATCGGCGGCGCCTTGCAGCTGTTGATGCAGGTGCCCACCTTGTTTCGCGTCGGCTTTCAGTTCCGCCCCAACTTCCATCCCGGCGATCCCGGTCTGCGCCGCATTCTGCTACTGATGCTGCCGGCCACCATCGGCCTCTCCGCCACCCAGATCAATATCTTCATCAACACCAACTTTGCGGCCTCCTGTGTGGAGGGCTCGGTCTCCTGGCTCAATTATGCCTTTCGCCTGGTGCAACTGCCCATTGGCGTCTTTGGCGTGGCGCTGTCGATTGCGGTGATGCCGGTACTAGCAAAACAGGCAGCGGACAAGGATCTGCTCAGCCTCAAGCAGACCTTCATCTCCTCGCTGGTGCTGGTCTTTGCCCTGGCCGTGCCCGCCACCGCCGGACTGGTGCTGCTTGCCAAACCGATCATCCGCCTCATCTTCGAGCACGGCGCCTTCACCGCCATGGACACCCTGCACACCGCCGACGCCCTCAGCTACTACGCCATCGGGCTTTTTGCCTACGCGGCGATCAAGGTGATGGTGCCGGTGTTCTATGCCATCGGCAACACCAAGTTTCCGGTGATCGGCAGCTTTCTCGGCGTCGGCATCAACATCCTTACCATCACCCTGGTGATCGACGCGCTCCAGCACCGGGGCATTGCCCTGTCCACCTCGGCGGCCATGATCCTCAACTTTTTCTTTTTAAGCGGTGTGCTTTACCGCAAACTCGGCGGCTATCCGCTGGGCTATCTGCTACGGGGGCTGGGCAAGATTATTCTCGCTTGTGGTGTGATGTGTGCTGCCATTGCCCTGGTGCAACGGAGTTTGGCTGCGTGGATACAGGGGTCGATGCTGATGCAGATCGTTGCCTTGGCGCTCACCATCGGCGTGGCGGTGGCGATCTATGCGGGGGGATTGCAACTGCTGCGGCTGCCGGAGTTTACCCTGCTCACCGGCAAGATGGTTCAGCGTTTTCGCAGATCGTAGAGGAGTTGCAACTGGGCGAGCAACGCCACGGTGGCGGTATCGACATGGAGGATGCGGTTACCCATGGTGAAACCGTAAAAACCTCGCTCGGCAAAGCATTGCAGTTCATAGTCGGACCAACCTCCTTCCGGACCCACGGCCAAGAGCAACCGCTGGCCCGGCTCACCGGAGACCGGGATGCCAGCCAGGCTGCCGGCACCGCCGGGATCGGCGATCAACCCCTGGCCGGGCAAGGTCGGCAGCACATCCTCGACAAAGGGTTTGAACTGGTGATGAATGTGTACCTCGGGCAGCCAGGTATCCATGGCCTGCTCCATACCCTCCAAGAGGAGAGCACGAATCTTTTCCGGCTCCAGCACCGGGCTATGGAAAAAGGATTTCTCCACCCGCCGCGAGCGAATGAGATGAACACGCCGCACCCCCAGCACCGTGGCCTGTTTGAGGATGCGTTGCAGCATGATCGGCCGTGGCAGGGCGAGGATCAGCTCGACGTGCAGATCACAGACCGGTTGGTGGGAAAGTTCCACTGCCAAATGCACGGCATCACCTTCAACGGTCAGCACCCGGCCAATGCCCACCTGCCCCTGCACCACGCCAAGCCGCACCGTTGCACCTGGCGCCACTTTGAGCACCTTGCGCAAATGCTCGGCGCGGCGGCCGGTGAGGATGACTTCCTCACCACTCAATTCCTCAGGTTCAATCAGCAACAGATTCAAGGGCGTTGCCTCACAGCGACAACACCTTTTCCTCGAATTGCAAGGTGGCAAAATAATCCTCCGGCCGTTCCTCGCGTCGAATCAGCCGCACCTTGCCCTCTTGCCAGAGCAACAACTCCTGGGGCCGCATCTTGCCATTGTAATTAAAGCCCATGGCATGGCCATGCGCTCCGGAATCCTGGATAATGAGGATATCGCCATCAACGATCTTCGGTAGCGGCCGTTGCACGGCGAATTTGTCGTTGTTTTCGCACAGCGAGCCAACCACATCAACCACCTCGGTGCCAGCGCTATTCTCTTTGCCCAGTACCTCGATGTGATGGTAGGCACCATAGAGGGCCGGGCGCATCAGGGCGGACATGCAGGCATCGACACCGATATAGGTGCGGTAGATATCCTTGCGGTTGATGGCCTGTACCACCAGGGCGCCGTGCGGACCGGTCATGTAGCGGCCGCTCTCCATATAGAGCGCCGGGCAATAGCCGAAGCGATCCTGGAAATCGACAAAAAGCGTAGTGATCTCCTCGCCCATGGCCTCGATGTTGAGGGGATCGTGCTCGGGCAGATAGGGGATGCCCAAGCCACCACCGATATTGATGAACTCGAAACGGATACCAAGCTCCTTGCCGATGGTCTCCACCAGTTCCAGCAGCATAGCTGCGGTCTGCACCATGTAACTGTAATGGAGTTCGTTGGAGGCGAGCATGGTGTGCAGGCCGAATCGCTTGGCGCCCTTGGCCTGGACTTGGCGGTAAGCCTCGATAATCTGCTCGTGGCTGACCCCGTATTTGGCCTCCTCCGGTTTGCCGATGATATCGTTGCCGGTGCGGCGGCGGCCGGGATTGTAGCGAAAACAGATCAGCTCCGGCATCTCTGGCACCTTATCGATGAGGTTGATGTCATCGAGATTGAGGACACAACCGCCCTCGCTGGCAGCGGCAGCGAAATCCTCAGGGCTGGTGTTGTTGGAGGTGAACATAATGTCCTCGGGCGTGGCTCCCAACTGACGGGCCAACATCAGTTCGGTGATCGAGCTGCAATCAAAGCCAAAGCCCATATCCTGCATGATCGCCAAAATGGCCGGATTGGGCAGAGCCTTGACCGCATAATATTCGCGGAACACCGGAATATCGGCAAAGGCTGCCTGCAAACGGCGGCCGGTTTCGCGGATGCCGATCTCGTCGTAGATATGAAAGGGCGTACCGTAATGGCTGACGATGGCGGGCAGGTGGGGAAAAAGACGGTCTTTGAAGGCTTGTGACATCGGCATGGCGGGTTCCTCGAATGGTTCAGCCGCGGATGGGGATGCGCGCGGTCTCTTTATAGGTATGGAGAACGGTGGTGGTGCGGGTGGAGACGACCTCGGCGATAACCGCGATCCGCTCCCGAATGATGGTGGCCAACTCGGTGGTGTCGGCGATGCGCAGCTTGACGAGGTAGCCATCGAGGCCGGTCACATAATGCACCTCCTGCACCTCAGGAATGGCTGCCAGAGCTGCCCCGGTTTGGGCATTATCCCCTACCGCCCTGGCTCGCACCTCGATAAAGGCGATCAGGCGGCGATCAAAGCGCTCGGGGTTGAGGCGCACCTCGTAGCCATCGATAAAGCCCTGACGCTCCAGCTTGCGGATACGCTCCAGCACCGCTGAAGGCGCCATTTCCACCTGGCGTGCCACTTCGACGTTGGGGATGCGTGCCTTCTCTTGAAGGATCTTGAGTATTTTCAAGCTGATTTCATCAAGCATCAGTGCTCCTCGCTGGACCCGACACCACGGGTTTTCTTTTCCCTGTTACTGACAGGGCACCCTAATGCGATCACCCACACCTGACAAGAATAAAATTCAGCATTCATCAAACATATTCACATTTTTTTCTCACTCACCAAAAAATACAAACAATAATTCGGCATAAGCTCAACCAGCAAGAACGAACCCCAGAAACGACCACAGCAGTCGGCGCTTCTCCTTCGACAGGCAGGTGGAATCCTGGTAAGGAAGAGGCAGTCTCTCTTGTCCCCCCACAATTCACAGGCACGTCTCCATGCGCATTTTTTGTCTTCTCTACCAGGTTTTTTCCAGCCTATTGTTGCTCTGTGCCCTGCCCATGTTCCCCTTATTATTGCGACGGGCTAAACATCGCCAGCGTCTGGGGCAACGCCTGGGCTGGGGGCTAAAGGAGGCAATCGCCCCCTTGCAGCAGGCCAAGGGCAAGCCCCCGATTTTCTGGGTCCACGCCCTCTCGGTGGGCGAGGTCACCTCGGCTGTGCCACTGGTGCAAGGCCTTCGACAACAATATCCCCAGGCAGTACTGCTCTTTTCGGCGACCACCAAATCCGGAGCCGAGGTAGCGGCCACCTTGCTTGCTCCTTGGGTAGACCGTCTTATCGCCGCGCCGCTTGATCTTGGCCCGGTGGTGCCTTTTTTTCTGCACACCATCCGCCCGGATTGCTTCATTCAGGTGGAAACTGATTTCTGGCCGCACTGGCTGCTGAGCCTGCGGTTGCACCGCATCCCGGCGATTCTGGTCAATGGGCGGATCTCTGCCCGTTCCCTGGCCCGCTACCAACGCCTCGCCCTGCTCTTTCGCCCCATGTTTGCCTGTTTCAGCCTGCTCGCCATGCAGAGTGAAAGCGATGCCCGCAACCTGCAAACGCTTGGCATTGATGCTGCTCGCATCACCACTCTGGGCAACCTCAAATTCGATAGCCGCAACGCTACCCCCCTGACCAATCCTCCCTGCCCTCAACAGGAGTGCAAATCGAGTTACGGCTTTGCCGCGACTGCCCCCTTGTGGATCTGCGGTTCGACCCATGCCGGTGAGGAAGCCATTATTTCTGCCGTATTTTCCCGTCTGATCCGGAGTTTTCCCACCCTGCAACTACTTATAGCCCCGCGCAATATCGAGCGCAGCGACGAGATTCAAAACCTTGCCGTAGCCCAGGGGCTTGATTGCCGCCGCCGCACCACCGGCAAGGAGATGCCGGGCCCCCTGCTCATACTCGATACCATCGGCGAATTGGCAGGCTGTTACGTCATGGCGGACATGGTTTTTGTCGGCGGCAGCCTGGTTGCCAGTGGCGGCCACAATCCTCTGGAACCGGCGGCGGTGGGCGTGCCGGTACTCTTTGGAAAGCACATGGAGGATTTCAGCGAGATAGCTCAGGAATTGATCGATCAGGGCGGGGCCTGGCAGGTGGGTGACGCCATCGAACTGGAGCAGCGATTACGGCAATTACTCGTGGATACCGCAGCAGCAAAGGCCATGGGACAACGGGCTGCCGACTGCGTGGCGGCGCATCGGGGCGTGGTCGCCAATCACCTGGCCATGATCGATCAAGTGCTGGCTGGAGCAAAACTGGGGGGGTGATTGGATGCAGGGGCTGCGGCAGCACTGTGCGCATCATCTGCTGGTCTGGGTGGCCCTGAGTTATATAAGTGGGGCCGTTGGTGCCTGGTTGCTGGGAAGTAGTTACGATCATGCCTTGCTGCAACTGATCACTACGCCGCTGATGGCCGCACTGGTGGGCATTGGCCTCCTGGCCTCTCCAACGCTACGGCCCCTTATCGCCCTGCCCTTTTTTGTGCTGGTGGGCATTCTCCACACCCACACCGCTCTTCAGCCCCCTTCCGCACACAATCATCTTTTCCGCCATATCACGGAAAAAACCAGGGCCACGGTGGTAGGCACCATCCTTGAGATGCCTGAGTTCAACGGCAGCGCCACCCGCCTGTTGCTGGATTGTGAATCCCTGCTCCAGCACGGCACACATCGGCCATCCTCCTTCCAGCCGATACGAGGTCGGCTGCAACTCACCGTGCAGGACCGATTACCGCCAACCTTCACGGCGGGGCAGCGGGTGATGGCCATCGCCTCCATCGAACGCATCCAGCGCTATCAAACCCCGGGCACCTTTGATTACCGGTTGCACATGGCGGCCAAAGATATTTTTTGTTCGGCCTGGGTGGAATCGGCGCAGGCCATCGAACTGGTCAGCGAACCATCGCAGGCAACAACGCTTTTTAGCCAAATAGCTGCGCTACGTTTTTATCCGGAACAGATCAGGCAGCATAGCGCCGCTTTTCTCGAGCAGCACCTGTCCCGCGAGGAGGCCGGCGTCTTCCAGGCCCTGCTCATCGGCTCAATGATGAATATCTCGCCCCACACCCTGGAAGCCTTCAAGGTTAGTGGCTGTTTTCATGTACTTTCCATATCAGGACTTCATTTCAGCCTGCTGGGGTTATTCGCGCTAGCCCTGATCACCCTGGCCCTCAAACGCAGCCAGTGGCTCTTGCTGCACACCCATGTGCCGACCCTGGCTCTGGCACTGACCGCACCGGTGTTGCTTTTGTATGTGTTCATTGCCGGCATGAACGTCCCGGCCCTGCGGGCGGTAATCACCGCCATGCTGGTGTTGACGGCGGTGCTACTGCGGCGCCAGCGTTCGATGCTGCCCCTGATCGCCGCTGCGGCCCTGCTGGTTCTAGCCCTCCATCCCCTGGCCCTGATGACCGCTTCTTTCCAGCTTTCTTTTGCGGCGGTTCTGGCCATCAACCTTATCTATCCCCGGCTGCCGCTGTTTGCTGTTGATTGTCCGGATTGCCCAACCTGGCAACGTTTCCTGCGCCGCAGCGGGCAGACGGTCCTGTCGATGCTCTACGTGTCCCTGGCCGCCACCGCCGGCACCCTGCCCATTGTCCTGTTTCATTTCAACCGCTTCCCGCTTATCGGCCCGTTCATGAATCTGCTGATCGAACCGCTGCTCTGCCTTTGGGCACTGCCGGCAGGATTGGTGGCACTGCTGCTGGAACCGCTATCCCCCGGACTGGCGGCACTCTGCTTGCAGTTTGGCAGCCTCGGCGTGCAACTGACGTTGTGGTTGCTTGATCCGCTGCCGCAATTCCCGGCCCTCTCCCTGTGGACCATTACTCCCTCGATCTTTGAGATAGCTGCTTACCTCCTGGCCCTGTGGCTCCTGTTGTATCGCCCGCCCCTGCCCTACCGGCGTCTTTTGCTCGGACTGCTCTGTATCGGGCTGGCTGCGTCTTTCTGCCCTTTTCCTGGAAAAACAGGGCCAACAGCTCAATCGCGCGTCCATTTCATCGACGTTGGCCAGGGCAGTTCAACGCTTCTCCAACTGCCCGACCAAACGACCATGCTCATCGATGGAGGCGGCTATCGCACTGATCGCTTCGACACCGGCGAGCAATTGATAGCGCCCTTCCTCTGGTATCTGCGACTGTGGCGGCTCGACACCATGGTGATCACCCATCCGCACGGTGATCATTTCAATGGTTTGCCCTTTCTGCTGGAGCGCTTTCGCCCCAGGCGATTGATCATCAATGGTGATCCGGGTGAAGAGCAAGAGTATGGCGAGCTGTTGCAACTGGCTCAACGTCTCAATATCCCCTGCCAACAGGCTACTGCTGGCAGGGTGCTGGCTCAGGGAGAGGGATTTGCTGTTCACTGTCTGGGTATGCCAGGTTTGCAGGAATCACCTGCCTGGACCACCAATGACCGCAGCCTGGTCATTTCCTATCACCACAACGGACAGGGCTTGTTGTTTCCAGCCGATCTTGGCGTAAACAGCGAACAAATGCTGATCAATTCCGGGGCAGATCTGCGTGCCAAAATCCTGCTGGCGCCCCATCACGGCAGCCCTGGTTCAGCATCTGCACCATTTATCCGCGCCGTTAATCCGGCTTTGATTGTGGTTTCAGCCGGCCGCCAGCGCAAGGGAGTGCTTCCGTCACCTCAACACCTTGACGCCTGGCAACAGCAGCGACGCCTGCCCTTAGTGACTGCCCAGGTGGGAACCATTACCTGTATCAGCGATGGTCTGGGGTTGCGCGTGACCACCTTCGCCGGCCCAGCCTACACATACAATCAGGCGAGCAATACCTTCACGGATATGAAGTGTCGCTTGCAAGAATGCTCCAATCGCTTTATTCTGGGCGGGTCTTGCAATCCCCTTTAACTGTGGGTGTCATCCATGACGGTCTTCGGCAAAAAATGCCCCGCCTGTGGCGGCAAAAACCTCATTGATCGTCCTGCCATCTCTCGATTGGCAGCTCTGCCGCTTGTTCACGCCTATGCCTGTGCCGATTGCTCCCAACAGCTGATCTATTTTTTTCCCTTTTCGATCAGCAAGGAATATCGCAAAAGCAAACGAATGCGCATGCCATCGCACTTTCTGGTTCGCATCAACGATAATACAGGCCAGTACGCGCGCATCCAAAATCTCAGTGAAGGCGGCCTTTGCTTTCAGCAGCAGTACCGGGCCGCACCCTTTGCCAGTCCTCGTTTATCGATCGATCTTTACAATTGCCATGACGGTTCATCGCTGGAGCAGATTTCCGCTGAAATTGTCGCCACCAACGAACAGTTGATGGACATCGCCGGTCACCGCACCACCACCGTCAACTACAGCACCCGCTTCATCCACCTCAGCCAAGCCCAACGAAAAGTACTGGCCGCCTGCATTACACAGCATAGTCTTGATTAATTGCTAAAACCGTCCCCCTTCAGCGCCCAAGCAGGGTCTGTTTAAAAATCAAGGGGGTGGCGAGCAACGCGTTGCTCGCCACCCCCTTGATGGTGAATATAGCGACGGAAAACCTGAAGACGGTGATCAGATTTCGGTGAAATCCGATGGCTGGCTGTGCAGGTATTTAACGAACCGGCCCTTTTCGTAACAATTCATATAGGCGTCTTCGGCGCTGATCTTCTTCTTTTCCAGCAACTCAAAGATGGCATCGTCTAAGGTCTGCATACCAAATTTTTTTCCGGTCTGCATGATCGAGGGGATCTGGTAGGTTTTGCCTTCACGGATAAGATTCCGTACCGCCGGAGTACAAATCAGGATTTCCAAAGCCGCTACCCGGCCCTTGATATCCACCCGCTTGAACAGCGTCTGCGAGACCACCGCGCGCAGGGCATCTGCCAGGGTCGAGCGTACCTGCCCCTGCTGGTTGGCCGGAAAGATTTCCACCACGCGATCCACCGTCTTCATCGCATTCATGGTGTGCAAGGTGCCAAAGACCAGGTGACCGGTCATCGAGGCCTCCATCGCCAGGGCGATGGTCTCCAGATCGCGCATCTCGCCCACCAGAATGATATCCGGATCTTCACGCAGGGCGCCGCGCAGGGCTGCGGAAAAACTCCGCGTATGGGTGCCGACCTCACGGTGATTGACAATGCAGTTCTGACTTTTATGCACAAACTCGATGGGATCCTCAATGGTAAGGATGTGATCCTTGCGTGTTTTGTTGCACTCATCGATGATGGCGGCCAAGGTAGTGGATTTACCCGAACCGGTGGGACCGGTCACCAGCACCAAGCCTTTGGGGAGCGAGGAAAGTCGCGAAACAACCTTGGGCAATCCCAATTGGTCGCAGGTGAGAATATCGCTGGGAATCTCACGAAAGACCGCACCAATTCCGTATTTCTGTTGAAAAAAGTTACAACGGTAGCGGGCCAACCCAGGAATTTCATAGCCAAAATCCAAATCTCCGCCTTCCTCGAAGATTTTTATTTTGTCCTCCGGGCAGATTTCATAGAGCATGCTTTTGAGCCCTTCGTTATCCATCACCTTGAACTTTACCCGTTCCATATCACCACGGATACGCAGAACCGGTTGTTGACCGGCCATCATATGCAAATCCGAGGCACCCTCGTCGTTCATCAACTTAAAAAAAGCATCTATCTGGGCCATGACACTTTGCTCCTTAGATATTCGTTGTATTCAATCAACCGATGAAAATTATTTTAGCAAAAACAATGGGAAGGCCTGCCACCTTTTTTAAAAGAGCCTCCGGTGAATGACCATCACAAGCCATATCATGCTCGCAGACCCTTGCACCTCGTAGACAGGTTACAACACAGCTAGCTGGTTGTTGATTTGTTCAACCAGTGCTGGTGTGCATCCCTTTATGGTCAACGCCTTGAACAAGGCACGCCGGGCCTGACGGATCTGCCCCTTGCTTCGCTGGATCATCGCCAGCAGCACAACTCCAGCCACATGATTGCGTTGCAGCCGTAAACACTGCTGGCATGCCTCCAGAGCTGCGGTGCCATTACCGATATGCAGTTGCGCCCTGGCCAACCGATACCAGTGATCGGGATTAAAATTATCCAGAGCCAGCGCCTTGTCGCACAGGGACAGGCCCAATTCACTCCCCTCCCCTTGTTCGACATAGAGCAGTCCGAGAACACTCAAGGCAATGCTGTCATGGGGCAGGAGTTTAAGCGCTTGCTGGCAGACCAGGATGGCCTTATCTGCCTGTCCCTGTTCCAAGTAACCAAGTCCGAGCAGACGATACGGTAAATATTCCTGTTCATGACCGGTTCGTTCCAAATATCGACTCAATACGGCAATAGCCTGCTTTGATTTCCCGGCCGCCAGCGACAACCAACCCAGTGGCAGGAACAACTCCTGACCTGCGGCCCGATCCTCGCCATACGATGCATAGGCGCGCTCGAAACATTCCAACGCCCCATCCTGTTGCCCCAGACTCTGACGAACCCGTCCCAGATTGACCAGGGCCATGTAATTTTCTGGTTCGAGGGCCAAGGCATCCTGAAAGCACTTTGCCGCTGCTCGCAGTTGATTACACTCGACTAGAGCCACGCCCAGACTGTTGATCAAATTGACATCGTTGGGCTTGAGCCGCAGGCCACGTCGATATTCGTGCAGGGCGGTCCGGTAATCGCCTTCGTCAAAAAACGCATCACCACTGATATTTAGACTGAGGTGGTCGAAAAACACCACAGATCCGGGCCCAAGAAACGTGGCGTGACGTTGTGCCTTGCGGCAGTTGGCAAAGACTTCCAGTTTAGTGCAATCGAGTTGGGGCCATGAGGCAACCCCGGCTACGAAGCTCTCCTGGCCAAATCGTTTGCGGGCATCGTCGATCACCGCCTCGACGCCGCCAACAACGGCATCCTGTCCCTTATCAGCAAAGATAAGCAATACTTCAGGCAGCTCGGCAATCACCTTTCCAGCATAGCGCTCCACCATGTCAGTAATCAGATGCGGCCACCCGTCCAAGGTTTCCGGTATGGACTGAAAACTGATCAGAGCCATGGTGAACCGCTGCTGACCACGCCAACATCGCTGCCCCTTCCACCGCAACTCACTAGAAACACTAAACATTGGATAAGGATGACGGGCTTCAACGGCATCGATATCACATAGGCCAAAAGGTCCCCGCTGTTCTGCAACGCCAAGAGCCCGTTGAAATCGGTGCATCATCTCCTCACCGGTGGACTCAGTCATGGGAGAGAGACGAGCTACGCCGATTTGCACCTTGCTCATCCCTTCACGACGGAGCTGAATCTGCAGAGTACGAGCGATTTTCAGGGCACCCTGTCGGGATTGATGAGACAAATACAAACCGAACACTCCAAAACCAAAAGAAAAATACTGCCCCCGCGCCACCACTGGCAACAACTCAGCAATTTCACGCCATTTCTGCAATATACCAATGGCAGATTTTCGCAAAAAAACAGTATTGATAAGAAGAAAAAAACCGCCCTGTCGTGCGTTGTCACTGCTCAGCATCATCTGCAATGCACGTCGGTTATACAACCCGGTTTCCGGATCGACGCATCCAAGACGAAGCAAGCCAAAGCGTTCAACCAGACCTTCCCGCACCTCCCGTAACCATGATGCCGACATCTTCCGCAAAAAAGTTGCGTCAACATCACTCACCACGGCGGTCGCCATTTCTTGTGTCGACAAGGGAAAAGGAAAAATAAGCTGCTCATCAGCCTGCCATGGTTTGGTGATGGCGAGAATGTCATCCGGGACTTTGGTTCGTCCACCTTGTAGATGGTCGAGCAAAGGTTCCATAGCCCCTTCTGGCGTCAATGCATAAAGATCAACTGTGCAGGGAAGAGGTAGCTGTGCAGCGACAGCATCAGAAAAGCCTTGATACAATATGAAAAAATCATCAAGTACAAGCATGGAGGTTTTCTACATTGGCAAAAAATCTATTCGACGTCAGGGGAGGCCAAGGCTTCCTGGAGACTACTAAAAAGCTGGTCTTCTTCAGCCACCTTTACAGTGCGCAAATCAAGCAGCAGGCTATCGTGTTCAACCCTCCCCATGACCGGAATTGTGGCCGCACGCAGCCTTTTTTCCAACCGACTTATTTTCATGGTTTTGGGGAGTAGCTTCACAGCCCAACTGGGAAGATTCTGTTCGGGAAGCGCCCCACCACCGACCTGCGAATAAACAGCTGCCGGTGCAAAGCAACACAAATCCAACATGGTGGCCTCGCATCGGCCACTGAAATCAACCGCACGTTGATGGAGAGTGGATTCAGGAAGGGCGATCATGGCCAAGGTAGGAATATCCCGTACGGCCTGTGTTTGATCAAGATAAAGCCGCAACACTGATTCAAGCGCTGCCAAAGTAAACTTGTCAATACGCAGGGCACGGTTCAGTGGGTTGCGTTTGATCTGATCAATCTGGTTCTTTGCCCCAACGATGATGCCGGCCTGAGGACCACCCAACAACTTATCACCACTGAAGGTTACAACATCCATTCCGCTAGCCACGACCTCTTGAACAAGGGGTTCTTTTGCCAACCCAAAGGGTGAAAGATCAACCAAGCATCCTGAACCAAGATCCTCCATTGTAACCACATGATGTTGCTTGCCTAATCTAACGAGGCCCACCGCATCAACTTCATGAGTAAAGCCAACTATTCGAAAATTACTACAATGAACCCGCAACAAAAGAGCTGTTTCTGCGGTTATCGCATTGGCATAATCATTAGGATGGGTGCGGTTTGTCGAGCCCACCTCGACCAGACGAGCGCCACTACGCAACATAATATCGGGAATACGAAATGAACCACCAATTTCGACAAGTTGCCCCCGTGAAACAATCGCCTCCTTCCCTTTGGCAAGGGTTTCCAAGGCAATCAACACAGCTGCTGCATTGTTATTAACGACCAGAGCGGATTCAGCACCGGTCAGTTCGCATAATAAGTCCTCGACGTGCGAATAACGCGAACCACGCCGCCCGGTATATAAATCAAGTTCAAGATTAGAGGGAGAAGAGGCAGTAGCGAGTAGGACAGCAAGTGAAGAATCAGGAAGTAATGATCGGCCGAGGTTGGTATGCACGATCACCCCTGTGCCGTTGATTACCCTTTTCAAGCTTGGCTGATGATATTTGTGAATAAAAGTGGCAAGTTGGTTATACCACTGCAAGGATTCTTTTAGGTTTTCCGGTAAAGACTGACCAGATAATATCCGTTGCCGTGTTTGCGATAAAAAGAGCCGTATACAATGCTTCAACCGTCCATAAGGGACGGTATCAAAGTTTGGGGTTGCGACAAGCCTATCGAGACATTCATTGACTGACGGTAATTGACGAAGCAACTGTGCGGTAATGTCATCCATAGAAACAAGGACTGGGAATTACCCCACGTATTATGACAAAACGTGGGAGAGCGATAGTTTCCCAATGATACGATATGCCATAGGCACGAGGCAAACAGAAAACCAACCTCCTTCATCATAGGGAAGCGGTTGCTGCGAAAAATGCAAAATGGGGAGAAATAAATATTGACGTTAGGGACTGAGGTCTGTATATTGGCGCCTCGTTGCTCG
>CAZXHS010000007.1:0-212821 GCA_964639845.1 uncultured Desulfobulbus sp. | reverse complement strand
GCGCCGATGGTACTGCACGGGAGACTGTGTGGGAGAGTAGGTCGCCGCCGATTCCTTTCTAAGTCCTCAATCGCTCTCGCGATTGAGGGCTTTTTTTTTGGGGGGGGGGATTTTATCACCACCGATCCAGCAACCGGGCATCGGGGAGATTCGCCAGAACATCCGTCCCCTCCCGTCGTGCGTCACAAAACCTGAAGACAAAAGAAAGCCCATCCCCACTTAACTTTGGAGGATGGGCTTTTTTCGTTTCAGAAGTTAAACGACTCTAATCAAGCAAATCAAACTGATCCTTGGACGCATAGCACATAGGGCAGACCCATTCGTCCGGCAATTGCGCAAAGGTTGTTCCACTGGGAATTGCGTTCATCGCATCACCTACTTTTGGATCATAGATGTAACCGCAGTTGGCACAGATATACCGTTCAGACGTTGTCTCCATACTCACACCGCAAAATATTTGGCTTGGGGATGATGGGCCACGATGGCCGATGTGGTCTGCTCGGGGACCATCTGCATGTTCTCGGTCAGGCTAATACCAATGCCCTCCGGTTTGAGGAAGGCAAAGAGCGGTTTATGGGCATCCAGGTCCGGGCAGGCCGGATAGCCAAAGCCGTAGCGTGAGCCCTGATATTCCTGGGTTACCGCGCCATAGACGTTGTCCTCCCCTGCTCCTTCGATGCGCAACTCGTGACGCATGATCCGGTGCCAATATTCAGCCAAAGCATCGGTCACCTCGACACTGAACCCATGAAGCATGAGGTAATCGTGATAGCTGTTGGCCTGGTAGAGTTCGGCGATCTCCTCACCGATGGCGGAACCGATGGTGACCACAAAAAAACCGGCTACGTCCCCCCCCTCTGTTGCTGACTTGAAATAGTCGGTAATGCACAGGAACGGAGCCTCGGCCTGCCGTGGAAAGGTAAACGCGTATTCCTGTCCCTCGGACTCAACCAGCAGCGTGTTTTCCTTGACGTGCGCGTGGAAGTACCCGTAACTGATTTTCGGTTGCAGCCAGCCCTCGCCGATGGCCCGCTCCATCAGTTGCTGGTACATCGGGCGCACCGTTCCCTCAATAAGCGACTCATACTCTGCCGCTGCCATCTTGCCACGGCGGTACCCCCAGCGACCGCGAAACAGCGCCTGTTCATTGATCAGTGGAAAAAGTAAACTCGGATCAAGTTCCTCCACATAGCGCTGCCCCCAAAAAGGCGGTGTCGGTACGGGATTGGAACGATCTATTTCCAGAACCTTGACCCCAGGTTTCATTGGTTTGGTGGCGGAACCACTGTCATACTCGGTGGCCTCCAAAATGCCGGCTTCAAATTGTTGCACCGCCCGCAGTCCGGCAAAGGCATCGGAACAATACACCACCGGCGCCGGATAGGCCGGGACACAGGATTCGGCGACAAATTTGGGGGTCAACGCCGCACCTCCGAGAAGAATGGGCACCTGTAACCCGGCTTCGCGGTACTGCGGCATGGAGTCCTGCATCACCAGGGCGGATTTGACCAACAAACCGGAGAGGCCAATCATATCCACGTTGTACTCTTTGGCCTTTTCGATGATGGTTTCAACCGGCATTTTAATGCCGATATTGTAGACCTTGTAGCCGTTGTTGCTGAGGATGATGTCCACCAGATTTTTGCCGATATCGTGCACATCTCCCTGGACGGTGGCCAACAGGATCTTGGTGGCCGAATCGCCGTCGCTTCGCTCCATAAAGGGTTCAAGCAGGGAAACCGAGGCCTTCATCACCTCGGCGGATTGCAGCACAAAGGGCAGAAGAATCTCACCTTTGCCAAACAACTCGCCCACATGGCGCATGGCCGGCACAAGAATTTGGTTGATAATATCAATGGGCTTGAACCGCTGCCGCAAAATGGCCAGCAGATCCTCCAGTCCATCCTTATCGCCATCCATAACCTTGGCAAAGAGTTGCTCTTCAACTGTGCGGACGCTCCCCTGCTCTTCTTCTCCTGTGGTCGCCGTCTTGCCGCTGAAATGGTCGATGAAGCGCATCAGCGGATCTTTCTCACCCTCCCTTTTGCGGTTGGAGAGCAGATCCAAACAGATCTCCCGGTCTTCTTCAGAGATACGCGCCAGGGGCAGGATCTTGGCGGCATCGACGATGGCGGCGTCAAGCCCAGCATTGACCGCCTCATGAAGAAAGACTGAATTAAGGATACGCCGGGCCTGGGGTGCCAGGCCAAAGGAGATGTTACTCAGTCCGAGCACCGTCAGGCAGCCCGGCAACTCGCTCTTGATCAGGCGAATACCCTCGATGGTCTGGATGGCGGCATCTCGCAGGGTATCATCACCGGAGCCAACGGTGAAAGTGAGGCAGTCAAAGAGCAGGTCCTGGGAACGCAGACCACACTCCTCCACAGCAATGGCATGAATGGCCTTGGCGATACGAATCTTCTCGTTGGCGGTCATGGCCATGCCCTGCCCGTCAATGGTCAGTGCCACCACCGCCGCACCATACTTCTTAGCCGCCTTGCAGACGCGGCGGATATTGACACCGCCATCTTCAAGATTGACCGAGTTGACAATCGCCCGGCCTGGATAGATACGCAGGCAGGTTTCAATGCACTCCGGTGTGGTCGAATCGATCATCAACGGCGCTTTCAGACTCGAAGCGCAAAGGCTGACCAGAGTGGTCAGGTCCTTGAGTTCGTCACGACCGGCATAGGCGGTGCACAGATCGATGATATGGGCCCCTTTGTTTTCCTGTTCCACCGCAATTTTGAGACAGGCTTGGTAATCATCGGCCAACAGCAGTTCACGGAATTTTTTGGAGCCATTGGAGTTGGCCCGCTCACCGATCAACAGCGGCGGAATCTCCTGTTGCAATTCAACGGCCTGATAGAGACTGGCAACCGATGGTTTCATGCGATCACCTCCCTAACGCCAGGCTTAACACCGGCAAGGGTTTCAACCAAGGCCTTGATATGGGCCGCTGTAGTGCCGCAGCACCCACCGACCACACTCACCCCGTACTCGGTGATAAAGCGTTTCATCTCCTGGGCATAGCGCTGCGGGGTAAGCGAGTAGCAGGTCTTGCCCTGCACCACCTCGGGTAAACCCTGGTTGGGCACACAGGAGATGCGCCCCGGCCAATTGCGGCTCAGCCAGCGGATATGCGACTCCATATCCTGGGGGCCGGTGGCGCAGTTGAGGCCAAAGGAAAAAATCGGGAACGGCTCAAAGGTGACCGCCGCTGCCGCGATATCGGTGCCCACCAGCATGGTGCCGGTGCGTTCGATGGTCACCGAAGCCATCACCGGTATGTCGGTGCCAAGCGATTCCAAGGTTTCGAAACAGGTGGTCATGGCCGTCTTGATTTGCAACAGATCCTGGCAGGTTTCGATGATCAACAAGTCCACACCCGCCAGCACCAGGGCTCGCACCTGCTCCACATAGGCGGCGGCCAGGGCGTCAACGCTGATGTGCCCCAGTGATGGCAGTTTGGTGCCCGGCCCGATGGAGCCGGCAATATAGGTATTTGCCTTACCACCGATAGCCTTGCGAGCATTTTCCACGGCGGCGCGGTTGATGGCCTCGACCTGATCCTGCAAGCCATACTCCTCAAGGACGATGCGACTGGCGCCAAAGGAGTTGGTTTCGATGACCATGGCTCCAGCATCGACGAAACTTTTATGCAGGGCGACGATGGTCTCCGGTGCGGTCAAATTGAGTAATTCGTTGCACCCATCCTTGCCTTGCCAGGCAGAGACCGGGATTATCATTTCCTGCAGATTGGTGCCGCAGGCGCCGTCGAGGATCAGCACCTCATGATCGTGTGGTCGCATTCGTTTGTCTTCTCGCGTATCAGATATTCTTCAATTGTGGTCTATTTTCTATCGCAAACGGCAGTAGCTTTCGGCTGTTGGCCCGCCTCACTGTACGAATCTTCACCGGGCTTTGCATCCCTTTTTTCCCGGTCTTTGCTGTATCGTCGCCATTACCGGTCTTTTCCCCGGTTGTGCCGCTCCAGGTGGTGCTTGTCAAACCGATCTTTTTTTTCTAAAGTGGCTTGTTTATCCCCTTCTCTTCTCTGTTGAGGAACGCATCCATGCAACCATCCATCATTGCCTTTGTCCTTGCCGCCGGCAAGGGGACACGGATGAAGTCGACCGTGGCCAAGGTGCTGCATCAGGTTTTCTTTCGGCCGATGATCCACCATGTGCTCGATGTGGTACGTCATATCGGTATCGACCAATGCGCGGTGATTATCGGTCACCAACGCCAGGCGGTCGAGCAGGCGCTGGCGCCCTATGCGGTCAATCTGGTGCTGCAAGAACAGCAACTGGGCACCGGTCATGCGGTGCTCTGCGCCGAGGACGCCTGCGCTGGCCACGACGAGGTACTGATTCTCTGCGGCGATACACCGCTCATTCGCGCCGAAACCCTGCACGAGATGATCGCCAGCCACCACCGCGAACAGGCCAGCCTGACGTTGATGACCACCCTGGTGGAGGAACCTTTTGGCTATGGCCGTATTCTCAAGGATGACCGGGGAATAATCCAGGCCATAGTCGAAGAGAAGGATGCCAGCAGCGAACAGCGTCGCATCAAGGAAATCAATGCCGGCATCTACCTGGTCAACCGCGCTTTTCTCTTTGACGCCCTGCGCCGGGTGGGGACCAACAACGCCCAGGGCGAGGTCTACCTGACCGATATCGTCGCCCTGGCCAATGCCCAGGGGCTGCCGGTGCACACCTTTCTCCATCCTCAGGCCATCGATGTGCTGGGGGTCAACTCGCGCGTCGAACTGGCCCAGGCGCAGACGATTCTTCAGCAACGCCGCAACCGCGAGTTGATGCTTGCCGGCGTGACGCTGGAATCGCCGGAGACCATCCTGGTCGCCGTCGATTGCACCATCGGCCCGGACAGCCACCTGCAACCGGGCGTCCGCCTCAGTGGCGGCACCTGCCTGGGCAGCGGCTGCCTCATCGAAAGCGGCGCTGTCCTGCACCATTGCCGCCTAGGTGATCGGGTGCGAGTCGGAGCCGGCGCGGTGCTTGAACATTGCACCTTTGGCGCTGACAGTACCGTGCAACCGCTGAGTTACCTCAACCAGGCAGAGTTCCTGGAATAACCTTTCTTCCTTCTTCAACCGATGTACGTCGATTGATTTTTTTTACGGAGCCCTGAACCCTATGACTGATCTGAAAAAAATGTATTCCACCCTGCTGGGGGATTCCTTTCCCCTGGATATGACCATCACCTTTGGTGATCAGACCCTGGTCTATCGCAAGAAAACCTGGAAAATTCCCATGGAGGATGGCAGCATCGATGAACGCGGCCTGCGCTATGGCGAGAATCCCGACCAAGAAGCGGCCCTTTATGAACTGGTCAACGGCAACCTGCTGCTGGGTGATTGCCAGTATATTGAACCGGGCAACGGCCTGGTGAGTGCCATCAGCGTTGAGGATATGGTCCAGGTGGGCAAACATCCGGGCAAGATCAATCTCACCGATGTCGACAACGGCCTGAACATCATCAAATACCTGATCGACAAACCGGCAGCGGTGATCCTCAAACACAACAACCCCTGCGGTGCTGCCATCGGCACCAGTCTGGCCGATGCCTACAACCGGGCCAACCGCTGTGATCGCATTGCCGCCTTTGGCGGAGCGGTGGTGACCAGCCTACCATTGGACAAAGAAACCGCCGAGTTGATGGCGCAGAATTACCTAGAGGTGGTTTGCGCCCCGGATTTTGAAGAGGGCGTGCTGGAAATTCTCGCCCGGCGCAAGAATCTGCGTGTCATCCGCATGGCCGGTATCGCGCGTCTGGCCGAGTTTGAACGCTACCGTTTTGTCGATTTCAAATCGCTGATCGACGGTGGCATCATCGTGCAACAGTCCGCCGTCAACTCCATCCGCTCAGCCCAGGATCTCAAACCGGCCGTCACCACCTACAAGGGGGTGCAATACGCCTGCGAACGCCAACCCACCCAGCGCGAAATCGACGACATGCTCTTTGGCTGGGCGGTTGAGCACGGCGTCACCTCCAACTCAGTGATTTACGTCAAGGACGGCTGCACCACCGCCATCGGCGCCGGCGAGCAGGACCGGGTCGGTGTGGCCGAGATCGCCATCCACAAGGCCTACGTCAAGTATGCCGATGTCACCTGCTTCGATGCCTTCGGCCTTCCCTATGCCGACCTGGTGCTGGAGATTGCCCAGGGTAAGCGCGACAAGGCCGACAAGGAGGCCATCGATGCCAAGGTGAAGGCAGATCGCGCCGGAATTCCTGGCTCGGTGATGATCTCCGATGCCTTCTTCCCCTTCCGAGATGGTGCAGACGTCGGTATTCGCGAGGGTGTCAGCGCCATTCTCCAGGCTGGTGGTTCCATCCGCGATTTCGAGTCGATTCAGGCCTGTAACGAGGCCACCCCCCAGGTGGCCATGATGTATACCGGCCAACGCTCCTTCAAGCATTAACCATCCCGAGCGGGTTCAAAAAAATACGGGAGCAGTGACCACTGCTCCCGTTCACACCTCTTCCCAGCACCCCTTGGCCGCCGAGCGCAGGCAGGCCGCAGCCACTTTCACCGCCGTCAGCCCAGCCTCCGGTGGAATGGGGTTGTCCCCTTCCCCCCGCACGAACCGGCACCAATCGAGCAGGAGTGGCACCAAGGTGCTCACCGGCTCGGCGCAATCAAGTGTGGTGCGCTGTGCGCCATGCACCGATTCCAACAAATGCAGTACCTGATCCCCATGCAACTGCCCCTGCGAGCCGATCAACTCGAAGCGTCCGCAGCGGGCTGGCCCGATTTTCGAGCAATCAACCGTTCCCAGGATGCCCCCCTCCAACTCCACCAGCGCCACCAGATGATCCTCAAGCCGCGTGCTATGCAGGCAACGGCTGCGCGCCATCACCCGCAGGATCTGTTTGCCGGTGATGAAATGGAGGGCATCAAAGACATGAACCGCCGAATGGAAACTCACCCCAGCACCGGCCTGCTCGGGTTGATCGAGCCAGGCCAGGGCCGCCGGCTCCAGCCGTTGATTGGCGGTTACACTGTAGAGAGAACCGAGGGTGGGCAACTGCTCTTTGAGCGCCTTGATGATGGTGTTGTAGCGCAGGGTGTGCCCGATGGTGAGCGGAATGTTTCGGGCGCAGAAGAGATCAAAGATGGTCTGGGCGGCGTCAACGGAGACAGCCATGGGTTTTTCCAGCAGCAGCGGCTTACCGGCCTCGGCACAGGCACGGGCCACATCCAGGTTGAGGGTGGGCGGCAGAGCAGCAACGATGCAGTCCACCTCCGGTGCTGCCACCAAATCCTGCCACTGGGCATACCAGTGACAGCCAAGTTGCGCGGCGAGACGGCCGCCTTCCTCGCTGCGACGACTGATGGCCGCAAGGCTAAGGCCTTCGACATCAGAGAGAATGTGGCGGGCATAGCGGCTGCCATGCTTGCCGGCGCCGATCACCCCTACCTGTAGTGGGCTTGGTTTTGGGTCCATGGACAATCACTCCGCAAAGAAGGCACGTCAGGAAGGGCGAGAGGTTTACAGCGGCGATGGTTCGCAGAGCGCCTCCCAGCCCTGCGGCAAGGAGGCGGCCACCAGCCCCAGGGCCAGGGCAAAGGTCAGCAGGGCCTCGGTGGTGCAGTTGATGGAAGGCTGATGCGTTCCCGCCTTCAGCTCTGCCTGCTCCAGAAGAAGATACTCAAGCAAGGCCTTGGCCACTGCCTGTTGAAAGGTCTCCACGCTCTGGGGGATGCGCTCACAGAAGCGGACATAGCGATACCAGTTATGATTGGCGCGGCGAACGCCACGAAACAGAGAGCGGTTACGGTTACCGGGATCGAGGTCGCGCAGGATGATCTCCTCGTAGCGGGCCACCGCCGCCTGTTGCAGACATGCCACCTCTTCCGGGGTGAGGACCAGATGCGGCCCCTCGGCATCCGCCCCCAGATAATGGAAGCTGGCATGGAGGGCCACCTCGGGAATCTCGCCGGAGTGCCGCACCAGCAACCACTCCTCCTCCAGCATGTATTCGCGGTCGCTTGGCATCATGGCTCGGCTTGTTGGTCGTTGCCGTTATCCATCTGATACAACTCGCGAATAGACTTGATCCGCTCCGGGAGAGGAATACAGTGGTTCTCCGCCTTAAGGAAGTGCAGGGGCGGATAGGCCAATTTGCCGGTGATCGCTGCCACCATCTTCTCCAGCCGCTGCCGCGCGCCATCCTCCATCTCCTCCAGCCGACCCAGGGATTTCTCCACCTCGCCACGCACCTGCGACTCGATCATCGTCCGCAACTGGATAATGGTCGGCGTGGATTCCATATTGGCCAACCACTTGGCAAACTTGAGTTTCTCCTCGGCGATGATCCGCTGTGCCTTGTGGGCCTCCTTGTCGCGCTCCGACTTGTTCATCTCCACCACATTGTTGAGATCGTCAATGTCGTAGAGATAAACATTCTCCAGCTCGTTGATCGCCGGATCCAGGTCGCGGGGCACAGCGATGTCGATGAAAAACAGCGGCCGGTTGCGGCGGCCACGCATCACCGAGCGGACGTCCTCCCGGTGCAGGATCAAGTCCGGGGCACCGGTGGAGCTGATGATGATATCCACCAGTTGCAGCTGATCGAGCAACTCCTCCAGGGACACGGCCTGGCCGTTGTAACAGCGGGCCAGATTGACGGCGCGTTGCAGGGTGCGGTTGGCTACCACCACCTCGGTGACCCCCTGCCCCACCAGATGCTCGGCCGCCAGCTCCGCCATTTCGCCGGCGCCCACCAGCAGCACCTTCTTGCCGTGCAGATCGCCAAAAATCTTACGCGCCAACTCCACCGCCGCATAACTGATGGAAACGGCGCTGGCGCCGATACGGGTTTCGGTGCGCACCCGTTTGGCTACGGAGAAGGATTTATGGAGCAGTTTATTGAGGATGAAACCGGTGCTGTCGGCCTTGGTGGCGTGGCGGTAGGCCTCCTTGAGCTGGCCCAGGATCTGCGCCTCGCCGACAATCATCGAATCGAGGCTGGCCGCCACCAGGAAGAGGTGTTCCACCGCCTCGATGTTGACATAGCGGTAGACATGGCGCTGCAACTCCTCGGCGCTGATCGCCTGCCCGAAGAGCACGTCCTGCACCCGTTGGGTGGCCCGCTCGACATCGCCGCAGGTAAACAACACCTCCACCCGATTACAGGTGGAGAGCAGATAGTATTCGTGCAGCTCCGCCAATTGACTCAAGGCCCGCAGCGGTTCCTCGTAACCGGCGGAAAGGGCCAGTTTTTCGCGAACTGCCAAAGGCGTGGTCTTGTGGTTGACGCCCAGCAGCACAATGGCGTCACGAGACATAGGTATGCACTCCTTCAAGGAGAAAGGAGACCCCCCAGAGGGTGAACAGCACCGAAAGGAAGCCCAGGATACTGAGGATGGCCACCCGCCGCCCCCGCCAGCCGACGGTGAATCGCTGGTGCAAGGCCGCGGCGTAGAGGAACCAGGTGATCAGCGACCAGGTTTCCTTGGGATCCCAATGCCAGTAGGCGCCCCAGGCCTGTTTCGCCCACAGCGAGCCGGTGATCAGCCCAAGGGTGAACAGGGGGAAGCCGACGCTCAGGCAGTGCTGATTGAGTTTGTCCAGGGCCTCGAGCGAGGGCAGCCGAGAATAAAAGAGGCCAAAGCGCTTTTTCTTGATCTCGCGTTCCTGCAACAGGTACATGATGCCGCCGATGCAGGCCAGGGCGAGAAAACCATCGGCAAAGATGGCGATGGAGGCATGGACCGGCAACCACCAGGATTGCAACGCCGGCGGCAGCGGGATGATCGCCCGCGAGGAAAGGGCGGCCACCAGCATCAGCCCCAACACCAGGGTGCTGACGAAGATTCCGAGGTTTTTTATGGTATAGCGCCAACGAAAGGAGAGATAACAGCACCCCAGCGACCAGGCGAAGAAAGAGACGGTCTCATGATGGCTGGTGATGGGCGTGTGCCCGGTTTCGAAAGCACGGGCAATGAGGGCGGCGGTGTGGGCGAGAAAGGCAACGAGAAAGATGGTCCGACCGGTGCGCCGCAGCGGCGTCTTTTGGGTGAGAAAGAACACCAGATAGGCGGCCACGGCCAGCAGGTAGATGGCGACGCTGCCCTGAAAGAGCAAAAAACTCATGGATTCTCCTTAAGCAAGACCTCCAGATCCCGACCCAAGGGTCGGCCGATCACCTCCTCCAGATGCTGCCGAACCTTGGTCCACTGCCGCTCCCGGAGCCAGAGGACTATATCGTCCTGCAGGATCTTTTGAAACAGAATCTTTTTCTCGGCCTCGGAGCTGGCCAGCCGCAGAATTTCTTCGCGCAGCGCGCCCAGTAGGGTGGTGAGCAGCGCATATTCCTCGCCAATCATTCCCTCCAACTGCCGGCGCACCAGGGCCGCCATCGCCGGGGTAGTGCCGTTGGTGGCGACACTGATACTCAATTCGCCCCGGCGCAGCACCGCCGGGACCTGGAAATCACAGGCGACCGGATTGTCGGCCATGTTGATGAGCAGATTATGGGAGCGGGCCGCAGCCAGCACAGCGGCCTGCACCTCGGGCCTGTCGGTGGCGGCAAAGACGAGAAAGGCGCCTTCCACATCCTCGGCGGCAAAAGCCTTGCGCTGCCACTCGACACCCTCCTCGGCCAGCAACACCTCCATCCGCACATGCAGCGCCGGGCTGATCACCCGCACCCTGGCACCGGCGGCCAGCAAGCCGCGTGCCTTGCGGGCGGCGACCCGACCACCGCCGACCACCAGGCAGAGCTTGCCGTCAATATCAAGACTGACCGGATACATCGGCCTCATTGCCCGCCCCGATCACCGGTCAATGGCGGCGCTGCAAGCGGTTGAGCAGGATCACCTTATCCCCCTCAAAGCCCTTCAGTTTCCGCTGCGAGGCGGCAATACGATAGTCGGCCTCCGCCATTTTCAAAAACGGTTCCAGACTGCGGCGTTTGATATCATGGGCCAAGTAGACGACGCCGCCGGGCTTGAGCGCCTTATCCAGCACATTGAGCAGCGGTTGGAAAAACTCGTCGCGAAAGAGGATCTCCGCCCCGAGGATGACATCAAAGGGCTCCATCTCCGGTGGATTGAGCCAGTCGAGCATCAGGCAGTTGACATTGGCGAGTTTGCTGGCGGCAGCATTGATCCGCTCAAAATCCAGGATCAACTGTTCGTAATCAGACAGGGTCACCTGGTAGCCGACCTTGGCCGCCATTAGTCCCGGTGCGCCCAGGCCGGCGCCCAACTCGAGCAGAGTTGTGCCGGGTGCGCAGGGTTGGGCGGCGATGTACTCCGACAGCACAATGGCCGCTTCCCATAACCGGATCCAGAATGGAAAGGAAGACACATCCTTGAGCGGGTCCTTGCCTTCAAGAATCTGTTCCAGATCGGTGATCTTCAACAGCTGCAGGTCATGCTCTCTGACCCGGAAGGGTTCAAAGGCCACCTG
This sequence comes from uncultured Desulfobulbus sp., assembly GCA_964639845.1. Lineage (GTDB taxonomy): Bacteria > Desulfobacterota > Desulfobulbia > Desulfobulbales > Desulfobulbaceae > Desulfobulbus. The sequence goes on along the minus strand of CAZXHS010000007.1, from coordinate 201,371 downwards.
ATAGCGTTGTTTGATGGCGTTGTAGAGGTGCAGCTCTTCACTGGGCAGGGTTTGCGGGTCCATGGCGGATCTCTCGACGTGAAAAAAACGGTTGGACGAACGGCCTACAGGCTGACGAACCAGCCGGTGACCGCGAAAAAAAAGAGCGGGCCGATTGCAACAATCGACCCGCTCCTCGGTGCAGCAAAAGCTGTTGGGGCGATCAGCAGCCTTCCAGAGCCTTTTTGCCTTTCAGGGTGACGTCGTCGCCAGCTTTGACATCAACTTTGTCGCAGGTAACGGTCACTTTGGTACCATCAACGGCGTCAACTTTGCATTTAGCAGCAAAGGCAACACCAGCACTCAGGGCAAATACGGCAGCCAACAGGGTAACAACGATCTTTTTCATAGCGGTCTCCTTTATTGAAATAGGGTTGAACAAACCAAACCTCGTGCCTCTTTCCACGCGGAAATCTAAGTAAAACAACCGGGAATGTCAACAGCAAATCTCGGCAACGCACCTGGAGGCGTCGCGATTAAAGCACTGATTCAATATCTCTTTCCAGTAAGCTCCGTGGCACCAGTCCCGGATACTTTTTGACCACATGCCCGGACCTGTTCACCAGAAAGGAAGTGGGAATGGTGGCCACACCACCAAAATTGTGGCGGGTGGGTTGATCGGCTAAGAGCACCGGATAGTTGATGGCAGCCTTGCGCACCAGTTGCGCCACCGGACTGCCGCCTTCGTCAACGGCCAGCGCCACCACGGAAAAACCCTGACCAGCGTAGCGCGCCTGCACCGCCTTGAGGGCAGGAATCTCCTGGATGCAGGGAGGACACCATGTGGCAAAAAAGGTCACCAACATGGCCTGACCACGGTAGGCATCACTGGAGATCACCGTTCCGTCGATGGCGGTGGGCAGGGAAAAAGGGGGCAGATTGACCGCCGCCAGGGCGACACCCTGCCCTATCCAGCAGCAGGCCAACCAGATTATAGTCTTCACTACATGTTTCATGCTTCTCTCCACTGTTCTTGGCAAGATGCCCTCGCTATGCACATCCATACGCTCCCAGCCTTAACCGACCGGAAAACCATTGCGCCTTTACTTGCTTCCGGGTAGATAATCGACTCACATTCCGGACTTGCACATTCACTTCCATCATTTTTCCCCTCACGCAACCATGATGCAACGTATTTCTCTCGTCTCTCTGTTTTGCGGTCTGCTTTTCACCCTGACAACCGCCTCCGCGAACGTCGTTGATCGTAGCGTGGCCATTGTCAACGATGACACCATCACCCTCTCCGAAGTCAACGAGCTGGGCCAATCTTTTTTTAAAAAAATCAGCGAAGAAACTCCTCCCGACCGCTTACAGGAGACGCTGCGTCAGGCGCGCCAGACTGTGCTTGATAAGCTGATTGAAAAAAAGCTCATGGTACAGGAGGCTAAAAAACTCGGTATCCAGGTCAGTGACCAGGATGTGGACGCGGCCGTGCAACGGGTACTGAGCAACAACAAGGCCACCATGGAGCAGTTTCGTAAGGAACTAGCCGCCATGGGCATGACGGAAAAACAGTACCGCGAGGAGTTGCGCGATCAGATTCTCAGCTCCAAGCTGATCAACTACGAGGTGCGCACTAAGGTCGTTATCCCCGAAGAAAAAATTCTAGATTACTACGACACCCATTACACCGAAAAGACTGGTGGCGGCGCCTATCACTTGCAGCAAATCGGCTGCATCTGGGATGCGCCCCGCGCCGATGGCACCACTGCCACCCAGGCGGAAGCCAAAGAAAAGATTCAGAAGGTGTATGCTCTTGCAAAAAAAGGAAAAGATTTCCAAGAACTGGCCAGGACACACTCCGAGCTGCCCACGGCGGCCGACGGCGGCGACCTCGGCGAATTCCAGCTTGAAGACATGGCCCCTTACATCAAGAATGCCGTCGCCAACCTGTCCGCAGGCTCGTTAAGTTCCATCGTCGAGACCGGCAACGGGTACCTTTTTTTCAAGGTGGTCTCCAGTGAGCAGGGCAGCATTGTCGCCAAAGCCCCCTACGAATCTGTGAAAGAAGAGATCCGCGAAAAATTGGGGCAACAGGCCATGGAAGCCCGTTTCAAGGATTGGGCGAAATCGATCCGCGAAAAGGCCTACATCAAAATTCTGTAAACGGACCGCAGCCAGAGCTCGTCATTGCGGTGCCACCTCTGTTGCGTTTGCCATGAAATCTACACCCAGCCCGCAGCCCGCAGCTGCCGATGCCGTTGGTACCCGCCTCATGCAGGTTCGCCTGGAGCGCCAGCTCAGCATCGATGAGGTGGAGGCCCAGACCCGCATCTCCCGCGCCAATTTGCAGGCCATTGAAGAATCGGCCTATCACCGGCTGCCCGCCGACTCCTTTGTTCGAGGATTGGTCCAGCTCTACGCCAATTTTCTCGGTCTACCGGGACGAGAGTTGGCTGAGGCATTTTTGGCCGAACGCGACAGCGACCAGCCAAGCCCGCCGACACCGCTGCAAAAATGCCGCATGTCGCAGGCCCTGGAGCCCAAAAAACTCGCCGAACAGACACGCATCTCCTCGGCTTGGGCCGCTCTCATCCTGCTGCTTTGCATCTCCGGCTCCTTCACCGCCTTTTGCCTGTATTATTCTTGGAACCCCTTTGTTTATCTCACGGATCGGGCCTTCTATTACTCTTCCAAGGTCAAAAGTAGTTTTCACCCCGCCGATCCCACCACCAGTACACCGCGCAACCAAACCCGGCTTTCGCTCCAGGCAGTCTTTGCCCAGGATTGCGGGGTGCGAGCAGAGGTTGATGATAAACCTCCCGTCGAACAACACTATCCAAAAGGGTCGACGATAATCTGGGAGGCACAACAGTCGCTGCATCTGTCGTTTTCCCAGGCTGAATGTGCAGAATTGCTCTACAACGGCGATCCGTTAAATTTTCCACCCATGGAGAAGGACCGCGCCAGCCTGTTTCTCCCCCCGCCCCTTGCCCATGGACCATGATGCCTCTTTGGCAGCTCGCGGCATCGTACTCAGCACGACCGCTTTTGGCGAGGCGGACAAAATAGTCACCCTTTATTGCCAGGACCTGGGACGCATCACCGCCATCGCCAAAGGTGCCTTCAAAAGCAAAAAACGCTTTGTCAACAAGCTGGAACCCTACAGCCAGTTGTTGTGTTTCTATCAACGCCCCCGTCAAGGGGGGAGCCTTTTTTTGCTCAAGGAGGCTGAATTACTTGATGCCCGCATCCACATTCGCCAGGAATATCGCCGCTACATCGCGGCCACCTATTTCTGTGAACTGCTGCTGCTGCTGACCCGGGAGCATGACCCGGACGAACCGCTTTATGTCCTGCTCTGTGGAGTCCTCGATAGCCTCAACCACAACGAGCAACCGCTACGCATCGTGCCCCTGGCCATTCTCAACCTGCTGTGCATCCTCGGCTACCAACCCGAGTTGGCCCATTGCAGCCGATGCCACCAGCCGATTGTTCCGCAACGGCGGTATCGCTTTCTTCCCGGTGGCGGCTGTCTGCTGTGTAGCAATTGCCAGCCGGAGGCGACGCCCACACCCCGGCTTTCTCTGCAAACCATACGCATCCTGCTCTCCGCGCTTACCCTGCCACACAATCGGCTGCACCGATTGCATCTCAACCGCCAAAACCTCATTGAGGCAACGGAAGCCCTGCATGCGTACACCTTGCACCTGGTGCAGCGTGATGTCCATGCCTATGCATCCTTTAGAGAAATTTTAGGCAACATCTGAATATCGCAAATAAAAGCAGGCGCAACCTCATCAAACCTGCACCTGCTGACAGCGGCCGCCATTTTGCTATTTTTCAGCACCACGGCTCTTCATTTTGCACTTATTCTGCATTTCTCATGGTATAGTGACATGTCTGTGTACTCCGGCATGGCTTGAGCGCCCCTGTGCAGCGGACCGATGGCCAAGACCCCGAACAACCCATTCATCCAACCCGTCCATTCCCCTATGAATCGTTCCGGAATCATCATCACCATTATCATGGGCTGCCTTGTTCTTCTGTTGTGGAAGATCGTCAACCAGCCCAACATCGAGCCGTCCTGGCCCTCAAAAATCCAGGGATTTTCCTTCTCGCCCTTCCACGAAGGGCAATCGCCGATGAAAAAGACCTATCCCAGTGTCGAGGAAATCGACCGCGACCTGGCATTGCTCTCCGGCGATGTACACGCGGTGCGCTCCTACACCGTGGAAGGTACCCTGGCGGAGATCCCGCGTCTGGCGGCGGCCCGGGGGCTGAATGTGGTCCTCGGCGCCTGGCTGACCCCCGACGAGGAGGCCAATGCCGAAGAGCTCAACAAGCTGATCAAGATTTATCAGGAAAACTACCGCAACATCGTGCGGGTCATGGTCGGCAACGAGGTTTTGCTGCGTACCGACCTGACGCTTGAGCAGATGCTCAAACACATCGACACGGTGAAGAAATCGGTCTGGGCACCGGTGAGCATCGCCGAGCCCTGGCACGTCTGGCTCAAATATCCGCAACTGGTGGAAAAGGTTGATTTCATCACCGTGCATCTGCTGCCCTACTGGGAAGGTGTGCCCATCGACGGTGCGGTGGATTACTGCGTGATGCGCTACAACGAACTCAAGCAGAAGTATCCCAACAAGGAGATCATCATCGGCGAGGTAGGCTGGCCCAGCGGCGGTCGTATCCGCCAAGGTGCGGTGGCCAGCCCCACCAACCAGGCCAAATTCCTGCGGCGTTTCCTCGATGTGGCCGAGAAAAACCACTACACCTACTACATCATGGAGGCCTTTGACCAGGTTTGGAAAAAGAATCTCGAGGGTGAAGCAGGCAGCCTTTGGGGCGTCTACAACGATAATCGCGAGCCAAAATTCGAGTTCACGGCGCCGTTGATCCGCATCCCCCAATGGCGGGAACTAGCGGCTATCAGTATCGTGCTGGCCATGCTGATTCTGGCGCTGCTCTTTCGCGACAGCAAAGGCTTGCTCGACACAGGTCGCGGCTTTTTGGCAATCATTGCCTACACCATCACCACCTTTGCGGTGTGGATGGTCTATGATTTCCAGCGCCAGTACATGACCGTCTCCTCGCTCCTGGTGGGGATTGTCCTGCTGCTGGCTGCCACCGGCGCCATTCTTGTCATCCTCGCCGAAGCCCATGAGTGGGCGGAATCCGTGTGGACACGCAAGTGGCAGCGTTTACCCAAGCCGGTGGAAGCCATCGACGACAGCGAGCTGCCCATGGTCTCCATCCATGTGCCGGCCTACAACGAGCCACCGGACATGATGATCGAAACCATCAACGCCCTGGCGAAACTGGATTATCCCCGCTTCGAGGTGCTGATCATCGACAACAACACCAAGGATCCGGCCGTGTGGCAACCGGTCGAGGCCCATTGCCAGACCATGGGACCGCGTTTCCGCTTCTTCCATGTCGATCCGCTCGCCGGCTTCAAGGCCGGGGCGCTCAACTATGCCCTGCGCGAGACCGATCCCGAGGCCGGGGTCGTGGCGGTGATCGACTCCGACTACATCGTTGAGCCCAATTGGCTGCGCGCCCTCACCCCCCACTTCGCCGATGCCAACATGGCCATTGTCCAGGCACCGCAGGATTACCGCGACGGCGAGGAAAATACCTTCAAGGCCATGTGCTTGGCCGAGTATCGCGGCTTCTTCCAGATCGGCATGGTGACGCGTAACGAGCGTAACGCCATCATCCAGCATGGCACCATGACCATGGTACGACGCTCGGTCCTCGACGAGGTCGGCGGTTGGGCCGAATGGTGCATCACCGAGGATGCCGAACTGGGCCTGCGCATTTTCGAGCGTGGTTATGCGGCCTGCTATGTGCCGTACAGCTACGGCAAGGGACTGATGCCTGACACCTTTCTCGACTTTAAAAAGCAGCGTTTCCGGTGGGCCTACGGCTCGGTGCTCATTCTGCGCCACCACATGATGACCATGTTCGGTCTGGAGAAATCCAAGCTCACCAGCGGCCAGCGTTACCACTTTCTGGCCGGCTGGCTGCCCTGGTTCGCCGATGGCATCAACATGCTCTTCAACGTGCTGGCACTAATCTGGTCCCTCGGCATGATCATCTTTCCTGATTATCTGTCGCCGCCGCACATTGTCTTTGCCTTTTTGCCGATCGTGCTCTTCTTCTTCAAGAGCTTGAAGATGTTCTTTTTGTATCGCAGCCGGGTTGAGGCCTCCACCCGCCAGAGCCTGGCGGCGGCCCTAGCTGGGTTGGCCTTGTCGCACACCATTGCCCGGGCCATGCTCACCGGTTTCATCACCCGCAAGATCGGCTTCTTCCGCACTCCCAAGCAGGCCCAGGCCAACGCCTTTTTCAAGGCCCTGGGCGATGCCCGCGAGGAACTGCTCTTTGCCCTGGCACTGGTGCTGTCCATCGTCGGCGTGCTCTTACGCAAGGATGGCGACATGCTCGATATTCACATCTGGTCGACGGTCCTGGCCATCCAGGCCATCCCCTACTCGGCGGCAGTGGTGCTGTCGCTGATCAGTGGCCTACCGAAGATGCCGGCCAAACTGGTGGGGACCATGGCTCCGCTCAAGGGTATGCACGAGTAAATAGCTCCCAACACCGAGCAACAAAAAACCCCTCGTCCCCGGTCTGCAACGATCCGGGGGCGAGGGGTTTTTCTTTTCTGTGTAGGGAAAGGGAAAGGGAAAGGACTGCTCAGTTGTTGGAGCGAATCAGTTCCAGCAGTTCCTCGGCGCTGATGCGGGTACTGACATCGGCACCTTCGAGCAGGGAATTGGCGAGATCGCGCTTCTCCTGGTGCAGGCGCACGATTTTTTCCTCGATGGTATTGGCGGTGACCAGACGATACACAGTGACCGGCCGCTTCTGCCCGATGCGGTGGGCACGGTCCGCGGCCTGATCCTCCACCGCAGGGTTCCACCAGGGATCCATATGGATGACGTAATCGGCAGCGGTGAGATTCAAGCCCAGGCCACCGGCCTTGAGGCTGATGAGGAAGAGATCGCCCTCGCCGGCCTGGAAACGATCCACCTGGTGCTGCCGTTCCTTGGCCGGTGTGGTGCCGTCCAGGTACTTGTAACTGATGTTGCGGCTATCGAGAAACTCACGGATCAGCGCCAGGTGGCCGGTGAATTGGCTGAACACCAGGGCCTTGTGCCCGCCGCCCAGGAGTTCCTCCACAGTTTCGGTGAAGACCTGCAACTTAGTCGAGGGAATCTCGACCTGGTCGTTGATAAGTCGGGGATTGCAGCAGGCACGTCGCAAGCGCATGATCTCCGCCAGAATACGCAGGTGGCGCCCGGTCTTTTCGCTGCTGCCCTCAATGTTTTCAATGGCCTGCTGACGCAGGGCCTCATAGAACTGCATCTCCTCTGGCCCCATCTCCACCCGCAGGGTGATTTCGGTACGCGGCGGCAACTCTTCCAGCACCTGGGACTTGATCCGGCGCAGCATGAACGGCCGAATCAATTTCTTCAAAGTGCGACGCGCTTCCCGATCATGGTGCTTTTCAATGGGGATACCAAAGCGGCGGTTGAACTGCTTGTATGTGCCCAGCAGGCCTGGATTGATAAAGGCAAACAGGTTCCACAACTCGCCGAGATGGTTCTCGATGGGCGTGCCGGTGGTCAGCAGGCGAAAGCGACTATCCAGGCGCATCGCCGCCTTGGAGCGTTTGGTGGCGGCGTTCTTGATGGCCTGCGCCTCGTCCAGCACCACCGACTGCCATTTCACCTGGGAGAGCAGTTCGATCTCCTGCTGCAGCAGGGTGTAACTGGTCACCAGCAGATCGAACTTGCCCAAAGTGGGAATGATCTCGTCGCGGTTGGCCTCGGAAAAGAGATGAAAATTGAGGGTGGGTGCAAATCGTCGCACCTCAGCTTCCCAGTTCATGCATACCGAGGTGGGCGCCACCACCAGGGTCGGTCCCTGGTGCGCCAGACTGAGGATCATGGTGATTGATTGCAGCGTTTTACCCAAGCCCATGTCGTCGGCAAGGCAGGCACCAACGCCGAGATGGGCGAGACGGCTCATCCAGGTAAATCCCTCTTTCTGATAATCGCGCAACTCGGCCTTGAGGGTGGAAGGAACGCGCGGTGTCATCTCCTGTGCCTCGGCGATGGCCTGTAACCGTTGCCGCCAGCCCTTGTCGGCATTGGTCTGCGCCTGGTGGGCCAGCTCTTCCAGGGCAATGGCCGCTAGGGGATGAATCTTGACCTCGTTCTCGTTGCCGGGTTGGCTGTTGCCGTAGAGGATCAACTCTTCCAGGCGGTTGCGAAACTCCTGGGTGAGAGCGACGAACTGCCCATCGCCCATGGGGATGAAACGGCTTCGGGTCTCGCGCACCTTGTCGAGCAGAGTTTTGAGTTCGATGACCTCGTCCTGGTCGATCTCCAACTGTCCGGAGAGCGAAAACCAATCCTGCTGACTGGTGCGGATGTTGAGATTGAGTTGATTAACCCCGGCCTGCCGCCGTACCGCCAGTTTCTCGCCCTCCGGCCATTCCAGCACCACCTGTTCCTTGATCTCCTCGATCTCCAGCAGGACCTGCAAACACTCCTCGGGATCGAGCAGGTGCCATTCGCGTTTGTTTTCCTGTTCGAAATCGATGGCCAAATCAAGCATCGGGCAGCTTTCCTCGATCTCCCTTGCCTTTTTCTCCTCCAGGCGCAAATTGCGTTTGGTGCGCAGCCGCCGCCCGTTGATTTCGGCCATGAGGTTGGCCACGCCGGCACCGGGTTTGAGATAGGGACCGCCGTTACGGAACGGCCGTACAAAAAGCTCGATGCGAAAGCCGCTGCCGTAGGGAATGATGTGGATGTGGATGGTGGCATCGCTCTCCACCTGCTCGGCGGGCAAGCCTTCGCCGGGGACATCGATGGCAGAATGCACCGTCATAAATGAGGCGATATTACCGATTACCTCCAACACCTGGCGACTGGCGGCGATGGGCACCAGCAGGCCGTCGCGACCGGTGATCTCGGCCACCCGGCGGTGCGCCTCCTCGATCTTGATAATGCGGAAACGGGTCGGCGTCTCTCCCCACACAGCGACATTCCCTTCGCCAATATCCTGGGCAAAATGAATGAACAGGGAGTCGCCCTTGCGCTCCACCACCAGTTCCGGTTCACCGACGACGACCTCCACCTGCGTCTGCGGAGACCGCTTCAAAAACACATAGGGGTGGCCCACCAGGGCCGGTAGCGAAATATCCTGCTGAAAGATGTAGCCGCCATTTTTGCTGCTGGTTCCGGTCTGTTGCAGGGCAGCGCAAATATTGCGATCCTGGTCGGTGAGATATTCGAGATCATGCTCGCGCAACAGTCGTTTGAAAGCGATGGTGCGGCCCTTGGACCATCCGCTGGCAAAGGTTTTTTTCTGCTCCCGTGGGTGCAACTCCAGGATGCCGTCGGCGTATTCGACCATCCAGCAGAGCCGGGTCATCTGTTGCGGCTCGCGCAGGCGCACCGAGATATCGATCAACTCTTGCAGGCTTTTTTTCCAGGTGGTTTGCGGGGCAATGATATGGGTGAGGAAGCGACATTGCAGCGACTGCGAAAGGTCCTCGGCCGCCTGTTTTGCCTCCCATTGTTCGCCATCCAGAGTGGCCAGCAGTTCCGCCGACTCCATGGCAACCCATCGGTAGCCGCCGACCTTGGCCTGCCGGTGCAGCGCCCGTAAAATATCCTGAAAATCCGGCGGCACCTCCACCCCCATCCAGTAGAGGCAGAGCAAGGCCACCAGCGAACTCAGGCTGCGTTTGTCCTTGACCAGATCCTGGGTGAGGGCCAGCATGTCGGGCATGGCGTCGTCGGAGGCCCACAGCACCGCCTCGATGAAACGGTAAGGAATCTCCTCCGGGCAACCGTGGCAGCGTTTGAGCACGATATCCAGGGCGGCGCGGACGCGATCACGATCCCCGGCAGCGTCGCGGGCGAGCAGGGCAAAAACACAGAACAACCCGGTCAGGCCAAAGAAGAAACAGGGCCCATCCCCGGAAAACTGATGCAGGTGGGACAGGTCTTCCTCAAAAAGATGCAGGGCTTGCTCGGTGTCGCCACCAAGAAAGGCGACAGTTCCGGCGAAACCCGAGCCTTGGAAGGAATCGCTATAGTCGATCAAGAGTTGCTGCAACTCGCCAAATCGACCTTGCAGCAGATAGCTGGCCGCCAGCAAACGGCGAAAAGGGATGCGCTCATCGGTGGAGACGGTCTGCATGCCCTCATCGGCGAGGTAGGCGATGATGCGCGGAAAGGGTCGTAGCCGCTCCAGAGAATAACGGATAACCTCATCCAAAAGGAAGAACTGAAAGGATCCCGGCAGGGCGGCAAACCATTTGGCATCAAAGGCGCGACCGGCCACCAGCACGGCCGGCGGCTCGCTGGCCAATTGATAGCGGCCCTCCTTTTCCCAAAAGAGCAGGGCCTCGTCGACCTTATCAAAATCCTGGCGATAAACGCCCAGCCGGAACTGACGGATGGCCCGCCAGCAACGGGTGGACCACTTGCCTTGCAGGTAATTGACCGGGGCTGCCCGCTCGACCAGGGCGGCGATGGAGGCAAAACGTTTCTGGCCAATAGCCAGGCGGGTCAACTCTTCCGCCAGCACACCGGGACACTGATTTTTCCCATTGAGGAAACCGGCACGGCGCAGGCGGGCAATGACGTTGCCCACTTCATCGGCGGTGAGTCTTTGGTCGCCAAGAAATTTGGGGGCCAGGGATTGCAGACAGCGGGCCAAAAAGGCAGCCGACACCGGTTCGTATATGATTGAAACGAGTTGCAGCAGGAGTTGCTCGGTGAGGGGTAGGGCCATGACGGCCCCCAGATCAGGGGTTTCCTGGGAAGTGTTGGTTTTCCGTGGTGGTTGTGGGGAGGTATCTTTCAAAATAGCAAAAAAGGGATCGAATAAAGGGGAAACCTGACGAGTAAATCTCGTTTAACAGCCTGTTTTACAAAGATCAGATGGCGCGGTCGAAATGGGGATGCTCTCGGCACTCGGCCTACAAAAAAAGAGGAGCCTATCGCTGCCGCGCACGTTGCCGGGTCTCCTTCATCCATCACCCGGACGAAAGTTAGGAAAGACGCAGACGTGCGGCCACCGGAGAGCGCATGCGGCAAAGAAGCCGCAGCTAGACGACGGCCTTATTGCAGCATCTTGGCATTGGTCCAGATTTTGGCTTCTTTGCGCAGTTGACCGAGGATAGCGGCCAGCAGCAGTTTTTCCTGGCTTGCCTGCAACTGGGACTTGATCGCCTCGCGTTTGGCCCCATCTATATCGCTTTTGCCTTTGCGGGCATCAAGAATCTGGTACAGGGCAAAGCTGTCTCCTTCTGGGAGAATCTGCTCGGGGAAGATGCTGCGCCCCAGGCGGCTAAAGGCATCACGGCGGAGCGTGTCCGGCAGGCCGGTGGCTGCTCCGGTTCGCTTGACATAACCAGACTCTTTTTTCTCTACCCCTTCAGGCCAGGAGCCGGATTCTAAAGCCTTTTTGAGGGCGGCCTCAGCAGCGGCCCGTGCCAGTTCACGCCCTTTTTCCTGGGTAAAATCAGCTAACACTTTACTGCGCACGCTTTCCAGTGCCGGCACAGCCGGCTCCTTGGTGTCGTCAGCAAAGAGGATGGCATAACCGGTGGCCGTCTCGACGATGGAACTCAGTTCCCCCTTACGCAGGGCAAAGGCGGCCTGTACGAGGGCAGGATCAGCGGCCATCGCTGTCTTTGGTGGATTGTCCTGGGCAAAAAATTCGGTGTGTTGAATCGCCACCCCGCCCTGTTCGCTGAACTTGGCCAGGCTGCCGGCGCGAATGATCTCCTCGTAGGTGGAGGAGGCCTTTTTAAAGGCATCAATCTGGCCCTGTTTGTCGGCCAACTCCTTACGAATCGAACCGACCACTTCTTCCATGGGACGGGTAGCCGCCGGGCGAATCTCTTCGAGTTTGATAATGTGATAGCCAAAGGGCGTGGTGACGACATCACTCACTTCCCCTTTTTTCAGGGCAAAGGCGCTTTGCTCAAAGGGGGCAACCATCTGGCCGCTGCGAAAGAAACCAAGATCGCCGCCGCGATCCTTGCTTGAATCCTCGGAGTGCTGCTTGGCCAGGGTGGCGAAATCCGCTCCTTGTCGCAGTTGCGCAAGGATTTGTTCAGCACTGGCCTTTTTGGCAGCCTTGACCTCGGCAGAAGCGCTTTCATCAACCTTGAGAAGAATATGCCTGGTCCGCCGCTGTTCCGGGGTGTGGTACTGACTGAGATGCTCCTGATAAGAAGTGCGTATCGCCTCGTCGTTGACCAAGGCCGGTTTAGCCTCATCGGCAAAGGCAAAGCCAAGGTAGGAGAGCTTAACTTGAGGAGCGGTTTTATACTGCTGCTGATGGGCCTCGAACCAACTCGCCAGTGCCTCGTCTGTCACCTGCACCTGGCTACGGTATTGTTCACCATTGAATTGAACATAGACCACCTTGATCTCCTGATCAAGATAGTCCAGCCACTGCTCCATCTCACCCGGGACCAGCTCGGCAAAGGAGCCGATCATGCCACTGGCCTGCTGGGTCAACAGATCATCATGGATCCCGCCCTCAAAATTCTTTATCGACAGGTGGTTACGCTCCAATACCGTGCGATATACAGCCTCGTCGAACTTGCCTCCAGGCATAAAAACATCCATGCCCTGAATCTGGCGTTGAATAGCCTCTTTGCTGACCTTCAGTCCCATCTCGCCGGCACCTTGCAACAGCAATGCGCGCTGCACCAGTTGATCCAGTACCTGCTCCTTGAGGCGAATACTTTCCAGAAATTTATCCGGTAACTGACCGCCAAACTGCTGTTTGTATTGCTCAACCGCCCGCTCGTAGCTCTGCATGAATTCGCGGTAACCAATTTCCTGACCGTTGACCACCGCCATCGCGTTGGACGGGTTTTTCAGCTGGCTGCTCACTCCCCAAAAAACAAAGACCACGGCGATGATGACCACCACCGCCTGAATGACAAATGATTGGGCGTTTTTCCGAATAATATTGAGCATGACCAATGCTTCTCCCTTCTCGTTTGGCAGATAATGAGTTTGAGCCGCGTATTATGTTCAATTTATGGGTAAGTTACCAGTGAAAAATGTCGATACCGACAGAGTTCGCCCACCGTCCACAGCAAAAAGACCGATGACGTGGAGTAACCAACGCCAGAAACTATTACCGCCACCCTTTTGCCTCCGCCCGACCCACCAGCGCCCACGCATCCACTGGAGGGAATGAATGCCTGATGCCTCATTCAAAAAAAACAGGGTGTTTGCTTGACAAAGCCCCACCCCTATAGTAATTAACTGGTGATTTTTTAGATTTGGATCTGATTACACATCAATAATAAACACTTTGGCCAAGGAGGAACACATGGCAAGTATTGAGCACAAAGGCAAGAGCTACGAGGTTGACGAAGACGGCTTTCTGTTGAAAGGTGCCGAAGAGTGGGATGAGAACTGGGTTGATTACGTCAAGACCGTTGAAGGCATCGCCGACATCACTGACGAACACCAGAAAGTCATCGACGCTCTGCAGGAGTACTACAAGAAGAATGGTATTGCTCCCATGGTTCGTATCCTTTCCAAGACCACCGGCTTCCCGCTGAAGCGCATCTACGAGCTGTTCCCGTCAGGCCCTGGTAAAGGCGCCTGTAAGATGGCCGGTCTGCCCAAGCCCACCGGTTGCGTCTGATTCTTCGTCGTTCATTTGTTGCATAAAAAAGGCTGCCTTCATAAGGCAGCCTTTTTTATTGTTTTTTATTCTCGCCTGTGACCATCCCGGCAGCCGCACCGTCCTTTTCCCTAGCCCCCTTCCCCTGTTAACGACGTCGCACATTTTGCCATCACTCCTGGCACAGGTGGTGTGATCAGCAGGTGCTTAAAACGACATCTCCAGAAAATGGGCATGAAAGCGGGTCAGATCCTCACCGCATTTGCCACAGATAAACTTCACTTCGCCAAAGATCTCGGTGGTGTTATCTTCCGGCGTGAAGGAGCCGTCGTTGTTTTGCTGGTAATAGGTGGTCACCAGGACATTTTCGGCGATCTCGACAAAATTTTTGGTATTGCCGCACTGGGAACAGGCAATCCGTCCGGCGGGTTCACCAGTGGGAATTTGTACTTTTTTCATGAAAGTGGGCTCGTTTGCTGTTGTTTGGTGATCAATCCTTTTGGGCGGCACCTACCGGTTTACCGGCAGTCACGCACTTAAAGGGTGGAGCGGATTTCAAAACCAGCACCCATGCCTTCGGCGCTGGCTTCAGTATACTCCACTTGGGTGACATGCGAAAAGGGGGAACCGATTGCTAGCCAATCCAGCAGCTGTTTAAGTTGTGTGGCCGGACCTTCGCCCCACACCTCCACCGTGCCATCGACACGATTGCGCACCCAGCCCACCAGCCCGAGCCTCCGGGCCTCTCGTCGAGTATGTTCGCGAAAGGCCACCCCCTGTGCACCCGTCCATGGACACGAGCATGGACCGCCATTTCGGACGTCATACCGCTGCTCCGATAAGGGCAAAAAAGTCGTCCTCCGAGAGCAGTCGCAACCCCATCTCCTCGGCTTTTTTCTTTTTGGAACCGGCCTTATCGCCAATCACCACATCGGTGACCCGTTGGCTGAGACTGGTGGCGACCTGGCCGCCATGGCGTTTCACCAGGGCCTTGGCCTCATCACGGGAACACTGGTGCAGGGTACCAGTGAACAGGAAGACGCGCCCCTCCAATCCTCCCACCTTCGTCACCGTGGTCAGGATACGCACCCCGGCCTGGTGCAGATCACTCAGCATGTGCCGATTGTCGGCATCTGCAAAAAAATCGATCAGGGATTCCGCTGTCTGGGCACCAATGCCATCAATATGTAAGAGGCTATCTCGACTGGCGGCTATTAGCGCATCGAGATCGGTAAAATGGGCACCCAACACCTCGGCGGTGACCTCGCCAACGTGACGAATGCCCAAGGCGGCGATCAACCGTGCCAATGACACCTCTTTTTTTGCCGCAATGGCTGCCAGCGCCTTTTGGGCCGACTTTTCTCCCCAGCCATCTAAGCTAGCCAGCTGCGCGGCTTCCAGACGAAAAAAATCAGCAACACTATGCAGTAAGCCTTCACGCACCAACTGCTCGACGTTCTTTTTCCCGACCCCTTCCAGGTCTAGTCCATTCTTGCCGGCAAAAAAGATCAATTTCTGCAACTGTTGCGCAGGGCACAGCGGGTTGACACAGCGAATGATCGCCTCCTGGGGATTGGCCACCAGGGGTTGGGCGCATTCGGGACAACGATCTGGAAAAAGGATCGCAGTTTCCCTGCCGGTACGCAGTTCGGCCACAGCTTTGACCACCTCGGGTATAACGTCGCCGGCCCGCTGGACCAGCACGGTGTCACCGACGCGCAAATCCTTGCGGTGAATTTCATCTCCATTGTGCAGCGTCGCCCGCCGCACCTGCACCCCATTGACTTCAACGGGGCGAAGATGGGCCACCGGCGTGATCGCCCCGGTACGGCCCACTTGGAACTCCACCGCATCGATAACGGTGGTTGCCTGGAGGGCCGGGAACTTCCAGGCCACGGCCCATCGCGGCGCCCGTGCCGTCGTCCCAAGCCGCTGCTGCACATCAAGTGCATCCACCTTGATCACCAAACCGTCGATCTCGTAGGCGAGTTGGTGACGGGTCTCCAGTAGCCGCTGGTAGGTCACCTCGACATCGGTAATCGTGGCACAGCGCTGAATAAGGGGATTAACCGGCAGGCCCAACTGCTCCAGGCGTCGCAACACCTGCTCCTGGCCACACGCACCAAGGGGGGCAGCGGAGGCCACGCCGTAGACGAAAAACTGTAAGGGCCGCTGCGCGGTAATTTTGGGATCCAGCTGCCGCAATGAACCGGCAGCCGCATTGCGGGGATTAGCAAAAAGGGGCTCACCGGCCCTGGCCCGCTGTGCATTGAGTTGGTCAAAGCCCTGTTTGCCGAGAAAGACCTCGCCGCGCACCACCAGTTCACCTAAAATGGGCTCATGCAGCCGCAAGGGGATGGCGGCCACGGTTTTGAGCTGCGCGGTGACGTTTTCCCCGACCAACCCATCGCCACGGGTCGAACCCAGAACCAATAGCCCGTCGCGATAGACCAGTTCCACCGCCAACCCATCCAGCTTGGGTTCACAGATCAGCTGCGGCGTCTGTTCACTTTTCAAATACCGTCGCAGCTTTTCTGCGAAGGCAGTGAGTTCGCTAGAAGTGAAGATGTTGTCCAGGCTGAGCATGGGACTGGCATGTCCAGCGGCTTCAAAAAAGGGCAGGGCCGCGCCACCAACGCGATGCGATGGTGAATCCTCACGCACCAATCCGGGATACTGAGCCTCCATGTCGAGGAGTTCTCGAAAAAGCGCGTCATACTCGCCATCAGCAATGAGTGGGTCATCGAGTACATAATAACGGTATGCATGCAAACGCAGTTGCTCACACAACTCCTGCAACCGCGCGGCGGCCTGCCCTTGATCCACCTCTTACATATCCTCGAGCAACACACCACCCTTGGCGATGTTATCCCGGGACTCCTCGTCGATGAACAGCAACACCGCTTCCTTGGGTTTGTTGGCGGCCTCGGCGATGACGTCGGTTACGCCCTTGGCGATTTTTGCTTTCTGCTCCTTGGTGAGTGTGCCAGCGACACGAATACTGACGTAGGGCATGAGAGACTCCTCTAACTTCTTGATTTAAATAAGTGCAAGCCTGAACGACCGCCAGCCGATCCGGCGACAGGCCGCGTATCCTAACCAGCTTTTCACAAGACAAACACCGGGGATACGGAGTAAAAGATAGCAAACTTTGCCTGGGAAGTCGACCAGCTTTCCCCGCTCCAACCACAGTCCTTTACGGAGAACGATCATGCATGTTGTCGTCACCGGTGGCGCCGGCTATATCGGTAGCCATACCTGCCTGGAATTGCTTAATGCCGGCCACAGGGTCAGCGTCATCGACAATCTTTGCAACGCCAGCCTTGAGAGCCTACGCCGCGTCGAGGAACTCACCGGACAAACGATCGCCTTTTACGAGATCGATCTCTGTGACCTCGACCAGCTGCGAACCACCTTTCACCAGTTGGCCGACGCCATGGCGGTGATCCACTTTGCCGGCCTCAAAGCCGTTGGTGAATCGGTGCAGCAGCCGCTGCGGTATTATCGCAACAACCTCGACGCCACCCTCAATCTCTGCCTGGTGATGGAGGAGCATGGCCTGCGCAACATTGTCTTTTCCTCTTCGGCCACAGTCTACGGCGATCCGGCCAGCGTGCCCATCCGCGAGGACTTCCCCCTCTCCTGCACCAATCCCTACGGCCGCACCAAGTTGATGACCGAGGAGATCTTGCGCGACCTACACCGGGCCAACCCTCTATGGAATGTGGTACTACTGCGCTACTTTAATCCGGTGGGTGCGCACCCAAGCGGTCGTATCGGTGAAGATCCCAACGGTATCCCCAATAACCTCATGCCCTATATCGCCCAGGTGGCTATCGGCAAGCTGGAACGACTTTCTGTCTTTGGCAACGATTACCCCACCAAGGATGGCACCGGAGTACGCGATTTCATTCATGTGGTGGATTTGGCCAAAGGGCACTTGAGCGCCTTGGCACGACTGGAGCACAAGCCGGGAGTGGTGGTTTATAACCTGGGGACGGGACAAGGCTATTCGGTGCTGGAGATGGTGGCGGCCTTTAGCCAGGCCTGTGGGCGACCGGTGCCCTATGTCATCGCTGACCGTCGCCCCGGTGATATCGCCCAGTGCTATGCGGATCCTGCACTGGCGAGTGCTGAACTTGGGTGGCAGGCCCAGTTTGGGCTGAAGGAGATGTGTGCCGACACCTGGCGCTGGCAACGACAAAATCCCGAGGGATATCGCTAATCAGCCCCGGGAAAATCAGGCATCAATAGCCACTGGCAACGATAAGCCGTTCCCGGTAACGCTTGATAAACGTGCGCTTATCTTTGCCTTTCCAGGAATACTCCACCCACAGCCCTTCGGGGGTGGCTTGCTGTAGGATGTCATAGATGGGCCGAGCTTTTTCCTTGAGGTCTTCGCCGGCTAGGGTGGGATGGACCAGCAAGCGACCGTCCTGATCCATGACAAACACATAGGGCGTAAAAGCGTCGGGAGCAACACTGGAGGCCTCGCGTCCGGAATCAAGCAGCGCAATCATCTCGCTGACGTTCTTCTCCGCACTGATTTTGTCCTCGGCCAGCACATTGGCCACAAAGAACAGGGCCAGCATCAGCAGCAAAAAAAACGGCTGTCGACTCATGTACTCCTCCTCAACCTGTGACGTGAGTTTATGGGTTTGCTGGGGATCAAGGGCTGTTTCACATCGCTCGGGGGGCTGCTGGGGATCCCAAAATTCAGTTGCACCCGGAACACCGTGGCTGCCCGCACAAGGAAGCCTTCTTTTTGCTACCCCAAGCGGGTCGCACCATGGTAAGGACAAAGACCAAATTCCAGCGCTATATACCGCGCCAAGACGGATCGGCGCAAGTATCTTTTAAAAATTTATCAAAAGAATAAGTACGTTGTTCACCATGCCCGAGGACAGAATCTACACAGAGGGTAAGGTCGATGAAGATTTCACCTTTAACGACCGCGTCGCTGAAGTCTTCGACGACATGCTCAGCCGCTCCATCCCTCACTACCGTGGCGTTATTGAAGGCATGGCGCAGTTGCTGGATTGCCGCTCACCTCACGGGACCACGCTCTACGACCTTGGCTGTTCCACCGGCACGGCCCTGCTCGAACTCAGCCGCCGCATGCCCGCCGGCCGATATCGTTTTGTCGGTGTCGATAATGCCCCGGCCATGCTCGACAAGGCACGAAAGAAAAGTACCATGTTTGGCAAGGGTGATCTCCTCACCTTCCGCGAGGAGGATATTACCACCTGCGCCCTGCCCCAGGCCGCCGCAGTGATCTGCAACTACACCATGCAGTTTCTGCGGCCACTGACACGCTTGAGCTTCGTGCAACGCATCCACGCCGCCCTGCCCGAGGACGGCCTGTTCTTTCTCAGCGAAAAGACCATTTCCCACGCCAAACGCCTCAACCGCGACTTTATCGATATCTATCATACCTTCAAACGGCAGCAGGGCTACTCCGAGCTGGAGATCGCCGCCAAACGGGAAGCCCTGGAAAATGTACTCATCCCCTTCTCCCTGGAGGAAAACATCGCCCTGCTGCGCGAAGCCGGTTTTGTCGAGGTTGAGCCCTATTTCAAGTGGTTCAACTTTACGGCCCTGGTGGCCATCAAGGGTTGAGCCATGGATTTACTCGACCGCTTTCCCCACGCCGACCGTGATCGGCTGCTCCAGCTACTGGCTGAGAAGCAGGCCTGGATCAACCAGGAGAAGAAAGGCTTTTTGCGCTATCGGCAGCCCCTGCAAGAGTTAGCACACCTGCGCGCACTTTCCTGCGATTTCACCGGCGATGTGGTGCGTATCGGCGGAGCCGATGAACTCACCGCTGAGGAGCAACAGCATCTCCTGCAAGTGTTGCGCGGCCTGATGCCTTGGCGCAAGGGGCCGTTTTCGGTGTTTGGCATCGACATCGACGCCGAATGGCGCAGCGAGCGCAAATGGAATCGAATCGTCCCGGAACTCCCTGACCTGAAGGGCAAGTTGGTGGCCGACATCGGCTGCAACAACGGTTATTACATGTTCCGCATGCTGCCGCATCAACCGGAATTTGTGCTGGGTTTCGAGCCCTATGTCCACCACTACTTCACCTTCCACCTGCTCAACACCTTCGCGGCTCAAGAGCAACTGGGGGCCGAGTTGCTCGGCATCGAACATCTGCCCCTGTTTGCCGGGTGCTTCGATGTCATTTTCTGCATGGGCATCCTGTATCACCGCCCCTCACCCATCCATGCCCTACAGGAGCTGTTCACCGCCCTGCAACCCGGTGGCGTGCTGGTCCTGGAGTCGCAAGCCATACCCGGCGATGATCCAGTAGCGCTTTTTCCGGCGAAGACCTATGCCAAGGTGCCGGGCACCTGGTTCGTGCCCACGGCGACCTGTTTGCATCACTGGCTGGAGCGGGCCGGTTTCCGTGACATTCGTTGCTTTTGCCAGCATCCGATGAGCAATGCCGAACAACGCCGCACCCCATGGATGGATTTTGAATCCTACCAAGATTTTATTGACAAGGATAATCCTGCGCTTACTATAGAGGGACTCCCGGCTCCCCGCCGGGTTTTTTTCAAAGCTGCAAAATAAATGCGCTTCCAACAGGTTACACCGGACATCTCCAGCAAAATTCCGGTGCCGACCTTCATCGACCAGCACCAATACCACAGGATGAAGAACTTATGAATGCACAGGACTGCACGTTGTATCACGGCGGTTTGAAGGGTGCGGAAACCCTTTTTGGCGAAAATGCGGAAAAATATGGGGTTCAGGAGGTGGTGTTCACCTTTGAGGGACACCGGCTCAATCGCGACAAAAACACGATTACCTTGAGCGAAGATGATCTGATGCGCGGTGACATCAGTATGGAACTCGCCTCACGCATGATGAACCGCACCTATTACGAAACCGAAAAAATCCGCCGTGTGTTGCAGTCCATCTTCCATATGGTCAACAAAGGACACCAGGTTTTTGTGGTGGGCACCATCCTGGAGGATAACTCGGTCAAGGGCGGTACTGGTTGGGCCGTGGAACTAGCCAAGTTGTTCAACCGGCCGCTGCATGTCTACGACCAGACGCGCTGCCAGTGGTTCAGCTGGAAGGAAGGGGCCTGGAAAGAGGACAGCCCCCGCATCACCTACAACACCTTTGTCGGCTCCGGAACTCGCTACCTCAGCGATGACGGTATCGCCGCCATCAACCAACTTTTTATCGACAGTTTCCCGGGTTAAGCAGCACCCCCCTTTTCACTGTTGCCGCAACCGGACAGTGCCACCCCCGCCGATCTGCAAGGTCGCACGGGGGTTTTTTTGCCCTTCCGATAGCGTCAGCAGCCTGAGTGGCATACACGCGGTTGCAACAGTCGATATTTTGATCACTTGCCAATACAAAACTGGCTGAATACCAGATCTAACACCTCATCGGCAGTGGTCAGCCCGGTAATATCCCCCAAATAATCAAGCGCAGACTGCACTTCGACGGCTAAGAGATCGACCGGCGCCCCCTGCCGCATGGACGCCTCCAGGCTGGTACAGGCTTGCAGGGTTTTGGCCAGAATGGCCCGGTGGCGGGTGTTGGGGGCGCAGGTCATCTGCTCGCAGAGTTCGGCCCCATCACCAACGACTTGGGCATAAATCGCGGCTTGCAGCTCTTCGATACCTTGCTGGTGCTTGGCAGAGATGGCCACCACAGGTGCCCCGGAAAAATGACGACGCAGTTCATCGAGGAATTCCGGGGTTGCCAGATCACGCTTGTTGAGCACCACGAGATGCGCTTTGTCACGCAAACCGGCATAGAGTTCTCGCTCGGCCTCGCCCATTCCGACTTGGGCATCCACCAAAAAAAGCACCAAATCAGCAAACTGCACCTTTTTCCTGGCACGTTCGATCCCCAGAGCCTCGACCGGATCTTCATGGGGCCGAATGCCGGCGGTGTCGATGAGATGCACCGGAATTCCGTGCAAGATACATCGTTCTTCGATGGTATCGCGCGTGGTCCCAGGCAGCGGCGTAACTAAGGCGCGTTCCTCCTGCAACAGGGTGTTGAGCAGGCTGGACTTTCCCACGTTGGGCAGGCCGGCCAGGACGACACTCATGCCATCGCGAATAATTCGCCCCTGGTCGGCCATGGCCAACAACTGCTGTAGCGGCGCAATGATTTGTGCCTGCAACCCTGCCAGCACCTCGTCGTACTGGACGATTTCCACATCGTCATCCGGAAAATCGATGGCCACTTCCAGCAGGGCGAGGATATGAATCAACGCCATGCGAATGGATGCTAGGTGTTCATGCAGATCGCCACGCAACTGGTGGACGGCCAGCTGAGCACTTTTTTCCGTCTGTGCTTGCAGGAGCTCAACCACGGCCTCGGCGCGGGTCAGATCGATCCTGCCGGCCAGAAAGGCCCGTTTCGTGAACTCGCCGGGCTCCGCGCCCCGCGCCCCGGATTCCAGTAAAGTCCGCAACACGGCCTGCAACACCACATAGGAACCGTGGCAATGAAATTCCACCACATCCTCGCGGGTGTAGGTGTGCGGGGCACGCATATACACCGCCATGGCCTCGTCCAACACGTGTCGCTGGGCAGAGATTACCGAGCCATAATAGAGGCGGTGACTGATATAGGTAGCGGGAGGATGGCGGGGAAGAAAGTGTTTGCACAGGAGTGAATGGGCATCTGCACCGGAGAGGCGAATGATGCCGATCCCCCCTGTGCCGGGGGCGGTGGCGATGGCGGCAATGGTGTCAGTCGCCGGATGGTCGGCCACCTTGACCTCCACGTTTCTTTTTGGGGGCGGGACGGCGTCCTTTGCCAGGCTTATAAATCAGCACCTTCTTGAACAGTCCCTCGCCTACGGAGCGGCTGCGCACCCCCTTGTCCTCCTGTAACACCATGTGGACAACCCGGCGTTCCGAAGGATTGAGAGCAGGAATAGATTGGGTCTTGCCGTCGGCCTTGACCAATTCCGCCAGTTCTACAGCGCGAACCTTCAACTCCTCAGCACGACGTTCACGAAAATTGCCGGCATTGAGGGCCAGCATGATGCGATCAGGCAGGTGAGGGGCGACCATCTTGCGTAGTAGATATTGCAGGCTGTCGAGAGTCCGCCCTTCGGGACCAACGATATGCTCTTCATGCTCTCCGGTGATGGTACAGAGCACGGCATTATCCTCATACTGAATGGCAACTTCTGAAGAAAGTCCCATCAGGGTGAGCAAGCGGCCCAGGTCAGTGCGGATGGCCTCCAGAGCCTCTGCTGAGGGCGGTTCCAGGACAACCACCTCTTCGACCCGTTCTATCTCGGCGGTGGCTTCCACCTCTTCCACCTCCGCCAAACCAGGGGCCGGCTCCTCCACCGGTTCAACGGCTTCCACCGGGTTTGAGCTTAAGGACGAAGTTTGGGAGGCTTCCGCCTCCACCAGCCCATCGCAGCTCGGTTCGGCGACCGCTGCTGGCGGTGTCTCCGCAACGATCTCCTCTGTGCCCACCGGTTCCGCAGCCAGCTGCTGTTTACGCTGCACGCGGATATGTGCCTTTTTTTTACACAGACCAAAGATACCGGCAGACCCGGTCTCGATCACCTCGATGGCGAGGTCTTCGCGAGAGGCACCAAGCTCCTTACAGGCCTGCTCGATCACGCCAGCAATGTCTTTTCCGTAAAAATCCTTTCCTTTTCCCATGGTTGCCACAGTGACGTTCGAGTTTCAGGCCTTATTCTGCCGGTTGATGAGGTACTGCTGCAAAATGGACAACAGGTTGTTGACGAACCAGTAAAGGACAAGGCCGGAGGCAAAATTCAGAAACATGAAGGTGAAAACGACCGGCAAAAATTGCATGATCTTGGCCTGGGTCGGATCGGCCGTGGTCGGCGTCATCTTTTGCTGCAAATACATTGAGGCGCCCATCAACAGCGTCAGCACTGGAATACCGTGCAGATAGGGCAGATCAAAACCGATCCACAGGCGATCAGGCGCGGAAAGATCGTTGATCCATAGCATAAACGGAGCATGGCGCAACTCGATGGAGGCCATCAACACCCGATACAAGGCAAAGAAGAAGGGAATCTGAATCAGCATTGGCAGACAGCCGCCCACAGGGTTGACCTTGTAGGTCTTGTAGAGGGCCATCATTTCCTGATTCATCATCGCCGGATCGTCCTTGAACCGCTCGCGCAGCTTGGCGATTTTGGGTTGCAGCTTCTGCATGTTCTTCATCGATTTCATTCCCTTCTGGGTAATCGGCCAGAAGGCGAGCTTGATGAGCACGGTCAGCAGGATTATGGCCACGCCATAGTTACCGCTGAACTGATGGAAAAAATTCAGCAGCCACAGCATCGGTTTGGCCAGCAGATCGAACCAGCCGAAATTGATCGCGCCGGCGAAGTCGTGCCCAGCGGGCTCAAGCATTTTGAGTTTTTTGGGCCCGAAATAGAGAGAATACTCAAAGGACTTGCTTTCGCCATTCGCCAAGGAGAAGAGGCCCTCGGAGATCACCGTCCGCACCTGCTTTTCCGTCCCCTGCATGGTCACGGTGTGGGCATTGGGCGACACAGGAGCCACGGCGGCCATGAAATAATTATCCACATAGCCGCTCCAACTGATGCGGCCCTGCAGCACCACCGGAGCTTCCGCTATTTTTTTTGTTTTGGTTTCGACCAGTCCGCCATTGGCATAGGCCGCTGGCCCGGCAAACAGGTACTGGCTGCTCTGATTGGCGTGAGGAAAGGGATCGCTGGCCAGGGAAAGCGCGGGTGAAACCTGGACGCCGCGACCGGTTTTATTCTCCAGTGCATAACTGATATCAATCAGATAGCTGTCGCTCCGGAAGGTTAAAGTACGCTGAATGACAATCCCTTCAGGGCTGGTGGCCCGCATGGTCAGGCTGCCGTTTCCGGCACCCTGGGCAAGGGTGAGGTTGGTTTTGTCGGCCTTGAAGAGGGGCAGCGCAGCACCGGCACCGTTATCCAAGGAGAACAAGACCGGAAATTCTGTCGGCTGCTGAGCGCGAACCAATTGCATTGGCCCGGAATTCGTATCCAGTGCGGTGCGGTAGTTTTTGAGCACCAGGCTTTTGATGCCGCCACCCTGTTCATTGAACACTGCCGTGTACATCGGCGTGTCCACCGTGATATCGCGTGCGCTAGGGTCGGCGGCCACCACAGGTGTTGCCGCAGTTGCCGGGACTGGGGCAGAGAGAGGTTTCTGAGCGGCCTCCTGCTCGGTTTGCACCGGGGATTGCGGCGCGGGCGGTACGGGTTTTACAAAAAAATACTGGTACCCGACGAGGATGAGAAACGAGAGGACAATGGCCAGAAAGGCTCTTTGAAGATCCATGGTATCTACCTAAGAAGGCCTCAACAGAGGCATATACGCAAAATTTGATAGGGCTGCGATTTCATTTGACCGGATCGTAGCCACCTCGAGCGAAGGGATGACATCGTAAAATACGCCAGATGGCCATCCCCCCACCACGGAGAACACCGTACCTGCTCACCGCCTCGATGGCGTATTGGGAACAGGAGGGAATATAACGGCACACAGGAGGAAAAAGAGGAGAGATAAGGAGCTGGTATCCCTTGAAAAAAGCGACCAGGCAGACCTTGGGTAAGGTACGCCAGGAAAACCGTTCCCGTTGTGCAGCCTTGGAGTTGAATGTGTGCGGATCAAGCAAGGACATTTCCCTGTACCTGCACCACCGGGCGGGTGACCTCAAACAGTGCGTTGAGCAGTGTAGCCTGATTAGGGAAGGAGAAATCCGGCCGGACAGTGATGACGATATCGCTGTTGGCGGGAAAATGCTCGCTGTGGAGTCGAAAACTCTCGCGCAATAACCGCTTGATCCGGTTCCGTCGCACCGCATTGCCAACCTTACGAGGGACACTGACCCCCAAACGACTCCATGGCAAGGTGTTGGCGAGATAAATTATCGCAAACCCCTTGCCGCGCAATCGCGCTCCTGCACGGTAGACGCACTGAAACTCCCCATTATTGCGAAGCAACAACTTTTTGGGGAGAGTCAACCGATGCAATTGGCTCAAGCAGACAGTTGCTTGCGTCCCTTGGCGCGCCGCCGTCTAATCACAGCTTGACCGTTTTTGGTTTTCATACGCACGAGGAATCCGTGGGTGCGGGCGCGTTTGATGACACTGGGCTGAAAAGTTCTTTTGCTCATAATCTGTTTCCTTTATGTCAATAATCTCGGGTAAAAAGACTGGTGGTTGGCCCTCTTGCTTGACTCATCTTTCTTTTCTTACCAGGATGCGATGGCCTTTTTCAGGGGGGGGCGGCTATCGAAGAGGGCATAACTGTGGGGCACCACGGCCAAAGCCTGTTGCCACTGATAAAAAGACGGCTATTTTAATCATAGCAACGCATTTCTGTCAAATTATTTCCCCACCATTGACCAGTTTCCACAGACCAATCCCCTTTTACCCTGGCCCCTTCCAAAATAAGAGTACAGCTTTGCGTCGGTTGGCCCCACTAGAGACACCGCCATTGCGCTTCTCGGCGCAGCCCATGGTTGCTTCCTGTCGGGAGATCGTATAGTATGGCGCACCATCAGGGGCCAATCAGTGTAAGCCATGTAACTTTCCAACGTTTTCCCTACCCGCCATTACCATGACCGATTTTGATATTGCCGTAATAGGTGCCGGCCATGCCGGCTGCGAAGCCGCTTTGGCCGCCGCCCGTATGGGTTGTCGCACCCTGGTGTGCGTCATCAATGCCGATACCATCGGCGCCATGTCCTGTAACCCGGCGATTGGCGGCCTGGCCAAGGGCCATCTGGTCAAGGAAATCGACGCACTGGGCGGTGAAATGGCCAAAAATATTGATGCCACCGGTATCCAGTTCCGCCGCCTCAACACCAGCAAGGGGCCGGCCGTCCGCTCCTCTCGGGCCCAAGCCGACCGGTTGCTCTATCGCCTGCGCATGAAACATGTCCTGGAGAACCAACCCAATCTCTCCATTCGCCAGGCCATGGTGGAGGAGATCCTGGTTGAGGATGGTAGGGTCGTTGGCCTGCGCACCTCACTTGACGAGCGTGTCAGTGTTCGGGCTATCGTGGTGGCCACGGGTACTTTTCTCAACGGCCTGATCCATATCGGGCTAAAGAATTTTCCGGCCGGCCGCATGGGCGATGCCCCTTCCACTGCGTTGGCCCGTTGGTTCTATGAAACCGGCTTTGCCGTTGGCCGCATGAAAACCGGTACTGTCCCCCGATTGGATGGCAACACCATTGATTACTCGCAACTGGAGGCTCAGTATACCGACGACTTGCCGGCGATGTTTTCCTTTTCCTCCAGCGGTTCGCCGCCATTGCCGCAGCGCCCCTGCCACATCACCTACACCAACGAACGTACCCACGCCATCATTCGTGGTTCCATCGATCAATCGCCAATGTATGCCGGCATCATCGAAGGGGTGGGGGCACGCTACTGCCCATCCATCGAAGACAAGGTGATGCGCTTTCCGGAAAAGCCGCGTCACCAGATCTTTCTGGAGCCAGAGGGGCTGGATACCATAGAGGTCTACCCCAATGGCATTCCCACCAGTTTGCCCCTGGCCACCCAGATCGCCATGGTGCATTCCATCCCAGGCTTGGAGCAGGCACGCATTATTCGGCCTGGCTATGCCATCGAATACGATTATGTTGATCCCCGCGAACTGAGCCCCTCGCTGGAAACAAAAAAAGTCGCTGGCCTCTTCCTGGCCGGTCAGATCAATGGGACTTCCGGCTACGAGGAGGCGGCCGGCCAGGGTTTGATGGCCGCCATCAACAGCGTGCAATACGTCCGCAGCGAGGCGCCGGTGATCCTCGACCGCTCCCAGGCCTATCTCGGTGTACTTATAGATGATCTGGTTACCCTGGGCACAAAGGAGCCCTATCGCCTCTTCACCTCACGCGCCGAATACCGGTTACTGCTGCGAGAAGATAACGCCGACCTGCGCCTGCGTGCAATCGGCCATCGCATTGGCCTGCTCGATACACCGACCTGGCAATCGTACCAACACAAGGCAGCCTGCATCACCGATACCCTGCACAGCCTGTACGAAATACGGATCAAGCCCCAACCTGCCATCAACGAATTTCTCGTTCGCCAGCAATCAACAGCTTTGACCCAGGCTCTTAGCCTGGCTGAACTACTGCGGCGGCCGGAGATCAATCTGGCCACCCTGGCCCTGCTGGCACAGGAAACCAACGCCATAACTCCCCTCACCGAGGAGGTCATGGCCTATGCCGATGAAATCGAGCTGCAGATTAAATATGAGGGCTATATCAAACGGCAGGAAGAACAGATCAGTCGCTTTCGCAAACTCGAACGCATGGAGTTGCCTGCTGATCTGGTCTATAAAGGGCTTCCCGGACTATCCAACGAGGTGGTGGAAAAACTGACCAAGGTGCAACCGCGTTCCCTGGGGCAGGCCTCACGCATCTCCGGCATCACACCGGCAGCGCTTTCCGTCTTGCAGGTACACCTCAAACGTCTCGGCCACATCTGATGACCATGCTCGAATTCCCTCATATCAACCCGGTGCTGCTGGCACTGGGGCCATTGCAGATCCGTTGGTATGGGCTGATGTACGTCATCGGCTTCACAGCCGCCTACTGGCTGGTTACGGTGCAGGCCAAACGCTTTGTCTGGCAACAACTGCTTGACCACCTGGACAACCTCAACCTCTGGTTGATACTGGGAGTGGTACTTGGCGGGCGACTTGGCTATGTCCTGGTGTACAATCCAAGCCATTACCTGGCGAACCCCTGGGAGATTCCTGCAACCTGGTCCGGCGGCATGTCTTTTCACGGAGGCTGTGTCGGGGCGCTACTGGCAGGCTACTGGTATTGCCGGCGCCATAGCCTTGATTTTTGGCGTGCAGCCGATGTGTTCATTGTCACCGTTCCCATCGGTCTGTTCTTTGGCCGCCTGGGCAACTTCATCAACGGTGAATTGTACGGTCGTGTCACCACCAGCGCCTGGGGTATGGTCTTTCCCGAAGGTGGTCCCCTGCCCCGCCACCCCTCGCAACTTTATGAGGCCATGCTTGAAGGAGTCGTTCTCTTTGCGGTGCTATGGAGCCTCAAGGCAAAACCATGGCGTAGCGAGAACCGGCAGTGGCCGCACGGCACCCTACTCGCTCTCTTTTTGGCAGGGTACGGTGGTTGCCGGTTCTTTGTCGAATTCTTCCGCGAACCGGATGCACAACTGGGACTCATTGCCCTGCACCTGTCTCTGGGGCAATTGTTGTGCATCGGTATGATGGTGGTGGGTATCGGGATGTGGATCGGACGACGGCGCGCGCAGAGGCCAGTGCCTCTTTCCTGACCTGTCTCGCAGCCCCGAAAAAGGCTGCCAGACCTGCCGAGATTGGCTTACTGCACCTTGCCAGAGAGATCCTTACTGGGACGGAATTTCACCACCCGCCGCTGGGGAATGGCCACGGTTTCCCCGGTCTTGGGGTTGCGGCCTTTCCGTGGGGCGCGATCAACCACAATAAAGCTGCCAAAACCAACCAAAGTGACCCGCTTTCCAGCACTCATTGCCGTTGATAGGGTGGAAAGCAAGCCATTAAGGCCGCGCTCTGCGGCTATTTTGCTGATTTGCGCTGAAAGCGCGATGGATTCAATGAGATCGTTTTTGTTCATGTTCTTCCCTCGCATGGTGGACATTGAACCGGTGTGGCCGCCGACACTTGACACTGGACCGGCGTGGCATAGGGGGCAATTAAACGCGAGGGTAAAAAAATGACAATTGTAGGGATTACCCATGCACTACTAGGTAAATATACTGAACGCAACGAGCACAAACACACAAAATCAGGGCATTAAAACCACAGGACGCGGTTGGTACATGCCAAAAAAAAACGTAGTCGCTACCATTTTTTTCGTCTGCACCGGCCAGGTATCATGAAAGATGCCACCTCTCATGCCAGAAAAGTGACCCATGGCTGGTAAGAGCGGGAGAATTGATGCAGCCATTTTCGCCGGCCGATCAGTCGTTGTGCAGGATAAGGGTGTTGCGGACGACGTGATTCACCAGATCCACGGTGTTTTTCATCTTGAATTTTTTGAGCAGACTGGCCCGGTGATGATCGATGGTCCGGGGGCTCAGCTGCAACAATTCACCAATCTTCCGGCTGGAACAGCCCTGTGCCACCAGCTTGAGTACCTGCTTTTCCCGATCACTAAGCACTACCATCGGCACCTTGCCCTGATCGCGAAAGGCCATCATGACCTCGTCGGTGACATCTGCAGAGAGCCTGGGCGATATATACGATTTCCCGCCGCGGATGGTGGCTATGGCGTGCAACAGCTCGGCATCGGAATCCTCCTTAATCAGATAACCGTGGGCACCGGCGGTGATGGCCTGGAAGAAGTACTGACTGTTGGTGTGCATGGTCAGCATGAGAATATCAATATCCGGTGTAATTTTGCGGATCTCCGTCATAGCCTCCAAACCGTTGAGCTGCGGCATGGTTATGTCGAGGATCACCATATCGGTACCGTGATGACGCAACAGGCGCAACAACTCGAGGCCGTTAGCCGCCTCCGCCACCAGTTGTAGCGACGCCTCCCTGGCGATGAGTGTTTTGATCCCCTGTCGAATCAGGCTATGATCATCGGCGATGATGATGCGATATGGCTTCATGGCAACAATCCTCTCCTGCAATTACCGGAACACGATGCTGACCGGACAATGGTCGGAACCGGTCACTTCGCTATGAATTGACGCCTCTACCACGCGCTGCCGGCTGGAATCGTCGACCATAAAATAGTCAATCCTCCAGCCAATATTCTTGGCTCTGGCGTTAAAGCGGTAACTCCACCATGTGTACTGTTCCGGTTCCTGATGGAACTGCCGGAAGGTATCCACAAAACCCGCATCAACAAATCGGTCCATCCAGGCGCGCTCCTCGGGAGAGAAACCGGGGTTTTTGGTGTTGGCCTTGGGGTTGGCGAGGTCAATTTCCTTGTGCGCCACATTTAGATCTCCACAGAGCAGAACGGATTTTCGTGTCCGCAAGTCCTGAAGAAAAGCCAGGAGTGCCTGATTGAAGGCCTCTTTGTAATCCAACCGTTTTAACGCAGGCTGCGCATTGGGCGAATAGCTGTTCACCAGGAAAAAATCGTCAAATTCCAGAGTCAGCACCCGCCCTTCATCGTCGAAACGATCATCCCCCATCCCATGGAAAATTTGGAGGGGCGTCATCTTGGTGAATACCGCCGTTCCGGAGTAGCCTTTCTTCAGCGCCGGAAACCAAAACCCCGTATAACCGGGTAGCAGGCCTGCGGCATCGACCAATTGCTCGGGTTGGACCTTGATTTCTTGCAAGGCTAACACATCGGGGCGCAACTGCTCGATGGCATCGGCAAAACCGTTTTTCAACGCCGCCCGCAAGCCATTGACATTCCAAGATACCAAGCGAAGCCCATCCATATTCATCTCCGTTTTTTGTTGCCCCCGCACCTGCCGGGGGATCACGCCGATCTGGGGGCAGAGATCGGCCACCACGCATCGATCACAATGAGGCCGCAACGGCTTGCACAGTCCCTGACCAAAGGCCACCAGTAATCCATTAATTAAGATCCAATAACGTTGCGGCAAGGTTGCCCGCAGCGCCATTTCCGTTTCCAGGGGGGTGTTGGTGCGCACATACCCCCAGATATTCATGATGCGATGCACATGGGTATCGACACAAATGGCCGGTTTATCAAAGGCAACCGCCACCACCAGATTGGCTGTTTTACGTCCCACACCGGGAAGTTGCAGCAACTCCTCGATGGTATCGGGTACCTGGCCTTTGAAACGCTGCTCCAGCGCCCCCGGCAATTGCTTGAGATAGCCGGCCTTGTTGCGAAAAAAACCGACCGGATAGATCAGCTGTTCCAATTCCTGCAGAGACAGTTGCGCCAGTTCCGTAGGTGTTGTTGCCCGCGCAAATAGGCGTGCAGCTGCCTGGGCAGTGACCTCATCCTTGGTCCTGGCGGAGAGTATGGTCGCCACCAACACTTTGAACGGGTCCTTGGTTTGGGCGGCAATCAGGTCGACAATCGGCACCTGATAGGTACTGACCTCCTGCTGCAAACGCCGAATGATTTCATCGAGTGGAAATGACATGAGCGAAGGCCTACACCTCAAGCGTTGAATAACGGATGAAGATTATTTGCATAACTAGCACAAGAGCCGTTATGCGGCAACAGGATTGGTTAGCGAAACAACACGAAGTGATGTGCCAGGGCACAGATATAAAAAACGCCCGGTTACCTGGATGGTAATCGGGCGCGGGAACAGCAAAACCGGGACGTCAGCCGTCACTCAATCAACTCGGCAGAACGACGACTTCCCCTGATTCCAAATCATAGTAGGTGGCCACCACCAACACCTTTCCCTCATGCACCAAGTCAGCGATGATTGGTTCGGATTCAGCGATCTTCCGGGCGGTTGTGCTAGCAAGCACTCTGGCGGCATTGTTGGTCCAATGCCCTTCCAGCCCCTTGGTTTTTTTCAAAGCCGCATCAATGGAGGGGGTAAGACTGGCAATGTGGCCATCCAATTTGACGCCCTGGGCAACCGCACTCACCGCACCACAGGAGCTGTGCCCCATGACCATGACCAGCGGAGTGTGCAGATGAGCTACGGCGTATTCAATACTGCCAAGAATTTGGTCATTGATGATGTTACCGGCTACGCGAACCACGAAAATATCGCCCAATCCCTGATCAAAAACATCAACCGGAGGTACCCGGCTGTCTGCGCAGGTGAGGACGACCGCCAGGGGATCCTGTCCGCTGACCAAGCCGCGTCGGGACTCCTCACAGTGATTGGGATGCTCCAGCTTGCCGCTCATGAACCGTTTGTTGCCATCCAACAAACGCTGCAAGGCCTCCGAGCCAGTTAAATTTCTTTTACCAGAGTGCATGTCCAAGTCCTCTTTGTGGTCTGATTATTTGCTGCTTTCAAACAATGCTACGGCCGAAAGGGCTTTTTCACGCTGCTTTGCGCATGAGAAAAAGTGCAGCAACATATCAGTCTAAATGAAAATCAGCCACAGAAAAAATGAACATCAGTGAACATCACCTGCCCATGTGCAGTATTTACCGCAGGCGATTGCCGTAATACTCCTGCTGGTATTCGTAATAGCCAAAAACCTTGTAATCAAGCATGGTTGCCTTATAGGCATTGAACACCACGCCCAGAATTTTCTCTCGGCCGATGGTGTCAGCCAAGGCCTTGACATATTCACGGCGCGAAGCACCGTAACGGACAACCAACACCACACCATCGACATGCTGCGCCAGTACCGCAGTTTCGCTGGCGGCATGCAGGGGAGGGCTGTCAAGAACCACAATGCGGTCCTCGTAGCGCTTGGAGATCTCATCGACCAAACTGATCATCGAGGCCGAACTGAGTAACTCGGCGGGGTTGATCGATCGGGGACCTGCTTGCAGGATAGATAACTTCTCCACCCCGGTAGGTACCAGCACTTCCGAAAGCTTTTTCTTGTGCTGCAAATAATCGGCAAGCCCGGCGTTATTGGGCAGGCCAAAGAGTGTATGTTGGGTGGGCCGACGCATATCGCAATCAACCAGCAGGCAATAGTTATCCACCCCCTGCGCCAGCGAGATAGCGAGATTGGCGCAGATGAAACTCTTCCCCTCACCCGGAGCCGCACTGGTCACCAGGATGCTTCGCGGTACGGGTCCATCATGGGGATAGAGGATGCGGGTACGCAGGGCCCGAATACTCTCGGCAATGGGTCCATTGGTGGTGGTGGAGAGGGCCAGACGATCATCCCATTGTCCGGGTGTGGAGGGGCGATCAAAGTCCTGAACCATCCCCGCATCAGAGCTGAGTTCCACGGTAGATCTGGGATCGCTGAGATCTGGAGGCAGTGTTGGTTTCGACTCCACCCCGCCAGCGTTGCTCGATTCATCGGCACGTTTCAACGCGTTAAATACCTTCCCCACATCAACCTCCGCAGATGGCGGTTTCTGAGACCAGAAACCAGAAACTTCTTAGTCGCAACATTGATACATTACATTACACAACACTCAACCACACAAACGCGGGATACTCAGGCACCTATAACATCCGCCATCCCGATGACCACAACGATGAACCCAGCAACGTGTGACGCAGCGTCAGCGCCACAGCCACCACCACGCCACAGCCACCACCACCGCCGATGCCCCCCCCAGCGCCATGATCACCTGCGGCCAATGCCGCTTGTGGACTGAGGCGGCAACAGGAAGTGGCGCATCTTCGCCGGGAAAATGCAAATCATCCACACTTTCCTGGATCAATTTAGCGTCGATGGTTGGTTGGTTTTCGGCAAATCCGGTAAGCAGGGCATGATCGCAGATAATATTGATGAGGCGTGGTGTCCCCTGACTGACCTTATGAATAAGTGCCACCGCGTCATCAGCGAAGAGATTGAAATGCCGCGCTCCAGCATGACGCAGCCGAAACAGGATGTATTGTCGCGTTTCATCCAAGGTGAAACGGTTCAAGTGAAAACGAATACCGATCCGCTGCCGCAACGGCAGTAAGCGATCATCGCTCATGCGCTCATTGAGCTCCGGTTGCCCGACCAGAAAGATCGAAAGAACATCCTGGCCCATCTCCTCAAGATTCGACAACAGGCGAATTTCTTCCAACAAATCCACAGGCAGCACATGGGCTTCATCAAAAATGAGTAGCACCCGTTCGCCCTTGTCGTGACAAATCTTGAGCATCTTGGCGAATTCGATCAAAAACATAGCCTTATTGCCATCCCAGCCGAGCCCGAGCTGCTTGGCCAGGTAGGAAAAGAATTCGTCCCGATACAAAATGGGATTATTGAGAACGCTGAGATGCACATCGTGCTCAAGACTGGCTACCAAGGCCTGCAGCAAGGTCGTCTTGCCGGACCCCACATCGGCAGTCAACACCAGGAAACATTTTTTGCTGAGAATGCCGTATTTCAGGATAGCCAACCCTTCCTGATGCGTCTCGCTCATGAAGACGACCTGCGGGTCAGGGGTCAGGGAAAAAGGCTTTTTTGTCAGTCCGTAATATTTGGTATACATGTTTTTTTATGATCCTTACGCCTTACACAATGATCATGCCCTTGTACCACATAAACGCCAAAGCACTCATCAGGCATACGGCATACAGACAAACAAGGGTCAAACTGATAAGAAAAAAGAGGCGATCCCGGCGAATTTCACTCTCTCGTTCCACAAAGGGAATGGCACAGACCACCGGCACCCCGATATATTCTTCGAGCTCACCAACGTCCTTGAAGGATGTGTCGATAAAATCGAGCAAGAAGATGACCCCCACACTGAGCCCCAGGCTACCAGCCACGGCAACCAGCAGAATTTTCAGAAAATTGGGCTTAAAGGGTTTATCAGCAATGCGGGCGGAATCGACGATCTTAAACTTGCTGCCCCGTTGATTGCGCTCCAAATTTTCTGCCGATTGCGCTTGCAGGTTATTGGCTACCAATTGATCATAATGGCGACGCAACTCATTATAATCCCGGGTGAGGGAATTCCACTCTGCCTCGCGTATGGGAGCGGCATCAATCCAGCGTTGATATTGGGCAATTTGTGCCGGCAAATTGGCCTGAGTCTGGCGCAACTGTTCCACATTGATATCGATCTGCTTAATCTGCGCTTGCAAGCGTTGCCCTTCCAGGCTGGCGGCCACGGCCCCTCGATTAGGTCCATCAACCTTGCCGGCCGCAGCTGGCTGTCCAGGAGTAACCCCCTTGGCCTCCAACTGGGCAATCATCTGTTTGGTGCGCCAAACCTCCGGGTGTTTCTCGGTGTACTTGCCTTGCAACTGGCCAAGGTAGGCCTTGAGGCGTTGCAATCGCTCTGCATCTGTCTCGGGGTGGTTGGAAAGCGCGTTTGCCGATGTTGTTGGCGGAACGCTCAAGTTGGCAAGCTGCTGTTGCATGCGAGCCTGTTCCTGCGCCATCACCTTGGTCCGCTCCAGTTCCAAAATGGAATTTTGCGTTTCCTGATTTTGCTTGATCAGAGTCTGCATTTGCGTGAGATTACTCTGGCGCTGATCGGGCATCTCGTTGTAATATTTGAGCTTATAGTCGCGCATTTGCTGCTCTTTTTCATCGAGCACTTTTTTGGAGAGCGCCAGCTCTTTTTCCGTATACTGGGAGGTTTCCGTTGCCCGCTCCTCGCGGTATTTCAGATTTTCTTCAATGAAGAGAGACGCCAGGCCATTGGTCACCCGAACCACCTTTTGCGGATCACCGCCTTGAAAAACGACGCTAAAAATATCCCCCTTGGCCTGAGGCTTGATCTCAATGGCTTTTCGCATCATCTCAATGACATCTTCGATAGGCAGTTTTTTTCTTGCCTCTTCGTAGAGCGAAAATTGCTGAATGACCTTTTCAAGACTGTTTCGACTGGTTACCAATTCCCGTAAGGTGGCCAGAGAGTCCTGTAAGCGCAAACGGCCCTGTTCGGGATCCATTTTGCCGGGACCGATCTGCTGCGATTCATAGCTTAACAATGCCACACTTTGATAGGTTTTCGGCACATAGATATAGTAGCCCAAGCCAATGGTCACCCCCAGCAACAGGCAGGCGCTGATCAGCAACCAGCGATGAATGATGAGATCGACATATTTTTTCAGTAACTGGCGTTGCTTGATATCCATTCCCATTCTTTTACCAACCCTTGCAGTTGAACTATATGTCTCAGTTAGTGCCCACGACCTGTGTCATCGGAGATATTCACGGTAGCCACCAGCCACTGGTGGCATTGCTTGAATTAGTGTTACCCCTAGCCAGTACAATCGTTTTTTTAGGCGATTATGTGGATCGCGGGCCGCAATCCCGCGAGGTAGTGGAAACCATCATCGCTTTGCAGCGGCAAAAAACACACCGCATCATCCCATTGATGGGCAACCATGATTTTCTCTTCACTCAGTATCTGCGTGGAGGCGATATCTCGGTTTTTCTCCAGGTCGGCGGCCTGCACACCCTGCCAAGCTATGAACTGCATCCGGCATCCGGCCGCCAGGAAATCGACGAAAAAATCCCCGCTGAACACCGGGCTTTTTTTTACAATCTGCCGTTGTGGTGGCAGGATGAACATGCCATCTATGTGCATGCCGGCTTGCAACCGGGTCGTCACCTCGCCCAGCAAACATCGCAGTGGTGTTTATGGGCGCGGGAACAGTTTTTCCACAGCAACTACGATTTCGGCAAGCCTGTCGTCTTTGGCCATACTGTTTTCGACGAACCGTTTATCACCGAAAATCGGATTGGCATCGACACCGGAGCCGTGTATCAAGGGCATCTGACAGCGGTGCTGATGCCGTCACGGGAGATCATCAGCATCCCAAACTCTGGCGCCAGGCCGGTACTGCCATAGTATAGGCAAACACGAAAAAAACAAAGAAAACGCTTACAACTCCTCAAAAAGGAAAGGGAGCGCCGCTGACAACGTGGTACTACCCAGCAACAGCATCAACAGCCGATCCACACCCAGAGCAATACCAGCAGCCTCCCCCATGGCTGGGAGGGCCGCAAGTAATTTTTCCGGCATGCACCCTCTCCTGCCACTCGCCTGAATTCTTTCCAATTCCCCCTGAAAGCGCTGTCGTTGCTCGTTGGCATCGGCCAGTTCAGAAAAACCGTTGGCAATCTCCACACCGGCCACATAGAGTTCAAAGCGTTCCGCCACCTCCGGCTGCTGCGGCCTGTGCCGCGCCAGTGAACCGAGTTCCACCGGGTAATCGTGCAAAAACGTCGGCCGTTTTTGCCCGAGTTGCGGCTCAACTGCGGTGACCAGAAGTTCATCGAAGCGGTCCTCATGCTGGGCCTTAAACACATCGACGCCGGCGTAACGCCTAAAGGCCTCGGCCACCGTGATGCGCTCCCAGGGGGAGGCCAGGTCGATGATCTGGTCCTGGTGCCGAATACCCTGGCCAGTCTCGCTAACCCCAGGCAGATCTGCCAGGGTACCGGCCACAAAGCGCAACAGTTCCTCGCATTGCGCCATCAGCATCCGGTAATCCCCCCCCTTCTGGTACCACTCCAACATGGTGAATTCACTCTGATGCAGCCGTCCCAGTTCCTCCTTGCGAAAACAATGGCAGATCTGAAAAATCCGCTCGCAACCAAGGCCCAGCAGACGTTTCATGCACAGCTCCGGCGAGGTTTGCAGGTAACAGTCTTCGCTGGCAAAGGGAATGATGTTGGATTCGGGGATGAGAACAGGTAAGCGCTGGGGCGTATCGACTTCAATAAAGGCACGCTCATCGAAAAATGAGCGGATGGCCTGCAGCAGCCGGGAACGGTGCCGCAGGCCTTCGGGCGTGAGCATGAAATTTATTCTTTGACGCGGGTGATGTAGGATCCGGTGCGGGTATCGATCTGGATTTTGTCACCCTGCTCGACAAAGGGTGGCACCTGCAACTGAAAGCCGGTTTGCACGGTGACCGGTTTGGTATCCGAGCCGGAGGTGTCTCCCTTAGCCCATGGATCGGCCACGGTCACCTCCAGATTGACAAAGGTGGGGATGGTGATGTCGATGGGCCGATCCCCGAAAAACAGTACCTCCACCTCCATGTTGTCAATGAGGAAGTTGAGGTTGTCGCCGAGCTGTTCTTTAGTGAGAAAAATCTGCTCGTAGGAGGCGGTATCCATGAAGTGATACTCGCCGTCCTGGGCATAGAGGAACTGCATCTTGCGTTCTTCCAGGTTGGGGCGATCAAACTTATCGTTGGATCGGTAGGTTTGCGAGAACTGCACCCCGGTGATCATATTCCGCATTTTGGTGCGGTACAGGGCCTGCCCCTTGCCGGGCTTGGAAAAATCGAACTCCGTGACAATATAGGGTTCACCGTCGATCTGAATCTTCAACCCTTTGCGCAAATCTGAAGCTGTGTACATAAAAATTTCCTTCAATCGTTATTGTCGTTCTCGTAAAAAGCCACGAGAACGACGTCCCGTGCTTCGCAACTTATCGATTTTGTGATGCGTCACTTCTCACATTTTGACTCTTTACGATGACGTTATTATTCACCGGTACGTTTGAAACCCACCATTTTACGCAAAGATCGGGCATT
This sequence comes from uncultured Desulfobulbus sp., assembly GCA_964639845.1. GTDB lineage: Bacteria > Desulfobacterota > Desulfobulbia > Desulfobulbales > Desulfobulbaceae > Desulfobulbus. The sequence goes on along the minus strand of CAZXHS010000007.1, from coordinate 162,625 downwards.
TTTCAACAGCTTCCTGCACTGGAGGCCACTTTCTCCCTCCCGAGCCTCCTCTGCTCTTGTTTTAACCGGCTATTTTTTTTACAGTGCGGCCTTAGCAACCCTCTTTCATGCTTTTTGACCGAGCCATTTCATGACCATCAGAGCTGGCGTCCTCGCCGACACCCATCTTCTTGAGCCGGACAATCGCTTTCGCCTACAGGTGCAGCACTGTTTTCACGACTGTACTGTCATTATCCACGCCGGCGACATCACTGGCCCCGGCGTTTTGGCGGTCTTTGCGGATAAACAGGTGCATGCTGTCCATGGCAATATCTGCGATGGTGCAACACGGGCACTCTATCCTGCAAAAAAGATGTTCGCCATCGGTGCCTTTACCATCGGACTGATCCACGGCGCCGGCCTGGGACTTGATATCGAAGATGCTCTTTGGCAGCATTTTCCCGAGGCGGACTGCATGATCTACGGCCACACTCATCAACCAGTCTGCCATCGCGTTGGCCAGGTGCTGATGCTTAACCCCGGCAGCTTTCGCGGTACCGGCAGGTACGGAGCGCCCGGCACCTATGCCATCCTGGAGATCGGCGAGCAGTTACTGGCCACCCTTCACGAAGTCCCGGCACTGCCATGAAACAACTCTGGACCCCTTGGCGCATGGAGCATGTCCTCGGTACAGCGCCCCATTTTTCAGGCTGCATCTTTGAACCACCGGGTGATCACTCCTGCGACAAAGCCAACTTGCTGTTGCTGCGTGATGCAACCAAGGTGGTCCTGCTCAATCGTTTTCCCTATGCCAACGGCCATCTCCTGGTGGCTCCTCGGCGGCATGTGGCTGATCTCACCGAGCTCACTGATGAAGAAAACCTACAGCTGATGGCAATGCTGGCTAATAGTTGCACCATCATCCGCCGCCACCTCAAACCCGACGGCATCAACATCGGCCTCAATCTCGGTAGTGTGGCCGGTGCCGGCATCGCCGACCACCTCCATTTCCACCTGGTACCCCGTTGGCAGAATGACCACAACTTTATGACCGTCTGCGCAGAGATTCGCACCATCCCCCAGCATATTGAGCACACCTTTGACCTGCTGCTCGACGATTTCCAGGCCCTTCTTGACCGGAAAACAGCATGAGTACCGCCCCGAAAATCACCCCCATGCTCCAGCAGTACCTGGAGATCAAAGAGCAATACCCCGGCACCATTCTCTTTTATCGCATGGGCGATTTCTATGAGATGTTTTTTGAGGATGCCGAAGTGGCTGCCAAGGTGCTCGGCATCACCTTGACCTCGCGTAGCCATAAGGACGAAGTCAATAAAATCCCCATGTGTGGCGTTCCCTATCATGCAGTCAGCATGTATCTAGGCAAGATGGTCAAGGCAGGTTTTCGCGTGGCCATCTGCGAGCAGGTGGAGGACCCCAGGGAAGCCAAGGGCATTGTCAAACGTGATGTGATCCGTGTGGTCACTCCTGGCGTGACCACTGATGATCAACTGCTTGATGCCAAGACCGACTGCTATGTCTGCTCGCTGGCGGTACTGAAAAAATCTGCCAAGGAAATGACCGCGGGCTTGGCCTTTGTCGACATCTCCACCGGCCGTTTCCAGCTTACCGAGTTGGATTTTTCACTCCGTCATCCCGACGCAATCATCGATGTCTGCACCCGTCTTCGCCCTGCCGAACTGCTACTGCCCCTAGCACAGATTGAGGAACTCCAGCCGCTGGTCAAGGATCTGCAAGCGGAGCTCGGGAAACTCTGCCTCACTCCACGCCCCGATTTTCATTTTGACCCACAGACAGCCCTGTCCACCCTCACCGAACATTTCCGCATCGCTAATCTGGCCGGTTTTGGCTGTGATCACTACACAGCAGCCATCCATGCCGCTGGGGCACTGCTGCAATACCTGCGCGAGACGCAAAAATCGGATCTGGCCCACATCAAGCACCTCACGCCCCTGCACCAGAGTGGTTTTCTCCTCATCGACGACTCCTCACGGCGCAACCTGGAGTTAACCGAAACCCTGGTCGGCGGCCAACGCCAGGGCTCGTTACTGGCGGCGCTCGACCAGACCATCACCCCCATGGGAGCGCGATTGTTGCGGCGCTGGCTGCTTTTCCCGCTGCAAGATCAGACGCACATTCAGGCCCGACTCGATAGCGTCGAGGAGTTGCTGCATAAAAACGAGGAGCGGAAGCACCTGCACCAGTTGCTCGCGACCATCTACGATATCGAACGGTTATGCAGCCGTCTGGTCCTTGGCCACGGCAATGCCCGCGACCTCAGTGCCATCAAGACCTCGTTGGCGCAACTTCCCGCCATCCATCAATTGTTAAGCAGCTGCACCACCCCGTTACTGCGAGAGCTGACCGCCTCCTTTGATCTGTTACAAGATGTCCACACCCTGATCGACACGGCCATACGCGATGACGCGCCGATCAGCCTGCGGGAGGGCAACCTCATTTGCGAGGGATATCACGAAGAACTGGATCACCTGTTGCACTTGTTACGCGATGGCAAACAGATGATCCTTGATTTGGAGCAGGCAGAACGAGCTCGCTCCGGTATTGCCAAGCTCAAGGTGGGATACAACAAGGTATTTGGCTATTATTTCGAACTCAGCCGCAGTCAGGCTGAATCCCTTCCCGAATATTTCATCCGAAAACAAACCCTGGTCAACGCCGAACGGGTTATCACCCCGGAACTGAAAGAACTGGAAAACTCCATTCTCACTGCCCAAGATCGTCGCCTGGAGCTGGAGTACAGCCTTTTTGTGCAAGTGCGCGACCAGTTGACCCGTCAGGATCAACGTTTGCTCCACATCGCCGAAATCCTGGCCCAACTCGACGTGCTTAGCTGTTTTGCCGAACAGGCCCTCCGCCACCGCTATTGCCGGCCCAAGCTGAACCAAAACCACCACATCACCATCTGCGAAGGCCGCCACCCGGTGATCGAACGCAGCCTACCGCCGGGCCGCTTTGTGCCAAACGACGTACACCTGGACCAGGAGCAGCAGGAGGTGTTGATCATCACCGGTCCCAACATGGCTGGCAAGTCAACCGTACTGCGGCAAACAGCGTTGATCGTGCTCATGACCCATCTCGGTTCGTTCGTGCCTGCAGAATCAGCGGATATCTGCCTGGTCGACCGTATTTTCACCCGGGTTGGCGCCATGGATGATCTGCGCCGGGGACAATCCACCTTTATGGTGGAGATGAACGAAACTGCTAATATCCTCAACAACGCCACTACCAGCAGCCTGGTGATCCTTGATGAAATCGGCCGGGGCACCTCCACCTACGATGGTTTGGCCATTGCGCGGGCAGTGGCTGAAGAATTGGCACAGAAGGGGCAAAAAGGCATAAAGACCCTTTTTGCCACCCATTATCATGAGCTCACAGACCTAGCCGCCAGTTTTGACCGCATCCAGAATTACTCCATTGCCGTCAAGGAATGGAACGACACCATCATCTTTTTACATAAATTGGTCCCAGGGGCGACTAACCGGAGTTACGGCATCCAAGTCGCTTCGCTTGCTGGCGTGCCTAAACACGTTATCGAACGGGCACATACAATCCTAGCAAGCATTGAACAGATCAGCAATATTACGCACATTTCCCCTCAGGCCCCTGTTCATTCACGCACCAAGACAAAATCGCCCCAACAACTCACTCTTTTTCCACCGTCTGCCTCACCAGCTGTAACCCTGCTGCAAACGATCAATCCGGACGACTTGACACCGAAGCAAGCCTTGGAACTGCTCTATCAGGCCGTTCAACTTGCCAAAGATTGACGATCTGCCAGTTTGTGACGACCACAGCACACCATCTGGTTGGTAAAATTTTTTTTATCGCCCAACCCCTTCCCGCGCCATTCTTTTCAATTTTTTGGCCACTAACCTGACGGAAAGTACAATTTCTTTTACTCTAGAGTGCAAACACGGTATAGTGCGGGCATATCCGGACTTTTCCAAGGTAACTTCCAGAAGTTGCCCTTCAAGATACTGTATTGAGAGCTTTGTCCCATGGCTACACCCCATCCACTGAGCACTAGGTTCAAGGCTTGTCCATGGACGATCGCCAGGGTCATCCTGTGTGCCCTGAGCCTGCTGTTGGCCTCGGCTGCTCCTGCTCAGGTATCAGCCGCCCCCCATAAAGCAACCATCAAAAAAAATGTTGTCCCAACACTAACGCCGGAACAGCAGTACGCCAGCCTCAAGCAGCAACTGGTGCAGTTGAACGATGATAAAGGCAACGCCAGGAACGCAGAACAATGGCAGACGCTGGCACATGCGTTTTACCAGCTCCATCTCAGCCACAAAAAAGAAACGCTAGGAGCAAATGCTCTTTTCATGAGCGCTCAAGTGCTCCGCGCCAAAGGCCAACGTTTCCAAAAAAACGGCGATATACAGCTCGCTCGGCAGCGCTATCTGGAGTTTGTCGATCTCTATCCGGGCAGCAACTTGGCAGACGACGCACTCTACGAGGCAGCCACTCTTTCAAGTACCGGTTCGCAATCTGCACCGGCTGAAGCAATCTATGCGCAGGTCCTTGCCCAGTACCCTCAAGGAGATCAGGCCGTTAAGGCACAAAAGAAACTTGAGGAAGCAAAGCCTTTACCGAAAGCAGATGGCGCATCAGATCAGGTGACTGCCCAACCAACACCTGCCCTGGGTTCCCAAACCGGCGCTCCTCCCTCCGCCCGCGAACAGTTAGCAGTCAAAACGGCAAGCAGTTATGCAGTGGTTGCTCCGATAAAATTCTGGTCGACAGCCCAGTACAGCCGCTTAGTTGTGGCGACCTCCGCTCCTGTGCCGTATGCGGCAAAAAAAGGTATTGACCAACCCGGCCAACTGCTGCTTGAACTTCAGCAAAGTACCCTGGAGGACAAGGCTAGCACAGGACGAACCATCGAACAGGGGCTATTAAAGGGCATACAGCCTAACCAGGTCGAAGCAGGCTTGGTCCGCTTCAAGATCAATCTGCAACCCTTTGCCGAATACAAGGCCTTTACGCTACAAGATCCCTTTCGTATTGTCGTCGATATCTATGGAGAAGCTACTGTTCAAAAATTACCGGAGGCCTCAACCCCATCCGACAAGGATTTACCCGGGGCTACGGCTTCCCCCACGGCTCCAGAAAATATCCAGCCACCCGATTTACCGATATTAACTGATCATAAAAAGATACTTACTAGCCCAAAAACCACCGCCAAAGGGAAAGGAAAACAGGAACAGCTCTCCCTCGCCCAACAACTTGGCCTTGGAGTGCGAACCATTGTCATCGATCCAGGTCATGGAGGCAAAGACCCGGGCGCCATGGCCTTTGGCCTTAAAGAAAAGGATATTGTGCTCAAAGTGGCGCAAAAGCTGGCCACGATTCTCAAGCAAACACAGCAATATCAGGTGGTACTCACTCGAACGAAGGATGTGTTCATTCCCCTTGAAAAACGTACCGCCATGGCCAATTCTCATAAGGCGGACCTGTTCATCTCCATCCACGTCAATGCCCATGCCGATCAGGCTAGCAGTGGCATCGAAACCTATTTTCTTAACCTGGCCACCGATGCCGATGCCATGCGCGTCGCTGCCCTGGAAAACGCCTCATCCAACCATAGCATTAGTGAATTACAGGATATCTTGAGTTCACTGATGAACAATTCCAAGATCGACGAATCATCACGTTTGGCCCGTTTCGTTCAGAGTAACCTGATCAGCGGATTAAAACCCACTTATAAGGCCCGTGACCTTGGGGTCAAGCAGGCCCCTTTCTATGTGCTGATTGGCGCAGAGATGCCGGCGATATTGGCTGAACTCTCCTTCATTACCAACCCTGCCGAGGCTAAACTGCTGCAAGATGACACTCACCTTGAGCAACTGGCCAAACAATTAGCTGGAGGCATTGTCGCCTACATCGATCACCATCACGCCGCTGCCCGGCTGCAATAAACGCACATGAGTTCATTTGTTGCCGTGGTGGTGACAGAACAGACAGGCATCCAGTGGAGAGTTAACGTGGTCACTGCGACAGCAGTTCAAGCACTGAGGGGAAAGAGCGGAGAATACAGCAGGCTATTAGGTTGACCCGATGTCTCCGTATCGCTTTTGATACATGAACGAACAACGGAAAAAGCCCATAAAAAAGGCCGCCTTTTACAAGGCGGCCTTTTTTATGGAACTAGGTGAAACCGGACGATCAGTGGCGGGTTAACTCCGCCGTTCTGATGCGAGCCATTGCCCGCTGTAATGCGGCCTCGGCCCGAACCCGATTAATTTTCTCTGCGGCCTGTTGCGCTTGGGTCAGGCGTTTTTCTGCCCTCTCCTTGGACCGCATGGCCCGATCCACATCAATATCGCTGCCGAACTCGGCACTCTCCACGAGGAAAGTAACCTTGTTGTTGGATACCTCAGTAAATCCACCGGTGACCATAAGAAATTTGGATACTCGATCTTTCTTATAGCTGAGTGTGCCGGTTTTGATGGTACTCAAAAAAGGAGCATGATTGGCAAGTACACCAAACTCACCACCCACACCGGGCGCAGTGACGATGTCAACCTCTTCACTGACAACCGCTCCGCTCGGGGTAACTACTTCTAACTGAATTTGCGCCATTGCTCTTACCTCAGTTCAAGAGAGAACAGATCAAGCCTTAGCTCGTGCAGCGGCTTTCTCAACGGCCTCTTCGATGCTGCCGACCATGTAGAAGGCGGTCTCGGGCAGATCGTCATGCTTGCCATCAAGGATCTCTTTGAAGCCGCGAACGGTGTCCTCAACCTTGCAGTACTTGCCAGGAAAGCCGGTGAATACCTCGGCGACATGGAAAGGCTGGGAGAGGAAACGCTGTACCTTACGGGCACGGGCAACGGTCAGCTGATCTTCTTCGGAAAGCTCGTCCATACCCAAAATGGCGATGATGTCCTGCAACTCTTTGTATTTTTGCAGAGCGACCTGGACACCGCGAGCGGTCAGATAGTGCTCTTCACCAACGACGTTGGGATCAAGAATACGCGAGGTGGAGTCGAGCGGATCAACGGCGGGATAGATACCGAGCTCAGCAATCTGACGGGAAAGAACAACGGTACCGTCCAAGTGGGCAAAGGTGGTGGCCGGGGCCGGGTCGGTCAAGTCGTCGGCAGGTACATAGACGCACTGTACGGCGGTGATCGAACCTTTGGTGGTGGAGGTGATGCGTTCTTGCAGGGCGCCGAGGTCGGTGGCCAGGGTTGGCTGGTAACCAACGGCGGAAGGAATACGACCAAGCAGGGCCGAAACCTCGGAACCAGCCTGGGTAAAACGGAAGATGTTGTCAACGAAGAACAACACGTCCTGGCCTTCCTCATCACGGAAGTACTCGGCAGCGGTCAGACCGGTCAGGGCGACGCGGGAACGGGCACCCGGAGGCTCGGTCATCTGACCATACACCAGTGCAGCTTTGGGCAATACGCCGGATTCCTTCATTTCGTTGTACAAGTCGTTGCCTTCGCGGGTACGCTCGCCAACGCCGCAGAAAACGGAGATACCACCGTGCTGCATGGCGATGTTGTTGACCATCTCCATCATGATAACGGTCTTACCGCAACCAGCACCACCGAAGAGGCCCATCTTGCCGCCGCGTGGGAAGGGAACCAGCAGGTCGATAACCTTGATACCGGTCTCCAGTACGTTGACCTCGGTGTCCTGCTCAATGAACAGTGGTGCCGGGCGATGGATGGGCATGCTCTTCTCAGATGCAATCGGGCCCATGCCGTCCACCGGACGTCCGACGACGTTCATGATGCGGCCCAGTGCCGGAGCCCCTACCGGAATGGTGATCGGGCTACCGGTGTCGCGTACTTCCATGCCGCGTACAAGACCGTCGGTCTGATCCATGGCAACGGTACGAACCACGTTATCGCCCAAGTGCTGCGCTACCTCGCAGACCAGGTTATCCGGCTGATCGTTGATCGCCGGGTTGGTGATATACAGTGCGTTCATGATGTCGGGCAGATTGCCCGGCTCGAACTCAACGTCAACTACAGGTCCAATGACCTGTATGATTTTTCCTACTCGTGACTCACCCATGTGAAATGGCCTCCTCTAAACCAGTAAAATACCAAACGGTATCAGATTATCATTTAAGGGCTTCAGCGCCGCCGACAATATCCATCAATTCGCCGGTAACCGCAGCCTGACGGGCTTTGTTGTACAGCCGGGTCAGGGCTGTGATTATATCTTTACATGCGTTAGTGGCGTTGTCCATGGCGGTCATACGAGCGGCATGTTCACTGGCGCCAACTTCCAACATGGCGTGATAGATTTGTACGTTGAGAAACAGGGGCAGCAACACTTCCATGATCTCATTCGGATCCGGCTCATAGGTGTAGGAACCGCTGGTTCCTGCTTTCACCTCTGCCCCCTCTTCAGCTACCATGGGCTTGATCGGTAACAGCTCTTCCGTGGTCGGTCTCTGCACAGCCACCGATTGGAACTTACCGTAGACGATATCTACCTGATCGCTCTCACCGGCCAAAAAGGCCTCGGTGATATTCTGCGAGATCTCACGGGCATTGAACATCTGGAAAGAGCCCATGATATCGACAAAGGACTTGCGCAACTTACCTGACTTCTTGAAGGCTTGGGTCCCTTTCTTGCCCACAGTAACAACGCTGACATTCTTTCCTTCAGCTTCGTACTGCTTTTTGAGCCTTTCGGCTGTTTTGATGATGTTGGCGTTAAAACTTCCGCACAAGCCACGATCAGATGTGACCACCACGATCTCGACGGTCTTGACCTCGCGCACCTCCATCAGGGGCAGATCGGTGCTCTCCATCCCACCAGACAAATCGCGCATGGCTTCGGCGAATTTGCTGGCATAGGGACGAAAGCGCTCCATCTTCTCCTGAGCGCCGCGCAGTTTCGCCGAGGCCACCATGTTCATGGCCTTGGTAATCTGCGCGGTTTTCTTCACGCCGCTGATTTTATTTTTAACATCCTTTAATCCAGGCATAAGAATTTACCCTTGTGCTCAGTTCAGGCCCTTTGTCGCCTTGAAGGTATCACCAAAGGTTGCCAGTGTCTTTTTCATTTTCTCTTCCAACTCGGGAGAAATGACTTGTTTCTCACGCAGTTCATTGAAAATGGAAGGCTCGTTGGTCTCAATATAGCTGTACATTTCCTTTTCGTAGTCAGCAAGGGTGTTAACCGGGAACTTATCGAGAAAGCCTTTGGTACCGGCAAAGATGATGGTGACCTGCTTCTCCATGGGCAGCGGCTGATATTGCGGCTGCTTGAGGATCTCAACCAAACGCTCACCACGGGTCAGCTGAGCCTGGGTAGCGGCATCCAAATCAGAGCCGAAGCTGGCGAAGGCAGCCAACTCACGATACTGAGCCAAGTCGAGGCGCAGTGTACCAGCGACCTGCTTCATGGCCTTGACCTGAGCAGCACCACCAACGCGGGAGACGGAGAGACCGACGTTGATCGCGGGACGAACACCGGCGAAGAACAAGTTCGGCTCCAGATACACCTGACCGTCGGTAATGGAGATAACGTTGGTCGGAATGAAGGCGGAAACGTCACCGGCCTGGGTCTCGATGATCGGCAGAGCGGTCAGGGAGCCGGCGCCGAGGGCGTCGCTCACCTTGGATGCGCGCTCGAGCAGACGTGAGTGGTTGAAGAAGATGTCGCCAGGATAGGCCTCACGTCCCGGAGGACGACGGAGCAGCAGGGAAAGCTCGCGATAGGCAACGGCCTGCTTGGAAAGATCATCATAGATGATCAGGGCATGCTGGCCTTTGTCACGGAAATACTCACCCATGGCGCAACCGGCGAAGGCGGAAACATACTGCATCGGCGCAGGATCGGAAGCGCAGGCGGCAACCACGGTAGTATACTCCATGGCTCCATGCTTACGCAGATTTTCAACAACCAGGGCTACGGTGGATTTCTTCTGGCCGATGGCTACATAGATGCAATGAACATCGGTGTTCTTCTGGGCGATGATGGCATCGACGCAAAGTGCGGTCTTGCCGATCTGGCGATCACCAATGACCAGCTCGCGCTGACCGCGACCAACCGGGGTCATGGCGTCAACGGCCTTGGCACCGGTGTAGCAGGGTTCATGTACACTTTTACGGGCGATAACGCCGGGGGCCAACACCTCGATCTTGCGGGTTTCCTGGGCATTGATCGGTCCCTTACCATCGATGGGCAGGCCGATACCGTCAACAACGCGGCCTTCCATCTCAGGGCCAACCGGAACCTCAGCGATGCGGCCGGTCCGCTTGACGATGTCACCCTCTTTGATGTCGCGTACATCACCAAGAACGGCGCAACCGACGTTGTCCGCCTCAAGGTTCAGGGCCAGACCAAAAATGCCGCCAGGAAACTCAAGCAGCTCCATGGCCTGGCAATTTTCAACGCCATAAACGCGTGCAATACCGTCACCAACGGAGAGTACGGTGCCGGTTTCCTTCAGGTCGATGTCATTCTTATAACCAGCAATCTGATCTTTTATAATCTGGCTGATTTCTTCGGCTTTGATCTGCATTGATTATTCTCTCCCCTTGATAGATTCCTTTAATCCATTCAGTTGCGTCTTTATACTTCCGTCCAGCACCAAGTCACCAACCTTGGCTATAATCCCGCCTATAATGGACGGATCGACCTGGGTTTCAAGTATAACCTTATTTCCTGTCAGTTTTTCCAAAGTTGCCTGAATCTTGCCCAGCAAGGTCTGGTCAAGCTCAATGGCGGAAATGATGGAGCCGTGGCTGATATTCTGGTCCATATCAACCATCACCTGCAACTCGCTGGCGATGTCGGGCAGAATATCGGCACGCTTCTTCTCAATCAGCAGATTCAAAAAGCTGGTCATGATCGCGTCGGCCTGGACGGACTCTGCTATCTTGGCCATAACTTTCTGCCGAACATCCAACGGATACAGCGGATTGTTCAGGGCATCGCCCACCCCGCTCTCACCATCGTACAGCGAGGCAATCGCGGTCAGCATTTCGCTGTAATCACTGGTCTTCCCTTGCTCTTTCCCCAACGAAAAGAGCGCTTTTGCATATCGACGAGCTAATATTGTATGTCTCACTGTACCGCACCCACTCTTTCAAGATACTGTTCAGTGATCGCGACCTGATCCGCAGAGGTCAGATTCTTGACGATCAACTCCTCAGCCATGGCCGCAGCCTGCTCGGCGACTTCCTCACGCAGTACGCGCTTGGCATCTTCCAACTCGGCAAGCACCGCAGCTTCTGCCTGGCGTTTGATGTCCTCGGCGGCCTTTTCAGCCTCAGCCAGAATCCGCTCCTTCTCAACCTGTGCCTGGGCGATGGCCTTCTCAACGATCACTTCCATCTCCCGCTCCATGCCAGCGAGCTTGGAGGAGAATTCCTTGTAGGCCTGCTCCGCCTCATCGCGACGTATGGTGAGCGAATCCAGTTCCTCGCGGATCTGCTGTTGACGGCCACTCAAGCCGGACATGATCGGCTTGGCGCCGAATTTGACCAGAATGACGACCAAGGCCAGAAAGTTGACCGTCCGCCAAAACAGGTCTTTTAACTTCTCCGGGGACAAGGACTTCGATTTCCCGTGCGCGTCACCGTGACCGGCATCGGCCTTGGCCCCGTGGGCATCAACAGCTGCCGCATGACCGGCAGCCGCAGGCGCTGCCGCATGGGCATCCGCCTTCACCTCCTGAGGGGCTCCCGCCGGCGCCTCACTTGCCTGCGCAAGTGCGACCGGCATCACTCCGATCAGGATGGCCAGCAGCGCCGGCCGTACAACTGATGTGATCCAAGCTCTCATGCTTCCAGACTCCTTCCAAGTATCTTTCCTGCCATTGCCTGGGCGAACCCCGCGGCATTTCCCTCAAGCTCCTTCCTGGCCACCTCAACCTGTGATCGCAGGTCGGCCAGTTGTTTCTCTTTCAACCCATCGGATTCCTTGCGAATAACGGCCAACTTCTCAGCACCGGCACTCTGGGCCTGGGCGCGAGCGCCATCCAGGGCCTTCTTGGCCTTGTTGCTGGCTTCACGCATCTTTTGATCCAGCTCAGCCTGCCGTTGACGGGCGTTTTGCTCAAATTGGGTAACATCGCCGTTAAGCGATTCGATTTTCTGCGCCCGTTTTTCCAGGATTCCCAGGACAGGCTTGTACAGAATTGCATTGAGGACAAACATCAATACAACCATGTTGACAATGTGCATCAATAGCGTGACATCAACCGAAATCATTTAACTACCCCTCGTAACATGAAATATGGCAAATTGTCGCCAATACAAGTGAATGGCGGTTCATCTTCCGCTGTGGATAACTACTGAAAAATCCATCCCCTGTCAAACCTTTTTAAATTATATTTATAGGATTTTTCAGTTATGCTTGTTTCACCCGGCTGCAAGACGTTTTTCAGGGGCATATTGTCCCTAAACAGTGCTCAAATGCGCGTTTTGAGACGGCAGCGACCAGACTGTACAGCTACGGCAAAATAGCGTATCGCCTCATGCATGCCAACCCAAAATGCACTCCCCCGCACCAAGTTTTACCCCTTGGGGCTCCCTTCATCTTGTCCACAGCCAGGCAAGTAACCGTTCCATTCCCGCCTCGGTCGTCACCTGCTCCTGATAGCCGAGAATCTGCTCGGCACGTTGGTGATGAAACCAGTGGCTGTGAGCCAACTGATGGGCGAGAAATCTGGTCATGCGGGGCTCATTTGTCGATCTCACCAAGGTGGATGCACCTTCCAGCAATGCACCGACAGCATAGGCCAATGGAAAGGGAATCCGACTGGCGATTTGGGCAATGCCCATCTGCCCAAACAAGGTGTTGATCCACTCCCACAGTCGTACCGGTTGCTGTTGTCCGATAAAAAAAGCCTGGCCAGCTGCGGTATACGAATCCTGAAGGTTTTCGGCAGCCAGAAGATGGGCATGAACAACATTATCGATATAGGCGATGTCGACCCGGTTTTGACCATTGCCGACAATCTTCAGTTCCCCTGCCCTGCCCCGCTCCAACAGGCGGGGAATGAGGTGCTGATCACCTGGTCCCCAGACCAGGTGCGGCCGGATGGCCACGGTGTGCAACTGGTCATCATTGGCCTGGAGCACAGCGCGCTCGGCGGCGATTTTCGAGGCCGCATAGTGACAGAGCGTTTTGCGGGCATAGGGCAGTGACTCATCACCACCATTGATATCGCAGCGATCAAAGACCACCGAGGGGGTGGACGTATAGACCAACTGGCGCACGCCGTTTTCGCGACAGGCAGCCAGTACATTTTCGGTGCCTACAGTGTTGATGGCAAAATATTCATGACGTGGTCCCCAGATTCCGGCCTTGGCTGCCACATGAAAAACAGTGGTGCAGCCGGCAAAGGTTGCCTCAAGAAAGCGGCGGTCACGGATATCTCCTTGCCGGCAATCGACGCCAATCGCCAGCAGATCAGGATAGGGGTTGCGACCGATGACCACTACCTGGCAATCCTGCTGCACCAGGGCCTTGACGATGGCCTTGCCGATGAAGCCGCCGCCGCCGGTGACCGCTATCTTGCCTGCGAGGGTCATGTGGTTGTCTCCTTGTTCTTCGTCCCTCGCCCGGAAGGACAATCACTCATCAGCCGCAGGGCAACTGCACCCGTTTGGCAGCCCAACCGGCGAGTTGTTCGCGAAAGATCTTGGCATTATGGCGAATATCCACGGGGAATCCGGGATGGACCAGGAATTGTTCAATCTGTGTTGTCAACGCGTTGGCCAAGGCGAGTTGGCGCAGTTCACTGAAGAACTGCTGCTCGTTGTGGATTTTTTGGACCGGTTCGACCAAGACCACTGGGACCTGCTGACCCCAATCGTCGAGCCCAACCAGGGCGGAGCGGCGAACCAAGGGATGTTCGTTGAAGATGGCCTCGCAGCAGATGGTATAGAGCATGCCGTGCGCGGTGGCAACCCGATGGGCCTTGCGACCGCAGAACCATAGCCGCCCCAGCTCATCCAGGTAGCCCATGTCGCCCATACGGTGCCAGAAACCTTGTCCATCAGCTATTTTTGCCAGTCGTGTCTCCGCCTCATTACCGGCATAGGCGCGGGTGACCACCGGTCCGCGCACGACGATCTCGCCAATGGTATTTACTGGCAGCTCGCAGACCTCCGACCACGCCTTGATCACCCCATCAATGGGTTCGATGATCTTCAGTGCCATCTCCGGCAATGCGCGACCAACACAGGCCCCATGACCAAGACGGGTGAGTGGCCAGGTCTGCGCGACAATCTCCTGTCCTTCAATAACGGCCACCGGCAGACTTTCGGTGGCTCCGTAGGGGGTGAATATTCGGGCATCCGGCGGCAATACTTTTTGGACGCGCTCAACCAACTCCCCCGCTACCGGAGCTCCGGCCATCAGCACCTTGCGCACCGGCAGAACGATTCCCTGCGCCTGACAATAACGGCTGACCACATTCCAGATGGCCGGAGAGCCGAAGGAATAGGTGACCTGGTAGTTGATGATCGTCTCGACAAATTTGCGTGCATCCACCTGGGCCGGTCGGGTGGGATCCATATCCGGGATCACCGCCTGGGCGCCGAGGGCGGTGGCAAAGAGGCCAAAGAGGGGAAAGCCCGGCTGGTCAATATCGCCCTCACCGATGCCAAAAGAGTCGCGGATCAGCCGCAACTGGGTGTGAAAGATACCATGGGTGTATTCCACGCCCTTGGGCGGGCCGGTGGAACCGGTGGTGAAGATGATGGCAGCCAGGTCACTGTCGGCGGCAATAAATGGGGGCAGTTCCCTTCCTGGCAAAGGTTGCAATCCATTGCCTGATCCCGGCAACCCGCGACCAACACGAATGCGGCAACGCACCGAGGCAAAGGGCCGGCGAAAGAGACGGCTGAACCAGATCGCGGGGCTGATCCCCACCAGGATATCGGGCCGGACTGCGCCAATGCAGCGCAGCAGATTTTTATAGCCCATGCCCGGATCGATGAGGATCACTACAGCGCCGAGTTGAAACAGGGCAAAGGTCAAACAGACAAACTCCATCGACGGCCGCACCATGAGCATGACCCGATCACCGCGCTGTACCCCGCGTTGGCCAAGGGCGGCAGCAAAGCCGTTACTGTTGGCGTCCAGTTGGGTGAAGCTCCACTGGTGCCAGCGGCCACCGTCCAGGGCTGTGAGCGCCACATGGTCCCCCAGGCGGGTAGCGGAGGCATGCAGCGCAGTGGCGATGTTGCAATCGTTCATACCCCAGGGCTCCCGCCGAGCGTTTGATCAAGAAACCGATCCACCAGCGGCGCGATCTCCTCCAGGGCATCCTCCAGCACATAGTGACCGGCGTCTTTATAATAATGGGCTTCGGCCTGGGGAAAGCGACGCTGCCACTGCTCATAAAACCAATCATTGAAACAGAAATCCCGGCCACCCCAGCAGAGCAGCATCGGTACCTGCTGGAGATGGCAAAGCCCCTCCTCGACGGCCACCAGGGTCGACCAGGAGGGGTGGGTGGGTTTCATGGGGATATCCTGCACAAAGCGATGCACGGCAATGCGGTTGCGCCACGAATTGTAGGGAGCAAGGAAACTTTGTGCCACCTCCGGCCGCATCCGTTTGGCCACAGCCATGAAGATGGCAGCCCCGGCAAAACCATTGAGCCCGCGCACCAGCACCTTGCCCAGCAACGGCCAGCGGCAGACGGCGATACGCAGCGGCATGAGGGGTGAACGAAAGGCGGCGGTGTTGAGCACCACCACTCCGGCGACGCGATCGGCATGCCGGCCGGCCCAGCCCATACCAATGGCGCCGCCCCAGTCGTGGACCACCAGCACGCAGCGCTTAATGGCCAGGCTATCGAGCAAACGCTCAAGATTGTCCAGGTGATTGGCCAGCCGGTACGGATAGCCCTGCGGTTTATCGGAGAAACCGCAGCCGAGATGATCAGGGACGATGCAGCGATAGCGGCCTTGCAGATGCGCCACCAGATTGCGGTAGAGATAGGACCAGGACGGGTTGCCATGGACCATCACCACCGGCAGTCCCTGCCCCTGGTCGAGATAGGCGAGCCGATGGCCATCGACCGAAAAATACCGGGGCTGGAAGGGATACTCGGCAAGCGATTGCATATCCATTACCACTCAATGCCTAGCATCAGCGAGTTGATGCCCGAGCCGATGCCGAGCAGGGCCGCCCGTTGCCCGGCCACAAGCGCACCCTGTTCAATGCCCATGGCCATGGTGATCGGTGCGGAAACCGAACCGACATTGCCCAGGATCGGCAGGGTCTCGAAATTTTTGGCCGGATCAAGCTCCAGGGTCGAAAAGAGCAACTGGGCATGGGCCCGGCCCACCTGGTGGCAGAAGAAGCGGTCGATGCTCTCTTTGCTCCAGCCCAACTCGTCGATAAAGGACTGCCAGCAGGTGGCGGCCGTCTCGATGCCCTTTTCCAACAACAGTTCGGAGTCGGTCGACATCAGCGTGCCTTGCTCGGCGTTCTGGCCGCCCTGGCAGAGATCGTTGTGGCGGGTATTGGCGGCATAACCGCCGCCGCTAAGATAATGCCCGGTCTCCTGAAAATCACGGGCCGTCATCACCAGGGCCACCGCGCCCGAGCCGATGGTCAGCGAGGCAAAGAGTGGTTTGATCGATTTGCGGGTGAGGCTGGTATCAGCAAGCAGATGGCGCAGGGTGGAGTTGATCAGATCCTCGGCAGTCTCACCGGCCACCACCAGCCCGGCCTTGAGTTGCCCCAACTCGATCATATTGGCCAGCATCACCATGCCATCCAAAAAACCCAGGCAGGCATTGGAGATGTCAAAGAGCAGGCAGGACTCCGGCAAACCGAGGCTGCGGTGGACAAAGGAGGCCGTTGACGGCTCCATCATGTCACGGCTCACCGAGGTAAAGAGCAGGCAACCAATGTCCTCTCGCCTGATGCCGGCCTTGGTCAATGCGGCCTCGCCGGCGGCGGCGGCTCCTTCGCTGGGGCGGGTGCCCGGAGGCCACAGACGACGGGTGTTGATACCGGTCATCAATTCCAAACGGCCAGCCGGGAGTTTCAGCCGCGCATAGAGCGGCTGCAACTGCTCCTCAATGGCTGCGGAGGAGAGTTCGATGGGCGGCAGGTGATAGCCGAATTCGTGCAGGCAAACCTTGGTATAACGCATGTTTTTATGAATGGATTTCAGAAACCTTGAACACGCCGGTCATTGCTTGCCCGGAAGGGAAAAACTGTTGGCCCAGGCGATGAGCAACGCTGCCAGAGCCAGATCATCCATCACCCCCAGCACCGGCACCCATTCCGGGATAAGGTCATAGGGGGAGATGGCATAGAGCAGGCCGGCGGCCAGGATGATTTTCACATACAGCGGCGTGGTCGGGGAGAGAAAGACCGCCTTGGCATGCACAAGCATCTGCCAGAAACGATCAAGGGGCGGCGGCAACGACATCGGCAATCCTCAACGCACCACCCGGCCAATGATGCCGGCATCAAAATAATTCATGCCCATGCCCGCATCGACCACCAAACACTGGCCGGTCATACCCGAGGAACGCGGCGACAGGAGAAAGGCCGCCACATTGGCCGCCTCTTCGGTCTGCACCGCCTGTTTGCGCAGGGTGGCCTGTTCGGCATAGAGGTAGGAGTCGATATAACCGGGAATGCCCGCCGAGGCCGAGGTCTTGAGCAGGCCGGGACAGACGGCGTTGAAGCGGGCCTCGGAGAAGGCGGAAAAACTCTTGGCCAAAAAGCAGAGCGAGGATTCCAGCGCCGCCTTGACCGGCCCCATATAACCGTAATTCTCCGCCGCCATGCGGGTGGAAGAGATGGAGATGGTCACCAGCGAGGCCTGCCGGGCCAACAGCTCCTTGAAATGATTGGCAATGGAGATGAAGGAAAAGCAGGAGATGTCCAGGGCCTGGAGAAAATCCCGTTTCGGGGTTTCATGGAAGGGCCGCATGCCTTCGGAATAGTTGGCAAAGGCAATGGAGTGCACAATGCCGTCGATGGGCTCGCTCAATTGGGCGGCGATGGCATCGCGGGCACGGATGATGTTGGCCTCTTCCTCAACATCGCAGCAGAAGATCGGGCTCTGCGGGAAGAGTTTGCTGGCCGTTTCCGCCCGCTGCTCGCTGCGCACCACATGAATCACCCGCGCCCCGGCCGCTACCAGCACCCGCGCTATGGCACAGGCCACCGACTTCTTGTTGGCCAGGCCAAAGACGACGATTGTTTTTCCGGCAAGTCCCAAAAAATCCACTAGCCCTCCTTGCGCGCGCAGGCAAATTCTACCTGCACCGCCAATTTACCAGCCACCCGCACCGAACCCTTCATGATCCAGGCTGGCCCCATGCGCTCCACCAGGTGCGCGGCAATCTCCAAGGTGTCGCCGGGCCGCACCTCGCGCTTGAACTTGGCCCCTAAAATGCGGGTCAGTACTGGTACCCCACCCTGCTGCCCACTCCCCTCCCCCGCCTGTAGACACTGGCCGATGAGCAGAGCTCCGGCCTGGAACACCGCCTCGCAGAGCAGTACACCGGGCATCAACGGGTAGTCGGGATAATGGCCACGGAAGATATCCAACTCCGCCTCCAGCACTTTTTCAGCACGGATCGAGGTCTCGGTAATGTCCACCACCCGGTCCAGCCAGAGAAAGGGAGGCCGGTGCGGCAGATGCTTGAGGATGAAGGGATCGATCATCACAGTCCGCCGGTGATCTCCAGCACGGCGCCGTTGATATAGGCGGCCCGGTCGCTGAGCAAAAAAATCGCGGCCTCGGCCACCTCAGCCGGGCTTCCGAAACGGTTGGCGGGCACCATTTTCTTGTATTCCTTGACCTGGGCCTCAGGGAGATCATCAATCAAATCGGTGGCAATGAAGCCGGGGGAGACGCAGTTGACGGTGATCTTGCGCTTGGCCACCTCCTTGGAGAGCGATTTCATCAACCCGACCTGCCCGGCCTTGGAGGCGGCGTAATTAGCCTGGCCGGCAAACCCCAGATGCCCCATGGGCGAGGTGACGAAGAGGATGCGGCCATACTTCTGGGCCATCATCATCGGCACGGCAAACTTGGCCATGATGTAGCCACCGGTGAGATTGACATCGATGACCCGCCGCCAGTCCTCCTCCTTCATCATCGGCAACACCGCATCACGGCGAATGCCGGCGTTATTGACCAGGATATCGAGGGTCTCCCAGGTAGTTTCCAATTGGGCAAAGAAGGTGGCCACCGCCTGGTAGTCACTGACATCGAGTTGCTGCAAGTGCAGACGATCACCGAACTGGGCGCAGTCCGCTTGCATGGCCGCAGCCGCTGCTTGATTGCCGCCGTAGAGTCCGACAATCGTTGCCCCCTGATCAAGCAGGGCCTCGGTGATGGCCCGACCGATGCCGCGGGTGGCGCCGGTGACGAGGGCTTTTTTTCCTTCAAATTCGAGCATTGTTTCCCTCAACCATATTTCGATATATTGGCAGATCAGGCAATTTCATCATGTATACGCAACAGAAAATGCGAATCATCTGGCCTTGCTAACCTCAAGCGAACATGACTCAGCTCATCCATTGATCTAACTATTGATTTTATAATCTGAATTGTTTGAGTAGATGCTCGCGCTCCAACAATGACTGTTTGTAATGCGTCTGGTGGATAATGAAACAAATGAACATCAAACGATTCTCCATCATGCACGACAGCTGCTTCGGAAAGCGGTCGAAAAATTCTCCATTCACGCTCATAAGCCCAATGGCCGCTTTTAACCAAGAAATTGTCTACTCCATTAATATCAGCGAGTGCTGCGCTAGGTCTAGCCTCGCGGTAGACAACACGGCGCAAGTGCCTGAATTCATCGGAAGGGTATTTTTCCTCATGAAAGTAGGGATGTTGCGCGTCAAACCCGAGTACAAAACCGGCATGGCTTGCACCATAATGGGCCCACATCAAGAGACTATCAGGAACTTCAGAGAGGCAAAATGCACCAAGGTATTTATTAATTTTTTTGCTCAATAAATTTTGGGCAATTGGCGCAGAATTTTTCATCAAATTAAGGAGAAATCCCTCTTTTGATTTCATCTGCTCAACCAGTAACTGCTCCCACAATTCATATGAAAGAATGGTCTTTGCTTCAGAGGGTAAGCTCTCATACGATTTTTTCGCTTCCTCTGGCAAGATTGTTTTAAATACTTCCTTTATTTTCTCGTCTGTTGCCAACTCTTTAATATCTGGCTGTCCCTCAAAGGGATCGTTGAATGCGCCAAGCGGGCTGTAACGAATCAATCCCTTGGTAAGGACATCTACACGCTCAGGTCCGAGATATTTGTAGAGCGTTGATGGCAATGAGTCCAAAGGCCGCTACCCCCGCAAATACCCATCCACATCATTGGCCACAATCACCCCGTAGTTGATCGCCCCCAGCCAGCCACTCATGATGATGCCCACCGAGCCGACATGGAAGAGCCCGGCGATCTCCTTGTGCAGGGAGCGGGAGATATCGAGCCCCTCGAACTTGGTGCCGAATGAGGTCCCTTTGGTGTGCAGGGTGTAGCGGTGGAAGGTCCTGGGGGTGGCCGACTCGATGGTGTCGATCTTGCCACGGACACCGGGAATGTAACGCTCCAGATCCACCAGGCAACGCTCGATCATCGCCTCCTTAGCTTCGCGGTAGGCGGCCTTGTCGAGCGCGGCCCAGTCGTCGTAGTTGGCGTTCATCGAGGCGACGATGGTGTAATCGGGTGGGGCGTCGGGCCGGGTCCGGGGATAGTAGAGGGAAAAGGTGCGGCTCTTGGTGTCCATGCGCCGCATCTCCTCGGAGGAAAATTCTTCGGCGGTGGAGGTGAAGAGCAGATCGCCAATGTCGTCGATCTGCTCGCCCTTGCGAATGCCGAAGTAGACCTGGCAACTGGAATTGTTGACCTTGACCTTGCCAAAGCGGCCCAAAAACTCCTTGGCAAACTGCTCCCGGCCCACCAGCCGGTCGATGGTGTTGGTGATGCCGGCGTTGGAGATGACCGCACCTGCCCTGATGGTCCGATCCTTGACCACCACCCCGGTGGCGACACCATGCTCGATCAGCACCCGCTCCACCCGGGCATGAGTGCAGATATCCACCCCCTTATCGAGCAACTCCCGGCTCATCAGGCCGATCAGTTTGTCGGTGCCGCCCTCGAAGGTGAACACGCCGCGGTTCATGAAATTCGAGAAAACAATGCCGTAGGTGATGGCCGGCTCGTCCAGGGTGGAGCCGTTGGCATAGGTAATCGGTTCCATCAGCAGTCGGTGGACATCGCTGCGGCCGGGGAAAAACTCGTTGAACAGCTCGCGGGTGGTCAGGGCCTGATCGTCATAGAAGTTCATGCCATCGACGGTGGCAAAGAAGTCCTCGACCACGCGCTGCTCGATACCGAAATGCTCCTGGAGGATGCGGATGAAATCCTCCTTGCTGAAGGTGGTGGTGAGCGAGAACTGGGGGTTATCGAAAACAATGTTATTGAGCTGGACGATGGAGTCGCGGATAGCCTTGCCCCAGTATTTCTTGCAGGTTTTGACCATGCCGTAGGGAAAGCCGTGCAGGGAGACGTCGAAGATGTGACCGCCGCGCTTGAACCAGGTGGCTAGGCCACCGAGTTGGCTGTGATGTTCCAGCAGCAGCACCGAGTGTCCGGCCGCAGCCAGGCGATTGGCACTGGTGAGACCGCCGAGGCCGGAACCGATGACAATGACGTCGTACTGCGGTTGCAGGGAATCCAAAGGCGTGAAAAGCATTGTTCTCCGTGGTTGGTGCTTGGGGTGGCCTCGCTGCGAGGGAAAGCTCTTTGCAGCTGTGTCATTTCGACCGCAGGGAGAAATCCCATGATCGTGCCGACGGAGATTTCTCCCTGTGGTCGAAATGACAAACCTAACAAAAAATCAGCGCAGGATATGCTGATTGACCACCGTGATGCCGCTAAGCATGGCCCCGACAATACCGAGGTACCCCTGGTCGGTCCCGGCGACGAAGAGATTGGGCCAGGGAGTGCGGCCGTCCTTGATTTTGACGGCGCTGCCGTAGACGGCCCCCTGGGCCTTGCGGGTAAAGCGTTCGATGGTGACCGGGGTAAAGCTGTCCTGATATACAATGGACGGGCGATAATTCCCAATTATTTCCTCACTGGCTGCGGTGGCCGCCAGGGTCCATCGTTGCTTTTCTTGGAGGTAGGCCGGCGGAGAGAGCTCTTTCCAGCGGGGATAGCTGGCGGCATTGGTGACGCGGATCTGGCCGGTGTCGCCGCTCGGCAGCCCGGAAAAATGCTCGGGAAAGCAGATGACCCCCCAGGAGGTGTCGAGCAGATCGGTGGGGCGCTGGTAGTGCAACTGTTCGCGGGTGTTGTAAAAAATGATGGTGCGCTGCTGGCCAAGTGCTCTCGAGAGATCCCGGGGCACCACGGAGATGGTTTCCATGAAACTCATCCGGCCAGCGTAGCGTTGCGCATCAGTGGACCAACCGGAGAGACGGATGGTCTCGGGGATGCCGGCGGTGGAGAGCACGCACTGGCTGGCGATCTCCTCGCCGCTTTCCAGACGCACCCCGCAAACCTGCCCTGCCTCGGTACAGATTTCAGCAACTGGAGCACGATAGCGCAACTCGCCACCAAAATTTCGGTACTTGTCCACCAGCAGCGCAAGAAACTCGCGCATGGTGGCCGCCGGCCGAAAGAAGCCTTCCTCAAAGACCGCGCGGAACATGATGACAAACTGGCCCAGATCCATGTCCCGTTCCTCGGCATTGCCATAGACCATCAACGGCAACAGCAGCATCTCCTCCAGCTGCGGCTCCTGGAGTTGCTCATGGAGAAAGGCTCGCGCCGAGCGCCAAGGCAGCAAGGCAAAGGGATCGTAGGCGGCAATCTGCGCCTTTAAGCGGCGAAAGGCATCGATGCGCGCGGGAAAACAGCGGGCAATCTCCGCTTCCAGCAGGGCGGGATCATTACTGAAGCGAAGGCTGCGCCCAGGATATTTGATCTCCGAGCCGATCTGCTCATGAACGGGGAACTGCTTGCGCGAGAGTTGTAACTGGCGAAAAAGCCGATTGAGCGGGGCCTGCTTGTCACCGGCAGGCGCACAGTTGGTCATGGCGTGCAGCCCGGTTTCCAGCAACCGGCCCTGACGGAGGTAGTAAGAGTTGAGTCCGCCGGGCAGCCCGTGTTGTTCGAGGATCAGCGTGCGAGTGCCGAAACGGGCAGCGCGGATGCCAGCGGCCAGGCCCGACAGACCGCCACCAATGATAAGGAGCTGATATGAGGCCATGCACGCAAAAAAGAAGCGCTTCCCCGCAAGTGCCGCAGGGAAGCGCAAAGAAAAGGGGTCAGGCGTTTTGCAGTTTCGGTTCCAGGTAGTTGACGCAACTGGTCAGGGTGGCGAGCTGCGGGTACTCTTCCTCTGGAATCTGCAACTTGTAGCGCTTGCGCAGCTCCATGACGATATCGAGAAAATCCATGGAATCGAGTTCCAGTTGATCGCGCAGGGGCGCATCGGCGTCCAGTTTGGCAAAATCGGCTTCTTCGTCAATATCGGCAATAATTTCAAGGATCACATCCTTGATATCCTCACGGGTCATACTTCGTATCCTCTCTCTTTATCACAAAAACACGCTCTCGCGTGGGGGTAAAAACGGAAAAAATTACCACAACGTTCCTCAGTTCGCCACAAATCTCTCGACAATCACCACCGAATTAATCCCCAGCATGCCAAAGGAGTTATTGAGGATGGCATCGACTTGGGGCAACTGTTGGGCGGTGTTGGCCACCAGGCCGGGCAGCGCACAGTCGGGGTCAAGGTTGTCGAGGTTGATGGTCGGATGCACCTGGTGATCGGTGAACGACGGCAGGTTGCCGGCCAACTCCAGCACACCGGCGGCGCCCATGCAATGGCCGATGCTTGATTTGGTGTTGTTGATAAAGGTGTTGCCACAACCGGCAAAGGTGTCGCGCACCGCGTTGCACTCCTCGACATCGCCCTGCTTGGTGCCGGTGGCATGTGTGTTGACGATGGTGATTTCTGCGGGTTTGCGGCCCGCCCGCGCCAGGGCCATCTCCATGCACTGCTTTTGGCGGGGGCCATAGGGAAGGACGAAATCGCGAGCATCGGAGTTAATGGCGTAGCCGGTGATCTCGCCGTAAATCTTGGCGCCGCGCGCAAGGGCTTTATCCAGCCGTTCCAAGGTGAACAGGCAACCGCCTTCGGAGATGACGATGCCGTTGCGGTCCTGGTCAAAGGGACGGCTGGCCTTGGTGGGATCGGTATGCTCGGCCAGGGCCCCCTGGGCACGGAAGGAGGCAAAGATACCAAAGGAGCCGACGCACTCGGAAAGTCCGCCGCACAGCGCCAGATCGACCTCGCCCAGACGTAGCATTTGCACCCCTTGAATAAGGGCGGCATTGCCGGCAGCGCAGGCGGCACCGATGGCGTAATGGGGCCCGGTGATGCCGAGATTCATGGTGATCTCGCCGGCCGGGTTATTGAGCACAGTGCGCGGGTTGTGGTGGTGGGTCCAATAGTTGACATCATGGCCGTACTGGCCGATGTTAAAGACCTCGTTTTCCGTTTCCACGGTGCCGTGCTCGGTGAGGCCGATGTAGACCCCGGTGGCGGCACGGTCATAGGTGGAGAAATCGATGCCGGCATCGACCAGGGCCTCGTTGGCACAGTAGACACCGATGCAACCGGCGCGGGTGCCGCGACTGTTTTCCCGCTTCTTGCGGTAACGGGTCTCGGCAAAGGTGCAGAGCCCGGCCGGGTGCACCCCCATGTAGCGCAGCTCCAGGGTGGAGACGCCGCTTTTGCCGGCCAGGAGGTTGGCGCGAAATTCACTGAGGTTGGTGGCGCCGGGAGCGGCCAGGCCGACCCCGGTGATGACGATGCGTTGCTGCATTGGAAGTTGCTTCATGATAAACGACGAATGAGTCAGATGCCCCCCAACCCTTTGATAATACTTGGCACACTGGAGATGGCCTCGTCGAGCTTGTCGGGCATGGAACCGCCGGCCTGGGCCATGTCCGGACGGCCACCGCCCTTACCTCCAACGATGATGGCCACGCGGTTGACCAGATCACCAGCCTTGATACGGCCGGTGAGGTCCTTACTGACCATGGCCAGCAGGGCTGCCTTGCCGTCGAACTCGCCGCCAAGAACGATGATACCGCTGGGAAGTTTGTCGCGCACCTTGTCGCCGATCTCACGCAGGGTCTTGGGCGAGTCGAGCGGAACCCGCCCGGCGATGACCGCCATGCCGTCGATATCGATGGCCGAGGCCAGCAACTGATCGAGATCGGAGAGAGCCATCGAGGCGGTGAGATTGGCAATCTGCCGCTCCAATTCCTTCTGCCGCTTCAAGAGGCCTTGAATTTTATCCACCGCGCCCTCGATCGGGCCGGAGATGACGGCGCTGACCGCAGCGGTCTGACGGGCCAGTTCCTGCATCCAATGTACGGCTCCGGCACCGGTCACTGCTTCGATGCGGCGGACGCCGGCGGCAATGCCGGTTTCCATCACAATCTTGAACAGGCCGATATCGCCGGTACGACGGGCGTGGGTTCCGCCACAAAGTTCCTTGCTGAACTCGCCGATGCTCACCACCCGTACTTCTTCGCCATACTTCTCGCCAAAGAGCGCGGTGGCACCGGCGGCGATGGCCTGCTCGCGGCCGAGCAGCGCTGTATCAACGGCACTATTTTTACGGATCTCGGCGTTGACCAACTGCTCGATGGTGCAGATCTCGCCATGGGTCAGCGGCGAGAAGTGGGTGAAGTCAAAACGCAACCGGTTATGATCCACAGCCGAACCGGCTTGCTTGACATGATCGCCCAGCACCTTCTTCATTGCCGCCTGTAACAGGTGGGTGGCGGTATGGTTGAGTGCGGTATCGGTACGGCGCTCGGCCACCTGCAACTCCACCCGGGTACCGACCGAGAGCATTCCCTGGACCAGTTGCCCTTCATGGAGGATGAGGCCATCGGTGGGGGCAAAGGTGCGGATGACGGTGAAACGGCCCTCGGGCCAGGTAATCTCGCCCTGGTCGCCGATCTGGCCACCGGATTCGGCATAAAAGGGTGTCTGGCTACAAAAGAGGCGCAGGGTGTCGCCGGCCTTGGCCTCGTTGACCAGCTGACCGGCCGCATTGACGATGGCATCCACCGTGGAAACACCCTGGGTGGCACCATAACCGATGAATTCAGCCTTTTTCCCCTGGCTGCCCAGCTCGATGATGCCGGCTTCCAGGTGATCGACATCGCTGCCCTTCCAGGATTTGCGCGACTGTTCCCGCTGCTGCTCCATGGCCTTGGCAAAACCGACCTCGTCAAAGGCAATACCGCGCTCAATGGCGATGTCGCGGACGATATCCACGGGAAAACCGTAGGTGTCGTACAGTTTAAAGATGAAGTCGCCGGAGATGATGGCCTGGTCGGCTTCCTCCTTCTTCAGGCGCCGAATCTCCTGATCCAGTTTATTGAGGCCATGATCCAGGGTCTCGCCGAAGCGTTGCTCCTCGTTGGTCACCACTTTGGCCAAAAGCTCGCGGGTATCGTTGAGATGGGGATAGGCATGGGCCATCTCCTCGGTTACCAGGGCGCAGACGCCGGGGAAAAAGGAACTCAGGCCCAAGGCCCGGCCGTAGCGGATGGCGCGGCGCATGATGCGGCGCAGCACATAGCCACGTCCCTCGTTGGAGGGCAACACGCCATCGGCAACCAGGAAGGTGGTGGCGCGGGCATGGTCGGCAATGACGCGCATGGAAACATCATCAGCCCGATTTTCGTGGTATTTTTTGCCGGCCAGCTGGGCGACATAGTTGATGATCGGGGTGAAGAGATCACAATCAAAGTTGTTGTGCTTACCCTGGAGCACGGCGGCCACCCGTTCCAGGCCCATGCCGGTATCGATGGAGGGCTTGGGCAGCGGCGACATGGTGCCGGTTTCATCGCGGTAGAACTGCATGAACACCAGGTTCCACAACTCAAGGAAACGATCACACTCGCAACCCAAGGCGCAGTCGGCCCGGCCGCAACCCACCTCAGCCCCCTGATCGATGTGGATCTCGGAGCAGGGACCGCAGGGACCAGTATCCCCCATGGCCCAGAAATTGTCCTTCTCGCCCATGCGCACGATGCGGCCCTTGGGCAGAGTCTCTATCTGCTCCCACAGGGCATAGGCCTCGTCATCGTCGTTGTAGACCGTGACCCAGAGTTTGCTGGCATCGATGCCGAGATTGACCGTCAAAAACTCCCAGGCAAAGGCAATGGCCTCCTTCTTGAAATAATCGCCAAAGGAGAAGTTGCCCAACATTTCGAAGAAGGTGTGGTGCCGGGCGGTGTAGCCGACATTTTCCAGATCGTTGTGCTTACCACCGGCGCGCACACTGCTCTGCGCCGTGGTGGCCCGCACATAGGGCCGGGTTTCCTCGCCCATGAACACCTTTTTGAACTGGACCATGCCCGAGTTGGTGAACAGCAGGGTGGGGTCGTCGTGGGGAACCAGCGAGGAGGAGGTAACCCTGGTGTGGCCTTTGCTCTCGAAAAATTGCAGAAAACTTGTGCGGATGTCGTTACCGGTCATGGGGTCATCATGGCGTTAAGAGAAAGAGATAACAGGCAATCTGGAAAAACACGCGCCTGGCCGCTGCCGGGCTTGAGCGATCACGGTGGGGGTCCGATGCCCAGCTCCCTGCAAAGCTCTGCATGATACCATGAAATCCACTGTTGCAAAGAAAAAATGACACATTGGGGGAGCGCTACAGACAGGGCAGGCGGAATGGCAACCATTCCGCCTGCGGGGAAACGATACCCACGGAGGACTCGCCTCCGTGGGGGTTGATAGGGCTTGAGCAATCAACCCATTTGCTTCTTGGTCTCGACCAGTTGATCGACCACGGTGGGGTCGGCCAGGGTGGAGGTGTCGCCGAAGTCGCCGAAGTCGTTGGCGGCGATCTTACGCAGGATGCGGCGCATGATCTTGCCGGAGCGGGTCTTGGGCAGACCGGGCGCCCACTGGATCACATCCGGAGTGGCGATGGGACCAATCTCCTTGCGCACATGCTGGCGCAATTCGGCACGCAACTCCTCGGTCTCCTCGGCCCAGGACATCAGGGTGACATAGGCAAAGATCGCCTGGCCCTTGATCGGGTGCGGCATACCGACGGCTGCGGCCTCAGCCACCGCTTCGTGGGCCACCAGGGCCGATTCGATCTCGGCGGTGCCCAGACGATGCCCGGAGACGTTGATGACGTCATCCAACCGGCCCATGATCCAAAAATAGCCGTCCTCGTCGCGACGGGCGCCGTCTTCGGGATCGTAGGTATCCGGATAGCGATTAAAGTAGGCCTTCTTATAGCGTTCAGGATTGCCAAAAACGCCACGGAGCATACCCGGCCAGGGTTGACGAATGACCAGATGGCCGCCCTCGTTGGGACTGGCCTCCTTGCCCTCTTCGTTGTAGATGGCAGCATCAATGCCGGGCAGCGGCAGGGTGGCGGAACCGGGCTTGAGCGGCGTCACATAGGGCAGCGCCGAAATCATGATGCCACCGGTCTCGGTCTGCCACCAGGTATCAACAATCGGCAACTTCTCCTTGCCGATGTTGATATGGTACCACATCCAGGCCTCGGGATTGATCGGCTCACCCACCGAACCGAGGATGCGCAGGCTGGAGAGATCCCATTTTTGCGTCGGCTCGACACCCTCACGCATCAGAGCGCGAATGGCGGTGGGCGCGGTATAGAAAATGTTAACCTTGAACTTCTCGACAATCTTCCAAAATCGATCCGGCGCTGGATAGTTGGGCACGCCCTCAAACATCAGGGCGGTGGCGCCCAGCCCCAGCGGTCCATAGAGGATGTAGCTGTGGCCAGTGATCCAGCCTAGGTCGGCAGTACACCAGTAGACATCGTTATCCTTGAGGTCAAAGACCCATTGGGCGGTGTGCATGGCGTAGGTGAGATAGCCACCGGTGGTATGCACCACCCCCTTGGGCTTGCCGGTAGAGCCGGAGGTGTAGAGGATGAACAGCATATCCTCACTATCCATGGGCTCGGGCGGGCAGACCGAGGAGATGTCCTTGGCGGCGACCTCCTTATGCCACCAGCAGTCACGACCATCCTTCATCTCAATGTCGTTGCCGGCGCGGCGCACCACGACGCAGGTTTCGACGCTTGGGCAGGTGAGCATGGCCTCGTCGGCATTGGGCTTGAGCGGGATGGCCTTGCCGCCGCGCAACACGGCATCGGCGGTGATCAGCACCTTGGCGTGGCAATCCTCGATACGGCTCTGCAGGGCGATGGCGGAGAAGCCGCCAAAGACCACCGAATGCACCGCACCCAGGCGGGCACAGGCCAGCAGCGAAATGGCCAGTTCCGGCACCATGGGCAGGTAGATGGCAACGCGATCGCCCTTTTTAACGCCCTTTTTCTTCAGCACATTGGCGAAACGGCAAACCTCGTCGTGCAGCATCTGATAGGTGTAGACGCGCACATCCTCTTCCGGCTCGCCCTGCCAGATGATGGCAGCCTTATTGCGGCGGCCGTCGGTGAGGTGCCGATCCAGACAGTTAGCCGAGACGTTGAGTTGACCGCCGACGAACCATTTCACCTCGGGGATGGACAGGTCGCATTCCAGCACCTTGTCCCATTTTTTCTCCCAGGTGACCAATTCCTCGGCACGCTGAGCCCAGAAACCTTCAGGATCTTCCATGGAGCGGGCATAGGCCGTCTTGTACTCCTCCATCGATTTGACCCAGGCCTGCTCGCGCCCGTTTTCCGGTGGCTGGAATACCTTTCCCTCGGCCAACAAACTGGTGATCTTGTCTTCCATCGCGCTCATAACTTCCCCCTCCACAAAAAACTTCTTGTTCCAATCATCCATACCGAATGCCCCCAAACAGGCAGGCCGGTATGAACAGCCCTCTCGGAGCTTTACCCTTGGCCAAAAGGCAACGGCAGGTCATTGCGCCCACAATCCTCTTCGTCACCACCGGCCAACGCACCGGGCCTTGCTCCTGCGAAAAATATGTACAGGAGATTTTCAAAAAAAGAAAACCTTTACCGCCACAAAAATGGAGTTTTTGTGCTTTTTTTGCGAAAGAGACTCATTTCAGCCAAAATCGCCTACTGTAATCAAAAGAATCGAGTAAACCCTTCAATTTTCCTGTCATTTTTACGCAGATTACAATCGCGCTCCGGCAGCTTTTGCACAACTTGCCCATTTTCTTTTACCCTGCAACTATCGCCCCCAGGATCGCTGAATTGGCCCACCCTTGACGGCAGCGGATAAGTGGTTAAGAATTTCATTAAACACTTAACCAGAGAACCGAACGATGAACAAAGCGAGCATCGCCACCATCGCCGCCCTGCTGAAATCCATGGCCCACCCCATCCGCCTGGAAATCCTGTGCCGCTTACGCCATGGCGAGTGCTCGGTGGCCGAGTTGCAGGCCTCGATCCAGACCACCGACGGCAACCTGTCCCAGCATCTGGCCGTATTGCGCAACCAGGGGATCATCGCCTGCCGGCGGGAGGCCAACTTCCTCTACAACCGCATCAGCGATCCGCGCATCAGCGAACTGATGCACAGTTTGCAAGCCCTGTACTGCTCTGCCGACGAGATCACACCACCCACGGCAGATTGAGTCGAACATCCCAACCAAGGAGATTGCCATGATCATCACCGACTGGATCCACGTTATTGCCGGCTCTTTCATCCTCCTCAGCCTGGCTCTGGGGGTGGATGTTGCAGCCAACCCCCTCTTCCTCAGCCGTTACTGGCTGCTCTTCACCGCCTTTGTCGGTGCCAATCTATTGCAGTACGGCTTCAGCAAATTCTGCCCACTGGTGATCATCCTCAAAAAACTGGGTGTGCCGGAAAGCCGTTGACCGAGCGACCGAGCGTTTTCTACTCGCCCCGCCCCCGGTTGCGCCACAATCGCGGCAAACAGAGTGCACTGACCATGGCCAGGCCAATCAGCAGGTACCAGGGCAGACAGCCCAAAGCCTGCCGAAAGGCCGCATCCTCCACCAATGTGGCGGCCCAGTCCCCGTGCAGCACTTGCTGCGCGCCCCGAAAATGGTGGATCATCCCCGCAAACACCATACCGATGAAGCCATAGGCCGCATTGAAGGCCAGCCCCTTGAAACTGAGAACCGTTGCCCGCTGATGCGAGGGCGTCAGTGCATTGAGGGAATGGCTGGTAAAAAAGCTGGTCAGCATCATGCCGACAAAGACGCCAATCATCGGCAGCACTCCCCAAAAAGGGCTGAACAGCGCCAACCACAGCAGCATCGCCACCATGGCCAAGCCAAGCAGCGTAGCGTTACGCCCCAGGGTCCAACGCTCGCTCATCCACCGGGCCAAACGCGGCACCAGCAGCCCCACCACCGCCACCAGCGATCCGAGCAGGCCAAAACTGGCCTCCGGCAGACCAATCAACCGGTAGTACTTGCTGGTGAGGGTGACGATCATGCGCAGGGTATGATCAAAGGTCATGGCAAAGAGGATGACCGCCAACACGAGAGGCGTGCGCAGTATCCAGGCTCCGGCCTGCCCAATCAACCGGGCAAGGGCAACGGGATGCGCCCGTTGTTCCTCCGCCGTGCCAGCCGCCACACCGGGCTCACGCATGCGCAGCGTCACCACCAGGGCCAGCAGGGCAAAGACCAGGGTGAGATAGAGGGGAAAACGCATACTCTGCTGCGGGGTGAGCGTCGCCGCTATCCCGCACCAGCTCAACACCCTATTCATCAGAACGGGATCGTAGACGGCCGCGCCCAAGGTCATGGCAAAAATGTAGCCAATATTCTGAGCACGCATCTGCGCCTCCAGCACCCGTGGCCACTGATCGGCCAATCCGTGCGCCACCAGGGTATCGTAGGCCAGGGCCTCGTCCGCACCGCTGGCCATGGCCTCAGCCAGACCGCTTAAAACCCGGTTCGTCAGGAAGGCGATAAAGACCCAGCGCGCATTCCCCAGCGGCACAAAGGCAATCAAGGCCATCTCCGCCACCATGAGCAGCGCCGTGGCCACCAGCAACTGTTTGCGGCCCAGCAAATCGGCAAGGGCACCGGAGGGTACCTCGGCCAGGACGATGGTCACCGCCCAGACGGTGTTGAGCAGGGCAAACTGCTCCAGACTGAGCCCATAGTCGAGGAAGAGGATGGTGAACACCGGATAATAAAATCGGGCATTGAACAGCACGCGAAAGAGGATGAAGAGACGGATATTGGCGAGTTGTCGGGCCTTGGCGGCAGGTGGACCAGCAGCAGACGAAGGGCGGGTATTCTTAATGATCATGAACAGGGCTCCACTGCAATTGTGCAGAAACAACTCGTTTACTTATTGCGACAGGATTTGAGCCAAGGTGGAATAGCCTTGGACTATTGCGGCAATCTCTTTTATTATCTGCAAATATTATGCGTAAGTAGTGGGAGTTATCGTCGGCCGGCGACCGGAAGGCCTTACAACCACTCGACACCTGTGCCCAGATGGGTTGGACCAGGTACTGTCACTCTCGATGTTCCGCTCGGCGGTTTTGTCCATGACCACGCGAAGCAACATATTTTCCACCTATACCATCTTTCTGCTATTGCCGCTGCTGGTCCTCCTGGTGGCAGGCGGCTTTCTGCATGCCCGCAAGCAGGCAAAACAGCTGCATCAGCAGGCCCAGACCCAGGCGGACACGCTTGCCAACCACGCCTTGACCACCGCCAAGGCAGCCCTGACCCAAAATCTTCGCAGCCTTGCCCATAACAACCAGCAACTCTTCACCGCCCTGGACGAAAAATTCCGTTCCGGCTCACTTTCCCTGGCAGAAGCGCAGTGGCTCGCCCTGGACGGCCTTATTGCCCAGGGCGTATCCGCTCCGGGCACACTGTTCTGCATCGATAACCAGGGACTGATCCTGGCCCATGCCAACAAGGCCCTGACCCACACCCATCTCGACACTGATCTCCTCTCACGCCTCCGTATCAATCCCCCCGGCGCCATCATCACCATCCAGCAGGGCAGGCAACCGGCAACGCTCCTCACCAAGGTCGAATTTACACCGTGGAACTGGACCATCGTCGCCTCGTTCCCCCTGGCGGAATTATCGCAATTTCTCCCACCGCAGCAACTGGCACAGTCAGTAATTCCATCGACCGAGAACGAATCCGCCCAGAGCTTTCTGCTTGATGCCGCTGGCACATTCTGGCCGCCGCTGTCCGCTCCCTTTGCCAACCTCGATCAACACCAATTGGCCGTCCATGTCCGGCAGCTCGAGAGCCAGCCTCAGGCCGATTTGCCCACGTTTCAGGAAAACGGACAGCACTCCACCGAGCAAAGCGTCTTTGTGCAACGGGTCGACGAATTAAACCTCATTGCCGGCGTTATTATTCCCACTGCCCACCTCAACGCCCCTTTCACCTTGTTTTACCGCAACATCCTGTTGATTCTGCTGCCAGCGGCACTGCTCGCCCTGGGCGTGATTTACCTGCTCGCTCAACGACTCAGCGCCCCGTATGCCAACCTGGCGACTACTCTGGCAACGACTGCTGGGGGACCGACAACTGTCTTTCCTGCCCTCGACACGAAGACGGCGACGGCTGAATATCATCGCATTGTCGACGCCTTCAATCAGATGATCGCGGCGCTGCGCAACAAGCAGCAACAACTGCTCGATGAACAGGAAACCAACACCGACATTCAACAGCGGCTGTATCAGGAGATCAGTACCCGGCGCGAAGCGGAAAACAAAGTACGCGCCGAAAACAGTACCCGACGCAGTGCTGAGACGTACCTACAACTGTTCAAGAATATTTTCGACAGCGCCATCGAGGGCATCTACATCACCGATCCGGCCGGGCGCATTCTGGCCATCAACCAAGCCTTCACCAGGATCACCGGATACCAGGCCACCGAGATGAATGGACAGCATCCCATGCGCATGGCCTCCACCGCACAAATCCAGGCCTCGTTTCAAACGATGTGGGCAGAGCTGCCCCGAAGCGGCTCCTGGGCGGGTGAAATCTGGAACCGCAAAAAAGACGGCAGCATCTGTCCGCTGTGGCTGTCGGTGAGCGTGATTCGCGACGAACGCCAGAAAATCACCCATTATTTCGCCTTCTTCCATGACATCAGCGAACTTAAGCGCAAGGAGAAACAGATCTCCATCCTCGCCTACTCCGACGCCCTCACCAAGCTGCCCAACCGGGCTGCCCTGGAACACCGGCTCACCAAGGCCATCGCCCGCGCCGCCCGTGAACGCCGCACACTGGCGGTGTTCTTCATCGATCTGGACAATTTTAAAAATATCAACGACTCCCTCGGTCACGACAAGGGCGATCAGGTGCTGGTGGAAGTGGCGGAACGCCTCACCGCCACCATCCGCAGCGAAGACACCCTCTGCCGGCTCGGCGGCGACGAATTCATCCTGCTCAGCGAGAGCGTCGACGATGACAATGCGGTGTACAATTTGGGCAACCGCATTCTCGCGGCACTCAAACAGCCCATCCACCTCCGCCCCAGCACCATCTACATCAATGCCAGTATTGGCATTTCCATCTTTCCCAATGATGGCCGCAGCCCTCAAGAACTGATTAAAAACGCCGACATGGCCATGTACAAGGCCAAAAGCGAGGGCAAAAACAAGTTTGTCATGTTCACCCGCGAGATGAACGACAAGTTGCTGCACCGCATCCGTATTGAAAACTCCATCCGCACGGGCCTCAAACAGCATGAATTTTTCATGTACTACCAGCCGAAAATCGAACTCAGCAACGAACGCACCACCTCCTTCGAAGCCCTGATCCGCTGGCAGCGGGATGGCGCCATCATCATGCCCAACCAATTCATCCCCATTGCCGAGGATTCCGGCCTGATCGACGAGATGAGCTTGTATGTCCTGGACGAGGTCTGTATATTCCTCACCAGAATGCAGGAACAGCAGCTCCAATGCCTACCGATCAGTGTCAATATGTCGCCTCGAACCTTCAACAACAAAAATATCGTCGAAACCATCGACACCATTCTTGCCGACCACCGTATCGACCACCGGCTGATCGAATTTGAAATCACCGAAACCACAGCGATGAAAGATGTGCAACACACCCTGGAAACGATGCGCCGCTTTCGCCAACGCGGTATCCGTTTTTCCATCGACGACTTCGGCACCGGCTACAGCTCACTGAGCTATCTCAGCGAAATGCCAGTATCGACCCTGAAAATCGACAAACGCTTTATCAATACTGCCGACGCCAACAGCCGCAGCATCGTCTCCACCATCACCGCCATGTCCAAACAGATGCAGCTCAATGTCGTGGCCGAGGGCGTGGAAACCAGCGAACAGCTGCAATGGCTTAAAGGCATCGGCTGCAACGAGGTCCAGGGCTATTATTTTTCCCGTCCCATGCCCGAAGCGGACACCCTGCACTATCTGCAACTTGCGGTCGACACACCGCAGCAGAGCGCGACCACCCCTGTTTTTCTTCAGTAAGTCCCATGTCCAAACATTTGCCCCATCCCACACCATCGGTGATCGTCTGCCCGGGTTGCAGCCTGTTGTTGCAGCCGCCGGAGTTGGATTCTGGCCAGGTGGCCCAGTGTCCGCGCTGTGCCGAAGAGATTCACCGCCACAAGCGCCATCCCCTGCAAATGGGCCTGGCCCTGAGCCTGACCGGATTGGTACTGTATCCGGCCGCCAATTTACTGCCATTACTGAGCTTTTCCGTACTGGGCATTCACACCCACAGCTCGATCTTCCAGTCCTGCCTGCACATGTTTGCCAGCGGCCAGTTTTTTGTCGGGTTCATCGTCGCCCTGACCACCTTACTCTTTCCGCTGGCGCTCTTGAGTGTGCTCTTGCTGGTGACGCTGGCCCTGGCCTCCGGCCGCCGCTGGTCCTGGCTGCCGGTGCTCTTTCGCTGGTACCACCACCTTGGCGAGTGGGCCATGACCGATGTGCTGCTGGTGGGCGTATTGATCACCATCATCAAGATGTCACACACGGCGGCTGTTTCGCTCAACGGCGGTTTTTTTTGTCTGGTGGGCCTGGTGCTGACCACGGCAGCAGCGCAGAGCGCCATTGATCCACCACGCTTCTGGGCGATGATGGATAAAGAACCTGCCCCCGCCGACCTGCCCGCCAAGGCCGCGTCTGACGACTACCTGTTCTGCCACGACTGCCACAAACTGCTGCCCGCCGATTACCTGGAAAGCTCCGGTCAGCACCGCTGCCCCCGCTGCGGCCATTCGCTGCACCCGCGTAAACAGGACAGCCTCGCCCGCACCTGGGCGCTGCTGCTCACCGCCGTGGTGCTGACCCTGCCGGCCAATCTACTGCCGATCATGGAGGTGGATTACTTTGGCGTGCCCGAGCGCTCCACCATCATGGATGGCATCATCTATTTCTTCAAGGAAGGCTCTTACGGCATCGGCCTGGTCATCTTCATTGCCTCGGTGCTGGTGCCGCTGTTCAAGATCGTCGGCCTGGTGATCATTCTGCTCTCCATCCATTGCCGTTGGCAAAGCTGGCTGAGGCACAAGGCAATGATGTTTCGTTTCATCGAGCTCATCGGCCGCTGGTCGATGCTCGATATCTTTGTCATTACCCTGCTCTGCTCGCTGGCCCAGTTCGGCTTTCTCTCCACCATCAGCGCCGCCCCAGCCTCGCTGTATTTCACCGGGGTGGTGCTTTCGACCATGTTTGCCGCCCTCAGCTTTGATCCCCGGCTGCTCTGGGATGCAGCCGCTGCAAAACGATAATTGTCGTTCTCGTACAACACCACGAGAACGACGTTTCGAGCCATGCAACTTCTTGGTTTTGTGATGCGTGGCTTCTGACATTTTGACTTTTTACGATAGTATCAATAGTTCGCTCCATGGAAAAACCCCTTATTCGTAAGCGCCGCAGCCTCTCCCCCATCTGGATCCTGCCCCTGGTTGCCCTGTGCATCGGCGGCTGGTTGCTCTACACCAGCATGCGCGATGCTGGTATCGACATCACAGTCCATTTCCAAGATGCCACCGGCATCAACCCCGGCAAGACCAAGGTCATCGTGCGCGGCATTCCCGTGGGTACGGTGAAAAAACTCAACATCGATCCGGAGATGAAGGGCGTCAACCTGGTGATCACCATGGACAGCCAGATCCGCTCCACCTTAGTGGAGGATACCGCCTTCTGGATCGTCAAGCCCGAGGTCTCCGCCGGCCGCATCAGCGGTCTTGACACCCTCTTTGGTGGCTCCTACATCGGCATGCTCCAGGGCACCTCAAATAATTATTCCGATTATTTCAAAGGATTGCCCGAACCACCCTCCATCGACAATACCATCCCCGGCCTGCACATCCTGCTAGAGACCGACACCCTGCACTCACTGCAACGCGGCTCCAACATCTACAATAAAAACCTGCAAATCGGCTACATCGAGGATTATGCCCTGCAAGACAACGGCAAGATCCGCCTCAACGCCTTCATCGAGGCGCGTTATGCCCACCTGGTGCGTACCGGCACGCGATTCTGGAACGCCAGTGGCCTCAGCCTCACCGGCGATGTACAGAGCGGGTTGACGGTCAATGTCGAGTCCCTGGCCTCGCTCATTTACGGCGGCCTCAGTTGCGACACGCCACCAGCCCTGGCACAGAGCGAAGCAGCAAGTAACGGCGCGCTCTTTCCTCTCTACGAGGATTTTGAAGATGCCGAGTACGGACTTGTTGCCAAGCTGCAACTGGCCACCGGCGAGGGCATCGTCGCCGGAAAGACCAAGGTGATGTACCGCGGCCTCAAGGCCGGGGTGGTCAAACGTATCGATATCAATGACGACGCGGGCCATTCCGTTACCGCCGAGTTGTTGCTCGATCCCCGTACCGAACCGGCTCTGCGTGAGTCGACCCGTTTCTGGATCGTGCGGCCGCAGGTGCAGATCACCGCCATGAAGAACCTCGACACCCTGCTCACCGGCCCCTATATCACCTTTGAGATCGGCGAAGGCAAGGAACGCACCGTCTTTGCCGAGGAGACCGGTCCCCTACCCTCCCCGGCCACCCGCTCTGGCACCAGTTTTACCCTGAGCGCGCCGGAAAACGGCGGCCTCACGGTGGGCGCACCGGTGCTCTACAAGCAGATTCCAGTGGGTGAGATCACCGGCCTGACCCTGGCACCCAAGGGCGACAAGGTGCTGGTAAAGATCACCATCTACGCCCCCCATGTCAGCCTGATCACTAAGAAAACCGTATTCTGGGACGCCGGCGGACTGAAGGTGGATGCCAGCCTCACCCGGCTGCGCGTGGAGATGGGCTCGGTACAGTCGCTCTTGGCCGGCGGCGTGGCCCTGATCAATCCACCGCTGAAAACGGCAGCCCCTCCGGCGGCGGCGGAGAGCACCTTCCCGCTGCATGCCTCCTACGGCGAGGCGATCAAGGCCATCCCCGAGCTGGAGATGTCGGGATTACGCCTGCAACTGAGTGCGACCAAGGCGCCATCACTCAGTCCCGGAGCGCCGATTTTGTTCAACAACGTGCGTGTCGGCGAGGTGTTGGGGTTTGATCTGGCCCGTAACCGACAGGAAACCCTCATCGACGTACTGATCAAGGACGGCTACCGTGATTTAATTGGCACCGGCAGCCGCTTCCACGCCCTGGCCAGCGTCAAGGTGAATGCCTCGTTGCAAGGCATCTCCATGGAAACTGCGCCGGCCGAGGCCTTCCTCGGTGGCGGTATCGGCCTGATCAACGTCAACAAAGGCGGCCCCGTGCGCACAACGCAGCCCTTTCCGCTCTATGCATCCCTGGAGGAGGCGCAAAGTGCCGATGACCTGCGCTTGCAGCTTCAGTTTGCCAGTGGCGAGGGGGTTGGCAAGCGCGCCGAGATCCGGTATCAGGGGGTGCGCATCGGCCGGCTGGGCGAGTTGCGCCTAGATGGTGACAGCGGCAAGGTTTCTGCCGAGGCCACGGTTGACCCGGCCACGGCCCATCTCTTCCGCCGCAACACCACCTTGCGGCTGGTGCGACCCGAGGTCGGCCTCACCGGCATTAAACATGTGGAGACCGTGCTTTCCGGGGCCTATATCGATGTGCGACCCGGTCAGGGGGCGCAGCAGAGTGAATTCACTGTGCGACCGCTGGCCGAGGACACCAGCCTACCGGCCACCGGGCTCAACATTGTTTTGGAAACCGAGGGGATGGGCTCGCTCAAGCAGGGCAGCCCGGTTTATTACCGCCAGGTGAAGGTGGGACAGATCACCGGCTTTACCCTCTCGCCCACGGCGCAGCAGGTCTGGCTCAATGTCAATATCGAGGAGCCTTACGGCAAATTGATCCACTCCGGCACCCGCTTCTGGAACGCCAGCGGCATCAAGGTCAGCGGCGGCGTGCTCAGCGGCGTGACCGTGCGCACCGAGTCGGTGGAATCACTCATCGCCGGCGGCATCGGCCTGGCCACCCCCGAGGGGGACGAGATGGGGCCGGCCGCCTATCCGGGGCAGCATTTTACCCTCAACGCCACCATCGACGAATCCTGGCTGCGCTGGCAACCTAAAATCACCCTGCGCAACGAGCCCTCGCCACGGCCGGTTACACCGCCCGCGCCACCTAAATCCAAATGACCATGCAACTCAGCAACCTGTTGTTTGACCTGGACGGCACCCTCACCGATCCCAAACCGGGCATCACCCGTTGTATCCAGCATGCCCTGGAGACCTTGGGGATGGCCCCACCCTCGGCCGACGATCTGGAATGGTGCATCGGCCCGCCTCTGGCCAAATCCTTTGCACAACTGCTGGACACTGATGATGCGGCGCTGATCGACCAGGCGCTTGCCTTCTACCGCGAACGCTTTGCCGAGGTGGGGCTCTACGAAAACAGCGTTTATGCCGGCATTCCCGACACATTGGCCAGCTTGCAGACAGAGGGGTTCCGCCTCTTCCTCGCCACCGCCAAACCCCGCATCTTTGCCGAGCGCATCTTGGAGCACTTCCAGCTCAGCCCCTACTTCGAGGTCGCCTTTGGCAGCGAACTGGGCGGCCAGTTCACCGATAAGCCCTCGCTGGTTCGCCATATCCTCGACAGCATGGAGCTGTCGCCTGAAAGCACCATGATCATCGGTGATCGCAAGTACGATCTCCTCGGTGGCCAGGCCAACGGCGTGCATACCGGTGCCGTCACCTACGGCTACGGCAGCCACGAGGAGTTGCAGCAGGCTGGAGCCAAGGTATGGTTCCATGCCCCCGGAGACATCAGCGAGAGGCTGCTCCCCTGTTATCAGGCATCCTAACATGCGCGAACCATCCTGAACTCTCTGCAAGCGTGGGCGATTGAAGGTCAGCAAAATATTTTAATGTAGTAGCTGGATTAACATTTAAACCGAAAGACACTTGACTATCGATATAAACATTAAATTACAAGGTTTGCAATTATGAGCGATTGGGACTTTCTCTACGAAATGAATGATCGTGGTTACAGTGCAGATGAAATATCTGATGCTGCGTCTTGCGGTTACGCCCCATGGGAATCAATTGACGACGACGATAATGATGATGAAAACGAGGACAATAAATACAAAGAAAAATCTACCACACAGATTAAAAGGAAACAGAACAAACAAAAACAACAGAATCAATATTCACAATCATTTATCACCTTTGAATACTCAATAAAAGATGCGACCGAGCTCTTAGATCACTTCGATTCTATTAATACAAACCCACCTCCAAGCAATGCTGAAGTTTTAAAAAGAGCGAGTCTAATAATGGCACTTGCAGCACTCGAAACATATATTGAAGACAGAATCACAGAAGCAGCAAATAAAATTTCAACAAATGACAATCAAAACGAAAAATTACAGACTTTTTTTACAAAGTCGCTTCAAAATGATCTCAGAACATTTCATACGCCTAGTGCTGATCGAATAAAATCAATTTTCGAGAAATACTTCAATATTGATGTAACATCTGGCTGGGTGTGGAATAACTTTGATCAGCATAAAGCCAAATCCGAACTCAATAAAATTGCAAAAAAACGTGGTGATATAGCACACCGCTCTCTGAGACCTCAACCTGGCCAGCCAATGCCACACGCTGTCACTCGTGACGAGCTATCAAAACACATTAGATTTATTTGCAATTTAGCTCTTGCTACAGAAAAATTTTTATCAGATAAAATCTGACTCTAGCCGGGTAGAGTGGGCACAGCTGTATCGTGCCCACCAACAACACGCATTCATTCTTCTCTTATCCCCACCTTTCGTCTCCCTGCGGGAGGAGCATTCTTTTCTTTGCTTGCCCAAAGAAAAGAATCAAAAGAAAGGGCAGCCGCGCCGCTGAGACGACCCCGTTCGACGACCTCTGGAATCGGCGGGGCAAAAAACTCGCTGCGCTCAAACAGTTTGCCCCTTCATCCGATTCCAGAGCCCGCCGCCCGGCTCAGCGCCGATGGCAACCCGTCGTCCCCGAATACTTTCCCGTCTTTGAATTTGCCCACTCGGCGGGAAGCACAGGATATAGGTTAGCTGATTCTCAAGTGAAAACAAAACAGCGCTAATACCCTGTCTTCGCCAGGTTTCCCACCACCCCAAAGCAATCAGCCAACATCTAAACGCTACCACCAACCCATTTCCACTATCCTGCACTGATTTTTCACCTGCCCTGCTCTTTTCTTGCCCCTGACTTTTGCCCTGGCCGGTATCGTGGTTATAGTTGTCACTCACACCTTTTCCGGGACCACTTTGCCAGGAGGACCACCATGGCCGGACAACAGCGCACCTTTGGTTTTACCACCCGTCAACTCCACGCCGGTCAAACGGCTGATCCCACCACCGGCAGCCGGGCCCTGCCCCTCTACCAGACGACATCCTACCAGTTTGCCAACTGTGAACATGCGGCCAACCTCTTTGCCCTCAGGGAGTTCGGCAACATCTACACCCGCATCATGAACCCAACCACCGATGTGCTGGAGCAGCGGGTGGCATCGCTGGAGGGCGGCATTGCCGGATTGGCGGCCAGCAGTGGCCACGGTGCCCAGACCCTGGCCTTCCTCACCCTCTGTCAGGCCGGAGACCATATCGTCTCCAGCAACAGCCTCTATGGCGGCACCTACAACCAGTTACGCTACACCCTGCCCCGCTTGGGGATTGACGTCAGCTTTGCCGACCCCGCCGATCCCGACTCCTTTGCCCGTGCCATCCAGCCCAACACCAAGCTCATCTACGGCGAGACCCTGGGCAACCCGGGCTTGATCGTCTTTCCCTTTGCCGAGGTCAACGCCATTGCCAAGGCGCACAACATCCCGCTGATGATCGATAACACTGTGGCCACGCCCTATCTCTGCCGGCCGTTGGAGTTGGGGGCAGATATCGTCAGCCACAGCACCACCAAATTTCTCAACGGCCATGGCACCTGTCTGGGCGGCATCTTGATTGACGGCGGCAGCTTTGACTGGAACTCGGGCCGGTTTGCCAACTTCACCGAGCCCGACCCCTCCTACCACGGCCTGGTCTACGCCAGTCTTGGCGCCCCGGCCTTCATCCTCAAGGCACGGGTGCAGATGCTGCGCGACCTGGGTGTTTCCGCCTCGCCCTTCAACAGTTGGCTGACGGTGCAGG
This sequence comes from uncultured Desulfobulbus sp., assembly GCA_964639845.1. GTDB lineage: Bacteria > Desulfobacterota > Desulfobulbia > Desulfobulbales > Desulfobulbaceae > Desulfobulbus. The sequence continues at coordinate 120,084 of CAZXHS010000007.1, read as the reverse complement.
GGATTGAGACGCTCAGTTTGCGCATGCAGCGCCACGTTGCCAACGCCGTGACGGTGGCCGAGTTTCTCCAGCAGCATCGACAAGTTGCCTGGGTGAACTATCCCGGCCTGGCAAATCATCCCCGCTACGAGCAGACGCGGAAATACCTGCCCCAAGGCGCCGGGGCCATCCTCACCTTCGGCATCAAGGGCGGACGCGAGGCAGGACAGCGCTTCATCGACCACTTGCAGCTGTTCAGCCATGTGGCCAATATCGGCGATGCCAAGAGCCTGGCCATCCACCCGGCCAGTACCACCCACAGTCAATTGAGCGAGGAGGAGATGCGCGGCGCCGGCGTCACCCCGGATATGGTGCGCTTGAGTATCGGTTTGGAGGATGCGGAGGATCTGTTCTGGGATCTGGATCAGGCGCTGATGGCCTGATCCAGCAAGAGAAATGACCGGTTATCGCAGAAACGATTGACCGGAGGAACCGTTGGTGCAATCGGCAGAGACCTGACAACCGTCGCTGCCGCCGGGCAGATTGGGTACCAGCGTGGATTGGCCACTCGCTGGAGGGGTGGCTGTGGCCGGTTGCGCCAAGGCGGCGAGCACGGCCGCCTCGCCCTGGCGGATCAGCCAGCCCTCCGCTGTTTTGGTCATCAGCACCGGAATTTCGTTAATACCCAAGCTCCCCAGTAGGGATTTATTCATCGCGGCTGAATAACGCGGCGAATAGCTCACCTGCGGCAGGTCGATGGCCGTGACCTTGTCGATGGGGTTAAAGGCAATACTGACGCTAGTGTTGCCCTTCAAGGAAGCGATCACCTTTTCACAGTGTGGACAGGTCGAGGAAAAAAACAGGTAGTGCTCAGGCTTGGCCTGCTGGCCCAGGCGCTGGGCAAAGACCCCATCAACAAAGGCCTGTTTGCCCGAGGTGTTGCCGCCAAGCTCCAAGCCGGCAAAGGCCAGGGTGCTGGCGGTAAAGATCATCACGCCGGCCAGGATCTGCCGCCCTCCGAGGAGGAGATTGAGCAGCACCACAAAACCGAGCACTCCCAGACAGTAGAAGCAGAAGGTGTTGGCCACCAGGCCTTGAAAGGCCACCAACACCCCCTCCACCGCCAGCCCCGCCAGCAGCAGATTTTTCACAAAGGGGGCCACCCGCCGGGTCTCTCCCTTGGCCAAGCGCAATCCCACATAAACCACCAGGAAAAAGGCCAACCCCAGGAAGTTGATCACCAGGGGCGACACCCGGGTGAGCTGGTCAACCACCTTGCACCCCTCGTTGAGACAGAGGGGCGCGCCTTGATAATAGGTATAACCGATCTGGCCGGCGATGAGCAGGCTGGCCACCAAGGCCAAAAACTGCCCCAGTTGCAGAGCGGCATTTTTACGTTTCAACATGGGATTTGGGAACAATGCTTTCGGGATGGAAGAAAGCCGACCTCCTTGGGCCGGCAGCGGATACACAGCTGGCTATAATGATCCATTCTCCAGCCGGTGTCAACAGCCCCGAAAAAGAGCCACGATATTTCGGGCAATTGATTTACGAGCGCGCGGCTGATCGAGCGCGGCGAAAAAGCGACTCCGCCTGATAGGAACTGCGCACAAAGGGCGCCGCGGCCACGGCACCAAAGCCCAGGGCCAGGGCCTCCTGTTCAAGTTCGGCAAACTCTTCGGGTGGCAGGTAACGCACCACGGCCAGATGATTTTTTGAGGGTTGCAAATACTGGCCGATGGTGAGGATATCGCAGCCCACCTGGTGCAGATCCCGCATCAATTGGTGCAGCTCTTCCCTGCTTTCCCCCAGCCCCACCATGATGCCGCATTTGGTGACGATCTCTGGAGCAATCGCTTTGCTCTGCCGCAGCACCGCAAGGCTTTGCCGGTAACCCGCCTGGGGCCGAACGGTGGGATAGAGCGAGGCCACGGTTTCCAAATTGTGATTGAGCACCTCGGGCCGGGCGGAGAGCACGGTGGTCAGGGCCTCGGTGTTGCCCTGAAAATCTGGAATCAGCACCTCGATAAGTGTGTTTGGGTTCATGTCGCGGATGGCGCCGATGGTGGCGGCAAAATGGGCGGCGCCGCCATCGCTCAAATCATCACGGGTGACCGAGGTGACGACGCAGTAGGACAGCTCCATGGTCCGTACCGCCTCCGCCACCCGCCGGGGCTCATCGGCGTCGGGCGGTCCCTGCGGCCCATGGCCCACGGCGCAGAAGCGGCAGTTGCGGCTACAGCGATCCCCCAGGATCATGAAGGTTGCCGCGCCCTTGCCAAAGCATTCAAACTGGTTGGGGCACATCGCCTCCTGGCAGACGGTGCTCAGACACTGGTCCTTGATCAGGTGGCGAATGCGCTCGTACTGCGGCCCGGAGGGCAATTTGCGTTTGAGCCAGCGCGGCTTGGGTTGGTGGGTCATGCCGGATGTGGTGGTTGAAAGGTGGCGAAGAGGTGGTTTGCATCCATGGAATGCAGCTCAGAAGCAAAGAGTGCAGTGATATGGGGCGTCAGGCGCTGCTTGACCCGCTCCATGGAGCAGTTGGTAGCGCCTTCCCGCAGCAGCGAGGTCATCCCCACCCCGGTGAGGCCGCAGGGATTAATCCAGGAGAATGGGCTCAGGTCCGGCGCCACATTGAGGGCCAGGCCATGGAAGGCCACCCCGTGGCGGATGGCAATGCCGATGCTGCCCAACTTGTTGTTGCCCACCCAGATACCGTGGTTGCGGGGATCGCGGTTGGCGGCCACCCCGCAATCAGCCGCCAGGCGCAGCATCAGCTCCTCCAGCAGACAAACATAATCGCCCACCCGCAAATACCGCTGTTTGAGACTAAGGATGGGATAGAGCACCAGTTGGCCAGGGCCGTGAAAGGTGATCTCGCCGCCGCGTTCAATCGCCACCACCTCGATGCCGCGCTCGGCGAGAAAGGATTCACTCACCCCGAGATGGCCACGGCTGGCGTGCCGTCCCAGGGTGAACACCGCCGGATGCTCGACACAGAGAAAGAGATCCTGATCGAGCTCTCCCCGATACCGCGCCGCCGCCAGGGCCACCTGGAGTGCATGCACCTTGGTGTAGGGTTGCAGCCCCAGGTCGACAAAGCCGGCACTCATTGCGGATCAAAAAGATGGGAAATTATCCGATCAAACAGGGGCAGCGCGCCGCCTGCACCTCGTCGAGCCGCCGCACCTTGGTCCGTTGCGGGGCCTGGCGCAGCAGTTCGGGCTGCTCCTTGGCTTCCTGGACAATAACGCGGAGGGTGGCGATGAACTGGTCGATATCCTCCTTGCACTCGGTCTCGGTGGGTTCGATCATCATGGCGCCATGCACCACCAACGGAAAATAGATGGTCGGCGGATGGTAGCCGTAGTCGATCAGCCGTTTGGCCATGTCCAAGGTAGTGATCTTGTCGGCCTGCTGGTTGAGGTCGGAGAAGACGCACTCGTGCATGCAGGGCCGATCAAAGGGCAGATGGAGCACATCCTTGAGCCGCTCCTTGATGTAGTTGGCGTTGAGCACCGCCAGGCGGCTGGCCTGCTTCAGCCCGGCCTCGCCCATGGTGAGGATGTAGCTGTAGGCGCGCACCAGCACCCCATAGTTGCCGTGGAAGGCATGCACCCGGCCCACCGAAAGTGGCCGATCTTCTTCCAGACGGTAGGTGCCGTTCTCGCAGACCACCCGGGGCACGGGCAGGTAGGGTTCGAGCTCGCGGGTAACGCAGACCGGGCCAGCACCGGGACCACCGCCACCATGCGGGGTGGAAAAAGTCTTGTGCAGGTTGAGATGGAGCACGTCGATGCCGCAGGCCTTGGCATCGATCACCCCCAACACCGCGTTCATGTTGGCGCCATCGCCGTAGACCAGACCGCCCTTGGCGTGGACAATATCGGCCACTTCGCGGATACGCTCCTCAAAGAGCCCCAGGGTGTTGGGGTTGGTGAGCATGATGCCAGCGGTGTCCTCATCCATCAGCGAGGCGATCAGCGCCGGATCGAGCAGGCCATCCTCGCCGGACTTGACCGGCACCGCCTTGTAGCCGCAGAGCGCCGCCGAAGCCGGGTTGGTGCCGTGGGCCGTATCAGGGATGAGGATCTTGTGCCGCTGGTTGCCGTGATGGCGGTGATAGGCATGAAAGATGAGCATGCCGGTGAGTTCGCCGTGGGCACCGGCGGCCGGTTGCAACGAGACAGCCTCCAACCCGGTGATGGCGGCGAGAAAGCCCTGCAACTCATACAAGAGCCGTAAGGTGCCCTGGCAGAGGCCATCCTCCAACATGGGATGGGCGCTCGCGATGGCCGGGGTGGCCGCCTGACGCTCGTTGGTCTTGGGGTTATATTTCATGGTGCAGGAGCCCAGCGGATACATACCGCTGTCGACGCCGAAGTTCCATTGCGAGAGCCGGGTGTAATGGCGCACCACATCGACCTCGCTCAGGTCGGGGAAATCGACCTCCGCCCCGAGAAGCGATGCATCCAGGGCAGCGGCAGGCACATCCGATTCGGGAATCGACATGCCGATGCGTCCCTTTTTGCCCTTCTCCCACAACAGCGGCTCGTTAAAAATGAGGCCGCCGGTTCCCAGATTGATCCGTTGCTCGCTCATGCTGCCACCTCCGCGACAATGGCGTCCAAGGTTTGCTTATCAATGGTCTCAGTGACGCAGAAGAGATAGGCCTCGCACAACTGCGGATAGAGATGGCCCAGTTCCAGCCCGGCAACAATGCCTTTGGCGAGCAAGCGCTGCCGCACCGCCGCGAAATCGCCCTGGAAACGGACCGCAAACTCGTTAAAAGTCGGCCCGGCAAAGACCAGGCTGGCCCCGGCCTGCACCAGACGCTGCTTGAAATACTCGGTTTTCTCAAAGTTGAGCCGCGCCAGTTGGCGGATGCCGGTGCCACCGAGGGAGGCCATGTACATTGCCGCTGTCAGGGCACAGATGCCCTGATTGGAGCAGATGTTGGAGGTGGCTTTTTCGCGGCGGATGTGCTGCTCGCGGGTGGCGAGCGTCAGCACGTACCCTCGTTTTCCTTCAATATCTTTTGTCTCCCCCACCAGACGGCCGGGCAGGTTGCGGGTAAAGGGTTCCTTGCAGCCAAACATCCCCAACCCTGGCCCGCCAAAGGAAGGCGCAATGCCAAAGCTCTGCCCCTCGCCGCAGACGATATCCGCGCCACAGCTTCCCGGACTTTTCAAGAGCCCGTACGCCAGCGGCTCGGAGAAACAGCTCACAAAGAGCGCACCCGCCTCGTGGATGGTCGCCCCGGCCTGGGCCAGATCCTCGATCACCCCGAAGAAGTTGGGCGATTGCAGGGCCACGGCGGCCAGATCATCTAGCGCAGCCAACCCACCCAGATCGGTGCGCCCATCTGCCAAAACCTCAAGCTCGATAATCTCAAAACCGGCGGGTTGCAGATAGGCCTGCACCACGGCGCGGTAATGGGGATGAATCGCCTTGGACACCGCCACCCGTTTTTTCTTCTTGGCGATGCGCAGGCCCATGAGCAGGGCCTCGGCCAGGGCAGAGGCACCGTCGTACATCGAGGCGTTAACCACATCCACCCCCAGCAGGCGGGCGGTGAGAGTCTGATACTCGAAGATGCCCTGCAAGGTCCCCTGGGCTATCTCCGGCTGATAGGGGGTGTAGGCGGTGAGGAACTCGGAGCGGCTGGCCAGGGCGCGCAGGCTCTCGGGGATGTGGTGGCGATAGCTGCCCGCCCCGATCAGCACCTTGGCGCCCTCATCCACTGCCATGGAGGCGGCCAGTCCGCGCATATGGTCGTTGAGCTGCCACTCGCTCTTGGGCTGGGGCAGGTTCCAGGAGGCCGTCATCCGACACTGCGCCGGCACGGTCGCAAACAGCCCCTCCAGGCTGTCCGCACCGATCACCGCCAGCATGTCGCGGATCTCTTCGGGGGTATGGGGCAGGTAGCGCATAGGTTATCCTCTGAGCATGTCAAGGTAGGCGGCAGCGGTGTGCAGCTGAGCAAATTCACCGGGGTCACTGGGTTTGATTTCAATGATCCAGGCGCCGTAGGGATCCTGGTTGATCAGCTCCGGGCTGTCGGTGAGGGCGGTGTTGACGGCCACCACCTCGCCGGACATGGGCGTGTACAGCTCGGAGACCGCCTTGACCGATTCCAGGGTGCCAAACTCCTCCCCCTTTGCAAAACTATCGCCAACGGCAGGCAGCTCAACAAAAACAATATCCCCTAACTGATCCTGGGCATAATCGCTGACACCGATGCGCACCGTCTCGCCGGTGATCCGGGCCCACTCGTGGTCATCGGTGTAACCGAGATCTTCAGGCAAGTGCAGTTCGTCGAGTTCTTTCATGGTGGTTCTCCTTTAAGCGTTGAGCATGGATTGCATGGGTTTGCGGGCAGTGCGGTCCGGTCGGATGTCGTCGCGGAGCTCCACCTTGAGTTTGCGTTTGCCGTCGGTGAGGATGACCTCGGTGCCGCTGGCCAGCTTGGTTGTCAGACGGACCAAGCCACAGCAGAGGCCGCGCGGCACAAAGGGAACGGGGCGCCCCTGCTCCACGGGCGTGGCCAGGCTGACAATCGTTCCGTCCACCCGGTCAATGGCCATATCGGTGGTGCAGGTGAGGATGGTGCCGATGGGCGTACCGGCAAGGTCGGTTACTGCCGCCTTGTCGCTGAGGGTGATCTTGCGCGGGTCATAACCGGCAAAGGCCTGGGTGGTCGGTGGGTTGGGCTCGGCAAGCACTGCGGCCAGTCCCAGACAGTCCTTGCTGAAACCACGGCCGCTTTCATCCCAGGGCAGCACGAACAGCCAGGGGTTGGCGGCAAAGAGCCAGGGACCGATATCCTGATGGGAGAGCGGCAGACCGGCCCCGGCCCGCAGGGAATCGCGCGCCGCCAGGCCGCAGGCAATCAGCCCATCGTCTGCCCCGGCCGTTAGCAAAAGGTTCCACAGCCGCTCGACATGCTCCGGGGCAATGAAGAGCTCAAAGCCGAATTCGCCGGTATAGCCGGTGCGCGAAATCATCAAGGGTGTGCCGTCCATCAGGCTGACCGTTGTCCCTGGCAGTTCTTCCGGTGCAAAACTGCCCTTGAAGGAGAAATAGACCATCTTGTCAAAGGCCTCATCCGCATCTTTGAGCACCCGGCCGAGGATGGCCGCTGCCTTGGGCCCTTGAATATCCATCTTGCCCACCCGGTCGGTGCGATCAACAATCTCCGCCTCGCCACCGAACCGGTTCTGCTGCCGCAGATGCACGGCAATCGGCCCGCCCATGGAGGCATTGACCACGATCATGTAGTCGCGCGCATCGCACTGGTAGACAATGGCATCGTCAAGCACACATCCGCCCTCGTCCAGAAACACGCCATAGACACAACGGCCGGGAAGCAGCGGTCCCTTCTTCGGGCCGATGCACCGCTCCAGATCCTTGGAAAAGCAGGCCTGCAACAGATCACGCACGCGAGCACCGCGCAGGGTGAGCACCGCCATGTGGCTGGTATCAAACAGCCCGGCTGCGGTGATGACCGCCAGATGCTCGGCCTTGGCGCCGGCCGGATACCACAGCGGCATCTCGTAGCCACCAAAGGCGGCCATGTTGGCGCTCTGGCCGACATGCCAGGCGTGCAATGGCGTGGTTTTCATGGCGGTTTCCATGGTCATTCTCCTTGCGCAGGGGGGGAGGACTCGCTGGTGCCCAAAACCGGTTGATTGGTCAGGGGCACCTTGAGATTGAAACTTTTATAAACGACAAAGGTCTCCACCGAGCGGACGTTGTCGATGGTGGCGACCTCCTGGGTGAAGAATTCGAGCAGGCCGAAATCCTTGCTGAGCATGGCGGTGACGATGAGGTCAAACTGGCCGGTGACGACGCAAACCGAGATCACCGATTTGAGCCGGCTGAACTCCTCGCCCTTCTTGACCAGATCCATGCCCTTGACGCGCACGCCCACCATGACGATCTGCTGTTCGGGCAGGGCCTCGGGATTGACCAGGCCGGAGATGGAGAGCACGCCCTCATCCATCAGTTTTTTCACCCGCGTGCGCACCGTGCCTTCGGCCAGGGAGAGGTCCTCGGCAATTTTCTTGAAGGAGGCTCGACCATCCTTGAGGTGGTTGATGATGGCAAGATTGGTGGCGTCGATGAGCATGATCAGCCCTGATAAAATTAGCGAAACAATGCAACAACGCTACGGAAAAATATCGATCCTGTCAATATTGATCTCTTGTTCTGATGAATCCATCAATATAGCTTAGCAACTCTCCCAACAAGTTCAAGGGGTTAATTTCCGGCCGCTGGGCAAAAAAAAGCCCCGGTCGCCATCGACCGGGGCCAGGGTGCAGCAATGAGAAAAACCGATTACTTCAAGGCAGCCAGAGCGGCATCGTAGTTGGGCTCCTGGGTGATCTCTGGCACCTGCTCGGTGTAGCAGACCTTGCCGTCGCCATCGATGATGACAATGGCGCGGGAGAGCAGGCCGGCAATGGGGCCGGTGGTGATAGTGACACCATAGTCCTTACCAAAGGCCGGAGAACGGAACACGGAGAGCGACTCGACGTTCTTCAGGCCATCGGTCTCGCAGAAACGGGTGTGGGCAAACGGCAGGTCAGCGGAGATGCACAGCACTACGGTGTTGGCGGTTTCACCGGCCACCTTGTTGAAGCAGCGCACCGAGGCGGCGCAGACCGGGGTATCGATGCTGGGGAAGATATTGAGCACCACTTTTTTGCCCTTATAGTCTGCCAGGGTCACCTCGGCGAGGTCGGTCTTGACCAGGGTGAAGTTGGGGGCGGCGGTACCGACTGCAGGCAGTTCGCCGATGGTGTCGATTGCGTTACCTTTCAGGGTGATTTTGGCCATGGTTTTTCTCCTTTAAAAGAATAGTGGGATGCACAACCTGGAACGGCTGGGTCGGCGCGAGCCAATCCAACCATGATCAACACAAACTCAAACGCACCTTTCGCCTGGACATTCCTTGTGCTTTCCGGCACGGGTGGTGCGAGGTACGATGCCGCAGAGGATAATCATTCTCGTTTAGGAGTAAAGCACAGGATGCAATAAAGAATAATTTTTTTCAACCTCTGACAGCCGAGGCTGAGGCCAAAGGATCGAGTCAAGGGCGCTATGGCAATGGGAAAGATTATCGCATGGTAAAATGAGATTACTCGTTGTGCTCGGAAAGGCGACGCAAATCACCACCACCTCGTGACAGGTGCCTGAAAGCCGCAAAGAGCCTTCATCAGGATGGTATCAGCCTGTTTTCTTGGCCTGGCAGGCAGCGCAGATGCCGTGCACCACCACACTGGTGCGCTCGACCGCGCCAATCTCCCCCAGGCTGGCGGGCAGGTGCATGGTATCGAAGGTGGGCCAAAAAAAATCAAAGACCTGGTCACAGGCTTCACAAAGAAAATGGTGATGGCGCAGCCCCAGGGCCTCGTAACGGGCCTGACTGGCCACGGTCTCCAGCCGGTGCACCAGGCCCAGTTTCTCAAAGGTGGCCAGGGTGCGGTAGACGGTATCCAACGACAGGGTGGGCAGCGATTTTTCCAGCCGCTTGTACAGGGTTTCCGCCGAGGGATGATCGTGGGATTTGAGCAACTCGGTATAGATGACCAAGCGCTGATGGGTTAGCTTGAGGCCGGCATCCTTGCAGATCTGCTCGAAATGGCGGAGTTGCTCTTGAAACTTCTTGTCGGCCATGCTGCTCAGTTGAGAATATTTATTCAGAAAAAACCATACCTCCTCAGTATAGGGGATTTCTTCACGCGTCAACCGGAATTTCCCACCCTCCGCGAATGACACACTGTGGCAACCGCAAAGCCATTGTTTACCGTCCGGCGTCGATGCGTTCCAACAGGGAAAGGATGTGCCCAGAAGCGGCCATGCCATCCAGCCAGGACTCGGGGATGGCTTCCCCTCCCAGGTGTGCGCCCAGCATCATCCCCACCACCATACCCCGGGCCGCGGAATCACCGCCGGCCATGACATTTTCAACCAGGGCGGTGTGCAGATCATCCTGATATTTCAACACCAGATGCAGGGCACCCGGCAGAGCGGCGGCAATGCCACAGACCTGACCAAACTGTTTGATCACGCCTCGGCTCTCCTTGCCGGCGGAATCCAGGGCAGAGCGAATACGGATGTCGAGATCGATATCGGCCACGCCCTCCTCCAGTGCCTGCTCCATGGCGGAGGCGGGATCAGCGCCGGCCATCACCTCGAACACCACCTTGGCGATGAACGCTGCCCCAGCTAACGTGGCAGGATTATTGTGAGTCAACCGCGTTTGTTGGCGCACCGCCGCCAACAGGGTCTCGCGGTCATCATCATAACGGTAGAGCAGCGGGGCTATGCGCGCGGCACCCCCCAGATCCGAAGAACGGGAACCACACTGATCCAGGGGCAGACCGCGCTTCAGGTTCTCCAGGGTCGTGGTGGTGGCCTTGTCGACATATCCGGAATACTTGGTGAACAGTCCCCGCCAGGCCCGGGCAAAGTCATCCAGCAAAAACCCACCACAGCTGGCCAGTGACTCGAGCAGCACCAGGGACTGGTCACCGTAATGGGTGAAGGCGCCGCGCTGCTTGCCCTTATGGTAGGAATCCGCCGCTGGGGCGAGCAAGGTGTCAATGCGGCCGAATCTGCGGTCGATCTCGTTGGTGTCGTAAATCCAGTGGGCACCAAGCGCCAGGCTATCGGCGACAAACGAGGCCAGAACCATGGCCGATCTCTTTGTTTCCATGATCATCCTCCATGCAGTTGCGGGTTGTGGCAGATGCGTTCTTGTTTCACCAATAGGTCCGGCTCCACTCTTTGTCAAACAGGGGTGCTATATTTCCACGCCTGGCCTGCCGATACAAGAGACAGGCTTTTTTCAGATTTCTTCAACCAACGTGGAGGAGCAATGTACATCACCGCGACCAACCTGAGCATGGATGCGTCGCAGACCTACAAGGAAGTGGAACAACGTGTCAGTGGACTGACCAGCACGCCGGTATCCGGAGCCACCGATGGTTTCGGCATTCGCTTGGCATCGATGCTTGCCAGTACCACCCAAACCCAAATCAACAGCCAGTCGGCCATTTGCCAGACGGCCAACAACACCGCCCCATCGACGCCAGCAACGGATACATCGGGCCAAACCACCCTGCTCTCGCGCATGACCGAGCAAATCATCGGCCAATCGGTGACCATCCGCGCCCTGCAGGACTCCCTCACCACCAGCTCCGCCCTGCGAGCCATGCAGCAGGAGCCGGCACCCCTCGCCAGCCTGCAAACAGTTTCCTTCACCAGCGGTACCGTCTACAGCCAGGCCGCCTCGCTGCTCTTCTCTGCCCAGGGAACGGTGCAAACCGCCGATGGCCGCGAGATCGATTTCGATCTCGGATTGTCCATGGAGCAAACCACGGTGGCGGTGCAGACGGCCTCCTTTGCCGCCACCGGCCTGTTCATCGACCCGCTCATCTTGCAGTTCGATCTCGACTCGCCCCTGCTCACCGATACCAGTTTTTCCTTTGACCTCGACAGCGATGGCGACATGGAGGATCTGGCCTGCCCAGGCAGCGGCTGCGGCTTTCTTGCCTTTGATCGCAATAATGATGGCCGCATCAGCAACGGCCGCGAGCTTTTTGGCCCGGAGAGCGGCTCGGGCTATGGCGAGCTGGCGGAGCTGGATAGCGATGCCAATCAGTGGATCGATGAAAACGATCCCATCTTTGACCAGTTGCTCATCTGGACCCACGACGGCGCGGGCGGGGAAAAACTCTGTTCGCTCAAGGAGGCCGGTGTTGGTGCCATTGCCGTCACCCACGCCGGCAGCAAGTTCGAGTTGCGACGGAAAGACGGCACCGTGACGGGCACAGTCGCCGCCAGTGGTCTGTTCCTCACCGAGGAGGGCGAGGTGCGACCAATGCACGAGGTGGATTTGGCCCTTGCCGGAACCGGGGAAGCGACGACCGGCAGTTTCTTTGCACCGGAAAGCCGCGAAACCCAGGCCCTGCAAGCCCTGCGCGACATCATCAGCATGCAGCGCTTACGCCTGCGCATGATGCTCACCGGCAAACGAATGCTCGACAGTCGCCCGGAAACGGCCCAACAGCGAACCTTCCTTGACTGGCTGCAAGCTCAGCAACAGTGGCGGGATCGTTTGAGCGAGCAGTTGGCCGTTGAGGAGGGCGGCGCTGCGGGAGAACGCACACAACCCTTATCCATCTGAGGAGTTGAACAGGAAAGAGGCCGGATCACACCGTTGAACCGGCCTCTTCTCCCCCAACCATTACTCGCAAATGCTCCACAAAGGCACTGGCCACCGGTGGCAGTTCGCGGTTCTTGCGTTGCAGCAGAAAGATGGGGCGCTGGGCGGCGGCATCATCCAAGGGGATAACTGCCAGGGAGCCACAGCGCAGCTCCTGGTCCACCGAGCGGGAGGAGAGGATGGCGACGCCGAAGCCGGCTTTGATCGCCTCGCGCACCGCCTCGTTGCTGCCGAGTTGGGCCACCTCGCGCAGATCGTTCTCGCGCAGCCCTAACTCTTCCAGCATGCGGGCCACCACCCGCCTGGTGCCGGAGCCTGGCTCGCGATGGATGAAGGGCAGATGTTGTAGATCCGCCAGCTTGGCACCAGCCGCCCCCGCCAAAGGATGCTGGGCCGGCACCGCCAGCACCAGGGTGTCGGTGCAGAGGGTGGTCCACTCCAGGCCACGCTCGTTCCAGATCGCCCCCACCAGACCGATATCGACGCTGCCCTCCAGGATCTGCGCCGCCACCGTGCGCGAACCACTGATGCGCACCAGGGGCTTGACCTCCGGGTATTGCCCGCAAAAGGCGGCCAGCATCTTGGGCAGGATATAGGCACCGGGAATGGTGGAGGCGCCGATGCGCAACTCGCCGCCCAGTTCGCCGGTATACCGGGTCACCGCCTGCACAGCCTCCTGCTGCAACTGGATCATGCGCACCGCATAGCGGTAGAGCACCAGACCCACCGGGGTGGGCTCGACCTCGCGCCCCAGCCGGTCCACCAGTTTCAAGCCCAACTCCTCCTCCAGATTGCGGATATGCTCGCTGACCGTGGGTTGGGAGAGCAGTGCTGCCTCGGCCGCCTTGGTGAAACTTTTCAGCTCCACCACCTTGCGAAACACGTCCAGTTTTCTGATGTCCATCGTGTACTCCTGGGGTTAACGCCATGACTGGCAATCATGGTTGTGATTTACATTCGCAGATGCTGGCACCGCATCCGTCATCTCGGCCAACGGGAGAGGGCTCCAAAATTTGAGCAGCCTGCACCGAAGGAGATTTCTCTCTTGCGGTCGAAATGACAGGAGGGTGGCGGTGCCTGGCCGGTACAGGCTTCACATCGATGCTCGCCGCAGTTGGGAAATTCAAACGAGAACCTACATCCTCAGAAGCCTGCCTGGTTTTCAACGCTCCAGCGCAGCAGCCAGTTTGCTCGCCAAACCCGAATAGCGAAGCACCCGTCGGCCGGTGGTGCGCAGCAGCAGATCCAGCGGGCCGCAGAGGATGAGGCCGTGCCGCGCCCTGGTCAGGCCGGTATAGAGCAGTTCGCGGGTGAGTACCGGCGCATCCTCCTGGGGCAGGAGCAGCAGCACCTGGTCAAACTCCGAGCCCTGGGATTTATGCACGGTCAGGGCATAGGCCGGCTGCCAGGCGGGCAGACGAGCCAGGCTGAAGGAGCGCAAACCGCCGCCTTCCTGGCCAAACCAGCTGCGCAGTTGCCCTTGGTCATCGGGCCAGAGTATACCACTGTCGCCGTTGAACAGTCCCAGGCTGTAGTCGTTGCGGGTGATGAGCAGGGGCATGCCTGCATAATACTGCGTTTCCGGCCCGATGCGGCGGATGCGCCGCAGATGCATTTGCGCCAAACGATTGATCCCCTCCACGCCGCTGGGTCCCTCGCGCAGGCCACAGAGGATGCGCCGCTCCCCCAGGGCCAGTAGGGCCGATTCGGGTGCGTCCGCCGCAAAAAGCGGTTCGAGAAAACTCAGCAATCGCTCACGCAGGTTTCCGGCCTGCTCGGCCTCGGCGGTGTCGATCATCTCGATATCGGTCCAGGACGTCCCCAGCACCCGGCGGACCGCCTCTGCCTCGCCGCTGTTAATGGCCTGGGCCAGGGCGCCGATGCCGGAGGCGGCGGTGAAGCGACGGCTGGTGCGCAACAACACCAGGGAGTCGGCCAGGGGATGAGCCGATGGCTGTTCCGGTAATATACAGGAAGCACCCAGCAGCGGCCGCATGCGCTCCACCAGTTCGGCCGACCAACCGATTTCTCCCGAACCGCAGAGATCACCAAAGAGGTTGCCCGCCTCCACCGAGGCCAGTTGGTCGCGATCACCCAAAAGGATGATGCGGCAGTGCGGCGGCAGGGCCTCCATGAGGGCAGCCATCAAGCCGACGTCGATCATCGAGGCCTCATCCACCACCAGCAGATCGAGATGCAGGGGATTGGCGTGATGATGGCGAAACCCCGGCCGATTCACCTGGAAACCGAGCAGCCGGTGCAGAGTCTGGGCCTGGATATCCGGGAGCAACGAGGATAACTGGTCCAGACCGTCGCGGGCCTGCTGCATCGACTCCTGGAGCCGCAGGGCGGCCTTGCCGGTGGGGGCGACCAGGGCGATGCGCAGCGGTTTGGGTGCCAACCCACTGAGCAAGGCAAGGACGCGGGCCACGGTATAGGTCTTGCCGGTACCGGGTCCACCGGAAATGACCACCAGCGGTTTGTAGAGGGCGAGGATGGCGGCGGCCCGCTGCCAATCAATGGTGTTCGCATCGCCAAGCGGAAACAGCCGATCCAACAGCGGCCGGGCCTCATCCGTTGCCACCGGCAGGAGCAGGGCGGCGCGACTGTGCAGCGCCTGGGCAATCTGCTGCTCCCAGGCATGGTGGCGGCAAAGAAAGAGCTGATCGCCATCAAGGATCAACGGTGTGGCCTCGCCGGGCCGGCCCACCATGGCCGACGATAAGAGTTGCTCGCGCAGGGCAGCAACATCCTCCCAGGCACGGCCATCGAGGCCAGAGTCGTGCAGCACTCCGGCCACCGCCGCCAGCGGTAAACAGGTGTGCCCCTGGCCAATAGCCCAGCTGGTGAGGGCGGCCAGCAGTGGCAGTACGGCGCATCGGTTGCCATCAAGCCGTGCCAGCAGGCGGCCGGTGTGCAGGTCAATGGGGCGCAGGGCGGCAAGGCTGCTCAAATCATGCATATCGCTCATCCTCGCCCTCCCCGGCAGCAGTCGTCCAGGGTGAGGATCAGTTGCCGCTCTGGCCGGAGTGCATAGATGCCTTGCGGCGGCGGTTGCATCGGCCCCATTGCGCGGAGAAAGCAATAGCACGCCCCGCCAAAATGGCGATCATAATCGTAGTCGGCTAGGCGGGCGCTCAGGAAGCGGTGCAGGGCCAGGGAATAGATGAGCAGTTGCAGATGATACTGGTGGCTGTCCATGCAGGCTTCGAGGGCCTCGGGGCCGTAATCGACCAGATTTGGCCCGAGATAGTTGGATTTGTAATCGACCAGGAAAAAGCGGCCCTGGAAGCGAAAGACCAGATCGATAAAGCCCTTCATCAGCCCGCGCAGCCGGGGTTGGCTGATCTCCGGGGCGCGGAACCCGGCCTCGGCAAGCAGGACGGCGAAGCGGTGCATATCCATCTCCTCCAGGGGAAAGAGAAAGTTGAGCTCGTTGATGCGGTCCTGTGGCGCAATCTCGCCCAGGGTGCAGGCACCGGGCAGTTCGACGGCGAGGATCTCCTCCAGCCACTGGGCCACCGCCCCCTGCCAGCGGCCATCGATACCGCCCTGTTCCAGTACCTCGGCAATCAGGGATTGCTGGTCGGTGGCGGGTCGGTGGCATTCCAAGCGCTCCAGCAGATTGTGCAGACAGGTACCCGCCGCCGAGCCGCGGGGAAAACTGAGCGGCGAGCGGAAATCCTCCGCCAGTGGTACCAGCACGGTGCGCGATTCCTCCTGCTCACCGGCTTCCGAGACGGCCACTTCACTGCTCAGCCGCGAATAGCTGGTCATGGTCCAGCCGGGGAGGATGCGGCCGGTGAAGGGCTTGGCCCCCAGGGTTTGCCGCTCTTCGGTCATGCTCAGCCGATGTTGCGGCAGGACGGTCGGCCAGGAGCGCAACTCCACCAGGGATTCCATCGTGTTAAGCTGTTTCACATCCGCCCGCAGCTCGATCTCGTCACCGAGGCGCTGGCCTTGGTGCAGCAGATAGGCCAGGGCGGTGTGTTCCAGGCCACTGACCAATCCCCAGCAGAAAAAACAGCAGCTTTTGGCCCGGGTCAACGCCACATAGAGCAGACGCAGCTCCTCGGCCAAGCGTTCCTCTTCGGCCAGGCTCCGGTGCGCGGCTTCGCCGGCCCAGTCGATGCACAACTGGCCATCGTCGCGGCGGTGGAACTGCAAGGGCCCATCCTTGCTCAGCGGCCGGCCATGCCAGAGAAAGGGGGCAAAGACCACGGGAAATTCAAGGCCCTTGGCGCGGTGGACGGTGACAATGCGGATCAACTGCTCGTCGTTTTCCAGGCGGATCAGTTGCGCCTCGCTGCCCGCATCCGGGTTGTCGATCTGGTGCTGCAACCAGCGCAGCAGGGCGGCGGCGCCATGTTGGCCAGCCGGGCTTTCCTGGAACAACTCGGCCAGATGGAGGTAATTGGTCAGGCTGCGTTCACCGCCGATGCGGCCGGTGAGGCGAGCGGTCACGCCCTCACGCACCAGCAGGTGCTGAAACATGGCGAGAAAACCCTGCTCCTGCCACATCTGCCGGTACTGCTGCACCTGCACCAGTCGCGCCGCCCAAGCCTGCTCATCCTCGCGCAGGGCAAGGATGGTGGCCGCGTCGCAGCCAAAGAGCTCGCTGGCCAGCGCCGTGCGGATACGGCCGGGGTCGCTGCCTTCGGCCAGGGCACGCAACACCTGCAACAGTTGCCCGGCCTCGGCGGTGGTGAACACCGAATGCTGCCCCAGGGCCAGGGCATTGATACCCCGCCGCCGCAATCCGGCCTGCATGGCCTCGGCCTCGCGGTGGCTGCGCACCAGGATGGCAATATCCGCAGTGGTTACGGGGTGGCCGCCAATGCTGGCCTGCCCCAGGCGAGCCGCCTCCAGCAATTGCACAATCTGCGCGGCACAACAATCGACCGCCGCCGCCTGGGCGCGCTCGATACTGATTGTGGCTCGGCCCGATTTTTTCAGCGCCGCATCATCCAGAAGCAGGGCGATCAGCGGCGGCGTGCTCTGGCCATCGACCAGCAATGGCGCTGCCCTGCCGCTTGCCGCCGAGACCGGCTGAAAGGCGATGGCTTCGGCAAAGACAAAACTGGCTTGGCGCCGACCAAAGAGGGCATTGATGGCCGCGACCATGGCCGGGGTGGAGCGGTAGTTGGTGGTCATGGTGAAGCGCTGCTCGGCCGGGGTGTGGCGCCGCGCCTGCATGTAGGTGAAGATGTCGGCGCCGCGGAAGGAGTAGATCGCCTGTTTGGGATCGCCGATCATACACAGGCCCCCCTGCTGCCGATAGATGCGCGAGAAGATGCGGTACTGCACCGGATCGGTATCCTGGAACTCATCGACCAGGGCCACCGGATATTGCTGGCGCAGATCAGCCGCCAGCCGCGCGCCGCTGCCGGGCCGGGCCAGGGCGGCGTCAAGACGGTGCAGCAGATCATCAAAGGCCAGCAGGCCAAGGCGTTCTTTGCGCCGGGCCAACTCCTGGCGCAGGAAGGCACAGGCCTGGTTGAGCAGCCGTACCCGGCGCGACAGCAGCAGCTGGTGCTGCCGGGGCAGCCACTGGTCCATGGCGACAAAGAGCGGATGTTCGGGCGGTTGCGCGCATTTCTTTTTCAGATGGCCGGCCATCACCGATCCACTCAATTTTTCCAGTCCCGCTGGCAGCACCAGGGGCATCGAGTGCAACCCCGCCATCCAGGTCATGGTCGCGCACAGCTCCTCCACCCGGTCGTTCAGCCGGTAGGCCTTGTCGTTTCTCAGCAAACAGCCATCGTCGCGCAGGAGACGCTCCACCCCAATTTGATCCTGGCGCAGGATGGACTGCACTGCGGCAAAAGCGCCGCCGGCCTCCACCTCCAGGCGTGCCACCGCCTCGGCATCCACCTCGGGCAGCACCTGGCATTCGGCGCTGGCCGCCCTGCCCAATGCCTTGAGCAGGCCAGCGGGGGCGCCCCAGGTTACCAGAGCCCAGGCGGCCTCCTCGTCGCTGGCCGGATAGAAGTGGTTCCGCCAAAAATCCTCGATAATCTCCTGGCGCAGGGACTGGTCATTCTCCATCAGCTCGACGCTGAAGGGCGTGGCCGAGGCAAAGGCGTGCTCTTGCAGCACCCGCTGGCAATAGCCGTGGATGGTGTGGATAGCGGCCTCATCCATGCGCACCAGGGCATCGGCCAGTCGCTGACGGGCGAGTTCCGGCTCCACGCGGTCGAGCAGCCCTTGCAAGAGGGGATCGTCACTGCCGCCCTGCTCCTCGGCTGTCAGGGCATCGAGGGCCTCACGGAGACGACGGCGAATACGGTCGCGCAACTCGCCGGTGGCAGCGCGGGTGAAGGTGACCACCAGGATCTGGTCCACCGCCAGCCCCTGTTCCAGCAGCAGCCGCAGCACCAGCAGGGCCAGGGTATAGGTCTTGCCGGTGCCGGCGCTGGCCTCCAACAGCAGGCAACCGCGCAGGGGCAGGACCAGCGGATCAAGCGGCTGCATGCTCTGCCTCCAGATGCTCGAAAATGGGTGTGAAGAGCGCGGTCAGCTCGATGAACGCCTCACTCAGCGGCAGGGACTGGGGGGGAAAGAAATAGCCGTAGGCCGGATCAGCGCCCTCGCCGGCAATGTTGTAACCGCCCACCCAGGCCACCTGCGCCTTGTCCGCTGCCGTTTCCTCGCTGGCCTCGGCCCAGGCCCGGCTGCTCTCGGGGAAAAAAGGTAGCGGCCGACTCAATCCCTGCCAGTAATAGGCAAGGAACTCTGCCAGCAGGGGTTCGGGGTCCTGCACCGGTCGCAAGCGCAACTGCTGCACGCCAATGATTCCTTGTTGCCGCTGCCAACAGCAATGCAGCGAGTACAGCTCCTGGCCCGGTGGGCGCAGCAGGTTGAGGCAGAGGTGTGCGATCCACCATTCCAGCAGATCCGCGCCGCGCAATCGCCCCGGCCGCCAGGTGACCCGACCGGCCCCGTGCAGGTGGTGCAACCAGCCGCTGAGGTGAAAAACACCGATACACCTATCTATCTCCAGCGTCTCGCCGGGATCATGCAACAGCGGCTGCAAGCACTCGGTCAAGGCCCCAGCCTCCGCCTCGATCTCGGCCAGCTGCAGGCGGCCAAAGCCTGCCTGGGGCAGACGACCGCTACCCGCCAGCCCAGCTGCATACTGATGCTGGGGGATCGCCTCCAGGGTGGCCGCCACTGTTTCCCGGCGCAACTGGTAGCGCTGGAGAGCATCAAGCTGGAAGGGCTCACTCTCCTCCAGGGAGGTCAGGTCGCCTCGCAGATTGAGTCCGAGTCGCTCTTCCAGGAAAAACCGTACCGGATGGCGCCAGAAGCGCACCAATTGGGCGAGCTCCACCTGGCGAGAGCCTTCGGGTGGTTCTGCCAGGGGTCCGCTGCAAAAGGGCGCCGCTTGTTGCACCTCCTGGGCCGGCAGCCAGGCCGGATTGTAGCTGGCGATGGCCTCCTGCCCCGCAAAACAGCGGCGACTGAAGGGCTGCATCGGATGCTCGGTGGTGAGCCATGCCGCCACCGCTTGCTGCTCGTGGCCTGCCAGCACGCAGCTCTGATCGAGGTAATCACGCAGCTCGCAGACCACCACCGAGGGCGGGGCCACCGACTCGTCACGCAGGCTGCGGCCAACCCAGGAGAGATACAACACCTCGCGGGCCGAGAGCAGGGCTTCGAGGAAGAGGTAGCGATCATCCTGGCGGCGGTTGCGATCCCCCAGGCGCGGTTGCGCCGCCATCAGATCAAAGGAGGGCGGCCGCTGACTGCGGGGGAAATCCTGATCGCCCAGGCCGAGCAAACAGATCACCTTGAACGGCACCGAGCGCATCGGCACCATGTTGCAGAAGCTGACCCGACCGCTGAGAAAGGGCTGGCCGCCGCTTGCTTGTGAGAGGTTTTCTTGCAGATGTGCCCGCACCACCGCAAAAGAGAGCGGGCATTCTGCCCCGGCGTGACGGCAGTCGACGCGCAGTTGCAGGATGGTTTGCCGCAGCAGGTCCAGGCCCGCATCCTCGTTTTCCGGGGAGAAAAAGGCATCGACCATGGCCAGCAGATCGGTGGACCACTGCTGCGCCGGTCGCTCGCCTCGGATGGTTTGCCGCCACAGGGCCAGGGTATCGAGCAACTGCACAAAGTTGCCCAGCACCTCGGCCTCGCCGGCCGCCAGATGCGGGTAGGGCAGCAGATCGGCGACGGTACGCTGCTCCGAACCCATGCAATAACCCAGCAGCAGCCGGTCCAGACCAAAACGCCAACTGTGGACCTCTCCGCCCGCCACCGCCAGTTCGCGCCGGTGTTCATAATCCAGGCCCCAACGCATGCCGGCCTCCTCCACCCAGGCCTGCAACCGGGGCAGCAGGGCTGGCTCCAGGCCAAAGCGGGCCAGCAGCAACGGGTTTTCACAGAGCGCCAGCACTGCCGGTGCGGTGAAACGGCTCTCCAGCAGGGCGAGCAAATCAAGAAAGCAACGCACCTGCGGCTGTTCGCGGGCCTGGGATTGGTCAGCGATCGACCAGGGGATCCGCCGCTGCGGGGGAGTCTCACCGAAGACCCCGGCGATGGCATCGGCATAGCGGCTAATATCCGGGGCGCTAACCAGGATGTCGCCCGGCCCCAGCTCGCCATCGGCGGCAAAGAGATCGAGCAGGCGGTCGTGCAGCACCTGGATCTCGCGCAGCGGTGAAAAACAGCAGTGCAACTGGATGGACCGATCATCGGGCTCAAGGGTGTAGCGCAGGCCGCCGCTGGCGGAGCGGTCGTGCAGCTCCAGGATGTCGTTTTGCAGCACCGCCAGTAGGTGGCGCTCCTCGCCCGGCTGGTACAGCTCCACCTCCTGGACATCGCAGTCTTGCAGTTGGCGGAAAAAATCCTGCCCGGCCTGGCCTAGAGAGACGAGCAGGGGATGGCCCTGGTCGTAATAACTGCCCTCCCCCACCTCCTGCCCCCGTGCCCGCAGGCCCGCCTGCCGCCGTGCCGAAACCAGGTCGCCCCAATAGTGCAGGCAGGGGCTGAGATGATAGAGGTGCAGCGGCAACAACCTCCCGACCTGGGCAAAGATCTCCAGGTAGACCGGTGCCAGCGCATTGAGGCCAAAGAGGTGCAAGCGTTGCGGCAGCTGGCTGCAATTCGTTGCCGCATCGGCCAGCAACCCGGCAAAGCCTTCGCCCAGGCCCACCCGCTGCGAATCACCCTCCTGGGTCAGCCGTCGCCACAGCCGCGCCTGCCAGTGTTGGTCCGCTCCCTGCAGCCAGCTTTGCAGCAGATCCGGGCGATAGACCTGGTATTGATCAAAGGCATCGGCGATCTTGCCGCTGAGCTGGTAGAGGCGCACCTGGTCGTCATCGCCGTGCAGATAGGCCGCCGGTTCGGCAAAGGCGGGGTGGGGCAGCAGCTCGGGCAGCAGGGCCAGGATGCGCCAACGCAGCAGCGCGGCCTGGAAGAGATCCTCCTCGACTTGCACGCCGCCGAGTTGATGAACCAAATCCCAGACACAGCGGCCCGGCAGGGGAAAATGCAGGTTGGCGGCAATACCGGTGTGCAGGGCCAGTTGTCGGGCCACCCACTGGGCCATGCCCTGGTTCTGCACCACGATGATCTCGGGTTGCAGCGGATCGGCCGGCGGCTCCGCAAGGACGCGACAGAGCTGCGCAAACAGATGTTCGAGACGGTTGGATTGATGCAGCAGCACGAACGACTCCAGAGCAGAGAAATGGTTGCAGCGCAAGGCCTTGGGGCAAATGGCCTGCACCCGCGACGGGGATGCTCAAAAATTGTTTTTTATTTTATGGATATGCGGAGAATTTGCTATAGTTAACTGCATCAAGCACCTCATGCAGTTTCCCTCTTTCCTTCCTGCCCATGAGCAACCGCATCTTCTGCCATCCTCTCTTCCTGGCCCTGACAGCCACCCTGCTCATCGCCGGACTTTTTTATTTACCCTATTTAGCGGTACGCTCCAAGACCATCGACAATTTCCGCAGTCAGCAGGTCATCCTGGCACGCCAGGCCGCTGCCGACCTGCACAATCAATTTGCCACCTTTGAAAAAGCGCTGTTCACCCTGAGCAACGAGCCCTCCATCCAACAGCTCAACGACCAAGGGCGTCTGTTGCTACGGGAGTATTACACCAGCCACGCAGAGGATCTTGATTCCATCCTGCTACTCGACACTGCTGGCACCCCCCTCTTCTCCCATCCACAAGGTTTTGATCCAGCCGCTGCTATCCAGTGCCATCTCCTCGGCCAACAGAACAGGCTGGCCCTCAGCGATCCGCATCCCAGTGACGGACCGGCAACACAGGTCTTGCTCAGTATCCAGATGATGCGGAAAACAGTGGCCGAAGGCTGCCTCACCTTCACCCTGCCCGCCCATCGCATGGCCCGCCTCGCCCTGGAACGGCTATCGCTCCCCCGTGACACCCAAGGGCTGTTACTCCGGCAAACCGGGCGCATCCTTTACGCACCAAGGCCACAGCTGGTGGGCGCCTCCATGCAGCACCTGCATGGCACCAGCGAGCAACGCGGTCTGCTGCTGGAGGCGGTGGAGCATGCGGAAAACGCAGTGATCTGCCTCGCGCATTCGCCATTGCAGGATGCCACAAGCCCAGACCAAACCACCTATGCGGTGCTCTATCCGGTGCAACTCCCCGGTGGAGCCACATGGTCAATCCTGCTGCTGACCCCGGCGCAGGAGGTGTTGGGGGCCATGGCTGCGTTCCGCTCGCAATGGCTGCTCCTCACGATCGTGACGATGCTGGCGGTAGGGCTGCTCTGCTTTTTTCTCTTTGGTGTGGCGACGACCCGCCGCGAGGAGCAACGACTGCGGGTTTTGGAGGAGCAGCAGGCCAAGTTGCTGGAACTGGTGCCCATGGGGGTGATACTGCTTGATCAGGCGCAAACGGTACGCTCTGCCAATCTCGCCGCTAAACGGTTGATTGGTATTGAGCAGGACGAGGGTATTATCGCCCGGCCGTTGGCCGATTTTCTTGAAGAGCACGACCGCGCTGCCGTGACAGCCCGGATCGCCGGACTGGCCTGCGGTACCACCATCACCATTGATCATGTCGAACTGCGCACCGCAGCCGGCAGCCGACGCGATATCTGCATCACCGCCTGCAGCTCTCTGCTCGGTGCCCAACCGCAATGCATCCTACTCATCCGCGATATCAGCGAAGAACGGCGGGCGCTGGCCTGGCAACGTCGTCTGGCCACGGCAGTGGATCAGGTCAAGGAGGCGGTACTCATCGCCACCGCTGACGGCACCATTGAATACGTCAACCGGGCCGTGGCTGAAATGACCGGCTATAAACGACGGGCCTGCATCGGCCAGGCGGTTCAGTTGCTGTGGGCCAAGGAGCAG
The DNA here is from genome assembly GCA_964639845.1 of uncultured Desulfobulbus sp. GTDB lineage: Bacteria > Desulfobacterota > Desulfobulbia > Desulfobulbales > Desulfobulbaceae > Desulfobulbus. The sequence goes on along the minus strand of CAZXHS010000007.1, from coordinate 96,524 downwards.
GATGCCCATTTCGAGCAGAAGATGGAGGATATGTTGAAGGCGGGCGAGGTATGGCGGGGTCGCATCGTCAACCAGCGCCAGGATGGCAGCCTCTTTGTGGCCGCAGCCACGGTTTCACCAATGCGCGACATGCACGGCAGTATCAGCCACTTTGTGCTGGTACAGCGCGACATCACCCACGAGGTGGAGATCGAAACCCGACTGCGTCAAGCCCAGAAGATGGAGGCCATCGGCACGCTGGCCGGTGGCATTGCCCACGATTTCAACAACATCCTCGGCGGCATCATTGGCTTCACCGATATGGCGTTGTTGCAGGCAGCACCGGAGAGTGATCTGCACCATAACCTGCACCACATCCGCCAGGGCGGCAAACGAGCCGCAGACCTGGTACAACAGATCCTCACCTTCAGCCGCCAATCCGTCGAGGAGCGGCATCCCATTCTGCTGGCACCGGTGGTGGAAGAGAGCCTCAAGCTGATGCGTGCCACCCTGCCCACCACCATCGAGATCACCCAGGAACTGGCCGTAGCGCCGATGCAGGTGGTGGCGGCACCGGTACAGATTCAACAGATCGTCATGAACCTCTGCGCCAACGCTTTCTACGCCATGAAGGAGAAAGGCGGCCAGCTCAGCATCCGTCTCCGCCGGACTAACGGCGACAGTCCAGCCAAGGCCATGCTGCAAGTCGAGGATACCGGGCTGGGCATGGACGATGCCATCTTGCAGCGTATCTTCACCCCCTTCTTCACCACCAAAAAGCCCGGCGAGGGGACCGGCATGGGCCTGAGCGTGGTCCATGGCATCGTACGCGAGTTGGGCGGCGAGATCTCGGTGCAGTCGGAACCGGGCCGGGGGACGGTGTTCACGGTACTACTGCCGCTGACGGAGCAGAACGGCAACGGTGGATTGCTCAGTAGCGAGGAACCGCTGGCCAGAGGCAGCGAGCATATTCTGGTAGTGGACGATGAGCAGGAGATTCGCCAGACCTGCCGCATGATGCTGGGGCATCTGGGCTATACCGTCACTACCTCGGCGGCGCCGCTGGAGGTGTTGGATTTAATTGCCGGGGCACGTCCTCCGATTGACCTGGTCATCACCGATCAAACCATGCCCAAGTTGACCGGTCTGGATCTGACCGAGGCCATCCGCCGCCGCTACCCGCACATCCCGGTCATTCTTTGTACCGGCTATTCGGATAAGCTCAACTACGATATCGCCCGCGAGGCCGGGGCCTGCGATCTACTGATGAAACCGGTTGACCTCCACGATCTGAGCGTGGCGGTCCGCTTTGCCCTGGAAATGAGCAGATAGTGCATACCTGCCGATTTTTCTTGATAAATCCTGTTTTTTTTCGCGACAGAGGCTATCATGGAACCGAGAAGTCAGCCATCAACCACCCTTTTCCCAGTACGCGCCACCATGCACAAAGGCATCTTTCTTGGCCTGGCAACGGCCGATATCGTCTATTACGTTGCCCATCATCTCCGCAATAACGAGAAGCTCAAGGCCGAACGCCAACTGGCCTATGCCGGCGGCCCGGCCACCAACGCCGCCGTGACCTTTGCCGCCTTTGACAACGAGGCCACCCTCATCACCGGGCTGGGCCAGCACCCCCTGGCCCATGTGGCCAAGCACGACATCATCGAGCATAAGTTGACCCTGGTCGATGCCACCGAGCAGCCCAAACGCTCGCCGGTGCTGGCCTCGATCCTGGTGGATCTCGCCACTGGTGAACGCGCTGTGGTCTATTCCAACACCGACCTGCGCAAACTTCGCCATGATGCCATCAACGAAACCACCCTGGAGTATGCCGACCTGCTCATGCTCGACGGCTACTACCTGCCGCAGGCCATCCAACTGGCCACCTGGGCCAAACAGACGGGCGTTCCCGTCATCCTCGATGGCGGCAGCTGGAAAGAAGGCCTCGAGCGGCTCTTGCCGCTGGTGGATTATGCCATCTGTTCCGACAACTTCCTGCCGCCGGCCTGTACGCAGCGGGCCGAGGTGTTCCCCGCATTACGCCGCTTCGGCATCAAGCAGATCGCCATCACCCGTGGCGGTGACCCCATCCTCGCCCTGATCGACGGGGAAATCGTCGAAGTACCGGTGATGCCGATCAAACCGGTGGACACGCTTGGTGCCGGCGATATCTTCCACGGCGCCTTCTGCCATTACATCCTGGAACGCAACGATTTTTTCCTCGCCCTGGAACGGGCTGGCGAAGTGGCCAGCCTCTCCTGCACTTCGCTGGGCACCCGAGCCTGGATCGAACAGGCCAAATTCGCCTGAACGCGGCAAGTGCCGCCGCTTTCGTGCCTAGCGCTGACGAAAGGGGATCTGGCAGTAATCAATGCCGCGTTTAGGCACGATGCCGTGCTGCTCCAGAAACATCTTCAGTGAATTCATCGAGATATTAACATTGGCCGTGGGCCCAAGATAGAGGTGATCCAGCACCGGTGGCTTCTCGTCCAGACCGAGATCAAACTCGATGTAAGGCACGAGCATGGCATGGCCCTCGCGAAAGAGGATCGGTGCCCCGGCGGTGTTGGCAATCACCGGCGAGACGATGCGCCATTCCTTTTCCTCGCGAAATGAAGGGTGCTTGAGCACGGCGGCGATGCGTAAGAGATCAATCTCCACGGCGGCAAAGGCCTCGCGGTAAAGGCCTGGTCGCTCACTGGCAGTGTGCTCGCCGCTGGCATGCTCCTCGGCCAGCCGTTCCACCGCATCCACCACCAGCTTGATTAGTGCCCGTTGCCGGTGCGGCTCGTAGATGCATTTGCCGATCATGAACTGCTGTTGCCTGGCGCATTGCAGGATGTAATCCGGACAGAAGCCTAAACTCACCCCCTTGCCCGGCGAACTGTAACCGCGCCACTGGCTGAGCAGGTTGCCGTGCGAGCGGAAGGAGGCGCCAAAGAGCATGTGGCCATTGGTGATGCGATAGGCGACCCAATCGGCAAAGAGCGAGAGCAAGGTGGAGTTGGCGTGGCCGCCATCAATACGCTCGCGCACCTCGAACTTGATCAGATCCGAGGTATGACGCAGCTCGGCGGAGTCGTTCATGTAACGCACGTCACTGGCCCACAGCGCCCGGCTCTGCACGATGCCTAACAGGCCGCTGAAGGTGGTGTAGTGGTAGAGGGTGCCCATGGGAATATCGGCATACAACTCCCGGGACAATGCTTCGATCTTCTTCATGTTCCGCCTCTCTTTTTGCCAGGGTGTATGGCGGCTCCCGACTGCCGGACCATATCCAGGTTGAGATTTGCGCCTTTTTCTGGTATGAGAGAGACTCTCTAAGGCCCATGGCACCATCGTGCGCATTCAAGGCCAGCGGCCACGCGCCGCTCCCGTCCCTCTTACCCAGGTACCTTATCCGATGTATAGAAATTTCAAAATAGTTCCCCAGATCATTTTTGGCCGTGGCTCTTTCAACCAGCTGGGCGATATCCTTACGGCCAAACGGGTGAACCCGGACAGCTTCATGGTCTTTGTGCTCGATGATGTCTTCGCCGGCAAGGCTTTGCAAAACCGGCTGCCCATGGAGACTGGCGACATGCTGTTGTTGGTCAATGTCGATGACGAGCCCAAGACCAAGTATATTGATCAGTTGGTCGCCCAGGTGAAGGCCTTCAACGGCCGTATCCCGGCGGGAGTGATCGGTCTGGGCGGCGGCGCCACCATGGATATCGCCAAGGCCATCTCGCTGATGCTCACCAACCCCGGATCCTCGGCTGATTATCAGGGCTGGGATCTGATCAAGAACCCGGCGGTCTACCATGCGGCAGTACCCACCCTGGCCGGCACCGGCGCCGAGATCTCGCGCACCACCGTACTCACCGGGCCGGAGAAAAAACTGGGCATCAACTCCGATTACACCCTCTACGACCAGATCGTGCTTGACCCGGAACTGCTCGCCGGCGTGCCCAAGGATCAATGGTTCTATACCGGCATGGATTGCTACATCCACGATGTCGAGTCGTTGCAGGGCACCTACCTCAACGAGTTCAGCCGCGCCTACGGCGAAAAATCCATCGACCTTTGCCGCCAGGTCTTCCTGGAGGATCATCCGGAGAAAGACGACAAGCTGATGATGGCCTCCTATTTCGGCGGCATGTCCATCGCCTACTCCCAGGTTGGCGCCTGCCACGCCCTCTCCTACGGGCTCTCCTTTGTGCTCGGCACCCACCACGGCATCGGCTGCTGCATCACCTTCGACTATCTCGACGAGGTCTATCCGCAAGGGGTGCGCGAGTTCCGCGAGATGATGGCCAAGCACGACATCAAATTGCCGCGCAACCTCACCGCTGGCCTCGATGACAAGGCCCTGGACACCATGGCCAACGTCGCTCTGGGACTGGCGCCGCTGTGGGAGAACTGTTTTGGCAAGGACTGGAAAACGATCATGCCTAAGGAGCGGGTGTTGGAGCTGTTCCGCAAGATGTAAAGCATCCTTCCGCGTTGCAAACAACAAAAGCCCCGGTTCCTCCTACTGCGAGGAACCGGGGCTTTTGTTTTGGAACTGCGAAAAAAGAGCCTATTTCGGCAAGACGGTCAACACCTCGGCGCCCTTATCGTACTTGACCAGGTATTCACCTATCTTTTCAAAAGTGGCGGTCACCGCCTGCTTGGGATGATCGGCCAGCGAGACCTCGTCGGTGAACATCGAGCCAAGCATCAGCTTGAGCGGATTGACATTGACCTCCTGGGCGACAAAATAGGCCTTTTCCTGGGCCTTGATCTTATTGATGTCGCCGGTCTGATAGATGGAGGAGTTGATGACATCGAGCACGAACTCGGTGCAGTTCTGCCGTCCCAGGGTGTAGGGATTGGCGATGACCGAGTAGCGGGAGTCATGCAGGGATTTGTACAGCGGTGAGGTAATGGTCTGTAACAACCGCTGCTGCAAGGTGGGCGAAGGAATGATCACCCCGGCCTCCAACTCAGCGACACCGGCGAAAAAGTCCGGCGGATAATCGACCACCAGATCACTGACATCGGGGTGTTTATCCTGCTGATACAGGTTATAGATGGCATAGCCCGGCACCTTGCGGCCATCCTTGGTGGTGATCTCGGAGTAGACGGCAAAGGCTGTGTGGGTGAAGGCCATGCCCTCGGGCATCTCCGACTTGGGGCGGCCCTTGCGCGCCAGGATGGCTACATAGGCCCCCTTCTCGGCCATCACTTTTTCCACCTGCTTGGCAAAACGCAGCACCTCCTCCGGCTTATGGTGCAGAGTCTCCCCGGCCTGCGAGCTGGCGGAGCTGAAGCCCCCCGAGGCCAGAGCCAAGCCCGATTGCAACGCCCAACCCACCAACGCGGCCAGCACAAACATTCGCTTTTTCATCGTTCGCCTCATCCTCACTGTTGCTTCAAGGCCTGATCAGGCGGGACGGTGATCAGGGATTCATCGGCCACGGGCAAGGGCTTGCCGGCCGGTGCCACCGCTGCCTTGTGCAACTCGACCGCGACGGCAGTGCTGGCGTTACCGGCACTGGTTGCCGCAGCACCACTCACCGCCAGGGGCACGGAGGCGGCGGCTGAAGTGACCTGCCCTGTGGCAACCAGGGCATGGGCCGCACTGGCGCTGGCATGCCCACTGGCGGCGCCGGCTTCGTGCACCGCCTGCCCGGCATGTGTTTCCTCACTGGCGGCGGCCACTCCGCCCCACAACAACGCCCAACAAAGCACGCTTATCCCCACTGCTTTTTGCATTGTATTCTCCTTGGGTTATGAAAAGAAAGAGCTCTGACGGTACAGAGCTGATTTGCTGCACAATGAACATCAAGCAACCGTTGTGCAAGCGAAAAATCAAACAGCGATCAGATGGGTCTGCAACAGGGGCGCCCCCTCCTGCAGCAGTCGGGTCAACTGATCCGCCGGCAACGGACGGCTGGCCAGGTAGCCTTGAATAATCATGCCCTCGCTCATGCCGCGTAACAGCGCCAACTGTTCAACGGTTTCCACACCTTCAGCAACGATGCCCAAGTTGAGTGCTTCAGCCAGCGAAACGATGGCGGCGGCAATGGCCTGACTGTCGCTGTCATGCTCCAGGTCGCGGATAAAGGAGCGATCAATTTTCAGCCCATCCAGCGGCAGTCGTTTCAGATAGGAGAGCGAAGAATAACCGGTGCCGAAATCATCAAGATAGAAACGACCACCGAGCAGGCGCAGTTCTTCCAAGGTCCGCTGTGCCTTGAAGATGTCCTCCATGAGGATGGATTCGGTGATCTCAAAATAGAGCCGATCACTCGCCAGCCCGGTGGTGCGGATCACCTCGCGTAAGAGATTGGGTAGTTCGTGGCCCACGAACTGGCGTGAAGAAAGATTGACCGATATATCGAGTAAATGCCCGTCATCCTGCCACAGTTTTGCCTGGCGGGCTGCTGTTTTGACCACCCAGGCTCCCAGGGGAAGAATCAAGCCGGACTCCTCGGTCAGGGGGATGAACTCCGCCGGCGAGATCAATTGCCCTTCATGACGCCAACGAATCAGGGCCTCGGCACCGAGTAGGACGCCGGTGGTGGCATGCACCTGGGGTTGGTAATGGAGTTCAAACTCACCCATCTCCATACCTTTACGCAGCTTAGCCTCCAGGGAAACACGACGATGCGCCTTGGCATCCAGTTCCGAGGTGAAAAACTGAAAGTTGTTGCGCCCCACATTTTTGGCACGATACATGGCCATATCGGCATTTTTAATTAACACCTCCGAGGTGTTACCGTCCTCGGGCGCCAGCGTTACCCCGATACTGGCGGTGATGTAATACTCCACATTGGCATGCAAGAAGGGCTGCTTGAGGCTCTCCAACAGACGCAAAGCCACCACACTGATATCTTCGACATCCTCGACATCGCCCAGCAGCACCAAAAACTCGTCGCCCCCTTGTCGCGCCAGGGTGTCACCATCCCGCAGTTGTTTTTTCAAGCGTTGCGCCAATTCGACCAGCAGATTGTCACCCGCAGTGTGGCCAAATCCGTCGTTGACATGTTTGAAGTTATCGAGATCAAGAAAAAGCAGGGCGACATGCTTGCCGGTCCGTGCCATGCGTTTGAGGGCTTCACGCAAACGATCATCAAACAACACCCGATTGGGCAGGCCGGTGAGGGCATCGTGCTGCGCCTGGTGCTCCAGGGCCTCCTGTTGGCGCTTCAGCTCGGTAATATCGTGAAATATTGACACATAATTCGTGATCTTACCCTGGGCATTGCGCACGGCATTGATGGTCAGCCATTCCGGGTAGCTCTCCCCGTTCTTGCGGCGATTCCAGATCTCGCCGGACCACTGGCCCTCCACGGCCAAATCCGCCCACATTTTCTGATAAAACGATTCGCTGTGGCGGTGTGACTTGAGAATACGCGGGTTCTGGCCGATGGCCTCTTCGGCGCTATAGCCGGTGATAACGGTGAAGGCCTGGTTCACCTGTAAAATCGTGCCCTGGCAATCGGTGACCACGATACCCTCAATGGAGTGCTCAAAGACCTTGCCGGCAAAGACCAGATCCTCTTCAGCCTGCTTGCGTTTGCTGATATCGCGGACAATCGCCAAACTGGTCGCCGGTGCCTCACCCGTACTCCACAGGGCCGAAACCGACAAGATTACCCACACCACGCGGCCATCCTTGCGCCGATAGCGCTTTTCTGCGGAAAATTCGCGAATTTTTCCCGCCACCAGGTCGCGGCGTTGCTGGTCGTCGATCCCCAGATCCTCGGCAAAGGTGATGTCGCGGAAGGTGAACTGACGCATCTCCGCCTCGGAATAGCCGGTAATCTCGCAATACCTGTTGTTGACCTGTAAAAACCGGCCACTGTAGGCGTCGACCTGAGCCACGCCGACACTGGCCAGTTCAAAAAACGAGCGGAAGTTCCGTTCGCTGGCTGCCAGTTCCTTGGTCCGTTTATCCACCTCGCGATTGAGTCGGGAGGTGAACAGCAACAACGCCACCCCAACACCGATGCCCAGCAGCACAGCCACCGACAGAAAACCGATCAGCAAATTGCGCTGGTAATGGCGGGTAGCCGCCATCTCTTCAGTGATGTGCTCATAAAGAAAACCATGCAGATCGTAGCCCGCCGGCATCAGCCCCAAGTTGACATAGGTATCGGCGATGAACTCCCAGCGTTGCTGGCTCATGTAGCCGATCTCCACCAGATTGGGTTGGATCAATTCGCGCATGGCCTGCGCTTCAAAGAGCAGATGTTCCAGTGTTTTGTTTTGGGAATAGTGTCGCACAATCAGCCGGGCAATCTCCTCGGGATGCCCCATGGCATAGCGCCATCCCCGCTGCACCGCCTTGAGAAAGGCCTCGGTGCGCTCGGGATGATTGCGGATCTCCTGTTCGGTACTCACCAGGCAGTCGCCATAAAAATCGATGCCGTAATCCAGGGGTTTGATCAGCTCCGGCTCCAGACCGCGCTGGCGCAACAGATAGGGTTCGTTGGTGAGATAAACCGTCTGCGCCGCGATTTTTCCTGCAATGAGTTCATCCAGGCTCCAGGTATGATCGACAACCTGCAAGGCATGCAGTGGCACCGCAGAGCCGCTCATCATCGCCAGATTTTCGGCATCGGACTCGGCGGTGATCATCACCCGCTGGCCGCGCAAATCTTCAGGTGTACGAAAACCCCGGCCCTTGACGGCCATGAAGGCGTCCGCCGAATGCTGAAAGATGGCAGCCAGAACCACCAGAGGTTTCCCCTGCTGGCGCTCGATCAAGGCCATGGGCGACATCACCGCGTATTGCACCGTACCGGAGAGCAGCAGCTCCGAGGTTTTGAGATCCGGTGTGGCGGGCAACAACTCCACTTCCAGTCCGGCCTCTCGGAAATAGCCCTGCTCCACCGCCGCGTAGTAGCCGGCAAATTGGAACTGATGCATCCATTTGAGCTGCAAGCGTACCTTTTGCAACGGCTGTTCCGCAGCAGAGGCCGTGCCGAAACAGAGACACAGGAGCCCCCACATCAATGCGCGCAGCAGCCCGTTTCTTCGAAACGAAAGAAGACAGCGCCTACGGGGAAGAAAAAAGGAAAACCAATACATTCGAGCGAGTTCCGATAGTTTTGCGCCTCGGTGACAGGTCCAGGCGAATGGCTGAAAGCCATGTATTCCAATGGTATCAACTGCCAGGAATCAGCTCAAGGAAAAGCCCCTGAAAAGGGCACAATTTGACATTTGCTTGGCCTTCTTCAACCAACAAAATCGGCGTGAGAAAAATATCAGGAAAGCGAGGGCTCCGGTGCCGCCCAGCGACGGCCCCGGAGGAAAGAGAGGAGCGATCAGACCTTGAAACGTCCGACCAGGTCTTGCAATTTGTTGGAGAGGTCGGAGAGCTCGGCTGATTTTTCGTTAATCTGGCCAATGGAGACCGATGACTGCTGCACCGCCTTGTTGACCTCGGCCATCTCGTTGGTAATGGAGCCAATCACCACCGATCCCTGGCTGACGTTCTGGTTGACCTCCTGGATGCCGGCCGAAGTCTGCGAAATATTATCGGCAATTTCCTGGGTCGTGGTAGCCTGCCCTTCGACCTCACCGGCGATCGAGGCCACGTTTGTGCTGACATTATTAAAAATTTCCAGAATCTGATTAACTTCGGATACCGTATCCTCGGTCGCCTTCTGAATATTTTCTATTTGCGACTGGACCACCTGGGTGGCCTCGGCGGTTTGCTTGGCCAACTCCTTGACCTCGGAGGCTACAACCGCAAAGCCTTTGCCTGCGTCTCCGGCGCGGGCTGCCTCGATGGTGGCGTTGAGCGCCAGCAGATTGATCTGATCGGAGATATCGGAAATCACCTCGGTGACCTTGCTGATTTCCAGGGTGGACTGGCCGAGGTGGCCCAATTTCTCCGAAACCTCTCCGGCCTTGGCCACGGCGGATTTGGAAATGGCTCGCGAGGTTTCCGCCTTCTGGGCGATCTCCCTGATGGTGATGGTCATTTCATCGGTCGATGTTGCAACCATATTGACGTTGGTGGCCGCCTCTTCACAGGCCGAGGCCACACCGCTCATCGACACATCCATTTCCTCAGCACCGGCTGCAACTGATCGCGAGCGCTCGGCCATGGCCTCGGAACCTTTTTTCATATCCACGGCAATGACAGCCAGGGCACGGGAGGCGTTGTTGAGCGAGCTGGCATCCTCAACAATCTGCACAATCAACTCCCGCAGTTTTTCCATAAACAGGTTGAACCAGGTGGCCAACTCACCAACCTCGTCCTTGACCTTGATATCAAGCCGCTTGGTGAGATCGCCTTCACCCTCGGCGATGTCTTTGAGCATATCCACGGTGTGGCGGATTGGCCGCACAATCCCTCCCGAGGCATACCAGAGCAGTCCAATGGCCAGGATACTGGTGATGCCACCAGCACCGATAAGCATGTACATGGTACTGCGTCCGGCATCGGTGAGTTCCTTATCCAGGGCAATGGCATCGGAGAGTACCGTTCCCTGCTTCACCCGAATCATTACCGACCAAGGCTTGCCGGTGCGTCCCAGGTTAATGGGGGCAAAAACCTCAAATTGCTGATCTTTGGCATTGAGGGCCGCCACGCTCTTGCCCGCCTGGATGTCGCGGATCATCTGCTCCGCCCCTTCGGGAATGATATTCTTCAGGGGACTGCCGACCAACTCCGGTTTCTCGCTGTGGGCAACGATCAACCCCATGTTACTGACGATGAGGATTTCACCCTGGCCACCAAAGACCTCTTTATCGACACTCTTGGACAACTCTTGCACAAAGTTGAGATTATAGTCGGTGCCGGCCACGCCATAGAATTTTTTATCGACCAGAATCGGCACTGACAAAGTGGTTAACCAGACCTGTTTGCCTTGAACGATGTAGGGGAAAGGATCAAGGACGCTCTCGGTGTGATTCTCGCTGGGGTTGATGTACCAGCCGCCTTTGAGCACGCCGTTGGGGTGGCGGTCGCGGGTATCGTATTCAACCAAGGGCTGCACGGCGATATTGCCCTTCTCATCCCGGTTCCAGTAAGGGGTGAAACGACCGGTCAGTTTGTTGTTGCCATCCTGGCCTGTTTTGAAATCGGTATCGTTGCCATCAAGCGCGTTTGGCTCCCAACAGGAGTAGGTGCCGTTGAAGTTGGGGTTGTCATGCAACACCTTGAGCAGGATGGCATTGATCTGGTTCCGCCCCAATTGCAAACCACCGTTGTTGTTTTCCTTGGAGAGGGTGAACACGTCAGCCATGGTGCGGGCCGCGTCCAGAGCCACATCAAACTCGGCTCTGATTTTTCCGGCATAGTTGCTGGCCAGATTTTTGAGGCCATCTAAAGATCGCGTTTCCAGCAAGGTGGAAACCCTTTCATTCACATGCTGCTGACTCGTTCGTGCTGTATACAGGCTGTACCCGACAAGCACCGCTGAGGAAAAAAACAGACAGACTCCGGCTATACCGGCAATTTTGGTACGAACTGACGTGATTTGCATACATCCTCCATTGTCATCTTTGTTGCTCTCCGACGCTCAGGCCACGACGACATACGGCCCCCATCTACGCGATGGTGGTCGTCGGTCTCGATCCATTGTCAAACCCCACTGCAATCCTCCCTCAATTATAGGGGTTTCGATTCAGTTCCAAAGCAATATTTGCTATACCGGCAAGAAAGCACGGAACATTTTCGCGAAAAAGCTGGCAACACATTGTTTTTTCGTTACACATTTTTCAGCATTCACCAATCCACGCATTGGCCATAATTGAATATAAATTGAAATTTTATTGATAACAAAAAAGAGCCCTTCACTCTTCAAGAAAAAATCAGTCACAACAACCGATCACAGCGCCTGCAATTCAAGATACATCAGGCATCAGAGCAGTCATTTTGCCCCATTCACACAGCACCCCTAAACCAATCAGGCAAGATTAATGTTAAACATGTATTAAAATCAGCACAGTATACACATTCCCATTTCTGCCATGCCACAAAGGTGTTGCGGGTCATTCTGCCACAGCAGGCACGACTATACATCTTCCGGCAACGACACCGTCGCTGCCGATAAAACCTGGCAGAGTTCAAGGACGCTCAGCACCTGGTCAAGCTCTCGGAGCATTACCTCACGACCGGTTCCCTCTTGGGCACGGGCATCTTCCCGGCCTTATCAGCATCACCCCCACGCGCAACGAGTTGTTGCGACATGGGAAATTCCAAGACCAAGGCCAAATGCAATCGCAAATACCTATTTGACATACAGGGCAATTTGCAGTGAATTGGAGCCCACACAGCCACCTCCGCCACTGGAATCTCATGCAAGAAACACTCATCAGCAAGATCTTGGCACACCAGCAGGTGGTTCCACTGGTGCTGCGCTGCATCCTGGGTGGCGTCTTTGCCTACTCCGGACTGATCAAACTGATGGATATGGAACGATTTTCGGTGGTTATCGCCGGACTTGGCCTGCTCCCCAAAGAACTGCTGCATCCCGCCGCTCTCCTTCTCCCCGTGGTGGAGTTGCTCAGCGGACTGGGGCTGATCGTAAACGTGCGCGGATGCCTCACCGCCATCGCCCTGATGCTGGCGCTGTTCATGGCGGTATTGAGTTGGGGGATTCATCTTGGATTGGATATCGACTGCGGCTGCTTTGGCCCGGAGGATCCGGAACAGGCGTACAAGGGGTTGAAAGCGGCCTTGGTACGGGATGCGGTGATGATGGCGGCGGCAATGGTTATCTTCTGGCAAAACTGGCGGGCGAGCAAAGCCCACAACAACCTATAAACACTGTAACAAAGGAGCGAACGTGAACTTGATGAACAAACTGACCACCACACTAATGACAGGGCTGATGCTGCTGACCATGGCCACCACGGCCAGCGCTTTTTCCCTGGGCGACGACAAGTTCAAGGAGGAGGTGGCCAAGGAACAGGAAGCAGTAAAACTGCTGCGGGAGGTACAACAGGGCGGCTACGGCATCCTCACCACCAGCGAGCTGAAGGCGATGATCGACGCCGGCAAGGAGGTCTTGATCATCGACACCATGCCATTGAAGGATTCCTACCAGAAAAACCACATCCCTGGCGCCAAGCAGTTCCTCTTTCCCATCCCGGAGATGAAGGAGTGGGACAGCAAGGAAACCGACGGCAAGAGCAAGGAAGACTATGAAAAACTGCTCGGCCCGGATAAAAATAAAACCATCGTCATCTACTGCGGCTTCGTCAAATGTACCCGCAGTCATAACGGCGCGGTGTGGGCCAAAAAGCTGGGCTACACCAATGTCTATCGTCATCCGGGCGGCATATTTGCCTGGAAAGGGGCTGAATATCCGGTTGAAGGAACCAACTGATTCGCAAGCCACATCTGCCGGGGAAGGCCGTCCTTCCCCGGTCCCCCTCGCTCACTGTCTGACAGAGATGGCCGAGCGCTGCACCGATTGTCGAGCCTGCGTTCGTCACTGTGCATTTTTGCAGCAACACGGTTCTCCAAGCACCATCGCTGCCCAATTTTCTGATACCCCCGACCACCGCCAGATCGCCTACGCCTGTAGCCTTTGCGGCCTATGCGCCGTTGTCTGCCCTGAGGGGCTTGATCCCCGCGCCCTGTTTCTGGCAATGCGACGAAGGCAGGTGGAGGCCGGCAAGCTCGATACCCGCCCATATCGGCCCCTGCTCTTCTACGAATGGCTGGGCCGCTCACGTCTTTTGTCTGCTTTTTTTCTCCCTGCAGACTGCACCACCGCGTTTTTTCCGGGATGCGCCCTGCCCGGCGGCCGACCATCGGTGACGTGGCGCATGTTTGCACATTTGCGCCAGCATATCCCCAATATGGGCATGGTGCTGCACTGTTGTACCAAGCCTTCCCATGATCTTGGCCGCAGCGCGGCCTTTACGGACAACTTCTCCGTCCTCCTCAACAAATTGCGCGTCCACGGTATCCGCACCGTGCTCACGGCCTGCCCCAACTGCACGCGCATGTTTCATGACTATGGTCAGGATGTGCATGTGGAGAACGTCTTTACCTTGCTGCATCGGCAGGGCGGCGAACACCATCCCGACAACGGCCAAGAGGTCTGCGTGCATGATCCCTGTCCGCTCAGGAACGACCAGCCATCGCAAGAGGCTGTTCGCGGCCTGTTGCGCCGTTTGGGCTACACGGTACGCCCCATGTCGCACCAGCACCAGCGCACTCTCTGCTGCGGCGAGGGTGGTGCCGTGGGCTTCCTCTGTCCGGACTTGGCTCAAACCTGGAGCCGCAAACGGGTGACAGCTGCCGATGGCCGACCCCTGATAACCACCTGCTCCGGTTGCACCACCTTGCTCGGCGCCCACACTCCAACGGTGCATCTGGCCGATCTGCTCTTCCCCACGCCACAGGGAAGCAAGGCGCAGCCGCCCACCCGTCCTCCCTGGACCTATCTCAACCGACTCCTGTTGAAACTCCGCTTACACAAGTGCGCCTGAGCCGCATCTCACCATGCCCGTGCCACAGTTTTGTGGCATCTTGGCCACACAATCGCGGCTCGTTACCACAGATGCGCGGTCACGCCCTGCGCGATCAAGTGGTGCTGGCGCAGATACGCATTCGGGAATCCGACACCCTCCATGGCAAAGCCTCCTAAAATCTCAAGGTTGAGAACCTCCCCTTCGCTTGTGGTCATTGCGACCAACTGGCACTCTAATTGCCGCAATTTTGTCGAGGCTTTACGCCGATGCACACTGTCCGGGGAGACGCCACACCCCCAATGCCCGGTAGCCGAACCAGCGGCTGCCCCATCAACGCACAGGAGGGATCGCCATGTCAGCCCAGTTCACCGCCCAAGAGCACCCGGGCACCATTTTGATGCACTACTACTTCATCCCGAAAAACCTGACCATCTACCGTGTGGCCAAAGACACCGGCATCGATAAAAAAGCGATGACCCGTGTGCTCTGCGGGCGGCAATCCCTGCCAATCAAGGAAGCAGTGCTGCTGGCCCGCTACTTTGGGGAAGCGGATGACTTCTTCGCCGGCCTGCAACTTCGTCATGACCTGCACCGCGAGCAGCAACACCTGACTCGCCGATAAAACACAAGGCCCCGGACATCGACGAGATGTCCGGGGCCTTGTTGCTTACCGATAACCTTGGTTTCAAGGTCGTGGATCGGTCACTTCATCGACCAGGGAAAAAATCGATCGATACGGGATCCCGGCGTGCAGAGCCAGGCCGATCTCGCATGTCTTGCTGGTGGAATAACCAGCCTCGCAGCCGTAGACCTGCTCCTTGAGGCCACTCAGTGCCGAGCGATTGAGTTCCGGGAAGTTGAAGCCGCGATCGCCGGCAAAACCGCAGCAATAGATATCCTCCGGCACCACCACCTCCTCGGCACACATTTTGGCCAACTGGCGCAACTTGCCATCCAGACCCATCTTGCGGGTGCTACAGGTGGCGTGGATGGCGACCTTGCCTTTTTTTCGCGCAAAGACCAGGCGATCCAGTAAAAACTCCAGCACAAACTCGACCGGCTCATAGAGACGTAGCCGCTTATCCAAGGTATTGCGCATTCGCTGCAGGCATGGGCTGGTGTCGCAAAGCACCGGCAATTTGCCGTCGCGGGTAGCTTTGAGCAAGGCCTGGCTCAGCTCTTCCGCCTTGCGGTCGGCCTGCTCCCTGAAGCCCTTGCTCTCAAAGGCCTGACCACAGCAGAGCCCCTCCACCTTATCCGGCAAAATGACGCCATAGCCACCTTTGGCCAGCACCGCCAAAGTCTGTTGCGGCAGGGTACTCCGGTGGTTTTCTTCTCTGGGCGGTCCGCTCATGGCGCGACTGGCACAACTGGGAAAATAGACCACCACTCGTTCACCCACTGCCGGGGCCAATGAGGGTAATGCCGCGACGCCACTGGGCATTTCCCGGTTCCACAACGGTATTTTTTTGCCACTCACCGTGCGTGCCAATCGGGAGGATTTTTCCATCAGCGGTGTCCCGGCGATTTTATGTACTGTATCCACCACGTCTAAAACCCCGCTCACCGTGCGGGTAACGCCGGCAAAATGCCCCCCCACTGCACCAGCCACCCGATTGGCCAAGGGGCCGTTGGCCTCTTCGCGCAGGCTCTTCACCATCTTGCCAGTGTCGATGCCAACCGGGCAGAGGGTGGAGCAGAGGCTGTCGGCGGCGCAGGTATCCATGCCCGGATAGCGGTAGGCCTTGACCAACTGTTCCACCTCCGCCCGCGGTGCGTTTGCCGCCAACCGCCGGCTGATCTCGCGGCGGCCGGCAATGCGTTGCCGGGGGGTGAAACTGAGATTCTTGGACGGACAAATCGGTTCGCAAAATCCACACTCAATACACTTGTCGACCAGCTCATGGGTGGCGGGCAGGGGTTTGAGGTCCTTGATGTGGGCCTCGAGATCGCTGTTGAGGATGACCCCTGGATTGAGCAACCCGTGCGGGTCAAAGAGGGCCTTGATCTCCTTCATCAGGCCAAAGGCGGCCTCGCCCCACTCCTTTTCGACAAAGGGCGCCATGTTGCGGCCAGTGCCGTGTTCGGCCTTGAGGCTACCGTCGTATCGCTCCACCACCAGCCGCACCACCTCGTCCATGAAGTCGCGGTAGCGCACCACCTCCTTTTGGATCGAAAAATCCTGGGTAAAGACAAAGTGGAGGTTGCCCGCCAGGGCGTGGCCAAAGATGATGGCCTCGCTGTAGCCGTACTTGGCAAAGAGCTTTTGCAGCTCCAGGGTGGCCTCGGCGAGATGCTCTATGGGAAAGGCGACATCCTCGATAATGACCGTGGTGCCGGTACGCCGAACCGCTCCCACCGCCGGGAACAATCCTTTACGGATCTTCCACAGCTGGGTGTACTCCTCGGGCACGGCTGTGAATTCGATGGGCCGCACCGTGGGCAGCGGCACCAGCCCCTCGGTGATCTGGGCGATCTGCGTTGCCAACTCCTCCGCCGACTCGGCTCGGGTTTCGATCAGCAGGGCGGTGACCGGGGCATCGAGCTCGGCGAGAAAGGGCGGCATGCCCGGCTTGCCGGTGACCGAGGCCAGACCGGCGCGGTCGATCAGTTCCGCTGCGGCCACCGGCTGCTGTTGCAAAATGACCACCGCCTCGCAGACGGTTTGAATGTCCGGATAAAAGATCAGGGCGCTGGCCTTGTGGCGATGCTCGATCACCGTGCGGTAGACCACGTCGGCAATGAAGCCCAGTGTCCCCTCCGAGCCGATCATCAGGTGCTGCATGATGTCAAAGGGATCGTCGAAATCCACCAAGGCATTGAGGCTGTAGCCGGTGGTATTCTTGATCTTGAACTTGTAGCGGATGCGCTCGCTCAGTTCGGCATCACTGCGCACCCGGTCGCGCAGCGCCGCCAAGCCATCAACCAGCGCACCATGGCTGCGTTTGCAGGCGGCCTTGCTCTTGTCGTCGCCGGTATCAACGATGGTGCCATCGGCAAGGATGATGCGCATGGCATCGAGGGTGCGGTAGCTGTTCTGCTCCACGCCGCAGCACATGCCGCTGGCATTGTTGGCAAGGATGCCGCCGATCTTGGCACTGTCAATCGAAGCCGGATCCGGGCCGATCTTGCGGTCGAATTCGGCGAGGATGCGGTTGGCGTGCCCGCCGATGATGCCCGGCTGCAACTGGATCTTGGCGGCGTTATCGAAAACGCGGTAACGATTCCAGCCCGGCCCGAGCCGCACCAGAATCGAGTCGGAGATGGCCTGGCCGGAGAGGCTGGTGCCGGCAGCGCGGAAGGTCACCGGTAGCCGCAACCGACCTGCCTCACGCAGGATCAACTGCACCTCATCCTCGGTGTTGACATTGATGACGATCTTGGGGATCAGCCGGTAGAAACTGGCATCGGTGCCAAAGGTGATGGTGCGCAGCGGATCGGTGATGATTTGCTCGGCGGGAATCTGCTCTTGAATACGTTGGTAGAAGCTCTGATAGTTTCCGGGCAGCATGGGCGTCTCCTGGCAGTAGGAATGATACCTAATTCATAGGGCTGTTCGGCGGGAAAAGCCACAGAAAACTGTTGCCCTACTCTGAGCGGGTAGAAGACCTGATGACCAAAATCAACCGCCGCCCCTTTATCGCGGCTGCCAACATCAATTCTATTGAGGCGCAGCAGATTTATTTTCTTGCGGCAATTATCTCATTTCTCTATAGATTTACATCATTCGACCAGGGATACGAAGCATGCAGCCAAGACAAGGGATCTTCAGTCGCACAAAAAGACCCATCCGTTTTTCGAAATGAAACGACCTGGAGCGATGACACGCCTGCTCGAACGTCTTCTCTTCGAGACAAGGGCAAGAGCCAGCCTCCACAACGCAGTAGCAACCAGCCCATTGCAATGTACAACGCCACCCCGCCCGACCAACTGCCGCCATTTCTTGCTATAGCGGCAACTGTTCTGCTCAAAAATTGGTTTGATACCAGCACAATGGACAAAGGGATGAATCTTCTCAGACAGGGAAGATTATCGCAATTTTTCATCTACAGAAACAGTGCGGCCTGCCTCTGCAACGGGGGTACACTCTCTTTACTGTTCAAACAAACCCATCGGATTGCCGCTGGCTTTACCTTGCAGGAAGAACACTGTGACCTCTGCACCCTTTCCGAACCAGGTAAACGGTGCGCCCACATCGCGGCCCTCTGCATCCTCAGCCTGCATGAATGCCACGACGGGTCCCATGTGCCCCTGCCGCTGTTGTTCAAACAATCGTTGTGGGGGCGAATGGCTGATTTTCTCAACAATTGGCTGAACAATGAAAAGGGATCGACACAATGTATCCGTGATGAAAAAGTGGTCAGACTGCGGAAAGAAACAACCCATGGGACCTTGAACGCTACGGCTGCCGACATCGGCACCACGGCAACTGACCTGCTTGATCTCAAGGGAAGTGGCACGATTCACACCCTTTACAAACGGATGCAACAACGCTGCATCACCCCCAACGAGCAACAACTGCTCCACGCCGGTGCGACCAGCAAAGGCATGCAACAGGACGGATCGATCTGGACCAGGCTCTGTGCGCTGGCTTATTGCTGCCTGGGTGACGCTGCCCCAGAGATAACCTATGCTGCTGCGGCAGGTTGTTTCCAGTTTGAAGCCGGAGACGCTGCCCTCGGTCTGCACCTCTCCACTCCCCTCCCTAAAGCCAACACCTATGAACTGCTGAAGAATTTCGGCTTATCCAATGATCGGTTCCGCCAGTTGCCCGATGCCCGTCCTGGCAGCCAGGTCTCGCTGAACACGGACGGTAACATCGTTATCAGGCCGATTGCCTGGCTGGTTGATGGCCGGGTCATACACCTACCTGATCTCGACCAACACAAATTCGGCAATCACTATTATCTGGTTGGCGAAGGCTTCTTCCGTATTGGCCAGGCTGACAGCGCCGCCAAAATCACTGCGGAAAAGGCCGCACAAGCGAGCCCCTCTTTGTTGCAGTTTCTCCGCAAAGACGATGAAATGATCATCGAGCGCAGGGATGTCGCCGATTTCCTTGAGCGCAACAGCAAGCAACTGCACCATCCGGACAATCAGGTTGCCCCGGAGGTCCTGGAGATTCGTACTATCCAGGTCCCCGACCGGTTGCTCATTAACGAGCTGCGCGAAGAAGACGGTTGGATCGTGTTGGCCTGTGCATTCGGCATCGGCAAGGAGGTGGTGGCTCTGCCGCAACTGCTGCAACAGATCAAAAAACGACAACCCCTGACCGCTGGCCTGACAACACTTGATCTGCACGAGGGACCGCTGGCCTGGTTGTATCAACTCTTTGCCAAAAATCGCAGCACCGTCTGCAAGACCAATCGCAAAACGATCATTCTCCCCCGGGGGGAGTTCGCCTGCCTGATCAGTGCCATCCCGGTCATTGAGCATCAGCACAACGCTCCCAAGCTCCAGCAAACCCTGGAGCGACTCACCACGCCGCAACAGCAGACCCAACTCAACACGGCCATTCGCTACCCAAGCCATCTGCGTGATTACCAGAAGGAAGGACTCTCCTGGCTGTTCACCCTCTACGAGCTGGGGCTGGGCGGCATTCTTGCCGATGACATGGGTCTTGGTAAAACACATCAGGCCCTGGCCTTGATCGAGACGATTTTCCGGGAAGCAACGGCGTCAACCCCCATTCTGGTTGTCTGCCCGGCATCGGTGCTGCTGCACTGGGCCGACAAAATTAATCGCTTTTATCCGGATCTTGGCTTTGCCTTCTACTACGGCCCCGACCGCGACCTGGAAACAGCGCTGCAACAACGGATCATCCTTACCACCTACGCCGTTGCCCGCGGAGATCAGTACGCCCTGGAACAGTGCTCCTTTGATCTCATCGTTTTCGATGAAATCCAGGCCCTCAAAAACCGCAACACCGCCACCCATCAGGCCTGCAAAGCCTTTCGCTGCCGGGTGGCAATCGGCTTGTCGGGTACCCCGATAGAAAATTCACTGGAAGATTTATTCTCCATTTTTTCCATCTGCCTGCCCGGCTTTTTTGGCTCCTTCAAAACTTTCCAAGACACCTTTCTCATCCCAATAGAGAAATATGGTGCAAAACAACAGGAGCAGCTGCTTACCCAGCGCATTCAACCCTTTCTCCTGCGCCGCACACGAGCCAAGGTGCTGATTGAATTGCCGGAGTTGATCGAGGATGACCGCAGCTGCGAATTAAGCGGCGTTCAGCTCCTGCTGTACCGAGAGACCATTGCCGGCCAACAACCCTTGCTGAGCGACATTGCCGATGCGGCAACACGTATCGATTACCTGCATGTCTTTGCCATGCTCACCCGCTTGAAACAGATCTGCGACCATCCCTGCCTGGTGGAGAAATGTACCAATCCCAACAAATACAGCAGCGGCAAGTGGGATCTGTTCGTCGAGTTGCTGGATGAAGCGCTGGATAACGGCCGCAAGGTGGTGGTGTTCAGCCAATATCTCGGCATGTTGGATCTGATGGCGCATCATCTCACCGCCCAAAAAATCGGCTTCGCCTCTCTGCGGGGCGACATGAGTATTGCCACGCGCCAGGCGATGATTGACCGATTTGCCACAGAAAGCCAATGCATGGTCTTTACCGCCAGTCTGCTGGCTGGCGGTACCGGCATTGATCTCCTGGCCGGCAACGTGGTCATCCACTACGACCGGTGGTGGAATCCGGCAAAGGAAAATCAAGCCACCGCTCGTGTTCACCGCATGGGCCAACAGGACGTGGTGCACCTGTTCCGCCTCAGCACCCAAAACACCCTGGAGGAGAAGATCGACAAGATCATCGCCAATAAACAACACCTCAGCGATTCGATTATCCGCGAAGACGAGCTGGGGATGATCAAGCAATTGAGCAGAGAGCAGCTGCTGGAGCTGTTCTCGCTGTGAGGGAGAACGGAAACACTGTTTCCTTGAAGAGCCAAGCCCCGACATCTGACGGCCGGGGCTTGGCGAGAGATTGCGATCAGCGTTTCAGACTGACCTCGCGGGTCACCTTGTGGATGGGAAATTCCGCCTCCGGGATCCCGGGCAGTTGACGGAAGGTCAGGGTCGCTTCGACCACCGCTTCTTCTACACCTTCGGGCAGTTTCACCTCCAGGGTTTCCTTCTTGGGCACAAAAGGTTGCAGGCTGGTGTCGCGCAGCAGGGTCAGCTTGCGGTTGGCTGCGTAGACCATGGTGTTGTCGTCATAGCCGAGCTTATGTTGCGGCATGTAGGTTTTGGTCTCCTTGTACAGCTCCTTGCCGTCCTTGGTGGTGACACGGAAATCCAGGGTCACCCGATTGGGTGAAGGGCAACCGTCGGGGAAACGGTGGCCAATGCGGCTGACCACCTCGCTATTGATCACCACCATCGGAATTAATGTTTTGCCATCGGGTTTCATGCGGTAACCAAGGGTGGTCAGATTAAGATCGATCCACTGTTGCAGCCGTTTGCTGGTCTGGGCCGGATCCTGATAGTTAGGCGGGAAACGGTGGCCGCCGTCCTTGCGCATGTGGCAGTCCTGGCAGGACTCGGTGCCACCCATGGGCACATAAAAGTGCTGATGGCTGTCAAAGGTGGAGGTACACCACATCGGCTCATCGTAATGCTGCACATTGGGTCCCTGATGACACTGGGCACAAAAGACGGTGTCGCGCAGCATCTCGCTCTTGGCAGCGGTGGTGTACTTGGCATCGCCGTGGGGGCCGGCGTATTTGGGCCCATAGATGACGCCGGGTTGCGGATTGCCATCCCGGAATTTACGGATGATGGCGTTGCGGTTATGGCAGACCAGGCAGGTGATTTGCAGTTGTTTCAACACCTCCTCATTACCATCGACAATTGCCTTGGTGATCTCGTCGGCCACGGCCTCGGAGGCATCCATCATCTGCGGCAGATGACACTCCACACAGGGTTTGAGGAAGGCTCTGGTGGTCGGCGCCACCTCCCGCGACTTCTTCAGCTCGGTGTCCCGCGAATTGACATAGCCCTGGAAGGTGGCCAGGGTGCGCCCGATGGGACCAAGCAAGGGCTTGGCGTGCAGTGATTGCTCCCACTGGCCATAGATCTCCGGATGGCATTCCTTACAGCTGGTGGCATCGTAGCGCTGCACCAGCTCCTTGAGCGTTTTGATCTCCTCTGCCGGCGCCATTGCGGCGAACGCCGTCAGCCCTAGCCCCACCACTATTCCACCAATCAGTCGCATACGTCCCTCCCGTGCATAGAAGTTGCGGGCATTGCAAGACTACCCGTTATAAGACAGCAGATTTTTGCCTGCTGTGGCGGCTGGATCAGTCCTCCTCTCACACCTTGAAACGCCCGACCAACTGCTGGAGTTCGCCGGCAAGCTCGGCAAGTCCCTGGGCGCTGTGCTGTACCTGGGTGCTGCCGTCGCCCACCTGAGCGGATTGCTGGTTAATACCGGCGATATCGCGGGTAATATCGCCGATAACCACGGTGGACTGGGCCACGTTCTCGTTGACCTCGGCTATGCCCTGCGAGGCCTGGGCGATATTGCCGGCAATCTCACCGGTGGCGGCGGATTGCTCGTCAACGGCGGTGGCGATGCTATGGATGACCGCGTTGATTTCGTTGATGATTTCCGAGACCCGCTCGATATCCGCCACGGTGGTGATGGTGGTGTCCTGCATCTCGCCGATGCGTTTTTTGATATCCACCGTCGCCTCAGCGGTCTGCCGTGCCAACTCTTTGATCTCATTGGCCACTACTGCAAAGCCTTTGCCCGCTTCTCCGGCGCGCGCCGCCTCGATGGTGGCATTCAACGCCAGCAGATTAGTCTGCTCGGAGATCTCAGTAATGGTTTCCGTCACCCGGCCGATTTTGCGGGCGGATTCTCCCAGCTCGGCCATCTTCTCCGAGGCCTGTCGCGACTGCTGCACCGCCTCTTCCGAGATGGCGCGGGCCTTTTCAGCACTGCCAGCAATTTGGTGCACCGTGGCAGTCATCTCCTCAGCCGAGGAGGCCACCATATTGACGTTACTGGTTGATTGTTCCATGGCCGCCGAAACCGAATGAAAATTGGCGCTCATCTCCTCGGTGGCCGCAGCAACGGTGGCCGATTTCTCCGAGGTGTCGCGGGCAGCGCTGGAGAGCTGTTGCGACACCGAGGCCATCTCATGGGACGAGGCGGTCAATCGCCCCACTCCGCCGACAATCTCACGAATCATGCCGCCCAACTGACCCACCATGGTATTAAGCGATTGCGCCATCTGGCCGATCTCGTCACGCTGCTGCAAATCGAGCTTGGCGGTAAAATCACCTTTGGCCATGGTCTCGGCCAGGGCAGAGGCCTTGCGCACCGGCCCAGTGATGGAACGCACAATCAGCAAAGCCAAAATAATGCTCAGTACCAAGGCGGCGACGAGCAGCAGGCTGATCAACCGCACCCCGGCTGCCGCCATGTCCGCTGCTTTCTCTCCGGACTGCATCGCCAGCTCCGTCTGTGAGGCAATCAACTCCTCGGTGATCGCCAGATAAATGCGCTGAATTTCTCGATAATCACCCAGCAACAGCATTTTAGCACGCAGGGTCTGCTCATTGTTTACAAACTCGATGAGGGCGTCGAGATGGCGGGAAAAGGTCGGCCGAACATCGGTGACGATACGTTTCACCAACGGCGCCCCCTTCTCGTCCTTGACGGTCTTCTCCAACAGGGCCAGCTGCTCCGAGGCCTTTTTCCGTGCTTCCTCGATCCGTTTTAATTCCGCCGTCTGCTGGGTGCTGTCATTGACCAGCAAAGCATTACGGATGGCACGGGCCACCACATTAATGGTATTGATCAGGGCGTTCGCCTGTGCCACCGTGACCATTCGCTCTCCAACCAGCACCTTGGCCTCATGCTCCAAGGCACGGATTTCATAGATACCGTAACCGCCAACCACCACCATGAGCAGCAAGAGCCCGGCAAAGCCGCAACTCAGTCGTGTGCCGATTTTCAGATTGCTGAGCATAGAGATCCCCCTTCAGTGAATGGAACGACATCCATCAGGTGCCGTAAGAAGTATTGAGAGTACAGATTCTGCGCTGCCGATGCAGCAATCTGCCGGAATTGAGCGGGTAAATGTTACTGCCTTTATTGAGGATCATGCACATTTTACCAACAATGTCAAATTGATATCTTAAAAATATCCATCGACTGCATGCAGAAGGAATTATAGCCAACAGTGCAAGGGTGTTGGCGGCATGGAAAAAGCACGAGGGGTGTGGTAGAGAGCAAGCAACAGGACATGGGAGACGGCTGACCACCTTACCGCCCATCAGACAATCATTGCCAAACAGCACAGCGCATTCGATAAATTATAGTGTTGCCCCTATCCCCTGAGACCACCCACCATATTGCCACGAAACCACAGACCGCGGCCACTATCGATCTGTGGCTGGTGCACTACCGCGAAATCAGCGATATCAACCTATTGGAATCACTCCGGCAACTGCTAAGTGCGGAGGAGCGACAACGGGGGGCACGCTTTCTCCATGCCGAAGATCGCCACCGCTTTCTCCTCACCCGCAGCCTGGTGCGCACCACGCTCTCCCGTTACGCACCGGTGGCGCCGCAGGATTGGATCTTTACCGCCAACGAGCATGGCCGACCGGCCATCGCTAATACTCACCCGCAGGCCGCCGGCTTGTGCTTCAATCTCTCGCACACCAGGGGATTGATTATTCTGGGGGTCTGTCGAGATAGGGAACTGGGAGTGGATGTGGAAAATATTCGCGAGCGCACCCCCACACCGGGCATTGCCGAGCGGTTTTTTGCCCCGCAGGAGAGCGCTGCCCTGGCCAGCCTGCCGGAGGAGCGACGGCATGAGCGTTTTTTCGCCTACTGGACCTTGAAGGAATCCTACATCAAGGCGCGCGGCCGGGGGATGTCGATTCCCCTGGACCGCTTTTGCTTCACCTTTGCCGAAGAGAGCAGCATTCACCTGCACATCGATGCCGACCAGAACGACAACACCGAGCGTTGGCAGTTCTGGCAGTTTCGCCCCAGCGACGAATTTCTGCTGAGCATCTGCGCCGAGCGTCGGGATGCGCTGCCGCCCTCCCTGCGCTTCCACCGCCTGGTGCCGACGGTGAGCGAAGAAGTACTCCATGTTGCCCTGTGCGCGGCAAGTAGGAGCTGACCATCACTGGACAGATTCTTCGCTCCCCTGATCAAGGTGCCGCCACTGCCTGCCGCGATCACTGAGCCGATAGAGCTGTAGGCGGCTGTTGGGCTTGTCGGGGATGGTCATTTCGATGAGCCCGGCGGCAAGAGCCGGTTGCAGATAGCGTGACCGAAAAGATTTCCGATCCAGCAACCCCAGAGCCTTTTGCAGTTGATCACGACTCATGGCACCCTGGAGGCTCTCCAGCAGACGCTTGACTTGGGGGCTGACTTGCTGGGCGACTTGGGGGCTATCGACGGCGAAGGCCGCAAGAATCATACGCAGCATGAACTCGACAAAAGGGCCGGCATCGCCAAGATCGCTGCTTTGCCCGATGGCTTGGTAATAGTCGTGCTGATGATCCCGCACCAGGCTTTCCACCGGAAGCTCGGCAAAGAGTGGTTGCCAGCGGCTGAGGATCAGGCTTTGCCACAACCTGGCCATGCGGCCATTGCCGTCGGCAAAGGGGTGGATAAAGGCGAACTCGTAATGGAAGATTGCCGCACTGATCAATGGGTGGACCTCGACAGCAGCAAGCCAGGCAAAAAGATCGTGCATCAACGCAGGCACCCGCTCCGCCGGCGGGGCCAGATGCACCACAACCTCCCCTTTCATGACGCCAACAGCGCCACGTCGATACCTGCCGGGCTCATCAACTA
The DNA here is from genome assembly GCA_964639845.1 of uncultured Desulfobulbus sp. Classification (GTDB taxonomy): domain Bacteria; phylum Desulfobacterota; class Desulfobulbia; order Desulfobulbales; family Desulfobulbaceae; genus Desulfobulbus. The sequence continues at coordinate 70,285 of CAZXHS010000007.1, read as the reverse complement.
AACCGGCCATCAACACCCCATGCGCGGCCAAAAGATCGGCCTCAACCTCGGGCCGCCATTGGGCAAAGCGCTCATAAACCACCAGGGCATTACGCGCCTCCTGTACCTCACGGGGCGGGGCTACCACGCGCTTGCCAGCGAGCAGCGCGGTAATCTGCGCCTCGCTGAGCCCGTTGCCCTCAATGGCCAGGGTCCCCTGGATGGTGCGGATGCTGTTCAAGCGCCGCAACCGCAAATCCCCCTCCTGCCCGGTAAACGCGCTCCGGCGGCCGACCACTTCACTGATCTGAGCCACCAGATTGAGGAGGCTCGGGGTGATGGTACAGGGGGGTTGGGAGAAGGAAGGTGGACTCATGACGTCAGCCGTGTCAGTTGCGGGTCATTGCGGAAGTGAATGCACCATCGAGCGACCGAGGAGAGTTCAGCTGAGCGATGAGTTTTCTCGCGAATTTGGACACGTACATTGCGCAACTTTTCCTTTGCTGCTGGATTGTGACCATGTACACATCTATCCTTCGCTTTTAAGTAATCAAAAATGAGTCGATCAATCTCCTGCCAAACTTTACGGCGAGCTTCTAATAACGGTGTATGCTCATTGAGTTTGAGCCGTTTCACCGTTTCCTCGACACGTTGCTGGTCCCATTGAGAAGCGCCGGGCACGGGAATAGCCTTTCCTTCTTCGTCAAAAGCGAGCAGATCGACATCTTCAATGTCAATGGGGTCCAAAAGATATCTGCTTTCTGACTCTTCACACTGGCAGGAATACGTTGAGCAAAGCGAACCCTCCTGCAACGGAAACCAGCCGCCCTTCTTGCGATTGCCCACGTTGCCGCAGATGCGGAAATTCATGTAATCGAAGGCGAGCCACCAGTAGCCGTCACGTTCGGTCGAGTCCAGCACCTTGGCCTCTTTCTTGGGGCGAAAGTGTTCGACATCGTAATGGGAATACAGCTCTTTCACTTCGGAGAACCAGCACTTGCCGCCGGACAGAGCCAACAACCATTCTTTGAGCTTTCCCCAATGATTGCTGTTGGCGTCAATCAGATCGTTGCGCTCTTTTCTCTTGCCCGCCGCTTCCAATGCTGCGAGCTGAGCAACCAACTTTTGTGATTTCTCCAGCCATGCCTGCCACTGCTCCCGCGTCCATGGCGTCCACCCTGGGATATCGGCATCGGTCGGCAGTTTGTGCTCAAGATCAATCCAGATCACGGTTCGTCCTCTTCCCGCAAAATTTCATCGATGATCTGGTCGGCGATCCGGTCCTGCTCGGCTTGCTCTTCTGGTGAAAGCGTGGGCTTGCGGAAGCGCCGATGTTGGGCCATTTTGCGAACAAAAAGCGCATAGTCCGGGTCGCGAAAATCGGCGGTAGAAAAGCCAAGATCAGCCAACTCCGCACTCAGCCGGCTAAGCTCGATATCCTCTTCCGGCGTACGCGGCTCCTTGACAAACAGCTCGTTGCGGCGAAAGAGACGGCGTTCGGTTTCGATATCGAGTGTGGACGAGAGGCCGAATAGATCGCTCTTGAGCAGTCCAGTCACCCCCATGCCCTGGGGATGTTCGTCCGGCATGTCGACGCGGATGCGGTTGCCGTCGCGGCGAAGAATACGCACCTGTTCGCGTTTGAGGCTGCCGACCATCATCGGGTCGTGGGTGGTGATGAGGATCTGCGACTCGCCTTGCAGGGGCGCGTCTTCTCGCGGCGCCAGCACCTGTTCGATGTCGTCGAAGTAGCGCAGCTTCCAGATCGGATTGAGGTGGGTGTCCGGCTCGTCGAGCAGGAACAGACAGTGGTCTTCACTGGTGATGCGCATCAGGCCGAGTACGGTGAGCATCTGCAACTCGCCTTCGGAAAGCTGGATGAAACTGACCTTGCCGCCGTGCTCGTCGCGCTTCTTGACGGTGATGCGGACTTCTTCGATCAAATCGCCAATGAAGGCGCCCTCGGCATAGCGAAAAAAGCTGGATGCGCCGCCGACCAACTCGCCCAGCTCCCTGAGCTTTTCCTGGCTGGGCACAAAGAGATAAAGCTGTCGCTGCTTCTCCGTGCGTCCGCGAAAGTCGATCTGTTTGGGGATTTCCTGCTCGATTGGCGCCCAGGCCACCTGCCAGAGTTTATCGAGGAATTCGCTCACCACATTACCACGCGCATACCAGAAACGCGGGTCGCCCTCGTTGAGCTCGTTCTCGTCAAACTTCTGGTTCTTGCGTTTCTCCCGCAGCCGGTGCGGTTCCTTCAGCACAAAGAGCGCCGATTCCAGAGCCTCGATGTGCAGATTCTTCAACACCTTCTGGAAAACCGGGTCATCGGAGAGCAAACAGGCCAACAGCACCAACTGGCTGTGCCCGCCCCGGCAGTAGAACAGGCGGCGCAACCGGTCGTCGCCGAACTGGCGCAGGGTCTTGTTCTCTTCGCGTTTGCGTACTTCTTCCAGGGCACGGATATCCGCATCGCTGGCACTGAAATTACGCAGCAGGTGCGCCGGCAGCACCTCTTCGGCAGTGATCTCCTGGCGGCGGTTGAAGCGACGCTGGTGTTCCTGGAACAACTCCTCCATGCGCTCGTTGCGGCCGGAGTAGTAGGCAAAGACGTGCGAAGGCAGCAGCTCACGGTTGCACAGCAGATAGCCCTGGGATTCGGCCTTGCCGTCCACCCACACAAAGGGCCGTTTTTGCCGGCTCAATTCCGCCTTGAGGCGCACCGCATGCCCCCGGATGGAGTAGTCCAGCTCGTAGTCGAAGGGGGCTTCGCGGTCGAGGTCAACATCGCGGAAAATGGTGATCAACGCCTCAATCAGGTTCGATTTGCCGGTGCCGTTCTGACCGATGAGGGCATGGCTGCGGATTGGCTGCGGCGGACTATCCGGGTTGGCCGCTGTAGCGGGCAGAGAGCCGTCGAAAACAATTTCGATCTCGCGCAGATTGCGGAAGGCGCCAATACGAATACGCTGGAGCTGCATCTCAGGCGCTCGCCCTGTCGATAAATTTTTCGCGCATCTCGGCGACTTCCGGCTCCAGAATCCAACCGTGGTTGACCTCGGTTTTCAGTTGCGCGTAAAAGGCGTCGATCTCGCCGCCGAAGCGCTGGTACAGATCCTTGGCGCTGATCTCGCCATTGTGGCGGGCAAGGATGGTGGCCAGCGGCGCCTGCGCCTTAATGTCGGGGGCTTGGCCGAGCCGCAGCGGGGCAATCAGTTCAGTTTGGGGGATTTTCACGGGTTCATCCTTTTCGTTTTCGGTAGAAATGCCGGTAAAGGCTGCGACTGTTGCACCTGCCAGTAACGATGCTACTTGTTGTTTTTTCTCCAACTGCTTGCGCCACGCACCAGACCGCATCGTCAAGGCGTCAAGCTTGACAAGAATCGCTCGTTGCTCATCAAGGGGAGGGATTGGCATTGGAAAACTTCGCAGCTGCGTCATGTTAATAGACGCAAGATTTGTCGTTTGCTTCGAGGCACCTGCAAAGTAATCGCGTCCGACTCCTGAGTTGAACACCAGTTCTACCCATTCGTTCAGCAACAACTGAGAAGGAACACGCGCTTTGAAAACATGATTTTGATGAAGGCAGTTTTCAACACCCCCGCGCCAAATCGCTGTGCGGCCGACTTTATCCCAATCGCCCCCTTCGGTAATGAGCAAGTCATCTTCTTGAACGAGATATTTTTCCAGTTCTTCTGCCGCAATTTGAATCGCTTTCAAGGTGTTAAGCTTAAAAAAACCGCGCTGAACATTAGCAACAGCAAGATAAGGACAGGTAACGACAGTCCGCCCGCGAAGATTACGTCCCTTGGTCACCCCTCCAATAACAATCGCCACCTTGTCAAAGGGTGTGGTCGACCAATGCTCTGGATAAATAATGTCCGTCTCCGCAGCGGCAATGACTTTTTGCCGTCGCATCAGTCCGTTAGCGATATAGCGGGCACGCAACTCATCGCATGCAGCCACAATTTCATCGACAGGGGGCAATATTTGCGACGGGAGCGAAAGCATGCCCCGAACCGCCATATTTTTGAGTTCAGCGATAAATTCATCCACATCCTCCGGTGCATGAAAGAGCTGGCCGAAGTTGTCGGCAAGGCGGTTCCAGGCGGAGTGCAGTTCCTGTGGGTTGGCGGCTGCGGCAACGGCTTGCAGGGTGGATTGGCGCAGGTTGTTTTGCAGGCGGCGGCGCTGCTGTTGCTGCGCTTCCAGTTTGTCGCACAAGGCCATCAATTCATCGACTTTGGCGACGATGCGGGATTGTTCTTCTTCACTTGGCAAAAAACACTGAATTTCAGCAATAATTCCCTGGGATAGAGCAGGAACAGATGTGCCGACTTGGTATTGCGAGAAATCAATGCTACTCAATACAAGGAATAGCCACTCGGTTGTGGCTTCACCCTTCGGAATCAAGCCTAGACAATTGTTGTCTATTGCCGTTGGGCGAGAAACAATCCGGCGTTTGTTGGTGGAAATTGCACCGCCGATTTTTGGAAATATCACCGTCCCTGGCGGATGGATCTTGATACGTAGGCGTTCTGATGTTTCTTTTGTTATTGTGTTAACTGTATTCGCAATGAATTTTTCGTTGCCTGGAAGATTCATGTCACTGACTTTTGCAAACAGGATATCATTCCCCTCCTGGCCTTGCTCTTGCTTTGGAAAGCCGCAGCCAATTGCCCAATCCCCCAGGCTGCCGAGGGTGCATTCACGCCATGGAGCAAAGTGTTGAATCAAGTCTCCTCGAACAGCAAACGCTCGAATCATCTCCCGCAACCGCGCCACGCCCCCCGGCGCATTGGCAATATGCCCAAACTCGGCCAAGAACTGCTGCGCGTCCATCAGGCAATCTCTCCACGATTGTCAAGCCGTTGACGGGAACGTGCAATGGCCTCGTGCAGCTTCTGTTGCAGCACCTTCTTGGGCGGGAGGACAGTCAGGTACTCGGCAACGTGGATGCCGGTCTGGCTCAACTCCAGTAATTCGATCTGTTCCTGCTTCTTGCCGCTGCAAAGGATGATGCCCAACGGTGGGGCTTCATCGGGTTCCTGCTCATATTTGGCGAGCCAGCGCAGGTACAGCTCCATCTGGCCTTTATCGGCGGCCTTGAAATCGCCCAGCTTCAAGTCAATGGCAACGAGCCGTTTGAGCCGGCGGTTGTAGAACAAGAGGTCGATGTAAAAGTCGTCGTTATCGATCTGGATCCGTTTTTGCCGGGCCACGAAGGTAAAACCAGCGCCCAGCTCCAGCAAAAACAGTTCGAGTTCACGGAGAATCGCGTCTTCCAGGTCTTTTTCCAGATAGCGGTCATGCAGGCCGAGAAAATCGAGGATGTAGGGATCCTTGAGCACCAAGGCCGGCGAGAGTTCCCCCTGTTCCCGCAGGGTGGCGAGTTCGCCCGCCAGCAGTTCGTCCGGTTTGCGCGACAGTGCGGTGCGCTCGAAGAGCATGGAGCCCATGCGCTCCCGCAGGGTGCGCACGCTCCAGCGCTCTTGCCCGCACATGTGCACATAAAAATCTCGTTTGAGGGGGTCTTTCAGGTAAATGATTTCCAGAAAATGACTCCAGGCCAATTGTCTCGACAGTGCCGAGACAATCTCCAAACTCGGAAAGCTCTGGGCAAAACGCAGCATGTGGCGCAGATTTTTGCTGGAAAAACCGCGTCCGTAGTCGGCTTCTAACTGCTGGGCCAATGTGGCCACAACCTGCTCGCCGTATTCGGCCCGTTCGCCTTGCAGCACCTCGCTGTGGATGCGCTGGCCGATGTGCCAGTACAGCTGTGTGAGTGCACTGTTGACGGCGCCGGCCAGTTGCGAGCGACTCGCCTCGATGAGGCGCCGAATATCACTGACCAGTGTTTGGGGGGTAACTGGCACCATTATTCAGTCACCTCGCCACCGAAGTGGTGCGCCAGCGCAGCCGCCAATTCGCTCTTAAGCTGGTTTTCCGTTTCTTCGATTTCCCCTAACAGCTTTTTATACTTCTCCAGCAGTACGTCGGGATCAAAGGTCTCTTCTTCCGGAGTGTTGGGGTTTCTGATGTCCAGGTTGAAGATCGGCCAGTAGATGCGGTCTCCCGCCGCCTGGGCGTCGCGGGCCTGCAACCGCAGGGCATCGGCCTGTTCACGCAGGGCGCTGATCTGCATTTCAATCTTGAGGCGCTGCTTGGCGTTGGTGTTGCCAACCAGACTGCTCTTCAGGTCCTTTGCCTCGCTCTCCAAGTCGGCGGCCTGGTTGCCGAGTTCCTCGGCACGCTGCCAATGCGGGGCGGCGGCGGCCTCGGCCTGCTCACGCTTTGCCTTGAAATCGACCTTCCAGGCAAACTCGTTTTCCACCCGTTTGGCAAAGTCGTTGTCCTCGACGCCCCACCATGCTCGTTCCGCTTCGAACTCTTCCAGGCGGATCGGCTTGGTCTTGGAGTAGCTCTTGTAACCCGCCGGGTAGGGGTGTTCGTAGAACCAGATGGTGTCGGTGTGGAAGTGCTCGTTGCCGTCGTCCATCACCGCGCCTTTGGTGAAGAACAACAGGTTGGTCTTGATGGTGGTGTAGGGGGCGAACACCCCTTTGGGCAGGCGGACGATGGTGTGCAGCTTGCATTCGCGCAACAGCAGCTTTTTCAAGGTGCCTTTGATGCCGTCGCCAAAGAGAAAGCCGTCGGGCAGGACCACGGCGGCACGACCGTTTTCTTTGAGCAGCTTCTTGATGATCAGCGCCATGAACATGTCAGCGGTTTCGCGGGTCTTGAGGTCGGCCGGGTAGTCGCTGCCGACGCCGTCATCTTCGTAGCCGCCAAAAGGAGGGTTGGTGATCAGGCAGTCGACCTTTTCGTGCGCACCCCAGTCGTTCCATGGCCGCCCAAGGGTGTTGCGGTGCTCGATCTGGCTGGGCACGTCGATGCCGTGCAGCAGCATGTTGGTGGTACACAGCAGGTGCGGCAACTGTTTCTTTTCAATGCCGTGAATCAATTCCTCGATGGCGCGTTGGTCCTCGGCGCCGGACTTGGTGGTGCGCTGCTTGCGAAAATGCTCGATGGCGGCGGTGAGGAAGCCGCCAGTGCCGCAGGCCGGGTCGAGCACGCTCTCACGTTTTTTCAGGTTGGGAGCGACTCGGTCGACCATAAAGGCGGTGATGGCGCGCGGGGTGTAAAATTCGCCGGCGTTGCCTGCGCCGCGCAGATCGTTGAGCATCTGCTCGTAGACGTCGCCTAGGCTGGCGCGGGTCTTGAAATCGTGAAAGTTGATAGCCTCTTCCAGCTTTTCGATCACCGCCAGCATCTGCGGCCCGGATTTCATGAAGTTGTTGGCATCTTCAAAAATCTGCTTAATGACCTTGTGCGAGGGGCTTTGGCTGGGATCGATCTGTTCTTTGAGCGCGGGAAAGAGCTCGTTGTTGACGAAGCCAATCAACTCGCTGCCGGCAATCTGCGGTTTCTTTTTCCCTTCGGCATCGGGGAGGTATTTGGCCCAGTTGCGCCAGCGGAAGCGCTCGGGCAGCGGGGATTTGTACGTCTTGCCCTGATCCTTGGCATCGTCTTCCCACTCTTCTTCGCGCTGATCGAAAACCTTGAGAAACAGCATCCAGGTGAGCTGGCCCAAGCGTTGGGCGTCGCCATCAACGCCGTCGTCCTTGCGCATGATGTCCTGGATCGATTTGATGGTACTGCTGAGATTCATTGCGTTGTTCTCTTGCTGTATCCGCCCAGCCCAAAGGCTTAGGCGGCGTGTTGTTGGTGGGTATCGTAGAGCGCTCGTTCCAGCTCGTTGACGGCCTGGGTGTAGTGTTCCACACCGCCGAAGATGCCGCGACGGATTTGGGTTTTGCTGCCGAAACGATCAAAGGGCGGAAGTTCAAGCACCTTGGCGTCTTCCATGTCCTGTACGCCATGGTCGGCGAATTTTTCCAAAAGGGCGTCGAGCACCGCCCGTGCCTGCTCGCCATACTTACTCAAGATGTCTCTTTTTTTCACCTGTTTGGCGCGCTCACGCCGGGTCAGCGGTTGTTGATCAAAGGCGACATGGGCCACGAGGTCAAACAGATCCAGCTCCCGGCCATTGTTCACCGCCTGCTGGAGGACATCCAGGGGCAAACCCTGTTCGGTCAGTTCATCGATGATGGCCTGCTTGCGCTCCGCTGTTTGCCAACGCTGTAAAAATCCACTCAAGCTGCCAAACTGGGCGCGCAGGGTTGCACGGATACTGTCTTTGAGCAGGACACGGTAATCCTCGGTGATGAGCTTGCCGTCCGCATCAAGATATTGCGAGCGTTCAACGGCAATGCGAACCGCCACGTCGTCGATCACATACTTCACCTGGCCCTGACCGCCCTCGATGGTTTCGCCGGTGGCTTCATCCTGGGGAGGGAATTCAGATTCATACCCCGGCGGCAAGGGCTCGCTGGTTTCCGTTAGGGTGGTTGGTTCCGGGGGCACAACCGGGTCTTCGGGACGCGGTTCATAGACGGTCACCGGTTCGCCATCAAAGTCCGGATCGGCAAAGAGGCGGGTGGCGCCCTTGAAATCCATGATGGTGAAGTACAGCTTGCGGTAATCCTCACGAATCCGGGTGCCACGGCCAATGATCTGCTTGAACTCGGTCATCGAGTTGATGGTTTGATCAAGAACGATGAGTTTGCAGGTTTTGGCATCCACGCCGGTGCTGAGCAACTTGGAGGTGGTGGCAATGACCGGATAGGGTTCATCGTTGTCGATGAAGTAGGAGAGTTGGGCCTTGCCGTCGGCATCGTCACTGGTGATGCGCATGACGTACCGGCGGTTGCTGGCCGCAGCGGGAATGAGCTTGACCAACTCCTGGCGCATGCGTTCGGCATGGTCCTGATCATCGCAGAAGACGATGGTCTTGGCCATGGGGTCGGTATGTTTCAGGTACTCCCACACCCGTGCTGCCACCAGTTGGGTGCGTTTCTCCAGGACGAGGTTGCGGTCGAAGTCCTTGGTGTTGTAGAGACGCTGTTCCACCACCTGGCCCAGCTTGTCGACTTTGCCTTGCTCCGGGGTGTAGCCGATGGCATCGGCGTCGGTGGCGATGCGGATCACCTTGTACGGGGCGAGGAAACCGTCGTCAATGCCCTGTTTGAGCGAATAGGTGTAAATCGGCTCGCCGAAATACTTGTAGTTGTATTCCGGGTCTTCAATCACCCGTGTGTGTGTTTCCCTATCAAGTCGCGAATTTTCTTTGGGCGTGGCAGTCAGTCCGATGTGGGTGGCCTGGTGAAAATAATCGAGGACATCCCGCCAAGCCGAATCCTCGGTGGCGCTGCCCCGGTGACATTCATCAATCACGACTAAGTCAAAAAAATCGGCCGGAAATTGGCGGTAAATCTGTTTCCATTCCTCTTTACCGGTTACTGCCTGGTACAGGGCCAGATAAATCTCGTAGTTCTTTTTGACCTCACGATTGGTGATTTTGTGCATGACCTCCCCGAAGGGGGCAAAGTCCTGCTGCATGGTCTGATCGACCAGAATGTTGCGGTCGGCAAGAAAGAGGATGCGCTTCTTGACCTTAGCCTTCCACAATCGCCAAATAATCTGGAAGGCGGTGTAGGTCTTGCCGGTGCCGGTGGCCATGACCAATAGCATTCGATTGCGTCCCAGGCTGATGGCCTCGATGGCCCGGTTGATGGCCACACGCTGGTAATAGCGCGCCTCCCGGCCACTGCCGTCGGTGTGATACGGTTGATCAAGCAAACGGACGGCTTGGGGATCGTGGAGCCCCTTCCACTGCTGGTAGAGAGTCCAGAGTTCCTCCAGGGTGGGGAAGGCATCGAGGGCAAGGGTGCGTTCAACGGGTTGGGTCAGGCCGGTGCGGTCGTGGAGGAGAAATTCCTGCCCATTGCTGCTGACGGCAAAAGGGGCATCAAGCATTTCGGCATAGAGCAGGGCCTGCGGCATGCCCTGGCCAACGGAGAACTTGGCCTGTTTGGCCTCGATAACGACAAGGGGAAGGTTGGGGCGGGCATAGAGCACATAATCAGCCCTTTTGGGGCCACCCTTGGCTTGCGGATCACGAATGCGTGCGGCGAGAGTACCGCGAACCATGACCCGGCCGGCCGTCAGTTTCACCTCTTCGCGAAATTGGTGGTGTTGCCAACCTGCCTTTTGGATCGCCGGGGTGATGTATTTGGTGCAAATGTCGCGTTCGGAGAGTTGTTCGATGCCCAAGGTGAATCCCTCCCGTTCCAGCTCGTTGTGAGATAGTCACAAGCATGTACTTTGACAGGAAAAACAGCAATTCCTGTCAACGCTGCCAACTATACCATCTGCCAGGGCTTCTGCGAGGGAAAAAGTAGCGTCGAAATCTGCAAAGGGTCCTCAACAAAAACATTTTTGAGCAAACGAACCCGCAACCCGAATAGCTGATTTATCATGATGCACGTTCTCGATACCAGAGAGGTGTCCGAGTTACGAAAATTTCGGCCTGCCAAGGTTGATCGTATGTTGCAAACCAAAGCCGGCATCGAGCCTGATCCGTTTACCATTACGGCATTCAGACGGAATCCTCTTGCCCCTGACTGCTTACAGAGTGCTTACACGAGCTCTAAAAACAGAAAAACCCCGCTCTCTTTCGAAAGCAGGGTTTTATATATTGCCTGTATTCACAGGACTTAGAAATGGTGGCGATGCAGGGACTTGAACCCCGGACACTACGGATATGAGCCGTATGCTCTAACCGGCTGAGCTACATCGCCGTATCTCAAAAAGCCTACGGGCTTGGACCGGGGCAATATTCAAGATTTTGGCGTTCTTGTCAAGCAAAAAGTCTGAAAGCACTGCCCCGTGGACCATTTGCTCCGCCATAAAACAATGATTACCACCGAACTTCAGCGTAAAAAATGAGATCTCTCCTACGGTCGAGATGACACCCAGGTGGCGTGGTACCCCTCGGAGCGACTCGCCATGACGTTGTCATCCCAAACGAAGATGTGGGCGATCTCAAAAACAGATCCCTGTGCTGAGGTTCGATGGTCATCATATAAAAAAAGCCCTCTTTCGGGAACACATCCCGAAAGAGGGCCTCATTACTCACCTGGGTGAGGTCAGGCTGGGGACATTACATCATGCCGCCCATACCGCCCATTCCACCCATGCCGCCCATGCCGCCAGGAGGCATACCGCCTGCACCCTTATCCTCGTCCGGGAGCTCAGCAATCATGCACTCGGTGGTCAGCAGCAGGCCGGAAACAGAGGCTGCATTCTGCAGGGCAGAACGGGTTACCTTGGCCGGGTCGATGACACCGGCTTCGATCAGGTCCTCATATTTCTCGGTGGCAGCGTTGAAGCCCATCGGGCCTTCGAGATTCTTGACATGCTCAACGATGACGGAACCCTCGCGGCCGGCATTGGCAGCGATCTGGCGAACCGGCTCCTCAAGAGCACGACGGATGATGTTGATACCCAACGCCTGCTCACCTTCGAGCTTGATGGTGTCGAGCACTTTCAGGCAGCGGAGATACGCCACACCACCACCGGGGACAACACCCTCTTCCACGGCAGCGCGGGTCGCATTGAGGGCATCCTCAACACGGGCCTTCTTCTCTTTCATCTCCACCTCGGTAGCGGCACCAACATTGATCACGGCAACACCGCCGATCAGTTTGGCCAGACGCTCCTGCAGTTTCTCACGATCATAATCAGAGGTGGTATCCTCGGTTTGAGCGCGGATCTGTTTCACGCGGGCAGCCAGCTTCTCTTTGTCGCCGGCGCCATCGATGATGGTGGTGTTGTCTTTGTCGACCACGATGCGCTTGGCAGTACCAAGATCGTTGATGGTGACGTTCTCCAGCTTGATGCCCAGATCTTCAGTGATGACCTGGCCACCGGTGAGGATGGCGATGTCTTCGAGCATGGCCTTACGGCGATCGCCGAAGCCCGGAGCCTTGACAGCGGCCACGTTGAGGGTGCCGCGCAGCTTGTTGACCACCAGGGTAGCCAGGGCTTCGCCATCAACATCTTCAGCGATGATGAACAGCGGTTTGCCCATCTTGGCAACGGACTCGAGCACCGGCAGCAGATCCTTCATGCTGGAGATCTTCTTCTCGTTGATGAGGATGAGGGGCTCATCCATGCTCACTTCCATGCGCTCCGGATCGGTGACGAAGTAGGGAGAGAGGTAGCCGCGATCAAACTGCATACCCTCAACCACGTCCAGGGAGGTCTCCATGGATTTGGCTTCCTCAACGGTGATAACGCCTTCCTTGCCCACTTTATCCATGGCCTCGGCAATGATGTTACCGATGGTCTCGTCGTTGTTGGCGGAAATGGTACCGACCTGAGCGATCTCTTTCTGCTCTTTGGTGGGGCTGGCGATCTTGCCGAGCTCGGCAACAATGGCGGCAACCGATGCATCGATACCGCGCTTGATCTCCATGGGGTTGGAACCGGCGGCAACCAGTTTGGCGCCTTCGGTGTAGATGGCCTGAGCCAGGACAGTGGCGGTGGTGGTACCGTCACCGGCGACATCGGAGGTCTTGGAAGCAACTTCCTTAACCATCTGGGCGCCCATGTTCTCGAATTTGTCTTTCAGCTCGATCTCTTTGGCCACGGTGACACCGTCTTTGGTGATAACCGGAGCGCCGAAGGATTTCTCGATCAGCACGTTACGGCCTTTCGGACCGAGGGTTACTTTGACGGCGTTGGCCAGGGCGTTGACGCCGGCCAGCATTTTCTCGCGGCCCTTGCCGCCATATTTCAGTTCTTTTGCTGCCATGATGCTATCTCCTTAAACGTTTGAATACCGTAAAATTATGCCTGAACTACGCCGAGGATATCATCCTCGCGCATGATGAGGAAATCTTCGCCGTCCAGTTTAACCTCGGTTCCGCCGTATTTGGAGAACAGCACGCGATCACCGACCGCTACATCCATACCTACACGCTCGCCGGCATCGTTGAGCTTGCCGGGACCAACGGCCACGATCTCACCCTCGGCCGGTTTCTCCTTGGCTGAATCGGGAATGATGATGCCACCGGCAGTTTTTTCCTCTCCTTCCAATCTCTTGACCAGGATACGGTCATTCAACGGACGAATCTTCATGTACAAGCCTCCTGTGTGTGTTGCTGGATGTGAAGTGATAAAAAACGTTTGAGCCGAAGGGGGAACCAAACTGCGTCTCCGGTCGACTCAAACTTTGTTTCTTGGGAAATTGCGAAGCTACTGCTTTCGACTGGGCCAAACAATAGGCTTGGATTTTGAAAAATCAAGGCGGGTTGAGCGAAAAAATATTCCGCTCAACCCGCCAATAAGACAAACAATTTTAAAAGGAGGGTTTTTTTAGGGCCGTCTTTCAGCCGACGCGAACCCGCCATTTGTGGGGGTCGTCGAGGTAGCCGAACTGCAGGGCCTGCAACTCGTCAAAGAGGCGTTTGGCCAGGGTACCGGCTGCACCGCCGTTGATCTGAATATGCTGTTCACGGTAACAGAACTCGCCCACCGGCGAAATCACCGCTGCGGTGCCGGTACCAAAACTTTCCTGCAGGACGCCGCTCTTGCCGGCGGCCACCACCTCGTCGATGGTGATGCGCCGTTCGCTGACCTGGTAGCCCCAGTCACGGGCCAACTGGATGACCGAATCGCGAGTGATGCCAGGCAGGATCGAACCCTCCAGCGGCGGAGTGATCAGTTCGTTGTCGATGAGGAAAAAGATATTGGAGGTACCGACCTCCTCCACATAGCGGCGCTCGACCGCATCCAGCCACAGCACCTGGGTATAGCCCTTATCATGGGCCTCCACCTGGGCCTTGACGCTGGCGGCATAGTTACCGGCGGTTTTGGCGTCCCCCACCCCGCCGGGCACGGCGCGCACATACTTATCCTCGACATAAATGCGGGTAGGACTGAAGCCACCGGAATAGTAGGCGCCAACCGGGCAGCAGATGATGAAAAAGAGGTACTCTTCAGCCGGTCGCAGTCCCAGGGCCGGTTCGGTGGCGATCATGGTTGGCCGGATGTAGAGGGTGGCACCGGGTGCGCCGGGTACCCACTCCTGATCGAGGTAGACCATGGCGCGCAGGGCCTGCAACACCCGATCCTGGGGAAAACGCGGCATGCAGATGCGCACCGCCGACTGGTTCATGCGGGCGAGGTTATCAGCCGGGCGAAAGAGAAAGATCTGATCATCCTTGCCACGATAGGCCTTCATGCCCTCGAAGATAGCCTGGCCGTAATGGAAGACCATAGCGGCCGGGTCCAGGGTAAAATTGGCATAGGGCTCGATGGCCGCATCATGCCAGCCATTTTGCCGATTCCAGCGCATGGTGAACATGTGATCGGTAAAGAATTGGCCAAAACCGAGCTTGGACTGGTCGGGTTTTGGTTTCATCTGATCGGCCGGGGTCTTATGCAGCGCTACTTCGAGTTCTTTGTTGAACATCTCTCCACCCTGTGCTCGCCGGTACGGTTGACCGGTTTTCGTTGTTGATACGAATGTGCACCGCAGCAAATTCATTTCGGACCATCCCAGGCCCCGGTGCTTCCGCGCATGCCCTGACAATGGCGGGACAATAATCGATTGCCCATCTTGACACAAGCAGTTGTCAAAGAGGACATCGTAAAAAGCCTAAAAGCTAAGAGTTTCGCATCATAAAAACAGTGTGTTACGAAGCTCGAAACGTCGTTCTCGGGACTTTTTCCGAGAACGACAAAACTTTCCAGGAAATCCCCCGAAGATCGTGGCAACCTTTGCCCCGCGCCCCAACACCCTCTACCACGGGCAGCGGTTTGTGCTGATCTGCTTTGCAATGGGCTGTTTTCATGCTACAAGAGCCAGAATATTGACCATGCCCCTGCCGCCCTGCCCTCTTTCCCAAACACCGTATACAGGAGAGTGATTGTGTCCGCACTTATCCCGGAAAACATTGAAGAACTGGTTGCCGAATACAAACGAATCTGGCCGCTCATGCCCAAGCTGCACACCGAGGCCTCCAAGTTGGCGGATAAAAACGCCATCAAGACCTGCGGCAAACGATTACATCTCCTTGGCAACAGCCCAGAGGGCAAGCGCACCCTGGTTTTCGAGGACGAGAGAGAAACAGATTTTTTCCAGGATTATGTCAACTATATGTATCAACCTCGCGGCATGAGCCTGGTGCGCCAACTGCGCAACCGCAAACGCCATGCCGAGGGCAGCGACGAACAAAACATGCTGGAACTGATGGTTCAGGCACGTTTCTCCTTGTTTTGGATCAGGGAAGTGGCACCGGCGGGCGGCATTGTGGCCGTGGATGTGATCACCGGGGAAAAATTTTTCATCCTGGATCAGACGCTGCCGCAACAGGAGGTGATGGGGGTGCTGATCGCCTTGCGCGTGTTCCCTTTCGAGCAGGTATGGATGCATACTGGCGCCGCTCTGCCCTTGGGTCATATTGATGATGCAGCAGGGTTCCAACCACTCAACTGCCAAATGAGCCTTAAAGAAGAGGAGCAACTCAACCGCGATACCTTTTTGCGCTGGCAGAACGATGGCCGGGATCAGGACTGAGCGCGCCGCCCCAACCGCCAGGGGAAAAACATCGGCGTACGGCGGCAGTACTCCTCATAGGGCGCACCCAGCAGTTCGCGCATCTTGCGCTCCTCCAGCCGGGCACCGATGACCAGATAGACGCTGAGGATGAGCCGGGTGACCAAGGTGATATTCGTCAGGTTCGGCAGTCCCCACAACAGGGCAATGCCGCCGGCGTACCAGGGGTGACGCACCAAGCGAAGCAGGCCGTTGCTGTTCAACACCGGTAGTTCGCTTGCCGCACCCAAGCGATACCGCCGCCACTGGCGCAGTCCGAGGAAGGTGTGCAGATCATACACGCGCAGGCCGCCGACGAACATGACCAGTGCGTAAAACAGCAGCGGTCCGCGCAGCCATAGGGGCGGCGTAGGCAGAGGCTGTGGCGGCAGGCTGGCTGTGTACCACAACAGCGGCAGCAGGGTGATCAAGGACACCCCGGCATAGACCAATCGGTACAGCCCCAGCCACAACCCTCCCCGCTGCTCCAGCCATCGCCGCACCGTGGCGGTGACCAGTAGGCTGTGCAGCCCGCACCAGGTGCACCAGAGCAGCCCAAGTTGCAGCATCAGCATCCCGCTCCCCACCGATCCCCCCCTTACTCGTTGCGAAAATCGCGCAGACTGTTGTTGTGGTGCATCTCATCGGCCATATCCACGGTATGGCAGAGTTTGCAGTTGCGGTTGGCACCCATGGGCAGGCGGTTGCCCTGATATTGCAGCGGCTGCAGCACATCGCGGTTGGCCCCGTAGGGGTTGTCGGCAGGATAGACCGCATGGGCGCTGCCATGGCAGGCGGCGCAGGCCAGCCGGCCGCTGTCGTCGGTACGCTGCCGGTACAACCCTTGTTCGTCCTTGGTCCAGGATTGGATGAGGGTGTCGCTATCCGGCGCCTGGTAGTTGACATGGCAGTGCAAACAGTCGGGTTGTTGCACCCAGGGGCGGCGTGGCTTGATGGCATCTACTGTGGTCACTGCCTGCGGCTCGATGCCCTGCATCAGAATTTTGGCCCGCTGCTTGCCCTGTTGCAGCTCTTCTTTGAGCAACCCCAGGGCCTGATCCTCCAATACCCCATGACAACTGGTGCAGTCCATTCCCATTGAGGCATGGATGTCGCGCAGCATACGGGTATGCCCGGTGGCCGAGGCAGGATGGCAGAAACCACAGGCGCGCGCCCCCTGTTCCTTGAGGGTGGCGGCATGGAATCCGTGCATGGTGGCGGAGAGATTGAGCCGCTCCGGCTCGCCCTTGGCTTTGACGAGAGCATCGGCGTGGCAATTTTGGCAGCGCACCATGGTGCCGCCTTGGGCCTGGGGTAGTAGCTGGGTGCCGCTGAGGCGGTCGTGCACGGCAAGGATGTGTAGGGCGGTATCGCGGCCCAGGCCGGGTCGGCCTCCCAGTTCCGGAGAATCGCCATGGCAGGAGGAACAGCCCACCTCGGAGGAGACCGGAGCCACCACCTTGGTGGCGGCCAAGAGCGTGCCCTGCTCATCCCGTGCCTCGATGTGCAGCAGCGGATAGGGATCAAAACCGGCCGCCTGCTCCGGTCGCAGCTCAATCCTCATGGCCACGAACTGATC
The DNA here is from genome assembly GCA_964639845.1 of uncultured Desulfobulbus sp. Lineage (GTDB taxonomy): Bacteria > Desulfobacterota > Desulfobulbia > Desulfobulbales > Desulfobulbaceae > Desulfobulbus. Next base: position 53,222 of record CAZXHS010000007.1, on the reverse strand, counting down.
CTCCTCGGCCATCATTTCACCGACCGATGATACGGCAGCTGCACCCTCCAGACGCCAGCGCATCTCCACCCCCTGGTTGACAATCTCCGGCATCTCGCCGCGTTTGATCAGCTGGGCGCGCAGCTCGTTGCCCGGCGGCAGCAGGGACAAAAGCCCCTTGACCTCGGCGAGATGGCGCATGCCGGTTGGGCTCCAGGCCAACAGTACATAGGGGGAATTCTCCTGGTCAAAGGCCGGGATATCGGCCTCCTTGGCCGTCAACGTCACCGGGGCCGGGTCATGGCGACCATTCAAGCCCTCGGTGATGAAGGTGGACAGGGCCGCGCGCTCCTTGGCAGTGCCGGCAAAGGGCGGCATCGCAGGATAGCTCAAGTGCATGCCACCGATAAAGGCATCCAGACCGCTGGGCGTAAAGGATCTGGTCAGGGGTTTGATGTTCCGGATGGGCCCATCGATGGCGTGGCAGGAGAGGCAGAGCAGATTGTAGAGCTCGCGCCCGGCCTCCAGCCGGTTTTTCGGAGTGATGTCACGATGGCGTACCCATCTGGCCTGGCTGAGCACACCCTGCTCCTGGAGTCGATCCAGATCCTTGGGCAGGATCGAGGTCGAATACATCACATCGCGGATGATATAGGGCCGCCGTGCCCCTTCGCGAACAAACTCGAAACAGCCGATGTAGAGCTGACCGATCACCAGCAGCACCAGCGCCAACGGCCGGCTGAGCATGGCGGGCAGACGAAAGATGAGCAGCAGCCCAGCCAGCAGCAGGATCGGCGAACCGATGAGCAGGCCGTTGAAAAACGGCTGCATGGCGGGCATGCGCGCAAAGATCAGCTCGCGCAGTTCCGGCGCCAGGGCCAGCACATACCACCAGGCTGCGGCGACAAAGAGCACAAAGGGCAACAGCAACCAACGGGCACAGAATCGGACCATGGTTGTGCGCAGGCTGGCCTCTTTGAGCCAGGTGGCGGTGACCAGACCAAAGAGGCCGGCGATGATCAGGCAGAGGAAGGTGCGAAAGGCCAGCGAGGGCCAGAAACTGGGATTGAAGAAGCCGGACCAGAACCGGCCATCCTGGGGCCAGGTGCCGGGGGTGAGCATAAAATCAATGATGCCGTTGATGAGAAAAAGCGACATCCAGGCGGCGATGCAGTAGATCCAGCCTAGCAGCCGGTGGTGGTGCCCGCTCATACGCCCAAAGTTGGCGGTGTAGAGAAAAAGCGAGACGATCTCCACCAGGAAGAAGACCCACTCCGCAGCCCAGGCCCAGACAAAGGTGTGGATCAATATCGAGGTAGCCGCCGGGTTGAGCAGGCTGATGATGAACCAGATGCCCACCCCGGTGATGGACCCGGCCACCATGGTCAGCAGCAGGAAAAATTTGGCATGGCTGCGCACATAGTCGAGCATGGCCGGGTTGTGTTCGCGATCGGCCTTGCGCTCGGCCAGGACCAGAAACAGACCACCACCCACGGCAAAGTGGGAAATATAGACATGGAATACGGCAATAAAGATGATCAACAGCCCGCCGCCAAAGCTGTCCAACTGCCAGACAGGATAGTTCATGCCCTGCCCCCCTTGCCGTGGTTACCGTTTCGCCGGGTAAAGGAGACCATCCACCCGATCAGCCCCAGGCCCAGCACAAAAATGATCAAAAAGATCGCCATGGGCGCCAGTTCGGGCTGCACCGGCAACTGGGCGGGCGAAAACCAGGGCGCCAGCAAAGCCCGGCGCAGCAGTTCGCGGGCACCCACCATCACCGCCACTGTTGCCAGGGTCCATAAGGTGGCCCCAACCACTCGCCCTGCCAGGCCAGCACGAATGGCGGGCAGACTCAACAAGAACCCGACGGCAAGCAACATCGCCAGCCATTGGCCCTCGGCGCTGCTCAGCTCAACGGTGCCGGGCGGCAGGCTGAACAAAAACCACAACCCGACGAGAATGTTAGCCATGGTGGCAAAGCTGAACCAACGGCAACCGCGCCGCACCCAGTCTGCACCGCTCCAATCGCCCCGTTGCTGCTGCCAGTGAACAAAGCCGGCGATACTGAGCCCGCCCACGGCAACCGAGGCCAGCACAAAGTGCAGGTAACGCGGCAGCTGCATGGGATCTCTCAGATTGAGCAGCAGTCCTCGCGGTGCATCGAAGTAACGGATCCAGGAGGCCGGTGCCTGCATCAGCCCGATGTTGTTGACAAAGACAAAGGCAATCGTCGCAAAGAGCGACACGATGGTCAGCAGTATCGGTACCCTCAGCCAGCCCAGCCGCTGCCCCTGATATTTAAGCAGATAGGCCAGGGCATAGGCCGCCATCAACAGGCCCACGACCGACAGCCAGTACACGGCCATGAGCAGGCTACTGGTATAGATGAGATGGCCGTACAACACCTGCACGAAGAGCAGCGGCGCCACACCGAAGTTTACGGTAAAGGCGATGAGCGAAGGCAGGGCCTGGGAGACGGATGCAGTGCACGGGGCAGCAGCATTCCTTTGCAAAAGATGACTGAGTAGGGCGATGCAGGCCGAGCCGAACATGGCGTTCATCAGCAGCAGGTGAACGAGAAAGCACAGCAATAACAGGCCCTGGAACCAACCCCAAGGGGCGGGGATGGCGTCGGGGGTGGGAAGCAGGGTGGTGAGGTCCATGCAGTTCTCCAGTGGAGGCATCACCGGAAGCGGCATGAACCGCGCAGAGGACGGCGCGGGAAAAACGGTGATGACAGGATCGCAGGGGACGAAGCAGCACCGGCCAGGAAAATCCCTGCCCTGCACTACTCCGTGGTCATCAGAAATCCATGCTCCGGGCTGCTATCGGCGGTCAATCGATGAAGCGCCCCGCTACCAGCCCGGCAAACAACAGAGAGCGTCTAACAGCCGCAGCCGGAAAAGGCTTCCTTGGTAAAGGAGGTATCCGGGGCGATGGGGTACTCGCCGTTGAAACAGGCCAGGCAAAAGTTCTCGCGGCCCAGGCCGGTGGCCTCGACCAGCCCCTCGACGCTGAGGTAGTGCAGGGAATCCAGGCCGAGATAGTCGCGGATGCCCTCGACGGTGTTACCTGCGGCGATCAACTGCGAACTGCTGGGAAAATCAATACCATAGTAACAGGCATGGCGGGTGGGCGGACAACTGACCACCATGTGCACCTCGGCGGCTCCGGCACGCCGCAACGCCTGCACTCGGCTGCGGCCGGTGGTGCCGCGCACGATGGAATCCTCGACAATGATCACCCGCTTGCCGGTGAGCAGTTGGCGCACCGGGTTGAGCTTGACCCGTACGGAGAAATCGCGCATCGATTGGGTGGGCTGGATAAAGGTGCGGCCAACGTAGTGGTTGCGGATCATACCCATTTCCAGGGGAATGCCTGAAGCATTGGAATAGCCGATGGCTGCGTAGTTGCCGGAATCGGGGAAGGGCATGACGAAATCGGCCTCGATCTGGGCTTCGCGCGCCAGGATTTCTCCCATGCGTTTACGCGAGGCGTAGACGTTGAAACCAAAAATATCGCTGTCGGGACGGGCAAAGTAGACGTGCTCGAAGATGCAATAACTCTTCTGCGCCGGTGCCCAGGGAAAGAGCGAGGTCAGCCCCTGCTCGTTGATAATCAGCGCCTCGCCGGGCTCAATATCGCGGATGTATTCGGCCTCGATCAGATCCAAAGCACAGGTCTCGGAGGCGACGACATGGGCGCCATTGTCGAGTACGCCCAGGCAGAGCGGACGAAAACCGTTGGGGTCACGCACGGCAATCATGGTGTCCGGGGTCATCAGCAGCAGCGAATAGGCCCCCTGAATGCAGGAGAAGGTGGTCTTGATCGCCTCTTGCAGGCCGCGATCCATGTGGCGGGCCATGAGGTGGATGACGATCTCGCTGTCCATGGTGGTCTGGAAGATCGAGCCTTGCTGCTCCAGATGCCGGCGTAGAGCAATCGAGTTGACTAGGTTGCCGTTATGGGCGACACTGAGCGCCGATCCCTTATGGGTGGCCATGAAGGGCTGGGTGTTGATGATGCTTGATTCGCCGGTGGTGGAATAGCGCACATGGCCGGTGGCGAGATGACCGGTGAGTCGTTGCAGGGTACGCTCGCTGAACACGTCGGCCACCAGTCCCATATCCTTGTGGATGATGACCTTGTTGCCGTCACTGGCAATGATGCCCGCGCTCTCCTGGCCCCGATGCTGCAGGGCGTACAAGCCGAAATAGACGAGTTTCGCCGCATCCTGATGACCAAAGACACCACAGATGCCGCATTCGTGCTTGGGTTTGGCCGATTCGAGTTCGGAAATGTACGTGTTCATAGTTACTGCCTACACTATTTATGGCCCGACAACGGGCCAAAAAAGAAATCATGCACCGTATAACAGTGAATTACGATGCCTGGGAGCGTCGCTCTCGCCGGGAGCGAAAGAGCGACAATATTGTCAGGGTGCTGCAAAAAATCGAAAGGCACAAAGAACAGTTCCTTGTGCCCGTACTTGTGTCCATCCAGCGCTCGCAAAGAAGATTATCTACAACCAGATTACACGTTTTTTTTCAAGAAAATATAGAGTATCCTCAACAAATATTGTCGCCCCATACGAAGCCATGAGACCGACAATATTGATAAGCAGCTGATTTTCTCTTTCCATTTTTGCAGTCTTTGTCGCCATGACCACCACCCCGATCAAACTGACCAGCACCGTCAAAGCCGCAGGCTGAGCCGCCAAATTGGGCCCGGGGGACCTGGGCCGAATACTGTGCGGACTGGATCTGCCGCAGGACCCCAACCTGCTGGTGGGCACGCAGACCTGCGACGACGCCGGAGTCTATCGGCTCAACGACACGACTGCGCTGATCCAGACGGTGGATTTCTTCACCCCCATTGTCGATGATCCCTTTGACTTCGGGCGCATCGCTGCTGCCAATGCCCTCTCCGATGTCTACGCCATGGGCGGCAGGCCGCTGTTGTGTATGAACATCCTCGCCTGTCCGATCAAGACTATGGACCAGGAGGTGTTCCGCCGCGTCATCGAAGGCGGCCTGGAAAAGATTCGCGAGGCCGGCGCCCTGCTGGTGGGCGGCCATTCCATCGAGGATACGGAGCTCAAATACGGCCTGTCGGTGACCGGGCTGGTACATCCAGAGCAGGTGTTGGTCAACGGCGGAGCCAGGCCCGGCGATGTGCTGCTACTCACCAAACCGCTGGGCACCGGCATTCTCTCCACCGCCATCAAGGGCGGGCTCATCGCAGCCGATGCTGAACGCCAACTGGTGGAATTACTCGCCACCCTTAACCGCTTGCCCATGGAACTGCTCAACGAGGATACCGCCCTGCGTGCCGGCGTCCATGGCTGCACCGACATCACCGGTTTTGGCCTTTTCGGCCACCTGCACGAGATGGCGGAGGCCTCAGGGGTGTCGATCCATGTGCAGGCCGGGCAATTACCGATCTTCCTCAACGCCCGTGACTTGGCCGACATGGGCATCATCCCCGAAGGGGCCTACCGCAACCGCAACCATTATTGCCAATGGGTCCGCTCCGCCCTAGCGGAGATGGATTCGCTGGAGCTAATCGGCTACGATCCCCAGACCTCCGGCGGCCTGCTGCTGGCCCTGGCCCCCGACACCGCCGACCAACTGTTGGTGCGGCTGGTGCAATCGGGATACGGGCCGCAATGCGCCATCATCGGCGAGGTTCGCGCCAATGATCCGGGCCTGATCATTCTGAGCTGAGTTCTCTCTCAGCAAGAAGTTTCCGTCATCAGCGCAATCAACAACCGCGTCAGGTCGACCATATCCTGCAACTCCACCTGCTCGTTGGTGGAATGGACGTTGGTCATGCCGGTGGCGATGATGGCCGTAGCCAGACCGTGCTCGTTAAAGATATTGGCATCGCTGCCGCCACCCGCCTTCTCGTAGCTCAACTCCATGCCAATACTCTGGGCCGCTGCCGCCACCCGCCGCAACACCGGCATCTCCTGAGAGAGCTGCATCGCAGCAAAATCCTGCCGCACCTCAATCTCCACCTTGGGCGCCCCCTTGGCCGAACCGGTGGGGTCCGACCAGGCGGTCACGGTCTCCCGGAAGATGGCCTTGATCTCCTCGGTCACCCGCGCCAGTTTCTCCATGGAATGGCTGCGCACCTCGGCCTCGATCACCACCTTTTCCGGAACGATATTGGAGGCGGCGCCGCCCTGGATGGTGCCGAAGTTGGCGGTGGTTTCGTCGTCGATACGGCCGGTGGGAACCTTGGCCAGGGCCTGACCGGCCAGCACCAGGGCGTTGACGCCCCACTCCGGATGCAACCCGGCATGGGCGGCTACACCCTGAATGGTAATGGTGATGCGATTGAGCGCCGGCGCATGGGTGATCACCTTGGCAAAACCGCTGGAATCCAGGGCATAGCCTTCACGGGCCTTGACCAGTTTAGGATCCAAGGCCTTGGCACCGATGAGGCCGATCTCCTCACAGGTGGTGATCACCAGTTCCAGGGGACGATGGGCCACGCCCTGCTCGCGCACCAGGCGCAAAGCCTCGATGCAGGCGGCAATGCCGGATTTATCGTCGCTACCGAGGATGGTCTCGCCGGCGCTGGTGAACAAATCGCCAATCCGCTTGACCTTCACCCCCTCGGCCGGCAGCACCGTATCCATGTGGCAGCTGAAAAAAATGGGCGCCAGATCAAGACTGCCGTCAAAACGGACAACCAGGTTACCACAGTCGGAGCCGGTGCGGGTGGCGGAGTCATCCTCGATCATCTCCGCAGCCCCGAGTTCGTTACAAATGGCCTGCAACCGCTCCAGCACCCGCCGCTCCCGACGCGATGGGCTGTCGATCTCGCAGAGCTCGGTGAAATTAGCTGCCAGTCGTTCCCTATTGATGTCCATATGCTGACCTCATGAGGACGACGGCATGGGCGGCTATGCCCTCGCCCCGTCCGGTGTATCCCATTTTTTCGGTGGTGGTGGCCTTGATGTTGACGGCCGCCGCATCGACCCGGCAGCAACGCGCCAGGTTGCCTTGCATCTGCGCCAAATGCGGCGCCAGCTTGGGCCGTTGGCAGACGATGGTGATATCGGCGTTGCCCATCACCAAGCCCTGTCCGTCAGCCAGTTGCCGCACCCGTTCCAGCAGCAGCAGACTGTCGATGCCCTTGTACTGCCCGTCGCTGTCGGGAAAGTGACGACCGATATCGCCCAGGCCAAGGGCGCCGAGCAGGGCGTCGGTGAGGGCATGAGCGACGACGTCGGCGTCGGAATGGCCGTCCAAACCCAATTCGTAGTCAATGGTGACGCCGCCAAGGATCAGCTTACGGCCGCTGACCAGGCGGTGGGCATCAAAACCGTGACCGATTTTCATGATGGCGTGCTCCTGCAACAGGGCTTCGGCCACCAGCAGGTCTTCGGGCCGGGTAATCTTGAGATTGCGTTCGCTGCCCGCCACCACCCGCACCGCGATGCCGGCGGCCTCGAGCACGGAAGCCTCGTCGGTACCGACAAAACCGCGCTGTTCGGCGGCGGTATAGGCCTGTTCCAAGAGTGGGCGCCGCGCTGCCTGCGGGGTCTGCGCCTGCCAGAGCTGACTGCGATCAATGGTGTGCTCGATGGTCTCCGCTGCGCCCACCTTTTTGAGCGTATCCTTCACCGGCACTGCGGCGATCACCGCCCCATGGACAGCCGCCCCCTCAATACAGCGGACAATGGTATCCCGATCGATCAACGGACGCGCCGCATCGTGGACCAACACCAACTCGATCCCGGGTGGCAGTATCCGCAATCCGGCCCGTACCGAATCCTGACGAGTGGCGCCACCGACGGTGAACAGCACGCGGCGGAAATCGTCTTCACTCAGCTGCGCCTGCAACAGATCGATGGTGGCCTGGAGATACTCCGCCGGTGCCGCCACCGCTACCACGGCGATCTCCGCAAGCTGCAAAAAAGCCCGGCAGGTGCGCACCAGGATGGGCACACCGCGCAGGGCTAAAAACTGTTTGGGTTGGGCATGCCCGAAACGGGCACCGATACCGCCGGCCGGAAGCACGACCCCGACCGGTGGGTATGTGGGGATCTGGTTTTGCACGAATAAAAAAAGGGGTGAACTGTAAGCCGAATTCTGTTTCCACCCGAGGGTGGACCATGATCATTTAACTTGGACACCGGTCGCCCGGTGCCTCCTGCAACCTACCCGGAGACTTTAGGCGGGCAGCCCTCAAACGTCTCCCTATTTGGTCTTGCACCCAGTGGGGTTTACCCTGCCCCCCATGTCACCATGGGGGCGGTGAGCTCTTACCTCGCCATTTCAACCTTACCTGTGAGCGCAAGGCCCCATCGGCGGTGTCTTTTCTGTGGCACTTTCCCTCGGTTACCCGAAGTTCGCGTTACGAACCACCGTGCCCTATGGTGTTCGGACTTTCCTCCCCGGCCCTAGAGGCCGGAGCGACCATGCGTTCACCCCTCAACTTGTACACGACTGAAGTAGCTACCGCTCTCAGTCATTGCGATCATCGATCCCCTGATTGGCCAACTGGTCGGCGCGGCTGTTTTGCGCACGTAACACATGGGCAATCGACCATTTGTGCAATCGGGACAGCCGTTGCTGCACCTGCTGAAACAGTGGCAACAGGGTTTCGTTTTTTACTTTATATCGTCCTTGGATCTGGCGGACGATCAGCTCCGAATCCAGAGATATCGCCAACTCGCGGCACCCCTGCATCAGGGCCTCATCCAATCCCAGCAACAGCGCCCGGTACTCAGCGACGTTGTTGGTGCAGATGCCCAGATACTCGGCCCTGGTCGCCAACTCCTCGCCATCCGCTCCCAGCAGCACCGCCCCGGCACCGGCCTGGCCGGGATTGCCGCGCGAGGCGCCATCGGTGAACAAACGACAACACCCCGTCACCGGGGTGTGAGTAGGCATGGCGGCGGGGGCCTTGGTTGCTGCGTCAGGTTGCGGTGCTCCAGCAATGAGACGACGTAGCCCCTCCGGATCCTCTCCTGGAAAGAGAGTCATCAGCACCCCGTCTTCCACCCCCTCGGCCAAACGACGCAGGACAACCTCCCGCGACAACGCATCAGGCTTCGTCAACGGCGGCTTCCTGGGCTTCCTGGAAATAGAGGATACGCTGGCAGGTGGGGCAAAGGTTGAGCTTGTTGGCCTTGCGCACCTCGATGACCTGCTGCGGCGGCAGGGTCATGTAGCAGCCCTGGCAGACACTGGTGGTCACCGGTACCACAGCTAGGCCATCACGTTTGGCCAGCAGCATGGAGTAGCGTTTGAGATACGGGCCTTGCAGTTCGGCGGCTTCGATATCGCGCTGGCTGACCACCGATTTCTTGGAGGCCTCGATACGCAAAATCTCCTGATCGACGTTCTCCACCGCTTCCGCCAGCAACTGCTGTTCACCGGAGCAGAGATTTTCAAGCGTCGCCACCTCCTGCTCCAGTTGCTCGATCTGCTCGATGAACTGGAGAATACGCTCTTCGGACTCTTTGACGATCTTCTTGCTCTCCTCGATTTCCTTGAGCAAGGCCTGATGCTCGCGACTGGTCTGCACCTGCATCATCTTGTTTTGCCGGTCCTTGACCCGCGCTCCGGCATCATCGTGCTCGGCCTTGGTCTCGTTCTGCTTTTGGTTGAGCAGATCGATTTTGGTGCGGTAGGTGGTGATATGTTCCTGTTTCTCGACAATCGCCTGTTCGCGCTCGGTGATGGTCGCCCGGTGTTTGGCGATGGCGTTGTCAAAGCCGGCAATCTCGCTGTCGATGGTTTGCAGCTTGATCAGCTTGAATATTTCCTCTTTCAATGATGCACTCCTCAATCGGTCAGTCTAATGGTTACAAACAACACTATGACAAAAATAAGGGGGAGTTCTCGACCCTGATGGTCAAACACTCCCCCTTGGTTCATTGGCTTGGACAAGCCGCAGCGGCGATTGCTGCTCGGCGCTCTCGATCATCAACGGCCAGCCGTGCTGGGCGGCCTCCCGGCGCAAACGGTCGCGCAGCACGGACATGGCCGGGTTCTCGGTGGCAAAGTGCCCACCATCCAGCAACCATATACCGGCCTCCTCGGCCCAGCGGGCAACCGAGTGCTTGACCTCGGCGGTAAGAAAAACATCGGCGCCCTGCGCCTTAGCCACGTCCGCCATATCGGAACAGGAGCCACCACAGACGGCCACTGTGCGCATCTGGGCGGGCCGGGGGCCGGCCTCAAGCAACCAGGGCGGGGCAAGGGCCTGTTGCAGGCGAGCAAGAAACGCTTCCGCACTCAACGCCTGGTCATAGCTGCCGATCCGCCCCAACCCGCAACTCTCCGGGCAGCCGTTGCGTGAGGGAACCAGCGGCCGCCGTTGTTCCAGACCAAGCAAACAAGCCAGATGGTCGCTGACCCCGTCGGGAGCGCTATCGAAATTGGTGTGGCAGGCGATGACGCCGATCTGGTGTCGGGTGGCGGTGGCAAGAAAACGTCCGATGGGGGTATCGGTGCGCAGAGCCTTCAAGGGGCGAAAGAGAATGGGGTGATGGGTGATGATGAGATCGTAGTGACCGTGGACAGCGGCATCGACCAGGGCCACGGTGGGATCAAGGGCGAGCAGTACACGCTGCGCCGACTGGCTGGGATCGCCCACCAGCAGACCGACGTTGTCCCAGTCTTCAGCGAGATGATCCGGAGTGATTTGCAGCAGGATGTCGAGGATTTGTTGAAGAGTAACCACTCGTTAGCACTCAATAAAGAAAAAGAGGCACATCTGTGGAGATGTACCTCTTTTCAGACATCGGTGTCGATGTCCCCTGATCTGTCAGCCATGTCTGCTGGTTGCTGCGTCGTGTTTTCAAAAAAATATGTCTTAGGTGGCTTCTGGTGTGGTATGCAGGACAATCTGTTCCACGCTGCCAAGAGGACCGCTCTCGACCAAAATTGCGAGAATGATCGCTTGCGTCTCGCCCCCTGCCGACATGCCCAGCACGAGCATGTACGCTGCAAAGTAACGAAATCATCACAAAAAAGGTGGTGGGCCCACCTGGACTCGAACCAGGGACCGACCGGTTATGAGCCGGTGGCTCTAGCCAACTGAGCTATAGGCCCAAAAGCTCCAGTGAACGGAGTATAATACCAAGGAATCGGCTTAGGTCAACTCTTTTTCCAGTTTTTCCCAAAAAACAAGAGACTGATGGCAAAACACTGCCAAAACGGTAAAGGATTCTGGCATATTGCGCTCAGGGTGCATACGATTAGCAGACCTTCTTCCGCCCCAGCGGAAGTGATCCCTACAACTCCCATCGTGCAGGCGGCGCCCCATGCTGTACAGCAACCTCCTCTACTTTCTGGTGGTGATTTTTGTTTTCTCCACCAACACCCCCTCCAGCCAACCGCCATTCCCGCCCCTGGCCACCGTCGCATCGGTCATTGGCCTGTACGGGCTCTTTGCCCTGATCGCCTCCCGAGTCTTTACCCGAGCCGGTCATGGATCTGGGGCCTATTTTGCCGCCGAGAAAAAACTCTCCATCCTGGCGGTGGGCTTTTTCATGGTGTTGGTCTATGGCCTGGATCTTAAGCACTTCCTGGCCCCATTGACCCTGGGGGATCGCATGCCGGTACTGGCTGACCTGGTCGGCCTGGCCTGTTTTTTTCTGTTGCTGATGCTGATGTGGCGGGCGGGGCAACGCCAATATGAGATCCTTTTCCAGCGGCGCTACACCACCTGGGCACTACTCCGCTCCAACCTCAAGGCCAACCTACCCACGGTTCTGCCCTGGATCAGTTTATCGCTGGTATTTGATGGCCTGCAACTGCTGCCCCTGCCGCAGCTGCGGCAACTGCTGCGCTCTCCCTGGGGCGATCTGGTGCTTTTTGCCCTCTTCCTCAGCTTCCTCACACTGGTTTTTCCACCACTGGTGCGCAAACTCTGGGGCTGCACGCCGCTGCCCGCCGGACCGATGCGTAACCGTCTGCTCGACTTCTGCCATGCCCAAGGGTTCCGCTCGGAGATCTACACCTGGCCACTCTTTGAAGGCCAGGTGCTGACCGCCGGCATCATGGGCATCGTGCCCGGTCTGCGCTATCTGCTCATCACCCCGGCCCTGCTGGAAAGCCTGGATGCCGAGGAACTCGATAGCGTCCTTGCCCATGAGATCGGCCATGTCCGGCATCTGCACCTGCTATTGCACATGGCGCTCTTTCTTGGTTTCAGCCTGCTGGCTGGAGCGGTGGCGACGCCGTTGCCGCACCTGATTCTTTCCAGCGACCTGTACTATACGCTGTTGCACCTCCTCCCCGTCAGCCCGGAAAACATCCTCGGCGTATTGGCTACGGCGCCGCTGTTGATGTTGATGGTCGTCTACTTCCGTTTTGTCTTTGGCTATTTCATCCGCAACTTCGAACGCCAGGCCGATGCCTTTGTCTTCCGCGCCCAGAACACTGCCCGCCCGTTGATCAGCTCCTTTGAAAAGATCGCCTATCTCAGCGGCAGTCCCCGCGAGGAAAAAAACTGGCACCATTACGGCATCGGCGAGCGCATCAGCTTTCTTGAGGCCTGCGAGACGGATCGTTCCCTGATCAAAAGACATGAGCGCAAATTACGCGGCAGCCTGCTGGTCTATTTCGCCCTCATCGGCCTCATTGTGTTGGGCCTGGGTCGGATGAAAACCGGCAAACTCTCCAGCGAACACGAGGCAAAATATGCCGAGGCGGTGCTGAAGCAAAAGATCCGTCAAGAGCCCAAAAACAGCCTCTGGCTCATTTACCTGGGTGATTTCCTGCAAAGCCGTCAGATGGAAAACAAGGCCGTGGATGCCTACAACCGGGCGCTGACACTGGCGCCGATGAACGCCGAGCTTAATAACAATCTGGCCTGGCTGCTGTTGACCGCCAAGGATGCCTCCATCCGTGACCCTTACCGCGCCCTCACCCTGGCGCTCACTGCGGCGATGCTCGATGAGCGTGGTCATATCTTAGACACCCTGGCCACTGCCTACTGGGCCAACGGCATGATCGACGAGGCCGTGGCCACGGAAACGCGGGCCATGCGCATGGATGAAAAAAATATCGGCTACTATCTTGAACAACTGGGGAAATTCAAAAACAGCCGATGGAACGAGGAACCGCCAGCCCCGGAGGCGCCTATAAAATAATACTGGGCAACTCCAGATCCAGGCGATCGACAGCGGCGGCAAAGGCTTTCACCACCGCAGGATCGTAGACGGTACCGCTCTCTTCCTCGATACGACCCTTGGCCTCTTGCGCCGAGAGGGCCGGCTGATCAGATGTGCCGATGGTGAGCATATCAAAGGCATCGGCCACGGCCAAAACTTGCGCCCCTAGAGGCGCTTTGGCTTCCTCGTCGTCGACGGTGGTAGCTTCAACCTGGGGATGCGGGCCAAGCAACAGCGGTAGAATGCGGCCCATGGGGCCACTGAGGGGATGCGACTCGGCCAGCCCATTATCGGCGCTGGGCAGCCGATTGAGCCGGGCGGCCTTGCTGAGGATGGAGCGGCTGATCTTGAGATGGCCGATATCGTGCAGCAGGGCTGCGGAGCGGATATCCTCTATCGCCTCCTTCTCCAGGCCCATGGCCGCAGCGATGCGGGTGGCATAGATGGAAACACGAAAGCAGTGATTTTCCTTATCCTCATCCTGGGCGACGAAGTGCCGTAAGATAAGTAGCAAACCCTGGTAGGTCTGGCGTAACTCCTCCATCTTGTTCTTGTTGCGTTCGTAGAGCGTCCCCATGGTGTAGGCGGTCACCAGCAGGATACAGCCCCAGGAGATGATGTGGTACCACTGGTTGTCACCGCCAATGCCGGCGAGTTGCACGACATCAAAGCGATGGGGATTGAAATAACTCACCAAACCCACCAGCAGAATGGAGGCAAAGGCGGTCAACACCGCCTGCCGCCGCCCAAAGAGGTAGGCCGAGACCACTGCCGGCAGGGTATAGAAGCCCAAGAGCAGATAGCGGGAGGCCAGGGTGTAGTTGAGCATCCAGGCAATGGCCAGCATGGAGAGCACAATCCACAACTCCTTGTTAACCTCCTTGAAACGCAGCAGGGCCTGTTGCCGGGGTGAGGGCATCGGTGGGACCAGCGTCACTGTTTCGCCGCCTGCATCGGCAGCATCACTGCCCGGTTTCTCCTCGCCCTGCTCCTGGAACGGCAAAAAAAGAGCCACCGCCCCCAACTCCCGCAAGCGCTCGATCACCAGTTGCCCGGTCTCTTCGGCCACATTGCGGCTCAGCACTACCGGCAGATTATTGAGTATCAGGGGAATCTTCTCTGCGGGAATAGATTTGGCCCGCTTTTCCAGATAGGCGATGATTTGCGCCGCGTCGGCTTCCGGGGAAAGTGCTTTGAGGATGAGTGAGCCTTTGTTATTATCCATTGCTGTCGCCTCTGACGACCCATGCAGGGCCATGCCGCTGAAAAATCATTCACTCCGCGCAGTATACGACACAGCCCTGCGCCGATTCAAGAGTCCCTCCCCCTTTTCCCTGGAGCCTTTTCCCGTGCACACAACTTACCCCCCCTGGCTATGGCGATGCCAACTCGCTGCTCTTGCCTTAAGCGCCCTGGCAGTGCTCGCTTTTCGTGGCCAGTGGCTCGGCTGGCGCCCGGCCCTGCTGATCAACGCCTTTTTTCTGGCCACCGTGGTGCTGATCGGTTTTGTCAGCTTGCTGATCCTCTTTGCCAAGCTCCGTAGTGGCAGCCAACTGGGGGGCACTCGGCATTGCCTGTTGGCAACCGCCCTCTCCCTGCCGGTGCTGATCGGCATCCTGATGCTGGGCATGCGCGGGGCCAAGGCACCGCCCATCCACGACATCAGCACCGATACGCTCAACCCGCCCGCCTTTACCGCCGCCGCCAACCAGCGGCGTCCCGGCGACAACCCGGTGCTCTACGCCGGTGCCGAACTGGCCAAGCAGCAACAGCAGGCCTATGCCGATATATCTCCTCTGCTCTCACCATTACCGCCGGCCCAGGCCTTTGTGCGTTGCCTGGCCGTGGCCAGAGAGCTGAACTGGCAAATTATCGCCCAGGACCGGGAAAAGGGGCTCATCGAAGCCGTTGATCGCAGCCGCATTTTTGGCTTTATCGATGATATCGCCCTGCGCATCACCGCCCAGCAAACAGGCAGCCGCATTGATCTGCGTTCCGCCTCCCGGGCCGGGGTCAGCGATCTAGGGGTCAATGCCGAACGGATTCGCCGTTTCAGCCATCAATTCAACACCAACCCCAGTACCCGCCCATGAACAAACCACTGATTCTGGTCACCAACGACGATGGCGTCCATGCCCCCGGCATTCGCGCCCTGCACGAGGCGGTCAGTTCGCTGGGCGAGGCGGTGATCGTCGCCCCGGAACGCGACAACTCCGCCGTCAGCCACTCGCTGACCATGAACCGGCCGCTGCGGGTAGTGCAACTGGCTGATCATATTCACACCATCGACGGCACACCGACGGACTGCGTCACCATCGCCACCAACAAGATTCTGCCGCGCAAGCCGGATCTGCTGGTTTCCGGCATCAATCCCGGCCCCAACCTGGGGGATGACATCAGCTACTCGGGCACGGTGTCGGCGGCGATTGAGGGCACCATGTACGGCATTCCTTCGCTGGCCTTTTCCCTGGGCGGCGCTCCACCCTATGACTTCGAGGTAGCGGCGGCGGTGGCCTGGAAACTGGCCTCCATGGCCCTGGCCATGCACCTGCCCCCCAAATCGCTGTTGAACATTAATATCCCGCCGCTGCCGGCCGGTGAGATCCTCGGTATTCGCTTCACCCGCCAAGGACGCCGGCGCTATGAGGATGCCATCCAGGAGACCTTTGACCCCTGGGGTCGCAAGCATTATTGGATTGGTGGCGGCACCGTACACTGGTCCGGCGGCGAGGATACCGATGAGCAGGCCATCCGCAGCGGCTATATCTCGGTGACTCCGATACAGTTGGATCTCACCAACCACGACGGCCTGGACTATCTGGAGACGCAATGGCAGATGTAAGCATTCCCGCAATGCACCAGGAGGGCCACTGATGCCGCTGCTCGGTGCCCACCAATCGATCAGCGGCGGCCTGCACCTGGCCTTTGCCCGTAATGCCCAGGTGGGTGGCGAGTCCTTGCAGATCTTCACCGCTAACCAGCGGCAGTGGCGGGCCAAACCGCTGAGCCAAGAGACCATTGATGCCTTTCGCCGCGCCTGGCAGGAACAGGACCAGATACCGGTGGCCTCCCATGCCTCCTACTTGATCAATCTGGCCGCCAGCGAACCGGAGATGGTGGAAAAATCAATTGCCGCCTTTAGCGAGGAGTTGTGCCGCTGCCAGGCCCTGGGGGTTGATCTGGTGGTGATCCATCCCGGCAGCCACGGTGGCCGGGGGGTAGAGGCGGGATTGCAGGCCGTCAGCCAGAACCTGGAGCAGGCATTGCACCGTTCAGGCACCCTGGGCTCCTCACTAAAAGTCCTACTGGAAACCACTGCCGGCCAGGGCACCTCGCTGGGCAGCCGTTTTGAAGAACTGGGCTGGCTGCTGCGCCATGGTCCTTATCCCGAGCAGCTGGGCGTCTGCGTCGACACCTGCCATATCTTTGCCGCCGGCTACGATCTGCGCAACGAGAGTGCCTATCAGCACACCATGGCCGAGTTGCAGCACCATGTCGGCCTGGAGCGGGTCCGTTTCATCCATCTCAACGATTCGCAGAAAGATTGTGACAGCCGGGTCGACCGCCATGCCCACATCGGCGATGGGCGTATCGGCCCGGAGGGGTTTGCCCATCTGCTCAACGATCCCCGTTTAAAGCACCTGCCCATGACCCTGGAGACCGACAAGGGCGATGATCTCGCCGAAGATGTCCGCAATCTCCAGCGATTGCGAGCCCTGATCCGGTAACGCCGTCGTCTACCCATCGGCAAAGGATTCTTTACCACCGTATTCATTTAACTTTTCCATTCAACGCGACAGTTTCACAAAATCGCCCCCTTACCCTTCCCTTTTTCCGGCCATGTGGTACCCTGCCTGTAGAGTTAAACCCTCACCAGGCGGAGTCCATATGCGCAATATGCAGACAGCAGGCAAGGTTTCTCTTACCCTCAAAATTATGGGCGCGGTGCTGTTGCCCGTAATCCTGCTCTTTCCGGTGATGCTCACCCTCTCCGTACAGGACAGCAACCAGCTCAAAAGCGAACGCAACCGGGCCATCTCCACCGCCAACACCATCGCTCTGGACAGCGTGCTCGCCAATCAGGGCAAGCATCTGGAAAAAATGCTGACCAATCTGTTGATGGTCAACGAGTTGCTCAGCTTCACCCTCAAGCCCAACGACAAAGCGCCGCGCATGGTCCTCGATGGCCAATTCCTCTCCCTGAACAAGGAGGGTATCGTCCGCTTCTCCATTTACAACAGTGATAAGCGACTGATCTTCCAGCAGGTACAGGATGCACCCATCCGCCCCGACACCCTACCAGCCGCCTATGACAGCACCTTTGCCCGGGCCGCCAAGGATGCCGCCTTTCATTTCTATTTTCGCGGGACCGAAGGGTCGATGCCGGCCACCTCAGCGGAATACTGCATCCTCTCCAGCATTCTTGACAACAACGATGCCACGATCGGCTATGTGGAACTGGCCCTGCGCTCCTCCCGCTGGGTCAACCGCATTGCCGAACTGACCGGCGGCAAGGTGTTTTTGTACGACCCCAGCCATCGCACCATCCCGCTCAGCGATCAACCGGAGTTGGCGCAGCGGCTGATGGGCCAGTTGCCGGAGAGTTTACAGGGCCGGGATTTCATCCAGACCGGGCTGGGCGGGCAGCACTGCCTGGTCAATGCCCAGGCCATTACCGACCCGGCCAAAACACCCATCGCCTATCTGCTGGTGGGCCAGGATGCCACCCAACTGGTGGAGGCGGAGCAGCAACGCCAAATCCTTGGCCTGGGGGTGAGCGCGGCTATCCTCATTCTCTCCCAGTTAATCGCTTATCTGATGGTCAGCCGGGGCATCACCCGGCCGATCAGCAGGATCATCACCTTTGCCGAAACCCTGGCCACCGGCGATGTCTCCACCTCACTGGCCCTCAAGGCCACGGGAGAAATCCGCACCATGACCACCTCGCTCAATGCCATGGCTGATCATATCCGCACCCAGGCCACCCTGGCGCAGCGCATTGCTCAGGGCGATCTCACCGTGGAGGTGGTCCCGGCCTCGGATAAGGATCTGCTCGGGCAATCCCTGGTCGCCATCACCGACAACCTGGGCCAGATGATCAAGCAGATCAGCGAGAACGCCCGGCAGCTCTTCGAGGTGGCCACCGCTGTTGGCGGCATGTCGGATGAACTGGAAAGTTCGGTGGAGGTGATCGATACGCAGAGCAAGAAAATGGCCGATGCCTTTGACCAGATTTCGACCAATCTGGAGGTGGTGGCCAGTTCCACCGAGGAGATGTCCGCCTCCATTCAGGAGATCAGCCGCACCAGCAGCCAGAGCAGCGCCACCACCCAGCAGGCCGAGCGCTTCGCCGAAGAGACCAGCCGGGTGATGGCGCAGTTGAGCACGGTGGTCACCAGTATCAGCACTGCCAACCAGGCCATCTCCGACTTTGCCGACCAGACCAACCTGCTGGCGCTGAATGCCACCATCGAGGCGGCCCGTGCCGGTGAGGCCGGCCGTGGTTTCGCGGTGGTGCCGCCGAGGTCAAGGATCTGGCCCAGAAGAGCATGGGCACGGCCAAGGCCATTGACGGTGACGTGGGCAATATCGAACGCTGCACCGCCCAGGCCGTGGCCAGCACTCAAACCATTGCCGAGGCGGTGACCAAATCCAAGGATGCCACCTTTGGCATTGCCAGCGCTGTCGAGCAACAGGCAGCGGTGGCCAACGATATCTCCCACAATATCGCCCATGCCCACCAGATCACCAGCGGCTTCTCTGACAATATCGACGAGTTACAGCAGGTGGCCTCGGTGACCAACAAAACCATCCACACCCTCAACAGCTCCGCCGACCAGCTCTCCGAACTGGCCGAGACCCTGAAGCAGAGTGTGGATATGTTCAAGCTCCGGCATCATTGATCAAGCGCTGCAACAACACCATAACCAAGGAGGAGACTATGACACGAGCACAACGCATGGCCAGCATGATCATCACCCTGGGACTCTTTGTCGGCGGGATGACGCTCGGCGTGGCCAGTGCCAACGAGGTGGACAAGGGCAAGATACCACCTGATCAACTTGAGCTCAGCTATAAGGCGCTACCCTGGGGGGCGCCCATCTGGGATGTGCCGGAGGCGGTCAGCCATCTTGCGCCCGGCGGCAAGGTGCTGTGGGTGGATACCCGGCCTGAGAGTTTTTTCACCCAGGGCACGGTCAAGGGTGCAGTGCTCTTAATCTATGACAAAAAAGGGGCGGCCAGCAATACCCTGAGCGCGGAATCGCTGGCCAAGGCCATCACCGATGCCGGACTTGCCAAGGAGAGTGCCACCATCGCCTTTTTCTGCCAGGGCCCCGAATGCCACCGCAGTTACAATGCCACCTTTGTCGCCATCAGCGAATGGGGCTACAAACCGGAGCAGATAATCTGGTTCCGCGCCGGATATCCGCACCTGCTGCAAGACGTGAAGACCGATGCCAAACTTAAACGTAAGGCCAACCAATATTTGAGCGATGCGGGGGTCAGCCAGCTGTAAAACGGCTGGAGAAGGCGAACCACTGCATTCAACTCGCGAAAGCCTACAGTGCCAAGGGCTTCACGGATTTCATCAGATCCGTGAAGCCCTTTTTCGTCTTACCATCACATCAATTACCGCTGTCAATCCTTACACACTCCTTATAGTTCAATGATTTCCCAATGTACTTTTGCAATAATTATCGTTATGCTTTGTCAGCCGTTCTTGCAGAACAACCTCATTACGGGAGACAAACACCATGAAAAAGTATGTTGCGGAAACCTTTGGAACCTTCTGGCTGGTCTTCGGCGGGTGCGGCAGCGCAGTGCTCTCCGCCGCCTTTCCTGAGGTGGGTATCGGTCTGCTTGGGGTATCGCTGGCCTTCGGCCTCACCGTGTTGACCATGGCCTATGCCATCGGTCACATCTCCGGCTGTCATCTCAACCCGGCCGTGTCTATTGGCCTGTGGGCGGGTGGACGTTTTCCGGCCAATCAACTGCTGCCCTATATTGTCGCCCAGGTCATTGGCGGGGTTTTGGCGGGCGGAGTGCTGTATCTGATTGCCAGCGGCAAGGCCGGTTTTGATCTGGCCGGCGGCTTTGCCTCCAACGGCTATGGTGCCCATTCCCCCGGCGGCTATTCCATGCTCTCCGCGCTGATCACCGAAGTGGTGCTGACCATGATGTTTCTGCTGGTGATCCTCGGCTCCACCGACCAGCGGGCCCCGCAGGGCATGGCCCCCATCGCCATCGGTCTTTGCCTGACCCTGATCCATCTGATCAGCATTCCGGTGACCAACACCTCGGTCAACCCGGCACGAAGCCTGGGTGTGGCCCTCTATGTCGGCGACTGGGCACTGGCCCAGGTGTGGCTGTTCTGGGTGGCGCCCATTGCCGGTGCCCTGCTTGGCGCAGCCGCCTATCGTTATATCGGCAGCAACGACTGATCCCCCTGTGTCTGGCCATCGGTGGCGGTGCGTTTTCCTCTCCTTGCCCGCCGCCGGTGGCCGGGCCACCTCAATAGGACATACAGGCCGCGTTGAGAATACCGGCGGCCAGAGAACAGGCGCCAAGGAACATGCCCTTGGAGGCCATCCCCTCTTCAATGGCCGCAGCCAACCCCTTGAAGGTCTGCCGCACCAGCAGATAGACCATGATCTGCACTCCCAGGGCCACTGCCCCCCACAGCAACATATCCCCAAATCCGACACTGTTGATCACCGCGCTGGCCAGCGGTATCACGAATCCCAGCAAGGCTCCACTGAGGCTCCAGGCGGCGGCGGGATTACCGGTCTTAATCAGTTCAAATTCGCGATACGGCGTCACCCGCACATAGGCCACTAAAAACAGAGCGGTCAGGGCCAGAGAGGCGGAAAAATACAGGGCAAACTTGAGTAGGCCGGTGAGTTGGGCGGCGATCTCCATGGTTCCTCCAGAAGGATGTAGAAGGTGTTAGTCGATAAAATAATGGGGCACAAAACAGCTGGTATTCTTGGTGATGGGGCTGTCGTCTTCACGCAGGCCGATACCCGCAGCCAGACCGTTGACAATCCACGAACCGATCACCGGATAGCGACCGGAAAACTCCGGCAAGGGTTGCAGCGCTTGGTAGATGAATCCCTCGCGGCCATAGCTGCCCTCGGTGGCGGCGATGCGCGCCCCACCATCAATCAGCTCGACATTGGCCCCCTCGCGAGCGAACATCGGCTTTTTGACATAGCGATTTCCCAGGGGTGCGGGCTCGAAAAAGCTGGGCAACAGGTTCTTGTGGCCGGGAAACAGCTCCCATAGGATGGGCAGGATGCCCTTGGTGCTAAGAATCATCTTCCAGGCCGGCTCGAGGAGGGTGATATTCTCCGGCCGCAGATAGGGGGCGAACGCATCTTCCAGTAGCCACTCCCAGGGATAGAGTTTGAACAGCCACTGGATGGGCAGGTCGTCGAGATCGACAAACCGGGCCGCCTCGGCATTGTAGCCGATGTCCTCGATGTGGACAAAACGGGTGTCGATGCCGGTCTGCATGGCCACATCGCGCAGATAATCGACGGTGACCCGATCTTCCTCGTGCTCCTTGACGCAGGTGAAATGCAGCGGCACTGCCAGAGGTTTGTGCTGGCGGAGGGTGGCAAAGGCGTCGAGCAATTTTTCATGGATGGAGTTGAACTGGTCGCAGTCGGGATACAACTCCTCCAGCCAGACCCACTGGGCGATGCTCGCCTCATAGAGGGCAGTGGGGGTGTCGGCGTTGTATTCCAGCAACTTGGGATCGCCATGGCCATCGTAGACCAGATCAAAACGGCCGTAGAGGCTGAGCTCTTGTTGTTCCCAGGAAGAACGTGCCAGGGCTGCGGCCTGATCACCCAGGCCGATGCGGGCAAAGAGATCCCGCTCCACCACATGCGCCACCGCCTGCAAGCACATGCTGTGCAGTTCCTCGCTGGCCTCCTCCAGTAGATCAATCTGGGCGGCATCAAACTGATAACAGATGCCCTCGCTCCAGTAGCCGCCCTCCATGGAGTGGAAGGAAAAGCCCAACTCCTCAAAGGTTTGGCGCCAGCCGGGACGCTCCGGCGCACTCATCCGTCGCATCAGGAACCGCCGCTGTGCGAGGACGAGGAGGACCCGAAACCACCGCGCGTGGTGCTGCTCGAGGAAAAGGAGCTCACCGCCTTGGAGAAGTTCGAGCCGGGGCTGAACCGGGAAGCGCCCATCGATGGCCGCACCTCCGTGGGCTGCCCGCCTTTTTTCGAATAGTACCAGGGCTTGCCATGCGAGTAATAGTGCCGGGGGCCACGGTAGTGGTGGCTGTCGCTATCAAACTCGCACTCGTCGTCGCCCCACTCCTCGACGCAATCGTCCTGGTTGGCGTAGAAATTTTGCAAGGTGTCCTGGTCGGAACCACAGCCCGAGGCCATGAAACAGGCCGAGGCGAGCAGGGTCAGGGCAATTTTTCGGGATTTTTTCATGGCAGCCGGTTGGTTGAAAGAAAAGTTATTGTGCCAGGATAGCAGCCAGTTGCACAACTGGCAAGTCAAAGGCAGCGGCCACCGCCGGACACACCACCTGTCCGGCAACCATGTTGATCCCCCGGGCCAGGCCGGAATCATCCTGCGCGGCCCGTTGCCAGCCCTGGTCGGCCAGAGTGAGCACATAAGGCAGGGTGGCGTTGGTCAGGGCGCGGGTTGAGGTGAGCGGCACGGCGCCAGGCATGTTGGCCACGCAGTAATGCAGGATGCCGTCGACCACAAACACCGGATCGCTGTGGGTGGTTGGCCGCGAGGTGGCAAAACAGCCGCCCTGGTCGATGGCCACATCCACCAGCACCGAACCCGGTCGCATCAGGCCCAGCATCTCGCGGCTAATCAGCTTAGGCGCCTTGGCACCGGGGATGAGCACGGCACCGATCACCGCATCCGCCCTGGCGAGCAAGTCACGGATGAGGGCGGGCGAAGACATCAACACTACACAGTTTTTGGGCATGATCTCGGCGAGAGCGCGTAAACGGCTGGGATTGGTATCGAGCAGATAGACCATCGCCCCCAGGCCACAGGCCATACGCGCCGCCTCGGTGCCGACCACGCCACCACCGAGGACCACCACCGTGGCCGGAGCCACCCCCGGCACGCCCCCCAGCAGAATACCGCGCCCCCCCTGGGCCCGTTCCAGGTACTTGGCCGCCTCCTGAGCCGCCATGCGACCGGCCACCTCGCTCATCGGTGTCAACAGCGGCAAACGCCCGGCCGCATCGGTCACCGTTTCGTAGGCGATGCACACCGCCCCGCTGGCCAGCATGGCGTTGGTCAAGGATTCCGAGGCGGCAAAATGGAAGTAAGTGAACAGGATGTGGTGAGGCCGGATGAGCCCATATTCCTGGGGCAGCGGCTCCTTGACATGCAGCAGCAATTCCGCCCGCTCATACACCTCTGCCGGGGTTGCAACCACTTCGGCCCCAGCCCGCAAATAGTCGGCATCAGCAAACTCGCTGCCGTCCCCGGCATTCGTCTCCACCAGCACCTGGTGGCCGCGCATCACCAGTTGCTCCACCCCGGCAGGCGTCAGGCTGACCCGGTATTCCTCCGCCTTGATTTCCTTGAGTAATCCGACAAGCATCGTTTTGCTCCTTGATAGCTGGTTCGCAGATCGAGATCGTTTGACGCATTGTAGCAGAAAGGGCGGCGATGATGGAGGATTGTTCCTCTCTAACATGATCGTTCTCTACCATCGTCGTTAGCGGGACAACCGCACCGGGCTCAGAGGAGCCGCGCCTCCATCTGGCCGCGCACACTGTTGATCAGGGTGATAGCCTCGGCTCGGGCCAGGCAGTCGATGGGCAGGATCCGCTCCTCGATGGCCCCCGTCTCCAGCAGGTGGTGGCGTAGGGTGCCGGGGAGCAGACCGCAACGCAGCGGCGGTGTATAGCGTCGACCATCCAGGGTGAGGACGAGGTTGGAGATGGTGGTTTCGGTCAGCTCGCGGGCCTGGTTGTAGAGCAGGACATCATCGGCGCGCGGATCGGCAGTGGCCCGCGCCTGCGCATAGACCTGGCGTAGGGTGGTTTTATGATAGAGAAAGCGGTTGTTGGCATCCACGGGCGCCTGGGCCAGCACCAACCGCAACGGACGATCACTCGGGGGCGGCAGCGGATGGGTTTCGATGTGCAGGCTGCCCGCGCGATCCAGCAGCACTCGGAGTTGACAGCCAGGGTTGGAGCCTTCGGCCACCGCCGCCATCAATTGCTGCCGCAGCGCATCGATATCACAGGGGAAGGCGAAGTACTCCGCTGAATCCTGCAAACGCTGCAAGTGCTCTTCCAGCAGGAAAAACCCGGAATCCGGCCGCCAGGCGAGGGTTTCGAGCAAGGAAAACTCGGGCATGGCCCTTGTACAGACCAGGCTTTTCACTCGGGTTTCCTCCCATTCACCGGCGGATGAAGAATCGGCGGTGATGCCGCCCCCCACTCCATACTCCAACCGCTGCTGGCGGCGATCATACAGCAGGGTGCGGATGGCGACGTTGAACTGGCAGCGGCCATCGGGTCGCAGCCAGCCGATGGCCCCGGTGTAGATGCACCGGGGCGTGGTTTCCAGCTCGCGGATCAGGGTCATGGTCCGCGCCTTGGGTGCCCCGGTAATGGAGGCGGCGGGAAAGAGGGCAGCAAAGATATCGGTCAGGGAAGCGTGCACCTGGGCGGTCACCGTGGTGGTCATCTGCCACAGGGTTGGGTAGCGGCGTACCGCGAAGGGAGCGGCCACCCGCACCGTGCCCGGTCGGGCGATGCGGCCCAGATCATTGCGCACCATGTCAACGATCATCACGTTTTCCGCCCGATCCTTGGCGCTAAAGTGCAAACGACTCCCCTGGAGCCGATCCTCATCGGCGCTCAATCCCCGGCCAATCGTGCCCTTCATCGGCATCGAGCTCAACAACTCGCCATCACGGCGAAAAAACAACTCCGGCGACAACGAGCCAATCTCCCAGTCACCAATATTGAGATAGGCGCCAAATTCCGGAGCATCGTCGGCAGCCAGCTGCGCGAACAGGGGCCAGAGTGGACCGGCAAAGGGCGCCCAACGACGGTAGCTGAAATTGACCTGGTAGGTGTCGCCGGCGGCGATATAGCGATGGATCTGCTCGATTGCGGCCCGATATGTCTCTGGGCTGATGCTCGACTCCCACGACAGGTCCGGCAGATCGCAGCCGCTGGCCGGCCATGCAACCGGTTGCCCCTGGTGATACAGCGCAAACCACAGCAGGGGAAAACCGCTGCCATCCTCATGCGTGACCAAGGCCGCATCAAAGGCAGCAGCCGCCTCGTAGCTGACAAAACCCGCCGCCATCAACCCCTGCCCGGTCACCAACGTTTCCACCTCGCGCAGGCAGTCCGCCACCTCCCTTATCTTGCGGGTACTGATGATGCGTCAGGGATCGCTCAGCGCCAGCCAGTGCCCGGCCTCGGCGTCACGAAGGAGCACCGTGTTTTCCGGCGGCGGCCACGCCATCACAGCGGCGGCTGAATCTGGAACTCGGGGCATGGCGGGCGATGGAGCAAGAGGATCTGGTGGTGATTTCGGGCAAGATACAGGACAACGGCGCGGTGCTCGCGTCGCCACGCCCCCTACTGCAACAGCGAGACGATGGCCTGTTGGATATTTTCGGTGGTGTCGAGTTTGTCGACAATGCCCACCGGCTTGACCGCATCGGCCTGGGAAAGCAAGTGGGGATCCTGATAACCGGTGAAAAAGAGGATGGGGATATCGCGGGTGGCCTTGATGCGCCGGGCGGTTTCGATACCGCTCATCACCCCGTCGAGGCTGATGTCCATGAGGATGGCATCCGGCGGTTCGGCTTTGATGGCCCGCAAGGCGGCCTGGCCATTGGTGACCACGCCGGTGACCCTGCATCCGAGGACCTTAACATTTTCGGCCAACATCAGGCCGATGAGTTTTTCATCCTCAACGATGAGTACTTTCTTAGCCATGAACGAAGTCCCCCGAGGGTTGAATGGAACGGGCTGGGCTGGTTCGGCAACGAAGAGATGTTCACCTTTGCAGAGATCGACATGAAGGTCAAGTATTTTCACTTATTTTTTCATTGCAAGAGGTTACATAGGCTCAGTCATGTCATTGGCTGTGTCAGTGCGCCACCCCCCCCTTTTCCTTGAACCCCAAGCCTTCCCGGTCACTCGCCGCTGCTCGAGCAACCCCCGCCACCAATCCCAACAAAAAGGTAGCATTAGTTCAATTTTGTCGTGACCTGCACAATGCTCTATCGGCTTGCCGTGTAACCGCACAACCAAACAACCAACACAACAGCATGATTCAATTGACCATTCCATGAAAAATCACTCCTGGCACATCGCTTGCCTTATCACAGCAAAGATCGATGTTCACAATGAGGGGGAACTCATGGAAGCAGCCGCACTCAAAGACAGAGAAAATCAGATATTCGTCACAGGCGATAAGCCCTTTGACATCGTGTGTAATAAAGACAGCCTCGCCGGTGCGGTCAGTCAACGGGCCTGCGTGTTCTGCGGCTCGCGGGTGGTGCTCTACCCCATCGCCGATGCGGTGCATCTGGTGCATGGCCCCATCGGCTGCGCGGTCTATACCTGGGATATCCGTGGTGCGCTCTCCTCCGGCCCGGAGCTGCACCGTCTCTCCTTTTCCACTGATTTGCAGGAAAAGGATGTCATCTTCGGCGGCGAGAAGAAGCTGGCCGCTGCCCTGCGCGAGTTGATCGAGCGCCATGCACCCAAGGCCGCCTTTGTCTATTCAACATGTATTGTCGGCATCATCGGCGATGACCTGGAAGCGGTGTGCAAGAAGGCTGAGGCTGAATGCGGCATCCCGGTCATACCTGTGAAATCCGAGGGTTTCAAGGGCAACAAGCGCGCCGGCTACCAGGCCGCCTGCGATGCCCTCTTCCGCCTCATCGGCACCGGCGATACCAGCTCCATCTCCAAATACTCGCTCAACATCCTCGGTGATTTCAACCTCGCCGGCGAGATCTGGATGATCCGTGACTACTACCAGCGCATGGGTATTGAGGTGGTGGCCAACATCACCGGTGATGGCCGCGTTGCTGATATCCAGCGTGCCCACGGTGCCGCCCTCAACGTGGTGCAGTGTTCCGGCTCCACCATGCAGTTGGCCAATATGATGGAAGAAAAGTACGGCATCCCCTCGCTGCGCGTCTCCTACTTTGGCATCGAGGATATGGCCGAAGCCCTCTACGACATCGCCCGCTTCTTCAAGGATCCCGAGATCATGGCGCGCACGAAAAAAATCGTCGAGGAAGAGGTGCGGCAACTGGCCGTGGCCCTAGAACCCTACCGCAAGGCCCTGGCCGGCAAGAAGGCGGCCATCTATGTGGGCGGCTCCTTCAAGGCTTTTTCGCTCGTCAAGGCCTTCCGCCTCATCGACATGCAGGTGGTGATGGTCGGCTCCCAGACCGGCACTAAGGAAGACTACATCGAACTGGCGGCCATTGTCGATCCCGGCACGGTCATCGTCGACGACACCAACCCGCTGGAACTGACCACCTTCCTCACCGAGAAAGAGGTGGATGTGTTCGTCGGTGGCGTCAAGGAGCGGCCCATTGCCTACAAGCTGCGCATCGGCTTCTGCGACCACAACCACGAACGCAAGGAGGCTCTAGCCGGCTTTGAAGGCATGCTCAACTTTGCCAAGGAAGTCTACGCCTCGGTGATGAGCCCGGTCTGGCAGTTTGTCCCGCGCACGAAAAGCGCCAAACCCATCTGTTGATCACAGCTTGAAACGCGCAAGGAGACGACCATGAGCAAGAATCCGCCCACCTTCAAAAAACCGAAGAAACCCAACTACCTCTCCACCACCAACGCCTGCAAGCTGTGCAAGCCGCTCGGAGCCTGCCTGGCCTTCAAGGGCATTGAGGGCGCGGTGCCCTATCTGCACGGTTCCCAGGGCTGCGCCACCTACATGCGGCGCTACATCATCAGCCATTACAACGAACCGATCGACATCGCCTCATCCTCGCTCTCCGAGAAGCATGCGGTCTACGGCGGCGGCCCCAACCTCAAGCTGGGCCTGACCAATGTGGCGGCCAAATACCGGCCGGAGATTATCGGCATCGCCACCACCTGCCTCACCGAGACCATCGGCGACGATGTGGGCATGTATCTGCGCCAGTACGCCGAGGATACCAAGGGTTCGGTGGGCCTGCCCGCCTTTGTCAACGTCTCCACCCCCAGCTACTCCGGTACCCACATGGAAGGTTTCCATGCCGCGGTCCGTGAGGTGGTGGCTCAGTTGAGCGAAGGCGGCCCGCGCAGCGAATCGGTCAATATCCTGCCCGGCTTTGTCAGCTGTGCCGATTACCGGATGCTCCACGAAATCCTCAGTGATTTTGGGTTGAACTACACCCTGTTGCCCGATCTCTCCGAGACCATGGATGGTCCGGCCCTGCTCGAATACGAGAAGATCCAGGGCGGCGGCACGCCGCTGGCCAACATCAAGGCCATGGGCCGCGCCAAGGCAAGCATCACCTTCGGCCCGACACTCGCTTCCATGAAAACCGGCGGCGACGTGCTGGCCGAGAAGTTCAGCGTGCCGCAACACCGCATGGGTATGCCCATCGGCATCCGCGAAACCGATGTCTTCTTCAGCCTGCTCGAAGAACTCAGCGGTCGGCCGACCCCTGAAAAATACAGCAAACAGCGCGGCCGCCTCGTCGATGCCTATGTCGATGGCCATAAATACGTCTCCGGCAAGCGGGCTGTGGTCTATGGCGAAGAGGATCTGGTGGTGGGCATGTGTTCCTTCCTCACCGAGATCGGTATTCAGCCGGTGCTCTGCGCCACCGGCGGCACCTCGGGCAAGCTGAAAGAAGCCATCGCGAGCGTCACCGCCGATACCCTGATCGAGCAACCCCAGGTCTTTGAGGATGTCGATTTCTATGAGATCAATGAGATGGCCGAGCAGATGGATATCGATCTGGTGGTCGGTCACTCCAAGGGATTCAATCTGGCGAAAAAACTGAATATCCCGCTCATCCGCGTTGGCTTTCCCATCCACGACCGCATCGGCGGCCAGCGTATCCTCCATCTCGGCTACGCTGGCGCCCAACAGCTGTTCGACACCGTGACCAATGCCCTGATCGAGAAAAAACAGAACGATTCCCCGATCGGCTATTTTTATATGTGATTTTTTCTTCTGAGAAAGGAGCCCGATATGCTGAACGAAAAAGATTTCAACCGTCACCCCTGCTTCAACGTCAAAGCCAAAGGTCAGTACGGCCGCGTGCACCTTCCCGTTGCTCCCAAGTGCAACATCCAGTGCAACTACTGCAACCGCAAGTACGACTGCGTCAACGAGTCGCGGCCCGGTGTCACCTCCACCCTGCTCAGCCCTGATCAGGCCCTGGTGTACATGGGCAAGGTGCTGGAGAAGGAGCCGCGCATCTCGGTGGCCGGCATTGCCGGTCCCGGCGACCCCTTTGCCAACCCGGAAGAGACCCTGGAGACCATGCGGCAGATTCGCAAGCAGTACCCGGACACCATCCTCTGCCTCTCCTCCAACGGCATGAACCTGGCCCCGCATGTGCCGGAGCTGGCCGAAATCGGCGTCTCGCATGTGACCATCACCATCAATGCGGTTGACCCGGAAATCACCCAGCACATCTACGCCTGGGTTCGTGACGGCAAGGTCCTTTATCGCGGCAAGCAGGGGGCGGAGTTGCTCCTTGCCCGCCAGTTGCTTGCCATTGAGGCCCTCAAGAAGCATGGCATCACCGTCAAGATCAACACCATCGTCATCCCCGGTATCAACGACCACCACGTTCCGGTGCTGGCCGCCAAGATGAAGGAGATGGGCGTGGATCTGCTCAACTGCATGGCCATGTTCCCCAACGCCGACACCGCCTTTGAGCATATCGAGGAACCGAGCAAGGAGATGATGGAGCGCATCCGCAACGAGGCTGAGCAGTTTCTGCCGCAGATGCGTCACTGCACCCGCTGCCGTGCCGATGCGGTGGGCTTGCTCGACAACGATAAAACCGAGGAGTTCAGGGGTTGCCTCAGCGCCTGCGCGCAACTGCCCAAACCCGAGGAAACGGCTCGCCCCTATGTCGCGGTTGCGACCCTGGAGGGAGTGCTGGTCAACCAGCATCTGGGCGAGGCGAGCCGGTTCCAGATTTGGGGCGAGGACGGCGAAGGCGGGTATAAACTGTTCGAGGAGCGGACTGCTCCGCCCGCCGGTGGCGGCGCCCAGCGCTGGCACAACATCAGCCGCCTGCTGGCCGATTGCCGGGCCATTTTGGTCAATGATCTCGGCGACTCGCCCAAGGAGATCTTGAAGAAAAAAGGCATCCAACCGGTGACCATGGCCGGCTTCATCGAGCGCGGCCTGGAAGCCGTCTACACCGGTCGCGGCCTCAACCAGTTACAGGGCCGCATGCGCAAATGCTCCTCCAAAGGCGCCTGTGCAGGTGGCGGGAATGGTTGCGGCTGATTGATCCCCCTCATCAGCCGCACCTCCCGCCGCTGGGGCACGGGGTCCGGGGCCGGTTGTCTGCCGGCCCCGCTGACCAGTGCCCCATTTTTTTCTTGCACGGGGAGGGGTGGATTGTTTTGCTGAGCCGATGACGGACGTGTTATCAACGCTTCCCCCTCTCCACTGGTCCCGACAACCTGGAAACCAACCTATGCCGCTACTCCACCTCGACCTTTCGGTGAAAGATTGCCTGGACAATTATCCGCAGACCCTGCCGGTGTTCCAGAGCTTTGGCTTTCACGATTTTGACAATCCGCAGGTCCGCGACAAGCTCGGCCCCTTTCTCAAACTGCGCACCCTGCTCAAGTTCAAGCAGGTGGATGGCGAGAGCTTTCTCGGGCGCTGCCAGGCAGCCATGGATATGCCGAATCAGTCCACGGCCACATCGGCCGCCGATATTCGCGGCGCCCAGCCCACCCTACTGGCGCTGTTGCCCTGCGGGCTCAAGGTCTCGCTCAACAACGCCCTACAGAGCTTTGCCGAACAGTTGGCGCACAACCAAACACCGCTGGCCTACCTGGCCGAGGGCAACGTCAACCATGAGTTGTCCTACTACCCCTACATCGATTCGGTGGAATCGGTGGAGGAGTTGCCGGATCTGATTCTCAGCTCGGATATCAATGCCTTTTACCACCACCGCTTCATCGAAAAATTTATCGAACCCGGCCACTTCATCAACGTCAACTCCACCATGGCCCCGCAGATGGCGGCAATCGGTTTTGCCGACCCGCGTGGTCATTTTTCGATGTTCTGTGCCAACGCCCTGGTGGTGGTCCGCGTCAAGGATATTCACTCGGAGTTGGCTTCTCCTGCACGATGGCAGGACCTGCTCGATGAGGGCTATCACAAATCGATCATCATGCGCGGCCAGGAGGATTTTTTTTGTTCCGGCGTGCTGGTGCCCTTCTTCCGCCTCTTCGGCAGTGCGGCCATCCCGCAACTGGCGACCAACGTCGCAGCTGGCCTGCACCCCTCGCAGATGGTGAAGATGATCGATGGCCATGCCGACAACTGCCCGCCCCTGTTCATCATGCCCTGGTTCTTTGCCCAGAAGATCAAGGCTAAGGAACGGATCGACATCCTCTTTCCCGAGGAAGGCGCCTTCATCAGCCCGGTGCAGCTACTGGTGAAGAAGAGCAAGCGCGAGGAACTGGCGCATGTGATCGACTTTCTCATGAGCCGCTCCCTGCACCAGCACTGCAGCGATAACTTCTTCCCCTCACCCCATACTGAGGTGGTTTCCAACCTGCCCGAGGGCAAGAAACTGTTCTGGATCGGCTGGGATTTCATCTACCGCCATGACCTGGAACAGGTGAAACGCGAGATCGGTACCGCCTTTACCAGCGCCTACCAGCGCAGCGGAGGCGGGCGATGCAGTTGATCACCGTCGCCGGTCCGCCGTCGAGCGGCAAGACCTCGGTGCTGATCAAGACTCTGGAGGCGATCATGGCCGAGGGTGTCAAGGCCGGGGTGGTCAAGTTCGACTGTTTGCTCACCGACGACGACACCATCTATGCGCAGGCCGGCATCCCGGTGCAGAAGGGGCTTTCCGGCGTGCTCTGCCCGGACCACTATTTTGTGTCCAATATCGACCGGGTGCTGGAGTGGTCCGGCAAACACCATCTGCGCATGACGGTGATTGAGAGCGCCGGTCTGTGCAACCGCTGCTCGCCGCATATCAAGGGCTCGCTTGCGGTCTGTGTGCTCGATAATGTCAGCGGTCTGCATACCCCGAAAAAGATCGGCCCCATGCTTAAACTGGCGGATGTGGTGGTGATCACCAAGGGGGATATCGTTTCCCAGGCCGAGCGTGAGGTCTTTGCTTACCGGGTGCAGAGTGTGGCGCCACGGGCACGCATCATCCAGGTCAATGGCCGCTCCGGTCAGGGGTCCCATGCCTTGGCGCAACTCTTCCTCACCGCCCCGGCCATGACCGAAACCCTGGAGAATCTGCGGCTGCGCTTCCCCATGCCGGCGGCGCTGTGCTCCTACTGTTTGGGCGAGACCCGGGTCGGCACCGATTACCAGATCGGCCAGTTCCGCAAGTTGAGCATTGATTGAGACTTGGGGGAGTTTTCACGCACTATTTCGAGGGCATGGCTCGCGAACAAAGCCATGGTAAACCAGAAAACCAGAGCGTTCATGGCTTGCTTCCAGGCTGAAGCATGGCAACGAGTAACATCGAAGCCCCTCAACACCGTAAAAGCTCGACCCACCCGTGTCATTTCGAGCGCAGCGAGAAATCTCCTTGTCCCCTAGGAGATCTCTCCCGTTGGTCGAGATGACAGGGGTGATGCAGCTCTTGGTTCATGCTGGCCAAACTTTGAGGGCCTCCTTGGTGCGTTGAAGGCTTGTTTCCAGGCTGAAGCATGGCAACGAGTAACACCGAAGTCCTTCATGCGCCGCAAAAGCTCGCCCCACCCGCGTCATTTCGAGTGCAGCGAGAAATCTCCTGTCTCCTGGGAGATCTCTCCCGTTGGTCGAGATGACAGGGGTATTGCCGTACTTGGTTCATGCTGGCCGCACTTCGAGATCATCCAGAGCGCAGGCAACACAACACAACCTATCAAGAGAACACAAAAAACACCGTGCAAGCCCTGACTCCTCAAATCCTGGCTCAAACCAGCCTCGCCACCCTGCTCAATGAGCATCCCCTGCTGGAATCCGCCCTGCTGGAGGTCGGCATCGAGTTTGATCCCGACGAACAGGCCACTTTGGGTGCCAAGCTGGACCAATGGGCCAGCCTGCGGCAGCAGTCGGCGGAGGGATTTCTTGCGCGCCTCATTGAGCGCATCAATGAACTGCACACCTTGCTCGGCAGCACCGCTTCGCTCACCCAGGTAGAAATCATCGCCGGGCACGACAAATCCGGCCAGCCCGAGATGGTGTCACGCATTTTCCTGCAACGGGGCGATCTGCTGGCCATCGTCGGTCCCACGGGTTCGGGCAAGAGCCGCTTGCTCGCCGATATCGAATGGCTGGCCACCGGCGACACTCCCAGCGGTCGGCAGATCCTGGTGGATGGCCAGAGCGCCGCCGACAAACGGTTCTCCACCGGCGGCGACCAGTTGATTGCCCAACTCTCCCAGACCATGTCCTTTGTGCTCGATGCCACGGTCGAGGAACTGCTCGAGTTGCATGTGGAGAGCCGGGGCATGAACCGGACGCTGGTGCAGGAGACCATCGCCGCCGCCAACGAGCTTTCCGGCGAATCCTTCAGCGGATCGACCCCGCTGACCAGTCTCAGTGGCGGCCAGACCCGGGCACTGATGGTGGCGGACACCGCTCTGGTCTGTCGCTCGCCGATCGTGCTCATCGACGAGATTGAAAACGCCGGCATCGACCGCCGCGCCGCCTTCAACCTGCTGCTCTCCCAGGAGAAAATTGTCCTCTCCGCCACCCACGATCCGCTGCTGGCTTTGCTGGCACCGCGCCGGTTATGCATGCGCCACGGTGCCATGCATTCCCTGCACCTGCGCAGCCCGGAGGAGGAGGCCATCCTCTCTGATCTTGAAGTCCTTGATGACATCCATGCTGCCATCCGTCACCAACTGCGTCACGGTGAGCGGATAGCGCCCATCCATTGTGAAGCAGTACGGAGGAAGACGCCATGAAGACCACCATCCGCTTTTTCGAAAAACCCCACTGCACCGGTAACGCCCGTCAAAAGGCCATTCTCCTCTCCGCCGGGCACCGCCTCATCACCGAAAACCTGCTCGAATTCCCCTTTACCCGCGAGGAGCTGCGCTCCTTTTTCGGCGCCCTGCCGGTGGCGCAGTGGTTCAATCCGCTGTCGCCCAAGGTGAAATCCGGCGAGGTGGATATCCACAGCATGGATGAGGCCCAGGCCCTGGAGGCCATGCTCGCCGAGCCGCTGTTGATTCGGCGGCCGCTGATGGAGGTGGGCAGTGTGCGCTTGGTGGGGTTTAATATCGATGAGTTGGAGCGCATTGGCGTGAGTTGCAAGGCAAGCCCTCGTTTTAACCTGCTGTCCGGGGTGGATCTGGAAGGATGTCCGGGTGATGCCATCGGCATCAGCTGCGATGAACCCCGCACCCTGCCGATGATGGGCTGAAGCGGGCAGGCGGGAAAAATTGGCCCGAAAAAAGGGGATTTCGGGTCATTTTGCTCCTGGCATTTTTTCAGTAACCTGCTTATCTTCCACGCTATTCTGGCAACAGCTCACGCATTTTTGCGACCATATCCCCTCAAATCATTGGTTTGGAGTCACACCCCATGCACATCAAGCAAGTCGTCGACGATATCTATCGTCTTTCCGTCAACATTGAAGACAAAAACTACCTCTTCGAAGGTATCTGGCCGATTCCCCACGGCATTTCCATCAACGGCTATCTGATCAAGGGCGAAAAGAACGTCCTCATCGACCTCACCCAGGATATCTTCAACTTTCCCCAGGAGTTCATCCAACAGATGGGCGGCGTTACCCTGGCCATCGAGGATATCGACATCCTCATCGTCAATCACATGGAGCCGGATCACTCCGGCTGGCTGCGCGAATTCTGCAAGAAAAACAGCAAGGCGGTCATCTACTGCACCAAGAAGGCGATTCCGCTGCTGAACGCCTTTGCCGGTGTCCCGGCCGAGCGTGCCATCGCCATCACCGACGGCATGATTTTAGAGGTGGGGGATTATGAGTTGCAGTTCTTCGACACCCCCAACATCCACTGGCCGGAAACAATGATGACCTACGAGCGCAAGCGCAAGATTCTCTTCTCCTGCGACGCCTTCGGCTCCTACGGCAGCATCGATGAGAACGCCATCTTTGACGACCAGATCTCCTCGGAAAAACACCAGTTCTTTGAGGAAGAGGCCCTGCGCTACTATGCCAATATCGTCGCCACCTTCTCACCCTTCGTACTCAAGGGCCTGGAGAAATTGGGCGGCCTGGAGGTGAAGGTGATCTGCCCCTCGCACGGCATCATCTGGCGCGACAACCCGGCGGTGATCATTGATCTGTACAAACGTTACGCCGAGTACAGCAAGGGGCCGGCCGAACGCGAGGTGACGGTGGTGTGGAGTTCTATGTACGGCCACACCAAGCAGGTGCTGAGCCTGGTGATCGAGACCCTGCGCAAGAAATCCATCCCGGTACACGTCTTCCAGGTGCCGGGTGACGAGATCGGGTACATCCTCGCCTCGGCCTGGAAATCAGCCGGCCTGATCTTCGGCATGCCCACCTACGAGTACAAGATGTTCCCGCCCATGGCGCATGTGATTGAGGAATTACAGGTGAAGAAGGTCACCAACAAAAAAGTGTTCCGCTTCGGTTCCTTTGGCTGGTCCGGCGGCGCGCAGAAGGATTTCGAGGCCAAGACCGAAAAGTCCGGCTGGGATAAACTCGGCTCCTACGAGTGGCAGGGCACCCCCACCGATGCCGACAAGGCCGCCATCCAGAAGGCGGTGGAGGAATATTGCGATGCGGTGATCGAGTTCACCAAGTAACAACAACCGCCTCATCTTGGCGGCGTTTGCAATGATACACAAAAGGGGAGGCGATTTGCCTCCCCTTTTTTATTTCCGCCGTTCCTGAAAGAGGTGCTGGCTGACCAGGGTGAGCAGGATGGCGAAGATCATCGCCGCAGCACCGAGGAGCACATTGCGGTAAACCGGCGCCACCAGAGCCAGACGGATCATCAGGGTGGAGAGGGCGTAGCCGGAGTTACGAAACATCATCTTGGCCGAAGGATGAAAGCACTGCGACACCAGGACGATGAGAATATCGGTGAGGATCAGTTGTGTATAAAAGTTGTGAATGAAATCCGGGTGTTCAATACCCACCAGACTTTGATACATGGAATAGCCGCCCATGCTGATAAAGGAGACCAACAGCATCAGGGAAATGGCCTTTTTCGAGGCAACGAAGCTGTATAAGTCCATGTGGCGGCTGTCCTCTTCGCTGCGCCGCTGGATCTTATAGTAGACACCAAGCAGGGCAAAAATAAGCAGGGCACCAAAACCGCTGGCCAGAATGTGAAGGATCTTGTCGACATTGCCCTCGTAACCGAGCGGCTCGCCAAAATAGGACAACTCCTTAAAGGCATTCCGGATGAGGATCAGCGACAGGATCTCGAACTGCTTACCCACGGAACGCGAAAAGGAGCAGGGCAGGACGAAGATGAGGCTGATAACCTCCAGCACCAGGATGACGGTGAAAGCGGCATGCACGGCAAAGAAATGGTTGCCGGGCACCACAGCAGCCAGTTCCTGCGGCAACAGGCCACGGCGGCCCAACTCGATGGCCACTAAACTACAGACAAAAAGCAGCACCAGCACCATGGAGATTTTGCGGTGCACCTTTTCGTGCTCGTAAATGGTTTGCAGGGGGTCAAAAATGTAGGTGATGCGGGCAAAAATATTGTTCATAACAGCACTGCTTGTTGACGATGAGCGAGGAGACCTGCACAATGGAACGCACCACTTACCGCGCCATTGGATGTCTCGCAATGAAAAACGGGATGCATGTGAGAATATTTATCACAAAAACTTTTCTACCCGAATTTTATGAAGGTTGCTTCAAATTTTGATCAAGAAAGTTTTCCTGGCCAGGAGGGTGCGGGAGAGCCGCTGTGTCTCATCGATGCCATCGGCCCCTTCTTCCGTGGGCGCGCCAAGGGGCGGACCAACTGGTCAAAAATTCCCTTTGCCCATCTGCCCCTGGAGGAGAGCGAGCGCCGCCGCTGCTTCGACCGTATTGGTGAGGACCTGCGCTCTTTTGCCGCCCGCATACACCAGGTGGGCTACAACGCAGTCAGCCTGGATGATGTTGCCCATCTGGCGGATCACCCCTGGTACGAGGCGGAGATTCGCGACATGATCGCCCTCTACCGCCAGGAGTTCCGCCGGCTCTTTGCTATCCTCCGCGAACAGGGTCTGGCCATCTACCTGACCATGGATGTGCTCAGCCTGACGCCGCGCCTCAAGGGGAAGCTCTACGGCGATGAGCGGCGGATCAACGAATTCCTCAGCGAACTGCTTGATCAGTTGTTGCAGGATTTCCCGGAGATCGCCGGCATCATCATGCGCATCGGCGAAAGTGACGGCCACGATGTCAAAGACCACTTCCGCAGCGAGTTGCACATCCGCACCCCCGAACAACTCAACCGGCTCCTGGAAACGTTGCTGCCCATCTTCGAGCGCCAAAGACGCCACCTCATCCTGCGCACCTGGACCGTGGGCGCCTACCCGGTGGGCGATTGCATCTGGCGGCAATCTACCTTGGCCCGCAGCCTGGATGGCATCACCAGCCCGGCCTTTATCCTGTCGATGAAGTACGGCGAGTCTGATTTTTTCCGCTACCTGCCGCTTAATCCCCAGTTTTTCGCCACCAAGGTGCAAAAGATCATCGAGTTGCAGGCGCGGCGCGAGTACGAGGGCTGCGGCGAATACCCCTCCTTCATCGGCGGCGATTACGAGAACTATGCCCGCGAGTTGCAGCAGGCCCAGAATATGGTCGGCATCTCGGTCTGGTGCCAGACCGGTGGTTGGGTGCCGTTTCGCCGCCTGGCCTTTCTCGAAGATGGCGCCGTGTGGACCGAGATCAACGCCTGCGTCAGCCTGCGCATTGTTGCCCAGGGATACAGTGCCCGCGAGGCGGTGGCCGACTACTGCCGATCACAGGGTATTGAACAAGAGGAAGCAGTGTGGGAGCTGCTCCAGCTCTCCGAAGCCGCGGTCAAGGAGCTGCTCTACGTCCCGGAGTATGCCTGTGAGCAACGGTTTTTCCGCCGGGTGCGCATTCCACCGCTGCTTGCGGTCTACTGGAACACCATCTTCATCAACCATTCGATGCGCAAACTGATGCGCCACTTTGTGCGAGACAGTGAAGCCTGTTTAGCACAGGCCAAGACGGCGCTGGAAAAAATCGATCGCATGCGAGCGCTGGCCGAGCAGGCCGGTCTGCCGGTGGCGGATATCGATTACATGCGCCATACCTTTACCCTGCTGGCCCTGGCACGGGAGTATTATTTCCTGCCGTACACCCCGGAGTTGCGCGAAAAACTCAAGCAGGCCAAGAAAGACTACAAACTGCAACACCCCGCCGGCAGCCGACCCCGATATAAGGTGAAACTGAGCTTTAAGCCCTTGCGGGTACGGAGACGTTATCTGGGCTGGCTCATTGATCTGCTGCTGCGGCGGCAGCGGCGCTACCGGCTGCTTGACCACCTGCTCACCCTGCATCTGTTGTCCTTCACCTATCGCCTGGTGCATGTCTCCCGACCAAAGCTGATCCCCAAGTTCGCCCGCAAGCGCGCCATGGGGCTGGAGGCCATCTTCAAGTAGGCCCTTCTCAGGGCCGGAAAAAGCGCAGCCGATTGGCATTGGTAACCACGGTCACCGAGGAAAGCGCCATGGCGGCACTGGCAAACATCGGCTCCAACTGCCAGCCCATCAGCGGATAGAACAGTCCTGCCGCCAAGGGGATACCTATAACATTGTAGATAAAGGCGCCAAAGAGATTCTGTTTGATAGTACGGATGGTGGCGCTGGAGATGGCAATGGCATCGGCCACCAGCATCAGCGAGTTGCCGGTGAGGGTGATGTCGGCGTTCTCGATGGCCACATCGGTGCCGCTGCCCAGAGCAAAACCGGTGTCGGCCTGGGCCAGGGCCGGGGCATCGTTGACGCCGTCGCCGACCATGCCCACCCGGAAACCCTGCGCCTGCAAGCCCTTGATCACCTGCAATTTCCCCTCGGGCAGGATCTCACTGTGCACCTCGGTGATCCCCACCTGCCGCGCCACGGCCTCGGCTGTGGCCGCGTTGTCGCCGCTGCACATCACCACGGTGATGCCCTGACGTTGCAGGGCCTGGATCGCCTGGGCGGAATCGGGCCGCAGCGGATCCCGTAAGATCAACAGGCCCAACACCTCCCCTTGCCGCCCCAGCCAGATCGGCGTTCCACCTTCGGCCGCAGCACCCTCGGCCATGGTGAACAGATCCTCGGGCAGATCGAGCCCCTGTTCGCGCAGGAAGTGATGATTGCCCAGCAGCACCGCTTGGCCCTCATATTCCGCTTGCACGCCCCGGCCGGGAAGAGCCGTGAAATTGGTCAATGACAGCAAAGAGCCCCCGCGCTCCATCTGCGCCAGCAGCACCGCCTCGGCCAGGGGATGTTCGGAACCGCTCTCCAGACTAGCCGCCCACTGCAGCAGTTCATCCTCATCCACTCCCGGCACCGGATAGAGCCCGGTCACTGCTGGCCGCCCCTGGGTGAGGGTGCCGGTTTTATCAACCACCACGTGGGTCAGGGTGGATGCGGTCTGCAGGGCATCGCTGTTGCGGATGAGCACATTGCCCTGGGCGGCCCGGCTGGTACCGACCATGATGGCGATCGGCGTCGCCAAACCCAGGGCGCAGGGACAGGCGATGACCAGCACGGCAATGGCGGCGCTGAGACCGTGGGCCAGCGGCAGATCAATGGCCAGCCACCACCAGGCAAACAAGGTGATCGCACTGATACTGATCACAACCGGCACAAAGACGCTGGCAATGCGATCCACCAGCCGGCCAATGGGCGGTTTGCTCATCTGCGCCGTCTTCACCATGCGGATGATGCGCGCCAGGGTGGTGTCTTCCCCCAGATGGGTGACGCGGAGGACAAAGACCCCGGAACGGTTGATGGTGCCGCCAGTGACGCTATCGCCCACCTCGCGGCTTACGGCCAGGGGCTCGCCGGTGAGCATGGCCTCGTCGATGGTGGTGCGGCCTTCAACGATTTCTCCATCAATGGGCACCTTCTCGCCGGGTTTGACGCGCACCCTATCCCCCAGGCGCAG
Source organism: uncultured Desulfobulbus sp. (assembly GCA_964639845.1). Classification (GTDB taxonomy): domain Bacteria; phylum Desulfobacterota; class Desulfobulbia; order Desulfobulbales; family Desulfobulbaceae; genus Desulfobulbus. The sequence goes on along the minus strand of CAZXHS010000007.1, from coordinate 12,778 downwards.
CAGCGACACCGGCATCTCCACCTGCCCCGCCGCCCGCTGCACCGAGGCAGAGCGGGCCCGCAACCCGACCAGGGCACTGATGGCCTCGCTGGTGGTGCGTTTGGCCCGGGTTTCCAGGGCATGGCCCAGCTGAAGAAAGGCAAGGATCATCACCGAGGCATCGAGATAGAGGAGGTCGGCCGCACCGGGGATGAAATCCGGCTTGGCAATGACCAACACCGAGGAGAGCCAGGCGGCGCCGGTGCCCATGGCCACCAGGGTATCCATGTTGGCTGCCCCATGCCGGGCTTGCTTCCAGGCACCGATGAAGTAATGGCGACCGCTGAACAACATCGTCCCCAAACAGAGTAGGGCCATGATTGCCCAGAATGTTTGCCCTTCGTGGAGATGGGGAAAAAAGCCGCCCATGTGCCCGACCATGATGCCAAAACCAACCACCGCCGCCACCACCGCCCGCTGCCAGGAACGGTGGATCTCCCGCCGGGTCTCTTCGGCCTGACTCAGGCCCGGATCGGTATAGATTTCTTCCAGGCGCACCTGGTAGCCGATATCGGTCAGGCGCAGTGCCACATCCGCCGGATGCTCGGCGGTGATCACCTGCAACCGCTGCCCCTCAGTCTCCAGTTCGGCCCGTTCATCCTGGGCCAGGAGAATGTCGCGGATCTGCTCCAGATCCGCCGGCTCCGGCCAGGGCTGCAAGGTAAGGGCAAAGGCCTCCGCCGCTGCTTGCTGCCGAGCTGCGGCACCATAGCCCTGCTCGACAATGGCTGCCGCCACCTGCTGGGCATCGCCGCCTTCCACCCGGGCCATCTTCTCAATAAGATTGACCGAGGCAGCACGGACGCCGGGCACAGCGCGAATGGCCTGCTCCACCCGGGCCACGCAACTGGCGCAGTGCATGCCGAGGATATCGATCTCATAGCTCGCCGCCGTTGGTCGCTGTTCACGGATAAGGGCCGCCTCGTACCCGGCCGCACCCACCGCCGCCACCACCGCATCGGGATCGCCGCCGGACACAGTCGCCGTCTGTTCCACCAGGTTGACCGACGCCGATGCCACACCGGAAACAGCGGTAATCGCCTGCTCCACCCGGCCGACACAACTGGCGCAGTGCATATCCGCCACCTTGAGCAGGTAGGTGGGGACAGTGGTCGTTGCCAGCGATGAGGGGACTTCCACGGATTGCGGCACGGCGCACACAGGCAAACTACCCGACTGCAACCGGGCCGGATACCCGGCGTCAACCAGGGCGGCGATAATGGCCTCGGCCTCACCGCCGACGGTGGTCAGCCTGCCAGCGCTGAGATCAACCTGGGCCGACTGCACCTCCGCCACCGCCAGGGCTGCTTGCTCCACCCGCCCCTGGCAGTGCTCGCAACTCATGTCGTCAACGCTAAAGACCTGCTGCTGTGGTCGGGCAAGGCGGGGAAAGGGGGCAAGAGAGGTCATGACTGTGCACCGTGGAAGAAAAAGAAAAGCGAGGGGAGCTGTCCCATCGCCATCAGGCAAAGAAGAAACTTTCTCAACAATAAGGGCTTGAAGGACATTACAAAAGGCTGAATCCATCGCCACCAAAACGTGGTGACGGAAGAAAAACGTTGTTGGCGGCGACTACTCCAGATAGGCCTGAAATAGATGCCGGATATCCGCCAGCTTATCCTCAATGACATAGGGCATGATGCGGGCGTACATATCGAGCATGATGACGGCATTGGCCGAAGAATCGCCCTTGCAGGCACCGCGCAGCCGCTCCACCAGGGCGGTGTTGACCACTTGCAGATCGCGGTAGATTTTCTCCAGCCCTTCCAAGGTGAGATCCACAGCAAGGCCGTTTCGGGCGCGAAAATACTGGGCCAGCAGATACATGGAGGTGGAGCGGTAGATGGTCTCCTCTTCGCTGGCCAGCGGCAGGTGGAACCGGGCCATGGGCTTGAAAAAGGCGGTGTGCGGGCAGCCACTGACCGCCATCACCACGCCCATGAAGGAGCTGAGCGCCCGTTGCGCCGTGGTGGTTTGCGAGACAATGCGCTCCTCGCTGGTCACCTGCAAAAAGATCTGATCATGGGAAAGGATGCCGGCAAAACGATGCACTACCCCGGCGATGGCTGCGGCCAACGGGCAAGAGCGATGCCGCCCACTGTCCAGGCTGCAATGCGGGCAGCGGCAATGCTCCAACAAGGCCCAATCCGGGGGTGTGTCCAGGGTATTGGCGACCAGCTCGATGGTCTGAGCATCGAACTCCAGGCTAAGGACTTCCGGCTCGCAGCCCGCGCAACTGAAGGCATAGATCAGTTTTTTGGTTGGCATTGCTGCTCCTGGGCGGGGTTATTGGATGACCGATGCGCGCCCCCTCACAACGGCAAAATATGCACCTCTTCCCTCAGGGGGTAGTTGCCCTCGATGAGTAAACCGTGGCGGCCATCGATGGCGATGGGCGCGCCAAAGGTGATGCGGGTGCCGTTTATCTCGGCATACTCGTCGTTTTCATAGACCTGCATGTCGCGGCAGCCAACCACGCAGGTTTTTTCCAGGCGGGTGGCCACCACCGAGGCGTGCGAGGTCTGGCCACCGCGTGAGGTGACCAGGCCATCGGCCAGGGAAATCTCGCGGATATCCTCGGGTACGGTGTCGCGACGAATGAGAATCAGGGGGGTACCCGGTTCTTTGTCGCGCAGTTGGATGATATTCTCCTCATTGAACACTGCCTTGCCGGACATGGCCGATCCGGAGACGCCAATCCCCTTGGCAAGGATCGATTTGTGCGCATGGTCGGAATCGGCGAACACGGTGAGGTGTTCCTTCTTCTTGATGGTGATCATGTCACGGGTCTGGAGGATGAACAACTGCTCCGCCTCCGGGCCTTCAAAGGTGAACTCGATCTCCTGCGGGTTCCACTCCTTGTCGTAGACCAGTTCACGACTGATGGCCAACAAACGTTGATACACCAAAGGAAAACGCCGCTCCAGGCTCTTGTTCTCGTCACGGCCGTCGATCTCCGCCTGCTCCACCGAAATGGGGTGACTGGTCACCAGACCGGAGACGATATCCTCGCCCTGATCGCCGGTGGCATAGTCGCCCCACAGGGCCACCCGCCGTACCTTGCGATAGGGATGGGCGGTGAAAAGCACGCCGCTGCCGGCCTGGGCGCCGAGGTTACCAAAGACCATGGTCTGCACAATCACCGCCGTACCCCAATCGTCGGAAACGCCCATGAGATGGCGGTATTCCTGGGCCTTGGGCGTATGCCAGGAGTCAAACACCATATCCACCGCCCTGATCAACTGCTCCCAGGGATCCTCGGGGATGCCAAAACCCCGGCCACGCACCAACTGCTGGTAATCAAGGGCCAACTGCCGCATCTGGTTCGGCGAAAAATCGCGTTTGTAATGGACCTTGTACTGGCGCTTGTGAGTGTTCATCAGCTCCTGAAAATCCTCGCGCTCCATGCCGTTGGCCATGCCCCAGGACTGCTGGAAGCGGCGGAAGTTGTCCCAGGCAAAATACTTTGACTTGGGATGGTTGCCGATGAACTCCTCCACCAACTCCTCGTTGATGCCGACGTTATGGATGGTGGACATGATGCCCGGCATGGAGATGGCGGCGCCACTGCGCACCGAGAGCAGCAGCGGCCGCTCCGGCGAGCCGAACACCCGCCCGTTCAACTGCTCCAGGCTGGTGACCGCCGTCCGCACCCGCCGCATGTACTCGTCGCGCGCCCGCTCGAACTTGCGGATGGCACGGTAGCAGCGAAAAACCTCGGTAGTGATGATAAAGGCCGGTGGCACCGGCATCTTATCGCGGGTGAGCACCACCAGGTTGAAGCCCTTATTGCCCAGGTGGATGAGGTTGTGGGTGCGCAGGTTTTCCGCATGCAGGCTGGAGATCGCCTTCTCCGGGTTATAGGTCATGAGCAGGTCGAGCATTTTTTCATCGAGGATGTCTTTCTGCGCCTCCAGGGTGTTGATCACCTTGCCGATGAAGTTATCCAGATGTTGCAGGCCGAAGGTGGTGGAGATGAGATCGCGGAAAAAGATCTCCGAGATACGCAGTACCGTCTCCGGCATGTTCTTCTCGTTCCAGGAGCTGTGGTACTTGAGCAGCAGGTTGTCCTTGCCGATCTGCGGCACGATGATGGAGAGGTTGTTCTGGTGGACATTGGTGTAATAGGCATAGATGATATCCTTCACCCCTTCGGAGAGCCCGCGCATGATATCGAGGTGCTGGGTGTAGGAGAAGCGGCGGATGCCAATGGAGGTGGCCAACAGGCTGATGTAGGTGTCGAGGCGGCGGCTGGAGATACCGTCGATCTGTAGCGCACGGGTAAAAAGCCGCAAACACTTGAGGATGCGGATGAAGGTCGCCTGGGTGATGAAGTTGAGATTAACGGTGGCAAAGAGCTTTTCCAGATAGACATTGGCCAGGCTCTCCAGGCGAAAGGTCAGACCAAGGGCGTCGAACTTGCGCTCGGAATAGCGGCCATAGACCGAAGGAATATCCACGGCGATGTGGCGCTTGTAGTAGATCTCCTCCTTGGGCTCGAATTTTTCGGCACTGAGGATCACCTCCTGCAAATGCTCCAGTTCATCAAGCAGGGCATCGAGGCAATGGATCGGGTCATCCTCTGCCAGCACCTCCAGCAGCCGGGCCAGTTCGGGAAACCCATTGGCCAGGGCATGCTTGAGTTGCAGGTGGATTTCCGGCAGACTGAGGTTGTATTTTTGATGCAGGAGCTTGTACATGCGCACCAAGAGATTGAAGCGCCGCCGCTCCACCTCGGAGAGATCGCTCTGCCGGTCGAGGAACTCCTGTCGCTCCTCATCCCTCCAGGCGAGGATCTGGCCCATGTGATTGAAACGAAGTTCATTTTTAATCCGTTCCGCCAGGACGTGCTGATCATCGACAAAGGGGCCGTCCACCGTCACCTGCTGCAACACCTCTTCGGGTAGGTAATCGTGCAGGTAGGACTTATCCAAAGTGATCCAAAAGGTGAAGATCCCTTCGATGAAGCCGACGATGAGGTTGCTTGACTCCACATGGGCCTGTTTGCGCAGAAAATGGATCAACACATCCTTGCGCTTGTGGATCTCATCAAGCTCGGTGGAAACATCGCGCAGCTCGCCCTCAGCGCCAATCTCGTTGAAAAAAACCGGCATCAGCTTGGTGAACTGCTTGGCCAGGTTGTAGATCGGGCCGATGGGGTGGTTGAGGAGTTCGGTGATGTCGCGCTGGAAAAGATCGGTGTCGCGCACGCAGGTGCCGGAAAGCCGCAGGTTGATGATCAGCGCCGAGAACAAAGTCGAGCACCACTTGGGTTCCTGGGCGATCAAATTGAGCCAAACGCGGATATTGGTCAGATGTGCCGGGTTGGCAATGGGCTGCCAGTCTTCGTCCACGCCGCGCACGTTGGCGTATTGAAAGCCAAAACGCACCGCCTCCCACAAAAAGGCCTCCACCAACCGCGAGTTGCCGCGCTTGAACACCTCATTGCCGATCACCTGGATGCATTGCAGCGAGGTGTGCGGGTAACGGCGGACATTGGCCTTAAGCAGGTGAAAGGTGGTGACGAAGAACTGCTCGATCTCCTCAAAGCTCTGCTTACGGATCAACTGCACCAGGGAGCGGTTAATTTCGCGCAGGGTCTCCTCGTGGATCAGCGTCAGCCCCTTGGTCTCCATGATACGGAAGAGGAAGAGCAGTTTGCGGTTCTCGACAAAATGGCAGGAGGCCTCGTCACAGGGGTCGGTGGCCACCATCTTGGCAGGGATTTCCTTATAGAGCCGCACCAGATCCATGTGGTTGGGCAGGGTGAGCAGTCGTTCCAGGGCAGCCTGGGTATCGGTGGAACACTCGATTGCTTGCAGGGTGAGGCGGCATTCCAGGATACGGGCATGGGAGACGCCGAGCAGCAAGGCCTGGCCATGCCAGTGATTGCAATAATCGCCGCACTGCTCCTCGAACCAGGGCAGCGGGTCCTCCTCGCTGAGCCAATACTCGAAGTTGCGGGTGAGGATGGTGCGCATCAACCGGGCCAGAGCGGCCAGATCAAAGGGCCGCTCGGGCTGCTGCCGCCGCAGGGCGATCACCTGCTGCGCCATCTTGCGCACCGGATGATGCCCCTGCACCATGGAGAGCATCACCTGGGGTTCGCTTTCATCCAAGGCCTGCAAGCGGGTGAAGAAATCGGCCAGGGCGCCCTCAAAACGGAACAGGGCGTTGCTGTCCATGGAGAGGATCAGCTTGTCGGCATAGGCAAGCATGGCCTCAAGGATACGCTGCAACAGCTCATCGTTGCGGGTGGACTCCTTGAGCGCATCAAAGAAGATCGACATGAACAGGGTAAAGGCCGCCGGCCCTTGCTCGTGGTCGCGATAGTGGGTGCAGTTTTTCAGGGCAAAGGCCCGCAACTCAGGGATAATCAGCTTCCAGTTGTGGTAGGGATGGCTGATCTCATAGAGCAGGGTATCGAGCTTGCCAAGCAGCCCCTGAAAGCGGCAGACCACATCGCGCAGCAGCCCGTAGGCCGGATTGATCACCACCGGGGCGGCGGTTTCGCGCAGATTGGCCTTGAGTGCATCGGAGACCAGGGGCAAGGAACAGGGGTCGACGGACATGGGGCAGCCCTCCATGGATGGGAAAATGCCGGGGTAAAGTCTGTCTATTGTAGTCGTGAGTGCGTGGAAAGTCAGCAGGAGTTTTCGCCAAGGCCATCCTCTGGCCGATGCCAAGTTCTCCCTTGGAAAGCAACCGGCAGGCTGCTACTATGCCCCATCCTTTCCGATTCCCCCTCACCACGGAACCCTGGCCATGAAGAACACCACAAATCACATAGATTACATCGAATTGCCCGTTTCTAATTCCACCGATCTGGCTCGATCCCAACATTTCTTCAGCCATGTCTTTGGTTGGTCCTACACCGCCTGGGGCGATGACTATGCCGACACCAACGCCAGCGGCATCGGTAGCGGACTCAACGCCGATGCGGCCCACCGCTCAACCTGCCCGTTGCCGGTCATCCACGTGCCTGATCTGGACGCCGCGCTTCAGGCTGTCCTGGAGGCTGGAGGCGTCCTGACCCGTGACGTTTTCGCCTTTCCCGGTGGCCGCCGTTTCCATTTTCGCGAACCAGGCGGCAATGAGTTGGCAGCCTGGTCTGAACAGCAGTCATGAACCTCATCAACCATTCACCATGAATCGTTACACCCTCACTATTCTGTTGCTCTCGTGCAGCAACATCTTCATGACCTTTGCCTGGTACGGTCATCTCAAAAGCCTGTCGCACAAGCCTTGGCTGATCGCCGCCCTCGTCAGTTGGGGCATTGCCCTACTCGAATATCTGTTGCAGGTACCGGCCAACCGCATCGGCCATGGCGTGATGAGCGTGGGCCAGTTGAAGATTTTGCAGGAGGTGATCACCCTGTCGATCTTTGTGCCTTTCTCGGTACTCTACCTCAAGGAAAAGCTGACCCTGGACTACCTCTGGGCCGGGCTCTGTTTGCTGGGCGCGGTCTTCTTCCTCTTCCGCAAGAAGATCATGGGCGCCTGAGGTGCAGAGCAAACCGACCATGAAAAAAGGGTTGCTCATTTTGGCAATGTTGTTGACGAACACGCTCGCCCACGCCGGAATCATCGGTTGGGCGACCGCAGAGGCTCGGGATTGGGATTTTATCTGCAAGACAGGAGGGATTCGCATCTCGCAGCCTGTGCAGAAAGCAGGAAAAACATTCCTGCCAGTCACCTATGATGTTTCCGGGCTGACCACGGTCACTCACGCGCCAACACTGATCAATTCCGGCCTGGCCGTGAAAAAGATAGCAATTCGAAGGGATGACACGCTGCTCCTGATCCACGTCGTAACGCAGGTGTTCGAACAAGGTGCGCAGACCGGCCCGCTGCACGCGGTCAATCTCGACGACATTCCCGCCGGGAGATATCAGGTTTTTTACGAAACCGCCGGGCCTGGCGGGGCAAAACTGGGCGAGATTGAGCTGCAATGACGCCTATCAACGCAAAGAATTGTTTGCCGAGGACCAACGATCCAGGTGGCGCCTGAAAGAATACGTTGCTGACCCCGAGCGGGTGAACCGCTACGAACAGTTACGCCTTTTTCTGATCGAACATCAGTACGAATATCCCCAAATACATGATCTGGAGCGTATCGCCCCGCTGCCTCCGGCGGCTCTGCCGCCATGGGACAGCATCTTTGAGTGGACAAAGCATGTGCAGCACACTCCGCCTCCCCCGCAGCCGTCAAAACAGATGCTGGCAGCGATGGCCCGGGCCAGGCAGCTTGATCCTGCAAGCGGAAGACCTTTGCCCTAAGTCTCTCCTGGCTTGTTACGAGCACACAAGTTCGTTCTAAAAGACAAAGCAATGGTGGAGACTCCATGAATTTCTTCAGTTGGGTGGCTGTGCTCGCGGTGGTGCTGGTGGGCATCATCCAGGGATTTACAGCGTTTCAGCTCGCCAGGCTGCGTCGGGCAGGGCTGTACCCGCAGCCAGGACAGGCCACCATGGACGATGTTACCCGCCTGCAGCAAGCCGGTATGTCGGTGTGGGCCATCCGTTGCTATCGAGAGATACACGGCGGCAGTCTTCGTCAGGCCAAAGAGGCGGTTGCAGGATTACCGTTCCAGGGGAGAAGCGCTGAACAAACAAACCCCATATCGCCTGTTTTTGTGCCCCCCGCCTTTCTCAACACAACCAAGTCCCACGGAAGGCTCCTGGAGGCAATGGACCGACTCCCCACCCTGAGCGATGCCGAACTGGCCACGCTTCCCCATCTTGCCGGACTCTCTTCCTGGGAATGTGTGCTGGAGGAGGTACTGGACACCGATCATGATCCGCCGTATTACGACCGCTTTGTTCATGAACTGTTCTGCCGTGGATATCGGAGAGAGGATATCCTGGAGATGCGGATGATCGCCTGGGAAACGGCGGGCTGGCTGAATTATGAGATGATGCTCTGGGACTGGTGCAGCCTGACGGAGGAGGATATGACCCTGGGGCTCAAGCACCGCTTCGAAAGCGGCAACATCAGCCAGCAACGCTTTGAGCAGTTGACTACGGCGATCGAGCAGTACCGGAACCCGCCTTTGATCGACGCAAAATAGCAGGGAACAGATCAGCGCGTCCCTGGCAGCGGGCCGGCACAGTGACCTTTCCTCCAATACGGGATAGACAACATGAACCCCTATCATCTCTTTGGCGAAAACACCGAACTCAGCCCGATGGCCAGGCTGATCATGCGGCAGGATCTGGCAGCCCTGGAACAGTGCCTCCTTCAGGGATGGGAGCTGAACCGGCCTTTTGACAACTGCGAGCACATCAAGGAACTCCCCCTGACCCTGGCGCTGGCGCTGGTGGAAAACAAAACCGTTGTGGTCGATTGGCTGATTAATAACGGCGTGGAACTCAACGACACGAATTTTTCGATCTTGCAGCCAAGGTCGACAACTACGGTGCTGAGGGATTTCTGGTCTGGCTGAAAAAAGATCGCAAACTGGCGACGATTGACTATGAGCATGAACGAGTCATCAAGTTGTGCCGTTGGCATGAGTTCAGCGCCCATCCTGACAAATGGATACAAAAATGCCTGTTCACGAGGTAAGAGTGCCGATGAAAAAAGAGATCAACCAAGCCGAGGGGATACGCTGGGAACGGTGAAGCAGATTGCCTGCGCCAGACCTGTGCATTGCCCTCATCAGGAGCCGACTATTGTATGAAAAACATCCTTATTGCCCTTTTTGTTGCACTCAGCTGTGGTTTCGCCCATGCAGACTCGTCACCGCAACGTACCTTGGCGCAGTTCTATGCAAAGGAACTGGTGCGGCCTTCATCGGGGCTGCCGACCGAGGCGGAACGCGAAGAGCTGAGGGCCGTGTTCAGTCCGGCCCTGATCAAGCTGCTTGGTGAGGCGGCGGCTGCCGAGACGATATGTATCAACAAAGCCCCTGCCGGCGACAAGCCTGATCTCATCGAAGGGAACCTGTACACCGGCATCTATGAAGGGGCCAGCGAGGTGGTGTACACCGACCTCACGATCGAGGGCAGCCAGGCCAACGCCGGTGTCGAGCTGGTCTATGCGGATCCTCAATTTCCCAAAGGCCATCCGCATCGGACTGCGGCATCGACGATCAGGGTGCTTCTGCATCAGGAAAAGGAGCAATGGCAGATCGACAATGTGATTTTTCAAGGAAGATCGGAGACGCAACTCACCAAGATCTTGCAGAAATACATCAATGATTGCACCCATACCGAAGACAACTCAAAACCATAACAGAAAAATCCTGGTCGTCGGATGCAGGCTTTTTCCCGTTCGTCGCAAGCTCATGGAACCTGAGTCCACCTTTGCCACTGGAGCTAGATCATGCCAACTCCCCTCCCCCGCTTCACCCTTGACCTGCCGCATTGGGCAGAGTCCGAGTTGCAACAACTTCCCGAATATATTCCCAACTTGCCGGATCGCATGGCAGCGGTGCTGCGTTTTGCCCGTCTCAATACCGAGCACCAAAGCGGCGGTCCCTTTGCCGCCGGCGTCTTTGAACGCGACTCCGGCAAACTGATCATCATCGGCGTCAACCGGGTGCTGCCGCTCAACTGCTCCTCGGCCCATGCCGAGATCACCGCCCTGACCCTGGCCCAGCAGATGCTCGGCACCTTTGATCTCGGTGGCCCCGGCCTACCCGCCCATCAACTGGTGGTCAACTGGAGCCCCTGCGCCATGTGCTTCGGCGCTGTGCTCTGGTCGGGCATCCGCTCTCTGGTCATCGCCGGTGCCGACGATGCGATGATGGCCATCACCGGCTTTGACGAAGGGCCGATGCCGGAGAACTGGCGAGAAGAACTGGCGAAACGAGGAATTGAGTTAATCGAGGGGCTGATGCGGGAAGAGGCTTTGCATGGGTTTCGGGATTTCGCTGCGACGGGAGCGGTTGTTTATAACGGACGGCAAGGGGTGAAAAAATGACAGGGGACAATCGAGTAGCAATATTTGTTGATGCCGAAAACCTTACCCAGTGGATCAAACAGGATGGATTAACAACATTTCTTGAAGAAATTAGTTCTATTGGCAGTGTTGTAGTGCGCAAGGCATATGCACGATGGACCAATGCAAATGTTACCGCCCATCAAAGCACACTAAATCGCCTCGGTTTTGAATTCATTCATACCTTTCACCCGGTCAGTGGAAAAAATTCGGCGGATATTCAAATTACCGTTGATGTTATGGATTATGCCACTCGAGAGGATCTCCAATGTATAGCCTTAGCTACCGGTGACTCTGATTTCAGCCCTCTCTTCAGAAGATTACGAGAAAAAGGCAAGCAAGTCCTTGGAGTCGGCCCTCGTTCTGCCCTCAGTGAATCTGTCAAGAGTTCTTGCTCACGCTTTTATTATACTGAAACGATACAACCTGATGAAGTACAGGATGATTCTGTACGTGCATCGGCATTTGACGATGCGGCTGATGCACTTGAAGCTGCGTTAAAAACATTCGATGGACCAGCCAACTGCTCAAACCTAAAAAATTGTATGCTCAACATCGACAGTGCATTTGATGAAAGGGTTTTAGGGTTTAAAAGCTTTACAGATTTCATCCGAGCCGTTGATGGGATTGGAATCAAGCATGAACACAATGTTTATTGGGCTTTTTTTAAGGATTCAAATGGCCAAGCTGAATTAAAAAAAGTGGCGACCAAAAACGAAATAGACACTGACTTTGGCTCAACAGAACAGTTGAGAACTATTCTTCGCAAAAAGGGGTGGAGAGCTATTCCCTTACCAATTCTAATCAAATGTTTCAATTCGCTACTATCAATTGGCCAAGCCCCCCGATCAGAGCTCAGGGAAAAAGGGCTACTGATGGCAATTGGTCAAATCACAACTACTGATATCAAGAAGGCTCTAGCACTCCTCATGAAAGCGGGGCTAGTTCGAGCCAAAGGAGTGAATAACGAGGGTGAAGTACTTTGGGAAATCACAGCCATACCCGAACAGGATATGCTATGGGCCATTGATCGGGCAATGTCTATACGGATTCTTTCTGGACTCGACGAAAGAAGCGGACAACTTGATAAAAATTCTCTTTACCCACTGCTTCTCTCAGAACAAGGGAAGAAGGAAATAGATCAACTTCTTTTTGAGGCACGCGCAAGCAAGATGAGTCGCATTCAAAGTGAAAATTATTCTGTGTAATGATCAATCGCACAAATATGAGTTAAGCACCCAGCTCAGCAAAACAAATCACGGTCCTGCAACGTTGGGCTTCGCGAAGCTCAGCCACAACCTACGGCACAGAGGTGGCCCTGGGAGAAAAGGGGACACATTTCGATTTCACCCAATCACTTCGCCGCTCCCTAAAATCTCAAACATTATTTTGCTCTGCGTGGCCCACTCCCCCACACAGAGCCGCGACACAAGGCGTCAATGATGACCAGTGGTGAGCACTACAGAACAAAACGAAACCGCTATCAGCAGCAGCATCACCAGCGCAAGCATGCCCACAATGGTGTATCTCTTCCTCCACATTTCTGAAAAAAACGTGCGTCCCGATGCTTTCTCATGAGCGGTTTCAACACTTCGGCGCTCCTCATAGGGATAGCCGCATTGCGGACACCATCGTGCTTTATCGGAGATCTCTTTCCCGCATTCAACACAGTTAACGAGCGCCATAGCATTATCTATTTATTTTCACATTACATTTTATTTTGTGATTACCATTGAACTTCAGCCAGCTTCAATACACGCTGGGGAATCGGCGAAGTCGCTATCGCGACAGCGG
>CAZXHS010000006.1:0-280850 GCA_964639845.1 uncultured Desulfobulbus sp. | reverse complement strand
CCGCTGTCGCGATAGCGACTTCGCCGATTCCCCAGCGTGTATTGAAGCTGGCTGAGGTTCGGTGGTAATCATATTTTTTATTGCACAGGTGTTGTGCTGAGTGATTGTTTCGATTATACAATTTTTTGTTTGCCCGTCTGGGTGGCCTGCCATGCAGACGTTGCCTCTTCTGTGATTGTCGTTGTTTGCGCAAAACCGTTATTGTTGTCGCACGGAACCAGTCGGGAGGGTTGTCATGAGCATGGAACATCGCAATTTTGATCAGGAGGCCGAGCAATGGGACGAGCGGCCGCAGCGGGTGCAACTGGCCAAGGATGTCGCTGATGCCATCCTCGGCCAACTGCCGCAGACCACCAACCTGGATGTGCTTGATTTCGGTTGCGGCACCGGGTTGTTGACCCTGCAATTGCAGCCCTTGGTCCATGCCATCACTGGTTTGGACAGCTCCCCCGGTATGCTGGCCGTGCTCAACCGCAAGATTGATGGTCTCAAGCTGGCCAATGCCCGCACCGTGCTCTGTGATGTTGTTCAGGGGCAAAAAATGCCGGGTCGCTACGATCTGGTGGTCAGCAGCATGACCTTGCATCATGTGGAGCACATTGCCCCCTTGCTTGCGCTGTTCTTTGCCGTCCTTGTCCCCGGAGGCCGTCTGTGCATTGCCGATCTTGACTTGGAGCAGGGCCGTTTTCATACGGATAACACCGGTGTCTTTCATTTTGGCTTTGACCGGGAAGCCTTGTCTGCGTCCCTGAGGCAGGCCGGCTTTCATCGCGTCAGCGCGCAAACTGCCACCCACATCGTTAAAACCGATTCCCAACCACAACCCACCCGCTTCAGCGTTTTTCTCCTCAGCGGCGAAAAGCCGTAATTCTGCACCAATCCATTCTCATTTTGTTTTCTTTGCTTTTCATTGTTAGGATAATTTAATTTTATGTGTTGCCTGTAATTCGTCGTTCGGTTATGTTGCCAATATAGGGTATGGCCCTATGCTCTATTTGAATGAATAGATTCAGGGAGATAACGATGAGTTTGTGTGGAACCGATCAGGATAAACACCGGGTGATCCAGCGATTACACCGAATTGAGGGGCAGGTGCGGGGGCTGGCTGCCATGGTGGAACAGGACAAGGATTGTATCGAGGTGTTGCGGCAGATCAACTCGGTGACCGGTGCCCTGCGTGGGGTATGGACCCAGGTGATCGGTGATCATCTGCGCGGGTGCATAGCCAAATCCTTGGTGGATCACGATGAGCGGCTCATTGACGAGCTGATGGAACATCTTAAAAAAATACGATAATCGCAGGCAGGTTATTCCCGCATACGAGTAGGAGAAGGAAGCATGATTGGTCGTTTTTCCCGTTTAGGGGTCTACGAGGAGTTACTGCAAAGCAGCGCCTTTATCAAACTTGGTATCGGAGCGCTGCTGGCCCTGGCCGGCTTTGTGCTGGAGCAATGGCTGGAGCCGGGCGCCAGGAAACAGTTGGTGAGCAGTGGGCTGTACCTGGCCTCGGTTGCTGTCAATGGGCTGCCGATTGTGGTGGGTGCGGTCCAGGGATTGCTTGAGCGGCGCGTCAATGTCGACGAGTTGTTGGCCCTGGCCATTGTCGCCAGTTTGGCGGGTGGTGAGCTGCTGACCGCCGCTGTGGTCAGTACCATCATGGTGCTGGGCTCTCTAATCGAAGAGGCCACCGCCGAATCAGCCAGGCGCTCGATACAGGCCTTGATCCAGGTTTCGCCCAAGCAGGCCCTGCGCATTGAGGCCGGCCAGGAACAGCTCATCGACGTTGATCAGGTGCGCCTTGGCGATCATTTGCTGGTCAAACCCGGCGAACAAATCCCGGTGGACGGAGTGGTCCTGGAGGGCAGCTCCTCGGCCGACGAGTCGGCCATCACCGGCGAGGCCATGCCGGTGGCGAAGCAGGGAGGCGACCAGGTACTGGCCGGCACCCTCAACCACAACGGCGTACTGCACCTGCGGGCGGAGAAGGTGGGCAGCGATACCACCTTGGGTCGGGTCATTGCCCTGGTGGAAGAGGCCGAGAACCAGAAGCCCAGGTCGATTGCCTTCATCGACCGTTTTGCCCGCGTCTTTACCCCACTGATCCTCGGTTGCGCCCTGGTGGCCTGGCTGCTGACCGGTGATTTCTCCCGGGCCGTGGCAGTACTGATTGTTGGTTGCCCTTGCGCCCTGATTCTGGCCGTACCCACGGCCACCGTTGCCGCCATCGGTCGTGCGGCGCGCGCCGGTATTCTGGTGAAGGGCGGGCAGTATATCGAAGGGGCGGCCCTGGCCAATACCCTCTTCTTCGACAAGACCGGCACCCTCACCGAAGGCAATCCGCGGGTGGAGCGAATCTTTACCGTGGAAAGCACCAGCGAACGCGAGATACTGGGTCAGGCGGCCAGCGTCGAATGTCTGGCCACCCATCCCCTGGCACGAGCCGTGGTGCAGGCAGCCCATTATGCGCGGGTGTCCATCGAGGCGGCCCGCGATCTGTGCACGGAGATCGGTTTGGGGGTACGCGGCACGCTGCATGGGCAGTTGATTGAAGTGGGCAGTGTTTATCTGCACGGCGGCATGGCGGCTGTGCCCGAGGCCCTGCGACCGCAGTTGGAGGGAATCAAGCAGCGGGGTGCCACGCCGCTGATGGTCTACCGCAATGCCCAGGCCCTGGGGTTTCTCAGCGTCTCCGATCGCATCCGCCAGGGGGCGGGCCAGGCCATTGGCCGGCTTCGTCAACTCGGATTTGGCGAAATCGGCATCCTCTCCGGCGATCACCCGCAGTCAGTGGCCATGGTGACCAGTGAGGTCGGTGCCACCCGTGGCTGGCCTTCGCTCAAGCCTCAGGATAAGCTCTATGTCATTCGCGAGCGGCAGCAGCAGGGCGCTCGGGTGATTTTTGTCGGCGATGGTATCAACGATGCCCCCGCCCTGGCTGCCGCCGATGTCGGCATCGCCATGGGGGCGCGTGGTAGCGAGGTGGCCCTGGAAACCGCTGATATCGCACTGATGGGCGATGATCTCAACAAGCTACCCTTCCTCGTAGCCCTGGGGAGGCGTATGTTGCTGGTGATCAAAGTCAATATCGCCTTTGGCCTACTGTTCAATCTACTAGCGGTGGTGGCCGGTGCCAGCGGCCTGATCACCCCGATCATGGGTGCAGTGGTGCACAATATCGGTTCGGTGCTGGTAGTGCTCTCCTCAGCCAGCCTAGCCCTTTTTGCGCAGAGGCCATGACACCACCGGGAATACTTGCGATGTTGGCCATTAATCGATAGCAAAACAAAGCGTTACAAATCGCCAGCCATCGTTTTCGTGGTTGTTATCCGAAAACGTCGATCATCGTTAACACTCTGTTATTCTTGCACACTCCCCTGTAAAAAGAACTACCGCTTTTCCACTGATCTGCGTTATCCTGAAAACTCACCAAATAAAGGATCAGAGCGAGAGGAGGCAAGGCCATGGGCGGTGCTGTTGTGCAGGAAACAGGCGCAGGCGCAAGCGGCGCGGGTGATGCAGGGGGAGTGGGCAAGGCGGCGAAGATGATCGACCTGGCCGATGCGCAGTGGTACCTCAACCGCGAGTTGAGCTGGCTTGAGTTCAACCGTCGGGTGATCAACGAGAGCAAAGATGAGCGCAACCCGCTGTTGGAGCGTGTTTTCTTTCTTTCGATCATCGGCTCGAATCTCGATGAGTTCTTCATGAAACGCATCGGCGGGCTCAAACAGCAGATCGGTGCCGGCCTGAAACTGCTCTCCAGCGACGGCCGCACCCCACAGCAGCAGATCGACGAGAGCTACGAGGTGATTCGTGATCTGCTCGCTGTGCAGCAGGATTTAGAGCGGGAGTTGCTGGCGCAGTTGGCCAAGAAGCAGATCCACATCCTCAAGTATGCGCAGTTGTCCAGTGGCGAGCGGCAAAAGATGGATACCTATTTCCAGGAGCACATCTACCCGCTACTCACCCCGCAGGGCATGGACCCGGCTCATCCCTTTCCCTTCATCTCCAACCTCAGCCTCAACCTGCTGGTAGCCACCCGCCACGACAACAGCGATCACATCTACCTCAACCGCATCAAGGTGCCGACCATCGGCATCGGTATTCCACGCTTTATCGCGGTGGAGAAGGGCAGGCACCGCTATGTGCTCTTTGAGGATCTGATCGCCAACAACCTGGAAGTAATCTTCCCGGACATGATCATCGAGAGCTGCGAACTCTTTCGTGTCACCCGCAACGCCATCACCGAGCAGTGGCCGGATCAGGCCGTGGATTTGCTCTCCATGATCGAGACCGCCCTACAGGACCGCAAATTTGCCGAGATCGTGCGCCTGGAGGTGGACAGCACCATGACTCGGCAGCACCGGGGCATGCTGGCCTCGGAGCTGGGTATCGACTCGCGCAAGGATGTGTTCACCGTCAATGGCATCATGGCCAAACGCGATCTGATGGAGATCGCCGGTATCGACAAGCCGGAGCTGCATTTCCCGCCGCACCAACCGCTGGATCATTACAAGCTCGCCGGCGATTTCCCCAATATTTTTCATTTGATTCGTGAGGAGGGGCCGTTTTTGCTGCAACATCCCTACGAATCGTTCAGTTCCTCGGTGGAGCGCTTTCTCAAGGAGGCCAGCACCGACCCCAAGGTGCTGGTGATCAAGATGACCCTCTACCGCACTTCAGCCAACTCGCAGATCATCCAGTATTTGCTCGATGCCGCCCGCAACGGCAAACAGGTGGCTGTGGTGGTCGAGTTGATGGCCCGTTTTGACGAGTCAGCCAATATCCACTGGGCCACCTATCTGGAGCAGGCGGGCATCCATGTCACCTACGGTGTCGTTGGCCTCAAGACCCACTCCAAGGTAATCTTCGTAGTGCGACGCGACTACAACGGCCTCAAGCGCTACGCCCATATCGGCACCGGCAACTACCATGCCGGCACGGCCCGGGCCTACAGCGATCTCGGACTTTTGACCTGCGACACCGATATCGGCAACGATCTCACCGAGTTTTTCAACTTTCTCACCCTCGGCTATGCCCCGGCCCGGCGCTATAAAAAACTGCTCCCCTCGCCGCGTATCCTCAAGAAAACACTGCTGGAGCACATCAAAGAGGAGATCGACCACCAGGTCAAGGGCAACGGCGGGCTCATCCAGATGAAGACCAACGCCCTCACCGATCAGGAGGTGATGATGGCCCTCTATCAGGCCTCGCAGGCCGGGGTGAAGGTCGATCTCATTGTGCGCGACAGTTGTCTACTGCGGCCGGGAATTCCTGGCCTTTCGGAAAATATTCGCGTGATTTCGCTGGTGGGGCGTTTTCTGGAGCATGCGCGTATCTACTACTTCCGCAACAGTGGCCAGGAACGCTACTACATCGGTTCTGCCGACATCATGAGGCGCAACCTTGATCGGCGGGTGGAGGTGATCACGCCGGTGGAGGCACCAGGGCTGCAAAAACAACTGCGGGAAATACTTGATATGCAGATGGGGGATCAGCGGGGGGCTTGGGATATGCAACCCGATGGCCGCTACATACAACGGCACCCGGCGGCAAATGGGCAGCAGAAATCGGCTCAGGAACTGTTGATCGAACGCAGTGAAAAGCGGCTGGCCGAGGCCAGACGGCTCTTTAAGAAGCAGTTTTCCAAAAAGATCGCTAAGCGAAAAAACAAATAGGGGGAGAATAAGCGCGGGCTTGCGCGGCACCCTCAGGGCCGGGTGGTGAGAAAGACGGTATCGTAGACGCGGCGGTAGTGCTCCAGCAGTTGCGGGTCGAGCCAGCGCTCGTAGGCCTGGCGGTAGGAGTCCTCCGGTCGAATGCGCATCAGTACCGCATTGACGCGATCAATTACCTGCCGCCCCCAGACGGTGTCGGGACAGCCCACCATACACATCCACGCGTTCGTATCCTGCTGGTTTTCCTGGAGCGGCACCAGGGCGATGCGATCACGGATGCCCATCTGCTCAGCATGGTACATCGCCTCATCGGGCAAGGCGAGCAGGCCATCGAGCCGGTTCAACAGCAGCATTTTTAAATAATTTCCTCCCAATTCCTGACCAGAGAAGAAGATGCGGTTATCATCGGGCACTGCGGCTTTAAGCACGGCGTCCAGACCGGCACCGTAGGAGCGATCACTGCTCAATCCTAAACGAAAATCGGGGTTTTGCAGCAGTTGCGCCAAGCTGGCACCGTTTTGCCCATACTGTCCCAGGTACTCTTTGCGGATGACCAGCACCGGCGGCATAGTCAACATGCTGGGGATGGAGAAGTGGAGGAACTGTTCACGCTCAGGGGTGCGGTACAGGCCGATGCTGCATACCTGGTCGCCGCGTTTGAACATGTCGAAGTGGCGGATGACGTTGGTGACCATCCGGTGGTGTTCGTATTCGGGGAGCTCTTGCTGGATGCGCTCTGCCACCACGTTGCCGTATCCCTGGCCTTGATGCGGTCCCTGCTGGATGAAATAAGGCGGCATATGCACCTCCAGCCAGGTGATACTCTCCCCGGCTGGAGCGGTGGCAGGTGATAGCGGCAGGGCGACGGTGGCAAGCAACAGCAAGAACCGCCACAATGCCGCTACCAGTTTTGGCTGGGGCCGGGTGAGATTCACCACAATTCAGTCCCGGAAAAGCAGCTCAGTAGCGAGGCCGACCACCGTGATGCCCGCTGCGATCCTCATAGTACTCCTCGTGGATATAGACCTTCTTCGGTGGGCGAGAGTGGTATTTTTTATACTCATAGGCCCTGGGCGGTGGTGCCACCATCACTGGTGGTGGCGGTGCCGGCCGGTGGTAATGGTGTGAGCGGTAGCGGGGCGCGTAGACATCGTTGTACCAGCCATCATCAATGAAATAGACTGGCCGACCGCAGGCGCCATAGCGATCACAGTAGCGGTACCACTGCTTCATATGGCCTGGCGGGACCCGCAGATAGATGGGTGGATACCAGGTTTTGACGCGATGGACGATCACCGGATCGGGGTAAATCAGGCGTGGGGCGGGATAGCCACCGATGTCGAGCCGGCCGTAAAAGCCGGGTTCACCGATACTGATCGAGACTCCGGCTTGGGATGTGGTATCCAAGGCCAGGGTGAGCAAACCGGCAACCATGGCCAGGGTAAGGGTCAGCTTTTTCATTTCGTCCTCCAAAAAAAACCGCAGCTAGCGGCTCTGCTCCGGCAGGGTGCCGAAACATGACTCCACTATAGAGCATTCACCGATTTCCGCCTAGAAGAAAGTGTTCGCGCCGTGGGTCGCCTAAAAGGTAATCACCTCGGCCCGTTGCATCAGGGCAGGCAACTGATGGCGCCAGTCTTTGCCCCCCAGGGACTCGGCCAGCAGTACCGCCAGATGCAGTGGTTGCACCCCTAACTGGCGATTGCGTCCCAGGCCGGAGATGCAGGAGGGGCAGTTGGTGACCATGGTCAACGGCTGATCGCTGGCCTCAAGTTGTGGTTGCAGATAATCGCGTTTGCGTTGCAGCATGGCGCAGGCGATATCCGGCCGCGACAGGGCCAGTGTTCCGGCCTCGGAGCAGCAGCCGCCGATACTCTCCACCTGGCCAGCGAGGCGGCGGGTCATCATCGGCCCCTCGCCTTGCAACGAATCATGGCAGGGGGCGTGATAGAGATAGCGCTGTTGCTTGTCCTGGGTGAATAAACTCGGCGCCAGTTCCAGCACAAAGCGGCCAATATCCTCCATCCCGCAGCCAAAGATCTCCTCGGCGCCCAGCTCATGCAGGGATTCGCGGCAGGTGCCGCAACTGACGACCAGGGCATCAAAGCTGAGATAACCCAGCATCTCTCTAATCTGGCTGAGGATGATGGTGTCGCGCAGGGTGAGATCGGAGTGCATCTTGGTCTTGGCGTTGGCCTTGGCCGGATACCCGCAGCAGAGATGGGCCGGCGGCAAGATTACCCGCACCCCGGTGGTGAGCAGGCTGTAGATCGCCGCCTCGCTGATCTCGCTGTAGAGTCGCTCCGAGCCGCAACCGGGGAAATAAAACACCGTTTTGCCGGAGCTCTCGGGCGGATTGAGCACCAGGGCCTCGTTGAGCGAACAGGTGGGCAGGGAGGCGCGCAGCGGTCGCGGCGATGGCGTCATCATCGGTGCCTTGAGCATGCTCACCAGTCGCCATTTCTTGGTGCTGAGGGCGGGTGGTGCCTGACGCATCGCCTCGGCGGCCAAGCCTTGCAGCGCGGCACCCCACTCGACCACGGCCTTGCGAAAGAGGCTGTTGTAGAGGCGGTTGCGCGTCTTGAGGAAGTGCAGCGACATGCGGGTGGGCAGCGGCGAATGTTTGTAGCCGCGTTCGCTGAGGATCTGGCGCTCGAGGATGGAGACCTGGGCGGTATCGATATCCACCGGGCAGGGCTTGAAGCATTTGCCGCAGAGGGTGCAGTGGTCGGCGATCTCCTCCAGATTCTTCAACTGGTTGAAGCGGGGGAAGTGCGAACGCTGCATATCGTAGAGCAGGGCCTCGATCAGCGAGCCGATGGCCAGGTTCTTGTTGCGCGGATGGAAGAACAGGGTTGAGCCGGGGTAAAAAACGCAGCAGTCGGCCTTGCACTTGCCGCAGCGGATACACTTGCTGATCTTGGCGGCCAGGGTCTCCAGCGAACCATGCTGCAGGATGCGTGCCTCCAGTTCCAGCAGGTTGAAGGAGGGGGTGAAGACCTTGTCGATGATGTCGCGGTCGACCAGCTTGCCGGGGTTCATTACCCCACGCGGATCGATCTGGCGGCGATAGAGGCTGAGTTCATCGACCAGCGCGGGATCCAAAAACTTCATCTTGGTGATGCCGATACCGTGTTCGCCACTGACCACGCCGCCGAGTTCGACGGCCTGATCCATCACCGCGTCAGCGGTGGCGGCAGCGCGCTGCATCATGGCGCGATCATTGGAGAACACAGGAATGTTGACATGGACATTGCCATCGCCGGCGTGCATGTGGGTGGCAATGATGATGCGCCGCTTGCGCACCTCCTCGATGATACGGCGGATGTTGGCGCTGATGCGGGTATAACCGCGAAACAACTCCAATAAATCGCTCTCCATGCGCTTGAGGCCGGTCTCGGCGCGCAGCGCTTCGGCATCGACTTCTTTGAGTTGCCGCAGCATCAGGGTGCAGAGCTCATCGGCCTTGGGAATCTTCATCTCCAACCAGTCCGGATCCTCGATCGGTTCGGCGGTCTGCAAATAGCTGAGGATCTCGTGGACGACGCTCTCCTGGTTATAGACATCCTCGGCAATATTGGTGCGGTCGACAAAGCGGGCGAACTCGGCCAGGGCTGGCAGCGGCAGCACGATATCTTCGTTGAGCTTGAAGGCGTTGGTGCGGGCGGCAATGGCGCCCAACCGCTTGCGATCACGCCAGAACCGCGCTGCCTCGTCGGCATCGTTGGCCACGAAGGTCTCGGTGTTTTGGTGGCGCTCCAGCAGTCGCAGCAGCTTGTCCTTGCCGCGCAGGATCTGCTCGGTGCTGTGGCCGACCATATCGATCAACAACACCGCCTTGGGCGGCACGCTGCGGGCGGCCTTGAACTTGTAGTTGATGGCGCGGATGTACTCCTCGTCAAAATGCTCCAGGGCCATCAAGGCCTCTTCGCCCTGGTTGACGAACTGCTCGGAAATCTCGACGATGACCCGGCTGGCCTCATCCATGTCGGCGCCGAAAAATTCCAGGCAGAAGGTTAGCTTCTTTTCATAGGCCCGGTAGAGGATAAACTCGGCCGAGGTGATGATGCCATCGGTGCCTTCCTTCTGCACGCCGGGTAGGCCGCCCATGGCCTTGTTAGTGATATCCTTCCATAATCCCTTCTTGCGGATCTGATCACCCTGCAATTCGATGCGTTTGAGCAGTTGCTGCTGGCTATCCAACACCTCGTAGACCACCACATCCTCGGGCATGATCTTGCGCATGGGGTGATTGGTGCGGCGCACATGCACCAAGCCCTGGCCCGGCATGGCCATGGTCCAGGCCAGTAGGTTGTCGATGGCCGTACCCCAGAGCACGGCGGTCTTGCCGCCGGCGTTCTCGGAGATGTTGCCGCCGATGGTCGAGGCCCAGGCGCTGGTGGGGTCGGTGGCAAAAACCAACCCTTGCTTGTCGCAATACTGCATCGCCTCCTGGGTGATGACCCCGGCTTCCAGTTGGAGCACCGGCATCTCATGGCTGGTGCCCTGATCGTCTTGAAAGTTACGGGACTGAATGCCGTGGATGCGGTTGAGCTTTTCGGTGTTGATGATGACGCACCCCGCACTCACCGGCACCGCGCCGCCGGTCAAGCCGGTGCCGCCACCCCGGGGAATGACCTTGAGTCCCAAATCGGCAATGGCGGCCAACAGCGGCGCCACCTGTTCCTCGGTCGCCGGACGGGCCACGGCCACCGGCAGGTGCAGGCGCCAGTCGGTGGCATCGGTGGCATGGCTGATGAGGGAGAAGGGATCAAAGCAGACGTTGTCGGCACCAATGATGGCGCCCAGTCGTTTGCGGATGGTGGCGCGGGTGGCGGCGGCCTGGCCGATCTCCTGGTGCAGGGCCTTGGCCTTGTCGCGGCAGAGCCGCACCAGGTTGACTACCTTGCTGGTGCGTGTCGACTCGACCTTCACCTTCTGTGCCGTGGTCTCGATGATGTCGAGATCCTTTTTCATGATGTTGAAAAAGGTGAAGCGGCGTCGGGGCGAATCGATCAACTCCTGATAAAGAAAGGGGTTGCGATGCAGGATGAAGAGATCGCCGATACAGCGCATCACCAGCCGGGCGGAGCGGCCGGTGACCCGTTGGCTGCGCAGTTCGTCCAAATCGTCCCACAACTCGGGGCCAAAGAGGTGGTTGATAATGAGACGGTCGTCGGCGGAAGTAAAATTATAAGGTATTTCTCGATAGTTGGCTGCTTTCATGGGTCATTGGTCCGTACGGCAAAGACAACGGGAGGATGCACGCCAGTCGGCGCGGCAAGACGGTGCGGTCGTGTATGGGTATCGGGGATAAATCGGTGCTCTATCTGAACAACTGCTCTGGGCATCAAGGGATGGAAAAAAGTAAAAAAAGATTCCTACCACAACGGGCCATGGCTTGCAAACCTTTCCCCATGGCCAAGCGTTGTGCCGGGAAAATCCCTGATCAGGCCTTGAGCATGACCGGGATCTCGGGCACCATCGGTTCGACCAGTTGCGCAGGCAGCGGTGCAGAGAGGAAAAAGGTCTGCTGAAAACGCTGCCGCGCCTCGCCTGAACCGATGATCGCCACCAGATCCCCCTCCTGGAGGCGGAATTGGGGGCCGGGGTTGGGTTCCAGGCTGTCATCGCGCAATACCCCCACCACGGAAACGCCGGTTTTTTTGCGAATCTCGGCACCACCGATGGTGCGATCCTTGAGGCCGCAAAGGGGGCCGATGCTGACCCACTCCAGGTCGAACTGCTGCTCGGCGGCGCGGAACTGAGAGAGGGTCTGATAGGGTTTGCTCTGACTGAGGGTGGAAATGAAATACTCCTGCCGCAGGGTCTCGGTCTGCCGCTGGATTTCGGTGACCGGGACATTGAGTGTCAACAACACCTGCCGTGCCATCTCCAGCCCGGCCTCCAATTCGGGATAGACCAGGCCGCTGACCTGCATCTCGCTGAAGATTTCAAAAAATTCCGGGTCAGAGAGCCGTGCCACCACCTCGATCTGCGGGTTGCAGTGCTGGACATGGGAAACGATGGTCTGCGCGACGACGATGCTGGGGATGGTGACCACGAGCAGGCTGGCCTTGGCCGTGGCCGCCGCCTCTAGCACGATCTCCTGGGAAGCGTCGCCGTAGATGACAGCATATCCGGCCTCCTTGGCCTGTTCGATGCGGCGTTGATCGAGTTCGATGAGCACAAAGGGCAGGGAGAGCCGGTGCAAGGTGGTGGCGATCTGCATGCCGACGCGGCCGCTGCCGGCAATAATGACATGGCCTTCGAAGCCCTGATCGGGAATGTTGATAGTTTCCAGCGGTTCCTTCTGAAACCACCGTTTTTTCAGCGTATATAAGCGTGAAGTCTGGCTAGAGATGAGCGGGGTCAGCACCATGGTCAGCACCGCGGTGGTCAAGATCAGGTTGTAGAGCTGCACGTCGATGGAGCCCGTGCCCAGGCCGATGCGGGCCAGCACAAAGGAGAACTCGCCGATCTGAAACAAGCCCAGTCCCACGGCAATGGGGATGACGTTGCGGTAGCGGAAGATCCAGGCAATCAGGCTAAAGATCAGCCCCTTGCCCAGGGAGATGCACAGTACCAGCAAGAGAATGGTGCCAAAGTGGGTCAGCAGAAAGCGGGGATCAAGGAGCATGCCCACCGAGGCGAAGAACAACAGGCCAAAGACATCGCGCAGAGGAATGATGTCGCTCAGTGCTTGATGGCCGTAATCGGATTCGTTGAGCACCATGCCGGCGATGAAGGCGCCAAAGGCAAAGGAGAGGCCGACCAGATAGGTGGCATAGCCGATACCCAGGCCAATGGCGACAATAGCCAACAAAAAGAGCTCGCGCGAGCCCAGTTTGGCGATGTGGCGCATCAGCCAGGGCAGCAATTTGATGCCGAGCACGAACATGGCCACCAGAAAAAGGGCGGCCTTGATGGCAGCGGCTCCCAACTGCTGCATGCCACTGGACGGATCGTTGAGCAGGGGCAGTAAAATGAGCATCGGCACCACCGCCAGATCCTGGACAATCAGCATGCCGATCATCACCTTGCTCGACAAGGTGCCCAGCCAGCCCTGATTCATCAACGTTTTGAGGATGACCATGGTGGAGGACAGGGTGATCAAGGAGCCAAACCAGATCGAGGCTTTGACATCCCAACCCATCAGTTGACCGATGCCGAAACCCAGGGCCAGGGTCAGGCCGATTTGCAGCGGCGTGCCGATGAGGGCGATCCATTTGACCGGCTTGAGATCCTTGTGGGAGAACTCCAACCCCAGGGCAAAGAGCAGCAAGCCAACACCGATCTCGGCCAGCAGTTCGATGTCATGGACTTCGGTGACCGTCACGCCACCGGTATGCGGGCCAAGGATGACCCCGGCGATAATGTAACCGAGAATGAGCGGTTGGCGGAGCCGCTGCATGAGCAGGCCGCAGGCAAAGGCGGTGACAACGAGTAAAATGATATCAGTGGCAATGCCCATGGTGGCAAATCCTGTGCAAGGGGGTACGGGGTTCAGAACAACAACGAAGCGACGAAGACGATGAATATACCAGCAGAGAAAAAAATGGCGACAGCAAACGGCCCGCGAGGGGAGAACCGGTAACGAAGAGGGGGAAGAGAGACAAAGGCCGCCTAGAGCAGCGGCAAACGGATGATGAAGGTGGTGCCGCCACCGGCTTTGGTGGTGAAACGCAGGCTGCCCTGATGCTTGTCCACCACAACGCTGCGGGCGATGGCCAAGCCCTGGCCGGTACCGACGCCCACCTTCTTGGTGGTGAAAAAGGGGTCAAAGATGCGATCCTGGATGGCCTCGGGAATACCGCCACCACTGTCGGCGATGCGAATCTCTATCCAGCCATCATCGCTGCGCGTCGACACCCGGATCAACCCTCGCTGCTGGCCGCCGTTGCCGACCACATCGCCAATGGCATGGGCGGCATTGACGATGAGGTTGAGAAAGACCTGGTTGATCTCCCCGGGCAGACAGCGCGGCATCGGCAGATCCGGCGAAAAATCGGTCTGTACCTCGGCCACATACTTCCATTCGTTGCGGCTGACGGTGAGGGTGGAGTCCAGGGCACGGTTGATATCCACCAGCACCTTTTCCTCGGAGCCGGGATGGGAGAATTCGCGCATGGCGCGGACAATGGTGCCGACACGGCTCACGCCCTCTTTGGACTGGGCAATGGTCTGCGGGATCTCTTCGGTTAGAAATTCCAGATCATGCTCCTGCAAAATTTGGCGGGCCTGGGCTACGGTCTCTGGCAGCCGGTCGTCCGGCGTATCCTGGATGAATTGTTGTAATGTGGTGCAAATGGCCAAAATTTCATTACAACTTTCGTCAAGAAAGCGCAGGTTGTCGCCAATATACTGTACCGGGGTGTTGATCTCATGGGCAATGCCGGCTGCCAGTTGACCAATGGCTTCGAGTTTTTGCGCCTGATGCAGTTCGCGCTCCATGGAGAGTTTTTCGGTGATGTCCTCCATCAGCACCACGGCCGCCTGGGGCGATTGGGACTCCTGTACAATGGGATTGATCACCAGGCGAATGATTTTTTGTCCAGCAGCGGTCTGGGCGGTGATGAGCTGTTCGAAGATTTTTGCTTGTTCAAAAACCTCCTGCTGACAGCTGATATCCAGGTTATGCGCGCATTCTCGAAAGATGCGCGCACAACTGTGCGGTGTCCCGTCGGTATCGATCTCGGGAAACCACTCCATGGCCTTGCTGTTGCACTGGCGGATGATGAGCTTGGCATCGATGAGGAAGATGCCGATCTGCACGTTATCGATGATGGTGCGCAGGGCTTGTTCCGACTGGCGCAGCGAGGCCTCGACCTGCTTGAGTTCGCTGATGTCGATGCCGATGCCGACGAATCCCGCCACTGCTCCCTGGCTGTCGTTGAAGGTGGCTTTATTGATGAGGGCCGTCTTTTTGGTGCCGTCCTTGTACACTCTCAGCCTTTCATAGGTCTGCGAGCCGCCATCGCGCAGCAATTCCAGATCCTTGCCGTGGAGATCAGCGGCAATCTCCGATGGATGCACTTCATGGGTCGCTTTACCGACAACCTCCTCCTTCTTCAGGTGGAATACCTGTTCAAAGGCATGGTTTATGCCAAGATAATGACACTCTTTGTCTTTGTAATAGATGGGCACCGGAATGGAATCAAGCAGAGTTTGGAAAAATCGCAGTTGTTCGTCAAGCTTGTGGGTGCGCGCGGCAATTTCACGCTCAAGAATTTTGGTAATGTATTGGTCCTGCAAATCGCTGCGATGCAGACGCAGGGTGTTGCTAATGTTGACGAGTACCAGTTGCGGGTGCAAAGGTTTGAGGAGAAATCCATAGACGCCCATGCCGACAACCTGGGCAGTCTGATCGTCTGCAAATTCCACCCCCATGACCATGATTGCCATCTCGGGATAGTGATTCTTGCAATGCTCGATAAAGGGTAACGCATCCTTTTCGGGCAGATCTAAATCGATCAACATCAGTTCAAGCCGATGTTCAGTGAGCACATGTTTCGCGGCTGTGCTGTCTTCGGCGAGACGACAAAGGTAGCCACCTTGCGAGAGGATGATATTGAGTTGCTGGCGAATGGCACTCTCGCCGTCGACGATGAGAATAGCATCCATATCAACTCCTAGGTAGATCGAGTGGTTGTGATTGTTTCATAAATTATTGATGTTCCATGTAAAGACAAGCTGCTAGAAGTTGCACGCCACCAAAACCACAGGTGACGACGCTGGTAGCATCGTTGTTGGGGATTATAGCGAAAATGACACCAGTCTTTTCGTTGGCACTGAGCAGTGCATTCGGCATGGTGGCCGTGTCGGAAGAGCCACTGTGCCCATCGGGCAGGATCGGCGGTCTCAACCAACCGGATTATCGATTATTGTAGCGTGGATTGGGCCGATACCCAAGAAATGTCGAGAAGCGATCTCATTTCTCTGGTGGCAGGTGCGGATCCTGCCAGAGCAACAAAATTATCTTTGATGATCACCAAACCTCAGCATGAGGAGCTGTTTCTGAGCTCCCGCACATCCGTTGGGGATGGTATCGTCATGGCGGGTCGTCCCGAGGGGGGCGCTACCACGGGGGGCAATTCAACGATCGATATAAGCAAGATATCCCAGCGTTTCCAGCTGAAACTCGGTGCTCCCCCTCCCATCATATCGGGGTGAGGGTTGTATGAAGCCCCGGTGAAGATTGGTCAAACACCGCACGGATCCTGGTCGATAACTGACTGGAGGTAAACGGTTTTTCGATGAAATGGAGATCAATGCCGCCGTCGCCGTGATGGGCAAGGATATCTCCGGTATAGCCGGACATGAACAACACCTTGATGTTTGGCCGAAGTGAGACCACCTTTTGCGCCAGCACTCGACCATTCATTTCCGGCATGATGATATCGGTGAGCAGCAGATCAATAGTGTGCCGGTATTGTTCGACAATCTCCAGTGCGCCTACCGGGCTTTCGGCGGCCAGTACCGTATATCCCTGCTGCTCAAGGATGTAGGTCGCCAGCTCAAGAATGGCAGATTCGTCCTCCACCAGCACAATAGTCTCGGTACCCAACGGTTTGCTGGTGGCCTCGTGTGTCGAGTTCTGTCCAGATCCGGCGGCAGCGCGGGGCAGCAGCAGGGAAAAAGTGGTGCCGACGCCCGGGGCGCTTTGCACCTGAATGTTGCCTTCGTGCTGTTTGACAATGCCATACACCGTAGCCAGGCCCAGTCCGGTGCCGCGCCCATCCTCCTTGGTGGTGAAAAAGGGCTCAAAGATTCGTTGCTGGATGTCGTTGTTCATGCCGCAGCCATTGTCCTGAACACGCAGGCAAACGTAATCGCCGGGTGTGAGTCCGAGCAGAGGCGTGCATTGTTCCGGCGTCAATGTGACGTTGCAAGTGCCAATGCGCAGGTTGCCGGTGTCGCCCATGGCATCGCGGGCATTAACCGCCAGATTCGCCAATACCTGACCAATCTGGGTGGTGTCGGCCCGCACCTGCCACAGATCCGGGGCCGGATTCCATTGCAGCTGGATATGTTCACCGATCAAGCGTTGCAGCATCTTCAGCGCCCCGCTGATGGTGGCATTGAGGTCGATAACTTTAGGGGTCACCGCCTGCTTGCGGGCAAAGGTCAGCAGTTGCCGGGTGAGGTCGGTGGAATGGCGTGTCGCCTTATACACTTCATTGAGCCGTTTATAGAGTGAATGCTCTTCATCGACTTCACAGAGCATCATTTCAACATAACTGCTGATCACGGTGAGCATGTTGTTGAAATCGTGCGCTACTCCGCCGGCAAGCCGGCCAATGACCTCCATCTTTTGCGATTGCAGCAACTGGGCCTGAAGCGATTGCTGCTCCTTTTCGCTGCGTTTACGCTCGGTGATGTCACGACTGATGCCCCGGTACCCGGAAAAATTGCCCTGAGCATCGACAATTGGGGTGCCGCTGGATTCGAGGATAACCTCCCGACCATCCTGGCGACGACAATGCAGGCAGAGTTGGCTGTAGGGACGCAGGTTGGTGATTGTATCGGTAAACGCCTTGGCCTGATCGGGTTGGTCCAGCAGATCCATCCATGTGAAATGCGTACATTCATGAGGATAAAAGCCAAGCATATCAATGCTGCGGTTGCTGGCAAAGGTGAAACGATGATCTCCTCCAGTTTCCCAGATGAAGTCACTGACACTTTCCACCAGGTCGGTATAGCGCTGCGCCCCTTCGGCCCGGGCCTTCTCCATGGCCCGTCGTTTGCTTTGGTCACGCACCACTAAAACAACGCCGGCAAGTGTGCCATCGGCGGTGCGAATTGGGGCGGCGATGTCGGCTATGGGATTAACCGTGCCGTTTTGTGCCCGCAGCAGGCGATGATTGCTTTCTTTAACAATCAAACCGGTACTGAGCGCCTGCTGCCCGCTTGATGCAACCGCCTCACCCGTGGCCTCGTCCAACACCTGGTACACCTGTTCCAGAGGCAGTGCAAGTGCCTGCTGTTCACGCCAACCGGTCAGTTCTTCTGCCGCTGGATTCATGCTGGTAATATGGCCTGCCGCATCGGTGGCGATGACTCCTTCGCCAATACTGTAGAGGGTGGCACGAATGCGCTCGCGGGTCTGAAGATGGCCTCGCTCTTCGGCCAGCAGGGCCTCCGAGAGTTTCTTGTGACGGCCCATGCCGATCAGACGCACCAGGGTGCCGGCGATGACCATGGCCATCAGGACCAGTGCCACTACCACCGCAGTACGCAAGCCGGCAGTGGTTGCAATCTCCGCGAAATCGAGCTTGGTCACCATCAGCCATGGTGTTTCGGCGATGGCCTGCACATCGGCCAGTACCGCAACTCCCCGGTAATCGGGGCCACGCAATGCTCCGCGTTTGCCTGCTGCCGCCTGCGTCAGCACATTGTTCAGTGTCATCGATTGGCGGAAAGCAAGCGGAGGCAAGGCAAGATGCCGGAGCTGATGGAGGGCTACCACCTCCGACCCTTCCCGGCGCAGCAGCACTGATTCGCCATTGCCGTGGGGAATGGGCCAGGAGGCGATCAACGGGTAGAGATCGCGATCAGGATCAGCAACCAGCAGCAGGACAAGGGCCACCTCCTGGCCATCAAAGACCGGGGCCGCCACGCTGATATGCATACGGTTGCAGTTGCGGCAATGGAAAAAATCACCGAGCACGGCACTTTTACGGGAAAATACTTGGTCGATCAAGCCCTGTTCTTCCGGCTCAACCTGGGTGACGCGCGGTACCAGCGACAAGTGGATTTGGCCAGCGGCATCGGCCAGAACCATGTTGTAATAGCCTTCATTGTCGCGAAAAAACTCCAAGCGCTGGCGGATATCATCAAGCAGATCCGCCCGCCCGCTGCGCAGCCATTGCAGGGCCAGATAACGCACCATGCCCGAGGCGTTCATCCTGGCATCGGCCAGACGTTCCTTGCGCCAGGAAAGCAGTTGACTGGAGGTCAACTCGGCAATCGATTGCAAAGAAAGCGAATGTTCAGCCACCAGGGTTTTTTCCTGGTACCGGTAATACCAGGTACCAACAAGAAAGAATCCTCCTGCAAGCAGGAGGATGAGCAGCGAAAAAAGCAGGCGGTGCCGCCGAGGCCGGTCACCAGGTGGTGCAGGTTTGGGGGCTGGAGGTGTGTTCATGGGTTTAGTGAAGGTTGTGTTGATCCAGCCAGCCCCTCGTATCCTGCCGATAAGATGGCGGATGCAAGGGGACAATTGATACAGCGGAAGAAATCATGAATCAGATCTTGAATTTTTCAACCATCTTTTTGAGTTGAACAGCCAGCTCAGACAAACTTTGCGCACTGGCCTGCACCTGGGAGGAGCCATCGCCGACCTGGGTGGATTGATGGCTGATTTCAGTGACATCACGGGTGATATCGGCCACTACCACTGAGCTTTGCGCCACGTTTTCATTGACCTCGGCAATACCCATGGAGGCCTGGGCGATATTGCCGGCGATTTCGCTGGTGGCGGTGGATTGCTCTTCAACCGCCGTGGCAATAGCATTGATGACACTGTTGATGTCGAGGATCACCTCGGAAATCTTAGCGATATCGGCAATGGTCAGATTGGTGGTCGACTGCATCTCACCAATCTGATTTTTGATATCCACGGTTGCTTCAGCGGTCTGGCGGGCCAGTTCCTTGATCTCGTTGGCCACCACCGCAAAGCCCTTGCCCGCGTCCCCGGCCCGTGCCGCCTCAATGGTGGCGTTGAGGGCCAGCAGATTGGTCTGCTCGGAGATTTCCGTGATCGTTTCCGTGACCCGACCAATTTTTCGTGCTGATTCACCCAGTTCGGTCATTTTTGCCGTGGTGGATTGGGACTGCTTCACCGCCGCATCGGTGATAACGCGGGCTTTTTCAGCACTTTCGGCAATTTCGTTGACCGTGGCGGTCATCTCTTCGGTGGAGGAGGCGATCATATTGACATTACTGGTCGATTGCTCCATTGCCGCCGAAACCGATTGAAAGTTGGTACTCATTTCTTCGGTGGCAGCAGCCACTGAACCGGATTTGTCGGCGGTATCCTTGGCAGCGGAAGACAGTTGCCGGGAGACGGCAGCCAAATCCGAGGACGACATCGACAGGCTGTTGATCCCGCTCACGATATCCTTGATCATATTGCCCAATTGCCCGACCATCTGGTTGAGGGCATGGGCCATGACCCCGATTTCATCGCCCTGGTTGACATCGAGCTGGGTGGTGAAATCGCCGTTTGCCATGGACTCGGCAAAGGCAGCGGTTTTGCGAACCGGGCTGGTGATGGCACGGGTGATAAGCACGGCAAAGCCAATACCCAGAAAGAGTGCCAGCGAAGAAATGATCAGCGTAGTGCGGATGGCGGCTTTGCTCGTATCTTTGAGCGAAGTGCCCAACTCCTGCTGATCCTTGACATAGGTTGTGTGGATATCAGCCACCAGTTGACTGATATTGCTACCGATTTGGCTGAGGGTACCATTGTAGACGGCGTTGCGGCTGATGGTCGCCTTGGCCATCTTGTTGAAGGCCTCGATATAGGTCTGAGCATCTGCGAGGACCTTTTGTACCGGTTTTTTTTTGTCGCTTCCGGCGATAGTCAGGAGTTGGCCGAGTAGCTCCTGCATCTGGCGGTTTTCATTGCGCACCAGTTCGGCATCCTTTTCCGCGACTGTGGCAAGAAATCGTTGCGCATAGAGTCGGGCCAGCAGCATGTGTTGATTGGCTGTGCTTGCCTTCGCCACGATTTCCAGTTCACGCTCTGTGGTAGCCGTTGCGATCACCTCGTTCAGCGCGCTCTGCATCGACGGACCAAGGGCACGCAAGGTGTCGTTGATGATGCGGTCGCTTTCGTTGATATCGACAATGAGTTGTTCGAAGGCTGTCTTGTAGGTGACTGTTTCCTGGTCGATCTTGGCGATTTTTGCAGCGCGCTCCGGATTTTTTATCCGACCCTTCGCCTTATCCAGTGCCGTCTGCAATTTGCTCATGTGGCTCTGGTATTGCTGTTTGCTGGTCTCGCTGTGATTGATCATGAACTCCTTGACCTGGAGTCGGACATCCATCATGTGCTCAAGGATTTCCGCCACCAGATTGGAGTTGTCGGAGCGGCGGTCGTATTCGATGATGCCCGATGCGGCCAGGTTGAGTCCTTTCCAGCTGAAAGTAGCGATAATAAGCAGAAGCAGCAGGATGAAACCAAAACCGCCGCCGATCTTTGTTGCCAGTTTGATACTGTTCATTGTTATTCCCTCGTTGATGTTGGTTCGAGCATTAGTGCAGATCACTTGCACATTTATTGCCAGTTTGCACAATCAAGAGGGTTTGTAATTAAGAGCGGAAATGCGGGGAGAAAGATCGTTGAAAGAGGAATGGTTCTCTTGTTGTTGTGCAATGGCGGCGGGCTGAGTTGAAAACTGTCAACTTTTGTGAACAGTGCACTGTTTTCTTTTGTAAACAGTCGGGCGGGTCCGGCGGCGAATCTCGGTGCGGCGAGGGTGATTTTTGCTGCGGCTACTTAGGGCGATTGGGTGGGAAGTACGGGGTGGGGAATAGGTTTACGGCGCGGTTTCTTGGGAGGATGTCTCCGGGAGCAACACATGAAAAATTGAACCGCAGTTGGGACGGCTGCTGACGCAGATGGCGCCTTCGAGTTTTTTGACGATGCTCAGGGCAATGGGCAGTCCTAGGCCGCGCCCAATGAATTTTTCCGAGTAAAAGGGATCAAAGATGCTGGTCATCTGCTGTTCGTCGATTCCTGCACCACTGTCACCAATGGCAAGGCAGCCATAGTGCGCAGCTTCCGGGGTCCAGCCGGCTGGAAAGAGCGAACCGCTGGGAAGTTCCGTTGCGGCGATGGAGCTGACGCGGATGGTCAGGGTTCCCGGCCGTTCACCCATGGTTTCCATGGCATTGGTCAGCAGGGCGCTGAGCACCTGTTGCAGTTGTCGGGGATTGGCCTGTACCATCGGCCCGGTCGGGGGAATATCCGTCATCAGCTTAAGCGTTTTCGGCAGCGGTTTGTCCAATTCCTGGAGGGCGATACGGCAGCTCTCGCCCAAATCCAAAGAGGTGGTGGCCTCGACAAAATGACCGGTATACATCAACAGTGATCGGCCTAGGGCGATGGCCCGGTTACTACCTTCCACCGCGTTGTTGAGGAATGCGAACGCCTCGGAATCTTTAGTGGTTTCCTCACGGGCCAATTCGATATTGCCGGACACTATGGCCATCAGGTTGTTGAAATGATGTGCAATAGCGCCAGCCATCCGCTCCAGACCCTCGCTTTTAAGCAACTGGCGCTGTTGCTGTTCGATCTGCAAACGCTCACTGATATCCCGGCTCATGCCAAAAATCACCGGAGTACCACTCCATTCGCCACGGACCATGTGGGTTTCAACCGGTATCTCCTCCCCCTGGCTATTGAGTAACGGTAAAGGGCAGCAATCGGTGGTGCCGGCAAAGAAACCCATCAAAATGGACTCAGCCTCGCGGTGATGGCTGGGATGATGCAGCTTCAGTACGCTCTGGCCGATCAGCTCGCTTAACTGGTAGCCGAGTCGGTTGAGGACGGCCTCGTTGACATGGTTGATGCGGCCCTCCAAATCAAGGATAAACACCAGATCGCCAATGGTATTGAACAGGGCTTCAAGGTTGCGCTGACTTTGCAGCAGGGCTGCGGCCTGCTGTTTTTGCACGAGCACGATGCCCAGGTGCGCCACAATGCGCTCCAAGGCTATGCGACTAAAAGGGGCTATCTGTTGCTGTTGATGGGAGGCTATATTGAGGCAGGCAATCACCTGACCTTGAAAGGCAATGGGCACAATGGCCATGGCCTTGATCCCTTCGGTGGAGAGCAGGGTGATGTCAATCCACGGCCGTAACTCCTCGCAGTTGAGATACAGCGGTTGATTGCGTCGCGCCAACACGGCCTGGGGGGAATCCTTGGCGTATATCGATGTTGCTTCGATAAAGCTGGGCGGTAAGCCTTGATGCACCATCAACTGGAAGCTGCCATCGTGATCATTCACCTGGTAGAGGCCACCGCAATCGACTTGGGCAATGTCGATGGCCTTGCTCAGGCAAAGTTGCAGACTTTCTTGCAGGGAGTGGGTGGTGGTGAGCGCAACATGGAGATCGCGTTCCATGCGCAACAACTCCCTGGCCTGTTGCGTGCTGGTAATGTCGGTGGCGGTGCAGACCACAAACTCGACTTGCCCCTGGTCATCGAGCTTGGGCGTTTTGGTGAAGGCCATGAACTGTGGCTCGTTTTGGGCAAGATGGACCCATTGCTCGTAGTGCAGCGGTTTTTTCTCAGCAAATACCAGGCGGTTACTGGCCAGGGCCTGGTTTACCATGGCTGCGGGGAGCACCTCATCCAATCGGTGGTGGGCCATATCCTGAGGGGAAAGCTGAAAAGCCTGGGCAAAGGATTGGTTAACCGAGCCAAAGGTTTCGGCATCACTGAGATACCAAACCCCTACCGGGATGGAGTCAATTAGCAACCGTTGTTCCAGGGTTTTGCGGCGGAGATGATGCTCGGCACGATCCTGGTGGCTGATGTCGATGACCACCGAATGCAGCAACATGCGGCCACGGAGCGGCACCGGGATGGTATAGACCTCCACCGGAACAATGTCTCCGCCCTGACGACGATGGTTGAAGTGGAAGATGAGCTGTTCCAGGTTGAGGGCCCGTTGCATGTGGGCCAGGATGGTTTCGGGGGCGTCAATGTTGATAGCAAAGATGCTGGCCGGCTTTTGTGTTTTATCGGTGTAGCCATAAAAATTACGAGCGGCCTCATTGATCTCCACCAGATCGCCGCTGGCCGGATCAATGAGCAGTTGCACGGTGGCTGCGTGGTGAAAGATCCGCTGGTAGCGATCCTCGCTTTCAGCAAAGCGGATGCTGAGTTGATCGTGCGCCTGTTGCAATTGGCGATTGAGGCCACTGATATGTTGGTTGCGACTGGCCAGTATCAGGCCGGCACCGCTGCCGAAAAGGGTGGGAATGATGAAAAAGGGAGGAGATGGGGGGATGTGGAAAAGCAACTGCTGAATAAGACAAAAGATACAGAGCAGGCAGGCGCCGCCCAACGCAAAAATAAGACGCTGCATGGCAGGTGAAGACATAGGCAAAAAAAAGGGGGAAAGAAGCAGGAATAAAAAAAAAATTGGCTTTCTTTACCCGCTCAGCGCAAAAACAGCCAGGAAAAAGGGTGGAGCAACTCAGGGATAGCGCGTCTGCGCTCACCACCACTCAGGTTTAGGCCACCACCTGGTTGCGGCCTGTGGCCTTGGCTTGATAGAGCCGATCATCGGCCAGGCTAAAGAGTTGATCCAGGTTTTTGCACTCCAGCCAATTGGCGAGCCCGCAACTGAGGGTGAGCCGCACCGTTACTCCGGCCTCGGTCACCAGTGGGTTTTCCTCGGCCGAGGTGCGGACGCGTTCTGCCATGATGATGCCACTGGCTAAATCGGTATCCGGCAGCACCAACATGAACTCCTCACCACCCCAGCGCGCTAGAGAATCTGATTTTCGTATAACGGTACTCAAGTTTTTGGCCAGATGACGCAAAGCCTGGTCGCCAACCGCGTGGCCGTGTTGATCGTTGACTCCCTTGAAATAATCGATATCGCACAGCAAAACGACGAAATCACCTTGTGTGCGTTCGGCGCGGACGCTCAGATCCTGCAAGGTCTCGTGCAGGGCGCGGCGGTTGGGGAGTCCGGTCAGTTCATCGGTCTGCGAGGCATGATGCAGACGACGAGCCAGGATCATCAAGCTCTTTTGTGCCTTGTTGCGGGAGTGCTCCAGCATCGCCCCCATGATCGACATCACCGTCATCGAGCACAGGAAGCGCATCTTGAATTCCGGCGAGTATTGAGCCTGGTGAAAGGAAAGGTGATCCAATTGCATCAGCAGCGTTTCCGAGGCGATCAACAGGCCGGAGCTGAGGCAGCCAAGACGTAATCCTGCGATATAATAAACCATGATCGGGTAGACAAAATGCCAGAGGATACCGGAGTTGTTCTGGCCGCCGCTGATTTGCAGATACAGGCAAAATGCGAGATAGCCCAAGCAGGTGGTGAGCACCAGTTGCTGCATGCGCCGCCAGATGAGAAAGCAGGCGATGTTGGTCAGGGCGAGGACCATCACGCCCATCAGTATGAGCGCATAGCTCCGAGCATCGGTATAGGCGGCAATGGCGCCAAAAAGACCAATAAAGGTAATGGCCACCAGATTGAACAAAAGGGTGACGCGACAGATCTGTTCTGCCTCATCAAGGGTCAGGCGCGGGTCATGGATGCGGACAAGCTGTTGCATGGCACCACTCGTTGCTGGGCCTAATGGCGAAGATGGAATCAGCACGATAATAGAAGCAGAATAGTCAGGAATGACACAAAATGTCAAGAGGTTAGCGATACAGGCGCCTGGGTTGGTTTTGATCGAGGTGTGGAATGCCTCTTTATTGGTTATCCAATTTTAACGGAAAAAGAGATAGTATTTCTTGTAAAATGTTTGATATTGCCATAATGGTTAACCAATGTGAGCGAAAGAAGACGGATGAGCAGCCAAATCGCCTGAAGGCGGCCACAGGGGAAAAGCCGCACAACGCGCCGTTGCCAACAATGTTCCAGGGTACCCTGGCCAACAAAAATAGGGGGGATGAAATCTTTGGATCAAGACGAGAAAAAAGCCACCTATACCGCCATTATCGAGCGCATTCGTGCCCTGATCGAGGCCGGAGAGTTGGTGCCGGGGGATCGGCTACCCGCTGAGCGCAACCTGGCCGAACGCTTGGGGGTATCGCGGGGGCAGTTGCGCCAGGCTCTACAGGCCCTGGCCGAACGCAACATCATCCAAAGCCGTCAAGGCGATGGCACCTATCTGCTGAGCGGATTTGATGCGGGGCTGTCCATGGACAATATTGTGGCGGCGCTCAATGATCGCAGCGACGTGCTGCATGAGGTCATCGAGTTTCGACGCATGATCGAACCGCAGATTGCGGCCTTGGCCGCCGTTCGCATTGATCGCGCCACCCTGGATCGTCTCAAAATTCTGGTCTGCGACCAACAGCGCGCCCTGGTAGCGGATCGCGAGGAAGAGGGGCTGGATGCAAAGTTCCATCAACTCCTGGCGGAAACATCGGGCAACCGCGTCATTAGTCGAGTGATGACCACCATCCAGGCGATTCTCGACGAAAGCCGTTCAACCTGGTTGCAAAGCCACAGTCGCCGTGCGGCCTCGATCGCCGGGCACCTGCTCATCATCGATGCTCTGGAGGCTGGCGACCAGGCAGCCGCAGCCCGCGCGATGCAACAACATATCGAAGCCATCGAAGCGCAAATTTTCGATGATGCCGGTCAACAAACAAACCGTGAAGTCAACAAAGATTCGGCCTGAGCCGAAGGGGAGGCAGTGATGGGTGTGGAAATTATGGTGATGTATCTTGCGGTCGGCCTGATTGCCGGAGTGCTGGCCGGCCTGCTCGGGGTGGGTGGCGGACTGGTGATCGTGCCGATGTTGATCTTCTGTTTCACCAGACAGGGGATTGCGCCGGAGCAGATGATGCACCTGGCCCTGGGAACTTCCTTGGCCAGCATCATCTTTACCTCGATCTCCAGTTTCATGTCGCACCATAAGCGCGGTGCGGTGGACTGGAATATTGTCAAAAGCATTGTGCCTGGTATTCTGATTGGTACCTTTGGCGGCACCTTTGTCGCTTCGCGTTTGTCCACCGGTTTTCTCAAGGCCTTTTTCTGCATCTTCCTCTACTCCGTGGCCACGCAGATGTTGCTCAATAAAAAGCCCAAGGCCTCGCGCGAATTGCCAGCCACTGCCGGGATGTTCGGTGTCGGCTCGGTGATTGGTGTGGCGTCGGCTCTGGTCGGAATCGGTGGTGGCTCACTGTCGGTGCCCTTCATGATTTGGTGCAACATTGCTGCCCATCGCGCCATCGGAACCTCGGCGGCCATCGGTTTTCCCATCGCCGTCGCCGGTGCCTTGGGCTATATCGTCAATAATCCGCACGGCACTGGCCTGCCCCCTTATAGCCTTGGTTTTGTCTATCTGCCGGCCCTGGTGGGCATCGTCTGCGCCTCGGTGTTCACGGCGCCACTCGGTGCCAAGCTGGCCCACGCCCTGCCGGTGGATAAGCTCAAACGCATCTTCTCGCTCTTTCTCTATGCGGTTGCCACAAAGATGGCTTGGGGATTGATTCAGTAACGTCTGGGACCGAAGGTCTTTTTCCCGCAGAGAGATATATCTTTTTACGGCGGGGAAGATATGGCTTTTCATGCCGCACCCGAGAGCAAACGGGTGCGGCATTTTTTTGCCTCAAGCCACGCACCGTTCTTGCCCCTTGCAGCAATTTGCCGTACAACCTCTTTGATTTGCACCTGTTTTCCTGAGATGACTCAAAGCCGGAGGCCTGCCATGAGAAGATTGCTGCTACCGTTGCTGTTGTTCTGTGCCCTGGGACGGGCGGATGCCCAGCCCTCAGCTGCTGCTTCGTGCCAGCAGGTGGATCGTTATGACAGTTATGTGCTGGCCATGAGCTGGCAGCCCGGTTTCTGCGAACGGTTGCCGGGCAACGAGCGCAAGCCCGAATGTGTTGCCCTGGCCAAGGGCAAGCTCACCATCGATCATTTGACCCTGCATGGCCTCTGGCCCAACAACCGCGCCTGTGGCACCAACTATGGGCGCTGTCCAGGTACGTCGCTGCAATTACGGCAAGACACCATAGCTTTTATTCAGCCATGGATGCCCAATTGGTATTTTGGCGATGATTTCGGTGCTTATGAGTGGCAGAAACACGGCACCTGCCAAACCACCTGGGAGGACGACGATTATTTTCGCACCGCCGTGACCGCGCTGAAGACGATCAACGATTCGAGCGCGGGTGCCTACCTGCGGGCCAATATCGGCGGTACCATCTCCCGCCGCCTGTTTTTAAAGAAGATCAACGAGGATGCGGGCAGCGACCAAGCAGCGGACAATGTGCAGTTGCTTTGTACGGGCGAAGCGCTTTATGAGATACGGGTCTTGCTTGCCCCGAGCTTTGTGGCAGGGCAGGGGATGGGGCCATTGTTTGCGGGGGCGCTTGAGCAGCGGATCGGCAAGGATGCCAAGGCCTGCCATCAAGACCGCATCGTTATCGAACGGGGCGGGCGGTAGTCAAGACAGCATCAGGCGTGCTGTTCAGTGCCCCTGGCGCACCGATTGTCGCGACTGGATGGCATGGGAGAGGGTGTGTTCGTCGGCGTATTTGATATCCATGCCCATGGGAATGCCGCAGGCCAGACGGCTGAGACGCAGGTCACGATCCTGAAGCATGTCGGCAACATAGGAGGCGGTTGCCTCGCCGGCTACGGTGGAGCTGGTGGCAATCAGCACCTCCTCCACTCCGCCATTTTCCACCCGGTGGAGCAGTTCCGCCAGCTTCAACTCCCCCGGTCCGATACCCTCCATGGGGGCGATGACGCCGTGCAGGATATGGTAGACGCCGCGAAAGGCGCCGGTTTTTTCAATGGCGATCTGATCGCCGGGTTCTTCGACCACGCAGACCAAGCGGGGATCGCGGCCGGGATTGCCGCAGATACCGCAGGGGTCGGTTTCGGAGAAGGTGTGGCACTGGCTGCACAGATGAATCATCTCATGCAGATGGAGCAGATCGCCGGCCAGATTTCTGGCCTCGGTGGCAGGGCGCCGCAGGATGTACAGGGCCAGACGGGTGGCAGTCTTACGACCGATACCGGGCAGGCGGCCGAGATCGGCGATCAGTCGTTCCAGCGCAGGGGGAATAATCTGCATCGAATGTACGTTACTTGCTTTACATCAGGCCGGGGATGTTCATGCCACCGGTCAGTTTGGCCATTTCTCCCTTGCCCAACTCCTTGGCCTTGTTGAGGCCGTCGTTGACGGCGGCGATGATCAGATCCTGCAACATCTGGGTGTTGTCGGGCTGGATCAGTGCCGGTTCAATGATCAGGCTGAGCAGTTCGCCCTTGCCGTTGACGGTGACGCTCACCATACCGGCTCCGGCAGTGCCGCTCACCTGCTTGGCACCCAATTCGTTTTGTACGGAGGCCAACCGTTCTTGAAACTGCTGGGCCTGCTTCATCAAATCACTCATGTTCATAGCGTTGCTTCCTTGGTGGTGCGGTGTTGAGGAGGTTTGCTCTTCGCCTTATTTGTGGGTGGCTGTGCTGTTCGTCCCGCTATTTGGGGTCTCGGTGTTACTGCGCAAACGATACTTGGCACCGATGCGGATGTCACCAACCTGGCCAGTGAAGACGTCCAGGGCCGTCAGTACCAGGGGATCATTGGCCAGCGCGCGGCGATCGTTCTGGGCTGCCAGACCATTGGCCGGATCGACGGCGCAGGCATTGCTGCCCGGCACCTCGAACTGGACATTGAGATCCTGTTGAAAAAAATCGAGCAGATACTCGCTCAGTACCTTGATGTTGGTGCGTTGCTTGAGCATGGTGCAGTCGGCACTGTCGCTGAAGCGGATGATGAGATCACCCTCCTGGCGCTCAACTGCGGTGGCCATCTGCAAGGAAGCGGCAATCCACGGCTGACGTTCGCGCACATAGCGAAGGAAATCGTCCCAGTGTTGGCGGATGCGCTTCTTAACTTCTTGAGGCTGAGCCGGGGCGGTGGGAGTCGAAGGCGTCGTTTGTGGTGCGGTTGCTGGAGTGGCGTCTGTGGAGCGTGGCAAATCAAGCGGTGGCGTCAGTTCACTCACTGATGGCGCCTGTTGCAGCGTCGTGGACTGCTGGGGTGTTGTCGCTTCGGGCTGTAGTGGTGCCGTGGTGTGAGGCGGAGCAGTCGTGGATTGGGCAGCCGACGCCTGTTGCAGCGCGACAGTAGGGGCGGCGGCAGTTGCTGCGACAGGTGTCGCCACTGTCGCAGCAACTGGTGCGGTAACAGATGGTGTAACCGCTGTCATCATGGGGATGTTGTCTGTTCCCGAGGGCGCCGCTGTCGGAGTGGCCACGGGCAGCGTTGTCAATGGCACCCCGGCCAGAAGTTGATCAAACTGGGCGATCAGGGTCGAGACCGGCACCACATCCTTCATCTGTACAGCGCGGATGAAGACCATCTCCAGGGCCAGGCGCGGTTGCGGCGAGGAAGCGGCCCGTTCCAGTCCGCTCATCAACAGGTCAAAAAGCCCGGAAATGACCTCCAGAGAATACTGACCTGCGGTGGCTTGCAGCATGGCCAACTCATCGTCTGAGGCCTCCAGCAAAGTGCCGAGCTCGGTGCTGATTTTGCACACCACCAGGTTGCGCAGCCAGTGCAGCAGGTCGTTGCTGAAGCGTTTGAGATCCACGCCATGCAGATACATCTGATCAAGCAGGGTGTAGATGGTGGCCAGATCACCTTGCAGCAGGGCGCCGCCCAGATGGGCCACCAACTGATGGTTAACCAATCCCAGCACTGCCACCACATCCTCGCCACGCACCTCGCTGCCGCAGTAGGAGAAGATCTGGTCAAGCAGGCTGAGGCCATCGCGCACACTGCCGCCGCACTCACGCACAATCATCTCCACCGCCTGTGGCTCCATGTTCACGCCCTCGCCGGCGGCTAAGCGAGCAAAGTGCTCGGCCAGTTCGCGTTGAGCAAGCCGCTTGAGTTCGTAGCGCTGGCAGCGGGAAAGAATGGTCACCGGCACCTTGTGCAATTCGGTGGTGGCGAACATGAAGTAGACGTGCTCAGGAGGCTCTTCCAGGGTCTTCAACAGGGCGTTGAAGGCCTCGGTGGTGAGCATGTGGACTTCGTCGATGATGATAATCTTGAAGCGCGAACTGGTGGGCATGAAACGAATTTTTTCTTTCAGCTCGCGGATTTCCTGAATACCACGGTTGGAGGCGCCGTCGACTTCCTGTAAGTCGATGCTAGTGCCCTCGGCTATTTCACGGCAGGAGCGGCATTGATTGCAGGGCT
This sequence comes from uncultured Desulfobulbus sp., assembly GCA_964639845.1. Taxonomy (GTDB): domain Bacteria; phylum Desulfobacterota; class Desulfobulbia; order Desulfobulbales; family Desulfobulbaceae; genus Desulfobulbus. Next base: position 250,233 of record CAZXHS010000006.1, on the reverse strand, counting down.
CGACGGCCGGACCCTGTTCGCAGTTCAGCGCCTTGGCCATAATGCGGGCCAGGGTGGTCTTGCCGGTGCCGCGGATGCCACTAAAAATCAAGGCATGGGCCATGCGCTTTTGCGCCAGCGCATTTTGCAGGGTGCGAACAATGGGTTTCTGGCCGACGACTTCGACAAAGGACTGCGGACGGGATTTGCGGGCAAGAACGAGATACGACACAGTGATTACCGGGGGCGATCAGTGGTCAGGTGTACACGAGGCGGAACGAGTCATAGCCTTTGCATCCCTAAAAAAAAGGATAGCCAGGCACCCCCATGCACATAAAGAGTGTCACTACCGCTGCTTCCTCCCGGACCTGACGGAGTTGGTGATTCTTTATTGCACAGGACCCGGCTATCACACTGACGATCATGTGGTTATGAAAAGAGGCTGTGGCCGTAATTGACGGCAAGAAGGAAATCCGGTTGATAGCCCGGAACAGCACTCTTTTCAGTCAGGGCTATATACTCTTCCTTGCCGGGGGCGTCAAGAAAATTCATGGTGAGCAGCGTTGACGGCCACCAGGTGATCCAGGAAAAAGAACACCGCCTGCCGACAGCGGGGCTGACGGAAGGCGGTGTGAAATGAGCTAAGAAAAGAGCAGGTTGGCAGAGAACTCTCCTGATTGCCATGACGTGCTGGCGATTACAGCAACAGATCCTTCCCCAGTATGGTGACCAGCTCGTCTGCGGCTCGGGTGGGTGCCATGCGGCCTTCTTCTACATTTTTGCGGATACCGGGCAACAGTTTTTGAATTTCCGGATGCTGATAGAACCAGCGTTCCAGCCCTTCATTGACAAGGAACCACATCCACGACATAGCCTGATCTTGCCGCTTTTTCTCGAGTTCGCCGGATGCGGTCATGATCGATTTGTGGCTGGTGATGGTCTCCCAAACCTCCATCAGGCCGCGTTCCTCCAAGGCACTACAGGTCATGACGGGGACGGTCCAGTTTGGTGAAGAGGGGGTCACCAGGTGTAAGGCGGTTTCGTATTGTTTTTTCGCCAATTTAGCCCGATTAATGTTGTCGCCATCGGCCTTGTTGACCACGATGGCATCCGCCACCTCAAGCACACCTTTTTTGATACCCTGCAACTCATCGCCGGCCCCGGAAATTTGCAGCACGAGAAAGAAATCAACCATCGAGGCCACTGTGGTTTCCGATTGCCCAACACCGACCGTTTCAACGATGATTACATCGAAACCAGCCGCCTCGCAAACCAGCATGGTTTCGCGAGTTTTTCGTGCGACGCCACCCAAGCTGCCACCGGAGGGAGAGGGACGGATAAAGGCCAAGTCATTGACCGCTAGTTTTTCCATGCGTGTCTTGTCGCCAAGAATAGAGCCGCCGCTGCGTGTACTGCTTGGATCGATGGCTAAAACAGCCACTCGATGTCCCATGGTGGTCAGCATGGTGCCGAAACTTTCAATAAAAGTGCTTTTGCCGGCCCCGGGTACGCCGGTTATCCCCAAACGCACTGCCTTACCCGTATGCGGCAGGAGTTCATTGATCACATGTTTGGCGATTTCCTGATGCGTGCTGAGAATACTTTCGACCAAGGTGATGGTCCGGGCAAGCATCAGACGATTGTTGTCGAGAACGCCTTGGATGTAATAACTGGGATCTTTTTGCATATCTGACCATTGGTGGAGGTTTCGTCATCTGAACATGCAAACGGACGGATTTTAGCCCGTCCGTTTGCTGTCCTGCCAATATGCGAAAACTGTTACTGCTTACTTACAATATTTCGCCTCAAGCATATCCATGACTTTGGCCGCAGATTCGGTGATCGGGGTACCCGGACCGTAAATGCCTTTGCAGCCAGCATCAAAAAGGAATTGATAATCGTTGGGCGGAATAACACCACCAGCAACCACCATGATCTCACCAGCACCTTTCTCTTTCAGTTTGCCAATGAGTTCGGGGACAAGCGTCTTATGACCGGCGGCCAGAGAGGAAGCACCGACGATGTGGACATCGTTTTCGATGGCCATTTTGGCAGCCTCTTCCGGGGTCTGGAACATGGGGCTGATGTCGACGTCGAAGCCGAGGTCAGCATAGGAGGAGGCAACGACCTTGATACCGCGGTCATGACCATCCTGTCCCATTTTGGTGACGAGGATACGCGGACGACGTCCGGTTTTGGACAGGAAGTCGCCGGTACGCTTACGCAGACCTTCGATAACCTGGGCGCTGTCACTGCTGGCTTCTGAATACTCTGAAGAGTAGGCACCAGAGACACATTGGGTGGTGGCAACAAAACGACCGAACACTTTTTCCATGGCGTCAGAAATTTCTCCTACGGTTGCTCTCGCCTTTGCGGCAGCGATGGCGACTTCAAGGAGGTTTCCATCGCCGGCGGCAGCCTTGGTGATCGCTTCGAGGCATGCCTGACATTTGGCGCTATCGCGGTTTTTCTTGGTCTCTTCGATACGGGCAATCTGCTCAAGACGAACTGAATCCGGTACTTCAAGGATGTCGAAGTCCATCTTCTCGTCTTTGAGGCGGTACTTGTTGACACCGACGATAACATCCTTGCCCTGATCGATACGGGCCTGACGACGGGCGGCAGACTCTTCGATGCGCAGCTTCGGCATACCGGAGGCGATGGCCTTGGCCATGCCGCCCAGCTCTTCGATCTCATCGATGATTTTCTGAGCGCCTTCAACGATCTGGTTGGTCAGATACTCGATGTAGTAGGAACCGCCCAACGGATCGGCAACCTTGCAGACCTGGGATTCTTCCTGGATGATGATCTGGGTGTTGCGGGCGATACGGGCGGAAAGCTCGGTCGGCAGACAAACAGCCTCATCAAAGGAGTTGGTATGCAGAGACTGGGTACCGCCGAGAACGGCAGACATGGCCTCAAGGGTGGTGCGGATAACGTTGTTGTACGGATCCTGCTCAGTCAGCGACCAACCAGAGGTCTGGCAATGGGTACGCAGCATCGAGGATTTGGCATTTTTGGGGTTGAACTGCTGCATCAACCGGTGCCACAGAAAACGCGCAGCACGCAGCATGGCGATTTCCATGAAGAAGTTCATGCCGATGCCAAAGAAGAAGGACAGACGTGGCGCAAAGGTGTCGATATCCATGCCGGACTTGATGGCAGCGCGTACATACTCAACACCGTCAGCCAAGGTAAAGGCGGTCTGCAGTACAGAGTCAGCACCGGCTTCCATGATGTGGTAACCACTGATGGAGATGGTGTTGTACTTGGGCATATTCTTGGAAGAATAGGCCATGATGTCGGACACGATCCGCATCGAGGGCTCGGGCGGATAGATGTAGGTGTTGCGGGTCAGGTACTCTTTGAGGATATCGTTTTGGATGGTACCTTCCAGTTGCTCTTGCTTAACACCCTGCTCCTCGGCAGTGGCGATCCACATGGCCAGAATCGGGATAACAGCGCCGTTCATGGTCATGGATACCGACATTTTGTCCAGCGGGATGCCGTCGAAGAGGATCTTCATATCCTCAATTGAGTCGATGGCAACACCGGCTTTACCAATATCGCCGGCAACGCGGGGATTGTCGGAGTCGTAACCGCGATGGGTGGAGAGGCTGAAAGCAACGGACAGACCTTTCTGACCGGCGGCCAGGTTTTTGCGGTAAAATTCGTTGGATGCCTTGGCAGTGGAGAAACCGGCATACTGACGGATGGTCCAAGGACGGCCGGCATACATGGTAGCCATCGGTCCACGGGTGTAAGGGGCCATGCCAGGAAAGCTACCGACGGTCGGTAAGCCCTTGATGTCATCTTCGCAATACAGCGGTTTAACGGTAATACCTTCAGGAGACTTCCAATTCAGACTGTCAGGGGTTTTGCCCTTCATCTGTTTGGAAGCCATTTCAAACCATTGATCATATCCAGTTGCCATGTCACTTACTCCTTGTGGTTTGGCTGGGGTTCATCCCCAGAAAAATAAACGAACTGGGCCGAAAGTACGTCCTTGTGGAGGAGGCTCCCACTCTCGGATCCAGATCTTGACACCACATCGCCATTCGTTGCCGCGAATGGCGATGTGAGGAAAATCAGTTACGCTCGGAGATCTCCACCAGGACACCGCCGGTGGCTTTGGGATGCAGAAAGGCGATCTTGGCACCGCCGGCACCGATGCGCGGGGTCTTGTCGATCAGCGCAACACCCTTCTCCTGCAGCTCGGCCAAGGCTTCTTCGATGTTCTCGACGCGGAAGGCTACATGCTGAAAGCCGCCCTTGCCGCCATTTTTCTCGATGAATTTGGCGATGGGGCCATCGGGGGAGGTGGAAACGAGCAACTCGACCTCGCTGTCACCAACAGGCAGGAAGGCGGTGGTGACTTTTTGCTCTTCAACGGTCTCGGAACCCTCGAGCTTCAGGCCCATGATGTCAGACCAGAATTTCTTGCCTTCATCCAAGTTGGGGACTGCGATGCCGAGATGGTCGATTTTCAATACTTTCATGCTGTCAGCTCCTTTCCGTTCTCTTTGTCGGATGGTTGTTTACGGTACACATAGCGTTGGGAACAGGTGAACCGGGATGTCCCGGCTGTACTCAACATAAAGTATGCCCAGTCAAGTGCGTAACGGGCATGAACTCTTTTCATTTGTTTCTGGGGCGCGTTTTTTTATTGCGATTTGTCGCTTTTTTTCGATGTTGCCCAATTTGGTGTATGTTGAGCTAAAAAGGTGAAAACGACAGTGCCGCTTGGCAGCGGCACTGTCGAGAACATCTTGTTTATTTAGCCACCCGTTTGACGAAGATTCCGTCTGGGTCGACCACTTCACGGATGAGGCGAATTTCCTCAACGGTGGGAACGGCGAACTCAGTGACATTCGGGGCTACCAGTAACTCAAAACCGGTAGCATCCTGAATGGACTGAACAGTCTCGCCAGGGAAGGTCTGGATCAGACGCATCCGTTTGGTGGTCTCCTCAAAGTCGAAAATACCTTTGGTGGTGATCAATCGATAGGGTCCCTTGCCCTGCATACCGGCCTTCTGACGGGCACCGGGGCTGCCATCAAGGTGGCCGGGGCTGGTGACGTAGGAGAGCTTCTCGTTAAATTTTTTCTTATCGTGAGGAACGATAAGGATGGTGCGCTCGCAGGAAGCGGCCATGTCGGAGGCGCCACCGGAACCGGGCAGACGAACTTTGGGTTTCTGATAACCGGCCGGGAAATCACCCATCATGGTGGAGTTGAGGTTGCCATACATATCAACCTCGGCACCGCCGATGAAGCCAAAGTCAGCAAAACCGCGCTGGGTTAGCTCAAAAGCGGCGTTCAAGCCTTTAACAAAGGATGCCCCGGTGAAGGTACGGGAACAACCTACCGAAACAGGCAGACCGTGGGCCAAGGGGGGGCCAACGGCACCGGCCTCAAAAACCGGAATCAGTCCCGGTGCATGGGTCCGTTTGGCCAACAGGGAGGCGACCATGGGCAGGCCGGTCCCAACAAAGACTATTTTGTTGTCTTCGAGTACTTTTGCACCCGCCACAACGATGATCTCTTGGGCGGTGTAATCCGTTGAAGCTGTCATGTTGACTCCTTATCTTGAAAGTTCGAGAAAATTCGCGCGATCAATCAGTAAATCGCAGATCAAGCCAGACGTTCGCAATGACGAGCTTCAGCACCCTTCACTGCCAACAGTTGATCGACTCCGACTTTCTGCAGGAACTCGCTGAAATTCTCGACCCCGTAGATATACTCATCATAATAGGCTTGCAGGGCATCCGGTGCGCCGCCTTTGCACATGGGGCTAATGCAGGCGAGGAACTTACGGGTGTGATCTCCATCAAACCAATAATGACGACGGCAGGCGCCAGGATAGGCACCGTAGGGAACTTCAATAACCGCGTCGACGGCGGGGAACGGGATCATGATGTCCTTGGGGTTGGTGGTCAGCACCTCGTTGGAAACCAATTGTTCGCAGGTAACGATGGTGTGCGCAGAGGCCATGGCAATCTCAGCGCAGGTTGCATCGGTTCCGCGAATGATACAGTTACCAAATTTATCAGCAGCCTGAACGTGGATCAGGGCAACATTGGGATTGCTGGCAGGCAACAGACCGATGGGACGCTCGGTGAATGGGCAATTAATGATCTTGGTGCGGCTGGTGTTCTTGATGTCGCCGCCCAGCGGGCTCCGGGTGGGGATGAAGGGCAGACCCATGGCGCCGGCTTTGAAGCGGGCGGACATGTTGTAGTTACTCCAGTCCTCGATCTCAAGCATGCCGCGCTCAGCAAGATACCGCCACGCCGGAGACAGGCCGAAGGCCTCATGGCCCCAGTAGGCCAACTCGATGCGTTTGATGGAAAATTTATTGGGATTGAGGATCATGGCGCCGGCAAGCAGTTCCGGCGCAAGTCCTGCGGATTGCCAGGAGAGGGTCAGGTCCTTGAACCCTTGTCGCACCATTTCATGACAAATCGCTACGGGCTGACGGACGTTGACAAAACCACCAATACCTACATTGTCGCCGTTTTTTACAAACTTGGAGACAGCCTCTTTCAAGGTCATCCGTTTGTCGCGCATGGACTTGTCTTTATTGACAAGGGCTTCACGCGCTTCGTCGGGTGATAAACCAGTCCAGAACATTTTAGCGTTGTTTTCCAATGTGTTACCTCTTCCTGTCTATCAAGCGTTTTTGTTGCCCGATGGTGCTGTTGTTACCAACCGGGATCCCCCTATACAAAAAAAAGACCGGAAAACAGCAAATTAGATAATGCTGTTTCGCCGGTCTTTTTTCTGACTCGATCGAACACGATATACTGCAACTCTTGAAAATCTTTCTGTCATAGATGAGCCAGTTTTCCTCAAATGCTTCTACCCGCGAGATGCGAATATAATCAAGTTGATTTGCACATCAGCGGAGCCATTCCGCTTTGAACGACTGCAAGGGAAAAACAAGCCACCTTCGCTCAGTTTCACGAAAGGGCTTTTAAGCTACTTCTTTGTGTTTACGACCTCTTCTTTCTCACTCGCCCGCCAGCGGACACCCATAATAAACAGCTTTTCCGAGAGAGATTGACCATGTTCCCGCAAAAACCGATAACCAGCTAAAACTAAATAACATTAGGTAGCGTCTACCTATTTGAGATTGTGGTTTTTGTCAACAGTAAAAAAGATAACTGTTCGATAACTGAATAAAGATTCATGCGCATTTGCTGCTAAAATAGACAGTTAAAATACACTACCTCAAAAATACTTTTTTTAGTCGCGCGTTGTCGCCGGCAAGCCTTGAGCAGCCTGGAAGGTTCAAGGTCGTAGGGTGCCTCTGTATGGTCGTGGAAATACTCTTGATTGGTTAAGATTCCCTGGTTGTGGCGAATCGTATTATCGTGTACAACTCTACGGCGGTTTGAGCACCGGCGCGGGAGTCTTCCGGTGGCGGAAACCAGGCTCGACAGTTTTCCAGTCTGTTCTTTTTCTTGGCATTTGAACGGGATGCAGCACCCGATCGTCAATACAAGCAAAGGAGTTCTCGGATGAAGGTTTACACTGGCGGTGGCGATAAAGGAAAAACCAGTCTCTTCTCGGGTGAGCGTGTTGCCAAGCATCACATCCGCATCGAGGCGTACGGTGATCTTGATGAACTTAATTCTGTTCTCGGGGCGGTAATCGCCCTTGTTCCTGAGCAGGAGCAGGCTGTGCGCGATGACCTGGAGGATATTCAGTCCCATCTCTTTTTAGCCGGGGCCTGGCTGGCCACCACCCCCAACTCCTCAGCCACCGGTTATCTCACCACGCTGCCGGCCAATGTTTCCAAAGACCTGGAACGGCGCATTGATGCCCTGTCCGAAGTGTTGCCGGTCCTCAAAGAGTTCATTCTGCCCGGTGGCCAGCCGGTTGCTGCCTGGGCCCATGTGGCGCGAACCGTCTGCCGTCGTTGTGAACGCCGCCTCACCGAGCTGATCGAGGATTCTGCCGATGCCGGTGAAAACGAGCTGGCAGTTATTCAGGTGTATCTCAACCGCTTATCCGATTACCTGTTTGTTCTGGCCCGTTATCTCAATCACTGTCTGGGTACTCCTGACAACACCTGGAAAAAAAAATAACAGGCAAGCATGGTGGCAGCAGATTATTCCGTCGAGATACTGGGGCGTAACTGGCTGACCGAGGATACCTTTGCATTGGTATGCAGCCGACCGCCGCAGTTTTCCTTTGTAGCTGGTCAGCATGTGACGCTGGGTTGCCAGGGGCAGGGGCGTGAGTATTCCATCCTTTCCCCCCCTGAGGAAGGAACCCTGCGTTTTTTGATCAAACGCATCGAGCTTGGGCACCTCAGCAATGTGCTGGCCGAGGTGGAGATCGGCACCACCCTGGGCATGAGCAAGGCCAAGGGCTATCTGGTGTGCCGACCAACCAACCGACCCATCTATTTCGTGGCCACCGGCGTCGGAATTGCTCCGTTTGTAGCCATGGCAGCAGCGGGGTTCAAGGGGTTCACCCTTATCCATGGCACGCGCGAGGTGTCCGGGCTGTTGTATCGCCAGGAAATGCTGCGTGCGGCAGACCGCTATATTCCTTGCGTTTCCGGGCCGGTGAAGCAGGGGGCCATGGTGCTTGATCTTCATCGCGGCCGCGTCACCGATTATCTCGATCGCTATCTCAAGCCGGCTGCCTACGATTTTTACCTCTGCGGCTCAGGCGCCATGATTCACGATGTGACCCATCTGCTGGATCAGCACTGCCCCGGCTCCTGCATTTACTCCGAATCCTTCACCTGAGCAGGGGCGATCCATTCAGATCAGCCCCTGCATGTAGCGGTGCATCGATTCAGCGGCATCCAGTCCCTGGCAGACCGCCTTGGCCACGGTCTGCGGTCCAAGCACAGTGTCGCCGCCGGCAAAGATCCACTCGACACTGGTTTGCAGCGTCACCGGGTCGACCACATAGGTGCCTCGTTTGGTGATCTCCACCGGTACGGTGGCATCATGGACGGGGATGACCTTCTGGCCCACCGCAGCGATGAGCGCATCCGCCTCAAGGATAAACTCCGACCCGGCAATGGGGGAGGGCGTGCAGCGGCCCGAGCCATCGGGTTCGCCCAACTGCATGCGGATGCATTCCACCCCGGTCAACTGCCCATCCTGGGATAGAATGCGGGTGGGGACGACGAGGAATTCCAGGCGCACTCCCTCCTCTTCAACATGGTGGACTTCCACCATCGAGGCCGGCATCTCGCTGCGGGTACGACGGTAGAGGATGCTCACCTCCTTCCAGCCCGAGCGCAGGGCCACCCGCGCCACATCGATGGCAACATTGCCGCCACCCACCACCAGCACCCGATCGCCCAGGGCGATCTCCCGCCCAGTGAGCACCTGTCCCAGGTAATCAACCCCGGACATCACCCCGCGGATTTCTGTTTCGCCCGCAAGGCCCAGGCGCTTGCTCTCGTAGGCGCCGATACCCAAAAACACCGCTGCATAGCCCTGCTCGCGCAGCTCCGACAGGGTGAGATCGCGACCAACGGTGATGCCGGTCTTGACGTTGACCCCGCACTGTTGCAAGGCATAGAGTTCGGCGCCGATGATGTTGCGCGGCAGGCGATAGTTTGGGATTCCGACACTGAGCATGCCGCCGAAGACCGGCAGGGACTCAAAAATCGTGCAGCTATAGCCCTTATGGGAGAGGGCATGGGCCACGGTGATGCCGGCTGGGCCGGAACCGATTACCGCCACCTTGATGCCGTTTTTGGGGGCGCAACGCGGCGACAGGTTCTTGCCATTGATGATCATCCAGTCGGCCAGAAACCGCTCCAAAAGGCCAATGGCCACCGGCGCATCTTTTTTGGTACGGATGCAGGCGCCTTCGCACTGGAATTCGTGGGGACAGACGCGGCCGCAGATCGAGGGCATGGAGCTGGTCTCGCGGATGGTCCAGTAGGCCTGCTCGAATTTGCGTTCCCTCAGCAATTCGATGAAGCGGGGAATATCGTTGCCAATGGGGCAGCCCATGACACAAGCCGGTTTGCGGCATTGTAGGCAGCGTTGCGCCTCAATCAGGGCGGTGGCCTCGTCGAAGCCCTTGGAGACTTCATCAAAATTATCCAGTCGATCCTGGGGATCGAGTTCGCGCGGCTGTTGTCGGGGAATGGCGAGTTGTTCGCGAATGTGCATGATAAAATCCTTGAATATCTATGAGAACGGTTCCTGCTCTGTAACAGGTCCGGACCGAGCCGGCAACAGCGAAGAGCGTTTCGGATGATGCTTGCGATCTGCTTGCTTTTTACGCCCCAACCCGGTAAGTGCAACCTCGTTGGCCTGGAATATTCCCGGCCGTTTGCAGGCTGGATATCGGCAGAAACGCGGTGAACGGATAATCCATGGACAAAACAGAGGTATTGATCGTCGGCGGCGGGCCTGGTGGCTTGGCCTGTGCCACGCTGCTTGCCCAACGCGGGGTGCGGGTGGTGCTGGTGGAGCGCAAACCAGTGATCGGCCCCAAGGTCTGCGCCGGCGGTATCACCTGGCATGGCTTGATCCGCCGTATTCCCCAGCATCTGATCGAGCGCGCCTTTCCCCAGCAGGTTATCGTGTCGCCGCGGCAGCGGGTGGTGGTGCGCCAGACCAATCCCATCATTGCCACCGTTGATCGCCAGCGGCTTGGGCGGTGGATGGCAACACAGGCGGTCGATGCTGGGGTGCAACTCCTGACCGGGACGCAACTGCTCGGCTGCGCTGATCATCAGGCCTTGTTGCAGGAGCAGGGAGGGCGGCAGCGGCACCTGCAATACACCCACTTGGTTGGTGCCGATGGCGCCAACAGTCGGGTTAGGCGCCAAATCGGTGTGCCAACCACCCGCATGGGGCTGGGGCTCAATGCCATGGTTACTGGCCACTTTGCCGATATGGAGTGGCACCTGCAACCGCAATTGTTTGGTTCTGGCTATGCCTGGATCTTTCCCCATGGCGAGCAATGCTCCGTGGGGGCCTATGCCGATCATCGACTTTTTTCAGCAATCGAACTCAAAAAACGGCTGCTTGCCTGGTGCGCTGAGCGGCAGATTGTTCTGGAGCAGCACGCTCTCCGCGCTGGCATGATCAATTACGATTACCGAGGGGTCTGTTTTGATGGTGGGTATCTGGTGGGAGAGGCGGCCGGTTTGGTTTCGGGGCTCACCGGTGAAGGCATCTACCCGGCCCTGGTCTCCGGTGAAGCGGTGGCGCAGATGATCCTTGATCCGCATTGTGGCGGAGCTGCCCTGGAACGCATGGCACATCAACATCGGCGCCACGCGCAGTTGGTGGCCTTGGCGGGTAGCCATCCCCGGCTCTGCGGGGTGCTCATGGAGGCTGCCTTGTTGCTGCTGCGCTGCCGGCTGCTTGATTTTCGCCGTCTGGAAATGACGGATATGCTGTAACTCAACCCTTTCCGGCAACCTCTTCCCTGCATTTTTGAATCCGATGCTTTCTTCGCAAAAACGACTGCTCTTCAACATGCTCTTTGTCGCTGTAGGCGCTGCGATTTTGTATTTTTTGTGGTCCGCACCGCCCGAGACCACCAAACCGGTCCCCCACGACGACAACCACCAGCGCTTCATGACCATGGGCAAAAAAGAGGCGGAACGTTTTTGCGAAAGTTGCCATGCGCCCGGTAAGGAGGCACCATTGCCGGCAGAGCATCCCCCCAAATACCGCTGCCTCTTTTGCCATAAACGCCAGTGAAGGCACAGGCGGTGGATCGTTCTGCCAATTGCTTGACCACTATTTTTCTTCGTTCGCCCGCACCGAGGAGGTGAATTTTGGCCACCACAACCCAGGATGTCTATTACGTTTCCGGTTCAACTGCCATTCTTGCCGAGGATATGGGCAAGGCCCTCCTGGCTCAGTTCCAGGATATCCGTTTTCGCGAGGAAAAAATTCCCTTCATCACCTCGCCCGATGATGCCCGCAAGGCCCTTGACCATATTTTGCAGCAGTCGGAAGAGCGGCCGCCGCTGGTCTTCTGCACCATCATGGATCAGGAAACCCGTGACGTCTTCAACTGTCCGCAGGTGCTTTTTTTCGATATCTTTCTCAACACCCTAGAGCTGCTGGAACAGGCCCTGCAAACCAAGGCCCTGCGCGAACCGGGCTATTCGCGCCATTTCACCCTCTCCAAGATGAACAAACGCGTCGATGCCATCCATTTTTCACTGGAGCATGACGACGGCACCCGCCCGGCCGAGTATGACGAGGCCGAGATCATCCTGGTCGGTGTCTCCCGATCTGGTAAAACGCCGGTGAGTATCTATTTGGCCACGCACATGGAGCTGAAGTCTGCCAACTTTCCCCTCACCGACGACCACCTCCACAAGCACGAGCTGCCCAAGGAGATTGTGCGCAATCGCAAACGCACCGTCGGCTTGACCTGCTCGCCGCTCTACCTGCATACCATTCGCGAAAAACGCTACGCCGGCTCCACCTACGCCAGCCTGGCCAACTGCACCCGCGAGTTGCAGCAGGCGAAACAGCTCTACATGCGGCACAACATCAAGGTGCTCAATGTCGAGGGCCGCTCCATCGAAGAGATTGCCGTTCAGGCGATCCAGGCGGTCGGGCTGACCAAAAAAAATCGTCCCCGTCCCCGATGACGGTTAGGTTCTAACCAGCACAACCTCCCTTCGTTTACTTCCCAGTTCTCATTGAGGGACCCTGGTGGTCCCTTTCCTCTTTTTTTTTACATCTCCAATCCCCCACCTGCCTCGCAAGGGCGTGGTTGTCTGTTAATTTCTTTTTTGTAATCAGTTCCTTTCCATTCTCGACGATAGCTGCTTGTAAGCAAGCGCACTTGTATGGCTTTTTGCCGACCTATCCTAAGATGATTTTGCCGATTTTTTTGGGTCAAAATGACTCGCTGTCCCGACGTCGCAAGTGGTGTTGGGGATAAAAAAAGGGTCATTCTGTGGCAATCGTCTTGGTTCAAAAATATTGACATATCGCCTATTTTTCATTAAATTAAGTATAGAGAATTAATTCTCGAATGGTGAATTGTAATGGTTGTCGCAGGGGTCTGAATCAGTATCGGATTCCTTAAACAGCAGTGGGGTATTATCGGGTGTCAACCGTGCCGCAGGTAGTGACCGTCGCGGGACTGAGAGATCGATAATCCGGAATTCCGAATTTTCGAGAACTGACTCTTATACGCGCTCCCGCTAGCCCTATGGCGCTCGGGGGTAAGACAACAGGTACCAGGCGAAGAAGGCCAGAACGTAACTTCAGCAAGGGAAGTGGTATATGGACGAGACAAACAACAACAATCATCCGGTAACCCGGCGGTTTTTTCTCAAAGGTTTGGGGACTGCCGGTATGGCCGGGGCCCTGGCAACCCTTTCCGGGTGCAAGGATGCCGGTAAACCGATCGGCGGCGAGGGGTGGACTCCACAACAGTACAACGCCCCCGGTTCATGGCCGGTGCAGGTGCGCGGACGCGTGCCCATTGATCCCAACAATCCCTCTATTGTACGCGATGACCGCAAATGTATCCTCTGCGGCCAGTGTGCCGAGGCCTGCGAGCGCGTGCAGAGCGTGGAAGGGTTCTACGCCCTGCCGATCAAGGACGATATCACCTGTGTCAACTGTGGACAGTGTGCCCTGTGGTGCCCCACCGGTGCTATCAGCGAACGCGACGATATCGACCGGGTGTTGAGTGTCATCAAAGATAAGAACCTGCACGTCATCGTGCAGACCGCTCCCGCCACCCGTATCGCCATTGGCGAGGAATTTGGCATGCCGGCGGGTGCCATCGTTGAAGGCAAGATGGTGACCGCACTGAAGATGCTTGGTTTTGACCAGGTATTCGACACCAACTTCAGCGCCGATCTCACCATCATGGAAGAGGGCACCGAGTTGGTTTCACGCATCAAGGCCGCCAGCGCAGGCCCTGAGGCCCATGGTGCGGCTGGCCATGGTCATGCTCCGACCGCGTTGCCGCAGTTCACCTCCTGCTCGCCGGGTTGGGTCAAGTTTTGTGAGTATTTCTACCCGGATCTGCTCGATCACATGTCCACCTGCAAATCACCGCAGCAGATGCTCGGCGCCGTGGCCAAGAGCTATTACGCCAAGAAGAAGAACATCGATCCCGCCAAGATCGTCTCGGTGGCGATCATGCCCTGCACGGCCAAGAAATTTGAGGCCGCCCGCAAGGAGATGAACAGCGCTGGTGCCGCCGCTGGCAAGCCGGAGATGCAGGATGTGGATTTTGTACTCACCACCCGCGAGCTGGCACGGATGATCAAGCGTCAGCGTATCGATTTCACCAAACTTGATGCCCAGCCCTATGATTCGCTGATGGGCGAGGGTAGCGGCGCAGCGGTCATCTTTGCCGCCTCCGGTGGTGTTATGGAGGCTGCGGTACGCTCGGGCTACTACCTGCTCACCGGCGAGAATCCACCGGATGCCCTCTACAACCTCACCGCAGTGCGTGGTCTGCAAGGCGTCAAGGAGGCCAATCTCGAGGTGCCTGGTGTTGGTGAGTTGCGTGTGGCCGTCAGCCATGGCCTGGCCAATGCCCGCCAGATACTCGATCAGTTGCGCGAGGATAAAAAGGCCGGTCGGCCGCCGCGCTATCATTTCATCGAATTCATGGCCTGTCCCGGCGGTTGCATCAGCGGCGGCGGTCAGCCCAAGACCTCGGTACCGCCCAGCGACTGGGTACGCAAGGAGCGGCTCAAATCGATCTATGCCATCGATTCCAAGATCTACAAAAAGCGACTTTCCCACGAGAACAAGGAGGTCATGGATCTCTATGCCGATTATCTCGGCAAGCCCAACGGCGAGAAGGCCCATCAACTGCTGCACACCACCTACACCGACCGCAGCGTTCATCTGACCCCCAAGACCAAGGCGTAAGCCGCTACACGAGGATTGATTATGTCTCAAGGAGTCCTGGTCGACATGACCAAATGCTTTGGTTGCGGCGCCTGCACCGTGGCCTGCAAGCTGTGGAACGAAAAGAAATACGACGAGGTCAACAAGCCCACCCTGGGCGAGGCGGCCCAACTGGTGGATATCAACTGGACCGTGGTCAGCAAGCACGATGTCACCGACAAAGCGGGCAAGGCTGCCTGGCGTTTTGCCAAGAAACAGTGCCTGCACTGCGTCGATCCCGCCTGCGCCTCCTCCTGCCTGGTCGGTGCCCTGCGCCGTACCGAGGAAGGCCCGGTGGTCTATCATCCCGATCTTTGCGTCGGTTGCCGCTACTGCATGGTGGCCTGCCCGTTCAATATTCCCAAGTACGAGTGGGATAAGAGCTTTCCCAAGGTGTCCAAATGCCAGATGTGCTACACCCGCGTGGCCGCTGGCGAGCAACCGGCCTGCATCGCCGTCTGCCCCAACCAGGTGATGATCTTCGGCGACCGCGACGAACTGATCAAGGAAGCCCACAAACGCATTGCCGACAATAAGGAGCTGTACGTCAACCATGTCTTCGGTGAAACCGAGGTTGGCGGTACCGCCTGGATCTACCTCTCCGATCAACCCTTTGACAAACTCGGCTTCAAGACCACCGTGCCCCAGGAATCGCTGCCCGCCTATACCTGGCAGATCCTCAGCAAACTGCCGGCCATTCTCCTGGGCTGGACCGCGATCCTTTCCGGTATCTATTTCTTCAATAAGCGCCGCAACGCCATTGCCGATGGCAAGAAAGACAACACCACAGGAGGCCAAGCATGACCATCAACGGCAACCGTCTTACCTTTAAGATGACTGCGTTCAGGTTGATCCTGATCGCCTTTTCCCTGATCTTCGTCGGCATTGTTGCCTACCGTTTGGTCAATGGCTTGCAGATGACCAACCTCACTGATGCCTGGCCCTGGGGCCTGTGGATCTTCATCGATGTGAAACTCGGCGTGGCCCTGGCAGCCGGTGGCTTCACCACCGCCGGTATCTACTATGTACTGGGTGTGAAAAAGGTCAAATCCGTGGTCAAGCCGGCCATCCTCACCGCCTGGCTCGGCTACTGCCTGGTCGGCTTTGGTCTCCTGATGGATCTGGGCCGCTGGTACGGCTGGTGGCACCCCATTTTCTCCTGGGGCGAGCATTCGGTCATGTTCGAGTTGTACATGTGTGTTTTGCTCTATACCATCGTTTTGACCTGTGAATTTGCACCTGTGCTTTTCAAGGGTCTGGGCCTGGTCAAGGTTTCTTCCTTCTTCACCTCGTTGACCGCACCGCTGGTCATCGGTGGCATTGCCCTCTCCACCATGCATCAGAGCTCGCTCGGCTCGATGTATGTGCTCACCCTGGGCAAGCTCAACGAGCTGTGGTGGACCATGTTGCTGCCGATTTTGTACTACTCCTCAGCGGTGGCGGTCGGTCCGGCCATGGTCACCTGTGAAACGGCCCTGGCCGGCAGATTCTTCAACCATGACTGGGATAAACCGGCCATGACCTTCCTGGCCAAATGGTCGGGCTATGTGATGAGCTTCTACCTGGCACTGCGCCTCTCCGACCTGCTCATCCGTGGCCAGTTGTTCCATCTCTTTGCCTTTGACACCCCGAGTGTGATGTGTCTGCTCGAGTTGGCCATCGGTGCCATTATCCCAGTCTATTACTTCTGGAGCTACAAGCTGCGTGGCCAAGAGATGACCAAGAAGATGATCGTGCGCAATGCCGTGCTTATGGTACTGGGCGTGACGCTG
This sequence comes from uncultured Desulfobulbus sp., assembly GCA_964639845.1. GTDB lineage: Bacteria > Desulfobacterota > Desulfobulbia > Desulfobulbales > Desulfobulbaceae > Desulfobulbus. Next base: position 233,595 of record CAZXHS010000006.1, on the reverse strand, counting down.
AATCGGGGCAACGTGGTGTTCACCGGTATGGCCAAGGCGGCCGGAACCTCTTATTTCCCCTCCATGGCCGAATCGTTCCTCTCCATCGGCCTGATTTCGGTGGGTATTCTGGTCTATCTCTTCATTGTTGAGAATTTTGATGTCTTTCCGCAGCATCATGACCAGCCGAGCGTCGCTGGCACTGACAATGAGCAGTCTAACCCGGAAGGCGCCAACCTGGCCCGGGCCTGATCGCCTTGCCCATGGAGTCAATGACTCCTATTGTACCTGTGGAAACTGCCCTATTTGCTGGTTGCTGGTCATAGGGGCCAGGCCAGAGACAGGGTGAAAACAGTACCCAAAGCCCCCCACCAGTCCGCGCCGTTCGGACTGGTGGGAGTTCAAAACGACAACGGTATTCAAAAAAGAGCAATGGTGGCAGGATATGGACACATTCCACCTGCCCCGACTGGGAGGTCACTCCATGCTGGTAGATACGTTGGAAGTTGAGGAATTCATCCGTCCCGAAGAGATCGAAACCCTGCTTGCCGAGGCAGCGCACACACCCGATAGCGAGATTGAGGCTATTTTGGAAAAAGCCTCCCGCTTTGTCGGGTTGAGCCATCTTGAGGTGGCCAGCCTGCTAAAGATGGGCGACAAGCACCTGCCGCGTCTGTTTGAGGTGGCGCGCCAGATCAAGGATGAGATCTACGGCAACCGCATCGTCATGTTCGCACCGCTTTATGTCAGCGATTATTGTGTCAATCGCTGCGCCTACTGCGCCTACAACGACTGCCACAGCTTTGTGCGCCGCAAGCTCACCCAGGACCAGGTGCGCGACGAGATCATCGAGATCACCGGCATGGGCCACAAACGCATCGCCCTGGAGGCGGGTGAGGATGACGTCAACTGCTCCATCGACTATATCCTCGACTGTCTGCGCACCATCTACCAGACCCAGTCCGACCTCTCTGGCGAAATTCGCCGGGTCAACGTCAATATCGCCGCGACCACGGTGGAGAATTACAGCAAACTCAAGGAAGTGGGCATCGGCACCTATATCCTCTTCCAGGAGACCTACCACCAGCCCACCTATGAGAAGTATCATCTCAACGGGCCGAAAAAAGACTACTGGTACCACACCACCGCCTTTGACCGGGCGATGCAGGGTGGCATCGACGATGTCGGCGCTGGGGCGTTGTTTGGCCTCTATGATCCATACTTCGAAGCCCTGGCGATGATGATCCACAACGAGCACCTGGAAAAGACCTACGGGGTTGGCTTCCACACCATTTCGGTGCCGCGTATCCGTCCGGCCGAGGGCGTGGATTTGAGCACGGTCTACCCCAACATTCCCGATGATGAGAAGTTCAAGAAAATCGTGGCGGTACTTCGACTGGCCGTGCCCTACACCGGCATCATCATCTCTACCCGCGAGAGTGCAGCCATGCGCAAGGATCTGCTCGATTGTGGCGTCACCCAGATGAGTGCCTGTAGCGCCGTTGGCGTGGGTGGCTACATGGCCGAGAAGCGCCGCCGCGAAACCGGTGAGATCGACCCGACCCTCACCGCCCAGTTCGCCAAGAACGACGAGCGCTCCGCCGATGAGATCATCAAGTGGCTGATCGAAGAGGGATTAGTGCCGTCCTGGTGTACCGCCTGTTACCGCTCCGGCCGTACCGGTGATCGTTTCATGGCCCTGGCCAAGAGCGGCCAGATCAAGAATGTATGTCATCCCAATGCCTTGATGACGCTCTCCGAGTACCTGGAAGACTACGCTTCTCCAGAAGTTAAGAAACTCGGCTACGCCCTGGTGGATCGCGAACTGGAAAAGGTGGTCAAGGTGGAGCACCGCGAAAAGGCACGAAAGAATGTGGAAATGATCCGTGGCGGCAAGACCCGGGATTTGTATTTTTAGAGGGGAACAACCGCACCAAGACCACTGGCACCAAGGGCGGCATACCGGCCACCTGATCGCTTATCGCGGAAAAAAAGCACTCCCGGATCGAAACCTTTGTAGTTCGATCCGGGATTTTTTTTTGCGTCGAAGCTCAGTTCGCAGAAATCGTCGATTAAACCGGGAACACTGTTTCCCGGCGTGCCCTAATCATAGCGCCTCACCTTGCCCAAAAACTGTTGCAACTGCACGCTTTGCGGGTAGTCAAACAGGCTTTCGACCCTGCCGCTTTCTCTGATTTTTCCCTCGGCAACAAAGAGACAATGGTCCGCGACGCTGCGGGCAAAGCCCATGTGATGGGTGATCAGCAGCAAATCACGGCCCTCCTCTTGCAATTCCTTGATAATATCGAGCACCTCGGAGGTTATCTCCGGGTCAAGGGCCGAGGTCGGTTCGTCGAAGAGCAGAAACCGTGGTTTGATGGCAATGGCGCGGGCAATGGCCACCCGCTGTTGCTGGCCGCCGGATAACTGGGCCGGTTTCTTGTCGGCATGGGCTGTCAGTTGAAACCGGTGCAGCATGGCCTGGGCCGTTGTCAGGGCCTGTTCGTGCGTATATCCCTGCGCCTGCTCAAGCGGCAGGATGATATTGTCCAGCGCACTCAGGTGCGGAAAGAGGTTGAAGGCCTGGAAGACCGTGCCGATGCTGCGACGATGGAGGAGCAGGCTTGCCGCATCAAAGAGCAGCGGCTTGCCGTTGATGCATATTTGCCCGCAATCAGGTCGTTCCAGGCCGGCGATCGTGCGCAGCAGGGTTGTCTTGCCACCTCCCGACGGGCCAATGATGACCAGAGCATGCACATCAGGCAGGTCAATGGAAATATCGTCCAACACCCGGTGGCCATTATAGGATTTACTGAGATGCGTCAGGCTAAGTTGCATAGCGGAATTTCTGTTCCAGGTGGCGGCTGAACAGGGAAATGGGGAGGGTCAACAGCAGATACCCCACGGCCAGCGGCAGATAGCTTTCCAGGGTGCTGAAGGTAAAGGCGTTGACCTCCTGGGCATTGAGGGTGAATTCACTGACGGCAATGATCGAAAGCAGCGAGGAGTCCTTGACCAGCGAGGCGAATTGACCGGCCAGGGGCGGCAAAATCCGCCGCACCACCTGGGGAAGAATGACAAAACGGTAGGTCTGCAAGGGGCTCAGCCCAATGGCGCGCGCTGATTCTATCTGCGATTCGCCGATGCTCTCGATGCCCGCCCGAATAATCTCGCTCAGATAGGCCCCGGCGAAGAAGGCCAGGGTGAGAATGCCGACCAGATAGCGATTGTCGATGCCAAAGGCATCGGCCACCACATAGAAAAAGACGAGAATCTGCACAAGAAGCGGGGTGCCGCGCACCCCTTCGATATAGAGTATTGCCAGATAGCGAAGCGGCAACAGGCGGGAGCGGCGGGCGAGGGCGAAAAAGACACTGATCAGCAGGCTGAGGCCAAGCGCGGCGACGGAGATCAGCAGGGTGGTCATCCAGCCGTGCAGAAATTTCTGCCGATACTGCCAGACCGCAGTCCAGTTCCACCCATACTGTAACTGGCTGAAGGAAAAAAAGAACAGTGCCGAAAGCAGGAGGAGGACCAGGGCAAAGGCCAGGAGCCGCGAGATCAGCGACGGCGCCTCGTTGTCCTCCATCCGCCACCAGATGGTCAATCTGCCCATGCTTTGGCCTGGCGATTACAGGAAAAACGGATAGCCGAGGCGCTTGAATTCCTGTTTCTGCTCCAGAAGCCAGGTATCGCCGAGTTGTTCAAAGCCGCCCTTGGCCCGATAGTCCTTGATGAAACGATTGATTTCCTCCTTGAGGGCGGTGTTGTCTTTACGCAGACCAATGGCCCATGATTCCTGCTGAAAGGGTTTGAGGATGGCGCGCGTGGTTTCCTGGTTGCGCTTCCAGTTGCTGTAGGTGGACATCTGGTCGTAAATAAAGGCATCGGCCTTGCCCTGGACAACCTCAAGCAGGGCCGCGGCCTCTTTATCAAGGACCAGGACCTTGGTCTTTTTCAATTCCTTGCTGGCATAGTTGTGCCCGGTGGTGCCTTTCTTCACGGCAACCGTCATGCCGGCCTGATCAAGATCAGCAATGGTTTGCACCGCAGAATCTTTGCGTACCAGCAAACAAAGCCCGGTTTGCAGATACGGCTCGGAAAAGTCGATGGACTGTGCCCGCTCTGCGGTGGCGGTCATCGAGGAAAGGATGATGTCGATCTTGCCGGTCTTGAGGGCGGGGATGAGGCCGTCGAAACTCATGTTTTCTATCTTGATCTCGCGGCCCAGACTGTTGGCCATTGCCTTGGCCAGATCAACACTGACCCCGGCTGGTTTGCCGGAGGTGTCGGTCATCTCAAACGGGGGGTAGGCCAGCTCCATCCCGACCTTCAACGGTCCTTGTTGCTCAGCCGCAACGCTGGAGCCAGCGAATACGGCAACAAACAAGAGCGTCCCCAACCACTTTCTGATGGTTGCAAGGGGTGAATGGATGCAGATGGCGCGCTTCATGGGCAAGTCCTCTTGTGTTTGCAGAATGCTTTTGCAGCCTGGGTAACAGCTACCCTTGCTGGGGAGCGTGATAGCGGTAAGTCCTTGGATAGATTGTCTTTTGCACAATTTCGTTGTGTCATTGCCGGTCGATCCGAGGAGTGTCGCAGCACTTTGGTATCTTTTTGACCGCAGGAAGAGATCTCCCTCTTCAAGCTGAGTTTTGGCGGTCATCATTGTATTTTCAACTGCTTGCTGCTTCGCCGAGTGTCTTGCATGGCAACGTATCCATCAGGGAATACCGTGTCAACCGAAAATAACCTGGCGAATATTAGGGAAAAAATGGTTGGTGCCGAGAATTTTGGGGACAGCATCTTCACGACCCTCGGGCTCGGACGGTTGCGGCGGTTTTCTGTTGCTTCGACTGAGTGTTGTTTCTCCTCGCTTTGTTGGCCCTGGGTTTTGCTGGCTCTCCTGACGAAAACAGAGGCTGAACCGATTGGGGCAGGGATTGTTCTTTGCTGGCTGGTTAGTGATGGATCGTTTTGTGGCGGATTTTGTTGGGGTTCGTTCCTCACCCCAACCGTATCGAAACAGTGCGTTGCGACGCAGAACATTACCGGGCTACCCACACATTCTGCGGAGGAATCGAAAAAGAAAAAAGGTTGAAAAATTGAGGGGATGTATGTAATGGTGCGTGATAACATGTAGGTGGTGGTGTTATCAAGAAACTGTATAATTACTTGTTATGCTTTGAAAATAATCACCGAGAAGAGGTAACTAAATTGTGATTGATGTTTTGAAAAGTCTCAACCTATTCGACAGGCTAATTGTCGAGCATGGCGGCTCTGTTATTTTTAAAGAGCATATATCACTTCTTAAGGAACAAATGCTAATCCTTGACTCTGAAAGAAAAGACCTGCAAATACAGAACAAAGATCTTCAAATAAAAATAAATGATATTGAAAAAGAGATAAATATTGCAAAAAACAAAAACACAGAGCTTCAAAGAAAAATTAACGACATTCACAATGTTACCCTTAGTGAAAAACATGAAAAGGTTCTCATAACTGTCGCCAGTTACTCTGGTCAACATGCTGCCTTATTTGCTGATATTTTAAAAATATCCGAACTAGAAGCTATAACAAAACTCAATTATCTCAGCTCATTGGAACTGTTGCATTATAGAGAAGCTGGCCTGAAAGACCCAAGTAATCCAAAAAAATTCCCTAAGCCTGTCCAAATATGGTTCGTATCAAAACTAGGGCATGCCTACATTAAAGCGCACAATATGAATGATAAAATTGCATAACCACCGCCTCCACTCGGACCCCCAAAACGGCGCGGGTCCGGTGAGGCGGAACGTTGGACGACTTAAAAAAATGAGGAGTATATTTTGGGACCGCTCTCGATTCTCGATCAACTGACGACGACCGACAAAATCAACTTGTTTAATGCGTTGGGGGCTTGGGTTGCGGCAATAGCTACGATTTCGGCCGTAATCGTAGCGCTTTATCTAGCGCGCTTGGATAGAATAATCAGGGTTAGACTCTCGGCTGGTCACAGGATTGTAGGCACCGGGACAGACATGTCAAAATTTCAAGATAACTGTTCAATAAAAGCTGTAAACATGGGTAATCGTAAAGTGACAATTACCGGAGTTTGGTGGAGAGTGGGTTTTTTTAAGAAACGGACCTACGAGCAGATACTATCAATGCCTCCCTACCCAAGTACGATGCCGATAACGCTTGCAGATGGAGAGGAAGCCACATGGTTTATTCCATTCAATACATTGGATGCACACCCAAATTGGATAGACACTTTTCCTGCAGAGATACTTGGAAAGTATCCGTACTTGGCTAGCAAATCCTTAAGAATCTTCGTTTACAAGTCAGTAGGAAAGCCAATTATCGCACACATTGAAAAGCCACTACGCGACAGACTCGTAGCTGCAGCGCAGAAACAAACCTAAGCGGGAAATTAGGGACAGTGACCATTTACCTTAATTTCAGGATATAATAATAGAATTCCAACAATATAATGCACCGGATAAACCGGTGATATTCGCGATTATGCGCTCTACACCTCCCCAGAAGGACAATACAATCACAGTATGAGTACCAAACAAGAAAATAATCCGTTACATGGTATTACCCTAGAGATGGCGGTCACCAGATTAGTCGAACATTACGGCTGGGAAGGACTCGCTCAGAGAATCAAAATCAATTGTTTCAAGAGTGATCCATCAATCAATTCATCTCTGAAGTTTTTACGGAAAACACAATGGGCGAGAGATAAGGTTGACTCTTTGTACCTTTATACATTTGAAAAAAAATTCCCAAGGGGTCGTTCGAGAGGGACTCCAAGGGGCAATTATTGAATATTGCATTGCTCTGATGCCACTCCGTAGAGCATTTCATGGAGCCTCCACGATCAGCAAAGCCTGGTCATGCCATTGAGTTCAGGTGAGGCGCTGCAAAGAGCTTTCCAGCATCGGGGCGTTGAATTTTAATAAAACATTATGTGGTGTTGCATGGGTAAATTGAAGTTGTCCGGCGTGAAGAAGAAAAAAGACCTCGTGAAGAAGTCCGGTGCGGAGAAACCTTCTGTGGAGGAGTTGCGCAAAACGCTCGGCTTTCCCGAGGGCACCACTTTCCTGGGGTATGCAGTTTATCGAAAGGAGTCCGAGGAATACTTAGCCGAGGTTGATGCGGTTCTGGAAGGGGGGCCTGGCCAAAAAATCTGGGTGCGCACTCCCCAATTAGCCCAATGTTACAGCACGTTGTCGCAAGCAGTTCAGGTATCGAAAGAATGTTCTCGCACCACTGTCCTGGGATTGTTCGACACGGGTCAGCAAATCGTCACCGTCACCATGTCCGTCAATCGCTGAATGCAGCCCCCCCTTTGCTGGTGCGGCCGGAAAGGAGAAACGCCACCGCAGTTTTGCCTGCACACTTGGTGGCAACTTCACCGGGATCTTCACCACGCTGACCCCGCTGCCATGGTTTTTCGCAAGCGTCGGTCAGGGCAAGACATCCTGCCTCTTTTCCTGCCTTTAGATTCTCCTTCCGCTTAGGTTCTCCTGCCACCGGTCGATGCATCTTTCCGGAGTTGTTGGGTGCGACCGGTTTTTTTCCCTCTGACCCCTGTTGCTTCTCGCTCCCCCTGCTGCTCCTGGGTATCGGCTGCGCTATTGCCCCCAATTGGGCACCGAACAGACTGCCTCACCTGACCCATCAGGTAGAGCGTGCTGTTGTGCGATTGTTGCAGGTCAAAAGACAAAGGGAAAGGAGGGCTCAGCCTCTTGCTGCACACGCTCCGCCTGGAGCAGCGGGAAGGTGATGTTGTCCACCCGGTGGGTTGAGAGTTTTCCTTGCACGCGGACCCAGGCATCCTTGCTCGGGGTAGGGAAGCCTTGTCGGTTGATAAAGACGAAGACCGGTTGGGCATCGGCGGCGCAGCAGGTAATGCGGAAGCGGTAGCAGATGAACTGATCCTCGGGTAGTCGCGGGTCGGGGAGGGTCTGGCAGAGGACCTCCACCTTGCGGCCGGCATACTGCTGCGGATCCTGGACAATCTGGCTGAAGGAGGCCTCGATGGGGGCTGTGGTATTGGTCGGTGTATCGGCCGTGGTGGCAGCTGTAGTATCGGTCGTAGTATCGGTCGGCGACGGAGCGGTCCGGTTTGGCCCCGCGTCCTCGTTGGTGATGGTGGCCTCGATGGGCGAGGTGGTGCGATCAAAAAAAGTCTGGCTATTAAAGCGTGCCGACTGCATCGGCCAGAAATAGCACAGCGGCACTAGCAGCGCCAGGTAGGTGGGCCAGGTCCAGCGCAGGGGTTTTGCCGCAGGTGTGCGCAACCGGCTCAAAGCAAGGCCGCAAAAGATGATCAGCACCATGGCCCCGCCAAGCACCAGCCACCACAGGCGCGGGTGCAGTAGACGTGCCAGGGTGGGCTGATCAACGGCGAACAACCAGAGAAAAAAAGCAGCCCAGGCAGCCATGATGGCGGCCTGCAAAAGACGGGTGAGCATGGGCGTTTAAAAAGGGTTGGGAAGGAAGTGGTGGACCGCCAACATGGTCAGCAGTACCAACCCGAGCACAGCAGCTACCAGACTGACGATGACCCGTTTGCTGAAGAGGCCAAAATACATCAACAGCAGCTTGAGATCAAACATTGGCCCCAGTACCATGAAGGCCAGTTGTGCACTGGGCGGCAGCAAGCCGCGAAAACTGGCGGCAATGAAGGCATCGGCCTCGCTGCAAAGATTGAGCACCACTGCCATGGCCATCATCAGCACAATCGCCTGCCAGGGGGCGGCCAATAACTGGTTGAAGGCCTCCAGCGAGACCACGCTGCGCACAAAGGCAGCGATGAAGGTGCCGATCACCAGGTAATAGCCGACACTGAAGAAGTCATCGGAGGCGTGTCCCAAGGCATGGCGCAGTTGCGCCCAGAGGCCTGGTTTGTCGCCAGCGAAGTTGCAGTGATCATGGCCGCAGCAGGAGGGAGCGCTTGGCCGAACATCGCGGGCCAGCCCGTTGTCGTTGTTGAACCAACGGCTGAGCAGTAATCCCACTGCCACTGCAATCAGATAGCCGCAACCCAGGCGCAGAGCCACCGGTTGCCAGGCGAAACTGTAGGCCACCGCCGTGGAGGCCGCCACCAACGGGTTGACAATCGGCCCGCCCAGCAGAAAGGCCATTGCCGCGCCAAAGGGCACCCCCTTACCAAGCAGGCGCCGTATTACCGGCACCACCGCACACTCACAGACCGGAAAGACCAGTTCCATGGCTCCGGCAACCAACACGCCCCGCAGATGACGGTGTTGAAAGACCCGCTCCACCCAGGCCACCGGCACAAAGACCTCAATCACATCTCCCACCAGCGAACCGATGAGCATGAAAGGAAGGGCCTCCACCATCATGGCGAGAAAGTTGATGGAGATGGCACCAACCAGGGAGCGGTAGGCCGGTGTCTGGCCGAGCAGCAACACCAAAAAAGCCACGGTAAGAAACAGCAGTCCCATCACCCAGGAGAGTTCCAGGGTGAGCGAGGAACGTTCCTGAACCGGTGCGGGTTGAAACAGGGGCAGGGGAGGCGGTGATCCGTTCATCGACAATCCGGGCAGAGTCCGAAAAACTCCAGGTGGTGGCCTTCCACGGTGAAGCCGGTTTTGCTGGCGATGAGCTGTTCCAGCACCGAGAGATCGCAATCGCTGCATTCCACGGCCCTGGCGCATTGGCGGCAGACCAGCATGTGGGTATGACCGGGGCGGGTGGCCAGGTAGCGGTGTTCGCCCTCCGGGTTGTGCACCCAGCGCAGATACCCCATGCCCTGCAGGGTGTTCACCGTGCGGTAGACCGTGGTCTGGCTAATTTTGCGCTCGGTGAGCACCGTGGTGGCCTGGGCAATGGTCAACCCCTTGGGGTGTTCGACAAAGAGCTGCCACACTGCCTCACGCTGGGCGGTGAACCGCTGTCCACTCTGATTGAACAGGGTTTTGAGTTCCTCCGTGGACAGGCGGGATGATTCACTCATTATTGACATATTTTTTCATTAACTGTAAGGTAGCGGTTGCTGTGAATGCCGCAGCATTTATCAGAATTTTTAATGAATATCAAGTAATTTAAATGGATAACGTTGTGGGTTTCGCAGCGTTCTCTCCCTCGTTCGCCGGGCAGGTAAATGAAAAAAAATACACTTAATCAAGCCTCGTCGCACCCGCGCCCTGCACCAGCCGCGCTCCCCGCCGGCCTTCCCCGCTTTTCGCCTCTGGCCTGTAGTGCGGGGGTGCGGCTTTTGGTGGCAGCCGGCCTTGCTCTGCTGCTGTGGTTGGCCGTATTCTGGGCCATGCGTCCCTGAACGGATCACCCCATGGCCGCCATCACTCTGCACAACCTCACCCTGGGCTACCAGCGTCATCCGGCGGTCCATCACCTCTCCGGCAGCTTTGCCTCTGGCTCGATGACCGCCATCGTCGGCCCCAACGGCTCGGGCAAGAGTACGCTGGTGAAGGGGATCACAGGTTTTCTGCGCCCCATGGAAGGGTCCATTGATCGCGGCGGTCTGCTCCCCCACCAGATCGCCTACCTGCCGCAGCGTTTGGAGGTGGATCGCAGCTTTCCCATCACCGTGCTCGATACCGTGCTCCTGGGACTGTGGCAGGAGATCGGCATGTTTGGCGGCGTGAACCGTACCCTGTGGCAGAGGGCGGCACAAGCGCTTTCCACCGTTGGCCTGGGTGGATTGGAGAGCCGGGGCATCAACGAACTCTCCGGTGGCCAGTTTCAGCGGGTGATGTTCGCGCGTATGTCGCTGCAGGAGGCACCGGTGCTCATTTTTGACGAACCGTTCAGCGCCATTGACGAGCAGACCGTGCTTGATCTGATGGCCGTGATACGGCGCTGGAACGAGGAGGGCCGCACCCTGCTGATCGTGGTCCATGATCTGGACCTGGTGCGGCAGTATTTTCCGCAAACCCTGCTGCTCGCCCGCGAACCGGTGGCCTGGGGCGAGACCGGTGATGTGCTCACCGAGGAACATCTGCTGCAATCGCGCACCATGGCCCAGGCCTGGGATCGCTCAGCGGCTGTTTGCCGCCAGGAGCCGCTATGAACCAGGTCTTTGACTACCTCGTCTCTCCCTTTCAAGACTTCCTCTTCATGCGCCATGCCCTGGTTGCCTGTCTGGCCCTGGCCCTGGGCTGCGGTCCGGTGGGAATGCTCTTGGTGCTGCGGCGCATGAGCCTGATGGGCGATGCGCTTTCCCATGCAGTGCTGCCCGGCGCGGCCATCGGTTTTCTCGTCTCCGGGCTGTCGCTTTACTCCATGACCATCGGCGGCGTCATCGTCGGCCTGATGGTGGCCCTGATTGCCGGGGCAGTGTCCCGGTATACCAGCCTGCGCGAGGATGCCAGCTTTGCCGCCCTCTACCTGGTGTCGATCGCTGTTGGCGTGCTGATCATCTCGGTGCGCGGCACCAATATCGATCTCATCCATGTGCTGTTTGGCACCATTCTGGCGGTGGATGATCCGGCGCTGATCCTGGTGGCCTCGATCACCACCCTGACCCTCTTCACCCTGGCCCTGATCTACCGACCGCTGATGGTGGAGTGTTTTGATCCCGATTTCCTGCGTTCCGTGGGTGGCCACGGGGCGGCCATGCATTTTGTTTTCCTGGTGCTGGTGGTGCTCAACCTGGTGGCCGGCTTCACTGCCCTGGGCACCCTCATGGCGGTGGGCATGCTGATGCTACCGGCGGCCTCGGCCCATTTCTGGGGCCGTCATTTCTGGTCGGCCTCGCTGATCGCTGTGCTGATTGCGCTGTTTTCGGGCTATTGCGGTCTGCTGCTCTCCTTCTACGGCGATCTGCCCTCCGGCCCGTCGATCATCCTTGTCGCCGGGGGCTGTTATCTGTTGTCAATGCTGTTTGGCAGAAAAGGGGGCCTGCTGAGTCGCACTCAGCGGGGCCCACATTTAACCGGTTAACTGCACAGAGGAGGAATTGATGATGCAGGGAAGATGGATGGCAGCAATGCTGCTGACAATTGTGCTGTGGGGCGGGGCGGCTCTGGCGGCAACGCCGTTGAAGGTGGTGACCAGTTTCAGCATTCTTGGGGATATGGTCGCCAATGTTGGCGGTGACAAAATTGAGGTGATCACCCTGGTGGGACCCGATGGCGATGCCCACGTCTATGAACCCTCGCCCGCCGATGCCAAGAAGGTGAGCAGTGCCGATCTGGTGGTGGTCAACGGTTTGGGTTTTGAAGGCTGGCTGGAACGTCTCGTCAAGGCCTCGGGCTACAAGGGTAAGATTGTTGTGGCCAGTGAGGGCGTTCAACCCCGTGCCATGGAAGAAGAGGAGCATGAGCACGCCAAGGCAGAGGCCAAGGGACATGCCAAGGAACATCATGATGGCAAAGGGCACGATCATGGTCATGCCGATGCCCATCATCATGGCCACGACCACGGCGATGTTGATCCCCATGCCTGGCAGAGTCTGACCAACGCCAAAATCTACGTTAAAAACATCGCCAAAGCGCTGGTTGAGGTCGATCCGGCCAATGCCAGCGGGTATCAGCAGGCTGAGGCAGCCTATCTCGGCGAGTTGGAGAGCCTGGACACTTGGGTAAAAGCGCAGTTTGCCCAGATTCCCGAGCAGAAGCGGCGGATGATCACCTCCCACGATGCCTTTGGCTATCTCGGCGAGACCTATGGGTTACAGATTCTTTCTCCCATGGGGGTGAACACTGCCAGCGAGCCCTCGGCCGGTGGGGTGAAAAAGCTTATCCAGCAGATTAATCGCGAAAAAATTACTGCGGTCTTTGTGGAGAATATCAGCGACCGGCGTTTGGTCGAGCAGATTGCCAAGGAGAGCAAGGTGCAGGTGGAAGGCGAGCTGTATTCCGATGCCCTGTCAGCCAAAAATGGTCCGGCTGCTACCTACCTGCGCCTGTTTACAAACAATGTCACCAAGATCACCGAGGCGATGAAACGCGGCATCTGAGATGCTGAAGGAGGCGAGGGCTGCATAATGATCGCTGCCATGTCGGCGTGGAAGCGATCATTATGCACGCCGGAATTATAGTAATCGGCTTCCCTGTGCCAGGCCTGGTTTGGTGAAGGTCTCTTCAGGAAAAACGTATGTGTTGCAGGGCCTGATGCAGTTCATGCGACATGATGGCGAGAAAGGCCGCCAGCCCGATATAAAAGAGGCCGTAGGTCAGCCGTTGTTCGAGGTTGATCGAGTAATACGCCTTATTTTCAGGGGCATCGGGATCATAGTTCCAGGCCTTCAGCAACTGCGGCGCGGCGAGGAAGGCCATCAGGATCAATAATGGGCTGGGGCGATACAGAAACAGCAGGATGAGAACGGGCACCCCGAGAAACCACACACGAGGACTGATGACGGCGGTAATCCTGCCGCCATCAAAGGGTGAGAGGGGGATGAGGTTGAACAGGTTGAGGAAAAAGCCGGCGTTGGCCACGGCCAGCAGCAGGGTGCTGTCGGTTTGGCGGGCCACAAAATAACAGGCAAGTGCGCCGAGCGTACCGGCAAATGGCCCGGCAAAGCCCACATAGGCCTCGGTTTCCGCATCATGGGGCTGCTCTTTGAGTTCAATCCAGGCACCAACGAAGGGGATGAAGGTGGGGGCTCCGACATCGAGCCCCCGTTGGCGTGCGGCAATGTAGTGTCCCATTTCGTGGATAAAGAGCAGCAGGACAAAGCCGACGGCAAATTTCCAACCCAAGATCCAGGCGTAGGCGAAAATGGAGACAATCATCGAGCCGCCGGTGAGCAGCACCTTGCCGAGTTTGCCCGAGACGAGCAGTGCCAGGAGGACTTTCATCGTCTCTTATTCCGCTGGCGGGGTATTTGAGGGCGGCGCCGGCGGCAGTTGGGCCGTTTCCTTTTTTCGTTTGAATTTACTGAACAACCCGCCGGCACCGGCTGCCACCGCAATCCAGATGACTTTGGCAAACTTGGCGACAAAGGCAGCGATAACAGCGAGAAATCCGAGTTTTTTAGCGGCGGCGCCGGCGATAATGGCTGCAAGGCCGTATGCTGCCACCTTGTCGGTGCTGGCATTGAAATCGGTGTAGCGTTTGCCCTGATCAAATTCCAAGGCGGCAAGCGTCTGCTGGGCAATGGGCTTGAGTGTTTCAATCTGATTGCGGTCGGCCACCAGATTCATGCTGATATAGCCTTCCCTGCCCAGGGCGAGCGTGTTGTAATTGACGCTCTGTTTGGCGTCGTCCGTTTGTCCCTTGTCCCGCGAGGCGATGGACCAGACCAGGCGATGCACGGCCGGGTCGTAGGTGGGTTGCTCAATCCAGCCCAGTATCTCTAATTCATAGACGCCTCGTTCTGCGCGGGTCTTGTTCTGTTCCTCGGTGCCGCTGCGGATACTCTTGAGCAACTCATCGGCTTTCCAATCTTTGGCATCATCATCCTTGACGAAACCGGCATTGTTGTAGGAGGCGACGATGATCCAACCGGAATTTTCCTCGGTGGTGGGGACAATGATGCCGATGAAACCATCGTCGACATGGTTGCCCAGGGCGCTCATCAGCGCTTTGGATTCGGCGGTGGGGATAAAACCGAGTCCTTGGGGCAGGTGAAAGGTGGCCTGACCGGCAAAGGGGATATCGGCCGGGCCGAGTTTGGTGGCGGCTTCGGCAGCACTGGCCGCCTGCTGTATTTCCGCTTCTGCCTGTGAGGCCTTGTCGACGGCAAAGGATGGCGCTGCCACCGCGATGAGCATGGTGACGATGAGGACGATAGTGGACCAACTCCTTGAAAACATTCTCTGCTCCTTTTTGACTGAGTGTGAAAAAGCACCGGCATGGGGCCGGGCCACATACTGGGCATGGTTCTGGTGCGGATCGTTGCCTGTTTACCACGGGCCTGCAATCTTGGCAATGCGGTAGGTGCGCTAAATAACATGGGTAATTTTACCTATAGTCGGTTTTTGCCCCTGCATTGCTCCGCAAAAAAATGGTGCTTCCTGGCCGCCGGTGCTGGTCAAGAGATGGGGCCAAGCTGCACTCTCATGGCTTGAGCTCGTCATCAGTGGCAGCAACTTTTCAGGAACGCAGCACAAATCACTTGCCGGAGTAGTCATTCCTTGCTATGTTTCCCCATCTTTTTCGGGCGATTAACTCAGCGGGAGAGTGCCACCTTCACACGGTGGAAGTCACAGGTTCAAATCCTGTATCGCCCACCATGTGCATGTTCAGGGGTTCTTGAGGGTTCAAGAACCCCTTTTTTGTTGTTCACCGTTTGCCGCAGGCAGTTTTGGACCTCATCGGTCCCTGCGCATACCGCTTTGCCGAGACCACCTCTGTTATTAACAGGATTTCCCATGGATACCGCACTCTCTGCACCTTATACCCTGCTTCTCGCAGATGAAATATCTGCACGTCTTAGCAAGCTGCGACAGCGGCTGCTGGCACAGTCGCTCGATGGCGCTCTCATCCTCGATCAGGTGAACATGTACTACTACACCGGCACCATGCAGCAGGGGGTGCTGTTTGTGCCGGCAGCAGGAGAACCGGTCTTTCTTGTTCGCCGCAGCTTGGAGCGGGCGCAGTTAGAAACGCCGCTGCAACAGGTCCTACCCTTGCCGGGATTGAGTCGGCTCAGGGAAACGCTCACTAACCTGGGCCTGGCCAGTGCCAGGCTGGGAATCGCCGAGATCAGTCTGCCGGTGGCGACCTACAAAACGCTCCTCAAGGGTTTTGTCGGCGCTGAATTTATCGATATCAGTGGATTGTTGGGCCTGGTGCGGGCGGTGAAGTCTGATTATGAGGTGGAGTGCATCAGAAGCGCTGGGCGGCTGCATGCGCAGGTGTACGAGGACATCCCCGCCATGATTTGTGAAGGCATGAGCGAATGGGAGCTCGGGGTTGCCATCCAAAGCCGGAGCATGGCCCTGGGATCCACCGGCATCACCCGTTTCAATGCAAGTGGCATGGAGATGTTTCTCGGCATCGTTAGTTTCGGTGAATCGGGCAATTATCCCACCGCCTCCATCGGTCCGGGAGGGCAGACCGGACTCTCTCCGGCCTTTCCCCTGGTGGGTGGCCACAGGCGGCTTAAACGCAGCGAGCCGATCTTTATCGACACCGGTTTTGGTTATGCGGGGTATTTTACCGATAAAACCAGAGTTTTTTCTTTGGGTCCGCTGCCTGAGGCTGCCGTCGAGGCCCATCAGCGCTGTCTGGAGATTCAGGAGGCGGTTCGTTGTCGGCTGGTGCCGGGTGCCATTCCGGCACAGATCTATGCGGAGGTGATGGAAAACTTCGTGAACACAAAGGGTTTTGCGCAACACTTCATGGGTTTTGGCAGTAATCAGGTGCCCTTTCTTGGCCACGCTATTGGTCTGGCCATTGACGAGTTGCCGGTGATCGCCGCCCGTATCGACCTCCCCTTGGAGGAGAATATGGTCATTGCCGTTGAACCCAAAAAAGGATTGGCCGGCATTGGTCTGGTGGGGGTGGAGAATACCTTCCGTGTCACTGTGGATGGCGGCGAGAAGCTCACCCCGGGAACAGACGAGATCATCGTTGTCTGAGGCGGTAGGTGTTGTCGGGCTGCGCAACCACGAACTCGGGTTGCAGAATGGGTCAATGGTGATGCTCACCGCTACAACTGCTGGAACCCTCGGCATTGCGGATTAACTCCAGGCCGCGGTTATCCATGGCGCTCAGGGCTTCACGGGCGGTGAGATCGCCGGCGCGAAAGCGCGTCACCATGGCATCGGCGAGTACGGCAAAGGCATTCGGGCTCAACGTGCCGGTGATCACCGCCTCGCAGTCATGCGCGAGGATGGTGCGGGCCAACTGCTCATCTGATCCCGGTGCCGTGGCATGGGTAATGGCGGTGCAACTCATTGTATCTACATCGACGATGAGCAGGTAGGGGGCTTGCGCAAAGGTAGTATAGACGGGGCTTTCCAGGGTGGAACCAGTGGTGGTGATGGCAATATTCATTGGCGTGCTCGCAAAGGAAAAAAAGGGGCTGATGGCGAGGCACCCTAAAAGGGGAGCACGGACATGTCAACACAAACCAGGCGTCAACCCGCAGGGTTGCACCTTAATAGAGGATGGAATCAAGGACCGAGGGCTTGGGCGGACGGACCTGTTCGTCGCTGTCGCTGCCATCGGCGAATTTGAAGCCGAACATGCGCAGGGTGTTGTCGTCGAGGTAGAGTTTGTTTTCATAGACGCCACGGATCGCCTGATTGGCCGGTGATACCAGCCGCACCGAGAGGTACAGCACCCGGTTGTTGAGGGTATAGGTGCCGACCACCACCGCCTGGGCGCGTTGCGCCGGCGCCATCTCCGCCAGGTTGCGAGTGAGCATGAACTCACCCTTGTGCAGTTCCACCAAGAGATCGCGACGGAGTTTTAACTCTTTGACCGTGTAGCCCCGTTTGACGAAACCGGCAGCGATATTGTTTTGGAAGCTGCGACCGAAGGTGGAGGTATCGTTGAGCCGGTCGTTGTTGACCAGCGTGGTCACCAGGATTGGTTGATCGCCCTGGTGCGGTATCATCGGTGGCAAGGGTTGGGCAAGCAGCGTTTCGGCGACTTTATCCCCCACCTCCACCAGATCGACATCGCCGCCCAGGACCGGTTCCAGTCGGGTACCATTGAGATCGCTGCAACTGCTGATAAAGAGGCCGATCAGCCCGCCCAGGAGGCAAGCCAGAAGACGCGGAAGAAATGATTGTCGCATGGGCATCAGAGCGAGGAGGTTTTCTTGGTGGGTGGTGGAGATGCAGGCCGCGTCGGCCCGGTCAGTTTGATTTCCGGGGCCGGTGAGGTTTTGCGGTACTGCCAGAAATCCATGTTGGGAATGGTGTAGATGTCGGAAAACCGCATCACATAGCGTTGCCCTTGGGTGATTGAGGTGGTGATGATCACCTCATACTGGCCGCTGTCGCGGTAGTTGGCGCGGAAGAGATCATAGGCCCCGGCTGCGGCCACCAGGCCCCAGGGTGCGTCGCGCAACACCATGACACCGGCGCTCAACGCCGTGGCCACGCCGGGTTTGGGCCAGCTCCAGGGCTGCCACTCGCCGGCATGGTACACAACCTGCACCTTGTAATCCACCAGTAAATCGGCATGTTCGGCGCTCGTTTGCGTGTGGATGCCAAAGCTGACCAGCTGGCTGGTCAACAGATCGTGGAATCCCTCGTCAAAGGGATAGGTCTCTCCGGGGCCACAGTTGTTGGAGTTGCCGCAACCGTGGCGGACATGGATGGAGGCGTTGTACTGTTTTTTGCGGATCAGTTCGTCGTTGATGCGATTGGCCACATCGTTGGCCAGCACATTCCACTGCCGGGCCGAATCCATCTCCTTTTCATCGCTGAACCAGGATGGCCCCTTGGCGCAGCCAACCAGGTTGGCGAGCAAGAGCAGCAGCAGGAGATAGCGACCAAAGGTGTGCATCAAGATTCCTCGCAAAGAAGATAAACCGAATCAGTGTGTTGTCTCTTTCGGTCCCTGCCTGCCATCACAATAGAAAAAACTGGCACCGTCAATAAAAAAGGTGACCGGTTGGACCGGTCACCGGTGGTGTATGTGTTGGCAGACCCATCAACGAAGATAGAGCTCGTCCAGGGCCGCAAAAAATTCCTCGCGTGAGGTTTCAAATTCGCGCATCAGCGCCGTGGCCCGATCTTTTTGCCCTTGCTTCATTAACTCAGCAATCTGATGGGCATACTTGTGGACCTTGGCGTGCTGCTCACCCACTTCTTTGAAGAAGGGCCGGTCACTGAGCGCCTGGCCCTCGGTACCGAAATACCATTTGCCAAACTCACATTCATGATCCGAACTTACCTCTTCAGGCCGTAAGGCCGCCTTGCCATTCAAGACCGCCTCCAAACGCGCCCGCCACTGCATATGAGCTGACTTGACCTTGCCGATATTGAAGCGCGCCTCCTGGGTACGGAATTTTTCGACCACTTCATTGAGCCGTTCGGAGAGTTTAAGCAGGTCATGGCTGTGGGTGGTGAGCTGGGCACTGACGATGTTCATCTCCTCGTTTGAATGGCTCACCTCACGAATATCTGTTGTGATGTTGCCCGTTACCACCGAGACCTGGGCAACGTTCTGATTGACCTCCTGGATGCCGAGGGTTGCCTGGCTGAGGTTCTGAGCGATTTCACTGGTAGCCACCGATTGTTCTTCCACCGCCGTGGCAATGGTGGAGACGATATCGTTGACATCCTGAATGATCGAGGAAATATGCTCGATTTCGTTGACGGTGTCGCTGGTGGAATTTTGGATGGCATTGATCTTGGCCTTTATCTCACCGGTTGCTTCAGCGGTCTGTTTGGCCAACTCTTTGATCTCATTGGCAACCACCGCAAACCCCTTGCCAGATTCTCCAGCCCGGGCCGCCTCAATGGTGGCGTTGAGGGCAAGCAGGTTGGTCTGTTCGGAGATTTCGGTGATCACCTCGGTGACCTTGCCAATCTCCCTAACATCAAAGCCGAGCCGATTGACCTTCTCCGAGGCCTTACTCGTGCCACTGGTGGCCTTTTGGGCAATAACTCGTGCGTTTTCCGAGTTGTTGGCGATCTCTTTGACCGTGGCAGCCATCTCCTCCACCGCCGAGGCCACGGCGTTGAGGTTCGTCGAAGCCTCTTCACTGGCGGCCGCCACTGTTGCCATATTGCTGCTCATTGCCTCCGCGCCTTGTGCAACCCGTCGAGAACGCTCATTGCTGCCAACGGTACTCTCGGCAAGTTGCTCGGCAATACCACTGAGGGTATCGGAGGAGAGCCGCAGGCTGTGAGCCTTGGAACCGAAATCGCGGACAATGCGCTCCAATCGATCAAGAAACTGGTTGAACCAGGTGGCCATTTCGCCGATTTCGTCGTTTTTGAGGATTTTCATCCGCCTGGTGAGATCGCCTTCACCCTGGGCAATGTCTTTGAGCATGGCCACCGTCCGTTTGATGGGGATGATGACCGCGCGCACACTGAAAAAGAGGGGGATGAAGATGGCCAGTAGCAGCGCAAAACTCAGGCCGAGGATGCCCTGCTTGATGGTACGAAATTGGGCAAAGAGGTCTCCGGCATTGTAGACAAAAACCATCACTCCCACCTGCTTGCCGGAAAAATCGTTAATGGGAAAAAGGGTGACAAAATCGTCGCCCACCTGTTGCATACTTAACCCATTTTTCCCGGCATTGAGCAGCTCCAGTGTGACCAGCGCATTGGTTATTTCAGGTTTTGAAGAAGAAACAAAGACAAAACTATCACCAATGATTGGATGTTTGCTGGCATCCTGCAACTCGGTACCAATGTTCAGCAACGATTTGTTCATGTACACAGCGATGTGTTCCTTATCGTTACTGACACCGTACTGCACCAGTGGATCGTAGGAGGAAAGCGATTCAACGGATCCCAGATATTTGCGCTCCGGGGTGAAGATCGGTGCAATGCCGCGGATCTCGAATCCTCCACGACCAACCTCCACACCAACGATTTTCTGCTTGGTGTTGCTGATGGCGAGCACGGTCTCGCGGAAGTCGCGCAGATCATCGCTCTTGTTCTGTTTGCTGTTCCAAACTCGCAGCAGGCTGCGCGCCGGGGGCAGATGAAAGTGCAGGCGCAGGGGTTGGCCATCGAGGTTGGCTTTCAACCCTTTTTCAAAGGAGGCAAAGAATTCGCGCAACTGTTTGCGCGCTGCCTCCAGTTGCGGATCGTCGGCCTTGTTGATGTCGCCCTGATGGGCAGTGTCGTAGGCAGCGAGTACCGCCTTTTGCTCGCTGAAGAGGGCCGCCTGAGCGAGCATGGATTGGGAGATACGTTTTTCGCTGGCCGCAATATCGACCATTTTGGATTTGCCCAACCGTTCAAGGTTGTTGGCCATCATCTTGCCGATGATGTTGCCGGCCACCACATAGAGCAACACCGAAAAAACCATGGTGGCTAAGGCGATGGGCAGCATCAGGCGGGTACTGATTTTGTGCAATCGGTTCATGCGGTGCAATCCTCCAAGGGTTGATGGTCAAGGGGATGATCTCGCTGTATGCGCCATGATTGCTTTCATTATAGCGAGAATTGTTCCTGCTCAAAGCCTTGCGCCCAAAAAAGAGGCGATTTGTGGTAGTTTTCAAAATTACTCTGACCCCTTTTGAGGGGAAGAAGGGAAAACAACTTGGGGGAAACGGCATGGCCAGGCAAATATGCCTGGCCATGCCGGGGAGAATCAGCAGGATGGTTCGAGGATTTTGCGGCTGCGTTTGACGGCGCAGAGATCGCCGCACATGGTGCAGACCTCCTGATCGATGGGTTGGGAGGAGGCACGGTAGGCCTTTGCCTTCTCGGGATCCATGGCCAGCTCGAACATGGTGGTCCAGTTGAGTTCCTTGCGTGCCTTGCTCATGGCGTTATCCCAGTCGATGGCGCCGGGGATGCCCTTGGCGATGTCGGCGGCGTGGGCGGCGATGCGCGAGGCGATGATGCCCTCCTTCATGTCGTCGGCATCGGGCAGGCGCAGGTGCTCGGCCGGGGTGACATAGCAGAGGAAGTCCGCACCATTGGCCGCAGCCAGGGCGCCGCCGATGGCCGAGGTGATATGGTCATAGCCGGGGGCCACGTCGGTGACGATCGGGCCCAGCACATAGAAAGGCGCACCGTGGCAGAGCTTTTTCTCCAGCTGCATGTTGGCCACCACCTCGTTAAGCGGCACATGGCCCGGTCCCTCAATCATCACCTGCACATCGGCGGCCCAGCAGCGTTTGGTCAGTTCACCCAGGATGATCAGTTCCTGGATCTGGGCGGCATCGGTGGCATCGCGCAGGCAGCCGGGACGCAGGCCATCGCCTAGGCTGAGGGTGACATCGTAATCGCGGCAGAGGCTCAGCAAACGGTCGAAATGCTCATAAAAGGGATTCTCCTTGCCGTTGGTGGTCATCCAGTCGAGCAGCAGCGAGCCGCCACGGCTGACCACATGGGTAAGGCGCGGATTGGTGCGCAGCCGTTGTACCGCGGTCTGGGTGAGACCGGCGTGGATGGTCATGAAGTCGACGCCGTCCTCGGCGTGCATGCGCACCACATCGAAAAAGTCATCCACGGAGATTTTCGCCACTTCCTTGCCGTAACGGGCCACGGCATCATAGACCGGCACCGTGCCGATCATCACCGGGCAGACCTCGACAGTGCGGCGGCGGAAGGCGCGGGTATCGCCAAAGGTGCTCAGATCCATAATGGCATCGGCC
Organism: uncultured Desulfobulbus sp.; assembly: GCA_964639845.1. Lineage (GTDB taxonomy): Bacteria > Desulfobacterota > Desulfobulbia > Desulfobulbales > Desulfobulbaceae > Desulfobulbus. The sequence continues at coordinate 211,439 of CAZXHS010000006.1, read as the reverse complement.
TTGAGGTCCACGGCGCGGCGCACCTTGTCCAACTCCTTTTCCACATTGCAGCAATCCTCGGAAACTCCGAGATTGACGTTGATCTTGGTGGTGAGCCCGGTGCCGATGCCCTTGGCCTGGAGGTTGGTGTGATTGCGGTTGGCGGGAATGGCGATGGTGCCGCTGGCCAGCCGCTGCAGCAAATCGGTTTCGGTGATGCGCTCCGTGGCCAGGACCTGCTGCATCTGCGGGGTAAGGATGCCCTGGCGGGCGGCGTCCATCTGGGTTGCGTAGGCCATATCAATGCTCCTTGTGGTGTGAGAAGGGGAAGTTAACGGCAGGCTGCTTGCAGGCGACGGGCCGTAGCGGCAATATCGTCGCTGCCGACGATTTCGGTGACCAGGCACAGGGTTTTGGCGCCATGGGCCACCACCTCGGCCAGGTTATGCTCCTTGATGCCACCAATGGCGACAAAGGGCAGCGGTGAGTTTTTCACCACATAGTCAAGGTAGGTCAGCCCCACCGGGGCGCAGACATCGTCCTTGGTCTGGGTGGCGTAGAGGGGGCCGACACCGATGTAGTCGGCACCGGCGGCGATGGCGGCCTCGGCCTGCTCGGGGCTATGGGTGGAAAGACCGATCAGTTTGTGCGGCCCGATCAGCCGGCGTACCTCGGGGACGGGAAAATCATCCTGTCCCACATGCACGCCATCGGCATCGACCAGTTGGGCAATATCGACGTAATCGTTGATGATAAAGAGCGCACCGGCCTCGCGGGTGAGGGCACGGATGGCCTGGCATTCGCTGAGCATTTCGGCAAAACTCTTGTGCGGCCGTTTCTCGCGGTACTGAATGATGCCGATGCCGCCGGCGATCATCTGCTCCACCACCTCGATATTGCTGCGGCCTTTGGAGAATTTTTCTGCGGTGATGCCGTAGATGCCCTGGGGAAAAGCGGGTTTTTTGCTGTTATCCATGCAACACTCCTGGTTGACAGAGAATGAATTCGCTCATGTGATTGGCCACGGTGGTGACCTTGTGGCTGAAGAGTGGCGCTTCGGCGCAGTCGGTGGTGAAATCGCCGACAATATAGCCATTGCCGATACGGCGGGAGCGGATGGTGGCCAGATCGCTGCCGGCAATGCCGCAGGCTGAGACCACGGTTTTGGTATCGGCAAAGGTTTCAAAGAGCATTTTTTTATCCGCTTGGCGGTCAAAGCCTTCGACGATCAGGTCGCAATCGGCAAAGAGTTGCGCGCAGTTGGCGGCATTGATGCGTTGTGCCATCGTTTCGATGCACAGCTGGGGATTGATGCGGCGCAAATTGATCACCAGGGCCTCGACCTTGGTCAATCCCACCTGGTCGGCAAAGTAGAACTGGCGGTTGAGGTTGGAGGGCTCAACCCGGTCGAAATCAATGATTTTGAGGTGGCTCACCCCGCTGCGTACCAGGTTGAGGGCCACGTTGGAACCAATGCCACCGACGCCGGCTATACCGATCTTCATCAGATCTGGTCCCAATCCTTGTACACCGGCTGGTAGCCCTGGGCGATGATCGCCTCGGCCACCTCCTCCACACTTCGAGCATCGGTGATCTCGAACTGCGGTGTCTGCTCGACGCGGATCTCGCTGTAGCCACCGACACCGGTGGAGGAACCGGCCGAGAAGCGGGTGGCGCCCAGTTGCAGGATGCGATCACGGAAGAGGGCGGATTCGCGGGTGGAGATGGTCAGCCCGGCCCGGGGCAGGAAGATGCGCAGCGCGGTCATGAACTGGACAAAGGTTTTGTCATCCACCAGATAATCGGGCTGAAAATCGCCCTCGGCCTCGTTGAAGCGGGGCAGGGAGATAGCCACCTCGGTTTCCAGATAGTTGTTTTCCAGATAGCGGGCATGCAGACCGGTGAAGAAGAGGTCACGGCGCGGTTCAGCAAGGCCGAGCAAGGCGCCGAGGTTGACCACGCGCATGCCGCCCTGGGCGGCGCGTTCCGGGGCATCGAGCCGCCAGTGGTAGTCCATCTTCTTGCCGGCGAGATGCACCCGTTTATAGACCGCCTCGTCGTAGGTCTCCTGAAAGATGGTCATGCCATCCACGCCCGCCTGGTGCAACTGCCGGTATTCCTCAACGGATAGCGGATAGACCTCGATGGCCACCGAGGCAAAGTGGCGTTTTAACAGCTTGGCCGCATCCACCAGGTAGTCCATCGGTGTCAAGTGATGGGCCTCGCCGGTGAGAAAGAGCACATGCTGCATACCGGTTTGAGCAATGGCCAGGGCCTCGACCTCGATCTCTTTCAGACTCAGTTTGCGACGCAGGATCGGGTTTTTGTGGTTGAAGCCGCAGTAGGCGCAACCGTTGTTGCAGTGGTTGGAGATGTAGAGCGGGATGAACATCTGGATGGTGCGGCCAAAGTACTGCACCGTCAACTGGTGGGCCTTGCGGGCCATGGCCTCTAGGTGGTCTGTCGCCCGGGGACTGAGCAGGGCGAGGAAATCCAGGGGGCCGGGTTTTTCTTTGCTCAGGGCGCTTTTGATATCGGCATCGCTGACCCGGTCAAAGAACTGGGGGACGTCAAAGTCGCGGTACTGCGTAACTACTTGGTAAAAAGACATGATCTGCTCCTCGATGAGAACAATCCGGTATCAGGCATCCAAAAAACCGGTCAGCGGCGATGAGGCGCGGGCCAGGGTGGATTCATCGGCCATCTCGGCCAGATAAGCAGCCCGGCCAGCCTTGACCGCCAGGTCAAAGGCCCGGCCCATGGCCTCGGGATCACGGGCCGTGGCAATGGCGGTATTCACCAATACCGCATCGGCGCCCATCTCCATGGCGGCGGCAGCCTGCGAAGGTTTGCCGATACCGGCATCGACGACAATGGGCACGGTGCAGTTTTCAATGAGCATGGCGATCAGCGGCTTGGTTTCCAGGCCACGATTGGTGCCAATCGGCGATCCCAGGGGCATCACCGCTGCCGCACCGGCATTCTCCAGCCGTTTGGCCAGGGGCAGATCGGGCAGCACATAGGGCAGCACCTGGAACCCCTCCTTGGCCAGGATCTCGGTGGCCTTGAGGGTCTCCCAGTTATCCGGCATCAGGTACTTCATGTCGGTGATCACCTCGATCTTGATGAAATCGCCACAGCCGGCCTCGCGGGCAATGCGGGCGATGCGCACCGCCTGCTCCGCCGTGCGCGCCCCGGAGGTGTTGGGCAAAAGCGTCACCTCTTTGGGGATGTAGTCGAGAATGTTCTCCGACTGGGCAGAGGTGTCGATGCGGCGTAGGGCCACGGTGATCATCTGCGAGCCACTGGCCGCCAGTATCTTTGGGATCTGGGCATGGGCAGCAAATTTGCCGGTGCCGGTGAGCAACCGGTTGGTGAACTGTTTCCCCCCCAGGGTTAAGATATCGTCAATCATGGTTCAGCCTCCTCCCACAAAACAGAGTAATTCCAGACGATCACCCTCATTGAGCATGGTGGTCGACCAGTGTTGTTGTTTGATAATCTGCTGATTGAGTTCAATCACCAAGGATCCGGGATTGAGTCCCCTGCGCTCGACCAACTGGGCGAGACTGCACGGCTCTGCGCTCTCCTTGATGCCGTTGACAAAGAATTCCATGGTCATTTCTCCAAAATAAAAAAGCCGCTTGCCCCTCTGGGAAGGGCAAGCGGCTTGAAATAGGCCCGGAACACCATAACAACCGGTGATCACGTTCTTGTCCGCTTCCCTTCGCCGGTATTATCCGGATCAGGTTCCATGGGTATTATCTCAGGCGCCGAAGCACCACCCCTCGCGATGGTTAAGCTATATAGAGTGGAAAAGGATTTGTCAACTCCAGTTTTTGGGCTCAGGGTTGGCGCTGCTTGAGCTGAAAAGGGTTGAAATGATTGGCAACCATCAGCCGCCAGGCCGTGGCGCAGGTGGAGGGCAGGGGATTGGCATACCAGCCAAAGGGGATGGCATGACGACGGCTGGCATAGAGGCTTGGGTTGGTGGCCAGGGGCAGCAACTGGTCAAAATGCGCGGGCTGGCCGGGAAAGGGCGTCTGCGTGTTGGTGCTGTAGGCGGTGAGCTGCAACCGTTCCATGGCCGCAAGCATGGATTGCTCATCGCGCTGTAATTCCAGTACATATTGCCGCGCCAGCTTCATTTGCGGTTTTTTACCGTTAAAGCGCTGGTAATGGGCCAGCACTTCACGCACCGCGGTGATGGCCCCATAACTCCATTCCGAGGACAGCACCCCCTGGCGGAAGTTGCCCTGCTCATCGATGCCGTTGCCATCGAGGTTGGAAAAACCAACGCCCCAGAGGGTGCGGCCCTCGCCGTAACCGCCCCAATTTCTGACGCGCTGCCATAGCGCCTGGGTGGCGCCGAAGCCAAACCACTTGTCAATGGTTTCTGCACCAAGCACCGCAATACCCCAGGTGTTGACATCCACGGCCTTGGCAGTGAGCGAAGGCAGCCAGCGGACATTGCTGCCGGGTTTGTCGACCCAGCCGCCTTGGACAAACTCGCCGTCCATCCAGGCATACTGGCGCAGAAAGGCGAGCAATCCCTCGCTGCGGCGTCCGGCAATGGTGCCACCTTTCTCCATGGTCTGGCAGAGTTGCAAGGCCTGATCGATGCGTTGCTGTTCGCTGGGGCTCAAGTCTGGCTGGCGTTCACGGGTGGTTTGCAGCACCTGTTGCAGGATGCGTAATCCCGCGAGCACGCTGAGGTTATTCTCCACTGAGATAAAGCTGGGGTCGACCAACTCGGCACCCTGGTTGGCCACCGTGCCGGCCGGGGCATAGTAGATACCGCCCAGAGAGGATTGCATCTGGGCAAAGGTGGGCAATATCTTCAGGGCATTGTCCAGGGCCGGATCATGGAGGGGAATATATCCGCTTGCCCCATTTTCTTGAAAGTGCAAGGTTGCTGCCTGCAAGGGGCCAATGAAAAAGGCCCAGGCATTTTCGCCGGTTATCGGTTTCCAGTCGGTCCAACTCAGGGTGCCGGCCCGGTACTCGGTGTTGAAGGGCGGTAATCCTTTGATGGTGAGGTAGCGGGCATAGGCGGTGCCGAGGAAGGGGTCCTCGGCCAGCCAGCGGCGTGGTAACATGCGAAAGACAAAGGCCCGGGCCGCGTCGTTGACCGGTTCGTGATTGTAGATAAAGACGGCACCACTGCTGACGCCCCGGATTTCTCGGGCGGTGGGATAGGGGCTGTCGCCGAAATGGCCCTGTTGCAGCAAAAGATTCTGGTTCGCTACCAGATTGTAGGCATCTTCACCGGAGGGATGCGACAGGCCGTTGCGCTTTTGCCCGAGCATAAGGGCGATCTGCCAAGTGGCGCCATCGTAGATATTGGCGCCGTTATGGGTGTTAACCCGTTCGGTTTGCAACTCACCGCCCACACCCGGACGCGGTCTGAGGGTGAAGGCTTGGGCATCGTACTCATCCATCACTGCGCAATCGGCGCCGGTGCAGACGTGTAATCCCCAGTAATCGGCACTGTCGACGAAACTCAGCGGTAACTGCCGTCCCTTGAGTTTGCCGGCGGTGGCGGTATAGAGAATGCCGCCCTGGTCGCGACCACTGGTTAAAAAATGATAGGCTCCTTCGATATCCTCGCCGGACCAGGCGATCTCAGTCAAGCAGAGCCAGAGCACGGGGAGCACCACGAGGCCCAGCCAGCCAAGGCCACGGTGCAATCGCCTATCAGCAGTCCACATGGACGCCGCTGGCATCTTCATGACCGCGCACAAAGATCGATACCCAGTTGCAGGGCCTGATCCATCGCCTCGCTGCGGCTACTCACCGAACCCTTGCCCTCCACTCCTTTGACCAGCAATTCACCGCTATATTTGAACTCCATGGCATCAAAGGCGTACTGCACCGTCAAGCGGGCCGCATCAAAGACCTTGCCGCCATCGGTGGCGGCAACACTGAGCAGATACCCCCAGCGATAGTCACGCTCCGGCTTGATCTCGCCCAGCAGATATTTACGGCACCACAGGGCCTGACAACGGTCGATGAAGGCCTTGGTCTGGGCCGTCACTCCATAGAAATAGATGGGTGAGCCGATGACGATGCGGTGGGCGGTATCGATTTTATCGTAGAGCTGGGTCATGTCGTCATCGATGCTGCACTTTCCCTCCTTTTCACAGTGACCGCAGCCGGTACAGGGATGGAGGTTGAGCTGGGAGAGGTGGATGTGCTCGGCCAGTTGACCGCCTCGGTGAATACCCTGTTCAATGCGTTCGAGCAAAAGATCGGTGTTGCCACGTTTGCGGGGACTGCCGTTGAGAAGAAGGATGTTCATGGGTGTCTTTCCTGGGTTAAATTCAACACAAAGGAGGTGGCCACAGTGGGGATATTACCATCAGTCGTAATGCCCATGCAGGGGCGGCACGGCGTGCGCCTTTGCATTTATGCTGTTGGGTAAATCCCCCTGCTCACGGACAAAGGCCAGCTTTTTAGCAGAACACATTGCCAGGCAAGGTACAGCCAACAGCGGTTTGGGTCAAGAGATCGATGCACTTGGTATTGCCCCCCCCGCCAGCGGGTTTCTCAGTAACCCATGAGAGAAAGAGTAGCGTCAGAACGATGGGTTGGCACAAGCCCATGATAAGTGTTCTTGATAATTGATTTGATCTTTGTGCTGCTGCCGCACATAATTGCACAAGAGACAAGATGGGGCCTGTGGTGGTTGCGGCCCTATTGACCAACGGTTCAATCGTGAGGTGGACGGTGGGCGAAGAGCGCATGGATTGCGGCAACCTGCAAAAAAAGATCGATGTCCTGCTGGAGACCTTGAAACAGGTCAACTACCAGAACGAGATGATGCTCGACTGGGTCAATGGCGCGGTGATCATGGTCGACCGCGAAGGACAGGTGACTGAGGCCAACAGTGCCGCCCTTGTTGCTCTGGGATGGAGTGAAGAAGATTTAATCGGCAGGCACCTGCACGAGACCATTCATCACAGCCAGGATGACGGCAGCGAGTATCCCTGGGATTTTTGCCCGGTTTTTGCCGCCATCGAGGACGGTTCCTCCCATCATGTCGATGGCGATGTCTTCTGGCAGAAGGATGGTGTCAGCTTCTCGGCGGATTTCATCGTCTGTCCCACCCGGGGCGAGAACAATGAGATCATTGGCGCGGTGCTCATTTTCCGCAATCTCACTGAACAGCGGCTCAAGGAGGCCAGCCGAATCCACAGCATGAAACTGGAATCCATCGGTGTGCTCGCCGCCGGTATCGCCCATGAGATCAACACCCCTATTCAGTTCATTGGCTCCAACCTTTCGTTTCTCCAGGAAAGTTTTCAGGATGTGCTCCGCCTGTTGGCCACCTACAGCCGTCTCAAGGAGGTAATCGTCAGTGGCAGTACCGAAACCTCCGCATTGCTTGCGGAGATCGATGAGCTGGAAGAAGCAGCCGATGTGGAATATCTGTCCGTCGAAACTCCCACCGCCTTTGAACAGACCAAGAACGGTGTTGATCGGGTTGCGAAGCTGGTACTCGGCTTGAAAGGCTTTGCCCATGCCGGCGATGGCGAGAGCAAGCGCGCCGCCGATATCAACGAGATCATCAACAACTCGCTGGTGGTCTGCCAGAACGCCTACAAGTATCTGGCCAAGCTGGAGCTGGAACTGGGCGAACTGCCGGCCATCAAGGTCTATCCCGGCGATATCGGTCAGGTGGTGGTCAATTTGGTGGTCAATGCGGCCCAGGCCATTGGCGACTGCAAGAACAAGGAAGGCGAATTGGGGCTGATCCGCATCCAGACCAGTTGCGACGACAAGTGGGTGACCATCAGCGTCTCCGACACCGGTGGCGGCATCCCCGAAGGCGTACGCCAGCGCATCTTTGATCCTTTTTTTACGACAAAAAATGTCGGCCATGGCTCCGGCCAGGGGTTGGCCATCACCCGCAACATCATCCACGACAAACATCAGGGCGAGATCAGCCTGGAATCCACGGTTGGTCAAGGAACCACCTTTTTTATCCGCTTGCCGATCACTTCGGCCTAGTTCTCCCAGCCAATCCGCGCTATATCCTTCGGGCAATCGGGCGATCAGCCCATCTTTCTTTGCCCGGAGAACCTGCCCGTGCCCCAACTTCTCGCAGAGAGCCTCAGGTCAGCGGTGACCAGCGGCCTGCTCATCCTCAAATTCGTCGTGCCGCTCTATATTGTGGCCGACATCCTGCTCTATTTCGATCTGCTCAAACATCTGGGCTTTCTCTTTGCCCCACTCACCGGCCTGCTACACCTGCCACCCGAGGCCGCCGTTTCCCTGGCCGGTGGCGTTTTTCTCAATATCTACGCCGGCATCGCCTTTGCTGCTCCCTTGGGACTCACGCCCTACCAGTGGACGGTGCTGGCCGTTTTTTTAGGTGTCTGTCATTCGATGGTGGTGGAAAGCGCCATCATGGCCAAACTGGGGATTGCCACCCTCTACTCGGTGCTGCTGCGCACCATCGGCGCTTGTCTCACCGTGCTGCCGGTGCTGTGGATGCCGGCCTCCTGGTTTGCCTCCACGGCCCCAGGCAAGGAGATGGCGGTGGCGCAGTATGCGAGTTTTGTCGATATGTTGCTCCATTCGCTGGGCAAGTCGCTGCTCTTGTCGGTGGAGATCATTGCCCTGATCAGCCTGATCATCGTGGTGATGGATCTGCTTAAATCCACCCGTCTGCTGCAAGCGCATCTGGACAAGGTCAGCACCTCCTTTTCCATCATCGCCGGTCAGTTGCTCGGCATCACCTACGGCGCCGGCGTGCTGCTACGCGAGGCCGGACGCGGCACGCTGAGTCGGGCGGATATTTTTTTCATCGGCACCTTTTTGATGATCTGCCATTCGATTGTCGAGGATGTGCTGCTCTTTGTGCTCTTTGGTGCCAATTATGTGGTTATTATCGGTGTTCGTTTGGCCGCCGCCCTGGTGCTCAGCCCACTGCTGTTGCACCTCTTCCGCACCACGGCCTTGAACCGGGTGGTACGATCCTGATCCGCTGACTGACCGATACCCCTTTCCTGCAACCCAGTAACCCCTGGAGATCCATCATGTCCGTGCTCGGCCCGCTGCGCGTCAATACCACCCTGACGAAAATCTACTTCTGCACGGTCATCACCTTCTGTTCGCTCTACGCGGCTCAGCCGATCCAACCGGTGTTTCGTCAGGAGTTTGGCCTCTCCGCGTTGCAGGCCATCCTCTTCACCACCCTGATGATGCTGCCGCTGGGTTTTGCCCCTATGTTCTACGGGGTGCTGCTGGAATCGCTCTCCGCCCGCAAGATTATCCGCACTGCGCTGCTGCTGCTGGGACTGCTGGAGCTGGTCTTCTGCTGCACCAGTAACTATGTGCTGCTGCTGGTGATTCGCGGCTTGCAGGGCATGGCCATCCCGGCGATTCTCACCTCGTTGGTGAGTTATATCTCCTTCACCGCAGCGCGCGAGGACGTGCAGGCAGCAGTGGCCCGCTATATTGCCGCCACTATTCTCGGCGGTTTTCTGGGCCGCTTTCTCTCCGGCCTGTTTACCGATCTCTTTGGCTGGCGTTTTTTCTTCTTTCTGTTGGGGGTGCTGTTGCTGTGGGGTTCGTACCTGCTGCGCATCTTGGAAAAGGATGCCAATTTGCAGTACAGCCGGCCGCGGTTGGGCGAGGTGGTGGAGGTGATTCGGCAGCCGCCGTTTTTTTGGCTCTATTGCACCATTTTTTCGGTCTTTTTTGTGTTCGCCGGGTTGCTCAATTTCCTGCCCTTTGAGCTCAAGGCCATCAACCCCAGCTTTCGCGAAACCGGGATTGGCTTCATGTATTTTGGCTATGTAATGGGCATCCTGGTGTCGCTCAACGTGCGGCGTATGATCAACTTTTTCGGCTCGGAAACCCGTGTCGCACTCAGCGGCCTTTTTCTATATATTTTGGGTATCTGCGGCTTCATGATCCCCGACCACCGCGCTATGTTTTTGGCCATGTTTGTCTTCTGCACCGGCATGTTCATGGCCCACTCGCTGCTCACAGGCCTGGTCAACACCCTGGCCAAGAGCAAGAAGGGTATCGCAAACGGTGTCTATATTTCTTTTTACTATCTCGGCGGCACCATCGGCTCCTTTGCCCCTGGTATCATCTACGAGCATTTTGGCTGGCGTAGTTTTCTCGGCTGCCTGATCGTCGTCATCTGCGGCTCCATCTTCTGTATCCGCCGCCTGCAATGGGCAATGGCCCATGCCGCACCGGTGTCGGTGGAGCAAACAGCCTGAATCTAAGCGATTAACGAACATTGCAAAAAAAAGCCGCCCGATCTTCGGATCGGGCGGCTTTTTTTCAACTATGCGCAGAACCTTACTTGGTTTTGAGCTTCACCCAGTACTCTTCATAGATCTTTAGGGTTTTCTCATCCAGGCTATCGAGGAACTCACCCTTGGCCACCATGGCGGGCGCAGGGTTAACGATGATGTTCTTCTGCATCTTCTCCGGCAGCAGGGTGACCGCCTGAGGATTGGGCGAGGAGTAGCCCATGGCCTCGCTGATGGTGGCCGAGACCTTGGCACTGAGCACGAAGTCGATGAACTGCAAGGCCTCCTCCACATGGGCCGCACCCTTGGGAATACAGAAACTATCCAACCAGAGGCTGAAGCCTTCGACCGGATAGATGTACTGAATGGCGGGGTTTTCGCCGTTGGCCACATAGGCCTCGCCGTTGTAGACCAAACCGGCAGCGACTTCGCCGGCGAGCAGGGCCTGCTTGGGCGAGTCGGAATCAAAGACGCGCACATTGGGCATCAGGCCTTGTAGTTTCTCATAGGCTTGGCGCAGGTGATCGGGATTGGTCTCGTTGATCGAATAGCCCAGCACCTTGAGGCCGATGCCGATCACCTCGCGCTGATCATTGGGCATGACCAGTTTGTCCTTGAGTTCGGGCTTCCACAGATCCGCTGATTTTTCCACAGTGCCGGCCGGCAGTTGTGCGGTATTGACCGCCAGCGAGGTCGAGCCCCACATGTAGGGCACGGAGTAGGTGTTGTTGGGGTCAAAGCTCTGGTTGGTGAAACGGGGATCGACGTGGGAAAAATTGGCAATTTTTTTGGTGTCGATGGGCAGCAGTAGCCCTTCGCGCCGCATCAGGCCAACGAAGTCGGAGGAGGGCACCACCAGATCATAGCCCTTGCCCACCAGCTTCACCTTGGCATACATGGCCTCGTTGCTGTCGTAGGTGGACAGTTTCACCTTGATGCCGGTTTTCTTGGTGAAATCAGCGATCACCTCATCTGGAATATACTCGGACCAGATGTAGAGGTTGAGCACCTTGGTGGCGGCGGATGCCGTTGTCGCCATTAGCAGCAGGGCCACCAGTGTCAGCACAGCACGCATCATCCTGTTCATTTTTTCTCCTTGAGCAGTGTTCGCGAAAGAACGAGAGCGATTATGGTGATGGCCATCATCACCACACAGAGGGCATTGACATCGGGCTTGATGCCGAGGCGGACCATGGAATAGATCCGCAGCGGCAGGATTTCAAAATCCGGCCCGGTGGTAAAAAAGGCGATCACCACGTCATCCAGTGACAGGGTGAAGCTGAGCAACCAGCCACCGATCACTGCCGGTGCGGCCACGGGAATGACGATATGGCGGAACACCTGGTATTCGCCGGCGCCCAGATCTTTGGCCGCATCAATGATATCGCGTTGAAAGCCGTGAAAGCGCGAATACACGGTGGATGCGACAAAGGGTACGCAGAGCACGGTGTGTGCCACCAAAAGGGTGCTGAATCCCAGGGGCAGGGCCAGGGCGAGAAAGAGCAGCAGTAGCGAGATGGCAATGACGATATCGGGCGACATCATCATCACAAAGAGGCTGCCAAAGAGCAGGCGCCGACCGGGAAAGCGGTACTGATGGATGATGAAGGCGGCCACCGTGCCCAAGAGCGTGGCCAGGGTAGCGCTGGCCGCAGCAATCAACAGGGAGTTGAGCGCGGCTGAGATCAGCGAGCTATTCTCCCAGAGCTTACTATACCATTGCAGGGTAAAGCCGTGCCAAGCCAAGGAAAACTTGGAGTTGTTGAAGGAAAACACCGCCACTATCAGCAGTGGCACATAGAGAAAGGCGTAGACCAGTGCCCCGTAGGCCCGTTGCAACCAGCGGTTCATTGCATGCTCTCCTTGCCCAAACGACGACCGGCCAGGTGGTGGAGCACCAGCATCAGGCCCATGGCCACGGTCATGGTGACGCTGGCCGCTGACCCCATGGGAATGTTGCGGTACACCAGAAACTGGTCGCGGATGAAATTACCTAAGAGCATTGCTTTGGAGCCGCCTAACACATCGGCGACATAGAACATGCCCAGAGCCGGCAGAAAGACCAGCATGGTGCCGGCAATGATGCCCGGCATGGTCAGGGGCACGGTGATGCGGAAAAAGGTGTTGAGACGGCTGGCGCCCAGGTCGCGGCCGGCTTCAAGCAGGCGCGGATCCACCGCTTTAAGTGCGGCATAGAGCGGCAAAATCATGAAGGGCAGCAGGGTGTAGACCAGGCCGATGAACACCGCCAGCGGTGTGTACATTAGTTGCAGCGGCTTGTCGATCAGGCCAAGGGTGAGCAACAGCGCGTTGATGATGCCGTCGGCCTTGAGCATCATCACCAGGGCGTAGGTGCGAATAAGCGAGTTGGTCCAAAAGGGGATCATCACCAGCAGCAGCAACAGTGATTGCACCCGGGCCGGGGCCTGCGCCAGTATATAGGCGAAGGGGTAGCCAACCAGCAGGCAGAGCAGCGCCGCCATCGCCGCCATACCGATGGAGTCGGCCGCCATGCTGAAGACCTCGGGGGAGAGCAGGTGGCTGTAGTTGGCCAGGCTCAGGTGGAAACCGGCCTGCTCGCTGCGATCGATAAAACTGGCGCCCAACAGGATAAGATAGGGGATGATGGCCAGCACCACCATCCAGGTGTAGGTGGAGCCAATGAGCAGGCGCCGGAATTGCGAGCCGTTATTCATGGGGCAGCACCACCTCCCAACCCTCGTGCCAGCCGACACTGACCGCGTCGCCCGGCTTGAAGTAGAGATTGTCACTGTCGTCGTCGAAAAACTCGGTCACCTGCACGCGGCTGCCGCTTTCCAACACCACTTCCACATCATAGGTGGCGCCGTGATAAAAGATGCGGCGCACGGTGCCGCGCAACCGGGCCTGCTGGAATTTGGCGGTGAGATCCTGGGATTCGGCCAGATCCTGTTCCAACTCCAGACGAAAATCCTCGGGCCGCAGCAGTACATGGATGGCCTGCCCCAACTCCAGGGGCCGGGTGCTCTTCAGGCTGACCGTCACCCCTTCCACCAGGGCGGTGAAGCTGGACTCACCGGTGCGCTGACGGATCACCCCGGCCAGTACATTGATATCACCGACAAAGCGGGCCACATACAAATTGACCGGCTCCTCGTAGATGGCCATGGGCGAGCCGATCTGTTCGATGCGGCCGTGCTGCATCACCACCACCCGGTCCGACATGGCAAAGGCCTCGTCCTGATCGTGGGTGACCAGGATGAAGGTGATGCCAAGCGTGCGCTGCAATTGCTTGAGCTCACGCTGCATCTGCTTGCGCAGCCGGTGATCGAGGGCGGAGAGCGGCTCATCGAGCAGCAAGACGCGGGGTTTGTTGACGATAGCGCGGGCAATGGCCACCCGCTGCTGCTGGCCGCCGGAGAGTTCGCTGGGGCGGCGTTTCTCCATGCCATCCAACTGCACCAGTTGCAGGGCCTGGGTGACTGCTTCGCTAATTTCGCTGGCCGCTTTCTTGGCCATCCGCAGGCCAAAGGCAACGTTGTCAAAGACGTGCATGTGGGGGAAGAGGGCGTAATTCTGAAAGACGGTGTTCACCGCCCGTCGTTCCGGTGGCACCCGGTCCACCTCCTGGCCATCGAGCAGCAACTGACCATTGGTGCAGGTTTCAAAGCCGCCAATCAAACGCAACAAAGTCGTTTTGCCGCAACCGGAGGGGCCGAGCAGGGAGAGAAATTCACCGTCAGCAACGCTGAAAGAAATATCGCTCAACGCCCGCTGGCCATCGTAGTCTTTATTGACCCCAATCAGTTCAACAACTGCCTTGTTCAACCCGCCTATCTCCTTGATTATCTAGGCAACAATTGCCGTTATGTCTCTGTATGGCCAGGGCTGGGAGCACCCGTTTTTGTGATGCCCGCACCGGCCTGTTGCTCATCTTTGGTGCTGCATACATAGACCATTTTTTCGGTATTGAACAGGGAAACCATGCCTATGTTTTGGGGGCAACAAAAAAATAACAGTCAGCGAACAAGGCGGCGTCAACCTGCTGGGGGGAAAACAAAAAGGGCCTGGCCATAACAATGGCCAAGCCCTGGAACAACGGGGGAAACCGCAGGATCAGCGGCTGTTTTTCAGGCAGCAGATCAGCGTCTTGTAGACCAACTTAGCCGCCAGCAGGTGGGCGTGCAGCCCGTTTTTCTGGGGCAGCAGGCCGGTGACATCAAAGCCAATGATGCTTTTTTCGCGGGCAATCATGCGGATAAGGTTGTTGAGGGTGTACCAGTCCAGGCCGCCCGGCTCGGGCCGCACCACCGCAGGCATGCAGGCCGGATCGAGCACATCGAGGTTGATGGTCAGATAGACCGCGTCCCCCAAGACATCGATGGCATCGTTGGCGGCATTGAGGCCGTTGTTGTAGAGATCACGGGCAAACACCAGGTTGTCGATGTGGATCTTCTTTTTCTCCGCCTTGGTCATGCTGCGGATGCCAAGATGGCTGACCTGGCATTTTTCCTTGATGCGGGCCATGATGTCCGGGCCGTCGCTGGCCGGATCCTGAATATGGGGATGGGCGCCGAGGTGGATGACGCTGAGGTTGTTATCCTGGGCCACGGCGGCGGCGATGATCCCTTCGCTGATGCGATGGCTGCCACCGATGGCGGCCACCAGCTTCCCTTTTTTTAAGTGGGGGCTGGTCTGGTTGGCGAGTTCTTCCAGCAGTTCCTGCGGTTTTTCCGGGCAGACCAGCGGGTCCAGAGTCAACAGCCCCAGTTCGTTGAGGTCGGTGTTGGTTTCGACATCATAGTCGGAGAGCATCTGCGAAGCGAGCAGGATAGCCTCCGGCGCCTTGTCCATGCCCTGGGATGCCTTGGAAAGACCGTTGCAGGGCACCGGCAGAATCAGTGCCTTCGCCTGGTTGGGAGGGATTTTTTTGCCGGGCAGGTTGAGAAAGTTCATAGGGCGCACCGTAGCTGAAGGGTATGGTTGAGCGGGTTGACCGCAGGTGGCTACGCGTCCCGCTTATTCCTCGTAGTCTTCGTCGAAATCGTCCTCGTCCTCATCCTCGTCGTCACTCAGAACCTTGAGGCGGATGGGATCCAGGGAGCGGATCAGGTATTCAGCTTCGCAATCATTGCAATACACCATATCATCTTCTTCACAAAATCCATCGATGATGATATCTCCGCCACAGATTGCACACTCCTCAACCTGGACACCTTCTTCATCGTTTTCTTTATCGATCATAGTTCCACCCTGCACTGGAAAAGAGATGGCTTCATAATGGGCCGTTTTCGATGTCGCCATGAAAACAGCGTTTTGGGGCATGATCACTGCTGCCGTGGCCGCTTCGCCTCGTCGGATCTCCTCCGCTCTCGTCTTTGCCACGCGGTCACTGGCCACAGATATCGCCCAAGACAGAAATATACCAGGGTCCTGCTGTCAATAAAAAATTGAGTCATCGACGGCAGTAAGCCCGGTTGGTGCAAAATAAATGCAGCTTGATCAAGCCTCGGGGGGCTGCGCCAACACCCGTCGTACCTTGGCCGCCAGGGTCAGGCGGGGAAACCGCTAAAAATCCAAAGGGTTGTCGCCAAAAGGGTTGCGGCCGTATGTGCGCAGAAAACGCAGGGCGTCGTCATCCAGGGAGAAAATGGTAGAAAAGCGGGCCGCCTGTGCTTCATGACCAGCACCCGGCGTGGAGAGGGCATGGAATCCTGACATCTTTGGAAAAGGTTTGAACCCCGGCGACGACGCAACGCCCATTTCATATGGTGCAACGCGCAAAACGTCGTTCTCATGGTTCTGTTGCAGAACAATAATCCTGGAAAAAAGGAAAATCGAGCTGTTAGCGGTGTGGCTGTGAACCATTTTTTAAGGACGTGTATCGTGGATTGGGCGAGAAAGGTAGTGTTTTCTCAAGGGTTCTGGGAATTTTTCAATGGCATAGCGCAACATGGTGCGTGGCATTCTTGCTCCATGGTGCTGCAAAAACTCCTCCTCAACCCCCTGATCACGTTTGCCCACCTCTCGCAGCATCCAACCCACCGCCTTGTGGATGAGGTCGTGTTCGTCATCCAGCAGCAGTTCGGCCAGCTTCAGGCAATCGGTATAATCATGCTGGCGGATGAAATGATGCGTGGCGATGATGGCCATGCGTCGTTGCCACAACAACTTGGATTGTGCCAGTTCAACGAGCTGTTGGCGTGGACGCTTGGTCAGATGGGCGCCGATGATGTGGCTGGCTGAGCAATCGACCAGATCCCAATTATTGATCCACTGGCTGTGGTCCAGATAGCCCTGGAAGATGGCCTCCTGTGCATCAAGTGCATCGGCATCGGTCCGGCAATAGCGATGCACCAACAGCAGCAGGGCCAGCAGCCGCTGCTCATGCCAGGGCGAGCTCAAAATGGCAAATATCTCGGTCAGTGCAAGATGCTTGAGCCGGGGAACGAGGGAGCGCAACACCGGCACACGGATACCCAGAAAGAGATCTCCCTCGCCATACTCACCCGGCCCAGTGCGAAAATAGCGTTGCGAATGGGCGGCAATGGCAGGGTCAGCCAGTTGCTGCAAACAGCGGTGGATAGACTCGGCACCGGTCATCGCCTGACAACAGCAAGGCCCGCTCTTCATAACCAGCCCTTGCGTTTGAACAGGGTGAGCAGTCCCGCCGGCACCAGAAAAAACAGCAGCCACAGCAGGGGATAGGACCATTTCCAGTGCAGTTCCGGCATGTAATCGAAATTCATGCCATACACCCCGACCAAAAAGGTGAGGGGGATGAAGATGGTGGCAAAGACGGTCAACACCTTCATTACCTCGTTCATGCGGTTGCTGACGCTGGAGAGGTAGATGTCGAGCATGCTGTTGATCAGGTCGCGATACGAGTCCATGGTGTCAATCACTCGCAGGGTATGGTCAAAAACATCGCGGAAAAACAGCTGGGTGCGCTGATTGAGCAGGGGCGATTCGCTGCGTTGTACCGCCAGCAGTACTTCCCGCAGCGGGGTGATGGCCTTGCGGATGAAGACCATCTCACGTTTGAGGAGCTGGATGGTGGCAAAAAGTTGGTTTTGCGGCTTGGCCAATAACTCGAGTTCGATGGCTTCGATGGTTTCTTCCAGGGTGTCGGCCAGGGTGAAATAGTGGTCCACCACCAGGTCGAGGATGGCATAAGCCAGATAGTCGCTGCCCAGGAAACGTAGCCGACTCTTGGGGATTTCCAGACGGAGTTTGAGGTCGTGGAAAAGCTCGTCGGAGTGTTCACGAAAGGTGAACACCATATCGGCAAAGACCAGCATGCTGATCTGTTCGTGCGCCACCTTGAGCGCAGCGGTGTTGCGCAGGGTTTTGACAACAAAGAAGAGGTGATCATCGAACTCTTCGAACTTTGGACGCTGGTGGGTATTCAGGATATCCTCCAGCACCAGGGGATGAACCTGTAACTCAGCACCGATGGCCTCAACGAGCGCTACAATATCCATGCCTTCGCATTGCACCCACAGCATTTGCTCCTTGCCGCGGTGAGCCAGCACCTCTGCCAGATTCGTCACCATCTGTTCCTGGCAGATGGCACTGCTGATACGCATCAGGCGGATGTGGCCGGTGATGGCTGGCTGAGTGCCGACATGCACCAGACTGCCCGGTGGCAGGCCGGCCTTGGCCGAGGGTAGGCGATAGGATCTGGCCATGGTCAGCTCTCCTGGGGCGAGGCCGATGTGCCCAGCGGTGGTGCGAGAAAACGGCGGACAATAAAATCCGCCAACTCTTGGCTCTGTTGTAGGCCAAAGCAGTGCAGAGCGTAGGTATTGTCGAGTGGCAGATCACTGGCCACGGCAATAACGCCAGTCACCTGTTGATGTATCCACGGTGCCTCGGCATCACGTCGCACCTCGATTTTGGCTACCTGCGTGGCCTGCTTGAATCCCTCCGCAATGACGATGTCCATATCAGCAAAAATGAGTGGCACCAGGTGGATCAGCTCCAGTTGCGGCGGCAGACGCTGGATAATCAACTGATCCGGCGCCAGCAAGGCCACGGCGTCGGCTCCAGTGGCCTTGTAGAGGGCGGTATCGGTGGCGGGTTGATCCACCTTGATACCGGTTTCCTTGGTGGATTTGATCACCCCCACCCGATACCCCATGGCCTTGAGATGAGTGACCACTTGGCGGGTAAGGGTGGTTTTACCGGAATTGTGCCAACCGACAAAACTAACAACCGGGGGCATGTGTGCTCCTTATTCGGGGGGGATGCGTCAATAATCCGTGTGGATCGCTGTTTCTCAAAAAAATGTCTTCCATTCTTAACAAATTGTTCTTATTCCTTTTTCTGTAAATCTACAAGTCTATCGTTGGGCAAAAGAACCAACAGGCCTTTGCTTGGTTCATCATCCATGTCAGCCGGGATCTTTCCACAGCTCCCGCAAGTCAGGAGGAACGAAGATGCGCAAAAAAACGGTGCTCATTGTTGGAATGGTCTGTGTCGGCTTGGTGGCGCTGGCAGGGATTGCAGCGGTTGTCGCCATTCGATCCATCGATCTGGAGAAGATCAAAACCATGCTGGCCGGGCAGGTCCAGGCGGCGACCGGCCGAACTCTGGCTATTAACGGTCCGGTGGATATTGAACTCGGTCTGGTGCCTAAACTGGTGGTCAACGAGGTGAGTCTCTCTAATCCGCCCAAGAGTTCCCGGCCGGAGATGGTGCGTATCAAACGCTTTGAGATGGAGGTGGCGCTCGCGCCTCTGCTGAACCGGCAATTGCAGGTGAACCGGCTGGTACTGAACACTCCAGACATCATTGTCGAAACCGAAGGCAAGGGACCCGGCAACCTCGATTTCACTGGGCCGGGCAGCACGAAGCCGCCGGAACCCGCTACCGCGCCGGCAGCCGAACCGACCAAAGAGTCGAGCGGTTTCTCCCTTGCCTTCAACGAGGTGCGGGTGGATAACGCCACCATCACCTGGCTTGATCGCGACAGCAAGAAATCCGAAGTGGTGGCCCTCAAAACGCTCAGCCTGCAACCGGATAAGGCCAACGCCAACCTCCTGGCTCTCAACCTGGCGGCGACCGCCCGTGAGCTGCCACTTGAGTTGCGCGGCACCATGGGCGGGGTTGAGACCCTGTTGGCTGGCAAGCCGTGGCCGGTGAACATCGAGGCCTCGGTGAAGGGCATCCGTCTGAAGGTTGATGGCCAGATTGCGGATATGAAAGCCATGAAGGGTATTGATCTGCGTTTAAACGCCCAGGGTGGAGAGTTGGCCGATGTGTTGCGCCTGGCCGGGGTGCAAGCGGCCAAGTTGCCGCCCCTGCTTGGTCCCTTTGTTGTCGGGGGAAAGCTGCATCAGGAAGGGGCAAAATTTGCACTGAGTGCTGTTGATGTGCAGCTCGGTATGCCCGAACTGGCCACGTTGCGGGCCAGCGGCGAGGTCAAAGATCTCACCGGCACCCTTACCCCGGCGTTGCAGATACAGGCAGACTGCGCCAATCCCGCAGCCCTGGCCAAGTTGGTCGCAGCGGAAATCCCGCTGAAGGGGCCAGTGAGTATCAACGGCAAAATCAGCGGCAGCAAAGCGCAGTGGTCGGTGGCTGAGCTTGTTGCCAAGGCAGGCTCCAATGAGATCAAGGGCGGGTTGCAGATTGCGCTGGCTGAACGGTTGCGCCTTGCCGGTCAACTCAGCAGCGCCAGCCTGGATGTGACGGAATTTTTACCGGTCGCAGGCAAGGAAGCACCAGAGGCGGCAAAAGCATCCCAACCCGCTGCCGCCGACAAAGGGCGACTCTTTTCCGCCGAGCCCCTGCCGCTGGCGGCGTTGCGCAAGATGGATGTGGATCTCAAGGCCCAGGTGGGTAAGCTCTCCCTTCCCGGGCGGCAATTGAGCGATGTCAACATCGGGGTGCAACTCAAAAACGGTCAGTTGCAGGTGACCCCGCTGCGCTTTGGCCTGGCCGGTGGCGTCTTCGAGGGCGGGGTGCAGCTCGATGCAGCCGCTAAAACCCCAACGCTTGGCCTGCAACTCAATGGTCGCGGCTTTGAGCTCGGCCAATTACAGGCAAATGGTCCCATTTCCGGTGGGCGCAGCGAACTGAAGGTGGATGTGAAGAGCCGTGGCGACCATTTGCGGGCCCTGATGGCCGCAGCCTCGGGTGAGACCTGGATCAGTGTCGGTGAAGGCAAGCTGCAAAACAAGGCGATCAACTGGGCCGCCGGTGATTTCATCTTTCAGGTGCTGGGTGCCATCAACCCGCTGAGCAAAAGTGAAGATCACACCGCCATGAGTTGTGCGGCGGTGCGCTTTGTGCTGCATGATGGTATGGCCACGGCCGAAGATGGTATCGCCCTGCGTACCGACAAGGTGGATGTGACGGGGTCCGGCACCGTTAACCTGCGCAATGAAGAGCTCGACCTGGGGATCAAACCGCGTGCCCGGGGCGGGATTGGCCTGTCGATCTCCACCCCACTGGCCGGATTGGTGCGGGTCAACGGCACCCTGGCCAAGCCCTCCATGGGTATCGATGCGGTTGGCACCCTAAAAACAGCCGCCTCCATCGGTGCCGGTGTGGCCACCGGTGGCCTCTCCAACCTGGGCGAGTTGCTGGTGGACAAGGTTGCTGCCGATAGTGATCCTTGTCGTACTGCCCTGGGGAAAAAGAAGTAATCCTGAAGCATCGCCTTCCTGCGCTTGGCAAGGGCGTGGGTGATGCATCATTGTGGTATCTTGTCGTTTGGGAGCATATGGCACATTGTGTCATATGCTCCCTTTCGTTTTAGGGAGAATAAATCTCGGCAACACCGAAGGTGAATGTGCTTAAAGCCCTTGCCAACGTAAAGTTTTGTTGGTTTATGGAAGGTGCCTTGCCCTGCTGAGCAGGGTGGTAATCATCGTCTCGTTTTTCTCTTTTCCTGGTATCTTTTGAGCTCGTCCATGACCAAATACGCTACCTCAAAATCCTCCCTGAACCTGCTGCGAGAAAAGGCGGAATTGGCCATAGCCAGCGGCGAGCGGCGCGATGAAGCCGATCATGGCTGTATTCGCGATTATATCCACGAACTCCAGGTCTACCAGGTCGAGCTGGAAATGCAGGCCGATGAGTTGCGCAAGACCCAGCTTGAGCTGATCCATGCCCGCGATGAATACGCCACCCTGTATGATCAGGCACCGATTGGCTACATCGCCCTTAACCTCTCCGGCATCATCCTGAAAACCAATCAGACCTTTGCTCACATGCTGCAGGTCGAGCCGGAGATGCTGATCCACCGT
Source organism: uncultured Desulfobulbus sp. (assembly GCA_964639845.1). Taxonomy (GTDB): domain Bacteria; phylum Desulfobacterota; class Desulfobulbia; order Desulfobulbales; family Desulfobulbaceae; genus Desulfobulbus. Next base: position 189,946 of record CAZXHS010000006.1, on the reverse strand, counting down.
CCGCTCTCCCATTATGTGCAACTGGATGATCATCCACTGTTTTTTGCCATCTTGCACCGGGCCACCCATGCCCCTCAGCTGCGGTCGGGAGAGGTTGGATTGCTCCGTGCCGATCAAAGCCTCTTTTACGGCCGGCTCGATATAACCCCCCAAGCTGTCAGCTCGACCATGGAACCCCATTACCGTGTCACCGTGGTTGATATTACGGAAAAGCGGCGGGCCGAGCAGGAGAAAATGCGGCTGGAGCGAGAAATCCTCAAGCTGCAAAAGGAGGATAGCCTCAAGCGTCTTGCCGGTGGCATTGCGCATAATTTCAACAATCTGTTGACCGTTATCATGGGTAATGTCGAGTTGGTCCGGGAATTGCCATTGAGTCAACAGCAAATGCGGCAGTGCCTGACGGATGTGGCCAAGGCCTCCGCCAGAGCGGCTGAGTTGAGCACCATGATGCTCACCTATCTCGGCTTTCCACCATCGCAACCCCAAACCATGGAGCTCTCCACCACCATCGAGCAGATCCTCGGTGTTCTGCAAAGCACCTTGCACGGGGCCTTGCACTGCACCTTTACCCCAAGCCCGGAGCCCATCTATATCAACGGCGATCGTACCCAGATAGCCCATCTCATCAACAATCTCATTGAAAACAGTGTGGAAGCCATCGGTAAGGAGCCGGGGACGATTTCCGTCATGGTGTACGAGGATTATTACCGCACCAGCCCTACCTCCTATCACGGCGAGCGACTTAAACCCGGCCGTTATGCCTGCATCGAGATTCGCGACAGCGGCTGCGGCATGGAGCCGGTGGTACTGGAGAAGGCGATCGATCCTTTTTTTACCACCCATTTTACCGGACGCGGTCTCGGCCTCTCCGCCGTATGGGGCATCGTGCATGCCCACCACGGCTTCTTTTTTCTCGACAGCGAGCCAGGAAGAGGAACGGTGGCCAGGGCCTTTTTTTCACCGGCCGCACCCAAGGTCGTGCTGACAGAAGCGAAGAATGCACCGCTGCCCGCCTCACTGGTCACGGCTGCCGGAAAAACAATCCTGCTGGCCGATGACGACCAGATTGTTCGCAAGATCGGGAAATTGCTGCTTGAAGAAGAGGGATACCATATTCTGGAGGCCAATGGAGGACTGGAGGCGGTCAGTTTGTATCGCATGTACCAGCATGACATCCTTTGCGTCGCCCTTGATTACGCCATGCCGGATCTGGACGGCAACCTCACCCTCATTGAGCTGCGCAAAATCAACCCGCAGGTGCCGGTATTGCTGGTCAGTGGATTTCTGCGCGAGCAGACCGTTGAGCGGTTCCTCACGGAAAAACCCAATGGATTTTTGCAAAAACCCTTCACCCGCGATGAATTTTTACAGGCTGTTGGCGAGATGTTCGCCCAGCAGTCATAGAAGCGCGCCCCCCACCTTGCCCTGCAATTTTACCCGCGTGAGCCACCCATGAGCACAGACGAAACCCGACACCTCTCCCCCAGTTATTATGTCGGCATTGGTGCCTCAGCCGGAGGCTTGGAGGCTATCGAGCAGTTTTTTCAAGGGATATCTTCGCACACTGGGCTGGCCTATATTGTCATTCAACATCTGTCACCGGATTACAAAAGTCTCATGGTGGAGTTGCTCTCCAAGAAGGCTGCTATCCCGGTGTTGCGCGCCGAAGAGGGGATGATGGTGGAGCGGGATACTATCTATCTCATCCCTCCCAAGAAAAATCTCACCATCTTTCATGGCAAGTTGCTGCTCAGCGATCAGCCGCCCCATGACCGCTGGATCAACCTGCCCATCGATATCTTCCTGCGTTCATTGGCCGAGGATCAGCAGGAGCGAGCCATTGGTGTCATTCTTTCCGGGACCGGCAGTGATGGTAGTCGCGGCATTCGTGCCATCAAGGAGCATGGCGGCATGGTGATGGTGCAGGACGAGCACGATGCCCGTTTTGATGGTATGCCCAAAAGCGCGGTTTCCACCGGCATGGCGGATTTCATCCTCAAGGCCGAGGAGATGCCGGGCAAGTTGCTGGCCTTTGTCAAATACCCCCACCTCACCAAGGTGGAAGGGGGAGAGCGGCTGGTCCATTCCGACGATAGCCTGAGCATCATCTTTTCCATGCTGCGCTCCAAGACCAAGGTCGATTTCACCTTCTATAAGCCCAGCACGGTGATAAGGCGGATCGAGCGCCGCATGAACGTCAATCAGGTTGATGACCTGCCCGCCTATATCCACCTGCTCAAAGAGAACAGTCGCGAGTTGATGACCCTGTACCGGGAGTTGCTCATCGGCGTGACCAATTTTTTCCGCGACCGCGAGGCCTTTGACTATCTGGCCGAAAGCCTGCTGCCCGAGTTGGCCCGACAGAAGAAACACGCACCGTTGCGCCTGTGGGTCGCTGGTTGTTCGACCGGTGAGGAAGCCTATTCTTTGGCGATTGTGCTCCAGGAATTGATCGCCAAAGGACTTCTGCGCGACCAGGTGAAGATATTTGCCACCGATGTGGACAACGATGCCATCATGACGGCGGGTGCCGGAGTCTATCCCGAGAGTATCGCCGCCGATGTCGGCCCGGCGTTGTTATCGCAGTATTTCCACCACAAGGGCGACAACTATCATGTTTCCCGAAAGATTCGCGAGATGGTGGTCTTTGCCCAGCATAATCTCATCAACGACCCGCCCTTTACCCATATCGATCTGGTCAGTTGCCGTAATCTGCTCATTTACTTTCAACCCACCCTTCAGAAGAAGGTCATGGAGATGTTCAACTTCTCCCTTAACCCCGGTGGCCTGCTCTTTTTGGGGACCAGCGAGACAACCGGTGAGATGGGTGGCTTCTTCACCTCCAAGCATCACAAGTGGAAGCTCTACGAATCCAAGGGGAAACGCCATTTTTCCATGGAGCGCAGTGAGGGGAACTCGCCCTTCACCATGCGCCAACCCACCCATCGTCTGGTTACGGCTCGTCCCCTTGTTGAACGTGTGACCAACGATCCGGACCGCCATTTGTATGATCGGCTGTTGCGGGCCTTGTCTTTGGATGTCATCCCCCTGACCGTGGTTATCAATGAGGAGATGGAGGTCCTCTATACGGTGGGCGATACCAAAAACATCTTCAGATTGCCGCACGGCAGGATGGAAAACGATATTACCAAGATGGTGCAGCAGGAGATTGCCATCCCCTTGACCATCGGTATCAAAAAAGTCATTAAGGAGGAAAAGGGCGTCACCTACACCAATATTCGTCTTGCCTCCGGGGAGAGTAGCCGCACCCTGCACATCAGTATCCGTCCCTTGCCCGGGAACAAGACCCAGCCTCTCTTGTTGGCGGTGTTGTTTATTGAGATCGATGATCATGGCCATGTCGCTGAAGCAGAAGGGAAAACCTATGAATACGATAAAGAGGTAGAACAGCGTATCCTTGATTTGGAGCATGAGCTGCAATTTACCAAGGAAAACTTACAGGCGACTATTGAGGAGCTGGAAACATCCAACGAGGAGCTGCAAGCGACCAATGAAGAACTGCTCGCCAGCAATGAGGAGTTGCAGTCAACAAACGAAGAACTGCAATCGGTCAATGAGGAGCTGTATACGGTCAATTCCGAGCATCAGCGCAAGATAATGGAGTTGACCGAGCTGAACAATGATATCGACAATCTGCTCACCAGCACGGAGATCGGTACGGTCTTTCTCGATGAAAGGCTGCATGTGCGCAAGTTTACGCCCTACATTCAACAGGTCATCAATATTCTCGATAGCGATATCGGCCGCCCGCTGAGCCATCTGACCCACCGGTTAACCCAAGTGGATATTTTGGCGCTGGTACAACGGGTGATGGCCACCACCAGATCGGTGGAACAAAAGGTGCCCAGCGATGATGGCCGCTGGTTTTATCTGCGCATTTTACCCTACCACATCGCCCCGCAAACCTTTGCTGGTGTAGTGCTCACCCTGATCGAGGTGACGGAGTTGGTTCATGCCGAGCAAGCCCTGGAGGAAAGCGAGGCCCGCCTCAATCTCGCCGAAAAGGTGGCGGAATTCGCCACCTGGCAGTGGGATATCAGCACCGGGAGTATGGTGTTCACACGCAGTTTTGAACAACTGCTTGGCTTTGGGCCACATCGTTTAGGCCGCAGCTTTGAGGCTTTTTTAGCCTGCGTGCATGAGGAAGATCGGCAAAGGGTGATTGAAACGGTCAGTGCCGCAGTCGAACAAGGGACGGATTACGAAATCATCCATCGCCTCTGTCGGCCGGATGGCAGCCAGCGGTTGGTGAAACAGGTTGGCGTTGCCGGTTGCGAGGGAGGGGGTAAGGCGGTACAGATGACCGGCATCGTTGTTGATCTCACCGATGGGACAGGGCAGGAGATGATCGATACCGGCGGTGTGCTTCTGCATGGCGGCAAGGGCGCCCTGGAGGATGCACTGGTGGTTATTGATCAGGAGGGGATCATTCGCGCCGTCAATCAGCCGATGACAACGGTGTACGGCTACAGGGCCGAGCAACTCATCGGTGCGGATGTGAGTGTCCTTATTCCGGAGCCCCACCGGCAACAGCATGGAGCCTACATCAGACGATATCTTGCAACCGGTGAAGCCAAAGTGATCGGCACCGACCGTGAAGTGACAATGCTTGCTGGGGACGGGGAGTTTGTTCAGGTGATGCTGTCCATCGGCGAAATCAAGATCGGCAGTTCCTCGTTGTTCACCGCTGTTCTACGCCAAGCATAACACCTGATGCCTCTCGTAACACATCAACAGAAAACCTGATTACCACCGAACCTCAGCTGGAAAAGAGGAGATCTCTCCCTGCGTTCGAGATGACACCGAGGTGGCGCGGTACCCCTCGAAACGACCCGCCATTTCGATGTCATCCCGAACGAATGTGAGGGATCTCACAATGAGACCCTTGAGCGTGGATGGGTGGTAATCATAAAAGAAAAACAGTCGAGCGCTCCAAAACAATGCGTTGTGAAGTTCGAAACGTTGTTGTCGTGGCCTAGGGCGAGCACGACAAGCCTGTGGCTTGACGATCCATCAGGCCTTGGTGTTCACCATGCCGGTTCCTTCCGGGATCATCCGCTTGAGCAGCACCTTGGCCGGCTCCTCGGCACCGGCCAAAAACTGCACGGACTGCAATTTGCCACTGGTAAGCCATTGCTCCAGATCCTGGCGATGGCTGCTGATGAATTGGGCGCGTTCGATGTTTTGGGCTTGAAACTTGAGACTGATCGCCTCGCCCTGCTGCTGAATATCGATGGCTAGATTACCCAAGCCCTCCAATTGCAGGTGGAGACGGAGGCGTTGTGTATCCGCATCATTGCCCCCCGGTGCCTTTGCTGACTGTTTTCCTTTATCCGCATCGATCAACACAAAACCTTGCTGGAGAAAGGAAAAGGGCAGGGGGAGGAATTGGGCGTCATTTGCGCTCAGCTTGATCTGCACCAGTTGATACATCTCAATGGATTTGACCAGGGAATGGGCATGAGCGGCACTGTCTTCGTCACTACGAGTCTTTTGGGCGAACTCCATCAGCGCAAATTTGGCGGTTTGTGTCGCTGCCTCGGTTTTTTCCTGGACGAGCAGTTGTTCCAGATTGAGGCCAAGTTGTTGCCAGGTTTGCTGAAGTTGCGTACTGAACTGAGGGGCAGGTTGAGCGCTCATCGACGATGAGGGTAGGGTTGTAAGCCAGGAAAATAGTTGCTGCACCAGACGCGTGCTTGGTGTGCCCGTCTCTTGGGAGAAACTTGCCAGTTGTTGCAGCAGGGGGTGCAAGCCGTGAGCGATTTGTGCCAATTGTTGCGCCAGATTATCCCAGGATAGGGTGGTGAGCGCCGTCCCGCCAATCGTTGCGGGCTCTACGGCAACGCTCAAATTGGACAAAGGTTGTTCTATTTCCAAATGATTGGCAAGCAGCATCGCTTGTTGACTATGCGGCTCGGGCAACGCATTGGCCAGTTGCCGAAGTTGGGCAGCCATCTGGTTGAGCTGTTGCGGCGTCAAGGGTGTGTTGTCCCCCCCCTGCATTATGGCCAGCCCTTGGCTGATCAGCTCTGGGATAGCGGGCAGGGGTGTCGAAACTACCGGCATCGTGGTGAGATGGTGGCCGAGTGTCTGGATGCTCTGCCGTGATTGCGGCGAAAGCGTCAAGCCCTGATGCTGCACCTGCTCAGCCAGTGTTGAGAGTTGGGAGGCAAGTTCTTGTTGTTGACTCAGCAGATGGATTCCGGTGCTGATGCGCGGTGTGATGGGATCGCTGGCAAGGAGTTGCAGTTGCAGTTGGGGAGTCAGGGCAACAACCTCTGCTCGAATATTTTGACCAACCTGTAGTTGCGCTGTCGATTCTGCGAGGAGTTGTTGACCCTGCACAGTGAGGGTGAACTGCTGTGGGGCCTGCTGGGCGTCCACCCGCCCCATCAGGATTTGTCCTTGAGTAAAGGGAAGATGGCGTGGATGATTATCGAGTTGGCCGGAGGGAACCAGCGGTTTGATTTCGGAGATCAGGTTGACGGGTTCCACAATCGCCAGGTAATAGGCCTGCTTATGTGGTCTCTACATTATCGCGCAGTTGCCGGCGTTGCTCCCGCAGGCAGAGGGAAATGATGTGATCACGGGTTTTTGTCGAAATGACAGTGAAGTGAAAGGCCACCTGGTAGCGGTTTTTGCGTATGCGATAGGTGCGCACGACGTCGGCCAGGCAGACCAGCGCCGTTTCATCCTCGGGAAGCGTCATCACCAGTTGAACGTTGTGAGTGCTGGCTGGTTTTTCTGCAAACACTGCAAGTGCCCCGCAGCCACTGAGATCGATGGTGGTGCCAATCATCTTCCAGGTTTTGTTTTTTACTTCCTTAGCCCCGGCAATGTAACTGGCCTCAATGGCAATGTTGGTGGCTACACGAAAATATTCGCGTAGCGCTTCCGGAGCCACCGGTTCGCGGGCAGTGCAGCGTAAACGTCGCTCGCCCACCGCGTTTTGGAGTTTGGCAATCAGATTGATAGGCTGATGGTCCACTTCAAAGGCAATAGAGCAATCTTCGCCAAACAATAAATTATCCTCCTCCCACGAGTGAGGTGGGAAGACCAATTCAATCTCCGGTAAATCTTTTTTGATCAGTAAGGCATTGCAGCGGTAATGATCACCGTTACGACCGGGCAGGTCAACGGTGGCATTCGTTTGATCATTTAACTTGTTGAGAATATCTAGAGTTCTGGACACTGTCGATTGGTTTCAAGGCAAGGGGGAATCTGTTATTCCTCAAGACGGGCACTGTTTTCCAAGCGAACCCGCATGCGCAGGTAACGGCGCTGGAGTTCAAAGCAACAGGCCATGATTTTGTCCTGACTCTCGGAGTCAATGATATCGAAATGCAGGGCTATATGGTACAAGCCCTCCTCAATCTTGCGGCAGCGCACCACATGGCCAAACCCTTTGATGATATCCATGTCGCGGGTGGGGAGGGTGAGCTCGATCCAGGTTTTGGTACCTTTCTCCAAAGGTTCGCTGAAAGCGCACAGCAAACCACTGCCACTCAGGTCGATGGTATCGCCCAGAAGTCGCCAGTGTTCATTGTCCTGCGCCATGGTTACCGGAACCGTTGACGAAGCCGCCACACGGGTTGAGGCGTCAACCCGAAAATAATTACGCGTTTGCGTGTGGGTGACGGGTTCTTTGCCGATCAGCGTTACCAGGAATGGAGATACAAATTTGACGACCATGGCCGTCATCGAAACCGTCTGTTCAGCAAAGTCCACAGTGATCAACCACTCCCTGTTGAGATCAATTTGATCAAAATCAAGGGTATCTACTGGGAAATCCAGGGAAAATTCTGGCGGTTCGGCGGTGGCAAAAAAACAGTTGTATCGTACAGGTTCCTGGACCCCTTTGAGAGGAATCGATGCTTTGATTGCCAGACCTGCTTTTGCTTTCAGGAAAAAACTGTTTTGTGGAGGCAAGATACCAACCTATTCTCGAGTTAGTGAGCGAAATTTCTTTTACATTGCCACAGAGTTACCGAGAAAGGAAGGAGTTTTTTTGAAGGGGGGAGGTGAGGGGACTCGCTACGTTCACCCGGTATGCGTGGCACGGGAAAGAACAAAAAAATCAGTTAGAAATAGAGATTTTTTTGCCGGTGTGGATGGTTGCCGGACGATATCCTTGCAATAGGGTGTTGCCCTGTTTCATTTTTCGAAGTTGCTCCCGGTGGACGGCAAGAATGGAGTGGAGTTGTGCGCTCATTTTCTGGTTGGCTCGATGAACCGCGTGCATCAGTGAAAGAAGGCGGATGATGCGTTCGTCTTCCTTGAGCTGCGGATTTTTTCTTACCATATCAAGGATAAGGCTGTCGGTGGCTTTGGCTGCATCGAACAAGGTATTGAGTTGCTGGTGCATTTCCGCGAGAGAGGCGCTGCTTCTGCTTTGCAATGCCTGGTCAATCTCTTGCATTTTTAGCGCAATGTGCTGGTAATTGAGCAGTGATTGTTCGATTAAGAGAATATCCATGATTACATCGCAGCTGCTAAAGGTTTGTATTGCATGCCCGAGGTTACTGGTTCTACGCCAGCCGCTTCGCGCATCTCCTGCTTGTTGATTTCAATAGCCTTACTCCAGGTCATTCTCAGGTCGGTCAACATGGTTTTAACTTCCACCAAGGGGCCGGTGTCGTTTTTCAAGTTAGCCGTCATTAGACGGTTGAGCATATAGGTATAGAGTGCATCAAGGTCTTGAGCCAGTTGCGGATTCATGCTGTGGTCAAGAGTTGCCGAAAATTCAGAAATGATGGCCGATGTTTTGTTAATATAGTATGCGCGTTTGTCAATTAAGCCGTTGTCGATGGCCTGAATGCCAAGAGCAATAAAGCGGATGGCGCCGTCATAGAGCATAAGCATCAACTGCTCGGGTGAGGCCGAATGGACCGTATTGGTCAGGTATTGGTTGGTATATCCGTTCATCAGTTCCCCCCGCTCACCATTTTGTTGAGGATGTTCATCTGCTGCGTCAAATAGGAGGCTTGCGAATTGAGACCAGAAACCAAGGTTTCCATGGCACTGAATTGCGCTTCCCACGTCTTTTGCCGTTTTTCGAGCCGGGTTTCCATTTTGGTGATCTGATTGTCGATTCGCCCAAGGTTGCTGTTGATGCTTTCCTTGCGGCCTTGCAACATGCCGGTTCCGGAGTTGGTCATCTCGTACAGGTAGTTCTTGAATTTCGTGGCAATGCCCTCGACGCCTTCTTCGCCGGCCAATAAGCTGGCAACATCGTCTAGGTTTTTGTTGATAGCGGCTGAAAGAGTCGTTGAGTTGACTTCCAGGGTTCCATTCTTTTGCGTTTCAAAACCAAGCTGCGATAGAGAGGAAAACGCGCCGGAGTTTGGATTGTTTTGGGTAAGCATGTTTTGCAGATGGCGCTTAATGGCATTGATGCCTGAATCCCCTCCCAGGACACCGCCGCCTTCCTTGTTGATGACTGACTGACTGGTGATAAAACTAATCACCTCGTTGTATCCAGTGGCAAAGGCATCAATGGCCGATTTAATGTTATCTTTATCGACAGCGATGTTGAGTGAGGTTTTCGTGCCCTCTTTTGCTTGTAGCAAATCAAGAGATGCTCCAGGGATAGCTTCGGTTATTGTGTTGGAATCACTGTAGATGTCGACTCCGTCAACCCGAATGTGGGCTTGAGTGGCTGTTTGCACCGGAGGGTTGTTGATCACCTCAGGATCGCCTTCAGCTGCTTCGTTGACGTTGAATTGGCCAAGTGAATCCGTACCACCAGTAAGTCCGCTGCTATTCAGAGAAAATTCCTTGCCAACATTTTCCCCTGTCAGGATCAGTCTATACGGTGAGGACGTGCCGTCATTGATAATAGCTGCCCTCACTCCGAGATCAGCCTCATTGATCGCCTTCATGATACCTTCCAACGAGTTGTTCTCAGATGTGATATCGATGTTGTGGCTGGTTCCGTCCACTGTCAGATTAACTGAACCCGTGCCAAAAGTGGAGGAAGTTTTACTGGACACGCCGCTTTCAGCTACCGATTTTTGCACCTGCGCCAAGGAAACAACCTCAACCTGATAACTCGTTCCAGGCAGCGCTTCCCGGGAAACCGTTGCAGTGAGGAATTCTTCAGTACTTTGCTTGACCGATCGCTTGAGCAGCGTGTCGCTGTAGTTCAAATTTTTAATAGAATCGGAAAATGTCTTGAGCCGCTTGTCCAGCTCGGTGAATGCTGTCAAACGATCATTCAGCCATGTCTTATCTGTTTCGAGCCGAGTAATAGGCTGGCGCTCAAGTTTCATCAATTGTTCAATGATTGTGCCTGTCTCCAATCCTGTTGCTAAGCCGCCAAATTGAATAGTCATGGCTGTTTCTCCGTGTGCTGATTAACCCACCGTATTGACAATGTTGCCGGAGAGTTCCTTAAGATTTTTACTCAGTTTGAGTAACTCTTCCGGTGGAATTTGCCGTATCACTTCATCGGTGTCCTGATCAACAATCTTAACCACCAACTCCTCGGATGAGCTGTCCCGTTCAAAGCGAACGCTGTATACCCCATCTTCGGTGAGAGCTTTGATCTGACTTAATAACTCTTCGGGTTGTACCTGGCTCTCCTCTTGCGAAGAACTGGGTGCTTGTTGTTGAACGTCCTGGCGTTTGCGGTCCACCTGTTGGGCGGATTCATTGACCCGTGGCGGGCTGGCGATCATGGTGCCAATTGCCTCGATATTCATCTGCTGACCTCCCTGTACTTGAGAAAAATATCAAATTTATATAACAACAGTTACCGAAGGGACCAACAACGGTCCCTCCGGGTTAAAACTGATTACTGAAGCAGACTCAGGGCCAACTGCGGGCTCTGGTTCGCCTGTGCCAGAATGGAAACACCAGCCTGGGCCAGGATGTTCTGTTTGGTCATATTCGAGGTTTCCTGGGCAATATCAGCATCCAGGATCCGCGAACGGGCCGCCGAGACATTCTCAGAGATATTCTGCAAGTTAGAAATTGTGGATTCAAAACGGTTTTGGATGGCACCGAGGTTGGCTCGCTCGGTATCGACAAAACTGATGGCACTGTCGATAACCTGGATGGCCGATTCTGCACCGTCCCGTGAAGAAATATCCACCGAGCCGACGGATTTGAGCTCGCTTCCCGTTGTGCCACTGGTCAAAAAGGTGGTGGTATCTGCGGAAGTTACTGAATATGATTTCTCAGCGTTGAAGGTTACATTGCCACCAACAATAGCATCTGTAGTCGTGTCATCAACTGTCACACTAGTGCCCGCTGGTGTCTTGCCATTAGCTGCTAAGCCTGTAACCTCTATACTACCTATAGTGTTGGCTGTATCTCCCTCAAATCGAATATCAAATCCCTCAGAATTTTTCAGGGTAATTGATGCTTTGTCAGAAGATAACTGGGCCGTGATACCTGTTTGAGCTGTTTTTGCGTTGATGGCGTCGGATAGCTCAGTCAGATCGTTGAGATTGGTAATGTTCGCAGAGATCGTTTCACCGGTACTTGTGTTTTTACCAAAAAGATCGAAGCTTTGAGAGCCAACATTGTTTACTTCTAATTTGGCATAGGTAACAGCAGTGGCGGTGACGCCCGTTTCATTTGTGACGCCATTGACCGAGTCAGCAATAGACCTCGCAGTCGAATTAACACCAATACCGACATTGGTTGACCCGAGGGAGCCCGCAACGGTCAAGGTTTGTGCTGCGACGTTATTGACTGCAGCACTAGCAGCTTCGTTGATACTCCCATCGGCTTCTATCTGATGAGCACCGATTTGCGTTGAGGAAGTTCCGCCCACCGAGAAAGAAATAGTCTCGCCTGCATTGGAGCCAACCTGGAAGGACTGGGCAGTAAAGGAACCGTCAAGCACCTTTTTGCCGTTGAATGAAGTGGTGGTGGCAATACGATCTAGTTCCTGCTGCAGCTGCGCAACCTCTTTCTGGAGAGAAGCGCGGTCGGAACCGGTATTGGAGTCGTTGGCCGACTGTACGGCTAATTCACGCATGCGCTGAAGAATGTTGGTGCTTTCCTGCATGGCGCCTTCAGCAGTTTGCGCCAGGGAAATGCCGTCATTGGCGTTCCGTGTTGCTTGATTCAAGCCACGGATTTGAGAGGTCATCCGGTCGGAAATAGCCAGACCGGCGGCGTCGTCCTTCGCAGAGTTGATCCGAAGACCACTTGAGAGACGCTGCATGGACTTTGCCAGATTGGATTGGGTTGCCCCGAGGTTACGTTGAGCGTTGAGAGAAGCTACGTTTGTGTTAATTGTAAGTGCCATGATATTCCTCCATGAATATTTGATTGGCCTATGTTACTGGTGGCATCCTTGCCGGTTTACAACGATTGTATTTTTCTGGTCCTGCTGAGTTGCGTTGCCGCCGATTGGCGCCTCCTAGTGGTTATGTGCAAAATACGTATGGAATTTTGCTTGACCCGTAAATGTCATTCCTGTCCTTTAATCTGCTTATCGAACAGGTCGGGAGTAAACTTTAGGGGAATTTCAAAAAAAAGAGGTGGCCCCGGAGAATTGGACAAGCCGTTAAGTGGAGTTTGATTTCGACCGTAACGGTGGCGTGGTAGGAAGTGTTTTTTCGGCAGGTCCCCTGAGTTTATGATGTGCGAGTGCAGCGTGCCATCGAGCATGGCAAATTGAAGATCTCTGTACTATCTCTTTGAAAAAGAATGTAATTTTTCAAGTGAAGTGGATAAAGCGCGCTTCATTGTCAAGAAAAAATGCCTCTATGTTCTTTTTTTGGCTGTTTTTTTCCAGTAATTTTCTAATCGGACACTGCTGCGAGGAGGCCTATTTTTCGGCGACTGAATTAAAAAAACGCTTTTTCATTTGACGGCATATCTCGGCTCCTGAGTCATTTTTAATCTTCAAGTGAGCGGCTTCCATCCTGTCAAGAATCTCAGGAGTAATATAATCCCGATTCAACGCCTCCTGGTAGTATTGAAGCGCCGTAACTGGCTGATCTAAAGTTGAAAATAAATTTCCAAGAAGGTGTAGATACTTAGGGTCTCCTGAGATAGACCACGCAATAAGAAGAGCCTGGAGAGCTTGGTTGTGCTTTTCCTTCTCAAATAAACAGGAACTGAGGGCACTATAACCCTCTGCTATACCAATATTGTCTTGAAGTTTTTCAGGAAGATACAGGATATGGCGTGGAAGCAGCACCATTGTGGCTGAAAGGAAATCGTCGTACCTAGCGGATGTCCAATAGAACTCAATCATAAATAACAGGATATCATCTTCCAGTTCACTATGTTCATGTCGCCCTATAAGAATCGAAACGGCTGTCTGCAGTGCGTTTTGATCGTTAATGTTTTTATAAAAATTCATTGAATTGATAATGAAATCGGACCCAACAGCACTGTCTTTCACATGAGAATCGTATAATTCCCGAGCAAGCTCATTGTTGCCTTCTTTTTCGTAAGCAAGGGCAAGTCGTGTGATGATTTGGTTATCAACCGCGTCTCTATTATAGAGAGGATTTAGTAGTATTACGGCCTGTTCGTAGTATCCTTTTTTGGTCAGCCGATCCGCAATATAACAATTTATCTCATTTGGCGATTCGTTATCAGGCAGTCTTGCCAGTAAGTTGGCAACTGTTTGGTCAAAAGCGCCAGTTCCAACTGCGTAGTCAATCAACGAGTTGAGGAGTGATTTGTTTTTTGGGGTAGAACTTAGGTAAAAGAGAATGGTCCGCTCCAAAAGACGATCAACATCGCCGGCTACAGAAAGGTTTCGCAGGTACTCCATTTTTGTCTGATCTGTCGAAGAGATAAATTTTTTGACAATCAGCCATTGTTCCTCAGCTTTTGCTATATCACCTAGATTGAGATAAGAGATCAAAATACGATATTGAACAGCCATTTCAGAGTCATGACTTATGTTGAGCAAGACACGGCCGCGAGCGAGCTGGGGTTGTTGTCTATACTTTTCAAGGGATTGGAGATAAGCATAGCCATGTTTCAATGATTGATCGAATTTCAAATTAGCAATTGCAAGTTTAGGCATTAAAAAAAGAAGATCGGGATCGTCAGGGATCAATTTAAGTCCTTTCAGGCACCATTTTTCGGCCTTATTTTTGTCGCCAACAAGGTAATAAATTTCACTGATCATTCGAAAAAGTCCCCAAAAAGCGGATGGCCACTTGGTGGGGTTTGGTGGCAATAGTTGGATGCATTTTTTTCCATATTTCAACGCTTTCTGGAGCCCATCTGGTGTGATTTGGAGAACAAATGCATAATGATTTGCTAGGTAAAAGTATGCCGCAACATCTTTTGGGTTTTTCTCGACTCTCTTTAATAGAAGGTTGGTGTTTCGTTCGCGCTTTTTGTCCATCTCTTCTTGAGGCAGATGGTAGCCGTGATGATTGAGTGTAATGCCGTTTAGAGTTATTGAGACCCCTTTAAATATAGGATTTTCATGTATAATCCCTTCGAAATGAAAATCGGCAGTGTTCCTAACCAGTCGCGCATTCATAAATTCGGTGACTATTTCACCTTGCTGGTTGATATCTCTCATCGCCAACATGATTGCATTGCAGTCTTGCGGTAGTTTGCTTAGTGTTTCAATGAATTTTACCTTGTTCATTCCATTTGATAAAATCAACCTTTCGTCTGCATCAATATTGAGTATCCAGTTTCCAGAAGCGTATTTTATAGCTTGATTCCGGTGCTTGCTAAAATCATTTTCCCATTGGTGTTCGTAGACTTTTGCTCTAAAGCTTTTTGCTATTTTAATAGACCTATCTGTTGATCCTGTATCGACAATGATGATCTCATCAACAATATCTTTGATACTTTCGAGGCAACCTGGAAGTTGATTCTCTTCGTTCTTCACGATGAGACAGGCAGAGGAAGATATCTTTTTTAAAATCAAATTGGATTCCTCTCTTCAAATTACTACAATAGCTAACACCAAATTATCTAATCACCAGCAATATAACAGAAAAATGGTGATGTAACGCAAGCGTTGCCGGATAAAAATTATAATTTTAAACGGCCTGAACTTTTACACTGAGCGCTTTACGTCCTCTTCATCCAATTCGCCATCATTCGTACCCCTGCATCAAAATCCACTTCTGGCGGAAAACCAGTCGCCTTCCGTATCAGGGAAACATCTGGTTCAAGCCAGTAAGTGCTTACCGGATTAGAAGTTCTGGCGCCAAAATTGATTGTTGTTGAGGCATTAATAATGTCCCGGGCTCTACGAACATAATCCTTTAACTTTTGGGGATGGCCATAAGACACGTTATATATGTCTTGCCCACCAGCCAATTCCTTTTCACCCAGAAGTCTTAATATGTTTGCGCAATCAGATATGAACAGATAGTCCCACATATTTTCACATTCGGTCAATTGTGGCGAATTTCCGTTTATAAATGAAGTCATTAGATAACTCATGAGCGTATCGCTATTTTCGCCTGGTCCATATACGCTGTAAATTCTCGGCCATACAAAAGCAATGTTTTCCTCTTTTGCCACGAGCCTTGCCATATGATATGCCGACAGCTTCGCTGCCCCATAAAGCAGGAAAGGGTTTGGTGTTGTATTTTCACCGCAGAGCCCCCTTACCACACCGTATTCGGCCTGACTTCCTGCACCAATAAATTTGTGACAACCACAGCGTTTAGCAGCCTTAACGGCTTCAACAGTGTAAACAACATTTTTTTGCTGTGTTATAAAATCATTTCTAATGTCACCTGACGCGCCATTCCAGGCCAGATGATAAAACGCATCAAATTCTCCAGATAATTGAGACAATTCGTCCAAGCCCAATTCTATAATGGAAATCTTCTCAGGCAGTCTGCCCCTGCGCACGGAATCGGGACGAATCGTCGCTGTCACCTGGTGCCCTGCACCCAGGAGGTTTTCACACAAAGCTGTTCCGATAAATCCCGAAGCCCCAGTAACAAGAACTTTCACAGCATGTTTTCCTCTAATTCTTGTCTGGGCAGGAGCGGTGACATATCTTCAAGAGGTCGGGAAGCCATTTGGCCATCCGTTTTTATATAGTTTGTTTGGCGCGGCAGGATTTTTTGCTTGATATCGCTTTTGACAATACAGACTGCTGGTCCGTCTGATTCCAGTACCTGCTTCACTTTTTTAGGTAGTTCGTTATTGTCTGTGATGGAATAGCTGGCTATCCCAAATGCATTGGCGATCTTCCCGATATCTGGAAGAGACAACCCTGACGTTTCGGTGCAGCCTGTTAACCGCCCTTCAAAGTTGCTGTTTTGAGAACCGTAAATCATTCCGTAACCATTGTTACTCAGTATGAATATCTTGATGGGAAGCTCAAGCCTTTTGAGAGTTTCAAGTTCCTGAATATTCAGCATGAATCCCCCGTCACCGGTAACGCATACGGTCCTTTTTTTGTCTGCTGCCAGTGATGACCCAATACTGGATGGCAAGTCGTACCCCATGGCGGCTAACCCCTTTGAGAGAAAAGCGCGTTGCCCCTTTTTTATCCTAAAAGCCTGCATGGCAATATCTGCACCGGTGCCTGAACTGGTAAACTGATAGATGTCCTCAGCCTTCATTTGATTGGCGATTTCATCAATCAAGCGATAGCTATTGACATAGTCCTCATCTGGATCCTGTTCCGGTATGAATACGGGATATTTGTGCCGCCATTCCTGGCAGCGCACCAACCAGTTCCGTCTCTCTACCGTATTGATCTCCTCCTTTCTTTCTAGCAATGCCCCTATGAACTCCTTTGCATCAGCCTGAATGGCAAGTGCCGGCTTAAGGCTTTTCTTATTCATTTCATTGGCATCGATATCCACCATGACATGATTGGCATTTTTAAGAAAAGTGTCAAAACTGTAACCCGTTGAAAGAAGATTTAAGCGCGTCCCGATGGATAGTACAAAATCAGCATTTTGCTGAATGAAATTTGCGTGCCGATGTCCAACTGCCCCTGGTCGACCAAAATAGAGAGGATGCTCGTCTTCAATCAAATCAATACCGTTCCAAGTGTTCAATACAGGAAAACCTAAAGTTTTAATTAAAATTCTGGCATTTTCAACAGCGCCGGCCAATCGTATACCGTGCCCTAATATCAATGCTGGTTTCTGAGCGTTATTGATTAACTCAACAGTTCGGTCTATGGCTGATATATCAAGAGTCAGTTGTTCAATTTCAGATCGATCGTAACCCCTTAAATATTCAGCTTCAATATGTGTCGCCTGGATATCGAGAGGGATATCGATCCACACGGGACCAGGCCTTCCGGTGACAGCTATTGCCGCAGCCTTTTCAAGCTCGAACCTAATATCTTCAGCGTTTTCAATTTCCACTGCATACTTTGTGAGGGGTTTAATAACCGAAATGATATCAACCTCCTGTATGCCAAATTGGCGTATTCCCTGTCCGCCTACCCTGTCGGCACGCTTTACTTGCCCTGAAATGAAGATGACCGGAATTGAATCCAGGTATGCACCTGCCAGTCCTGTCACAGCATTTGTGCCGCCCGGACCTGATGTCACAAGACAAGCGGCATAATTGCGGGAAATTCTTGCATAGGCTTCGGCTGCAATGGCACAAGCCTGCTCATGAAGCATACAGACAGGTATAAGCATTTCATGGCGGCCGAGTGAATCATTCAGGTGCATAGCACCTCCGCCACTCAGGAAAAAAACATGTTTCACCCCCAGGCGTGCGAGAAAATCTATAACGTAATCTGATAATTTCATTCCTTTTTGCTCCAAACTGAATCAACGCAAACGGTGCGCCTGGGATATGGGGAGGATAGGGTGGCCGACTTCAGTCACTCAGCAACAGAATGTTCTTTGAACTTGATCAAATCATCAATAATTTCATTTTTAATGACCGTAGCCTCATATCCGGCATTGACGTCAAGCTTTCTTAAGAGGTACTCCATAGTCAAATTGCCGTCGCGCCATTTACCTCCTAGGCCGAGATGCGTCACGTCCATATAGTCGGCACCTTCAGCGAGTGCAGTATCGGCCAGCATATCCGCTGTTCCATTTTTATCGTGAAGATGTACACCCATTTCTATGCCTATTCTATGGCATTCTTGAATTGTACTGATCACATATTCCTTGGTCATAACACTTTCAGTGTCGGCGAATTCTATGGCCTTTACGCCTTTTGACTTCCCAAACTCTGCAAACTGAATATTTCTTTCAATGCTGTTATACCCTGCACTCGTAAAATTAATAAAAACCTCGTACCCTAAATTCATTGCCTCGGTAACATATTTATCCAATATATCTAATTCAGTTTCATGAGATCTCGTCAAAATTCTTATTGTATCTATTATGCTTTCCTTTTTTGGGAGCAATTCCGATAGAGGTCTTTGAATGTCACGCATTGCGGAGAGTTTTGTGAGATTCTTGATATTATGAAATATTTCAAATACTTCATCATTTTTTGAGCTGCAATATCTGAAACAACCTCGGTTGGGATCTGCTTCCGTATTATGAAAGAAGCCAAGCTCAACGTAATCAATTCCTTTCCCTTGAGCAAAACGGTATATGTTCTGGGCTGTTTTTTTTGTGAAATTCCAACCAGTTTGATAGCCAATTTCTCTTATTGAGCAGTCGAATATTTTTAAACCTTTTATCATTTCTAGGATCCTCCTTTTATTGTAAGTCTCTACAGATACGCATAACACACTGTCTCGGATACCCAATGCTGTGCATGGTGCCTCATGCCAATCCTATAATTCGGTACCAGATCCTTTAAATAGAGAGGAATCCTCCACATATCTTCCAAACGGTGATAAACGCAAATTGCCATTTTGGGTTTCTGCGTTGCTATTGTTCTTGCTCCCCCTGCCAGTGCCTCCATCTCAGCCCCCTCTATATCCATTTTGATGAGAGTAACTGTTTCATCTTTCAAGAAATCATCTATTGTTTCGGTCGTCGCATAGCTGATATCGGATTCGTTATAGATGCTATAGCTGTCATCCGTGGCATTTCTGCCATAGCTAATCCTCTCCCGTTTGCTCCACAGCCCCTTTTGGTGACAGCAGATTTTTTTCTGCACTGTTTTCTCCAACCCTGTTCGCCATTTCATCAGCTTTTCATAATTATCACGATCCATTTCAAAGGCATGGTAGACCCCAAACCTTCCTCGGCAAGCCTGCAAAAATGCTTCACAGGTGTCCCCTGTATAAGCTCCACCGTCCACTACCCGTTCATTTTCTGTTAATGTAAATAATTCAGAGGGGAAATACTGTGGTTCCTGATACATCTGCTCATATGTGGCCTGAGAAAACTGCGGCGCGATTCGATTGCAGATGGCATTCACATATACCCACCTTGACTTTTCATCCTCTAGAATGTCATAGGCCTGGAAAATATCCTCCTGTTGCTTCTTGAACCGTGTCGTATTCCGGTATTTGTCTTGGGCGGAAATCACATCGTCAAGAGCCACATCGTTATACGCCGCACAGTTCTGTGCACCGATCAATTCTCCGATCTGTGTCAATGCCTCTGATGGATTCCCAAGCATGACAATTACATAAACACTGTTCAGCTTGCCAAGTTCCGCCAGTGTGATCCCCTTTATTCCTTCATAGGCAGATCCTTGGAGCACCTTGTCAACTTTTCCACTATTTCCGTCGCACAGCATATCTACCGAAAACCTTTCTCTCACGCGTTGCCGAAAGAATGCTTCTTCAAAATACTTTCCCAACCCATATACACACACATGTTCCGCCTTCTCTATACTGTTTTTCCTGTGAAAGCTTCCTGTTTCGGCAGCATAGTTAACAGCGGTTTGCAATTGTTCCCACAACTCCATACCTTCTCTCTCCCTTTTTTTTTTGCTTGGCCGCTAGATACATGCTTGCTGTGGTTCCCGGTAGCTTCTTGATGTCTTAGCCACTGTGACAGATTCTTCAGTGCCCAACTAAACTATTTGTGTCTTTCTCCCAAATGAAGTTGGTCTGCTTTGGTAAGATCTTCCAGGTGGCTTTCGCCTTTCACCTCTTATATCCCATAATTTTTTCAAATAGCTGAACGGCTTCATACACATTTTTGACACCGAATTTGCTTGCGTCCAAAGTGAGCCCTCCGGTTGACATAAAGCCTTCTGAATATGTTCTTTGGTTTTGGGTGTCTTCTGACGTTGATGCTATGATTCTTGGGGTGGTCAGCTTGGGAACAATAGTCTCGTCCACAAATTTCGCTGCATCTTTTCCAGCCAGGGTTGCCGCACGCTGCAAAAGGCATAGTTTCATATCCAGTTGAACATCCTCTATCGACAGCTGTTCTGCTAGGCGGAGATACACTTGTTTCCAGTCTAATTTACCCAAAAGTTCCTGAGGTAAGTTTCCTCTGGCAATCAATCTACATAGGCTCTTGTATAGAGAAGCTCGATCCGTTTTATATGAAGGGATAAGCGACTCCAAAGGCATCCCAATATATCCGCCCACATTGTCTGATTGTCTTCTGGCTCCAACGTCTTGATTCGCCTGCTCCACTCCCTGCATGGCCTGATTGGAAACACGTCCCATGGAGGCCATTGTCATGCCAGCAATTGTGATAGGGTATTTTAACAGTGGAAAATGATCATTGATTGCCAGATTGACGATACCCATGTACAGGTCCTGGCATACACCGTCCCACAACCGTCCGGTTTTAGATAAAAGGGTTTGCAGGTAACTTCGTTTGAATCCCGAATTGATGTATAGCATGGGCAAGTTATACATATAGTTTGGGTCAGACAAAATCAGCGCAAGAGCCTCATTGCTGGAAACCTGCACGACTTTGAAGCTATTTTTTGTGTAATTTTCTGGGATTACAAATTGGTGTTGTTGGCCACGGTTAAAGCCAGGCCAGGCGTAAAAACCTCTGTCCCACATGAGAATTTCATCTTTCGGTATTTCCTTAAGTGCCATGGCTATGGTTTCCAGACCCCAAGGCAAGACGGCGTCATCTGAACCAATCGAAAAAATAAAGCTGCCTCTTGCATGGAGAAAAGCAAATTCGAAACTTCTGGACAGCGGTAAATTCCTCGGGGTCTTAAAATACCGAATGCGCGTATCGTTGAGTTCGCAATACAAATCGTAGACTGCTGTATTGCCATCTACAGAATTGTCACTCAGTACAATTTCATAGGTTCCGTTGTATTGTTGATCCAGGCAGGTCTGCAATGTATATCTAAGGGAATCAGCTGAGTTTCTGGCTGGTATTACTATAGAAATATCACAGCTTGCTGGTTGATGTATAGAATTTTCCGGGTCAAAATTGTACAGTTTTTCAATGTACGCCAAGTAGTTTCCAAAATAGCCAAACGCCATTTTTTCCTCCAGAACGTTTTCTCTGTAGTTGGAAAGTCTCTGGATGTTCTTTCTCAGCAAGGGAGTTTCGCACAAAGCGGTCATTAGCTTTCCACTACACAAAATATGGACCAGACCATCCTCTGTGGCACTTTGCGTGATGTGCGAGAGGAGATAACCGCGGTTATCCCCCTTATGTTCTCCTTGACAGATTATTTCCGCAGGAGGAATCAGCGTTATATCCTCAAAAACCTCGGCGTTGTCTAAGCTGCAAAGCAAAGAGTTTTTAACGTCTAAATCCGATTCCACTTCAAAGGCTAAAGGCTTGCTTAGCAAGAAAACCTGATGTCCAAATCGGGAAAGAGCATGGGCGGCGATTCGGCAGTCTGCATCGTCACTATCCTCTGTCACCAGCACTACAAAGGTTTGTGGCTCTTCGTCCTGTATCCGTTCATTGAGATAGCCCATGTTTGCTGAATTGAAGATCCATTCTCTGGGTGGCACTGGTGCAACAGTCGGGAGGTTGTTGTAAAGGTGGCAGAAAAGTGTGTAAATTACTATATTTTCAGAAGCATAATAAAGGGCGCGCAATGCGGCGATGGCTTTTGAATCATGCACATCCTTTGAAAACCGTTCTCTCGCTACCGTAAGATCTTGCTGAAGCCTGTGGCTGATCTGGGCAACCTCACCTTGTGCATGTTTCTGCTCCAGCATTTCTTTTCGGTACAAATGCCGCCTTTTGTCGGGCTGATCGTCTCTCTTCCTAGCGTGTTCTACATACAGGCTCAGTATATCTTGAAGCTCGGGGGCAACTGAATTGAAATCAAATCGTCCGGAAAGAAGCTCAAAGACTTCTCTCATGGGATGCCCGCTTACAAAAAGATATTCCGCCTTTGCGACAAACCAAATTAGACGTACAGGTTTGATTCGGAACAATTCGTCTAATTTGGGGCCGATACCCTTCAGTTTCTCTTCCCGAACTTTGCGGCGTATGCGGTCTATTTTTTTCCTGTACTCTAATCTGGTCATAGTATTCCGGAACCTGGATGAGTGATATGTCCTTTCCATGCCAACTGTAGAGTTGGTATGGAAACGAAGCCCCAACCCAAAGGTGGGAAAACACCCTCCTCGCCTATTAATTTCCCTTTGGTAACCCCCCGGCTTTGCCGGGGGACAACAACAGTTTGACGGATCCTGCAAAATAAAGAAGCCTCCCGCCTCGTGAACCGGTCAAAGTCACGAAAAAGGAGGCTTCATGAACGACATACAATGTTTAGGCCACACAACATGGGATTGCAAGTTCCATGTTGTGTGGACACCGAAATGCCGAGGAAAAATGCTCTATGGCCAACTTCGGAAAAATCTGGGTGATTTGTTCCATGATCTTGCACTGCAAAAAAGAAGTCGGATTGTCGAGGGGTATTTGCAGCCCGATCATGTGCACATGCTGTTGTCGATTCCGCCGAAGTATTCGGTGGCCCAGGTGGTGGGCTACATGAAAGGGAAAAGTGCGATTTACATCGCACGCAATTACCTTGGGCAAAAGAAGAACTACAATGGGATGCACTTTGGCGCACGAGGCAATTTTGTGTCAACCGTTGGTGCCGACGAGGCAATGGTTCGCGCATATATCCGTAACCAGGGCTTATTTTCAAAGAGCTACCCACAAATTCTGCGGACGAGGCAAGATCAAGATTACAAGCGATCCAGTGGTTTCTTAAAGTCCAAATATCCTTGCTCAGAAGATTTTTTTGTATATCCAGCCCCTATTCGATCTTTAGAGCTTCTAATATGATGCGCGCAGCTCTGATAGTAGGGCTGCGATATAAAATTTCGTATTTGCCTCCTACGCTTCTCCTTGGATTCCTCTGTCGTTAAATCAACGTAGTCACACTCATAATTGTTGATATCTAAACTGTATATTGCGGTGGCAAAGTCACACGGGTGCAACTTACCATTTTTTATTTGATACCAATTAATGCACTTACTTCTAACCATTGCCATATCCTCTTCAGAGCACTCCTTACGATACAATGTTGGAGGAATGATCCATTCAGGTGAAAATAAGCCAACTGAATAACAAACACCGGAGCGCCTCACCAACTCAATGTTATTATGATAGATCGCTTTCTGACGTTCGTTAATGCTTTTAGTATAATTAGAAAAGCTAATATTTACTCGTTTATCAAAAAATCCTTCCAACTGCTCCTGTCGTATCGGGAAAGTTCCTGACGTAGCTAAAGATATCAGACCGAAATTCATCTTCTCACATAATTTTTTTATGATACGTGCAATATCGGGATGCATAAATGGTTCTCCACCCATAACTGTAATCGTTCCGACACTGTCTACTACATCAAAAAAATGGTCGATATCTTTACTAATTCTATCAAATGGAATGTTCACCTTTTTGTTTGGAGGGTATTCATTCATATAAGAAGTGCAAAACTTGCATCGCAAACTACATTTAGAGTTGATTATTAAAGTAACACTTGTAAAATGAAGCATGTCGACAGAAGTTGGAGACTTACCCTTTACTATATTTCCCAATCTATGGCAGTAAACTTGTCTACACTCCATCGTACCGGAGCATTGCTGGGCATTAATCCCAGTTTCTTTGGTAAACGGGCATATTGTTCCCTCATACAAGAAATCTCCACGCAATATGTTGCCGTATCCCTCTATCTGCAATCTTCGTAATAAGTTAGTGATTATGACATTATTAGCTATACACAACACAATTAAAGTATTGGTTTTGTCTGATGAGGAAAATGGTTGAACTACAGGGATACCGTTTACTTCCTTAAGCTCTTGAGAACGTATATCCCAGTAGGATTCGATATTAATGCCTTTTCGCAGCAAATACTTGCCTATAGCCCTGCCTAGGTAACTGCCACCCCAAATTACAACATGATTAAATTCATTAATAAATTCAATAACTTCTCTGTTGTTTATCTTGTCGCCAGAATGAGCCATCTCGTAATAGTTATCAACAGAAAACATAAAGCTCCTCCTCAAAGTTTGAGCTAATTGAAGGCCTGCAGCGATATTGAGCCTTTATCCCAATAGCCTCTCATGTTACTTTCGGGCGCGTACGTAAGCCCCCATTGAATATCTGTCGGTTAGAAAGGATTGCTTTTTTTTTTGGGGGGGGGTACCAAGCTGAAGTCCCGAAAATGGATTGTCGGCAGAGCTGGTGGCATGGTAGTTTGAATGTGTAATCTCAATATGCATATAAAACGGTCCCGCCTATTGTACCCTTTTGATGATGGCGAATGCTTATTGCGTAGTCAGGGTTAGCCTGTTTGACAAATACCGGTATCTCCCAAAAATCCTGCAGTCTATGATAAATGCACACTGCAAGTTTAGGTTTATTCTTTGTTATTACTTCTTTCGCTCCTAATAAAGCATTGTATTCAGCGCCTTCGATATCCATTTTTATAAAAGTAACATTTTCGTCTTTGAAAATATTGTCGATTGTATCAACTTCAATATTAATTAAATTCTCCTTTTTTAATATACTAAAACTTTCATTACTTCCATATTCTTCTTTGCCGCATGTCAACATACAGCGATTTTTCCAAACTCCGAGCTTGTAGCAATTGATTTTGCTTCTTATTTCTGGAGGTAACTTTTTAATATTGATTTTTAGTTGTTTGTAATTATTCGAATTAATTTCAAATGCATGAATAGCACTGAATTTGTTGTGAACAGCATTGATAAAATCCTTAACTGAATCTCCATTGTAGGACCCACAATCTATGAATATTTCATCTTCAGAAAGTGTGAACAAATCATGAAAGAAATACTCTCCAGGGCTATATAACTGCAAATAAGTAGCATGAGATAGGTGCGGCGCAATACGATTGCAGATAATATTGGCAAATATTTTTTTCGACTCTGCATCAGTTAAATAATCATATGCGTCCAACAACTTGTTGTTTTGGAACCATGATCTTTTTGTAGGCATTTCAGAGATTAATTCAAATATCGCGTCAGCTGCGTTGATGAAAGGAATCTTTATCTCTGCTAATTGCTTTTCAACGATTAGCGATTGGCCAATCAAAGGGATACAAATGACATTTTTTAGCTCAGATAATTCCTTTGGGCTAATACATCTAATGCCCTGAATTTCTTTGCCCCATGTGTCTGGATTATTGTCACATAATAGATTCACTTGAAAGTTCTTCTGAAATTCCCATTGCAGAAAAGCTTCTTCAAAAAAACGACCAACTCCAAACGCACACACATATTTGTGCTTCTTGCATATATTTTGCTTGCTGAAATCTCCAGTCTTAAGAGCATGATCAATTGCTTTTATGAGATTTTCTCGATTATCCATTGACACTCCTGAATATATTTTCAGACAAATGCGTGCGTAGTCGAATGATGGTTATCTATTCCATATTTTATCACTCATCCATCCTTTTACGAGCCCAAAGTCACTTAATGGGTACTGAGCGGTAGCATTGAGTTTATCAAGATGATAATAGTGTTCACCTTCCAGCATTCCATGTTTGTCAGATAAAGAAGTCGCAATTTCAAATGCCATTTGATCATAGCAGTGCGATATTGCAATAATAACAATTGTAGTGTTCAAATTCATATCAGCAAGAATAGATGGCGAATACACCTGTAATCCATTTAGCGTTGTCCCCTGTTTCTTAATATCTGAATCTACATACTTGCAACTTTTACACATAAGAATGTCTTCTTTGTATCGACTCATTATCCAGTGGCCTTTGTCCCCAGCACCATATATGACTAAATCTATTTCATATAGCTTCTTGTTAAATACATAGGCGAGAAAATTTGATTCGTAAGTTTTTTTATCTAAAAATGCTCTTTTTTGTTTATGAGTCAAATAACCAATGGATACTCCATTGTAATATGACTTGGCGCGCCCCTCTTCGAAAAAAGAACTTAATATACAGGTGTTTTCAAATTTCCTGGTCAAATATAGTATCTGTTCTTTAAATACCTCTTGTTGCAATCTGACTATTTCTGAGACATCTTTTGGGGTCGGGTTCCAGTTAATCTTGTCATACTCATTAGGTGTATATAGATCAAAAATGTTGCTTAGTCCCATATATCTATTGTCCAAAGAGGAGAAAGTTTGAACATTAATTACAGGAATTCCCATGGCGACACATGGAAGTGTCGTGTGTATTTTTGATGTTATGACAAGTTTTGCATTGTCTCTCAATAATTCCAGTCTCTTTTTAGCCTCTACAACCTCAACCTTTTCTGCATCTTCTAACGACATATCAGCAACATCTAGCCAAACTGATAATTCAATCGATTTATTGATAATACTAGGGGGGATATAAGGGCGCAGTTCATTCGGAATATCTATCAAAAAAACTTTATCTTGACTAGGCGAAGGTGTTCTCTTCTTCATTGCTTGAAGACTAGGACACCCACTAACGAATGCCTCATAGCCATTTCTTCGTAACAACATCATAGTCGCAGCATCACGACAACCAATAACAGTCGTGCTTTTGTATTTTTCCATATATCGAATTACCCCTTCATCAATACATCTAAATCCCCAAAAAAAAGGTATGATTCGATCTGGTAAAGGAAACATCCTTGATCCGTACCAATAATCAAAATTGCCGGCAATGGGAACTATTACATATTCTCCTTTATAATCAGACAAACGATCTTTATCAATTTCAACAATATCTTCATTTTCTATACCAATGGCTTTAAAATGATTGCTGATTCCGATTGATTGAATTGTATCGCCGATATTGTTCCTTTCATTTCGAACATATTTAAGAGATCCATATCTCATGTAATTTTCCTTGATGCTAAATTGGAAATTTAGATTATGATTAGAGTTATATATTCAGTGTATTGGTGACTGATCATACTGAATAATTTCTTGTGATGGCTATGTCGTCATCCCAATATTTTTGAGTGACATTGATCACTTGTTTGTAGTTAAGACCTGAAAATGTCATGTGAGGTCTGTTAAGTTTTTTTGAAAAAATAAAATAGGATCAATGCTCGTAAATTTAGATTTTATGTAAATTCATAGTATGATAGATCCCTCTGGCGGATCGTAGGAAATCAGTCTCTTCTGCGGAGTCCTTGCCTCAAATTCCAGCAAACCTTTTCGGCGTGTTTCCGTATCAACATGAGTCAATTGCCAAAGAGTCTGCCATGACTCATCCTCGATAATATTTTCTTTAAGAACAGTTGCCAAATGCAGGTAACGTTTTGCGTTGTACGCATCATCTTGGTAAAGCAAACTGCTACAATACCGGAAACACATGTTCGCCAATTTTTCC
Source organism: uncultured Desulfobulbus sp. (assembly GCA_964639845.1). Classification (GTDB taxonomy): domain Bacteria; phylum Desulfobacterota; class Desulfobulbia; order Desulfobulbales; family Desulfobulbaceae; genus Desulfobulbus. The sequence continues at coordinate 162,379 of CAZXHS010000006.1, read as the reverse complement.
AATGCAGGGTGTAACCTTGCTTCTACCTCGTATTTACCAAGGCTGCGTGCCATCTCCGCAAAAGCGTGGATCAGTAGAATATGTTCCACGCTATTGGTTAAATTTCGGATGGCTTCGCTTGTAACGTTCATAGAGTGCGTTCGATAAGTACATAGGGGATCCTTGATGAAACCCATATCGGATACTGACGCCAGACAGAAATTCGAAAACCAGTCTCCAGCTACGTCAAAACGATAGGCAGTTGTCGATTCACCGGCTATTGCTACGCGATGATTGCGAAAACATTGCGTAGCCACACCAATGCCGGCCATCATGAAGACCTCCATTTGTTTGTCTCCCGGAATCACGCAATTGCAGGTATAAAATGGTAGCTCTTCAGTTATAATTCCATTTTCGTCAATACTGTTACGATGAACGATTACAAATCCAACAGAAGGATGTTCCTCCATTATGTCCATGCAACGCTCTACGAGAGTAGGGTGGAAATAGTCGTCAGAAGATAAATAAATGTGGCATTGAGTTTTAGGATCGATAAATGATTGTGTTTTTAAATGGTTTCTGGAACCGCCGATATTCTCTGTATTTCTGTACACTCTGATCCTGTCTTTGTAGCGCGCCCTGAAGTCCATGGCCATATCGTATGAGTCGTCCGTTGAATGATTATCCACGAACACTACCTGAAGATTATCATAGGTCTGATTAACGGCGCTTTCCAAGCAAAGATCAAGATATCTGGAGTAGTTATAATTAGGAATCAGTATTGAAACTAGTGGGTTATTATTCATATTGAGTTAGGAGCACACTCCTTAAATATTCCTACCAAGCGCCTGAAATCGTCTGTATCTGTGATTTCAGGAAGATAAGCCATTGCCAGTGAGAGGTAAGACCTTGCCTGCTGCTGCTCATCAGCCTCTGCCAGGACACTCGCACATCTCACACATTCGAGACTAAGCCGAAAAAGAGCTTTTGGAAAGTTATCACAGACTTTCTCTCTTTGAAGCCGAATCGCAATGTTCTTAAAAGCTTGTAAAAACAGATAGTGCTCGAACAATTCTTCATGGGTAGCAATGAAATCATCACCTTGGATCGCCTTTAAATCACCACGGAAGGCAAGGACTGAGTTTATATAGCCAAAGTCCCAAATGGAAGATGCTGAGGCCAGCGGCAACCACGAAGGAAATTTATTAAAAACAAGGCCCTCGCTGGACCACAACCTATACGCCTCTATCCTGAAAAATTCAAACGTATTAATTTCAAAGCCGTGTGCCATGAAATTATTCATCTGTATTTCAGCAGGAATGACACAATCTCCCGGAAGATATGATGGAGCAGATTCTATTTTTCCCATAGGGTGGATTATATCCGCATGTGATAACACACAACCGATCTTATGGTTTGCTTCCATTACTCCTGCGCAACGTGTGACATGGTCCTTTTTAAGTACATCGGTCGGATAAACAAACTCGATATATCTGCATCGAGGGTTATTAAGACTTCCACATTTATGGTGATGCTGATTAGTCGTCAAACGAGTATGTCCTCTTCCAATGTAAAGACGATCTCGGTACTGCCGCTCAAAATCTATCATTATATCGAAACTTTCATCGTTCGAATGATTGTCCCATGCAGAAACCAAAAGATTGTCGTAATCCTGCTCCAGTACACTTTTAAGACAACGTCCCAGAGTTTCAGAGTTGTTGTAAACAGGCACCATAATAGATACAAGCGGTTTTTCCACAGCCACTGAAACACCTCCTAAAAGCTTGATTTCCCTTGGGTAAACCCCCGGCTTTGCCGGGGGACTCCAACAGTTTGACGGTTACAGAATTGATAGCAAAAAAATATGGTGTGTTTCTGGAAGACTATTTGAGGCCAGCAATTATTGAGAGCCTGCACCCTGAAATGCACCATGATCCAAGTTGATTACCTGATTCGAATGGGAAGCAGATGAACCCTCGTTATCGGTTTGTTGAATGTGCTGGCCTCGGACTCCTGTTGCGAAAATCGAAAGCAGGTAAATAAGAACTCATCTCTGGCTATTGCCAAGCAAATGACCACCAAGGGTGGTCTGTGAATCACTTGCATATGCCGCTTTGAGCGGCCCCCAGTCTTTCAAGCCATCGGCCTTGCCGGTGGTTTGACAGTTCCAGCGAAATAAAGAAGCCTTCCGTTTCGTGGTCCGGTCAAAGTCACGAAAAAGGAGGCTTCATGAATGATGCTTAATGGTTAAACTTTCGACCGACAGAGATGGATTTACGGATTGACTTTTTACGAGCCTATCAAGCATGGGCTAACCGGACAAAGCTTGAACTTACCATATTTTCCATTGGGCCTGGCTATTCTCCCATAACTCGTTCAAATGTTCCGCGTCCCTTATGGTATCCATGCAGGCCCAAAATTGGTCGTGTTTATAAACCATTAACTCTTTTTCTCGGATAAGCCGATCAAGTGTTTCGGTTTCCAAATCACAATTATCTCTATCTTCCAGGTAGTCAAAGAGATGCCTCTCGAATACGAAAAAACCGCCGTTTACATAATTCCCGTCATATTCAGGTTTTTCCGCAAAGCGCACAGCCTGATTGCCTTCCGTGTTGATTTCTCCAAATCTCAAGAATCTTGGCTTCACGCCGGTAACCGTGGCCATTCTGCCATGGGATTGATGGAATTTTAGCAGTTCGCTTATGTCGATATTCGCAAGGCCGTCCCCGTAGGTGACCATGAATAAATCCGATTTGACATATTTTTCGATTCTTTTCAGTCTGGCTCCTTTGAGAGCATTGGCACCGGTGTTGCAAAGGGTGATTTCCCAGTTTGTTTCATCAGAACTGTTATGGACAGTGAATGCGCTTTTTGATCCCAGCTTTATAGTGACATCGTTATTCATCATTTGATAATGATAAAAGTATTCTTTTATGCTTTCTCCTTTGTACCCAAGGCAAAGAATGAAACGTTTGAAGCCATAGTGGGAATAAATTTTCATGATGTGCCACAAAATGGGTCGATTCCCGACTGTAACCATGGGTTTGGGTCTGAACTCTGTTTCCTCCCTGAGTCTTGTTCCCAGGCCTCCACACAATATCACTACCGGAATGCTGCTCGTCACATCGTTCATGTTCGCAACCTCTCATCTATGTAGAACTTACCGGTATTTTCCAGCGCTGTTGTGCCAAATCCCGCACATCATTTGCCTGCAATTCTCCTTATTTCTTGAATCATAAATTGGATCATCTCAGGGGTCAGTCCTGGGTAAACGCCGACCCAAAAAGAGTGATTCATGACCCTGTCTGTCACCTCCAGGTTGCCCGCAATACGGTAGCCGTATTGTTCCCTTCGCATTGTGTCAAAACACGGATGCTTCACGATATTGCCCGCAAAAAGTGTCCGAGTCTGGATGCCTTTTGATTCCAACTGTTTGACCATTTCATCGCGTGAAAACCCTGCATTGTCTTTAACGGTCAGAAGAAATCCAAACCAGCATGGGTCCGACTTGAGGGTTGGCTCAGGTAGGATGAGGCTGTGATCCAGGTCCGAGAGGCCCTCTCTCAGAGCATTCCAGTTTCGTCTTCTCGCTGCAATAAATGAGGGCAGTTTTTCCATCTGAGCACATCCGATTGCCGCCTGCATTTCGGTCACTTTAAGATTATAGCCAAAGTGAGAATATACGTATTTATGATCATATCCTATGGGAAGTTCTCCCCATTGCTGGGAAAAGCGTCGACCACAGGTATTGTCTTTTCCTGGCGGACAGCAGCAATCACGTCCCCAGTCCCGGAAAGATTCTACGAAGCGTTTCAGTTGAGCAACATTGGTATACACAGCGCCCCCTTCACCCATGGTCAAATGATGGGCAGGGTAAAAGCTCGACGTTCCTAGGTCTCCGATGGTACCAGTATATCTCCAGTCTCCGTCGATCAGGAAACGCGCCCCAAGGGCATCACAATTGTCTTCAATAAGCCAGAGATCGTTTCTGGTACAGAAGTCCTTTACAGTTTGAAGGTCAAAGGGATTTCCGAGCGTATGGGCCAGCATTACGGCGCGTGTCTTGTCGGACAGTGCCATTTCCAGTTTGTCGCAATCGATGTTATAGAAGGGAAGCGTTATATCCACGAATACCGGAATGGCGCCATATTGAATAATAGGGGTCACGCTTGTGGGAAAAGCCGCGGCAACAGTGATGACCTCATCTCCTTTTTTTATCCTTTTTTCGCCCAGCGTAGGGGAAGTCAGAGCCATGAAGGCCAGAAGATTTGCCGACGAACCGGAGTTGGTCAACGAGCAGTGTTTAACTCCCAGAAAGGTGGCAAATTCCTGTTCGAACCTTCCCGCATATCTTCCGGCGGTAAGCCAAAAATCAAGGGAGCTGTCAACAAGATTGGCAATTTCCCTTTGATCGAATACCCGACCTGCGTAATTGATTTTAGATTTCCCCGGTACAATAGCAGTTTCTTGTTCCGGGGCATGGATCATGCGAAAGTAATGATCTGACTTGTTAAAAACATACATTTTTAAGATTTTTGACAAGCCAATTGCAGTCAATTTTCCGGCTTTTGTCTGCAAATGATTGCGTTCAATGGTGAATTCTTCATTTGCAAGTACCTTTGCAGTTCCCAATCCTCCTGTTTCAACTTCACTGGATAGCAACAGCAAATCAGACTCACAGTATTGTCCATCAAATATCAATGGAATACAAACATATTGATTTCTATAATGCTGTTCCTGAACGATCGCGACACTTATCAGCACTGTTTCGCCTGCCTCAGTACCGTCAACCATTACATACCAGATGTCCCCTACAGCGACGAACTCGGTTTCACTAATTGTTTGCATGAAATTCTCCTTTGCAGAACTGAATCAGAACCTTATCATCGCCTTGCTGCGTGAGGCTAACGATCCGGTGATGTTGGGGGGATAGGATGAGGATTTATAATGAAAGAAAAAAACGACCGTCAATGATCTTCTTTCCTTTCAATAGGTCTTTTTGGGCCTGAAACTCCCGCCATGCCGTCAACACGACAAAGACATCGCCTTCCGTGGCAATTTCCTCGAAGGAAGCCGTGTATTGGATGGGCAGGTTGAAGGCACTCTTGAAATTTTCGGTGGCCATGGGATCGTAAGCGATGATGTTCCGGTGGCCCCTTTCCAATAGCATTCTAATAATGTCCGCCGCAGGTGTTTCCCGCACATCATCACTGTCGGGTTTGAAGGAAAGCCCCAGGACGGCAATGTTTGGAGCCAGCGACGACATTGAAGTTGCGATTTTTTCGACCAGATGCATTTTTGTCATGCTGTTAATGATGAGTACGTCTTTCAAGAGCAGTGACTCGTATCCCTTGCTTTGGGCCATGGCGTACAAGGCAGCGGTATCTTTCGGCAAACAATATCCTCCAAAACCGCATCCGGGGTAAACGTAACTAGACATTTTTGCTGGTTCCCCAGTCCATCGCCGGTCTTCATGGAGAATATCGAATGATTGGGCAATATCAATGCCTCCGATGCTATCGGCGATCATTTGCATGTCGTTTGAGAAGCTGATGAATGTCGATAGCATGGCATTGGATAAGTATTTTATGAATTCAGCTGTGTTCAGTGAAACCCTGTGGATGGGTGCGCTAAATGTCTCATAGGCGTCCGCGACAATATCCCCGCTTTTCTTGTCGTTAGCGCCGACGACGATTCTATCCGGTTTCGTAAAATCCTCCCAGGCAACCCCCTCTCTTAAAAATTCGGGGTTGTTTGCCAGGCCAATGCTCTCTCCGACAATATGGTTCCCATTCTCCAGCAGGGGTTTGATGATATCCTGGGCCGATGAAGGGGGGACCGTGGACTTGACGACGAGAACCTTAAAAGTATCAGGGGAAACGAAAGGCAGGCTGTCGGAAACGGCTTTTCGTAAAAATGTAAGATCGGCGCTACCGTTCGAGAGCGCGGGGGTTCCGACGCAATAAAAGACAATTTCACAATTCCTTATGACATCTTCCAGACTGTCGCAAACTACAAAAAGATTACCTAGATATCGCCCCAGAGATTCTTCCAGAAAAGGTTCATGGAAGGGGATGGTGCCATTCTTGATTTGCCGGGTTCTTTCCCGATCCAGGTCGAATGAAAAAACCTTGCGGCCTTGGTGGGAGAACCCCAATGCTGTCGTTAGTCCCACAAAACCGAGTCCGACAACCCCTATCATTTGTCGAAACCTTCTTCCATCAGGAATTGCAGGAAACGGAGAACACCTTTTTCAACCCGGATTTCTGGCTTGTAATCTAGGATTTGTCGAGCTTTGTCTAGATTCGGACATCTGCGGGAAGGGTTATCCGTCAAATAAGCACTGTCCTCCGATTTTTGGTAAAGAATTTTTCCCTTATACTCCAAGAGTCTCTCGGCATTGTCCTTATAAATGCGAGCAAAATCCGCGACGGATATCTCCGGTTCGTCCATTCCGATATTGAAATAGTCGAATTCGTCATGCAGCAATGCTTTTAAATAGCCGATGATGGCATCGGCTATATAGCAAAACGTTCTGGTGGGCGAACCGTCGGAGTGGATGACGATGTCTTCCCCTCCCATGACGGCCTTTGCAAAATCTGCGGGAAGTCTTCGATCATCGAGATCCATACCAGGACCGTAATTGTTAAATGGACGAACGATTCTCACAGGAACGCCATATTCGCTTGAAAAAACAGCACAAAGGGTTTCTCCGAATCTTTTTGACTCATCGTAACAGGCCCTGGGGCCAATGCATGTAACATTTCCTCGATAGCTTTCCGCAGTGGGGATGAACTCGGGTAGGGGATCCCCGTAGATCTCACTGCTGGAGAAAAACAAGAGACCTTTCAGCTGCCCATCTTTGTAATAATCCAAAAGGTTTCTCAGTCCCCAGATATTGGCATCAATGGTCTGAACCGGGAATTTGCGGTAGAAGGTCGGAGAGGCAATGGATGCCATGTGGATTACATAGTCGGCATGCTTTTCTGGGTCGATCTTTTCCAACTCTCCATTGGCAATATCGAATTTTCGAATGATGATGCTATCGTTTGCATCCCCCTGCTCGTTTAGCCATTTGGGTACCCCCAGTTGGAAATTATCCAAAAGAATAAGAGCATGAGGCTCTACTCCGAGATGGCGAATATGTTGAAAGAAGTGGACAAAGTAGTAACCGAGGAAACCCGCGCAACCTGTAATGACAATTGTCTTACGGTCAAATTGCGAGATATCCGGGATTTTGTTGCAGATATATTCCATATCCCCCATAAGAATTTGTTCATCTTTCATTTTGCCATCCTTTGGAAGAGTGATAAGTAATTACTTTTTAAGACAGGGTCAAGAAAGTGCTATTGCCCGAATCCGCTACATATTTAGGCCTGCCTAGCGCATCCTTTTTGTCGCAATCTTGCAACATGCTCGTCGTTGAGCCTGTAGGAATAGGTTTTAGTTGTCGTAAGACCAGTAACCTATTGGTATGTTAAGCTACATCTCTATACCGTTATAGGTTGAATGGGGTCAACCATTTTACCTTCCAGGCCAAACACAAATGCCCCATACCTTGAGGATATGGGGCAGCAGATGGTGGGAGTGGTAGGGATATTATTGCCAACAGCCTTGAATTATATAATTTTGGGGTGGTTGCCAGGAAGTGAGATCTTCGCGAAGTAGGTTGTCAGAAGATTCTTTGATCAGCAATTTGTTGGAGGAGTTATTAGCATTCGCATTATGAGAAGAGAAAGAATGCTGATGTATCGCCGAAAGATCACGCTGGTATCGAAACATAATGATTTTCATGGGTATGTCCTGAATGAATGGTGGCTTGTTACAGCCACCATCCACATTTGAGAATTGAGATTGGCTTATCCCTGCAACAAGCTCAATGCAAGTTGAGGTGTCTGGTTGGCCTGTGTCAAAATCGAAACGCCAGCCTGTTGCAGGATGTTGTTCTTGGTCATGTTTGAGGTTTCCTGTGCAATATCGGCATCAAGAATCCGTGAACGTGCAGCAGATAAATTTTCTGATACGTTCTGCAAGTTCGATATTGTTGATTCAAAACGATTTTGAATGGCACCGAGGTTACCTCTTTGTGAATCAATTTTACCGAGCGCAGAATCAATAACCAAGAGTGCATCATTGGCCCCGTCGACTGTGCTGATATCAACATTTGTCACTTCTTCAAGAGTCCCAATACTGACCACATCAGCAGCCGAAGAGAGGATGCTGCCAGCATCTGGATCCACATCTGAAGAGATTGTGTAAGAGTCCTGAGAAGAAAACTCGACAGTACCCGCGATATAGATAGCCCCTGTAGGAGATATATTGTCCTGGGCTACTCCATTGGCCCCTTCAAGGTCCATGGTGGCGCTGTCGCTATGGGAATAGTTGTCGATGATAATATCTTTCCCTTCGGACTGGATAAGTGTCAATGAGCCACCGCTCACTGTTGCCGTTACTCCGGTGGTGCCACTTTGATCGTTGATTGCAGCAGCAAGATTAGTCAAATCGGAAGTGCTGATCGAGGCGTTGATGGTTGAGGAATTTACACCACTGCTGATGGAAAAGGTAACAATACCACCTGACGAGAAACCTGAAATAGTAGCGGTTGTCCGAGCTGAAGCGGTTACACCGGTTAAAGCGGAGTCATTGTTGACCAGGGTGGCAATCTGTGCAGCCGTACTGCCTGGAAGGATACTGACGGTTGCGTCTCCAGCTGAGCCGGTGATGGTCAAAGTTTGTGAGGCAATGGAGTTACTGGTGGAATCAACCGTGGCAAGCGTTGTCGACCCCGTTCCCTCATTGGCTGCGTCAGTATTCGCGCCCTCAATGGCGTATCGGCCAAGATCATCAGCCGCAACCGACTGTATGGTCAGGCCTATGGTTTCATTGGCGTTCGGACCTACCTGAAACTGCTGGGAAACGTAGGTACCATCAAGGATTTTTAGCCCATTGAAGGTCGTTGATGAGGCAATTCTGTTCATCTCTGTCTTCAACTGATTGACTTCTTGCTGAAGAGCGGCTCTGTCTGCTGCGGAGTTTGTGGCGTTGGCTGCCTGAACAGCAAGCTCTCGCATGCGTTGCAGGATGTTTGTCGATTCCTGCATTGCACCTTCTGCAGTCTGCGCGAGGGAGATGCCGTCGTTGGCGTTGCGGGCGGCCTGGTTGAGACCGCGGATTTGCGAGGTCATCCGGTCGGAGATGGCAAGACCGGCGGCATCATCCTTGGCGGAGTTGATGCGAAGACCCGAGGAGAGCCGCTGCATGGCAGTGGACAGGTCTCCCTGGGATTTGGCTAAATTTCTCTGGGCATTAAGGGACGAAACGTTTGTATTGATCGTTAAAGCCATGGTATCCTCCATGAATTTTCTAGCCACGGTCGTCCAACGATTGACCTTTGGCTAACGATACAAACGTAACTGCTCTCTCAATGCTCTTTTACTGTCTCTCGATGCACTCTTCGGAGTTGTTGGAACAATGGTTTAGGATTTTTTGCAGAAAAATACATTGAAGATGTACAGGTAATAAAGTATCGGCCCGCGAGGGCGGCGATTACCCGTGTTGAATGGAGAGGGGAGGTAGGGGGTGAGGTGGAAAAGAGGCAATGAAAAAAGGGTTACAGCTTTGCAGCTGTAACCCTTATCTATACTGGCGGGGCCGACCGGGCTCGAACCGGCGACCTCCGGCGTGACAGGCCGGCATTCTAACCAACTGAACTACGACCCCAGTATGTGTTGCTTTGGTGGGCGAAACAGGGCTCGAACCTGTGACCCTCGGCTTGTAAGGCCGATGCTCTCCCAGCTGAGCTATTCGCCCCAACAGCGTGACGGTGTTTATATCAGAACAGCGCCTTGCCGTCAAGCCAAAATCTGTGGCCGGATCAAGAAATATCCGGCCTTGGCAACGCTTTCGCGCTGCCGGCACCCCGATCAGTGGGCCGGGGTGTTGTGAGCACTGAGGGTGAAGTCGTTATAGATCGACTCCACCGACACATCCTTAAACAGGGTCTCTCCATCCTTGAGGATCAAAGCCCGTTGTAAAACCTCATCCACGTCATCGACCAGATCAATGACCAGGCTGTTGCGGATTTTTTGCGGCACATCACGCAGGTTGCGCTCGTTTTCCCGAGGGATGAGTACATTGGTAATATTGCCGCGTTTGGCGGCCAACAACTTCTCAGTGAGCCCGCCAATGGGCAGGACCCGACCGCGCAGGGTGATCTCGCCGGTCATGGCCAACTTGCGATCCACCGGCAATTTCAAAATAGCCGAAACAATCGATGTGGCAATGGTAATACCCGCCGAAGGACCATCCTTGGGAATAGCACCCTCGGGGACATGGACATGAATGTCGATCTTCTGGTAAAAATCGCTCTCCAGCCCCAGTCGCATGGCCCGGGAACGCACATAGGACAGGGCCGCCTGGGCAGATTCCTGCATAACATCGCCAAGTTTGCCGGTGATGGTCAGTTTGCCGCCGCCTGGCATGATGGTGGCCTCGATCTGCAGGAGTTCGCCGCCGACCTCGGTCCAGGCCATGCCGGTGGTGAGGCCGATCTCGTCGCGAGCCTCGGCCAGGCCGTAGCGGTATTTGGGCACACCGAGATAACGCTCAACCGTCTGCGGTGAGATGCGGTATTTTTTCTTGGGTTCGTTGTTTTTCAGCCGTTCACGCGCCACTTTGCGGCAGACGCCAGCAATGGTACGTTCCAGGCTGCGCACTCCCGCCTCGCGGGTGTACTTGCGAATGATTTCCAGCAGGGCCTTGTCGTTGAGAGCGATTTCATCACTTTGAAAACCATTGGCCTCCAATTGCTTGGGCAAGAGGAAGTCCAGACCGATATGGAGTTTCTCCTCCTCGGTGTAGCCGTTGAGTTGAATGATCTCCATACGGTCCTGCAAAGGTGCCGGAATGCCATGCAGGTTGTTGGCGGTGGTGATGAAAAAGACCTCGGAGAGATCGTAGTCCACATCCAGGTAATGATCGTTGAAGGCGTCGTTTTGTTCAGGATCCAACACCTCCAGCAAGGCTGCCGATGGATCGCCCCGGAAATCGACCGACATTTTGTCAACCTCATCGAGGCAGAACACCGGATTGATCACACCGGCCTTTTGCATGGAGAGCATGATCTTGCCGGGCATGGCGCCGATATAGGTACGGCGATGGCCACGAATCTCTGCCTCGTCACGCACACCACCCAAGGACAGACGCACGAACTCACGGCCCATGGCGCGGGCGATCGACTTGCATACCGATGTTTTGCCGACGCCGGGAGGACCGACCAGGCAGAGGATCGGTCCCTTGATTTTTTTTACCTGTGCCTGCACCGCCAGATATTCGAGGATGCGTTCCTTGGGTTTTTCCAGGCCGTAATGATCTTCGTTAAGCACGGCCTCGGCTCGCTCAATGTCAATCTTGGAGCGCGATTTTTTCTTCCAGGGCAGGCTAAGAATGGCATCGATATAGTTGCGCACCACCGTAGTTTCCGCCGACATCGGTGGCATCTGCCGTAACTTTTTGAATTCCTTGGAAACCTTCTCCTTCACCAGCTTCGGCAGGCTCTTTTTGTCGATGGCCTCCTGCAACTCGGCGAGTTCGTCGCCGCCTTCGCCCTGGCCCATCTCCTCCTGAATAGCGCGCATTTTTTCGGAGAGATAGTAGTTGCGCTGGGTGGCGCCCATCTTCTTTTTTACCTTGGCGTGGATATCCCGTTCCATCTCCGAGAGCTCCATCTCCCGGTAGAGGATCTCCAGCACTTTGGTGATACGAATCGGCAGAGAAACCAGCTCCAGCAGCGATTGCTTTTCTTCGGTGCGCAGCTGAATATGCGAGGTGATCTGATCGACCATCTTGCCCGGATCTTCCAACGAGGTAATCGACTTGAGCACCTCGCGGGGCAGCTTTTTGTTGGCCTGGGAATAGAGGTCAAAGGCTTTGCGCAACTCGCGCAAATAAGCCTGAACATCGGCCCGTTCCACGTCGACATCCGGGGCCTCTACCAGCCGCACTGAATAAAAGGCCTCCTCGGTTTGGCCACCTTCAAAGGCGCCGACGATGATCGCCCGCCGTTTGCCTTCCACCAGGGCCTTGATGGTCCCATCGGGCAGGCGCAACAACTGCATCACCGAGGCCAAGGTCCCAAGAGAGTAGAGATGGCGTTGTTCAGGCTCATCCACCCGCGCATCTTTTTGGGTGACCAGAAAGATAAGCGAGCGGTTTTCCATGGCCGCCTCAAGCGCCATGATCGATTTTTTGCGGCCCACCACCAGCGGTGCCACCATCCCCGGAAAGAGAACGATGTCACGCAGCGGCATCAGGGGATAGGTTTCGGCTGAAAATTCACTCATGCTTGTCTCAGGCAATTTTCTTGGTTGCAGCGTTATCGTAAAGAATCACTGGATATTCGCCATCAGCAATAACCTGTTCATTGATGACGCATTCGCTGGCATGCTCATCGGAGGGCAACTCGTACATGACATCGAGCATGCTCTCTTCCAGCACCGAGCGCAGGCCGCGCGCACCGGCTTTGCGAGCCAGAGCCTTCTGGGCAATGGCCTTGTAGGCCCCCTCGGTGAAACAGAGTTTGACACCTTCGTAGGCAAAGAGCTTCTGGTACTGCTTGCTCAGCGCATTTTTGGGTTCCTTGAGGATGCGGATCAGATCCTCTTCCAGCAGCTCTTCCATGGTGGCAATCACCGGCAAACGGCCGACCAGTTCCGGAATAAGGCCGAATTTGAGCAGATCACCGGGTTGGATCGAGGCCAGGATCTCGCCGATAGACCGTTCTTTCTGGCTGACCACCTTGGCGCCAAAGCCCATGGCCTGGGTGCCGGTGCGCCGTTTGATAACATCGTCCAGGCCGACAAAGGCACCGCCGACGATAAACAAAATATTGGTGGTATCGATGCGCACCAGTTCCTGCTGTGGATGCTTGCGCCCACCCTTGGGCGGTACCGAGGCCATGGTGCCCTCAATGATCTTGAGCAGGGCCTGCTGCACGCCTTCGCCGGAGACATCACGGGTCAGCGAGGCGGAATCGGACTTGCGGGCGATCTTATCGATCTCGTCGATATAGATAATACCGCGTTGGGCCCGCTCGATGTCGTAATCCGCTGCCTGCAACAGGCTCACCAGGATATTTTCCACATCCTCACCCACATAGCCGGCCTCGGTGAGGGTGGTGGCATCAGCGATGGTGAAGGGCACATTAAGCAGTCGTGCCAGGGTCTGGGCCACCAGAGTCTTACCGCTGCCAGTGGGACCGATGAGGATGATGTTGGATTTTTGCAGCTCAACCTCGTCTTCACTATTGGCCGCATTCACCGGGGCATTGATGCGTTTGTAGTGGTTATGCACCGCCACCGACAGGATGCGTTTGGCCTGCTCCTGACCAATGACGTACTGATCGAGATAGGCCTTGATCTCCTTGGGCTTGAGCAACTGGTTGGCAAAAGCAACCTGCGGCACATCCTCCTCGGTTGATTCGGCCATGATCTCATTGCACAGGCCGATGCATTCGTCGCAGATGTAGACATTGGGGCCGGCGATCAGCTTGCCGACCTCTTCCTGGCTTTTGCCGCAGAAAGAACAGAGGCAGGAGATATCATGCTCGTCTTGAAATTCGTTACTCACGCTTACTTCTCCCCGCCGAGTTCCTCGCGGCTGGATAGGACTTTATCGATCAAACCATAGGCACAGGCCTCGGTGGCGCTCATGAAGTTGTCGCGTTCGGTGTCGGCCTGGATCTTTTTTATGGATTTGCCGGTGTGGTTGGCCAGGATGGTGTTGAGATCATGGCGCATGCGCAATATCTCCTTGGCGTGGATATCGATATCCGTGGCCTGGCCCTGGTAACCGCCCATGGGTTGATGAATCATGATGCGCGAGTTGGGCAGGGCAAAGCGTTTACCCGCCGCGCCGCTGGCCAGCAGCAGGGCGCCCATGGAAGCCGCCTGGCCCATGCACAGCGTAGCAACATCACAACGGATGTATTGCATGGTATCGTAGATGGCCATGCCCGCAGTTACCGAGCCACCGGGGGAGTTGATGTAAAAGGTGATGTCTTTGTCCGGATCATCGGCTTCAAGAAAGAGCAGTTGCGCCACGATCAGGCTGGCCACGTCGTCGTTGACCTGGGTGCCGAGGAAAATGATGCGTTCCTTGAGCAACCGGGAATAGATATCAAAGGCGCGCTCGCCGCGCGGACTCTGTTCAACAACCATGGGAACTAAATTCATGCAAAAATCTCCGAAAAACTCTGTGAAGGCGGCGGGTAGAAAACCCGCCGCCGGAGGGAACCGCAGGGAAGCGCCTGATCAGGCTTCGGAGGCCGCCGGGGTTTCGGCAGTTGCCTCGATGTATTTGGCCTGTTCACGCAGGAAGTTGAGCACCTTCTCGTTGTGCAGCTCATTCATGAAGGGCAGGATCTCCTCGCGACGCTTGAAATATTTTTTCACCTCATCCATGCTCATGCGGTACTGGTCAGCGATGCGCTGATAGCCGCGCTGAATATCCTCATCGGCAATCTTGATTTCCTCGACCTCGGCGATCTTCTTCAACAGGAAATCGCCTTTGACGCGCTTGACCGCTACTTCGCGGTTTTTCTCGACCAGATCATCGAGATTGATGCCGGCGGATTCAAAGGACAAACCGCTGCGTTTGAGATTTTCCTCGGTTTGATTGATCATCTCTTTGATCTCATAGTTGACCAACCGTTGCGGCACTTCCAGCGGGTTGAGCTCGATCAGCTTGTGCATGATCTTGTCGTCAACGTCGCCTTGCAGGGCATCGTCCTTGGATTTTTGCAAGCGGGTGCGGATATCCTGCTTGAGATCTTCCAGCGTCTTGAGTTCCGGCTTGATATCCTTGGCAAATTCGTCATCGAGTTCCGGCATGATGCGCACCTTCACATCCTTGACATCCACCTTGAACTCCACGTCCTTGCCAGCCAGCATGGGGTTGGGGTAGTCGCCGGGAAAGGTGATTTCGTAGAGGGTTTTGTCGCCTTTTTTCAGGCCCAGCAGTTTTTCCTCAAAATCCTTGCCCAGACGGCGCATGCCGATGTCGACGCTGAAGTTCTCGTTGTGCACCTCTTTCATCGCCTTGCCGTTATGGAAACCCTGGAAATCGACCACTGCTACGTCATCGGTGGCAATGGCATGGCCCTCGTCGGCGGTCTTCAATGCGGCCTGATGGCGCTGTAACAGAGCTAGTTCGTTGTTGATCTCTTCGTCGGTGACGGTGACCACCGGTTTTTCAATCTCCATTCCCTTGTACGCATTGAGATCAAAGACCGGTTTGACATCGACCATGGCCACATAGACAAAGGTGCCGTCCTCAGGAAATTTGTGCTCGATAATCTCGGGATGAACCACTGGCTCGAGTTTTTCTTTCTCGATGGCATCGAAATAGCTCTCCTGTACCAGTTTTTCACCAACTTCGTTTTGCACCTGCTCGCCGAAATTCTTTTCCAGCACGGTCTGCGGGATCTTTCCGCGCCTAAATCCCTTCAGCTTGACCTCTTTATTGATCTTGGCATAGGCCTTTTCCAGGGCTGGGGCAACGGTCTCCTGGGCGATGGTGATGGTCAGTTTGCGAGTGAGATCTGAGTGATTTTCGACGACGATTTCCATGGACTGCGGTTCCTTTTGTTCGTGTTTCCGCGGCGGTGACCCGGCGGCATGGTTATGATCGCTCGCCTACCCCCTGGTGTGCGTGCGAAAGCTGATGCAAGATATCTTACGCTAAGATGGTGCGAGCGGGGGGAGTCGAACCCCCATGAGCGATGCCCGCTGGCTCCTAAGACCAGTGCGTCTACCAGTTCCGCCACGCTCGCGATAATGTTAAACTGCAATAAATAACCAGATTCACGGAACTCGTCAAGTAATCGCTGGCGAGAAAAAGTTGTATTTTCAACAAATTTAAGCCCTTAATATGAAGTTTCCCGGCCAGTTAGCCCTGTGTTCAAGTGATCAATGCGGTTGCCGGAGCGAATAAGCAGCGCCGCAGCCAGGCTGAGGCCCATGATGCAGACAGCGGTCAGGGCAAAGGCCGACTGCATGCCGAGTCGGTCCAACCCGGTACCGGCGACCAGCGCACCAGTGAACACGCCGGCACTCATAGCCAGATTGAACACACCCATCATGGTGCCGTGACCAAATCGGCGTCCCTCCTCCACGGCAAAAGCACCCAACACCGGCCACAACACCGCCTCACCCAATCCGAGAAAGAGATAGATCCCCACCATGGCGGCAAAGGTGTGCATGGTCGGGATCCACCACACTGCCAAGCTCATAGCCGCACATCCCCACATGAGCAGATGCACTTTGTCGTGATGGTCGGCCAATTTGCCCATGGGATATTGGAGCAGGGCATTGATGAGGGTGCGACCGGCGATAACCAGACCGGTATGCAGGCCGCTGCTTTCCGGCCAATCGGCCATCATCACCGGCAAAAAGGCCATGGTCGGCACCATCATCAACACTGTGGCATAACGGGCGAGCAGGATGCCGACGGTGCGCCGCCTGGCCAGCATCTGCCGCAGGCTGTTTGAAAGGCTGGTGGGCGGCGGCCGATCAATCGGACAGCAGGAGGGGAGGTTGGTCACCACCAGCAGAAAACCGAGAAAACAGAGACCCGCCATTATATAAAAGACCGAGGCCATTCCCCAGGTGTCGGCGCTCAAGCCTCCGAGGATCGGCCCGCAACCGATGCCGCAGAAGACGGCAATGTTGACGATGCTTACCGAGCGGCCCTCATGGCCGGGTGGAGCAAGAAAACTGGCGTACGCCATGGCCACCGGTACGATCATCGCCGCACCGATCCCCTGGAAGAGTCGGATGGCGATGAGGTGCGGCACCTGAGTGGCCATGGGGATGAGCAAGCCTACCAAGCCGTAGATAAATAGGCCCAGGATGAGAAAGCCTTTGCGGCCCCAGCGGTCGGATAAATTGCCCACCACCGGCTGCAGCAGGCCACGGCTGAGGGAAAAGGCGGCGGTGATCAGGCCAAGGGTGAAGCCGGTGGCCCCTAATTTGGTGGCCAGCACCGGCAAGATGGGAATGATAATGCCAACGCCGAGCAGGGCAATGAAGACCGACAGCACCACGGTGAGTAGAATGCGATTGGGCATGGTGGATTACTCTACGGTGCCGGTTGAAGTGGCGCGATAGTCCTGGGTTGAGTGTCGAAGTGCAATAACATCCCTTTCTTACCATTGCTTTCGGGGAAAGCAACCTTCTCGCCGCGTCCACGGTGGAAAATGCCACCGGTGCAGAAAGTGCATCCTGGGCGAAGCGGTTGAAGAACCTTGGCAAACCCCGTATAGTGCGCCATCGTCCCCTAACCCAAGCCAACGATGCACTCTAACCGGGAGAATTCCATGGAAGATATCAGCTTCAAGGCTATGATCGTCTCTGAAGGCGAGGACAAACAGGTTATCCGCACCATTGGCCGGCGTTTGCTCCACGAATTGCCGCCGGGAGAGGTATTGATCCGCGTCTGCTACTCCTCGCTTAACTACAAGGATGCCCTTTCCGCCTCCGGTAATAAGGGCGTGACGAAAAAATACCCGCACACACCCGGTATCGATGCCTCGGGCGTGGTGGTCGAGAGCAGTGATGCCAACTGTAAACCAGGCGATTCGGTGTTGGTGACTGGTTTTGATCTGGGCATGAACACCAGCGGCGGTTTTGCCGAGTATATTCGAGTGCCAGCCGTCTGGGTGGTGCCGCTGCCTGCGGGCATGAGCCTGCGCGAGGCGATGATCTACGGCACCGCCGGATTCACCGCCGCGTTGTCCTGCCTCAAACTGATTAACAATGGTGTTTCGCCTGAACAGGGGCCGGTACTGGTGACTGGTGCCACCGGTGGCGTCGGTTCGATTGCCGTGGCCCTGTTGGCCAAATCCGGCTACCGGGTAACGGCAGTGACCACTAAGGTCAATGAAAGTGCTTATTTGCACGAGATCGGTGCCGCAGACATTCTCAGCACCAGCGAGGTGGATGATCAGAGCGGTCGGCCGCTGCTCAAACCCCGTTGGGCCGGGGTGGTGGATACTGTCGGTGGCAACATCCTTGCCACGGCCATCAAAACCACCCAGCGGCACGGTACTCTCACCTGCTGCGGTAACGTCACCTCCGCCGAACTGCACACCTCCATATATCCCTTTATACTCAACGGTATCAGCCTCATCGGTATCGACTCGGCCACCTGTGCGCAGCCGCTGCGCAGCCAGGTGTGGCAGAAACTGGCCGGAGAATGGAAACTCGCTCATCTGGAGACGATCACCAGCGAACTGCCGGGACTGGAAGCGCTTGAAGAACGTATTCAATTGATCTTGCAGGGAAAAAACAAGGGTCGCGTCATCGTCAAGGTGGCTGAACCCTGAGATGCGGCCTACAGGGTCTGCGCCCCTGGCAGTAGGATGTTCATAGAATTTGAAGCGCATGGTCTGCGCTCCTCCACCAACATCAACCCTTCGACAAACACATCAAGTCTTATGCCTGCCACGCTGCTTGCCGATCATGACAAAACTGCCCTGGTCCTGCCGGATCAATCCATCTCCTATGCCCAGTTGTTGGCCATGGCGCACAGCTATGCCTGCCTCATCCCCACAGAAACCCAACGGGTGCTGATCTATGCGGAAAATCGGGCAGAATGGCTCTATGCCTTCTATGCGGCCTGGGCTTCAGGCTGCACAGTGGTGCCAGTGGATTACCAGGCCACGGCCGAGGAGGTGGCCTTCATCCTTGGCGATTGCCAGCCCACGGTGCTGTTCTGTTCGCTGGAACGTAAGACCGTGCTGGAAGAGGCCATGCAATGCCTGGCAACGCCGCCGTTGTTGTTGGTCTTTGAAGCCCTGCCAGCAACCGCGCCAATGCCCACGGCAGAACCGATTCAGGTGCCTGATGCCGAGCAGACCGCGCTGTTGATTTACACCTCCGGTACCACCGGAACGCCCAAGGGAGTGATGCTTTCCTTCACCAACCTGTTGGCCAACATTGAGGCGGTCACTCTGGGCTGTCCCATCTACAGCGCCGAGGAGCGGGTACTGATGCTGTTGCCCCTGCATCATATCTTCCCCCTGCTGGGTACCCTGCTCATCCCCATGCAGATCGGCGCCACGGTGGCCCTTTGTCCGACGTTGGTGGCGGCTGATATTGTACGCACCCTGCAGGACAATAGAATTACCATCATGATCGGTGTGCCGCGCCTCTACAGCCTGATCATGCAGTCGATCCAGGCCAAGATTGCCACCAGCGCCGTGGCGACGCTGCTCTACCGGCTGGCTGCACAGGTGAACAACCGCGCCTTTTCGCGACGATTGTTTGGTTCGGTGCATGCCAAGTTCGGCGGTCATCTGAAATACCTGGTCTGTGGCGGTGCGGCCCTTGATCCCGTTGTCGGTCAGCAATACACCACCTTAGGCTTTGAGATCCTCGAGGGCTACGGCATGACCGAGGCGGCGCCGATGATCACCTTCACCCGGCCGGGGCAGGTGCATATCGGCTCTGCCGGCACAGCCATGAGTTGCACCACCATCGACATCCGCGAGGGTGAGATCGTCGCCTCGGGCAAGAACATCATGCAAGGCTACTGGAAGCGGCCCGAGGAGACAGCCGAGGTGCTCAAGGAGGGCTGGCTCTATACCGGTGATCTTGGGCATGTCGATGCGCAGGGGCGCATTTTCATCACCGGCCGCAAGAAGGAAATTATCGTGCTGGCCAGCGGCAAGAACATCAACCCGGTGTTGATCGAGCAAAAGCTGGAGACCGAGCATGCCACCATTGCCGAAATCGGCGTTTTTTTGCACGATGATCTTTTGCAGGCGGTGATCCGCCCCAACCTGGCCTTGGTCCGCGAAAAGGGGATCGCCAATATGGAGGAGTATTTCCGCTATCAGGTGATCGATCGCTACAACCAGCAGGCCTCACCGGCCAAACGGCTGCACCAGATGACCCTGGTGGACTGCGAACTGCCGCGCACCCGGCTCTCCAAACTCAAACGTTTTCAATTACCAAACCTGGTGAGTGCCCGTCAGCAGCGCAAAACCCAGGCCGAACAGCCGGCGGGCGAGGAGTACCAGGTAATTCGGGCGTTTCTTGAAACCCAGACCTCGCGTACCATAGCCCCGGATGATCATCTCGAGATCGATGCGGCGTTGGACTCGCTGGATAAGGTCAGCCTGCTGGTGTTTATCAAGCAGACCTTTGGCGTGGAGATCGCCGAGGATAAGCTGATGCACATTCCCACCCTGCGCCAGTTGAGCGGCTACATCGCCGAGCGCAAGGAGCGCATTGCCGTCGAGTTGATCAACTGGCGCGAGATCCTCAAGGAGAAGGTCGACAGCGGCCTGCCGCAGACCTGGTTCACCATCAATCTGATCAAAAATCTGAGCAATCTGCTCTTTCGCTGCTATTTTCGCTTTCGCACCGAAGGCCGGGAGCACATCCCCAACACGCCCTGCATCATTGCCCCCAACCACCAGAGCTTCATCGACGGCCTGCTGGTGGCAGCGGGCTTGCACAACACCCTGATGCAGCGCACCTGTTTCTACGCCAAGGCTAAGCATCTGCAAAACCGCTGGCTGCGCTTTTTGGCGGATCGTAACAACGTGGTCATCATGGATATCCATGCCGATGTGCGCCAATCGATCCAGAAAGTGGCGACCCTGCTGCAAAGTGGCAAAAATGTGATCATCTTCCCCGAAGGCACCCGCACCCTCGATGGCGCCTTGGGCGAATTCAAGAAAACCTTTGCCATCCTCAGCAAGGAGCTCAATGTGCCGGTGGTACCGGTGGCCATCCGTGGCGCCTTCGAGGCCCTGCCGGCGGGCTCGATCCTGCCCAAACCCTTCCGCCCTATCTCGGTACGTTTCCAGCCCCCCATCTTTCCCCAGGATCACAGCTACGAATCGCTCAAACATCTGGTGTGGGAGAAGGTCCATGAATGTCTGCACGGCGACCAGCCCCGCTTGGCCCCGGTCACCAGCGAGAACTCGTAAGCTCTTTTTTTTATTCTAGGAATATACATGCAGCCGAATGTCATCGATGCCCGTATCAGCCCCAACGGCAGCTTGGATGTGCTCTCCCGCCTGGAGGTCTCCAAGTTGCTCAATGCCAGCCGGGGTGAGTTGTATCCGCTTTTTCGCAGCAGTTCCCTGGCCGTACTCAACTACGGCGATTACCTCGACGATGGCCGTGAGCTGTTGGAGCGCTACCAGAGTTTCGATATTCGCGTGATCCAGGAGGAGCGCGGCATCAAACTCGATCTGCGCAACGCCCCGGCCTCGGCCTTTGTCGGCGGTAAGATGATCCGTGGTATCACCGAGCACCTCTTTGCGGTGCTGCGCGATATTGTCTACGTTGATGACACCATCAACAACAATCCCCGTTTTGATGTGCAGAGTAGCGATGGCATCACCAATGCGGTCTTTCATATCCTGCGCAATGCCGGCCTGATGCGGCCGCGCACCAACCCGCATCTGGTCGTCTGCTGGGGCGGCCACTCCATTACCCCCAGCGAGTATGATTACAGCAAGGAGGTGGGGTATCAGTTGGGTTTGCGCGGCCTGGATATCTGCACCGGCTGCGGGCCCGGTGCCATGAAAGGCCCGATGAAGGGGGCCACCATCGGCCATGCCAAGCAGCGCATCTACACCGGCCAATACCTGGGCATCACCGAGCCGGGCATCATCGCCTCGGAGTCGCCCAACCCCATTGTCAACAATCTGGTGATCATGCCGGATATTGAAAAACGCCTCGAGGCCTTTGTGCGCATCGGCCATGGGGTGATCGTCTTTCCCGGCGGTGTCGGTACGGCCGAGGAAATTTTGTATATCCTCAGTATTTTGCTCGATCCGGAGAACTCGCGCATCCCACTGCCGCTGATCTTCACCGGTCCGGCAGCCTCCGCCGGCTATTTCGAGCAGATTGATCACTTCATCACCGAGACTCTTGGACCGGCGGCGCGGCAGATGTATCGCATCATCATCGATGATCCGGAAACGGTGGCGCGAAAAATCCACGAAGGGGTGGAGGAGGTACGCCAGTTCCGGCTCAAGACTGACGATGCCTTTTATTTCAACTGGATGCTCAATATCGATCTCAGCCTGCAACTCCCCTTTGCCCCCACCCACGCCAACATGCGCAGTCTCAACCTGCACAAGGGCCAGCCGCCGCACCAGCTGGCCTCCAGCCTGCGTCGCGCCTTTTCCGGCATCGTCACCGGCAATGTCAAGGATGCCGGTATCCGTGCCATTGAGGAGTTCGGTGTCTTTGAACTCAGCGGTGATAGCCGCATCATGGAGCCATTGGATGGTCTGCTCTCTGCCTTTGTCGAACAGAAACGGATGAAACTACCCACCACCAGCTACAATCCATGTTACCGGCTGATGACCGAATAGTTCAGCATTGCGGCATGCCCTGCTGTAGCCAGTTACACGGAAAAGCACTTCGTTTTTGTTGCGGAATACGGTAAGGAAAGTAGAACGGTCGTGCCGGGCAAGGATCCCGGCGGTTGCCCTTCATCGTGGACTGCGCCATGGAACAAGATCTCCTCACCATTATCACTGACCCCGCCTTTGACCGCCATGACACTGGTGGCGGCGAGCACCCGGAGGTGCCCGAGCGGTTGCGGGTGATCAGCGAGCAGTTGCAACAGAGCCATTTTGCTAGCCGCATCCGTACCCTGCCGACGCGGCCGGCCACCCGCGAACAACTGCTTGCCTTTCACACCGAGGGCTGGCTGTTTCGTTTCGAGGAGTCGGTGCTCTCCGGCCGCACCTATATCGACCATCCCGACAACCAGGTCTGTTACGAATCCTACGATATTGCCATGTTGTCCGCCGGGGCCGGATTGGTGGGGGTGGATGAGGTGGAAAAGCGCCCCGGTTCGGTGGTCTTTTGCCAAACGCGGCCGCCGGGCCATCATGCCGAACCCAACCAGCCCTATGGCTTCTGCTTTTTCAATAACTGCGTCATCGCCGCCCGGTACTGGCAACAGCAGTACAATCGCCGCCGCGTCTGTGTGTTCGACTTCGATGCCCACCACGGCAACGGCATTCAGACTGCCTTTGAGGAAGAGGCGGAAACCTCTTACATCTCCATCCACGAGCACCCCAGCTTCAGCTATCCGGGGACAGGTTGGGCCGAGGACAAGGGCCTGGGCGCTGGTTTCGGCACCATCCTCAATCTGCCACTGCCACCCGGTGCCGGGGCGGAGCAGGTGCTGCGGTTGTTCCCGAAGATTCGATCATTTCTGGATACCATCCAGCCCGATGCCCTGATCATCGGTGCCGGATTTGATGCCCATCGCCTGGATGATATGTCCGGCCTGGCCTTCACTGTGGATCTCTATCGACAGTTGGGCGTGTTTGTCCGTGAATTAGGGCGTGACTACACGCAAGGGCGGGTGCTCTCCATCCTGGAGGGCGGTTATTTTCTTGAAAAACTTGGTGTGTGCGTTGAAGCCTATGTATCCGGGCTGCTGGAAAACGATATTGCTCAGCCATAAAACCAGGGGAGTCTTGTTATGTTTATTTATGACCACATGACACCGTCGCCGATCACGGTTACGCCAGAGCAGACGGTGGCCGAGGCCATTGTCATACTGGGAAAGTACAATATTCGCCATCTGCCGGTGGTCGATGAGCAGGGCGTGTTGCAGGGGATTCTCTCTGATCGCGATCTGCGCTCGGCCCGGCCTTCCACCATTGTGCGCACCAAGTTGCACGGTAGCGTCGAGGAGCAGGTCAACAACATCAAGATCGGGGTGCTGATGACCCGCGATCTGCTTTATCTCTCGCCCTACAACACTCTGGACGATGCGCTGTTGCAGTTCGAGTCGCGCAAGATCGGCGCCTTGCCGGTGGTCAACGACGAGGGCAAGCTGGTGGGGGTGTTCACCGTCGCCGATTTGATGAATGCCTACCGCGATCTCTTTGGTCTGGGCGCCAAGGGCTCGGTGCTGGTCTCCATCGAGGATGACGGCGACCCGCAGGCCCTGCGCAAGCTGGTCAACATCATGGAAGAAAAGCATGTACATTTTACCCGACTTGTACGGGCCGAAGGCACCGAGACCCGTAAGGCCATGATCTACCTGCGTATCAACACCTATAATGTACGCGCGGTCTATAAAACCCTTGAGGCGGAAGGGTTCACCATTCACGTCCCCGAACTATCGATTTAAACGAGGTGGCTATGCTGGAAAAACTCTTCTCCCCCGAATCGATTGCCGTCATCGGTGCCTCGAAGACCGTAGGCAAGGTCGGCTACGATACGGTGTCCAATCTGGTCAAGAGCGGCTTTCCCGGACCGATAATCCCGGTCAACTCCGCCGGTGGCGAACTCTTTGGTTTGAAGGTCTATCCGCAGATTGCCGATTACCCCCATGCCGTGGATCTGGTGGTGATTGCCGTACCCGCCGAGATGGTACCGACCGCCGCCAAAGAAGCGGTGAAGAAAAAGGCTGGCGCCATTGTCGTCGTCGCTTCCGGTTTCAAGGAGACCGGTGCCCAGGGGCGTGCCCTGGAGGAGGAGTTGACCGAGATCTGCCGTAAAGGCGGGGTGCGCCTCCTGGGACCCAACTGTTTGGGGGTGATCAACACCGCCATCAAGCTCAACGCCTCTTTTTCCAAGCGCATTCCCCAGGCGGGTCACCTGGCCATCTTTTCCCAGTCCGGCGCCCTCTGTACCGCCATGATGGATATCGCCGACGAACGCGAACTGGGGGTGTCGAAATCGATCTCCATCGGCAACAAGGCCGATATCACCGAGGTGGATGTGCTGGCCGCCCTGGCCCACGACGATGAGACCAAGGTGATCGTCGGCTATCTGGAGGATATCAGCGACGGCGACAAGTTCGTCAAGGCCGCCGAGGAGGCCAGCAGCCGCAAGCCGGTGGTCATCCTCAAGGCTGGCACTACGCGTGCCGGTTCCAAGGCAGCGGCCAACCACACCGGTGTACTCGCCGGCAAGGACACCGCCTATGGTGCGGCCTTCAAGCGCGCCGGTATATGTCGCGCCGACTCCTTTGAGGCCCTCTTCGACTATGCCACCGCCCTGGCGCTGCAACCCACGCCCAAGGGCGACCGGGTGCTGATCATCACCAACTCCGGCGGTTCCGGCACCATGGCCGCCGATGCGGTGGAAAAATCCGGGATGAACGTGGAGCGGTTGAGCGAGTCGCTCGCGAGCAAACTGCGTGCCGCTCTGCCACCTGCCGCCTTCATCGACAATCCCATCGATATCTCCGCCGATGCCGAGCCGCGCCATTATGCGGCAGCCATCGATATTGCCGTGAATGATGGCTCCATCGACGCCATCCTGGTGGTGCTGGCGCCGCAGTACATGACCCAGCCGGCGGCCACGGTGCGGGCCATTGTCGCCCATCTTGACGAAACCTTGCCGGTGTTGGCCTCTTTTCTCGGCGGCTCGGACATCATGCCGACGCGCAAGGAACTGGCCGCCGCCGGTCTGCCCTTTTACGATTCACCGGAACGGGCGGTAGGCGCGCTCAAGGCCATGTACGAATACGGGGTGTGGAAGCGCCGCCCGGCCCGCCATGTGGTCCGTTTTCCGGTCAACCGTCGCCGGGTGGAACGGATTATCACCCGCCGCCAGCGCACCGGCCGTTTGCGGCTGGGCGAGGTGAAATCAAAAGACATTCTCAAGGCATACGGCTTTCACACCATGGAAGGCCGTATGACCACCAGTCTGGAGGAGGCCGTCGAAATTGCCCGGTTTATCGGCTTTCCGGTGGCGATGAAGATCGTCTCACCGAGCATTGTGCACAAGTCCGACCTCGGCGGCGTGCGGCTCAACATCGGTTCCAGCCAGGAGGTGGCCGATGCCTATGACCTGATGATGCTGCGCATCCAGAAACACGCCCCCAACGCCATTGTCGAGGGCATTTACGTCGAGAAGATGGCGGAGAAGGGGCTGGAGGTGATCATCGGTATGACCCGCGACCCGCAGTTCGGGCCGATGCTGATGTTCGGTCTGGGCGGTATCTTCGTCGAGGTGATGAAGGATGTCACCTTTCACCTGGCGCCGATCACCGAGGCCGAGGCGGTGCAGATGCTCAAATCCACCCGCTCCTACGAACTGTTGGAGGGAAAACGCGGCCTCAAGGAGGTGGATATCAACGCCATCGCCGTGGCCCTGCAACGCATCAGCCAGTTGACCACCGATTTCCCGCAGATTGTTGAGCTTGACATCAATCCCCTGATTGTCGGCGAGGTGGGCAACGAGCCGGTGGTGGCCGATGCCCGCATGACCTTTGCCCGGCCGTTGGTGCATCATTAACCCCCGCTGCCTCCTTTTTTAACGAACAAGGGATTTGTCATGGAATACGAACAAAATTGGCAGGATAAATACAGCGACATGATCGCCACCCCGGTGCAGGCCCTGAGCAGTCTCAAGGCTGGGCAGCGGGTGTTCATCGGTACCGGCTGCGGTGCGCCCCAGGAGCTGATCGCCGCCATGACCCAGCGGGCACGCTCACTCACCAACGTCGAGATCATCCAGCTGATCACCAAGGGCGATGCCCCCTATGCCGACAAGAAGATGTCGGATTCCTTTGCCATCAACGCCTTCTTCATCAGCTCCAACATCCGTGACGTCATTCAGGAAGGCTTCGGCGATTACACGCCGATTCTGCTCTCCGATGTGCCCAAACTCTTTGATTCCGGCTCCCTGCCCATCGATGTGGCCCTGATTCAGGTGACGCCGCCGGACACCCGCGGCCGGGTCAGCCTGGGGATCTCGGTGGATATCGTCCGCAGCGCCACCGAGAACGCCTCGCTGGTGATTGCCGAGGTCAACCCCAACATGCCTTGGACCCACGGCGATACCCTGGTGGATGTCTACGACCTCGACATCCTGGTGCCGGTGGATCGGCCGATCCTGGAACGGGTGGTGGATCCGCCCAACCCCATCAGCCGTAAGATCGCCCAGACCGCCGCTGCCCTCATCCCCAACGGCTCCACCATCGAGTTGGGCCTGGGCCGGGTGCCCGGTTACGGCCGTATTCCCCAGGTGGTGATGGAGTTTCTCTTGGATCGCAAGGATATCGGCTTTCACACCGAGATGATCTCCGACACCATCATCCCGCTGATCGAGGCCGGCGCCGTCACCGGGGCGATGAAGTCAATTGACCGGGGCAAGATCACTGCCAGCTTCTGCATGGGCACCAAGCGGCTCTACGACTACATCCACGACAATCCGCTCTTTAGTTTCCGGCCGACGGAATACATCAACGATGCCAACGTCATCGGCAAGCACAAGCGCATGATATCGGTCAACATGGCCCTGGAGATTGATCTCACCGGCCAGGTCTGCTCCGATTCGGTGGGCGGCAGGTTTTACTCGGGTATCGGCGGTCAGATCGATTTCAACCGTGGCGCGGCCAAATCCGAGTCCGGCCGGGCGATTATCACCCTGCCGTCGCTCAATCGCGAGGGCACCGAGTCGCGCATCGTTTGCACCCTGCAACCCGGCTCGGGCGTGGTCATCAACCGCGCCAGCGTCCATTATGTGGTCACTGAATACGGCGTTGCCTACCTGCATGGCAAGTCGATCCAGGAACGGGTGATGGCGCTGATCTCCATTGCCCATCCCGATTTCCGTGAGCAGTTGTTCCGCGACGCGGTGGCCGCCAAGTATTTGCGACCCGGCTTGGCCCGTTTTGGCAACCGCTTCACCATTCCGGTTGAGGAATCGATCCGCGCCTCCTTCCTGCTTGACGATGGCACCGAGGTCAATTTTCGCTCGATCAAGCCCACCGACGAACCGCATATGCGCGATCTGATTTACAATCTCAGCCAGGAGACCATCTACTACCGCTTCATGAGCCGGCAGCAGCGGTTCACGCCGCGCCAGATCCAGGATTTCGTCTATATCGATCATCGCCGCGACGTGGCCATTGTCGGCACCGTGCCCGAGGCCCACGGCGAGCAGATCATTGCGGTGGGCACCTACTACCTCAACGAAAAGACCAATTTGGCCGAGGTGGCCTTTGTCGTCCGCGACGGCTGGCAGAACAAGCGCTTGGGCACCAATTTGTTCAAGCATCTGATCAAGATTGCCAAGCGCAACGGTATTGCCGGCTTCACCGCCGAGGTGTTGCGCGAAAACGAACGCATGCAGAACGTGTTTAACCACTCCGGCCTCAAGGTCTCCTGTCAGCTAGAAGAGGGCGTGTACAGTTTTAATATGGAATTTTGAGGGGAGGGGAGGCCGACGGTTGCGCGTCGCCAATCTCCGGGGTATCCTGCACCTCTGATTTTTCAACGTATTCCGAGGACCTTTTCTCCGTGCAGGCACCCACCTATTCCAGCGCCATCCCCTTTCAAATCGTCTCCGAGTTCACCCCTGCGGGCGATCAGCCGGCGGCCATTGAGCAGTTGGTGGCGGGTATTGAAGAAGGCCTGCGCGACCAGATCCTGCTCGGGGTCACCGGGTCCGGCAAGACCTTCACCATGGCCCAGGTGGTGGCGCGGGTGCAGCGGCCGACCCTGGTGATGGCGCCCAACAAAACCCTGGCGGCACAACTCTTTGCCGAGTTTCGCGAGCTTTTTCCCAACAATGCCGTCGAGTATTTCGTCTCCTACTACGATTACTATCAGCCCGAGGCCTATATACCTGCCTCGGACACCTACATCGAGAAGGATTCCTCGATCAACGATGCCATCGACAAGCTGCGCCACTCGGCGACCCGCTCCCTGCTTACCCGGCGCGATGTGCTGATCGTGGCTTCGGTTTCCTGCATCTACGGTTTGGGATCACCGGACGAATACAAGAACATGCACCTCTTTCTTCATGTCGGCGAGGACTACCCCATGGAGGAGGTGCAACGGCGGCTGGCCTTCATGCTCTACGAGCGCAACGAAATGTCCTTTCATCGCGGCACCTTTCGCGTGCGAGGTGATGTCATCGACATCTTTCCGGTCCACGAGGAGGATCGGGCGGTGCGGGTGGAGTTCTTCGGCGACACCATCGACGCCATCTCCATCATCGATCCCCTGCGCGGGGTGGTGCTGGCCGATGTGCAGGAGATGACCGTCTTCCCCGGCAGCCACTTTGTCACCAGCCAGGACAATCTCAAGACCGCCATGCGCTCCATTCAGGATGAGTTGCAACTGCGGCTGACAGAGTTGCAGGCCGAGAATCGCCTGGTCGAGGCGCAGCGGCTGGAGCAGCGCACCATGTTCGACCTGGAGATGATCGGCGAGCTCGGCTACTGCAACGGCATCGAGAACTACAGCCGCCACCTCACTGGCCAGGCCCCGGGTTCACCGCCGCCCAACCTGTTGGACTATTTTCCCGATGATTTTCTATTGATCATCGATGAGTCGCACATCGGCGTGCCCCAGGTCGGTGGCATGTTCAATGGGGATCGCTCGCGTAAACAGACCCTGGTCAATTTCGGTTTCCGCCTGCCCTCGGCCCTGGATAACCGACCGCTCAGATTTGATGAATTCGAGCAGCGCATCCGCCAGGCGGTGTATGTTTCCGCCACCCCCGGCCCCTACGAGCTGAACAAGGCGGGCGAGCATATCGTCGAGCAGTTGATTCGCCCCACCGGCCTGCTCGATCCGCGCATTGAGGTGCGGCCGGCCTCCACCCAAGTCGATGATCTTTTGGAAGAGATTCGCATTCGCGCCGAGCGCAACGAAGCGGTGCTGGTGACCACCCTCACCAAACGCATGGCCGAGGATCTCACCCAGTATTACGAGGAGTTGGGCGTGCGGGTGCGCTATCTCCACTCGGATATCAAGACCCTGGAACGGGTGGAGCTGATCCGTGACCTGCGCCGGCGCGAATACGACGTACTGGTCGGTATCAACCTGTTACGCGAGGGCCTGGATATCCCTGAGGTGTCGCTGGTGGCAGTGCTCGATGCCGACAAGGAGGGATTCCTGCGCTCCGAGCGCTCCCTGGTGCAGACCTGTGGCCGGGCGGCGCGTAACGCCCAGGGCACGGTTATTTTGTACGCCGACAAGGTGACGCCCTCGATGCAGTACACCATCGACGAGACCAACCGCCGCCGTGCCATCCAGGAGGCCTTCAACCGCGAACACGGTATTACCCCGCAGACGGTCATCTCCGAGATCAAGGATGCCATGGCCCAGCACCTCAAGGCCTCGGGTTGGCAGCCGGCGGACGAATATCAGGCTGACGGTCTACTGCTGGCCGCCGAGCCGGAGGTGGTCTATCACAGTGTCGCTGAGTTGCACAAGGAGATCGCCGCTTTGGAGAAAAAGATGCAGGAGGCTGCCAAGATGCTCGCCTTTGAAGAGGCGGCCGCCTACCGCGACCGGATCAAGGAACTGAAAATGATGGAGCTGGCCGTTGGCTGATTTCTGGTACAGATGTTCGTTGGTGGTGGTGCCCCGGCTGGTGCAGGGACTGCTCACCCTCTGGTTTGCTACGCTGCGCGTCAAGCTGCGCGATCCCATCGGCTTTCACGCCTATGCGGCCCGCGACACCGGCATTGCCGCCTTCTGGCATTATTCGTTTTTGTACCTCTTCTGGTATTTGCGACGCTATCCGGCAGCGATCATGGTGAGCAGTTCCAAGGATGGCGCCTATATTGCCCGGCTGGCCGAACAGATGGGCCATGTACCGGTGCGCGGTTCCTCCAATCGCGGCGGCGTCAAGGCCCTGCTGGAGATGATCCGCACCATGCAGAAACAGCAGGTGAACGCGGCGCTGGTGGCGGACGGCTCACAGGGGCCGGCCCGTGTCGCCCAGGCCGGCTGCATCCTGGCGGCGAGCAAATCCGGCAAGCCGATCTTTCCCATCGTCTGGGCCTGCGACAGCTGCATCCGTTTCAATAGTTGGGATCAAACCCTGGTGCCGCTGCCCTTTGCCAAGGTGGTGGTCCGTCACGCTGAACCGTTGCAGGTACCCGCCGGCGTCGATGCCGAGCAGATCGAGCAGTACCGCCTCGAATTGGAACACCGGCTCAACCGGGCCTATGCGGCGGCCTGGAACGAACTGGGCCTGCCGGCCCATGACCTCAATGCCCGCAAGCGGCGTTCATCTTCTTCCCAGGAAATTCAGTAATAGCCTGTTCCTGGTTTGTTCTTGCGTAAAAGGATCTCTTATTTTGGAACGTGTAAAAAGTATGGTATTGGCCGGCCTCAGTGGCGGTTCGGGGAAATCGGTGGTGTCGGTGGGATTGATCGCGGCGCTGCGCAATCGGGGCAGGGGGGTGGCGGCCTTCAAAAAAGGACCGGATTACATCGATGCCGGCTGGATGAGCAAGGCGGCGGGACAACCCTGTTACAACCTTGATCCCTACCTGATGTCGCCGGAGGCCATCACCAGCTCCTTTCGGGAACACATCCATGGCAACGCCTATGCAGTGGTGGAGGGCAATCGCGGCCTCTTTGACGGCGTCAATGCCCAAGGCGAGTTTTCCACCGCCGAGTTGGCGCAGTTGCTCGAGTTGCCGGTGCTGCTGGTGGTCAACTGCTCCAAGACCACCCGTACTGTAGCGGCCCTGGTACTCGGTTGTCAGGCCTTTGATCCCCGCATGCGCGTCGCCGGGGTGATCCTCAACCAAATCGCCAATCCCCGCCACGAGTCGGTCATTCGCCAATCTCTTGAGTTGTATACCGATGTGCCGGTGATGGGCACCATGCCCCGACTCAGGCAGGATATCTTTCCCATGCGCCATCTCGGTGTCACCCCGCACCAGGAGTATGCCCAGGCCACCGAGGCGGTGGAGCGACTGGCGGCCCTGGCCGAGACCCATTTTGATCTCGATGCAATCATCATGCGCATGCGCGACACCCTGCCGCTGCCAGGCCCCAAATCCGCTCCGGGTAAGGCTCAGGTGACCATCGGTGTGCTGCGCGATGCCGCCTTCCAGTTCTATTATGAGGATAACCTCGAAGCCCTGGTTAAGGCCGGGGCCAACCTGGTGATGATCGATGCCCTGCACGCCCCGGCCCTGCCCGACGGCCTCGACGGGCTTTACATCGGCGGCGGTTTTCCCGAGACCAGCGCCCAGCAGTTGGCGGATAACGAGAGCTTCCGTCATTCGGTGCGCACACAGATTGATGCCGGCTTGCCGGTTTATGCCGAGTGTGGCGGCCTGATCTTTCTCGGCCGTTCTATCATCCTTGAGGGGCGCGAATATCCCCTGGCCGGCGTCTTTCCGGTCACCTTCGGTATCGGCGCCAAACCTCAGGCGCACGGCTATTCCACCTTCGTGGTCGAGCAGGAGAACCCCTTCTACCCGGTGGGCACGCGCATTAAAGGCCATGAATTCCGTTATTCCCTGGTCAAGGACTGGGAGGGCAACACCCACGATCTCGCCCTGCGCATGGAACGGGGCACTGGTTTTGTCGAAGGCCGTGATGGGCTGATGAACAACAACACCCTGGCCCTCTATACCCATGTCATGGCCGCCGGCACCCCGCAGTGGGTGACGGGCTTCATCACCGCTGCCCGTCGTTTTCGGGGATTGGCGAGTTGATATCCTCAGGCCTGGGCTAATTCGTCTTGCCCGCAGCGAAGGCACCGAGCAGACAAGGCAGTGTTTTTTGACATTCACGGTGCGGAACTCTATAATAAGCGAACCATTTTCCTGTTTGCTCTTGGGCTGGCCGTTGGCATGCGGGATGAGGTCCAACCTCCTCCTGAGCTTGCCAGTGACGGCCAGTATGGAGCGATATTCCCCAGAAGGGTTGACGAAGCCGAAACGGATGAGCGCGTGAAAAAACAACTTTTGTTCACCGGCAGTCTTGTAATGCTTTTCCCCTGGATGGCCTGGGCCGGAGCGGATGAAAACCTTGTGTCTTCGCCCCTGCTCTTTGCCCTGTTGTTGGTCTTTCTCTTCGCTGTTGGTTTTGGCTGTTTGTTTCAACAGTTGCGCAGAATCTCCCTGATGCACCGCGAAGCCCTGGCACAGAGAGAATCGCTGTGGCAGATGGTTGAGATGGCCCCTGTGCCGATGGTGTTGATTAACCGTCAGCTACGGGTGGTGCAGGCCAACCGAGAGGCGGTCAATATCCTTGGGCAGGGGGATGTTCGAGGCCGCCTCTTTGCCGATTTGCGTCCCGAGGGGGCGCATCATCCGCTGCTGCACGCGTTGCAATGGGGTACGGATGTCGATATCGAGGAAAAGAACACCCCGGACAGCGATCCTAAACCCATGTTTCGTCTGTTGGACATCGACGGTCAAACCTTTGCCCTCTGGTGCGGCGACGCTCCGGCTGATACAACGCAACAAACCACCAATGCCCTGCTTGACCAGGCGGAGGAATCCGCCAACCGCATGAAAAGCGAGTTCATCGCCAACATCAACCATGAGGTGCGCACGCCGATGAACGCCATCATCGGCTACACCGAGATGCTGGCCAGCTCCCCGCTTGGCGCCAAAGAAAAGCGATTCGTCGAAACCATCCACAAAAGCAGCATGGCTTTGGTATCGATCTTCAACGACATCATGGAGTTATCGAAGATCGACTCCGGCCGGCTGCAAATAATGACCAGTTCCATCCGCATCGATGCCATCATCCGTGAAATCGAGGGATTGTTCCGCGATCAGGCCATGGAGAAGGGGATTGGGCTTGAATGTCGGCTGGAACCGCACTTACCCACCGCCTATGTGCTCGATGGTGTCCGGCTCAAGCAGGTGCTGCACAACCTGGTGAGTAATGCCATCAAGTTTACCAGCGAGGGGCAGGTGCAGGTGGTGGTCGACGGCAACCCCACCGCCAAAAAGCCGGACCGCTATGATCTGCGCTTTTGGGTGGAGGACACCGGTATCGGTATTCCGGTCACGGATCAGCGTAAAATTTTTCAGCTTTTTCAACAGCGCGAAGATACCATCGCCAAGCGTTACGGCGGGGTTGGCCTGGGCCTGACACTGTGCAGCCGCTTGGTGACCATGATGGGCGGCTGGATAGAATTGGCCAGCACCGTGGGAGAAGGTTCCCGCTTCACCGTCTTTCTTGAAGGGATAGCCCTGGCCGAACCGGTTGCGGCGGAGCAGGGGAGGGGCGAGCAACATCGCCGCGAAACCGGGTCGCGCTCTCTGACCATTCTCGTGGTCGACGATGTCGATCTGATCAAGGATGTGTTCATCGATTTTTTTTCCGGCGGTGCGCACCAGATCCTGACCGCCAACACCGGTGAGGAAGCCCTAGTCCTGGCCCGGCGTGAACATCCGGACATCATCTTCATGGATCTCAACCTCAGCGGCACCGATGGCCGCACTGTTACCCGTCAGATCCGCGATGATGAAACCCTGGCCACCACTCCGGTGGTGGTGATGACCGGCGAGGTCCTGGAACCGGAGGATTATCACCCCCTCTTCGACGACTTCCTGCAAAAGCCCTTTCGCCTGGAATTATTGACGGAAATGGTCGACCGCTACGCCGTCCGCGAAACCGCACCCGTGATGACGCCCGCAAGGGAGGGCGAGACCGGTCCGGATGATGATGCGTTGGCCCACAGCCTGTACGGGGCATGGAACGAGCAACTCGATCAGTTGCTGCGCCAGGCGGTGCGTTCCGGCAGCCTGGCCGATGCCGTCGAGCTTGGCGCTGCCATTGGCAGGCTGGGCGAGGTTCTGCAAAATGAGGTGTTGGTCAGTGTCGGTGGGGATCTGCTGCAATTTGCCGCCGAACCGAATATCATGGGTGTTGATCGCCTGCTCGCCAAACTCCAGCGAGTCGTCAACCGGAAGGAATCATGAACCGAAAGAAACCGCTGCTCTTCATCGTCGACGATGTACCGGAAAACATTCAGATAGCCATGTCACACCTGCGCGAGCTGGATTGTGACTTTGCCTATGCCACCTCCGGCGAACAGGCCCTGGAACGTATCACCGCCACCCGGCCCGATCTGATTTTAATGGATGTGATGATGCCGGGCATGAGCGGCTTTCAGACGGTGGAGATGCTCAACCAGAGCCGGGCGACGCGCTCAATTCCAGTGATTTTCCTTACGGCCCGCGCCGAATCCGAGGACGTGGTCCATGGTTTCAATCTCGGTGGGGTCGATTACATCACCAAGCCCTTCAAGGGGGTGGAGCTGCGGTCTCGAGTACGCAATCACTTGGAATTGCACGCCTATCGCAGCAATCTCGAACGCTTGGTCGAGGAACGCAGCCGCGAGGCGGAGCTGCTCAAGGATGTCATCATCGAGGCCATGGGTGAGTTGGCGGAGTATCGCGACCCGGAAACCGGCAGCCATATTCACCGTACCCGCGCCTATGTGCAGTTGCTGGCCGAGACCCTGGTCGGCAAAGGCCAGTACCACGATATCCTCACCCCGGACTACATCGTGCTGCTGTGGAAATCCGCGCCATTGCATGATATCGGCAAGGTGGCCATCCGCGATTCCATCCTGCTCAAGCCCGGCAAACTGACTCCGGAAGAGTTCGACGAGATGAAGATGCACACGCTCTACGGTGAGGAGGTCATCGCCAACCTGGAGCAGATGGCCGGCCAACCGACCTCGTTTTTGAGTTGTGCCAAGCAGATCGCCGGCAGCCACCATGAAAAGTATGACGGCAGTGGCTATCCGCGCGGCATCAATGGAACCGATATCCCCTTGGCTGGCCGCATCATGGCCATTGCCGATGTCTACGACGCACTCATCTCCAAGCGGGTGTACAAAAATTCCATGTCCCACCAGGAGGCCATGGATATCATGATCGAGGGCAAGGGGAGCCATTTTGATCCCCTGCTCATCGAGGCCTTCATCGAGGTTGAGCCGATGTTCAGCCAGATCGCGGCCAATAACGCCGATTAGTTCGGCCAATCTTTTTCAATTTTCCCACCATGAAAAGTTATCACAAGGAACTCTGGTTCGAGGTGCCGACGCGTCGCGCCTTCATCAATATTACTTCGCAGGTGGAGGACTGCCTGCGCGAAAGCGGCATCAGCGAGGGCTTGCTGCTCTGTAACGCCATGCACATCACCGCCTCGGTGTTCATCAACGACGATGAATCCGGCCTGCATCACGACTACGAGCAGTGGCTGGAACGCTTGGCCCCGCACGAGCCGGTCAAGCAATACCGCCATAACGGTTATGAGGACAACGCCGATGCCCATCTCAAACGCCAGGTGATGGGCCGCGAGGTGGTGGTCGCTGTGACCCAGGGCAAACTGCATTTTGGCACCTGGGAACAGATCTTCTACGGGGAATTTGACGGCCGCCGCAAGAAGCGGGTGCTGGTCAAAATCATTGGCGAATGAACCAGTCTTATGCATGGGCGCCCAGCGCGGTTCGACAGGGGGCAGGCCGATGAACAGCTGGTGGCGAGGTCTGGTCAGTGGCCTGGTACTGGTGGCGGCTTGTGGCGTGAGCGGGTGTAAAGATCGTACCAACGGTGGCTCCCAGGCCACTAACCTGCCCCTCTACGGCAATGTCGATATCCGCGAGGTGCAGCTGGCCTTTGAGGATGGCGGCCGGATTGTGCGCCTGCATGTGGATGAGGGCACGGCGGTCAAGGCCGGTCAGGTGGTGGCCGAGGTCGATCCCGAGCGCTTTCGCTTGGAGGTGCAGCGACTGAGCAGCGAGGTGGCTGCCCAAGCCGAGGTGCTGGCGCGGATGCGCAACGGCAGCCGTCCCCAAGAGATCGAAAAGGCCAAGGCGGCCTTGGATGGCGCCAAGGCCGAGCTGAAGGAGGCACGGCTCCATTTTGATCGCAAACAGCTGCTGCTGGTGACCAACCGTATCTCCCAGCAGGAGGTCGACAGTGCCAAGGCGCGGGTTGAGAGTCTTGAGGCAGCGGTGCAGGCGGCCGGCGATGAGTTATCTTTAGTAACCGAAGGACCGAGGCGCGAGGATATCAGTGCTGCCGAGGCCAAGCTTCAGGCCTTGAACGCCGCACGGGACCTGGCCAACCGACGCCTCAACGACAGCCGGTTGCTGGCCCCGGCCGATGGCATCATCCGCAACCGCATCCTCGAATCCGGCGCCATGGCTGGCCCCGGCGCCCCGGTCTTTACCCTGGCGCTGACCAATCCGCTGTGGGTGCGCGCCTATGTCAACGAACCGGATCTCGGTAAAATCCGCGAGGGCATGGCGGTG
The DNA here is from genome assembly GCA_964639845.1 of uncultured Desulfobulbus sp. Taxonomy (GTDB): domain Bacteria; phylum Desulfobacterota; class Desulfobulbia; order Desulfobulbales; family Desulfobulbaceae; genus Desulfobulbus. The sequence goes on along the minus strand of CAZXHS010000006.1, from coordinate 125,345 downwards.
CAGATCCACAGCGACAGTTACCCCGATAAAGCCTACCAGGGGTGGATTGGCTTTATTGCCTCCACCGCCGAGTTCACCCCCAAAACCGTGGAAACCACTGAGCTGCGCGCCAAATTGGTCTACCGGGCACGGATACTGGCCTGCGATCCGCATCATGAACTACGCCAGGGTATGCCGGTGACAGTGAAGGTCGATACCACCGCGCCGGTGTCGACGAATCCGGTTTGTGGGCCATGATATGCGGTAGTGAAGACGGTTACCGTGATAGACGGTGAAAGTGGCTTTTCAATCGATTGAGGCGGCTTGTGAGGGGCTCGCCAGTCGCTGGCGGAGAATGGAACGCTGGAGTATGGGAACGATCAAAAACGATCAGAAATCAATAAAGGTGCTCATAAGTAAGTTCGTGTAAACATGTATCCTTGGACTTCTCAAGGATAACCTCCAAGCGTCTTTCAGAGAGTGGCACCCGATCGGCACCGCCATATTCGAATGTCATCCTTCGTTTGCCGTCGATGTACTCAAATCCAAACGATTCGGCATGCCTGATAGCTTTCAAGTGCATCTTAGTAGGCTCCCCCAGAATCTCCCTGGTTTTTCCCGCTGTGACGCAAAGGTTCCGCTGTGGGTTATCTCTTCGCGTTTGCCCATAGAAAGTAAGCCACAAGTCGTCCCGGATGAAAACACCCGCCGGTAGCCTGTAATCCCCTGTACTATCTCTTTTGGCTTTTTCCAGCCGATTTTTTGCAAACGCACCATGGTATGGAGCGTCGGGGTGAAGTTCGTATTTCAGGTCCAGCGCATAGTATTTTGTCTCTTGGTCTGGTACAGGCGAGGAACTGAACCACTGCACCGAAACCCCGGTGATGGTTTCAGCCACCTCGGTCATGCTGGCCTCCGGCTTGTTCCAAACCGTTTTAACCCGCATAAGGAATTCCTCCTGAGTTTTAGCGGCATGGCTAATGATTTTGGTCGCTCGCCCTTGTTCCGCTACTTGCTCTTCCGAACTCGGCTCCGCCCAGGAGAGTTGGCCTAATCCCGTCAGGAGAAAAAACAGGAATGTGCTCCATATTGCTTTTTGTTTGTTCATGCCGCCTTCCTTCGCATGTACAATGGTCAGATCTTGTATTTTGAATCTTGCAGCCCCCCCTTGTTCCCCGCCAGCGTAGCGCTATCGTCAGCGGGAAACATTACTCCCCTCACTCATCCCGTCGCCAGGCGGTGCGCACGAAATCATCGAATTTCGGCTGTATCTGACAAAAGCCGCTCATACAGTCGCCAACGGCATTGATTTCCGCCTCTTCCAAATCAATCAACGCGGCAATGACATCGTTTACATTGGCCCCGGCGAAGCTGCCCTCCTTGGTGTACCAACCACAATCCTGACGATACTCAAAGCGTTGATGCACCTCGGCGATCTGTTCTTCCTTGGGTAGCTCGATGAATTTGGTATTGGCGGTGCCGGACATGAGGGCCTCCTTCGAAAGTGTGGGCGGTTGGTCGGCGGGATTTACCACAGGCCGGGATCGGCTTTGCCGAGAAAGATCTTGGTGCAGATGAGGATGTTACGGGCATTGTCGCCGGCCTGGATACGGAGCAGTCCCTCGCGGATGATAATTTTCTTAAGTAACTCTCGGCCGTTGGACTCGTTGTAGTAGATATCGGCATCGAGGATATCCTGGACGTTTTCCGGCTCGGTCTTGTCGACGATCAGTTGTATCCCCAGTTTGAGAAAGGGGTCGCGGATCTGCATCAACTCGCCTTCCAGGGCCAATAGGCCGCGCTTAAAGGCAATCTCGCCGAAATCACGCAACTGTTTGACCAGGGGTACCAGGCTTTCCTGGTCTTCCTTGCTGCAGGCCGCCTTGGCAGCCAGGGCTAAATCTCGTAACATGAACAACCTCTTGATTATGGATGGCAACCCGTACGGGGCTGAAAACGGTGTGCTGGTATTGTGCCGAGATGCAGGGAAAAAGTGAAGAAGAAAAGCGGTCGGGTTCGACCATCATTCCGAGCGCAGGGCCTCCAGCGGACGCAGCAGGGCCGCCTGCCGCGCCGGCATGATCGAGGCGAGGATGCCGATGGCCATGGAGAGCACCTCGGCCAGGATGACGAAACTCCAGGGCGTATGCACCGGCAACAGCGGCACGAAGAAGTGGATGAGATGGGCACAGACAAAGCCGGCCGCCAACCCGGCGAAACCGCCTAGTGCGGCCAGCAGGGTGCCTTCCAGGAGAAAGAAAAACAGGATCTGCCCCTTGGTGGCGCCGATGGCCCGCAACAGGCCGATCTCGCCGGTGCGTTCACGCACGGCAATGGTCATCACCGTAAAGATGCCGACACTGCCCACCAACAGCGAAATGCCGCCCAGAGCGCCGACCGCCACCGTCAGCATACCCAGAACCGAACCCAACACATCGAGCATTTGCTGCTGGGTGGTGATGGTGAAATCCTCCTGGCCATGGCGGGCGAGCAGCACCCGTTTGATCGCCGCCACCATCTCGCTCGCTTCCGTCCCTTCACGATAGAGGATATCGATCTCCATCAGGCCGTCGCGGTTGAACAGATCCAAAGCGCGCACCGCCGGCAGATAGACGGTGTCGTCCATATCAAAACCAAGGATCTGGCCCTTGGATTCCATCACCCCGATCACCCGTGCCGGCTGGTTGCCGATTTGAATGCGTTCGCCCAGGGGATTGCGGTCGGGAAAAAGTTCCTGGCGCACCTTGTGCCCCAGCACCACAAAGGCGCGGGCGGTGCGGGCATCGTCGGGCGGCAGGAAGCGGCCGCTCTGCACCTGCATGCGGAAGGCGCGGTCCATCTCCGGCCCGACGCCGTACAGGGTGATGCGGCGGGTGCGGTTGCCGGCCTTTACCTCGACATTGCCCTGCACCATGGGTACCGCCGCCTCAATGCCGGGCAGGGCGCGCAGGGCGTCGGCATCCTCCAGCGTCAGCAGCCGCTCCGAACCGATCACCCCCAGCGAGGTACCCATAGTAGTGACCTTGCCGGGGTTGATAGCGATCAGATTGGTGCCGAACTGGGTGAACTCGGCGAGCACGAAGCGCTGCAAGCCCTCGCCCATGGAGGTGAGCAGGATCACCGCGGCGATGCCCACGGCAATGCCCAAACCGGTGAGAAATGAGTGCAGCCGCTTGGCCCGGATGGAGGTGGTGATGAACTGGAGCTGATCCCAGAAATCCATAGGGCCTCAGTGTCCGGCCAGGGCCTGGATGGGATCGAGCCGGGCGGCGCGGCGCGCTGGCAGCAGGGCAAAGAGGAAACCGGTGCCCAACGCCGTGCCCAGGGCGGCGGCAATGGCCCAGTTGGGCGGGGTGGTTTGCAAGGCAGGATAGAACTGTACCGCCAGCCAGGCCCCGGCAAAGCCAAGACCCAGGCCCAGCAGGCCCCCGATCAAGGAGAGCAGCAGTGCCTCGGTGACGATCATCACCATGATCTGTACACGTCCGGCCCCCAGGGCCTTGCACAGGCCGATCTCGGCGGTGCGTTGGGCCACGGCCATGAGCATGACATTCATGATCAAAATGCCGGCCACCACCAGACTGATACCTGCGATCCCGGCCACGGTGAGGGTGAGCACACCGAGGATCTTGTCAAAGGTGGCCAGCACCGAGTCCTGGGTGATGATGGTGACATCGTCCTCGCCGTAATGGCGCTTGGCAATTGTGGTGGTGATATGGGCTTTCAGCCGCCCGATGGCGTCCAGGTCCTTGGCCTCGATGAGAATGCGAAACAGGCCCTCGGTGTTGAGCAGCATCTGGGCAAAGGCCACCGGCACAATCACCAGCTCCTCGGTATCCAGGCCCAGCGACCGCCCTTCGGAGCCGAGAATGCCGATCACCCGGCAGCGAAAGCCGCCCAGCCGAACCAACTCGCCCAGGGCATTGTGCTGGCCAAAAAGCTCGCGGTAGACCTTGGCACCGATGACGCAGACCGGGCGGGCGATTTCCATGTCCTCTTCGGGCAGAAAGGTGCCACGGTCCATCTTCAGATGGTGGATGTCGAGGATGGGTGCGGTGGAGCCAACCAGGGGTACCTGTCGCTCCTTGCCGCGCCAACTGATGTTCATCTCGCCGATATTGATGGGGGTGAGCCGTTGTACCGCATCGGCGCGTTCCAGGGCGCGGGCATCGCCCAGGGTCAGGTCGCGCGGTGTTTCGCCGACCAGGGTGGCCGGGGTGTTGCTGGCGGTATCGGCGCGGCCGGGAATGACGATCACCAGATTGGTGCCGAGCGAGCTGAACTGATCAACGATGTAGAGCCGGGCACCATTGCCGATACCGGTGAGCAGCACCACCGCAGCCACGCCTATGGACATGGCCAGCAGCATCAGCAGGGTGCGCACCCGGTTGGAACCAAGCGAACCCAGGGCAAAGGCGATGGTATCGACGGGCCGCATGATTCAGCTCCGGCTGTCGCTGGCAATGGTGCCGTCGACGACGCGGATACGGCGATGGGCGCGTTCGCCGACCTCGGGATCGTGAGTGACGATCACCAGGGTGAGTCCGTCACGGTTGAGCTGCTCCAGCAACTCGATGATGTCGCCGCTGGAATGGCGATCAAGATTGCCGGTGGGCTCGTCGGCCAGCAGCACGGCGGGACGGTTAATCACTGCCCGGGCAATGGCCACCCGCTGGCGTTGGCCACCGGAGAGTTCGTCGGGGCGATGGTGGCGGCGATCAGCCAGGCCAAAGGCCTCTAGCAGGGGCAGGCTGCGCTCCGTCCGCTCTTTGCGAGAGATGCCGGCCAGCAGCAGCGGCAGCTCGATGTTTTGCTGGGCGGTGAGGCGGGGAATGAGATGGAAAAACTGGAAGATAAAGCCGATCTTGCGGCTGCGCACCGCCGCCAGTTGCGCATCGCTGAGGCTGGTCACATCCAGGCCATCGAGCAGGTAGTGGCCGCTGTCCGGGGTGTCGAGCAGGCCCAGGGTGTTAAGCAGGGTCGATTTGCCGGAACCGGACGGCCCCATGATCGAGACGTACTCGCCGGGGGTGATGGTCAGCGAGATGCGGTCCATGGCCCGCACCTCCTGGCCACCAACATGAAAGATGCGACTAACCTCGCGCAGTTCGATCATGGCCGCTTCTGGTCCTCACTTTCAACCGCCACCAGGGCACCGTCCTTGAGCCCCTTGCGATCAATGGAGGTGACCACCTTCTGCCCTGCTTGCAGGCCAGCGGTGATTTCGGTGAATTTCCAGTTGGCCAAGCCAGAGTTTATTTTCTCTTTTTTCACCCTTTTGCCATCAGCATCAACAAGATAGACACTGCCATCGGCCATCAGCGCCTCGGAGGGAATGCGCACGGCCTCGGCGCGGCTGTTGAGAATGATCTCCACATCAGCGCTGTAGCCTGCCAGCAGGTTGGGCGGCATATTGTGTGTGTCGAAATCGGCCTCGATCTCCACGGTGCGGGCCTGTTTGGCCACCTCCAGCACATAAGGAGAGATGCTGTGCACTCGGCCGGGGAAGGATTGTTTAGGATAGGCATCGAGGCTGATGCGCACCGCCATGTCGGGGCGAATCTGGGCGGCATCAATTTCATCAATGGGCGCAGCCACATAGAGCGTCTCCATGTTAATGAGATCAACCGCTGGCAGGGTGGCAATACCGGGCGGGGAGGGCGTCAAATATTCACCCACCTCACCATTGACCTCGGCAACAATGCCGTCAAAGGGCGCGGTCAACACCGTGCGTTCCAGGGTGGCCTTGGTGGCCTCCAGGCGAGCAACGCTGACGCTGCGGCGGGCGGTGGCGGCGACACAACCGGCACGTTTGGCACGCGCAGCGGAGAGGGCCTCATCCAGGTTGGAGGCCGAGGTGGCTCTGGTTTTGATCAGCTCCTGCTGGCGCTGGGCCTGGCGTTCGGCCAACTCCGCTGTCAAACAGGCCTCGCGTACCAGGGCCTCGCTGGCTGCTACCTCGCTCTCGGCCAGACGTTTTTCCGCCTCCAGATCTTTGTTCCACAGGGTCAGTAGCACCTGCCCGGCCTTGACCTGGTCGGATTTACGCACATTGAGGGTGGCGATCTGGCCGCCGATGGCCGGGGTGAGGTTGGCACGGTTACGCGCTGTCACTGTGCCGGCGCGGGTGTTGGAGACCGTGGCCTCAACCAGGCCGCGATCCACGGTTTGCACCGTGACCATGATCGGCTGTTCACGGGTGAGATAGCGAAACAGTATAAACCCGGCAACCAAGGCCAGGATCAAAACAAGGATCAGGATTTTTTTCACGGGGAACCCCAACGCTGAAAGGTAGATGTCTGGGGAACAAAGGTAGGCATTGACTGACTTTTTGCCAGCGCAGCGCAACCATTTTTCACGAAACGCCGGCAAGCTGCCGCAAGGGAGAGACGGGGAGACTCACATAAGTGTTCAATGGGCGCGGAAGCGGCCAAGCCGAACGCGCATGTCACGGTACAGCTGGTCGAGTTTTTCCTGCTGCTCCGGACTGAGATCCTGACGAATATCCATAACCCCGTCCCGGATAATCATCGCGGCCTCGGGCTGGTACCGACCACGTAGGGTAAGGATTCGCGCTTGGGTGGCGGCGATCTTGGCGGCAACCTGCTGTTGCTGCTGCGGGTTCAGGTCGAGTTTGCGGGTCAGCCTCTTGGTGAGTAATCGTTGCGTTGCCGTTGGCCCCTCGTCGAGGAAGGCCATCACCTTATGGCGCAGCACCAGCCCGGTGCCGACACTGCCGATGCAGAGGCCGGCGGCAAAGATGAGCAGCACGCCCAGCCAGATCTTCCATCGTTTCATGGTTGACGATCCCCTGTTGCCGTTGGAACTTTGCACAAATGCGGACTCATAATCCGCTGGCCAGGCTCAGCAGACGCATCGATTGGCCCAGCAGCGGATCGCCGATGAACAGGTCCAGCGCCAACTGCTCCCCATCGAGCGCACCCAGGGCATAGAAAGAAAGGGCCAGGGCTAGGCAACAGGAGGCCGCAGCAAAACGCCAGACCAGCGGAGTGGCCAAAGTGGACAGGTCCTCGCGGCCAATTGACTGGCGCCGAATCTCGTTCATTGCCCGTCGGTGCCAATCCTCATCCATTTCAGGGCGCGACCGCTGGGCATGGGCCGCATGCAGGATCTCTTCCAGTTGTTGCGTTGAGCGTTTCATCTTGCCTCCTTGTCCAGCAGTGCGCCCAGATAGGCACGCATTTTGGTGCGGGCGCGATAGGCGCGCACTTTAACATTGATCAGGCTCCAATTGAGCATCTGTGCCGCCTCTTTGGTGGATAAGCCCTCGAGATATATCAGGCTGAGCACCAAACGGTCATCGGGGGAAAGTCGAGCCAGAGCCTGATCAAGAATGTCTCGGGCTTCGCGTTGCCGTGCCAGGCTGTCGAACGCTTCATCGGATTGGTGTTCGGTAAATCGTTCCAACCAGTGCTGGTGTGCCTCGCTGAGTCCGCTTAGGGGAATCTCGCGGCGGCGGTAGGTCTGGCGCCAATGGTCCCGGCAGCGATGCAGGGCAATGCCGGCCAACCAGTTCTTAAATGGCTTGCCGGTATCGTAGCCGGCCAGAGAGCGGTAGGCTTCGACAAAGACCTCCTGGGCCAGGTCCGGAACCACCGCCTCCGGCATGAGGCGGGAGACGATGGTCCAAACATAGGCCTGGTAGCGGCTCAGCAGCAGGGCAAAGGTATTGACGCTGCCGGCAAGCACCTGGGCAATCAGTTGCTGGTCGCTTGCTGCACCATGGGCCGGCCCTCCCGCTGGCTGGCCTGGTTCCTCGGCCAACAGCATGCGCAGATCCGATGTGCCGGTACGCTCCATCAGCCGGGGTGTTGCTCAGTTGGCAAGCCGGCCACCGCCATTGCGCAATCCCTGGAGACGTTCACGGGCGTTGGCCCGCGCCTCATCCATCTCCTGCCTCGTGAGGTTGCCGTCCTTGTTGGTATCCAACTGCTCGAAGCGCCGCTGCATGGCGGCGTGATACTCGGCCTCGCTGATCAGTTGGTTGTGATCGGCATCAGCCATTTCAAAGATGACTTCCGTGGCCCGACCCTGGGCAGAAACCGCCGTTGTCGGGCCGAACAGCAAAGCTGCAAGAAGCATGCAGCACAGACTGCTCGTAACAGTGAAAGATGGAAGCATGACACGCAGCATCAGTTGCCTCCACTGGTGGTGACGGTTTTGGTCCAGGTTTTGGTGGCCGGGTCCCAGGTGCCCTGGGCTGATCGGGTAGCGGTATTACCCTGCGGTCCGGTGACGGTAGTATCGCGGGTGTAGCCGTTGTCAGTGCGGGTGGCGGTGACATCCTTGCTTGCGGTTTGCCCGTTGGGTCCGGTGGCGGTGACATCACGGTTCCAGGTCTTGGTTTCTGCATTCCAAGTACCTTGGGCGGACCGGGTGGCGGTGTTGCCCTGTGGTCCGGTGACGGTGGTACCTCGAGTGTAGCCGTTGTCAGTACGGGTAGCGGTGACATCCTTGCTTGCGGTTTGTCCGTTTGGTCCGGTGGCGGTGAAATTGCGGTTCCAGGTGTTGGTTTCCTGATTCCATGTACCTTGACTGGACCGGGTGGCGGTACGGCCCTGGGAACCGGTCAGGGTGGCGTCGCGGGTGTAGCCGTTGGCGGTGCGATTGGCAGTCACCGATTTAGAAGCGGTTTGCCCGTTGGCACGGGTACGGTTGACATTGCGTTCAAAGGCCGAGGCCTCGGCGGCGAGGAAAAGCAAAAGTGTGCATAGGGTGAAAATTTGCCAAGATTTGGAACCAAGGGTTGCGTGGTGCGGGTACATACCGTTCTCCTTTGCGGGAATGACTTGTGGGGAAGCGTCCAAATAAACGCTTTACTTACCCCTATAGTCGCAGGGTGCGGAAGAAAGGTTACAGATTTTTTTTTGGAGACGGGATTTTTTTCAGGTATGGCTGCGTCTTGCCGATCCTGTTCTATCGGGTTGCAGGTCCGAGTTAACCCTTCGCCAAAACTGATGATGCATCGCCCTGCCGACGCGACAACTACCACACTCTTTCAGAATGCGGTAAGAAATTGAATTATTGACTGATTAAGTTGAGAATTAATATGTTATCTGTAAAAAAAAATGCCATTTTTTATTTGTTCAAGTATGATGATATATATTGTTTAATATTTTCTATTTCATCTTTGTTTATATCTAGGTATCCGAAACATTTTGTTTCATATTGAGTTGTAAGTAGAATTTCAAAATTTTTTACTTCTATATTCTTAATTTTATGCCATTGATGTTTTTCTGGAAATAGAATTGATATATTGTCATTTAATCCATTTTCATCAATTGTTATGTATTTAAATTTTAATGTTATTGCATTGTAAATGAATAATATTGTGAATGATAACAAAAGAATTCCACCAATTGCTCGGCCTTTTCTGATGATATATGCATCAGAACCGTTGCCGTTGATAAATAATAAATATAAAGCAATGGATATGTATATAGCGCAAAGAATTCCAATTTTGCTTATTGATTTCTTTATTATTATTTTTTCCATTTGTTGGGTTTATGTTGTCACTTTTTACTGTTCCTGTAATTGCTATAAGCCGCTGGTGCGGTCTTCATTGTAAATATCGAAAATCGTAGGGTGGGCAGGTGCTGTTCCTGCCCACCATGGGCACGGAAAATACGGTCTCACTCAAAAGAATTTATCCAACTATGCCATTGTTTTTTCAACAATCTCCTTCACGTCATCAGAAAGGGTCGGCTGGCTGCCGATGCGTTCCAACTGCGCCCGCATCAGGTCCTGACGCGACTGATCGTAGCGGCGCCACTGCGTCAGCGGCGTGATCATGCGCGAGGCGATCTGTGGGTTAAGCTGATCAAGCAGGCAGATCTGGTCGCCCAGAAATTGGTATCCCGAGCCGTCGGCGGCATGAAAATGAACATGGTTGGTGGCGCAGAAGGTAGATATCAGCGAGCGTACCTTGTTGGGGTTTTTATAGGTGAAGCTGGGATGGCGGGTGAGGGCCTTGACGCGATCCAAGGTGCCGGGCAGGGTACAGCCGGATTGGAGAATCAGCCATTTGTCCACCACCAGCGGATCGTGCTGCCACTTGGCATGGAAGTCGGCCAACAGTTCGTCACCGGTGGTGAGATCGGCATTGACCAAGGCGCCCAGGGCAGCAATGGCGTCGGTCATGTTGTCGGCCTGGCGGTACTGGCTGATGCCGCGTTGCAGCAGGCAGGGTTCCAGTTCACCAGCCAAAGTGGGTGCCAGCAGGTAAGAGAGACAGATATTGCGCAGCGAGCGGCGGCCCGCCTCGTGGGCACTGTAGCGGTAAGGCTCGGTACTGTGCAGCCGGTCGTAGCACTGCACCAGGTCGATGCAAAGGGTCCGGGCAATGAGGGCGCGGAACTGTTGGCGCACCTTGCATACCGCCACCGGATCAAGCACCGCCATCTGCTGACCGATCCAATTTTCCGAGGGCAGGGCCAAAGCCATGGCCAGAAAGGCCTGATCCGAATCGCGGTCCAACAACAGGTTGCGCAGGCCGTGGATCAACCGCTCATCGACGCTGATCTCCCGGCCCTGCTGGTAGCCTTCGATCTGTTCGAGTAAGAAGCGCAAACCGAGTTTTTGCCCAGCCTCCCAGCGGTTGAAGGGATCGGGGTCAGCGGCCATCATTCGGCTCAGTTCCTCGGCGCTCTGCTCAAAACGCACCTTAACCGGCGCCGAGAAGTTGCGCAGAAAGGAGACCGTGGGCTGGCTGGCGATTCGATCAAAGACAAACCGTTGTTTGGCCTCGGAGAGCACCAGCACCTTGGTGGTGGGGTTGGGGGAGTCGGTCAAGGGGATGGTTTGGCCGTTGTCATCAAGCAATCCGACTGCCAACGGCATGGTAAAAGGCAGTTTTTCCGCATTCTCGCGGGTAGCCGGACAGCTTTGCTCCACGCTCAACACCAGTTGCTGTTTGTCGGCGTCATAATCGGTGGTCACGGTCAATTCCGGGGTACCGGCCTGGGCATACCAGCGCTTGAACAGGCTGAGATCCTTGCCCCAGGCGGTTTCCATAGCCGCGACAAAGTCGTCGCAGGTCACGGCCTGGCCATCGTGGCGCTCGAAATAGATGTCCATGCCCCGGCGGAAGGTGTCGGCACCGAGCAGGGTGTGGAGCATGCGGATCACCTCTGCGCCCTTGTTGTAGACGGTGAGCGTGTAAAAATTGTTGATCTCGACAAAGGCAGGCGGCCGCACCGGGTGGGCCATGGGGCCACTGTCCTCGCGGAACTGGAAGGAACGGATGATATTGGCATCCTGGATGCGTTTCACCGGCCGCGACACCATATCAGAGGTGAACTCCTGATCGCGGAACACGGTCAAGCCTTCCTTGAGGCTGAGCTGAAACCAGTCACGGCAGGTGATGCGGTTGCCGGTCCAGTTATGAAAATATTCGTGGGCGATCACCGCCTCGATGCCCTCGTAATCCACATCCGTGGCCGTCTCCGGCAGGGCCAGCACATATTTGGAGTTAAAGACGTTGAGGCCCTTGTTCTCCATGGCGCCCATGTTGAAGTCGTCCACCGCTACAATCATGTAGGTGTCGAGGTCGTACTCGCGGCCAAAACGCTCCTCATCCCATTGCATGGATTTTTGCAGGGCACGCATGGCGTGTGCGCATTTATCTTTATTGCGCTCCTCCACATAGATATGCAGGGCGACGTCGCGACCGGAGCGGGTGGTGAAGCTGTCGCTGATTTTCACCAGATTGCCGGCCACCAGGGCAAAGAGATAGCTGGGCTTGGGAAAGGGGTCATGCCAGGTGGCATAGTGGCGACCATCCGCCAGCTCGCCACTGTCGATGAGATTACCGTTGGAGAGCAGCACCGGGCAGGCAGTTTTGTCGCCAATCACGGTGGTGGTGAACACGCTCATCACATCGGGGCGATCCGGAAAACAGGTGATGGTGCGAAATCCCTCGGCCTCGCATTGGGTGCAGTAATTGCCCGAGCTGAGGTACAATCCCTCCAAAGCAGTATTGCCCGCCGGATTGATGCGGGTGGTGATGGTCAGTGTAAAGGCGCTGCCCGGCACCTCGGCGATGGTGAGCAGGCCGTCGGCATATTGGTACTGCGCCGGTTGCAGTTCGATACCTTCCAGGGATACTCCTACAAGTTCCAGCCGTTTACCGTTGAACACCAATGGCCCGGGAGCGGCGCTGTTGGCGCGTATCTGCATTCTGGCCTCAACCAAGGTGGCATTGGGGTCGAGCTCGACCCGCAGATGGATGGTATCGACCAGATAGGCTGGCGGGGTGTAATCCTTGAGAAAGGTTTCTTTTTTTTGTGCGCTCATGATGGTGGCAAAAAATCTGAGTATCGTGGCAACAGCCGATATGGCTGCGGAAAAGTTCAGGGCAAGCTATCGTAAAGCAGGGCTGAGTGCAAGCAGAAGCACGGAAGCACTGGCATTCTTGCCGCATCCATAGGTCCTTGCTGGGGATTGCTCGCTCAAATGGAGCATGAACCCAGGCACCAATAAGCTGAGGCGGTGGTGAATTTTCCTACAATTCATGGCCGCATTTTGTACAATAATCCCAAAATGATCCAGAGTGGAACGAGAATGTTGTTTTCCCCAGGAGAAGCGCAATGAAACGAAAACTGGTGATTGTGATGGTGGGGCTGCCGGCCCGCGGCAAATCGACCATGGCGCGGAAACTCGGCCGCACCCTGGAGCTGGATGGTATCAAGGTTCGCATCTTCAACAACGGTGAGTTGCGGCGCAAACTCGACACCGAAGAAAACACCTCCTCCTCGGAATTTTTCTCGCCGGCCAACGAGCGCGGCAAGGAGCTGCGCGAGCAGATATCGCGCATCAACATCGAGCAGGCCCAGGCATTCCTGGCCGAGGGTGGCGAAGTGGCAATCATGGATGCCAGCAATGTCACCCGCGAGCGCCGTCGTGCATTGGCTGCGGCCTTTCCCGAGTTTGCACTCTGCTACATCGAATGTCTCAACGCCGACGAGGAGGCTCTGGAGGCCAATCTGGAGCGCAAGGCAGTGTTGAAAGAGTTTCGCCACCTGGCCCCGGAAAAGGCTCTGGAGAGTTTTCTCAAGCGCATCGCTTATTACGAGTCGATCTATGAGCCGCTGGACACGGAGCGTAACCGTATCCTGGTGGATTCATTCGATAGCTGCATCCTGCAGGAACAGATCACCGAGGTCTTGCCCTATTACGACCGCATTCGCGATGTCATCACCACCCGTATCGTGCGCAACCTCTTTCTGGTGCGCCACGGCGAGACTTTTTTCAATCATGAGGACCGTATCGGTGGCGACTCCGATCTCACCGACAAAGGGCTGGCCCAAGCCAATGCCCTGGCCGAGCATTTTGCCACCGTCCGTATCCCTATCATCTTCACCAGCCATTACAAACGGACCATGCAGACCGCCAGTCCCATTGCCAAGCGCCAGGATGCCTGCTCCATCATTGCCCTGCCGGAGTTCAACGAAATCCATGCTGGCGTCTGCGAGGGCATGACCTACGAGGAGATCCGCCGCAAGATGCCGCATGTGGCCCGGGCGCGCGGCCCCAACAAGTATCGCTACATCTACCCGGAAGGCGAGGGCTACAAGACCATGGAGGACCGTGTCCATCGCGGCCTGAAAAAGGTTTTTTTTCTTAATAATTACGATGAGAACATCATGATCGTCGGTCACCGCGCCGTCAACCGCATGATCCTCTCCTCCTTTCTCACCCGCCAGGAGGAGGAAATCCCCTACATTTACATGCCCCAGGATCGCTACTACCACATTCAGATCGATCCCCATAAACGGCTCTTTGAGTTGGTGCCGTATTGAGCGGATTGAGCGAGGAACACCCTATGATTAAAGTGATGAGTTTTAACATCCGTACCGCCGAGGCCGATGACGGCGATAACCACTGGCAGCACCGTAAAGAATTAGCCATGGAGCGCATTCGTGCCTTCGCTCCCGACCTGCTTGGCCTGCAAGAGTGCCACGATGAGTTACAGGCAGGATTTCTCCGTGCCGGCCTGCCGGACCACCAGTTTTACGGAGTTCACCGCCGCCAAGGCGAATACAACGGCCAGGAGATGGCACCGTTGCTCGTTGCCCGTGCCGCCTTCAACATTGCGGAAACCGGCTGTTTCTGGCTCAGCGAAACTCCGCAGGTGGTGGGCAGTCTGAGTTGGAACAGCGCCTATCCGCGCACGGTGAGCTGGGCCAGACTCTCCTGCCGGCAGACGGGCCGGACGCTGCTCTTCGTCAACACCCATTTCGACTACGAGCCCGAGGCTATCATCGGCGATGCCCGCTGCCTGCATCACTGGCTTGGTGGGCTCGACGCTGACCTGCCGCTCATCCTCACCGGCGACTTCAACACCGAAAAAGAGTCCGAGGCCTATCACATGTTCACCGGCGATGGCCGCCTTCGCGATGCCTTCCGCCAGGTGCAACCCAGCGGCGCGGATGAAACCACGTTCCACGCCTACGGTCACGAGGAGGAGTTCGCTGCCATCGACTGGGTTTTAGTTTCGCCGCATTTTCGAGTGTTGGATGCACACATCGACCGAACGCGGCAGGCGCAGCTCTTTCCTTCGGACCATTACCCGATTTGTGTGGTGTTGGATTGGTGAGCCACAGCAACTCTAGGCGGGGAAGGGAAAAGCCCCGCATTTGCTCAGGAACGACCAGGCTGTTTCAGGGCGATACCAGTGAACGGGCACTGCTGGTTAAAAGGTATTGCAAGGTTGTGGCCTTTGCTTGGTGTATCGTAAGGATAAACGATGAATTGCAAGGAGTGATAAATGGAGTCCTTACAGTATAACGTGATTTTTTCAGGGAATATTGCTGGTGAACAACAGCTTGAGAGCGTAAAGCAACATCTGATGACAAAGTTCAACCTGTCACCGCAGCGGGTTGAGGCCCTCTTTTCAGGGAAACCGGTTGTCATCAAAGAAAACGTGGATTACCAGGATGCACTCAAGTATCAAACTGCCTTTAAACGCGCAGGGTTGATCTGTCGTGTCGAGCCGGTCCAGTCACCTGAAACGGCACCAGTACCGCCATCTGCAATAGATTCCCCGATATCATCACAACAACCTGCCAATACATTTACGGTTCTGTTTAGCGGTGAAATTGCGCCGGAACGTTCCCTTGCAGAGGTGAAACAATCATTGCAGACGGTTTTGAAGGCCGATGCCCAAAAAATCGATAGATTGTTCATTGGCCACACCGTCACTGTAAAACGACAGGTTGACCTGCAAACGGCTGAGCGTTTGCAGGCGGCATTTCAGCAGGCTGGGGCCATTTGCCGCATTGAACCAGATATGTCAGCGCCGTCCACCAGGAGGCCTCAATCCTCACCTCCACCGTTGCAACCATCAGCACACGCAGGCCTTTCGCTGGAAAAACGGCCTCTTTCCCCATCTCCTGCAACTGCTCAACTTCACTCATTCAGCTGTCCGAAATGCGGCCACCAATTTGCCGCAACGCAGGGTTCACACGGTGCCGAACAAGATGGCAGGGGCGTTTGTCCAGCCTGCGGGATTATCATGGAAAAATACACCAAGAGGGCAGGTGCGGTTGGCAGTGGTGCCGCAGTCGCCGCCGCCAATACATCGGCATCGCCGCGCGGGCAAGAAACTGGAATAACTGTAGAAACCACCTTTTTCTTTATATCAGTCGACCTTTTCTTTTGCACCCCGCGCATTATCATCGATGGACAGATGTACATGGGTAAATGGTGGAAACAGTTGCAGTTTCCGCTGGCGGCCGGAAGGCACACGGTTCGTATCTATTTCAAGCATCTTTTTCGACCGGAGTGTGGTGCCAATGCCGTCACCTTTACCATCAAAGAAGGTGAGAGCTATGCCATCAGCTACTTTATGTGGCCTTGGATGTTTATGAAGGGGAAAATCTCGGCAAAGAAAAAGAATGGTTCGCAAAAAGCACAGACGTTGCGTTATGCATCTTTTTGGAAACGTCTTCTTGCTGGATGTATCGATTTAATGATTGCTATTATTGCTATCGTCGGAGCACTTTTTTTATTTGCTAAGCCAATTGTAGAATATGCTGAGAGTGATGCTGTCGTTACTTTGGTTGTCGTAGGTACGTATTTGGCATTTTGGCCATATTTTTCCTGCTTTGAATCGTCAATATGGCAGGCATCACCTGGTAAAAAATTGCTGAAATTGAAAATTGTTCATATTGATGGATCAAAGGTTACATTTTTACAATCAACTTTACGATTTTTTAGTAATGTTTTTCTGTCGATGATGTTGTCTTGCTATGCTGGAATTGTCATGGCTGCATTTACCCAAAAGAAACAAGGGCTCCACGATATGATCGCCAAAACAATGGTGGTCACTGAAGAATAGAGCAATCTCCCTCTTGTCTCGCCCAGCGCTCCATGGTTGATGCAACGTGCGCTCGCCACTGGCTGGCGCCCGCGTTTCGGCAAGCCACCCTTGCAAGGCATCTCCACTTGTCCCATTCGTTGACGCTAGGGCATGGCAGCGCTATATTGACGGGCTGTTGCAAGTAAGGCGCTCTGAGTTGATCTGGGTTTTGCTAGAATCGAAAAAAAATCGTAGCCCCTTTTGGGGGGGAGGGACGGAGCACGCCGGGGCTCAATTGCTCAGTTCGGTGCATCCGGCCAATGGAATGAAACACAACAAGGAAAGAATCATTATGAAAGCAATGAAGGGCATCGCTGGTATCCTCTTTCTTACCCTGCTGGTGCTGGCGGGATGTGCGCAGTCGCCGCAGCGAGTATGGCTGGAACCCAAACTCAACGTGCCAACCTCGTCACTGGGAGAAGGCAAGGTCGTTGCCGTCGATGTTGTCGACCGACGCCCTTCGCCATCGCTGGGGAACTTCGGTAAGAGCCGGGATGCCTCCACCGAGCTCTCCACCGAGCAGGATGTCGCCTTGGTGGTGAAGCAGGAGGTGATTGCCGGTATGCGCAAGAAGGGTTTTGTGGCGGTGGAGGAGCAAAGCAATCGCGACGCCAAGCTCAACGTCGAGGTGCAGTTGCTGGAGTATGCCACCTCGCCTAACACCTGGACCGGTGACGTGTACATCAAAAGTGCCATGAAGGCGGTGGCGTCCAAGAACGGCAAAACCCTGGAGAAGATGTATCGGGCCAACTTCGACAAACGGGTGGTGGTCGTTCCTACCGCCGCCAACAATGAGCAGTGGATCAACGAGGCCTTGGGTGATGTGCTACGTCAACTCCTTGAAGATCGGGATTTGTCTTCTTTTTTGACCGAATAAAAATCGGTAAGCACAGTGCAGAGGCATCCTCAGCCAATCTGTTTGCACGCTGTTCGCGTCGGGCCATCGTCCGGCGCTTTTTTTCTCTCACCACGCATGGATCGCCATGACTCCTCACGATCAGGAAACTGATCAGGCCGCACCCGTGCGACTCCCCATCGATGGCGTTCTCGATCTGCACACCTTTTCCCCCAAGGACCTGAAAACCCTGGTGCCGGATTATCTGCACGAGTGTCAGCAATGTGGCATTCTCGAGGTGCGCATTATCCATGGCAAAGGCACTGGCACCCTGCGGCGCACGGTGCATGCCCTGCTGACACGGATGGAAATGGTTGCTGGGTTTCGTTTGGGTGATGAAAGCTGCGGGGGCTGGGGCGCCACCCTGGTCTGGTTGCGACGGGAGTAAACGCCTTGAATCACCCCATGGCAGCCAGCAACTCGGTGTCGCTGAGATTGTTGTTTTCCACCCGTACCGCCCCCAGGTAGGTCAGGCCAATCCACACCAGAAATTCCTCGATACGCTCGGATCGTTGCGGATCACTGCCCATATAGCGGTCAAAATAGTCCAGGGTGCCACGGGTGTTGCGCTGGGCCAGGCGCTCTGCCCGTATAGCATGATCGATATCCAGCACCACGCAGCGCAGTCCGGTGGCGGCAATGGCGTGCAGGGCCCGCATTGTCATGGCTGGCAGGCGGATATCCTCGACACGGGCAAAAAGGTGGCCCAGGGCAAAGGCCAGCAGGCGGATGGCGGTATGGCTCACCACCAGCACCGAGGCCTGATCAGGTCGCTGGAACCGGCGTAAATCCAGCACAATTAGCAGGGTGGTCAACCAGGGCAACAGCCGGCAGTGCAAGAACAGGGTGGCAAGAAATGCCCGTTCCAGCCAAAGCCGGATGAGGCCTTTCTCTTCGGAACTGCGCTGCTGATTAGGCCGGGCGCTGAGACTGCCCCGCCGACGCTCAAGCCGAATACCCGCTGCCTGGGCCGCATCGGCCACCACATTGGCACAGTGGTCCTTGCCGGCCATATCGGTGCCGAGGATGAGCAGGGTGTGGGGGAAATTGCTGGTGATCATAGACTTGCTCATAGTTTTCGTGGTGGTGGTGTTGATGCTTTGGCGATGCCCTCATTTTTTCTACACTGCGATAAATCGGGTGTGCAACCTCGCATCTATCGGAGGGCAAGGTGGATATTATACCGAAAAAACAGATTGTAAGCCTGTCTCTTGCCGTACTGGCATTGCTGATCGGAACAACAACGGGCTGCGCCCAGATCGAGGCGCTATCGCCCCATGAAGCGCAGGCTAGCCCATTGAGCCATGCATCGTCAACAGTGCAGTGGGCAATGCCGACAACTGGGCCAGCCGCCTTGCCGGATCAGACCATTGTCTTTATCGGTGAGGATTTGCGTAATGGCGGTGTTCTCGGTGTGGGCTTTGGCGTGCGGGAGGCGGTCACTGCCATCGGTTGGAAGGTGCATTATTTCGATATCGGCAGCAAAGACGAAAATCGGCAGCGGGTTTTTCGCGAGGCCCTGGACCTGCACCCCAGTGGAGTTATTCTGGCTGGGGTCGATGCGGAGAGTAACAAGGATTTTCTCAAGGATTTTGAAACGGCCCGGATTCCTGTGGTTGGCTGGCATGTCGCTTCGGCCCCCGGTCGTGTCGAAAATACCCCCGTCAAATGGAACGTGGCAACCGATTCCGTGGAGGTCGCTAAAGTTACGGCCCAGTATGCCATCACCCACTCACAAGGCCGGGCCGGTGTGGTCATTTTCACCGACAGCCGTTTTGCCATTGCTCGGGACAAGGCAGCAATCATGGCGAAAACAATGCAGAGTTGCAGTGAATGCACACTGTTGGAAACCGTTGATCTGGCCCTTTGCACCTTGGGTGAGGAGATGCCGAAAGTGGTCGAGCGACTGGTGCAAAACTATGGTACGCAATGGCAATATTCGCTGGCGATCAACGATCTCTATTACGATCATGCCGTTGCCGCCTTGGTGATGCAGGGGGTATCCCCGCAGGGACCGCCGGTGAATATTTCTGCCGGCGATGGTAGCCCTTCCGCATTTTTCCGCATTAGAACGGAAAGCTATCAGCAGGCAACCGTTCCCGAACCCTTGCTCTTTCATGGCTGGCAGCTTGTCGATGAGCTGAACCGTTTGTGCCAAGGGTTGCCGGCCAGTGGATTTGTCACCCCGCCAACGCTGGTCACTGCCGATACCATCAGCTCAACAGGCCGTGGCAGTGAGCTGTTTGATCCCGCCAACGGCTACCGCGATCATTATCGTGCGCTCTGGGGCAAACGACCGTGAAATTGCCCTGGTCCCGTCTCTATTCCATCCAGGCAAAGCTGGGGATCATCCTACTGATCGCCGTGATCGTTATTCTTTGCGGTGGTGCTGGTTCCCTGTTTCTCTCCAACCGATTTCTGCTTATATCGCAACTTTTTGTCAAAGGCGCGCTTCCTAAAATTCAAGTGGCGACAGCCTTGCAGCAAACAACTTTTCGGTTGAGTGGATTCACCAGAGAGATTTCTCTGGGAAAAATGCAGGAACATCTTCAGGATCGCTATGGCAAACTTGCCGCCTCCCTGGATCAGGTGGAGGCCTTAACGGCAAAAATCTCCCAGGAGGAGAGCAGTGCCGACATTCTCACCTTTAATTATTTGAGTCAAGCCATCCGCAATCAGGCTGGTGTCGTCTTTCAGGTTGAGGTGCATATTGCACGGAAATCCGAGCAGTTGAATCGAACATTGGCGGATATTCGTAATGACCTGATCGCCGTTTCTAACCGAGTTGTTCAGCGGGAAGCGAACGGCGAGGAGAAGATCCTGACTGCAAATCCGCCTGGACCGTTGCAGGATATGATTGCGGTTGTTGATAAGTTAACGCTCGATACCCGGCCGGCGGAATTGCAACGACTGCATGAACTCTTTGCGCTGAGTACCCAGCGGATAGCCACGTTCAACCTGGCAACTCTGGATGCTCGGCACAACGAGACGTTCGCCAGCGAACTCGATGGTATTGCCACGCGCGTGGAGCAGATATTCGCCGTGAAATCACAATGAGTCGATGCAACCTTCCAGTTGGAGCAACTGATCATGGCTCTGGGCGATCTTTCCAGCCGTCTGGAGCAATTGACCGCAGGCTATATGCAGTCGGTTTTTCATCATTTTTATGACAGTGCTGGCCAGATAGCCGGCCAGATAAAACAGGGTATCGGCGCTACCTGGGCCTTGGGAAGCGCTTCAATCCTCATGCTCTGTCTGCTGCACTGGTTGCTTGTCATTCGTGGGTTCGGCGGGCGGTTGAGTCTGATCAGCCGGGCCATGAGCAGTGCATTGGTGGACAGGGAGGAATGGCGCCTGCCGGTGGAGGGGCGCGATGAAATTGCGGATATGGCGAGATCTGCCGCACAACTTCTACACAAGGCCGATCAGCTTCGCGAACTCGCCACCATTGATGCGCTGACCAAGATCAACAATCGCCGCCGATTCTTTGAACTGGCGGACAAAGAAGCAAAAAGAGCTGCACGAACAGGTGAAACAGCGGTGATTCTCATGCTTGACATCGATCATTTTAAGCAGATCAATGACACCTATGGGCATGATTTTGGCGACCGGGCACTCCAAGAAACTGCGCAGGCCTGTAAACAGATCACTCGCGTGAACGATATTTTTGCCCGCTATGGTGGCGAGGAGTTTGTGCTGTTGATGCCGAATACCACACTTGCGTTGGGCAGAAATGCTGCCCAGCGTTTGCTCGATGCGGTGGCCTCCCAGGAGTTTTTTCATCACGGGAAAGTGGTGGGCGTAAGCGTCAGTATCGGTCTTGCAGAGGCCGCTTTAGGTGCAATAACCGTTGAGGCTGCCTTGAAATGGGCGGATCTCGCCTTGTATCAGGCCAAGGCGCTTGGTCGTAATAGGATTGAGATTTTTTACAAGAGCCACCGGCAATTGATTGTTGGGGCGGAATGTGGAGGGAGGGCGTCAGCATGATCGGCGAACGAAGAGGTTGCAAATGTGATCCGACACCTTTTTCTATTTAGGCGTGGTGGCTTGATGAGATGACGAGCCCCATTGTTTACAAAACGATGCGACTCGCAATTTCATCTCTTGCTCGATATTTAAGGCAGGGCACGCGCACTGCGCGAGGCTGGATCGACTTCGTAGCTTCGGCCGGTTTCGGTGACGAGGCGCAGTTTGCCCTCAGGCAGCGCGGTCAGGCTGCGGATATGATCTTCTTGAACATCGGACTCGAGCCTGGCATCGAGCGGTCGTTCATAGACCTTAAGTGTCCAGAGCCGGTCGCCGGTATCGGCGTCGTAGGCCCCCAACACGCCGGGGGCATGCTCTGGGCCGGGTGTGGTTGTTTGGACAGTGGGTTCGTAGCGTACGCGACCGATCGTCACCGGAGGCACACTGGGGATGCGAGGGCGGCTGGAGGTCAAAGCTGACATGGGCTTCTCCTTTGTTATTGGACTTGGTGAAGGCGGAACATCGGCCTGGCACACTGACCCGGAAATGATAGCCAGAACACCTAGTGCAAAAATGCCGTGATGTGTAGGCCTGATCATTTGAGGACACTGTTACGAATGCCCGAGTCCAGGTTGCCGGCGCAGTCGGCTGCAAAAAACGCCCAGCTCTCAGCGTTGGTGAGGCATGTGGCGGTGCTGAAATTGGTTTTATCCGGCTTCATCCCCAAGCTGTTATGAGCATAACGAACGTCAACGGTGGAGAGTTCCACATGCGTCATCTCGTGCACCAAGATACGGGTCCAGTTTTTCTTGCCTGAAAGCACGTTGTGATCTGCAAAAAAAGCGCTTTCGATGTAGATGACACGCAGGCCATCGGTCGCGGCAGAACCAGGCGCTGCGGCGGCCTCTGACAACCAGATATCATTGCTTGTGTTGCCACGAATCGCGGGCACATCGGTGAGGATCACCTGCCCCTTGGTCATGGCACTGGCAAGTTTCTTAAAACCAGCGTTTAATTGGCCGGCAATGACGGCAAGTGCGGCCTCGCCCTGATGGTCCTGGTCGGCAAACCATCGCTTAATAATCTCTATTCCCTTGCCTTTTCCCTTGAGGCAATTGCCGGCAACGATCATGGCCTTGTGACACCATGCACAGCCTTCCTGTGTCGCCTTGGCCAGGTTCTTCTTGGCGCTGCGGCTGAATTGTTCATCCACGTCGTTTAAGCTTGTTTTGACATCGAGGGTGCTCTTGCCGGTATAGGCATCTGCCGGCCATTCGCGCATCCTGGCAGGAGTGGATACTATCCAAACCTGGTGCGAGCCTACGGTGGCCAGGCTATAGGTATGACGCAACAGCTTCAATGTCCCTATTTTTTTGGCGGTTTCCTCGTCTACAACTGCGGCGTTTGAGCCCCAAGTGCCGGCGCCTGCGATGACGCCATCACATTCTTTGCCCCCCTTGCTCGCGGATTTGATCCGTTTGCGGAGATTGGTGAGACTTTCACTCTTACTTTTGGCCAAGCCTTTTGGCTTTACCAGGCTTCGCAATGCTTTGACGACACCTTCCCATTCTTTCTCGCTGGAGAAAGTCGTTGCCGTTAGTGTGGTTCTGGCCGTGCTATACGCATCTGGAAAAAGCTTCACTGGGCACATCCTCCATGGTTGGGAGCGCTTGGCTCATTGAGTAAAAGATGGATACAATGGTCAACCCAGAACGACATGACATGAAAAAAGTCCACATATCGGGATAATAGAAGATGATGCATGGAATGGTCGGTGCTTTCATTTCCTGCACTCGGGTCCAGGATGCATTGCAACAACTGGCAAATGCTGTACCACGATCAAACTGTCTTGCCAATGAAAAATGTTCGTAAAATCATATAGGTAGATTTACCTATTGCTCAATCTCTGCCTGTTTTTCTTGCAGCAATGCTTTGCAGTTGTTCACTCCTCGCCGTCTTCATTGTTCGATTTGTAAAACAGACGCTGAGGGCTGGTGTGAAAACCAGTAAAGGGGAACCTGTGACCATTGAAAGGAAACTCTATTCGTCTGGCTCCCATTGATCCTCAACAAAAGGATCATGATTTGAGATCCCTTACCTTCATTCGGGGTGCAATCGTCATGATCGGGCGATTGGGCACACCATCCGGGTGTCATGAGTGTCGTGATAAGCCACCTCTTTTGCTGCTGCAGTTGGGTGGGAAATTATTTTTTTTGTTCTGACCCTTTTTTGTTAGACCCTTTTTTGTTATGAAATCGGCAAGGCAAGCAGCGGGTTGGCTTGACCAACCGGCGCTCGCTGCGCTCAAACAGCTTGCCCCTTCATCCGATTCCAGAGTCCGCCGCCCGGCTCAGCACCGATGGCCCCCATCGTCCCCTAATACATTTTGGTGGTTGTATTTCGCCCTCGGCGGGATAAGCATAGCATGTTTTGGCGGGTTGGGTTGGGGTATCAATCGCTGGCATAGCCCGCACCGTAGGTTGTGGGTGAGGAACGAACCCCAACATTACGTTTGGACACCGGCGAAGCTGAAGCGCTGGAACGATCCGGGCGGAGAGCGTCATTGTCTTGCGCCGCCCGCACCCTGAACCCTATTCAACACCACCCAGGTAACGCCCCACCCCTGTCATCTCGACCAACGGGAGCGATCTCCTTCCCTCAAATCACCCCGTCAACCTGCAACTGTTGTTGAGTGGTGGCATCCATACCCAATCCACTCAAAATATCCGCTGTATGCTCCCCCAGCTCCGGAGCGTGGCTGTAAATGGTCCCCGGCGTCAGCGAGAGCTTGGGGGCAATGCCCAATTGGCGGTAGGTGCCCCAGGTGTGGTGGAGCATCTCCACCACCATCTGCCGCTGCCGGGTTTGGCTATCGGCCATCACCTCATCGAGGTTGAGCACCGGTTCGCAGCAGCAGTCCTTGTCGGCAAATAGGACACTCCATTCGCGCAGCGTCTTGGAGAGAAACAACTCGCTGATCTGGCGGTGCAGCTCCTGCTGATGCGGGCCGGGCTCAAAATAGCTGGGACGGTTCCAATCAGGCCGGCCAACGGTGGCACAAAACTCCTTCCAGAACTGCGGCTCCAAAGCACCGAGCGACATGGTGCGGCCGTCCTTGGTGGCGTAGAGGTTGTAGCAGGCAAAGCCGTGGTTGAGAAAATCATCGCCCTGGCTGGGAATGAGGCCGTCGCCGAGAAACTTGCCCCAGCGCAGGCAATGCCAGGTGAGGGCACCGTCGGCCATAGCCAGATCGATCATCTGCCCCTGACCTAGCTTTTCGCGGGCATAGAGGGCGGTGGCAATGCTGAAGGCAGCGTAGAGGGCACCGCCGCCGATATCGGCAATCTGCACGCCGGAGAGGGTAGGGGAGTGTTGGTGACCGCTGTAGGAGAGCACGCCGTTGAGGGCGAGGTAATTGATATCGTGGCCGGCCCGTTGGGAGCGGGGGCCATCGCTGCCGTAGCCGGTGATGGCGCAGTAGATCAGCTGCGGATTGATGGCCTTAAGCGCCTCGTAGCCGAGGCCGAGGCGATCCATCACCCCGGGGCGAAAGCCCTCCAGCAGCACATCCGCCGTGGCCACCAGGTGTCTGAGGATGTCTTTGCCCGCCTCTTGCTTGAGATTGAGGGTCAGCGAGCGCTTGTTGCGGTTGAGCACCACATGAAAACCGCTGCTCTTGCCCAAAAAAGGGGGCCAGGCACGGATATAATCGCCACCCTTAGGATCTTCGATCTTGATGACATCGGCGCCAAAATCAGCCAGCAGCATCGAACAAAACGGCCCTGGCAACAGACGCGACAGATCCAACACCTTCACTCCGCTAAAAGCAGCCTGCATGGAGACCTCCTCTCGGTTGTGGTGCGATGATGGGTAAACCGCCATGATGGCCCATGACGGTGTTCATACCCTACACCAAAACCGGAGGAAGTCCCCAGTTTTTCCTTGGTTTATCCGTGGAATCAATAGGGGGCGTAGTTAGCGTCGGTCTGCCCGTCGCAAACGTATCCACTTCTCAAAGGAGATAACGGGAAAGACCGTCAGGGCGGCCAGCACGGTCAGCCCGAGATCAGCAGCCGTCAGTGGCGCGGTCTTGAAAATCTGCTGCAGTAGCGGCAGGTAGATGAACAGCGCCTGCAAGGCCAGAACCACGCCGATGCCCCAGAACACCGTCGGGTTACTGAACAGGCCGATCTTGAGCAGGGAATCCTTCAGCGAGCGGCAGTGGAGCATGTAGAAAATCTGAAACAAAATAACATAGGTAACGGCGACGGTCTGCGCCTTGGCCAGGACCTGGGTTTCAGCAATGCCGGCGCTCAGCCCCTGCTGGTATTCGAGGTTGAAGAGCACAATGGTGCCGGCGGTCATCAGCATCGACACCGTCACCACGCGAAAGACGACAAAGGCGTTAAAGAGCGGACTGTTGGGGTCGCGCGGCGGCCGGTTCATGATGTCCGGCTCCTTGACCTCAAAGGCCAGGGGCAGGGCCAGGGCCACGGCGGCCACTAGGTTGATCCATAATAACTGGGTGGGCAGCATGGGCAGCAGCAACACCTTGGTGAGCGGATCAAAGGGGAAGAACATGATGCCGTAGATGAGAATCAAGGCCAGGCCGAGGTTGGTCGGCAGCAAAAAGGCCAGTGATTTAATGAGGTTGTCGTAGACACGCCGGCCTTCTTCCACGGCGGCGCTGATGCTGGCGAAGTTGTCGTCGGCGAGCACGATATCCGCCGATTCCTTCGATACCGCCGTGCCGGTGATGCCCATGGCCACGCCGATGTTGGCCTGCTTGAGCGAGGGCGCATCGTTAACGCCATCGCCGGTCATGGCAACGATCTGCTGCTGGGCTTGCAGGGCCTTGACCAGGCGCAGCTTGTGCTCCGGTGCCACCCGGGCAAAGATGTTGGTCGATTGCGCCGCTTGTGTCAGCTCGGCCTCACTCATGGCCGCCAGTTCCACCCCGGTGACGGCCCGCTGATCGTTGCTGAGCCGGAGTTCGCTGCCAATGGCTGCTGCCGTGGTGCGGTGATCGCCAGTGATCATCTTCACCACGATGCCGGCGCGGTGGCAGGCGGCAATGGCGGCAATGGCCTCCTCACGCGGCGGATCGATCATGCCGATCAAGCCCAAAAAACGAAAGCCGGTGTCCGGTACCTCGGCGGGCAGTAGCTGATCTGCCGGCCAGGGCATGGAGGCCAGGGCCAGGACCCGCATGCCGCCGGCACCTAGACGGTGCATGGCATCGATCATCTGCTGGTGCACTGCGACATCGCCAGCCTCGACACAGCGCTGCATCACCACCTCGGGCGCCCCTTTGAGCACGGCCAGGCGGGAGTCGCCGTCGTGCAGGGTGAGCATGGACTGGGTTTCCGAGGCAAAGGGGATGGCATCAATACGCGGCCAGCGGTTGGTGATGGCCTCCGGTTGCAGGTTCGCCTTGCGGGCGGCCACCAACAGCGCCGCCTCGGTGGGATCGCCGCTGATGCTCCAGCCCTCGGCCCCCTGGTGCAGGCCGGCATCGTTGCACAGCACGGCAGCCTCAAGCAGTTTGGCCATATCGGCGGGCAGATCGACGACCACTTGGCCATCGCGGGTGAGCGATCCCTTGGGATCGTAGCCGATACCGCTGAGGCGAATGGTGTGCTGGCGGGTAACCAGTTCGGTGACGGTCATCTCGTTGCAGGTCAGCGTGCCGGTCTTATCTGAGCAAATCACCGTGGTCGAGCCCAGGGTCTCCACGGCGGGCAGGCGGCGGATGATGGCGTTGCGCCGGGCCATGCGCTGCACGCCGATGGCCAGGGCTATGGTGACCACGGCCGGCAGTCCTTCGGGGATGGCGCCGACCGCCAGGGCAATGGCAAAGACCAAGGTTTCCTTGAGGGCGGTGGCCAGGGGGATGGCCATATCCAAGGCCCGCTTCACGCCCACGGCGAGGATCACCACCGAGATGGCGACAATGCCGATGGTGATCCAATTGGAGACCTCGGCCAGTTTCTTGGTCAGTGGCGTTTCCAGATCGACCGCCGTTTCCAGCATGTCGGAGATGCGGCCCAACTCGGTGGCCATGCCGGTGGCCACCACCATGGCACTGGCGGTGCCCGAGGTGACCAGGGTGCCGCTGTAGACCATGCAGGTGCGATCGCCTATCACCGCCTCCGCAGCCACCGCATCGAGCCGTTTTTCCACCGGTACCGATTCGCCGGTGAGGGCGGCCTCCTCCACTTGTAAATTTTTCAGAGCCAGCAGGCGCATATCCGCAGGCACGCTGTCACCGGCGGCCAGCAGCACCACATCGCCGGGCACTAGTTGGGCAGCGGGAAGGGTGATGTTGCGGCCATCGCGCAGTACGGTGGCGATGCGCGGCACCATGCCGGAGAGGGCCTCAATGGCCCGGCCAGCTTTGAATTCCTGGATAAAACCGATAATGGCGTTGATGATCACCACCGCCAGCACCACCAGGCCGTCGGTCACCTTGCCCAGGACCATGGCCAGGCTGGCCGAGCCGAGCAGCACCCAGATGAGTGGGTTGTTGATCTGCCGCCACAGTAGTTGCAGCAAGCTCTCCTTGGCCTTTCGCTGGATCTCGTTGTGACCGTACTGGGCCAGGCGCTGGTTGGCGATGTCGGTGGTCAACCCGCCTTCACTGCTCTGTAGGAGGGAGGTGAGTTGGTGGGTATCGTAGGTGTGCCAGAGGTCTTTGGTTGGGTTGGTCATGCAATGTCCTGTTTGTTGGCGATGGGGGAACAGGTGAAAACGATGTCGGTTTTTTATAAGCATTTCCACCTAGGAGGCAACCGGCAAAGGGAGGCGCGATTGATAGCAAATGGACTGGACCATGTGCCGGCTCGGTTGCCGTTTTGCTGCGATCCCGAAGGCCACATCCCTTTGCCCCTTGCGCATCCGCGAGATAATCTTTACTCTTTTCCGGCATCTATCAACCTGCATCACTTTGCCCCTCAACCCGAGGCTTCAATATGACCCAACCACACGAGACCGTTTTTCATAAAACCCTGCCCCTGGGCAGCGATGCCTCTTTGCGTCGCCGCTTCATGGTGGTGGATGAACCGCTGCCCGGCAATGTCCGTTTCGGTCTGTTGCTGGAGATCCTTGATAAGGTCGCCGAAGAGGCGGCCCTGCAATACGTCAACCAGTTTCACCCCACCGCCCGCGTGGTGACCGCTGCCATCGACAACATCGTCATCCGCCAGGCGGTGGATGTGAGCCGCGACCTCACCTTTGCCGCCACCATCAACCATGTCGGCCGCAGTTCGCTGGAGATTGGCATCCGCGTCGAGCAGCCCGGCGATCCCACCGAGCACATCGCCTCCTGCTACTTCACCATGGTGGCACGTTCCGGCTATGGCGAGGATGTCTCCAGTGTCGCCCTGCCACCGCTTGACTACGTCGAACCTTTGTCGCGGCGCCGTGCCGGCAAGGCCCTGGCCAGGCGCGAGGAGTACCGCCACCAGCAGCTGGCCCTGCGCGAGCCGCCCAGCCGTGAGGAGTACGAGATGCTCAGCGCCCTGCACCTGGCGCAGGAGGAACCCGGTTTTGCCGGTGCCCTCTGCGCCAGCTTGAGCACTGATGCCTGGGAACGCACCTATCCTGATCAGGAGAATGTGCCCTTCACCATCTTCGGCGGCTACCTCATCCGCCGCGCCTTTGAGCTGAGTTCGATCTGCTCGGAACTGGTGGCGCCCAACCGCTCAATCATCGCCGGTGTCAACCGCATCAACTTCTTTCATCCGGTGCGCATGGGCGACAAGCTGCACTTCACCTCGCGGGTGGTCTACACCAACGACAGCCATATCTGCGTCGAGGCCGGTATTCAGCGCATCAGCCGCGACCGCAGTGTCACCGCCCTGTCCAACTCCTGTTTGTTTACCTTTGCCAATGTCGATGGCGATTTACAGCATCATCCCGTGCCCACGGTCTACCCGACGACCTATGCCGAGGATGCGCGCTACCTGGCGGCCCATCGCAGTTTGCAGACACTCTTGCGCCATCACAACAGGATCTGAGTATGACAATTACTGGCAACACGAGCGCGCCTATCCTCTGCGTTACCAACCTGGTGAAACGCTTTAACGGTTTCACCGCAGTGGATTCGATCTCTTTTGCCGTGCACAGTGGTGAGTGCTTTGGCCTGCTCGGCCCCAACGGTGCCGGCAAGACCTCCACCATTCGCATGATGTATGGTTTTGCGCCGCCAACCAGCGGCAGCCTGCGCATTTTTGGCCTGGAGGTGTCAGAGGACTGGCGCCAGATCCGCTCCCGCATCGGAGTCTGTCAGCAGGACAACACCCTGGACCCAGATCTGTCGGTGCTGGAAAACCTACTTGTGTTCGCCGGCTATTTCAGCATCCCCGCTGCCCAGGCCAGGGCGCGGGCCGAGGAGTTGCTCCACTTCTTTGCCCTGGAGAAAAAGCGCACCGCCAAGGTGGGCGAACTCTCCGGCGGCCTGGCTCGGCGTCTCACCCTGGCCCGGGCCTTGATCAACGATCCGCAGCTGATCATCCTCGATGAACCCACCACCGGCCTAGATCCCCAGTCCCGCCACCTGCTGTGGGAGAAACTGCAAGCCCTGCGCGCCCAGGGCAAGACCTTTATCCTCACCACCCATTACATGGAGGAGGCGGCCCAACTGTGCGACCGGCTGGTGATTATGGATCAGGGGAAAATTTTGATTGAGGGGGCGCCGATTGAGCTGATCGAGGCCCATGTCGGCAGCTCGATTATTGAGGTCAGTGGCGTTGGCGATGCACTTGTTGCCGTGCTCAAGCAGCAGTCGGTGGCCTTTGATCGCATGGGCGAGCGATTGGTGATCTATACCAGGGAGAACCAGGAGATTGAACAGATGATTCGTGTCGATTTTCATCCTCGGCAGTGTACCTTTCGCACCGCCACCCTGGAGGATGTTTTTCTGCGCCTCACCGGCAGGGAGCTGCGCGAGTGATGATCAAATTTTCCAATATTACCTGGCTGTTTCTCAGTGTCTGGCGGCGCAATTTGATCGTCTATCGCCGCATCTGGAAGGTCAACTTCCTGGTGCCGCTACTCGAGCCGGCCTTCTACATCCTCGCCTTTGGTTTCGGCTTCCAGGGGTTGGTGTCGGGCCTCAGCTACGATGGTCAACCCCTTGGCTATACCGCCTTCATGGCCCCTGCGCTGATCGCCATCTCCATCATGTACAACTCGTTTTTCGAGACCACCTACGCTTCCTTTGTGCGCATGTACTACCAGAAGACCTTTGACGGCATGATGACCACGCCGCTCTCCCTGGAGGAAATTATCTTAGCAGAGATCGTATGGAGTGCCACCAAGGCCACGGCCGCAGCCACGGTGATGACGGCGGTGCTGGGGCTTTGTGGTTTTGTCAATTTTCCCCAGGGATTGCTGATCATCCCCCTGGCCTTTATCGGTGGTCTGGCCTTTGGCGCGGTGGGTATGTATTTTACCGGCATCACCCCGTCGATTGATATGTTCAACCTGCCGATTTTTTTATTCATCACGCCGATGTTTCTCTTCAGCGGCACCTTTTTCCCGGTCTCCGGTCTGCCTGCTTGGGCCCAGGGAGCGGCGCTGCTCTTTCCCCTCTATCACCTGGTCGAACTGACCCGCTTCAGCTGTTTGGGATTGATCGAAACCCCGCCCTGGCTCAGCCTGGGCTATTTGCTCATTTTTATGGGGATTTTTCTGGTGCTCGCCCTTCGTGCCATGCGACGCAGGTTGATCGCATGAGTGATGTTCTGGGCATCCCAAAGGAAATCATGGAGGCTTTGCAGACCCAGGCCCTGGCCTTGGGCGCTTCCGCCTGCGGGGTTATTGCTACTGCCGATCTGGTGATCGAGGAGCGCTTTGCCGCCATGTGCGGAGCACCCACGCCCTGCCCGAGCTATGGCCTGGCACCGGGCTGCCCCCCGCATGCGCCATCGGTGCAGGATTTCCGCGACGAGATGGCCAGCTACCTCCAGGTGTTGGTGTTTAAGATCGATGCGCCGATGACGGATTTGCTCGGCAGGACACGGCTGGAGATTGCCCGAACCATTCACCGCATCGCCGCCAGCCTGGAGCGATTGGCCCAGGAAGAGGGGATGCGCCGCGCCAAGGGCATGGCTGCCGGCTCCTGTAAGGAACTTTTCTGCACTGATGAAAAGGCCTGCGTAGTGCTCGCCCAGGGGGTATCCTGCCGTCACCCCGATTTGGCCCGGCCGTCGATTTCGGCCGTAGGGGTGGATTTTGCCGCCTTGGCCGGAAAACTTGGTTGGCCCTTTGGGCCATTGCCATCCACACCTCCCGATACACCGGTCATGGGCCTGATGGCCGGGCTGGTGCTGCTGGGCTGAAGCGAGAGGCAATATAGGAATTATTTTTCCTGTGGCCAAACTCGCTGGATTAAAAAAGAATTTCTGTGATCGTCATCCCTTCGATCTCCTCCCTGTGGCAGGCGAGGCAACCGCCGAACTCAACCCTCTCAACATCCGATGGCCCATATCCTCATCGTCGAAGACGAACAACGCCTTGCTTCCCTGCTCACCGATTATCTGGCCGCCGCCGATATGACCAGCCATTGCCTGGCCGAGGGTAGCGGTGTGGTCGCCTGGGTGCGGCTGCAACCGCCGGATCTCATCTTGCTTGATCTCATGCTCCCTGGCCGGCCCGGTATGGAGATCTGCAAGGAGATCCGCACCTTCTCCCAGGTGCCCATCATCATGGTTACCGCCCGGGTGGAAGAGATCGACCGACTGCTCGGCCTGGAGCTGGGCGCCGATGACTATATCTGCAAACCATACAGTCCACGCGAGGTGGTGGCCCGAGTCAGGGCGGTGCTGCGACGCAGTGGTGGCAGCCCTACGCCGGCCTCTGGCCTGGACATTGATGTGCCGACCATGCGCGCCCGTCTCGATGGTCGCGTGCTCGATCTCACCGCCGTGGAGTTTAACCTGCTGGCTTTTCTCGTTGCCCACCCTGGCCGCATCTACAACCGCGATCAGTTGATGGAGCGCATCTATACGGATCAGCGCATCGTCAATGATCGAACCATTGACAGTCATATCAAAAAGTTGCGGCGCAAGATGGAGATGGTACAGCCGGGCTGCGATCTCATCCGCTCGGTATACAGCGTGGGCTACAAATATGAACCCAATGGTGGTTGACGCAGGCGAGTTCCTTGCGCAACGCGTTGTTTTCTTGCTGGATTTTGTGGGCATTCGGGGGCGGCCATGCTATAGTGCCACGTCTTTTCTTGTTGTTCCCTCCCACGCCAGCACCAAGCCCAATGGAGGCCTCCATGCCGCTTCTGCCCGCCGTTGAACATGAGACCCGCCCCAATCCCGATGCCGCAGTCATCTGGTTGCATGGCCTCGGCGCCGATGGCCACGATTTTGCCCCCATTGTCCCGGAACTGAACCTGCCTTCTGAGTTGGGTATCCGCTTCATCTTTCCCCACGCGCCCTCCATGCCGGTGACGGTCAATGGCGGCTATGTCATGCCCGCCTGGTTCGACATTCTGGTGATGGACATCGACCGCAAGGTGGACGCCGCGCAACTGCTGCGCTCGGCCGAGGCCATTGCCGGCTTTATCGAGCGCGAGATCAGTCGTGGCATCGACAGTCGGCGTATCATCCTTGCAGGCTTTTCCCAGGGTGGGGCCGTGGCCTACCAGTTGAGCCTCAGCTCTCCGCATCCCCTGGGCGGTTTGATCGCCATGTCCACCTATTTTGCCACCAGCGATCAGGTCGAACTCAGCGAGGCCAATCGTTTGCTGCCCATCGAAATCCATCACGGTGTCTACGATCCAGTGGTGCCGCAGGCTCTGGGCATCCGCGCTGCCGAGTTTTTGCAGCGGCACGGATACGCGATCAATGTTCGCACCTATCCCATGGATCATTCGGTCTGTCCGCAGCAGATTGGTCATATTGGTGAGGCGATCCAGCGTTTCCTGACCGCTTAACCCTTGGATTAGGGGAACGAAATGCACCTTCGATCACGCGCCGAGGCCCAGCAGCGGGCCGATCAGATCACCGCCTTTCGCCAGGAGCTTGCGACGCTGACCGAGGATGAGGTGGTCAGCCTGCAACCCGAGCAGCACAAGGCTATTGACAGGCATCATCAACACCTGCTGCACCAGTTGACCCTGGGCTTTGATATCGACACCACTAAGGGGCAGAAGCAGTTCAGCCTGGGCATGGGCATCGTCTCCTCCCTGGGAGCAATGGCTCTGGCTGCCTCGGTTTTTTTCTTTTATTTTCAGTATTGGGGCCGGCTGGATACCAAGATGCAGGTCACGGTCTTACAGACCATGCCCGTCATCGGCCTGGTGCTGACGGCAGTTGCGACTCGGCTGGAGAAATCCGGTTATTTTGCCAAACTTTTTGCCCTCATCACCCTGGTCTGCCTGGTGCTTGACCTGAGCATGCTTGGCCAGATCTTTAACATTCCTGCCACACCGCAGGCGCTGCTCATCTGGGCCATCTTTGCCCTGTTGATCGCCTACGCGGCGCAGACCCGTTTTCTGTTGGCCATGGGCATCCTCTGCCTGGCTGGCTACCTCTCCGCCCAGACCGCCACCTGGAGTGGGTGTTATTGGATCTCTTTTGGCGAGCGGCCGGAGACGTTTTTCCCGGCAGCGGTTTTGTTGTTTCTCGTCTCGCTTATACCCCACTACTGGTATGCGGGTTTTTCCGCGCTGTATCGTGTTTCCGCCCTGCTGCTTTTTTTTCTGCCGCTGTTGGTGCTGTGCAACTACGGCCGCATCAGTTTTCTGGCCATGGAACCAGCCAGCATCGAGGCCCTTTATCAGGTGGTGGGCTTTGTAGTGGCCGGGCTGATGATTGGCCTGGGTATCTTTTTTGGCTGGCCGGAAACGGTCAATACGGCCAATAGTTTTTTCACCCTGCTGCTCTACACCAAGTTTTATGACTGGTGGTGGGAATCGCTGCCTAAATATCAGTTTTTCCTCATCATCGGCCTAACAGCCCTGTGTATGCTCCTCGGGCTGCACCGGTTACGCTCACTTTCCATCCGCCGCAAGATCGAGGCTGCCCTATGAAGCGGCAATGGCTGCAATGGGGCCTGTTTGCCCTGGCCCTGGTGCTGTTGGTGGCGGTCAACGGTGTGTTGCTTTTACGGGTCAGTGATAACCGCAGTGGCGAGGCCCAGGCCAGGCTGTGGTTGACCGAGCGCGAACTGTCCAAAACTCAGTGGCTGCCCCTGGAAAATAGCGGCGTTGATCTGCGTCTGCGCTGGCGTACGTTGAGCCGCTTGGAAAACGGCGTCGATGATGACATGCCCCCTTGGCTCAGTGGTAAAAAACTCGAGGAGTTAGGCTTTGTCTTTGCCAACGGTCTTCCCCCGGACGATTACCGCGCCAAACCGCAACCGGAGCGACAGGTTGTTGTGGTCTTGGAGTATAATGGCCCGGCCTATATTGAAGCCGTGCGCCGGGCTGAGCGTGCCCTGGAGCGGCTGGAAGAGATGTCGCGCAGCAGTGCAGGTGCCGAGGACAAACCGGGGCAATCAAGCCGTTTGCAGGCTAAAAAGCGTATTCGCAGCGAGGAGGGCGAGATGTCGCGTCTCTTTGTTATCGATGCCGGAACCGATATGCAACAACTGGTCAACTCCTACCGTCATCCCGGTCGCTATCTCTTTGCTCGGGCAGTGGTGCAACTGCACTACCGCGAAGAGAACGGACGTCTCTGGGCCTATGGCCGCCTGCAAGGCCTCAATCCGGAGCGCATCCACCTGCCGCTTGCCCAGCGCCGGTTGGTGGAACGCTTCATCGGCGACGAGACCCGCTCCAAGCAGGAGGCGAATCTCCCCCGCTACGAGGTTGAATTGGTGTACGGCAGCCATGGATATCCTTGGATTAGTGAGATTCGGGGGATGACAAGACCGTAAGGCCTGGTGGATGGTGTTGGAGAGCTGGAGGATGCAGGATCTCTAGCGTTTCCAGTTACTTCCACCTTGGTATGGACTCAATTAAAGCGCAGTGCCCTTTTGCAAACCAGACTCATAAGGAGTGAAGACATGACGAACAGTAACGAAAAATTAGCGAACACCACAATAAAACTCTGGTTTCTGACCTGCTTCAGTCTGCTGCTGGTGCTCACCCTTACTCTTCCAGCCACCGCGTCCACTACCTGGCCCAAGATGGCCCTTTCCCGCGACAAAACCCCAATTTCCTACGAGGTCTACGGCAGTGGTGAACCGACCCTGTTGTTTGTCCACGGGTGGAGTTGCGATTCGCGGTACTGGCGCATGCAGGTGGAACAATTTGCCAAGAAGTATCGGGTGGTGGTAATGGATCTGGCCGGCCATGGGCATTCGGGGATGAACCGGGCGTGTTACAGCATGCAGGGCTTTGCCGAGGATGTGCAGGCTGTGGCCGAGGCTGTTGGCAGCAAATCCCTGATATTGATTGGTCATTCCATGTCCGGAGAGGTGGTGGCCCATGCCGCCCGCCTCATGCCAGATCGAGTCATCGGCCTCATTGGTGTGGATTCGCTGGATAACATCGAATATCCGCTCAGCCGTCGTGAGGCCGAGGCGATGATTGCGCCGCTACTCGATGATTTTAAGAATGAAAGCCGGAACTTTGTGGCGACGATGATGCGGTCTGACAGCGACCCCGCCATCCGTGAATGGATCCTTGATGACATGTCCTCCGCTCCGGCCGATGTCGCCCTGGAGACCATGGAGGGGTATCTCTTCGAGTACGTCACCGGGGCCACCGCCCGTGTCTTCGATGAAATCAAGGTACCGGTGGTTTGTGTCAATGGCGATCTCTGGCCGGTAAACCTGGAGGCAAACCGCCGCCACATCACCTCTTTTGAGGTCATCACCGTAGCTGGTGGCGATCATTTTCTCATGCTCAATCGGGCCAATACCTTCAACCAGGCACTGGAGCAGGCTATCTACAAGGTGCTGCGCAAGAATGCTGAACGCTAACCATGGCGCCGTTGCCTCAGCACTGATCGAAGTCGATAGCTAAGCTCGCATGGGCAAGTGAGGATGGGGGCTCTTCAGAAAAAGGGTAGAGTCGGGATGTGGCGCGGCGGCTTTGGTCTCCGTTTCCACATTCCGCTCATCGAACCGGACATGCGCATTTGACGCATTCGGCTCTCGGACAGAACTTCATGCCTTCGCCTACGGAAGGTTCTGCGGCAACTTCGGTAGTTGTATGATTCCAAATTTGTTGCAAAAGAACTCGTCGGGTAGCGTGTTATCCCCTTGCCATTTTCCTGGTGCTTTTTTTGCAAAACCACCGGCGCAGCCGGGTTGTCTTGTTGTACCTGACTATAAACCGAGAGGCCTTGGTTACCGAGCCAAGTTGAAAGAAAGCTGGCCTCGATAATCGGCCAGTGCACTCTTTCCCTGCCGTCACAGCTCTCTCTACAACCCTCCATCATTGTGGTTCTGTCGCTTCTTTGGCGGTATTCAAGGGCGGTTGGCCACCCGTAGCCTCCACCACCGGCAGTACCAACATCCCCTCCAACCGCTCAAGCAGGGTTCCCTTGGTGAGCGACAACTCCTTGCCTAACTCCAGGCTGCTGACAACCGTTTTGCCGATGATGCATTTGTTCTCCGAACCGTCCGGAGTGGTGTAGCGCAGGCCCCAGGTGGTGTGGAGGATTTGCGGTTTGCCCTGGGTTAGGCCGACATAAAGCATGATATGTCCAGGCATGTAGAGCAGGGTGCGGAAGGGGAGGCCCTGTTCGCGGATGATGCGCTCCTTGTCGCTGGCGGCAAGGCCGGCCAGGGAGAGGAAGGGGCCGGCGTTGATCTGCTGGTGCGAGTTGCGGGGCAGCCACAGGCCAAAGGCAAGGAAGAAGTCGCGGGTGGTGGCGGAGCAATCACGGTTGCGGAAGACCTCGCCCCAGCCGTAAGGGGTTTTGAGTAGTTCGTTGCCGATGAGGGTCAGATTGTCGGGCGTGAAGGGCAGGGGATGGGCACGCCCATCCTCCTTGGCAATGCGTGCCCTGGTGAATGTGGCCTGTTGATCGATACCGGCTGTTGCCGCCTCCACCAGCCAGTGATCGGCCTCTTCGTGCAGCAGTGGATAAAGGGTGCCGATTTTGGCCTGGGTCAGCACCTTGCCGCCAACGGTGCGTACCGGGGCGAAATCGCGCATGATCACCAACTGCTTGGCCTGGGTGAGTCGCTGCACCGTGGCGCTATCGACCAGGGCCACTGCCTCCGGCTCCACCCAGCCGCTGAGGCTGGAGGTTTCGACATACAACCAGGCGCCATCTGTGCTGGTGTGGAGGATGCGCACCGGTTCCTGGGGTTTGAGTTCTGCGAACTGAAGATGATCAAAGGGGAAATCAACCGGTGCCTCATAGAGCGGCCTGATGGTGGGAAGGATGCGCACCATGGTGGGTTTGATCACCAGGCCCTGCCGGCATATCGAGGGGAAGTGATCCCAGTCGGTGAGGGCCACCAGTTGGCGCACCCGCTCCGACTCGACCTGCTGCCGGTTCTCGCCGTACCAGGTGCCCTCAAGTAGATGGCGGTAGCGTTCGCTCAATAACTCCTTGGAAAAATGTGGTTCGCTTCCGTTCCAGACGGCAAAATACTGGGTATGGAATTGCTGATGCAACTGTTGTTGCTGCTCGTTGCTGAGCGTCACGGGCAAGGCCTTGGCTTGGGCTGTCAAATCCTGGGGGATGGTGCGCAGATCCTCCAGGGGCAGGATAACTTCACGTATAATTTCACATATTGGGCTGGCGATCTGCTCGGGAGCGGTTGGTGGTGGCTGCGGCTCGGCCCACAGGGGCAGGCTGGTAGCAATAATCGCCAGCAGCAATGTGGAGAACAGGGCGTTGCGTTGCACTGGGCGCATGGTATTATCCTCTCTGGAACGAAGCTGGACCGGCCGCGAAGTTGTTCTCGCAGGAAAGCCATTTGGTGCTGGAGTTCATTGATCTGTAACTATACCCCTTTACAAGGAGAATGTGCCGTGAAAAGAGCGATCTTCCTGGTGATGCTGATGGTGGGGTGCCTGGTGGGGTGCCTGCTGGGCGGCACTGGTTTGGCCGATGAATGCGTGCAGGGGGAGCAAACCCGCATCTGGATCGCCCCGCAGCTGATCAAGCCCGGTGTGCCGGTGCGCATCATGGCGGTGTCTACCGAGGCGCCGATTACCGAGGTGCTGGTGACCAATCCCCAGGGCAAGACCGAAGCCTTGGATATCACCGTCAGCACCGGTGGCAAACCCTGGTCGGCCTGGGTGGTGATCGAGCCGCTAGAGAGCGGCCGCTACCAGGTCGAGGCCCAGAGTATCGGTGCCGCCCTGGCCTGCCGCGAACTGGGCCTGGGGGAAACTCCGCGCAAACCCACCGGTTGGGATGAGACCCATGAGGCTCTCTATGCCGCCTGGATCGAACGGATGTTTGACGGCGAGGTGAATGAGGATATCTCTTTTGCCTCACTGGAGCCGGTGCTGCGCGACCCGCAGCGCAATTTTCTTTATAATGCAATGGGGATGCGCGAGGATGACAATCTGCCGGCCACTCCGGATTGTGCTGATTTCCCCTACTTTCTGCGCAGCTATTTCTCGTGGAAGATCGGCTTGCCCTTCAGTTATCGCTTTTGCAATCGCGGCACGGCCAAACAACCGCCCACCTGCGATGCCCCGGTGCTCAACAGCGATTTTGTCGGGCGGTCCGCCTCGCAGGCTGCCTTCAAGGCCTCGAATTTTAAGGTGATGAATGCGGTGCAATCCGGCAATGGCCGCACCGGGCTAACCAATCAAGATACCGATTTCTATCCCGTGCCCCTGGAGCGTGAGCACCTCTGGCCGGGGACAATCTACGCTGATCCCTATGGCCATGTGCTGGTGGTGAGCAAGTGGGTGGAGCAAACAGAGGATGCCCCCGGCATCCTCTTTGCCGTCGATGCGCAGCCGGATAACTCCATTGCCCGCAAGCGGT
Organism: uncultured Desulfobulbus sp.; assembly: GCA_964639845.1. GTDB lineage: Bacteria > Desulfobacterota > Desulfobulbia > Desulfobulbales > Desulfobulbaceae > Desulfobulbus. The sequence continues at coordinate 86,194 of CAZXHS010000006.1, read as the reverse complement.
TCTGGGAGGGCACCTTTCTGTTTGCCAACATTCCCAGCGCCGGCCCTGGATTCAAGGTCTTTCGTCCCCTGGTGGGCAATCGTTTGGCCAAGAATGAGCAACTCGACAACTTTTTGCCCGAGCAGGGCGAGCTGACGCCGCAGGAATTCTACGCCCAGATGACCAAACTGATCAACCCCCAGGGCCTTGATGCCAAACAGGCCTATGAGGCCACCCTGGCTGCCCTGGTGGAGCAGTTGCAAACGCGTGTGAAGTCGGTGGATAACGGCGAGGCCTACTTCCGCAAGGGCGGCACCACCATTACCATGCCTGGGGGCGCGGCCATCTTTGAAACCGTCGGTCCCTGGGAGGATTTTTCCACCCCCTCCCGCGACATGCGTCTTATCATCGCTATGAATGTACTGCTCGGCTTCCCGGACAAGGTGGTCGAATATCCCGAGTTGTTCCGCCTTACCGCCAATGAGGCGGCGCAGATGCGTGCCGAAATTGCCCAACTGCACGACAAACGCATCCATGAAACGTCCATCAGCTACACGCGCACAAGTGGCGAGCCCTGGGAGCTGAGTGTCGCCGAGGTGCTGGAGCGCAAGCCTGCCTTTGAGATGGGTTACAACCCTAACGATTGCGTGGAGATCCGTTGGGGAGCCGAGCCGGGCAGCGAGGAGCTGGCCACTTGCAAACGCCACGCCTCGGCCGCGCAACGCAAGCAGATGGCCTCGGTGCGCGACTGGTTCCGCGAGGCGAAACGGCCACCCCGGTGAGGTGCTGCTTTTTGCGGCAATTCGGCATAATGTATTGACGCTGCCGAGAGTTTCTTATAGGAAAAGTAACCGGATACCGTTGTGCGCCCACGATCTGCAAGGAGCAATGCCAATGTATGATGTCTTCAGCCTGCCAGCCGTCAGTTTTCCCAAGGAATTTCTCTGGGGCAGTGCCACCGCCGGACACCAGGTCGAGGGCGATAACATCCATTCGCAGAACTGGGCCAACGAGCAATCGCCGGAGTTTTTCAAGGACGATCCCGAGCGGAAGATAAAGGCTCCATCGGGCAAGGCCTGCGATCATTACCGGCTGTATCGCGAGGATGTTGAGCTGATTGCCGAGTTGGGGCATCAGGGCTATCGCATGTCGATTGAATGGTGCCGCATCGAGCCTGAGGATGGCAGATGGGATAAGGCGGCTGTCGATCACTATGTCGATCTGCTGGAACGGTTAGTTCAAAAAAATATTCAGGTCTTCGTCACCCTGCACCACTTCACCCAGCCGTTGTGGTTTGATCGCCTGGGCGGCTTTGGCAATAAAGACAATCATCGCTATTTCGAGCGGTACCTCAATTTTCTGCTGCCTAAGATCAGCGCCTATGTCAGTGGCTGGAACGTCATCAACGAGTTCAACCTCTGGGGCGGGCTCACCGCTGGTGGGGCACTGGCGCCGCTCAAATATACCATGATCCGAGTCCATGCCCTGGGCTACCATGTCATCAAACAGTATTCCAAGGCGCCAGTGAGCAGCGCACATGCCTTTATCCACTGGTTTCCCCGCCGTTTTCACGACGAGCTCGACCGGCGGATGACCGATTACGCCGATTTCATCACCAACGAGTTTTTCTTCCATGCCCTGCGTACCGGCGAGCTGGTCTTTCCCAATGCCGATGCCGAATATGCGCCGGAGGTCAAGGGCGCCATCGATTTTTGGGCGGTCAACTACTACACCCGCCACATGGTCGATGCCCGCGTTGCCGGGTTGGAAGGGCCACGTTTCCAACACAAGCAGTTGCGCATGGTCCCCATGCCTTTTTATTTAGAGGAGATGTATCCCGAGGGCTTGATCGCCAATCTGGAACGGCTGAGCGATTTGCCGGTGTACATCACCGAGAATGGGTGCAGTTGCGACGATGATCGGTTTCGCATCGTCTACCTCGCCCTGCATCTCTCGGCTCTGCGCGAGGCCATGGAGCGGGGCGTGGATGTACATGGTTATTTTTACTGGTCGCTGATGGATAACTACGAGTGGACCAGCTTCATCCCCCGCTTTGGCTTGGTGGCGGTGGATCGCACCAGCTTTGCACGCAGCCCCAAACCCAGTGCCTATTTGTACCGCGACATCATCGCCGCCGGCGGCTTTTCCGGCGAAACCCTGCGCCGGTATCTGCACGAATTGCCCACCCTGGCACCGATCTCCACCACCCAGCAGGGAATGGCCTGAACATGGTGGCCCTGGCAAACATCCCCTGTTTTCAACGATAAGAACTTGGTATCTATGCCCAAAACACCGAATTTTTTTCTCGAATTTCTCAAGCTCACCAAACTGTTCTGGTGCTGTAGCCGCAAGGTCAAGGTGCGCACTGCCTTTGCGCTGATGGCGGTGCTCACCGTCATGCAGATGGTGATGGCCATCCTCATGACCCAATGGTCCGCCGGGCTGTTCAACGCCCTGGAACGCCATTCCATGAAGGGTTTTCTTATTCAGGTCGGCCTATTGTCGTTACTGTTCGTGGCTGATATGGCGCTCAACGGCTCACATCTGGAGGTCAAACGCAACCTGCAGATGCTGTGGCGCACCTGGCTGACCGACTATGTTTTTTCACGCTGGATGGAAAACGGCCGCCACTACCTCATCGCCCATCTGCCCGGCGAACATGACAACCCCGATGGCCGCATCGCCGAGGATTGCCGTATCGCCACCGAATCGGCGGTCACCCTGCTGCACACCCTGTTCTACTCGACCCTGCTGCTGATAGGTTTTACCCAGCTTTTATGGAGCAAATCCGGGGTGATCACCGTCAACCTCGGATCGATGCAGTTCAACATCTACGGCCATCTCATCTGGATCGCCATGATCTACACCGCCCTGGCCTCCTGGGTCGGCTGGCGGGTGGGCCAACCCCTGACCGGGGCCACCAATGTGCGGCAATCAGCGGAGGCCAAGTTCCGCGCCGGCCTGTTGGAGGCACAGGACAACAGCCAGGCTATCGCGCTCATCCATGCCGAACCCTGCGAACGCCGGCAATTTCGCCTGTTGTTTTGTAAGATTCGCAAGGTGTGGAACGATCAGACCACCGCTTGGCGCAACATTGTTATGTTTGGTACCGGCTATGCCTCGCTCTCCATCGCCTTTCCTATTTTGGTGGTGGCACCGCGCTACATCCTCGGCAAGATCACCCTGGGTGATTTGATGCAGAGCGCCCAGGCCTTTCAGCAGATGACCGGCGCCCTCTCCTGGCCGGTCAACAACCTCGGCGGCATTGCCGAGTGGCGAGCCTCGGTGGAGCGGGTGCTGGGGTTGTTGCGGGTCTTTGAAACCGTGGACACCGAGGTGGCGCGGACCGATCACTGGATTCAAGTGAGATGTTCCGATCAGCAGGCATTAACCTTTCGCGATCTCAATATCGCCCTCTATGATGGTCCGGTGCTGTGCGAGAACGTCAATATGGAGATCCACGAGGGCGATCATGTGCTGATCACCGGCAACCGGCATCACGGTGCCAAACTCTTCCGCGCCATCGCCGGTATCCGCCCCTGGGGCAGCGGCACCATCGAGCTGCCGAGTAAGGGACGGTTGTTTTTTATGCCGCCCCGGCCACATCTGCCCACTGGCACCCTGCAGGAGGCCATCTGGTATCCGGCCCTGCGAAGGCGTTTTACCCGTGAACAGGTCGAGTCGACGATGCGGTTGGTGGGCCTTGAACACCTGATCGATCAACTCGATACCGAGGATCATTGGCTCAACAATCTCACCCGTAACGAGCAGCAGTTGCTGGGCATGGTGCGCCTGCTCATCAACCGGCCGCAATGGATCTTTTTGCAGGAGGCCTTTGATTCGCTCAAACCGGCGGAGGAGGAGGCCATGCTGCGCCTGATCTGCGAGCAACTGCCCAATGCCACGGTGGTGGCCATTTCGCACATTCCCGAAGATTCGACGTTTTTTACCAGGCATTTACCCCTGTAATCCCAGGCTGAGGAGGCATGTCATGACCACAACATCCCCGCGCCGCAGCGGCGGCTTTGACGGCAACACACTGCGCGGTGTCAATCTTGGCGGCTGGCTGGTGCTGGAGAAATGGATTACCCCCAGCCTCTTTGCCGGCTTGGCGGCCACCGATGAAACCTCCTACTGCGTTGAGCTGGGCGAGGCCGAGGCCACCCGCCGCTTACAGCAGCATTGGAACACCTTCATCACCCGCGATGATTTTCTCTGGCTGGCCCAGGCCGGCATCAACGCCGTTCGTCTGCCGGTGGGGCATTGGCTTTTTGGCAAGGACTACCCCTACCACCCGAGCTACGGCGAAGCGCGCTATCCCTTTGTGGTCGGGGGTTTGGAGATTGTCGATCGGGTCATGGCCTGGGCCGAGCAATGCCAGTTAAAGGTAGTGCTTGATCTCCACGCCGCACCCGGCTGCCAGAACGGTTTTGACAACGGCGGTATTCTCAACGTCTGTGACTGGGCCAGCAAAGGCGAGTACATCGATCATGCCCTCGATGTGCTGGAGCGTCTGGCCGAGCGCTATCACGATGCCCCGGCCCTGCACGGTATCGAGGTGCTCAACGAGCCGCGTTGGGATATCCCCACCGAACTGCTCAAGGACTACACCGCCCGCGCCTATGCCCGTATCCGCCGCTTTTGTCCGCCGGAAAAGGTGACGGTCATCTTTCACGACGGTTTTCGCGACTTCCGCCAGTATGCCGGTTTTCTCCAGGAACCGGACTACAGCAACGTCACCTTTGATATCCACCGCTACCAGTGCTTCAGCCGCGAGGAGATCGACATGGATATCTTCGCTCACCTGCGCAAAGGTGCCGAGGATCTACGCGAGGAGGTGCGGGCCATTGTGCGCGAATCCGGCTACCGGGTGATCTGCGGCGAGTGGAGCCTGGGCCTGGATCAAAAGGTGGTGTCGCTGTGGGCCGAGGGGCCGTTTAACCATGCCCTGGAAGAGATGGATACCTTCCAGGCAGCAACTGCTCTTCGTGGGTATGCGGCAGCGCAACTGCTCAGCCTGGAGCAGGGCGATGGCTGGTTTTTCTGGACCTATCGCACCGAGACCACGCCGGAATGGTGCTACCGCGATCTAGTGAACCAGGGCATCATTCCCCATCTTGGTAGAACCGAACTCCTTCTCGGTACCCACACCATTCTCGGTCGTCCCCAAGACCGTCGCTGAGTCGTTCCGCCTGACCGGTTGCCTTCGTGGGACCTGATCCCCCCGGGGTAACCGGTCTTTTTTTGCGCCTCTTGTGGTGCCGCTCCCTTCCCATACCGTAGTCAATAGTTCACAGCGTGGTATTGTACTAACGCCTATTATTGGTTGGTTGCAATGCGGGTGTATATATTGACTATCCAATTTATCTTCGTTTTTTGCCTATTGTAAATAATTGAATCAATTGTCAAAAGTAAGCGTTCGATCGACGAGTCCTTGGCTGCATTCCTTCTGCCGCTGTTTGTTAGAGAGGCGGGAAACCAAAGGAACCATGTGGGAGCGCGATGGCCACTATCAAGAGCATTCACTCGGTGTGCAACTCGATCATCCAGTTTCTGCACAACGCCTACGAGGCCACCCCTGTCCCCTACGGCCCCCCCAACACCACCTTGCAGGATGAGTATCCGTGCAGCTTTCGCGTGCTCGCTTCCAGCGAACTGAAAGCAAGCACCGATTTCGGCACCACTGTTTCGCTCTACCTCTACCGCGTCACCGTTAACGAGCACCTGCGCAACCAGCCCGCCCTGATGCGTCGCGGCACCCCGCCGCCGTTGGCCGTTGATCTCCATTTCCTCCTGACCATATGGTCGGAAAGCGCCGTGGCCGAGCAGACGCTCTGCGCCTGGGCCATGAGTCTGCTGCACCAGCACCCGATCATGGATATCTCCTCACTGAGCCAGGAGGGCGGCTGGGGTCATGAGGACGTGGTGCAGATCGTTCCCGCCGAGCTGAGCAACGAGGAGTTGATGCGTCTTTGGGATGCCCTGGCTCCGGATTACCACCTCTCCATCCCCTACATCGCCCGGGTGGTGCGCATCGATCCACAAGCCGCAAGCGGCGGCCGGCCAGTGGTCGCCACCCGCTATCAATACGAAAATAAGGGTGCGTAGGGAAATGGAGCGCATTGATCGACGGGTGCTGGGCGCCATGCAGCTCATTGATAAGGTCACCGGCGCCGCCATTACCCGGCCGCTGAAACTCAGCTGCGCCAAGGCCACGGTGGTGCGGAACCTCAGTGGCCTCTATGTGGTCACCGCCGCGCAACGGCTGGAGCGCCACCAAGTAGCCTTTGACAAGGCACCGGCCAGTCCGGCGCTGTTGTCGCGGAGCTATCGCTTTGCCATCAGTGATCCGCTGGGCCGCTACCTGCCCAGGCTCTTCGACTTGGCCTTGCCCCGCGATCCGGACCCCACCCACGCCGATCAGGAGGGCTCGCTGTTTCGTGCAGTGACCGTTTCTCTGTATCCGGCCGGCACGGCAGTTCTTACGCACAATTGGTCCAGTCTGCGCATCTCCGTGGCCAGGGGTGCCGGTCATACCCCGGTCCGTGGCGCCCTGCTCAGGGTGGTGGACCGCGCCGATGACACCGTGTTGGCCAGTGGCCTCTCCGATGAGCGCGGCGAGGCCCTGGTGATTGTACCCGGCGTACCGCTGACCAAGTTCGCCGACAGTGCAGATGCAGCCGATGGGGAAGGTGAACCTCCGGTGCTGGTCAACACCCTGCCGGTGCGCCTGGAGTTGTCGCTGGGCGCTTCGACCTCCTGGCCGGTCAATCCAGATCTGCTGGAAAGTAATCACGCGGCAAACCAACGCCTGAGCATGGATCTGGCGCTCAGCACGGGACGAATGGAACGAGTGGTGATCAACGTAACGTAACTTACCGAAGGGAGACGAGTCATGCCTGAGTATTTAGCCCCCGGCGTCTATGTCGAAGAGACCAGTTTTCGCGCCAAATCGATTGAAGGCGTCAGTACCAGCACCGCTGCCTTTGTCGGCCCGACCCGCAAGGGACCGCTGGACGGTGCCCCGGTGTTGATCACCAGCTTTGGCGATTTTGAGCGCATCTTCGGCGGCTTTGCCAACCTCAGTTTTGGTGGCACCGAGGCCACCAACTACATTGCCCATGCGGTGCGCAACTTCTTTGACAACGGCGGCGCCCGCCTGTTCGTGGCCCGCGTCTACAACGAAAGCGGCGGCGACGGCATTGCCCGCAGCGGTTTCATCGGTGCAGATGCCGATGATGCCAACAACCTGCGCTTTATCGCCCGCAGTCCCGGCCGGGCCGGAGATGCCCGCGTCACCGTGACCCTGGTGGAGGCGCCGGTGACCACCGTGGCCCTGGAGCGGGCGCCTGCCGGATCGTTGATGCTCGATAACGGCACCGTCTATGTCAAACGCACCACCACCTTCCGCGATGCGGCCAATACCGCCTATGCCGGCCCCTTGAGCGGCGATGAGGTGTTCATCACCGCCAATGTGCTCATCCAGGACAGCGATGGCAGCGAGAGCTTTTACGAGAACCTCGGCCTGGGCGACACCCACCCCCGCTTCATCGGCGCCATCCTCAATCCCACCCCAGCCCGCCTGGTGGATCAGTTGGAACTGGCCCATGCCATCGAACTTGGTGACGGTGTCGACAGTTTTCGTCTCCACGCCATCCTCGATACCATCGACGGCGATGTGCAGACCCTCAGCGGCGGCGGCGACGGCGCTGAACCGGCCACCGCATCCTACACCGACCCACTGGACGGCCTTACCCGTATCGACGATATCTCCATCGTTGCCGCGCCGGGCTATGCCAGCTTCACTGATCGCCTCGGCATTCAGGAAGCCCTCTGTGGTCATGTCGAGGCAAGGCGTTCCTACCGCTTTGCGGTGCTCGACTGCCGTCAGGGCATCCTGCCCACCGAGGCCCTGATCGACAAGAGCGTGCTTGATTCCAGCTACGTCGCCCTCTACTACCCCTGGGTAATGGTTTCCAACCCCTTGTCTAAACCCGATGACGCCAGCGTGCCGCGCGAGATCGCCCTGCCGCCGTCGGGATTCATGTGCGGCATCTATGCCCGTAACGATATTAGCCGTAGTGTCAGCAAGTCGCCGGGCAACGAGATCGTCCGCGGCACGCTTCGTTTCGAGCGCAACATCAGCCATGCCGAGCAGGAACTGCTCAATCCGCGCGGCGTCAACTGCCTGCGCTTTTTCCCCGGCCGCGGTTATCGGGTCTGGGGCGCCCGCACCACCAGCTCGGACCCGGAATGGAAGTACATCGGTCCGCGTCGCTACTTCCTCTATCTCGAACACTCCATCGACCGCTCCACCCAGTGGGCGGTGTTTGAGAATAATGGACCCCTGCTGTGGGCCAATGTCCGCGAGGCGGTATCCAGTTTCCTCTACAATGAATGGCGCTCCGGCGATCTGTTGGGCGCCACTCCGGAAGAAGCCTATTTTGTTCGCTGCGACCGCAGCACCATGACCCAGAACGATTTCGATAACGGCCGTCTCATTTGCCTCATCGGGGTAGCTGTGCTGAAACCGGCCGAATTCGTCATCTTCCGCATCGGCCAGAAGACCGCGGATGCCCGCGATTGATCATCGACGCTAGCCAAGGAGAGCAGACATCATGGCAGATCGTACCGTACCCTATGGGGCCTTTAACTTTCTCGTCAACCTCAATGGCCCCAACGGCCCGGAAACGCCCCTGGGCGGGTTTTCCGACGTCAGCGGCCTGGGTGTTGAACTGACCATCGCCGAATACCGCAACGGCAACGACAAGGAAAATCATGTGACCAAGGTGGCTGGCATCCACAAGGTGGCCGATGTCACCCTCAAGCGCGGCATCGTCAACTCCAAGGATCTGTGGGATTGGATCAAGGAGGCGCAGGTCAAGGGGCCGTCGGCCAAGCGCTCGGTGGTCATCACCCTGCTCGACGAGGCCGGGACCCAAGTCGAGTCTTGGAAGCTGCTCAATGTGCTGCCGATGAAGTACACCGGCCCGACCCTGGCGGCCAAGGGCGGCGGTGACGTGGCCATGGAAGAACTGGTGCTGTCAGTGGAAAAGATCGATTTGGAAGTGGCCTGAGAGATCCCTGCGCGGCAGGCTGTGCACCCATGAACAGCGGTGAGAGAGGGCGATGAAGGGACTGGTTTTTGAAACACGGGCACCAGGCATCGAGGCGGCACCCAACCGCGCCGATATCGCCTGTTTTATCGGCCTGGCCGAGCTGCGCCCAGACCTGGTCATCCCGCAGGACCTCACCCAATACCTCGAGCAGGAGGGCTGGTGGCCCGGTGCCACCAGCAGCGGTGCGCAGTCGGTGCCCTCGCTCTACAATCTGCCCCTACCGATTGGTTCCTGGTCGCGTTTTGATACGCTTTTTGCCTGGAACGAGCGGCCCTATGGGGTTGGCAACGGAGCTACCACCACGGGCGCCGGCTATCTCGGTGCAGCGGTGCGATCATTTTTTGCCCAGGGCGGGCGGAGTTGTTACGTCATCAGCTTGGCGCCGCCATTGCCGCTTGCGGCCGATCGCGCCAGCCGGGATGCGCTGCTCTCAAACCTGGTGCCGATCACAGCCGGCCTGCGTGCCAATCGTGGCCTCTGGCAGGGGTTGGAGCATCTGCTCGGCCTGCCCGAGGTGTCCTTTGTGGCCCTGCCGGATCTGGCGGAGTTGGTCAGCCTGTACCGGGACGAATCCCAGGATCCACTCGAAATTCCCCCATCCATGCCCAAGTTCGTCGCCTGTGCCCAGCAGGAGACGGCTCCTGATCAGGCGTCGCGGGTGGTGCAACTCACCGCCCCCGCCTGCACCGATGCGGAGTATCTGCTATGGCGGACGGTGATACATCGGGCCGCCCTGTTTCTGGCCACATACCGCCGTGATGTCCCGTTGTTGGCCGCCTTGCCCTTACCGCAGGCACAGAGCAGCGCCGCCTCCAGCGTGCTCGCCTTCATGCACCAGCAGGGCTGGCTGAGCGGCAGTCTGGCGGCCCAGCGCTGTCCGGAGCTGGACGGTTCCGCCACCGAGGAGACCATGGCTGCCTGCTCCATTGCCAGCGCCTTTGTGCAGTTGGTCTATCCCTGGTTGCGCACTGCCTACGCGGGCGATCTCCCCGGCAATATCGAGCCACCCGAGGGGGTGATGGCCGGTTTGCTCGCCCGCAACGCATTGACACGCGGCACCTTCCGCAGTGCCACCGCCCTGGTGCCGCAAGAGCTGATCAGCGTGCAACCACCCTTGTCGCAGGCGCAGCAATTGGGGCGCAATGCCAAGGCCCCGCCCCAGGCCTCGCCCCAGGCGGCGCTCATTGATCGCCTCTGCCTCTTTGGCCCGCAGCCCGGCGGTGTGCGCCTGCTCTCCGATATCACCACCCATAATGACAGCTCTTACCGTCAGGCCAGCATCAGCCGCACCATCGCTCTGGTGATGCGCGCGGCTCGCGCCATCGGCAACGAATATGTCTTTGATGCCTCGGGCGAAGTGCTGTGGGCACGCATCAAGGCGCGGATGGAGGATGTGCTGGCCGCCCTGGAGCGAGTGGGGGCTTTGGCTGCATCGGCTGATGAAGCCGCCTATGCGGTGCGCTGCGATCGTTCCACCATGAGTCAGCAGGATCTCGACAGCGGTCGCGTTATCGTGCAGGTGTTGATCCGACCCGCCGCCTGCATCGAAACCATGCGCATTCAGCTGGCCATGGCCGATGGCGCGGTATCACTTTCCAATCTTGGTATCCTGGAGGCGGCCTGATGGATGGTTTTGAGACCCCGGTCATCGGTTTTCGCTTCCAGGTCGATTTCAAGGAGCAGATGCTGGCCAATGCAACCCAAGGCGGAGAGGTGCTGCTCTGTCGGGGCGCCTTTGCCGAGTGCAGCGGCCTGGAGGTGACCATGGAGCCCAAGACCATCAAGGAGGGCGGCCGCAACTGGGGGGCCAACCAACGCATGGGACATGTCAGTTTTTCCACCGTGGTGCTCAAGCGCGGTCTGAGCAGCAATGGAGATTTGTGGACCTGGTTCAGCCTGGTGGGGCAGGGGGCCTATGCCCAGCGCCTCAATGTCACCATCACCCTCTTTGATCAGGCCGGTGCGGGGCTCTACTCCTGGACCCTGCTCAAGGCCATGCCCATCAAGTTCAAGGCTCCGGATCTGATCGCCAGCAACAGCGAGGTGGCCATCGAGGAGCTGCATCTGGTCCATGAAGGGCTGCGGCGCGAGGCTGCCGTGGTCAACAGGCTGTAGGAGGTTGCCATGCCGCCGGAAATCACCAAAGCCAGCATTCGTAACACGCGCAATAATGAGCATTTCGATGTTCATTTCAACCCGGAGAACCTGCAATACACCATCACCAACACGGTGCGCAACACCGGTGCCGGCAATGCAGCCAAGCAGTATACCGGCGAGAGCACAGGGAAACTCAGCCTGGAGCTCTTGTTTGACACTACCCACAGCGGCGAGGATGTGCGCCTGCACACCGTCAAGGTGGCGCGGCTGATGGAGCCGGGCAGCAGTGGCAACCGCACGCCGCCGGTGGTGGAGTTTGATTGGGGCTTGTACCGCTTTGCCGGTATGGTGGAGAACTATCGGGAAACCATCGATTTCTTCTCCGCCGACGGCGTTCCCCTGCGCGCCAGCGTCAATCTGACCCTTTCCAGTCAGGACCGGGTGTTTGCAGGCGGCTCCAACGCCCGGCGCGCCCAGACCGGTGGCTCCCTGCTCGGCAGTAGCCGTGGTAATGCCATCCAGGCACCACCGTTGAACGATGAGGATGGCCGGGGCGTGACACAGATCGCCACCATGGCCGGCAATCCCGAGGCTGGCCGGAACATTGCCGCGGCCAATGGTATCGAGAATATGCGCTTTCCCGGTGAGACAGCAATCGAGCTCGATGCAGATACATCCGCTTCGGGCAGCGGATCGGGCGGTGGCAACAGCGCGAACGGCAACGAGCGCTATAGCGGCCTGCGCAGCACCAGTCAACCAAGCTCCACCGCACTTGATTTGGACACCTTCTCCCGCCCCACGGGCACCACCGGAGCCGCCAGCGGCGATTCCGCCTTTGCCATCGGCGGCCAGGCACAGTTGCAAGGCTCACCGCGAATGAAGGCCGATGTCGGTTCCGGCGGGGCTTTGAGTGATCGCATCGCCTTTGATGGAGGCCAGTGATGCCGGTAATTTTTGATGAGGTCACCACCGAGGTGCAACAACCTCCAGCCCCCTCGACGCCACCCCAGGAGCAGGGCGAACCCTCGCCCACCCCTGGCGCCCAGTTGCGGCAATGGCAGCAGCATCAGGCCACCATGCAGCGCCGTCGCCGGCGATTGGAGGCGGATTGATGTCTCCCCCGACGCTCAATAGACCCGCTGTTTCCAATCCCCGGCCCATTGTCACCGTGGATGGACAACGCTTTGAAAAGATCGACGAGTTGCTGTTGGCCCTGGATATGCGGGAGCAGGAGGGGGGGCTGGCTTCCCTGGAGCTGCGCTTGAGTAACTGGGCCTCCGATGCCGACGGCGGTGCTGATTTTGCCTTTGAGGCGGAGGCCGAGGTGCATCTCGGTTCCACCCTGGTGGTCAGTACCGGTGATCTCGCCGATTCCCAGGAGATCTTTCGCGGCATTGTCACCGCGCTTGAGGCGGAGTTCGGCAATGATGCGCCGCCAGAATTGCTCATCCTGGCCGAAGACCGCTTGCAGCTGGCCCGGCAGGCCCGCCGCACCGAGATTTACCAGGATATGAGCCTTGCCGATATCGTCAGCCGCATTGCCCAGCGGTTCGGCCTGCAAGCGCAGGTGAGCGGGCTTGGCGACAGCACCGGGCTGTGGGTGCAGCTCAACGAGAGTGATCTTGCCTTTCTTCGCCGCCTGCTGCGCCAGTACGATGCCGAGGTGCAGATCGTCGGCGACCGCCTGGAGGCCATGCCCTTTGCCGAGATACGGCGGCAGTCCCTGGAACTCACCCTGGGCAGCGATCTGCGCTCTGTGCGTTTCATCGCCGATCTGGCCCACCAGGTCAGCGAGGTGACCAGCGCCGGCTGGAACGCCAGCAGCGGCGAGGCGGTGAGCGGCATTGGTCGCGGCCTATCGCTCGGGCCGGGCAGTGGCCGCAGTGGTGCCAGCCTGCTGGCCCAGTCCCTGGCAGAGCGCAGTGAGCATGTCGGCCATATCGGCGTCACCACCGATGGTGAGGCCCAGGCCCTGGCCGATGCCGTCTATGATCAACGTGCGCGCCGCTTTGTCACCGCCGAGGGCACCGCCACCGGGCATCCGGGCATTCGCGTTGGCTGTCATCTGCGCTTAAGCGGCGTCAGCCCGCGTTTCACCAACACCTATGCCATCATCAGCACCCACCATCGTTTCGATCTGCGCGAGGGCTACATGACCGATTTCGTCGCCACCTCCGCTTACCTGGGGACCACGGCATGAGTGATCAACACCTGCTGCATTCCCTGGTGCCGAACCTGCATGGCGGCATCTACCTGGCCACGGTGGTGGCGGTGAACGATCCCGACGGACTGGGGCGCGTGCAGGTGCGGTTGGTGGCTTTTGATGGCCCGGAGTCGCAGAACGGCCCGCTGTGGGCGCGGGTGGCCGTGCCCTTTGCCGGCGACAACCGGGGTAGTTTTTTTATTCCCGATGTCGATGACGAGGTGCTGGTCTCCTTTATTAACGGTGATCCGCGTCAGCCTATCGTCATCGGCGGCTTGTGGAACGGTCGCGCTGCCGTGCCGGAGACCCTCGGCGGCAGCGGCGATCGCGTCGATCGCTGGACCATCACCGGTAAGGCCGGCACCCGTATCGCCATTATCGAGGAGCAGGCTAGCCAGCCCACCATCAGTTTCACCACCCCGGGCGGGGTCAGCGGCGAGTTGACCGACAACGGCGGCGGCAAGATCGAGTTCACCATCGGCAATACCACCGTCACCTACGACATGCAGGGGGTGACCATCACCACCGGTATGAAGGTCAAGGTGCAGGCCACACAGGTGGAGATCAGCGCCTCCATGGTCACGGTCAATGCCGGCATGTCCCAATTCAACGGCGTGGTCAAGGCGGATACCGTTATCACCAACAGCGTCATCAGCGCCTCCTACACCCCGGGAGCGGGCAATATATGGTAGCCACCATTCAACCCACCACTTTCCAATCGACCAAGCCCAGACCACGCTGGCTGGGACCGTTGCCGATCTGGGCCAGCCCCTCGCCGGTGGGCCTGCGCTTGCAGGGCAGGGGAGAGGCGGTGCGCCCGGCCATCCTCCGCTTTGACCACGATGACTTCATGCAGGAACTGATCGATACCCTGCACCGCGAACCGGGGCGATTGGGCGACTGGCTGGCCCAACCCGAGACCTGGCGCACACCGATGACCCGGCCATCAGCGCCATCAGCGGCCGCCATGCCCACCTCCAAGGTGGCCTTCCTCTATGAGAAGACCCACCGTGCCAGTCAGGCCAAAAAAAAGATTGCCGCCATCAACCTGCAATCCTTCAAGGGCTTGCTGCGACCAAGGACGGTGCCAGTGCGCAACCTGCTCTCCGAGGAGCAACCGCTCAAACTCTATCAGGCCAGCCAGAAACGCCATTATCTGATCAGTGCCTCGTTGATTGATGAGGCGGCCGGGCTGCCGGATTGTCCGCTTGATCCCCGCCGTCAGGAGAAGGTCAGTTTTGTGCTGCGTCGGCTGATAGCTCCGCAATCTCAGAAAGATGAGAGCAACACGCCCCTGGCCCATTGGGATGAATATGCTTTGGTGGCGGGATCGGCCGGCCCTCAATGGCAACGCATCGGCAGCCACAGCTCGGCCTTGCCCGCGCAACTGGTGAGCGGCGAGGAGCAGATGCCACTTTTTCCGGTGCATTTCACCGGCAGTTGCGGCGCACCGCGCTGCCTCTACAACGGTGTCATCCCGGTGAGCCGGCGTGAGCAGTGGGTTGGGGCCAGCTTGGGTGGCGAGGTCGGCACGAAGATGGCGGCCAATGGCAGCCGAAGCCTAGCCGGACTGCTCTTGCAGACCGATGTCATTGCCCCGTGGAAACTGCTGCTGGAGCAGGCAGAGGTGAAAGGCCGGGTGGCTCGCACCAACATCACCACGGTAAGCGGCAGTGAAGCGGTCAAAACCCACGAGCGCAACCGCTTGCTGCGCACGGCCCGTGATGAGATGCAGACCGGCTCCTGGTATGTGCTGCTTGATTTTGCACGCTTTCTCCACAGCAATTGCCCAGAACTCTGGCAGGTGCTCAGCGGCACCCAGGCAGAAATTATCCTCGATGAGCAACAGCGCCAACTGCTGACGGTGTTACGTTCGACGGTGCTCTCCTGGCAACTGGCCTT
Source organism: uncultured Desulfobulbus sp. (assembly GCA_964639845.1). Classification (GTDB taxonomy): domain Bacteria; phylum Desulfobacterota; class Desulfobulbia; order Desulfobulbales; family Desulfobulbaceae; genus Desulfobulbus. Next base: position 70,894 of record CAZXHS010000006.1, on the reverse strand, counting down.
TCGCCTCATCAGCGGCAAGGCAGAAACCGAAAGTTTGAGCGACGCCGAGGAAGGGCTGCGCCAGGTGCTCAGATACCAGGCCTGGCAACACACCGGGGCTGGAGGGATTTTTCTCGCTTTTATCATATATTGGCATCTGGCTGCCCAGGTACCCGGCCCATTCGCCCCCTACAAACATCACCAGATCACCTGGAGCCTGGCCGATGCCCTGATGGCGGCACTGGCGGCCGGCGATGATCTGGAAGCGGTGGAATCCACCTTCACCCGTTTTGGCGAAGATGACTCGCCGCTGAATGTCGATGCCAAATGGCCGCAATTTCTCTTTCCCCTGGCCGATCCCGAGTTGGAGATTGTCCTGCCCGAGATTGACGCCGCCGCCCTGGAAGGCTTGTCCGGCCTGGAGCGGCGTCTGGCCGCAGTCGACTCCTTGGCGCAGCTGGTCGAGTCCCTGCTGCCGGCGGCACCGGTGGCCGAGGAGTTGATCGACACCATTCCGGCCGGCGATCCGCGCCAGGCCTGGTTCGTGGTGCGCTGCGTCTATGAGCGGCCCGGTTGCGGCCCGATGTTTCCGGCCCTGGTCAGCGCCGCCTCCCGTCCGTTCCAGATGGCCGCCTTCTTTGATCCCGATGCGCCGACCCGGCCGGTACGCATCCCCATGCCCTTGGATATCAGCCCGGCCGGCTTGCGTAAGTATCAGAAAAATACCGGGTTTGTGCTCTCCGACATGCTCTGCGGCAAACTGAAAAGCATCCGTAAGATGACCCTGGCCGACCTGGTGTTGTCTGTGCTGCCCTGGCCCTTTCACAAGGATCTGCCCGAGCCCGGCAGCGGCAAATGCGAGGAGGGCGGCAACAGTTTTGGCGTCATCTGCTCGCTGTCGATTCCCATTGTCACCCTCTGCGCGCTTATTTTGATGATGATCATTGTCGCCCTCTTTGATCTCTTTTTCCGTTGGATTCCCTATCTCTTTGTCTGCCTGCCCATCCCCGGGCTCAAGGGCAAGGATTCGGAGGAGTGATGAAAAGCCAGGCATCCGTACCCGTCAACTGGCCGCTGCTCGGGGTGCCCGATGGCGAAGGCCGATGGCGGTATCCAACGCTCGAGGAGAGCGTGCGCCAATCGCTGATGATCATCCTCCAGACCCAGCCAGGCGAGCGGCTGATGCGGCCTGAGTTTGGCGGCGGTTTGGAGCGCTATCTGCACGAACCCAACACCCTGACCACAAGGCGCCGCATCCGCGATCTGATCACCGCGTCCCTGGAACGCTGGGAGTCTCGCATCATCCTGGATAAGGTCGATGTGTGGGAGTTGGAGGAGCGTCCCGACACGGTGCGCATCGAAATCGTCTATCGTCTGCGTCGCACCAACCGCACGCAGCAGATGGGCATCACCCTGGAACTGGAAAGGTAGGAGTATGCCGATAACCCCGCCGCGTCTGGATGACAGACAATATGCCGATCTGGTTGAGGAACTGCTGGCGCGCGTGCCGGCACACACGCCGGAGTGGGTGCCGCAACAGACCGGCGACCCCGGCCGCACCCTGGTGGAGCTCTTTGCCTGGCTGGCCGATACCCTGCTTTACCGTGCCAACCTGGTGCCGGAACGGCAGCGGCTGGCCTTTTTGCAACTGCTGGGTATGCCGATGATGCCGGCCCGTGCCGCGCGTGGGCTGGTGTCGGTGATGCTGGATGAGAAAAACCCGGTCACGGCGGTGAAACTGGCCAAGGAGGCCAGGGTCAACGGACCGGTCAGTTTCGAGACCCTGGGCGAGGTGACGGTGCTGCCGGTGAGCGGCGAGTGCTACATCAAGCGGCTGCTCACGCCCGAGGAACAGGTGGCCATGGCCGATGTCATCGAGGGGCTGCGCCAGTTCCACGATGTCGAAGGCGCGGTGGCGGCCTATGTCACCACCCCGGTATTCGTCGATGGCCTGGCCAGCGCCAGCGGCGTTGATCTGGTTGGCGACACCGCCGACCGTAGCCTGTGGGTAGCCCTGCTGGCCGCGCGCCCCGAGGATGTGGCCGCCGTGCGCACCTCCCTCACTGCTGACGGCCAGGGGCGGCAGTTGCTCAATGTCGGCATTGCCCCGGCCATCGTCTTGCCGGAGAGCTTTGCCGATATCCGCCGTGCCGACCAGTTGCCCCACGACTGGGCCATCAGCACCAATGAGTTGCTCGACGGCAACCCGGTATACACGCCACTGACGCGCATCGAGGATACCACCGGCGATTACACCCGGCGCGGCATCGAGCGACTGGCCCTGCCCGGCGACACCTCCGATTTTGGCCTGCTGGAGGGCGATGCCCGCAAGGAGGCCAATGCCGGTGTCGGTGATCGGCCGCCCCGGCTCGATGATCCCGACCGTTTGGTGCGGCTGGTGGCCTGGCTGCGTTTGCGGCCCGCGGCCAAGGTGGAGGCGCTGCGTTTGAGCTGGGTAGGGATCAATGCGGTGGAAATCGACCAGCGCCAGACCCTGCGTGGCCGCATCATCGGCCAGAGCAGCGGCAATCCCGACCAGGTGGTGCACCTGCCGCTGAGCTCGGTGGAGGCGGCAACTTTTCGTTTGGAGGTCGAGGAGACGGGGCTGGGCAATGTGGCCTGGGTAGCAGTGGAGGATCTGGCCCTGGGTGGCCGTGATGATCGCATCTACCAGTTGGATAGCGAGGCCGGCACGGTAAAGTTTGGCAACGGCATGCAGGGCCGCATCCCCGAGGCAGGGGCACGCATCCGTGTGGCCCTGATGCGCGCCGGTGGTGGCAGTAGCGGCAACCTTGCTGCCGGCACCTTGCAGACCATCACCGCCAAGGGAGCCGATGGCGGAGCGGTGAGCCGCAAGCTCAAGGTGGTGCAGGGCATCGCCACCGACGGCGGCGCCGAGGCCGAGACCCTGGATGAGGCCGAGAGCCGCATCCCGTCGCGACTGCGCCACCGACACCGCGCCATCACCGCCGGCGATTACCAATCGCTGGTGGCCGAGGTCCCCGGCGCCAACATCGGCCGGGTGGAGGTCTTGCCCCGCTTTCTGCCCCTGCAACAACGCTTCAACGTGCCGGGTGTGGTCTCGGTGATGGTGCTGCCGCGCAAGGAAAGCCTGGTATCCCCCAATCCCCGGCCCGATCAGCCCACCATCCAGCGGGTCTTTGATTACCTTGCCCCGAGACGGCCCCTGGCCACCGAGCTCTATGTCATTGGCTGCGAATACATCCCCCTGGCGGTGAGCGTGGGGCTGACGGTGCGGCCTGGTTATGGCCAGGAGCAGGTGCGCGAGGAGGTACGGCAGGCAATCTACCGTTTTCTCTGGCCCCTGGCCCCCCATGGTCCCCAGGGCGAGGGTTGGCCACTGGGGCGGCCGGTCAAGGATCGCGAACTGGAGGTGGTGGTGGCCCAGGTCAAGGGGGTGAACACGGTCAGCGGCGTCAACCTCTTTGAGCGGATCACCGTCGGCGGCCAGAAGCTCTGGCAGATCAAGGCTCGCTCTCAGGTCTGCCAGGCCATCGACATCACCCTCGAACCCTGGCAATTGCCCGAGCTGCTGGTGGCCACCATCAGCGCCGACGGCGAGGTGCCGGCCACCGTAACCGGCATCGGCCAGAGCCAGACCGGTACCAGCAGTGAGGAAACCGGGAACACCACCTCCATCGTTGCCCTGCCCGTGGTGCCGGAGGTCTGCTGATGGATGCCAACGGGCTGCAATTCTGGTTGCTCGCCGACGAACCGCACTGGCGGTTGCCCGGTGATCCGCCAGCGTTGGCTTATGACCGGCAGCGGCGCAGCCTGCACCTGGCCCGGCAACGGCGTGATCTTGGCCTTATCGAGGATGGCGACAAGGCTGCCGCGCGCTTGGCGACAATCCCCCAAGCCAGCGATCAGCATGGCAACCGCGCCTGGTACGACGGTGCCCTCCATGCCCTGGTCGCCGTCGGTGTCAGCGATATCCCGGTGGTGCGCTACCGACTCCCTGGCACCACACCGCCCACTGACCTTGCCCTGGGCTACGACGGCGTCCTCTATCTGGTAATCGATGGCACCATTCTCCTGCACGACCTGCGCGACCGCTTTGACGATACCGTGGTGAGTGCACCCGGGTTTGTCGCCTGGCGGCTCAGCCCGCACCCCGAGGGCGGTGTCTGGGTACTGGATCGCAACAACCGGCGACTGGCCCGGTTGCAAGGTCAGCCCGACTCACACCTGCTGCACAAACCCTATACCGCGCAAACCGTCCGTCCTTGCCAGGAAAATGCCGATCCCCCGCGCTTGCAAGTGCTGAATACCACCTGGCCCGAGGGCGAACAACCGGTGGCCCTGGCCTGTAGCCGCCGGGGAGAACTGGTGGTGCTCAGTTGGGTGGGCGGTGCTGATGCGGTGCTGCGCGGACTCGATGAGCAGCAACGCCTGAGCCAGCCGCTGACCCTGATTGGTACACGCTTTCCCTACAGCCTGGCCTGGGTGGAGGATGATCGACAGGCAGTGTTGGTCTGTGGCAAGGTGGGCGAGATGCCGCCCCTGGAGCCCAAAAGCGAGGCCCGTGCCTACAGCTGGATGGCTGCACAGGTGGCCGTCAAACCCGCCCACCAGTATCCAGTCGGTGATCTCTACCCCCTGAAAACCGACTACGATTTCGGTCCCTTCATCCACGGCTTCGAGCAACCGCCCCAGTATCCCGGCACCACGACCAGCCACGGCCTGCACCGGCTCTCCTTTCCTTTCTTCACCCGTCTGGGCGAGGGATACAATGCCATCGCCACCGCTCCCCTGGACAGCGGCAAGGCGGATACTCTCTGGCACCGAATATATCTGGAGGCCAGTATTCCCCAGGGCTGTGGTATTCGCCTGTGGCTGGCAGCCCTCGATGAGCAGGCAGAGGCGGAAACCATCGCCGAAGCGCAATGGTTTGAGCACCGTGTTGGCGAGCAGTTTCGCCAGGGCGCCAAGGCGGACATCCCCGTTGCCTGCTGGTGCCCGCAGGCCTCGGAACTGCCCTATCATCCCGGCCTGTTGCCCTGCGCCCGCGAGGCCGGCCGCAAGGGGCTGTTCACCGTGCTGGTGCAGCGTGCTGGCCGCAGGGTACGCAGCCTGCGTGGCCGCTACCTCCATGTGCGCGTCGAACTGACCGGCCCCGGTAACAGCACACCGGAACTCTTTGCCCTGCGCGCCTATGCCAGCCGCTTTTCCTATGTCGAGCATTACCTGCCCCGGCTCTACTGGGAACGCTGCTTTCCGCCCGAGGCCGATGCCAAGGCTGATGCCACTGGCGCCGATTTCCTTGAGCGTTTTCTCCATAATTTTGAAGGGATATTGACGCCGCTTGAGGATCGTATCGCTCATGCCCATCTGGTCACCCGGCCGCAGACAGCCCCCAGTGAGGCTTTGGATTGGCTCGCTGAATGGATCGGTTTTCCCTTTGAAAACGGCTGGGATGAGACCAAGCGCCGCACCTTTCTCGCCAACGCCAGCGAACTCTACCAATGGCACGGTACCTTGCGCGGCTTGCAACTGGCGCTTGATCTGGCCACCGATGGCGGTGTCAGTGGCGGCGAGATTGTGGTGCTGGAGGATTTTCGACTGCGCCGCACCCTGGCCACCATCATCGGTGCCGACCTCGATGACCAGGACCATCCTCTCACCCTGGGCCTCCAGGAAAGCGGCAACTCCTTCATCGGCGATACCCTGTTTATCGGTGAGGAGCAGCGACGCGAGTTCCTGGCGCTCTTTGCCGCCGAGCTGAGCGTTGCCGAGGCTGAGCAAGCCGCCATCGACAGTTTCTTTGATCGCCTCGCCTTCCGTCTCACCATCCTGGTGCATCAAAACGTCACCCCCCAGGATCTCGGCATCATCGAGCGTATCGCCCAGCGCGAGGTGCCGGCCCACGTCGAGCTGCGCATCCTGCCGACCAGCGCGCCGCTCCTGGTGGGTATCAGCTCCCTGGTTGGCGTCGATACTTATCTCGGTAAACGGCCGCCGCTCAAACCGGCCCGCGTCAATATCAGCCACATCGGCCGTGGCGATTACATCACCGGCCCGATCACCCTGGATCCGCGCCTGGAAGGCATGGCCACTGCACCACCGGCAACGCCGCCACCGACGGCCAAGGGCCAGGATGTGGCGGCCGGTTATGGCAACCATTTCACCTTGGACGGTAGCGGGTCGCGGGCTGCGGATGGCCGCCACCTGACCGGCTACCACTGGACCTATCTTGAAGGAGACAACAAACCATGAGCACCATCAAACTCGAAGAGATCCTTGCTAATCCGGTCAAGACTGAAGACGCTGTTCTCACCGTGCAGATGCCTGGGGAGAAGCTCAAAATCGGTAAACACAGCTTTCAACTGCAGGTGACCGACGATGCCGGCAACGTCTCGTCCCCAGCCACGGTGCTGGTGATTGTTGTCGACGACCAGGCACCCACTGCCGTGGTGGTCGCTCGCGACGAGGCCGGCAATATCCTGGAGAACGGGCGCATCGGCTTGGGCAAGGGCTTTGTGCTTGATGGCAAGAAATCGGTTGATTTGGAAGGGAAAATCATCCGTTACGAGTGGACCCTGGTGGACTGAACACCATGGCCGATTTCACCAGTCAGCGCAGTTTCACCACCACCGAACCCACGATCACGGTGGACAAGGGATTGCCGGTGGGAACGCACACCTTTGAACTGGTGGTCAGCGATGCGCAGGGCAACCGCAGCAAGGCGGCGCGCATCAGTATCGAGGTGGTGCGACTGCTGGTGCCGATCAGGCCAGTCACTCCGGTGACGCCGGTGATTCCGGTAAGGCCGATCATTCCCATTACCTGAGACGACAGCGCCTTTCTCCAGGGAGAGCAACCATGGCAACAATCAAGGATGCATTAGAACAGCTCAAAGGGGCGGATCGGGTCAACTATGCCACCGGCATGTTGCTCGGCGCGGAAGATTTCCAGGCCGAGCAGCAGTACCACCGCGGTCGCCTGGCACGGGCACTGGCCTACACCATGGGCTACGGCACCCTGGCTGGTCTGGAGGTCGATTGGGCGCCCGCTCAGGAGGCAAGCGGCGATACCCCGGCCCGTAGCGAGCGGCTGATGGTGGCGCCAGGCCTGGCCATCGATCGGCTGGGGCGCATGATCGAGGTGGGCGGATCGCGTTGCCTGTTGTTTGACAGGTGGTATCAGGCCACCTCCTCTGAAGCCTTGCGACTGGCCTGGCACCCGGCTGAGGCCCTGTGGACTGGTTCGCCGGCTGGCGTGGCGGCGGATCTGTTCATCCGTTTTGTGGTGTGTTCGGGTGAGAAAACACCGGCGTTCAGCGATGAGGCCGGCGCGAGTTTCGACAGTATCGTTGATGGCCGCTTGAGCGATGGCTGCGATATGGGACTGATCCTGCGTCAGGAAAGCAAGCCGGCCCTGCCGCAGTCACCATGGCCTGATTTCGCAAGCGATGCAACCAACCTTCGCAATGCCATCTTTAGCGCCTGGCAGGAGGGCACCGCCTACGCCTCGGGTCAAGAGCTGGAACCTCTGGCCGAGCATGTGGCCGGGCAGGGGCGTGCGGATCTCTTTTTGGCGCGGCTGCTGATTCCCGCCGATCAGGGACCAATCGGTGGCCGTCCAACTCGTCGCCTCGCTGAGGCGGTGGTGGTGCGTAACGATCTGCGGCCCTTTGTCGTCACCGCCGGCGCCCTGGCCCGCTGGCTGGGCATTGCAGTGACGGCGAATCCGTGATCATGGGGCAGGGTGTAGGGGCACGGCGCGCCGTGCCCCTACGGTGAACCCCGCTAGTATTGGTAATCGACGAACCGAGACGATTCATCAACAACAACGACTGCACAACACCATGCAGGGAGAACGGCAATGAACAGACTGACGACAGGGCCGGCCCGCGAGGCCGTCGACCTTAGTGAACTGCTCAAGGTACGCGACAAGGGCACCATTGTCACCGATGATCGCCGCCGTCGGCCGTTATGGTTTGATGGTCGCTTCCTCGATGCCAAGGCCCTCAACGCCGAGCAGAACTATTTCCTCGCCCGGCATAACGATTTCGGCAAGGTGGCGGGATTTGGCGTCATTACCGGCCTGGGAGTGAGCAGCCACGCCACCAAGGCGCGCACCATCACCATCGAGGCCGGCCACGGCCTTACGCCTGCCGGCGATCTGGTGGTGCTGCCCAACGCACTGACGGTCAACCTCGCCGACATCGCCGAGATCCAGCGCCTCGATGCCAGCTTCGGCCTGACCAACAAGGCCAAGGCCTCAGCCTTCAACCGCACCGGGCTCTTTATCGTCGGCCTGCGCCGGGTGGAATACACCGGCTACCCCATCGCCGCCTATCCCACCGAGATCGATGGTCCGCGCAGTGTTCACGACGGCTCGGTGATTGAGGCCACGGCGGTCTCACTGGTGCCCTATCCCTTTGATGCCACCGGCATGGAGTTGGTCGAACAACGGCAAAGGGTGGCCCGCGAGATCTTTTTTGAAGAGAGCAGCAAGGGCCAGCCGCAAAATATGCTGCCTTTGGCGATGCTTGCCCTCGATCATGGCGTCATCCGTTGGCTGGATATGTTCATGGTGCGCCGCGAAATCGGCCTGCGCGAGCGTAAGGTCTGGGGACTGGGGCTGTCGTCGCGACCGCTGCGGCTTGCTCATCTGCGCCAGTACGATACCCATCTGCGCGAACTCCAGGCGAGCCTGGGTGCAAAGGCGCGCATCATCGCCAGCGAGCGCTTCAGCGTGCTGCCGCCGGCCGGACCGATGCCAATCAGCGGCATCAACCCCAGTGATTTCACCCACTCCTTTTTTCCGGCCGAAATGGATGTGGAGCTCTCGCTTATCCCCGAGGACGAACTCGAGGCCCTGATTGAGGAGGCGATCCTGTTGCCGCCGCTTGATCTCAGCCTTACTGGCGAGGCCCAGGAGGCCACCTCGGTGCTGGTGGTGTTGCCGGTGGCGAGAAGCCGCTTCCGTCGGTTGACGCAGAGTCTCTCCAGTCTCAGCCGTACCTTGCCCGCTGCCCAACCTGGGATGCTGGCCAAACGCAAACCGATCACTGCGCTTAATCAACTGTTACTGCGGCGCAGTCTCACACCGGTACTGCCCGCCAAGGTCAGCGCCGATAGTCTGTGGCGGGCCGAGTTGAGCGGCCAAACCCAGTTGTGGTATCTGCGCCGTCGCAATCTCCACTACAAGGCCGAGGTAACCTCCTGGTCGGTGGATCTGCGCAGCGACGAGGCCGCCGTTGATAAACAGGTCACGGATCGCATCGCTGCCCTTGGCTTGCAGTCGCGTTTCGAGTCGCTGCTGTTGCGCAGTTCCAGCAGCGCCAAGGCCGAGTTGACCGGTTTTCTCGCCTCGCCGCTGCTGCTCTCCGGTAACGACACCGTGGTCAAGGCCGTCGTCAGCGAACTGGAAAAGACCGAGAGCGTCGACAGCGTGGCGGTAATGAAGGTGGCGGAGCGCTACACCGCTCCTTCCTTTGGCGAGGGCTTGGCCCTGGCGGCCAAAGACGAAGCCGGCAGCGCCGATGCCAATGTGGTGGAGGCGGTGGCCGAATCCGGCCTGCTGCCGGAGTTGGACCGCCTCAGCCAGTTGCTGCCCGCCGAAGAGTTGAAAATCCTTACCCAGGAACTGGCAGCAGCCAGCAGCGGTGACGCGGCCACGGCCAAGGATCGTATCAGCCAGGTGATCAACAACAACAGCGCTGTGCTCAGCCCGGTCAACCGGCCGGTGGTGAGCAAGCCCGCCACCAGCACCGTACTTACCCGCGTCACCAGTGTCACTCGGACAAGATGAGGTGGCTATGAAACGCTTTCCCATCATCGATGCGCTGGCCGGCGAACAACTGCTCGCCGTTTCTCCGCCCCTGGCCCGTGTCCCCGAGGCCGATTGGCGGCAACGGCTGGTCTATTTTTCCGGTCGCGCCCTCACCCAGGATGCCTTTGCCAAGGAACAGGACAGCCGTCTCGATCACGTCGCCACCCTGGGTCAGGCCCTGTCGCCGGGAGTGATCAACGGCCTGGAGGTGGATGCCGCCATCATTGGCGCGGAGGTGGTGCTGGAGATCGCTGCCGGTTCAGCACTGGCCGCCAGTGGCGAAATACTCACCCTCAACCGCAACCACCAGTTGCGACTGGATGATCTCCAGGTCTTTGCCCCCGCAGCCCTCTTGGGTCCATCTCCCCAGGCCGGGGCCGAAGAAGGGGCCGGCTGGTTGGGAGCAAGCCTTGCCGAGCTGCGTGCGGCCGGCAAACCGTTGCCCGAGGCGATGATTCTGGTGGCGCAGCCGGTGTGTGTGCAGGTGTACAGCAAGGAGGAAAGTTCCGATCCTTGCGTAGCCGATACCAGCACCGATCCCTTCGAGGATTGGCAGTGGCTCGATGGTTGCCGCCTGTTGCTCTACGCCTGGCCAGCGCTGCTTGGGAAGGTGCCGGTGGCCGGAGATTGGCGGCGTAATCGTCTGGCCCAGGCCATCTTCATGGCCGAGCAGCAACTCGATGGAGGAGCGATGCTGCCCTGGTGGCAAATGGGGGTGCCGCTGGCTCTGATCGGCCTTGATGCCAGCCTCCAGTTCACCTTTATTGATCGTCATGCCGTGCTGCGGCGGGGCGGCGAGGCCAAGGGCGGCAGCCTGATGAGCACCGCTGGGGATCGTTTTCTCTGGCAGGCCCGTTTCGAGCAGTTCAACGAGCAGATGGTGGACTGGCTGAGCGGTGACGAGAGTATCGATCCGGCCACGATGAAAGCGGCCAGCGAGTTTCGCCACCTGCCACCGGTGGGGGTGTTGCCCAGCCAATGCTTTGCGCCCCGCCAGCAGATCCAGCACTTCTTTCCCGCCAGTTTCGCGGTGCGCGCCCTGGCCCTGCCCTACGAGCAGCTCGACCTCGCCCTGGAGGAGAGTGCCGGCCTCCAGGGTTTTGATCTGCATGTGCCCGACCAAGTCGAGGTACTGGTGCCGGTACCGCAGGCCTATTTCGAGCCGCAACTGCTGGTGGTTGAGACCATCGATGCGAGCTTTGCACAGGCCCTGCACGATTTCCGCCTGGTGCGCGACCAGTGGCTCGGCCGGCGGCTGATGCTGCGGCGTCAGGCCTCGTCCCTGTTTGCGGCGATCAAGGGGCGACCGCTGCTTTACCCGCTGTTGGATATCGACGGCGTCGACGGCTTGGAGCAAGCCAAGGACTTTACTCTTGCCATGGTACCGGCAGGCGGGAAATGGAGCTTTCTTCGGGGCAGTGCCATCCCTGGATCCAACTGGATACAGCCCGGCTTTACTGAGTCCGACTGGAGCACCGGCCTCGCCCCCTATGGGTACGGGCTCGATGGACTTGGCACGGTGCTGGAGGACATGGTCGGCCACTACCGCACCCTCTACCTGCGCTCTACTTTCACCCAGAAAAACTTAATCCAGGGGCATCGCTACACCCTGGTCATCACCACCAACGGCGGCTTCACCGCCTGGCTCAACGGCCGCCTGCTGCGCAGCGACGAGATCAACCAGCCAAGCCGAGCAACAACACCGCTTGCCAGCGAAACCCGGCTCTATGAACTGGGCGAGCTGACCAACTGGCTGGTCGAAGGCGACAACCTGCTGGCCATCGAGGCCCACAGTGTCGGTATAGGCACCGCCAGTTTCCTCATTGATGTGGCCCTGCTCGATACCGAAGAACATTTCGGCACCAGCGAAGTGATCAGCGGCAATAAACCCGCCTTTGGCCACGAGCAGTACCAGGTGGTGGCGCTGCAATCCCTGCAAACCTACCTGGATCAGTCGACGCCGTTGACCGAGACCGAGATCGCCAAGCTGGCAAGTATCGGTATCGAAGACTACATCAACTTTCTCCAGACCAAGATCGATCAGGCCGATGACTGCGTCGAGTTCGGCTTCCTGCGGTTGCGCACCGACATCTATCGGGTGCGGCAGATGATGGTCGGCAACGAGGTCGGCACCAAGCTGGCCACCTCGCCGGCCCTGGCCGAGATCGCCAAGAGCGAATCCGCCGTTGCCGCCAAAGAGGAGTTGACCAGCTTTTACACGCGCATCAAACAGACGGCTGCCACCGATACCAGCGCAGCCGCCACCGCCGAGACACCGATCAAGGCCGTAACCAGTAATCGTGCCAACCTCTTTGTCTCCGGTGAGTTGTTGGCCGGGGTAAGTGACAAACTTAGTGTCAAGGAGGGGCTCAAGCTCACCTCCTTGGAGAGCGATGTCACCAACCTGCGCTCCGGGCAGAGTTCGTCTGATCTCTACAGAAAGGCCGCCAATATGGCCACCGAGATCGGCGAACAGAACCCGGTGGTCGGCAAGATGCAGAGCTTCAACAGCGCCACCGTCGGCGAGCGGCTGGAGGAGTCGAGCGCCAACATCGCCCATCTGGCCGGGGTGGCGGCCAAGGGCGAGGTGATCGGTAACCTGCTGGCCACGGACATGGCCCTGGATGACCTCAGCATCCCCGGTGTCAGTGTGAGCGGCAAGCCCATCACCTTTGCCGAGGTGCGCACCGACAGCACCATCCTCGGCAAGATTTTGGCCGGTGACTTCGATCCGGTGGGCACCCGCGACAGCAACGGTAAACTGGTCGGCGACGACGAGGCCGCCTATTTCAATGCTGGCGTCAAGGCCCTGGAGAGCGTGGTCGGCCTGTTGCGGCTGATTGAAGGACGTATCCAGGCCTATCGTCGCGCTGTGGAGCGGTGCAAGTTGACCATCACCGAGGTGCAGGCCCACCTCAGCCGTATCGATACGCGACTGAAGACCGTGGCCAACGAGCTGGCCGAAGCGCGGCACGATGTTTCGGTGGCCGCCTCGCTCAAGGCCGAGGAAGAGGCGCGCATCGCGGCACTCAATGCCAAGCGCGATCAGGTGCTCTCCACCCTGGTGCCCTTTGTGCTGTTTCGGCGGCCGCGCAGTGTTGATCCACGACGGGATGCACCGTTGCATACCCTTGACCCGGACCTCTCTGACCAGCCGTTGCCGCTCTGTGATCTCAGCGAGGTTGAGGCGCCGGAAGCATTGGAGGCGATGCTCGATGTAATGCGCGAGGCACCGCTCAGCTGGTTTGTGGCTGTGAATCTGATCCTGCCCCAGTTGAGTCGCCTGGAGGACCTGCACATCACCCTGGCCGGGGCCAAGAAACGGGCGTCCACGCGGGTCAGTGTCCATCCCTTCTTCAGCAGCGGCGTGGATGAGAGCGATAAACTTGCGCTGGGGCTCGGTGCGACCTTGCAGGTCGTGCAGCAGCGCATTCAGGTGGAGCGGCGCAAAACCCAGGCCATCGATCTGGCCGCCTTCCAATCGTTGGGTTGGCAAGAGTCGTTGCTACGGGTGCCCGATGTGGTGTCGCTTGGCGATGTCATCGATGGCAGCCATGGCCGCATGGGCGCCAGTCAGCGGGCGGCATTGGAGCTTTCGCGCATCACCGAAGTGATCACCTGCCTCTACCTGCGCTTTGGCGAGGTCCCCGCCGGGATTCGCCTGGAGTGGGCCGAGCAGCTCAGCCAGTACGATAGCCCGGTTAGTCTGCGCAACCTCTACAGTCTGCCGCGTTTTGACGAGATCGATTACATCGATCGTCACGCCATGCAGCAATTGGCCGACTGGCTCTTTGGCCGTATGCTGAGCAGCTCCAGCGAGGCGCAGAGGATGATCAGCGATCTCATACGAGTCGCCCTGCTCTGTGCCAGCCATGCGCCAGTAAACCGTCTCATCGCTGGCTACCTGCCAGCAGCGGTGACGGTGATCCCCGGGCTGCGGCTGCCGGTGGTGGTTGATTTGTCGCGGGTGCGGGTGGGCATGGCGGTATCGCTGGGCAAGGCTGGTGCCACCCTGGTACGCGGTCGCGTGGTGGATATCTCCGGAGGTCAGGTGGTGGCCGAGGTGCAGACGGTGGTGGGCGATAGCGTGCAGCTGGAGGCCAATACCAAGGTGCAGATCGGTGAGCGACTGGGGTTGCTGGCATAGCGAGGCTTGACTGGCTGCGATGGGTGGTTGAAACCTCTGTACAAATGAGGTCGGCATGATGATGGACGAGCGCAGAATCCGCCACCTGCATATCCGCAGCCCGAAAACGGCCTTGTTGCAACCGGCGCGTCACCAGGTGGAGGAGGCCTTTCGCCTCTGCTCCCTGCCCGGATTGCCGCCCAATGCACAACTGCTCATCCGCCACTTGCCCCTGGGCGTCATCCGCATTGACCAGTCTTCCAGCCAGCTCGCCGAGCGGATCAGCACACTGGTGGTTTCGCAGCTTTCCGGAGCCGTCTGCGTCGATCAGCGCTCGGCGCCGACGGCGGAGGCGGTCTGGTTCAGTGATCCTCTGCAACCCCTGCGCGTGCTATTGCTGCGACTGCTTGATGGCAAAGCAGCCAACGAGTGGTACTGGGGACCCCTGTTGCGGCAATCCCGCCTCGCCCCAACATCGCTACAATCGCCTCGGCTACCATCCACCAGCACCAGTATCAGCCTGTTGTTGACCATGGCTGCCCAACTGCCGCTGCGTGGTTTGGCCATTGCCCGTCTCCTGGAGACGAGCCTGGCACCGGCGCGGTGGCAAAGGCTTTGTGGTTGCATCACCACATCCTTGGCGCGTGAGTTGTTGTCGGTGCAGGGTGTGGACGTCCGTGAAGGCGATGAGCGGGGGGAACCGCATCCTCAAACGATAGCAGCACCCGCCCTGAACCAGGCATGGCAACAGGCCCTGCGGCTGGCAAGCGACTGTTGGGGGGCAGGGGATATCCGCAGCCAATGGGTGGCCTGGAATGCGTTGCTCAGCATGCAGCCGGCGTGGCTGGAGCGTCGCATTCCTGTGGCGCGGATTGCACCGCAGGCCTGGTTGCAAAGCTGGGGATTTGCGCCACCGGTTGCGCCGCGCGAACAGGCGGTTGGGGTAGAGCAGGGGCGGGCAACCGCTGTGGTGGACGAGGCGAGTGCGATTGCCAGAGCGATTGGCACCGAGGTCCCCGGGCCATCTGCATTCCCTACTCTCTGTCGGCAAGACAAGGCAAATATCGCCACAACCACCTCCTTGCCGCAGCCTCGACGGGGTGCGAGCGGATCAGGGCAAGAGACCGAGGTCATGGCCACCAGCGACCCGGCCTTGAGCGGTATTAAACCAGCAGACCCCGTGGCACCCAACACTGCCACTGTGCTCTCCCTCTTCTCACCCCAAGCCGGATTTGCCCTGCTCATCCCCCTGCTGCAACGGCTGGATCTGGCTGCTTTGCTCGCTGCCAACGAAGCCTTGCTGGCCCTGGATCTGCCGCGCCATCTCCTGCTAGCCATGGCCGATCGCTTGCATCTGGCCGCCAATGATCCCCTGCATCAACTCTGGGAAACAGCGGTTAACCCGCTTGCCGACACCAATCTGGAAGCAATAAGAATTCCCCCATGCTGGCGACAGTTGACCACCACCTCCGGCCGGCCGCTGCACCGGTTTGATCCAACCAAACCCGCCATTACTTTGCCGCAGCTGATCAACCTGCTGCAAGGCCTGGCCGCCCTGTGGTTGCGACGCCATTGCCGTCTGTCGCTGCGTCGTCTTATCAACCGTCCCGGCAGGGTGATCCTCACCGCCACCCATTGGGATGTGATTTTTAACCTCAACCAGGTCGATCTGCAGTTGCGCCGCGTGGCCCTGGATGTTGATCCTGGCTGGGTGCCCTGGTTGGGCCGGGTGGTGCAGTTTCACTATCGCGCCGCAGGAGATGACCATGTCGGCAACCTCTAAGATCGCGGGCAGCAAGACCGCCTCCGGGCAGGATCACCGGCGGCCACCGTTGCGCCTGGCCGATGTCGCTCTGGCCTGCCTGGGCCGACTGCTCTTTGCCGACGAGCAGGTGGCGCCGGCGGGAGCTGAACAGCTGTACCTCTATCACCGCTCTCAATCCCTGCGCTCGATTTCCGATCTGGCCGCCGCCCTGCAACAAACCCTGGTCCATCCCCATCCCAGCGATGTCCCTTTGGCCACCTTGGCATGCGAACTGGGGTTGAATGCGGTGGAGGTAGTGGCCCTGGTGATGGCGCTTTTGGTGGAGGAAGACCCGATGTTTGGGCGGGTGCTGGCCCAGGTACAGGCGCCCATCGGCGGTTCCCGGCCGGTGCTCGGCATGATCGAGGCCGCCCTGACGCCATGGCAGGGCGAGGGCTGGCTGTGCGGCCATCTCCTCTCCGGGGCCGCCCTGCGCTCTGGCTTGTTGCAACTCGTCAATACCCAGGCCCCACTGCCGGAACAGGGATTGAAGATTCCGTTGGGCCTGGCCCTGGTGCTGCGCGGGCTGCCCCTGGTTTGGCCGGGAACGGCAGCTCTCTCCCCGCAAGAACGAATCAAGTTGCCCGCCTCGCAGCAGCAGATGGCCGCGCGCCAGGCCGAGGCCTTGGGGCAGAGCCGTCAGGGCGTGCTGGTTATCCGGGGCGGATCGCGTATCGAGGCCCGCTCGGCGGCAGCGGCAGTGGCGGATTGTTTGCAGCGGCAACTGTTATTGATCAACCCTGCGACAAGCGAACTGGCCGGCCTGGGGCCCGCCTGTTTGATCGGTGGGTATCTACCTGTCTTCGAGTACGAGCAAGGGCTGCTGGAAACGCCGACATTGCCGCAATTGGCCGGTGACGACGGTCCACGCCTGGCCTTGGTCGGACCGGATGGCCAGGTGCGAAGCGATCATGGCAGCCTGCTGCAATGGACCCTGCTGCCGCCCGCTCGCGCCGAGCGCATGGAGCTTTGGAACGAGGTGTTGCACCAGCCGCAACTGGCGGCGCATCTGGCCAGCGCCCATATCCATTCCACCGGCCGCATCAACGAACTGGCGCAACTGGCCCGGCGCCAATGCCGGTTGCAGCAGCGCGCGCAGGTGCAATCCGCTGATGTCACCGCTGCGGCCTGGGAGTTGGAAGCGGGCATGCTGGGTACCCTGGCCCAGCCACTCGCCAATGCCATCCCCGATGAGGCCCTGGTGCTCTCCAAAACGGTGAACCAGGAGTTGCAGCAACTGGTAGCCCGCTGCCGTTGGCGCGAAGATTTGCACGCAAGCCTCGGCGCCACCATTCAGGCCCGCTACCAGCAGGGGGTGCGCTGCCTGTTGGTGGGGCCGTCGGGAACTGGCAAAACCCTGGTGGCCGGTTGGTTGGCGACCAAGCTGGGACTGCCGCTTTACCGTGTCGACCTGGCCTCGGTGGTGAGCAAGTACATCGGTGAGACCGAAAAGAACCTCGCCACGCTGATGGCCCGCGCCGAGCACTGCGAGATCGTGCTGCTCTTTGACGAGGCGGATTCGCTCTTTGGCAAGCGCACCGACATCAAGGACTCCAACGACCGTTTCGCCAACTCGCAGACCAACTATCTACTGCAGCGCATCGAGTTCTATCGGGGCATCGTCCTTTTGACCAGCAACAGCCGGGAACGATTCGATGGCGCCTTCACCCGCCGCCTCGACAAGATCATCGACTTTCCCCTGCCTACGCCCCAGGAACGCCGCGCCCTGTGGCAGAGCCATCTCGGTGGCGAGCATACCCTGGGCACCAAGGCCATCAATCAACTGGCCGTGGGCAGCGACCTGGCCGGCGGCCACATCCGCAACGCCGTGCTCAGCGCGGCGGTGGCCGCCAAGGAGGAGGGATGCCCCCTGAGTCTTTCCCATGTACTGCTCGGCCTGCGCGGCGAGTACCGCAAACTGGGCCGCCAGTTTCCCGCCGAACTGAGCACCTTGGAATAGCCCATGGTCAGCAGTTTGGCGGCGCGGCTATGGCGTTTTCGGCGTTTTTGACGATTTGGCAGTGTGCCGGTGCAGCGGCCACCTTTGGTCAGAATGGTGAAGGTTGGGCTGTGGCCGGCACGCCGGTATTTCATCCATCCATTGAGAAGAGAAACAGCAAGAGAGGAGGGCACGCCCCATGTTTTCATCATCGCAACACATCACAGGATCGCAGCGGCCCCATCGAGCACCGCAGTCTGCCGAGAGAGCAGAGCCGGTGTCCAATCCTGGTCTGCCCAGTTATCTCAGCGGATCAACTCCGGATGGTGGTGTGGAGCCGGAGGCTGCCGATGCCTCCCAGCCCGCCGACCCAGATACCTGCGGCACCCCCGAGGAGGAGGCACAAAAGGAGCGTTTTCGCCAGCGTGATTTCTCGGTCCTTGATTTTCGGCCCTCGGCTGGATACGGCAAGTTCGATGCCTACTACTGGCCCAACGACTCGCTGATGGCAGCCATCGTCAAAATGAAGTTTACCTATGTGCAGGCTGCCGATACCCCACCCCTGGGCACGCTTATATCCATGGCTCTGGCCGGTGATGATATCAGCCGTTATTTCTGGAGCGAGGCCGAAAAAAGCCAATTTGCCAGCGATTATGTGCAACGCGCCTCGGATCGATGGTCCTTTGCCCACACCTTCCGCTCCACCAAGCCTTGTTGGCCCTTCACTGCCCGGCCCCACGTCACCCCCCGCGTGGTCGAGGAGGCAAGCGATGCCCATTACGATATCACGGTGCATAAACTATCCGATCCAGGAGCACACGCCACCTCCAGCATTGATGCGGAGAACCCCGGCACCCCCGACTGGCGTGGTGGTGGTGATCTCGACTCCAATGATCTCAGGGAGAATACAGATTTACATAGCGATGAAGTGGCCCACTCCGAGCGAAATCGGTTGGAGCGGGCCGTGACCGCTGCCCAGGTCTCGCCGGTCCAGTTTGCGCACAACAGCGCCGTGGTGCAACCGCCCTATGTGGCCCGACTGCGCACCCTGGCCGAGGCAATGCGGGCGAAGAATCCTTCGGACCCGGCAGTGCCCATGGTCTGCACTGGTTTTGCCAGCGCCGAAGGAGAGTTGGATCACAACCAGCGCCTGGCCGAGCAACGGGCCGAGGCGGTGGCTAGCGAATTGCGCACGGCCTCGGTACCACAGCCGTTGGTGGTCAATGGTCAGGGGCCAATCGGTGCCCCCAACGAGGCGGCCAACCGCAAAGTAGAGCTTGCCCCCAGCACCAGCTTTGAGACCACCTATGCCACAAACCGTTTTTCAGCGGGCGAGCACGAATTTGGTCACGCCCTGGGCCTGCCCGATGAGTATGTCAACCGTACCAGCGGCGATCTCGGGGCCAAGCAGACAGCCTTTGATAACCTGGCCCGTGCCGCCGGCGTCGCGCCACCGGATCAGTGGGGTGATACCACCGCCAGTCAGATGTCGGCGGGCGTTGATGTGCTGCCGCGCCACTATCTCACCATCTGGGAGGCCTTGGGCCACATGACCCAGCCGGATATCACCCGCGATCAGTGGCGCATCGACTGAGTGCGCGCGGTTACACCCGCCTGGAGAAGGTCGATTTTTTTTTTTGGGGGGGGGGGCGATGGGGCTCTGCCCAGGTCGCCCAACTCTACTTAACCTGAGCCACGCTCTGCCCGCTCTGATCATCAATCCAAGGCCCCCCTGTTTCCATGCTGGTCAAAGCCGACAGTCCATCTTATAGTGCCCACAAAATGCCAGGGTCAAGGGATGACTCGGCCGTGCAAGTGTTCCAACGCCAAGAGGTGGGTATGCAAACAATGATAGTCTGCCCCGAATGTGGGGCAAAAAATAGGATTCCCCCGGAAAAAGCACATCTGACTCCCCGTTGTGGGCGCTGCGGAGAGTCTTTGGTGGGGGTACCGGTCTCGGGTAAGGTGAATCAGCTTTTCGATGCCGGTTTCCATACCCAGGTGGAGCTGGCCACCTTGCCGGTGCTGGTTGATTTTTACTCGCCCACCTGCGGGCCCTGCCGAATGATTGCCCCCATCGTCGAGACCCTGGCCCAGGAGTATGGCGGCCGACTCTTGGTGTTCAAACTCGATACCTCCAGCCAGCAGATGACGGCGGCCCGCTTTCAGATTCGCGGCGTGCCAAGCCTGCTTTTCTTCCAGGATGGGCAGGTGGTCGATCAGGTGGTGGGCGCCGTGCCGCGCCAGGAGATCGAACAGCGTATTCGCAAATTGGTGGGGTGAGTCTTGCTGGGGCTCAAGCGTTTCTGCATGTTGACAAACTGATAGCCTCATGGTCCAGAGTCGTTTTCCCTCCCCCTACTGTCATTTCGACCAAGGGGAGGGCTCTCTTGCCTTTGTACCTTAACGTGGGGTTTGTTTACGAAACAGAAAAAGGAAATAAATGCGTCCCCTTTTTCCTCCCCATTTTCCTGTTGCTACACAAAAAAGGCGGAAAGAAAGGTGGATGAAGAAAAACCTTTGGTCGTCGTGACACCAATCCGGATAATATTTTTTTTCCTTGTTATTGCAATCGTATTTTGGACGATTGGCTGTGTATTCGGCGTACTCATCCCTATTCTTACAACCGGTAATTTTAACGCAGGATGGTTTGCCGACTCGAGAGCCAATACAAATATTGAGCGCATTTTACTAGCTTTGGCATGGGTTCCTCTGTCGCCTTTTACCGTTTTTGTAAAAAATGTTGGGGTGTTCTCTTTTTATGATGATCGGATCGAGGTCATGCCGTTCTTGGGGTGGAAGACAAGGGTTTTCCTTTATACTGAGATACATGTCATGGTCAACGGCTCTCGCGGGGTAACTATTAGTCGAAATAATCTTCCCGGTTGGTCGCAGCCTTGGCAACGCTACAAAGCTGAATATTTGGAGGCAGGTGTGGTATTTTTCTCTCAACGCAACATTGGGGATGATAATTACACAATAAATGCACAAAAGGCTTTGGATATCCTGCAACAAAAGGTTAGCAAGATTAGGAAAAAATACCCTGATACGCCCTTTCAAGGGGGAGGATAATTATTATGCCGGTGTCAGTAAATACATTTGATGTAGCACAATTTCTAAGTAATGCGGCGAAGGCTGCCGGAGAGCTTATCGGTGATATTGAAGGTATGGGAACGGCGTTTAAGGTTACCGGCTATACCTTGGCACGGGGAAAAGGGGACAGGGGAAAAGGGGACAGATCTATTAAACTGTTGAAGGCTTTTCAAAAAATCAACAACCAGACCTGGAAGGGATCAGGTCGATCATCGGAAGCAGCCCACCGCTTACGATCTCCTGCCCCTTCGTGCCCCTAATTTCAGCGCTTAACCATGAAATCACCGCCCAGCGCCTTGATGAGGGCAGCATGGTTCTGCAACTGGTTGTACCGGTTTTCCGCCAGGTTGATCTCCGCCTGGCGCCGTTTTTCCTGGGCATCGATCCAGGTTTGCAGGGTGGTGGCGCCGGCCTGGAAGCGCAGGCGATAGAGTGCCTCGCTTTGCCGGGCCGCTGTCAGGCTCGCCTCCAGTTTCTCCGCCTGTAGGCGGTACTGTTTGCGTGCTGACAGGCTGTTTTCCACCTCGGCGAGCGCCGTATACAGGGTTTGGCGGAAGTTGAGCACCGCCTGTTGGTACTCGGTCTCGCTGATCTTGACATTGCGTTGCATATCCCGCCACTGCACAAAGGGTAGGGCCAGTTCCGTGCCCAGGGTGGCAATGGGATTGCTCAACAGCCGTGACAACTGCTCGCTGGCACCACCGTAGGAGCCGCTCAAGTTGATGCTCGGATAATAGCTGGCGCGGGTGGCATCACCCTGGGCCAGGGTGGCGCGCAGCCGTGCTTCTGCGGCCCGCAGATCCGGGCGCCTGCCAAGCAACTCCACCGGCATGCCACTCTCAACCCCGGGCAGATGCACCGCCTGCACACTCATCAATTCCCCGGTCTGTGCCGATTGCGGCGGGCCATCGAGGAGGATGGCCAGGCTGTTGCGTGCTTCGGTTCGCTGTTGCAGCAACTGGGTGTGGCTGGCCTCCTGACTGGCCAGGTTGCGCTCGGCTTCCAGGACCTCCAGGTTAGTGGCGGCACCGGCAGACTTCTGAACTCGCACCAGCTCCAGAGTCTGGCGGGCATAATCGATACTGGCCTGGGAGAGGTTGACGCGCTGGTTGAGATAGCCAATCTGCCAATACAGGGAAGCCGTGGTCGCGGTGAGCGACAGCTCTACAGCCTGGCGGTCTTCCTCGGTGGCGACTGCCTCCCAACGGGCGGCATCCGCAGCGCTGCTCAAGCGGTTCCACAGATCCACCTCGTAACTCACCGTGGTTGTCGCCTGAAAACTGCGACTCTCCTTGTTCGAGGAGCCCAGATTGCGGCTCAACTCACCGCTGCCCCCCACATTGATACTCGGCAACAGATCGCTCTCGGCCAGCGCCGCCTGCAATCCGGCCTTGCGCACCTGCAGCGCTGCCACCGCCAGATCGGTATTGCGCTCAAGCGCCGTGCTGATGAGTCGGTCGAGTTGGGTATCGCCAAACTGCTGCCACCAGTGATCGGTCTCGATTGTTTTGGCCTCGGTCTTGTCGTTCCAAGCCTGGGGGATTTTCGCCTCCGACCGGCTGTAGGGCGTCTGGATGAGACTGCACCCGTTGAGGCTGAGTGCTACGCAGGCAAGGACCAGCAGGGAAGGGGAGAATATATACTTTTTCATGCAGTTACTCCCGGGCCAGGGCCACCACCGGATCCAACCGGGCGGCGTTGCGGGCCGGCAAAAATCCGAACAGCACCCCGATGCAGCTGGAACAGAGAAAGGCGGCGATGATGGAGGAGGTGGAGTAGATCATCTTGAAATCGCTGCCGGAATATTTGACTGCCTGACCGACGCCCAAGGCCAAGGCCACGCCGAGCAGACCGCCCAACAGGCAGACCAGCACCGCCTCAATGAGAAACTGCTGCATGATATCGCCCTGACGAGCACCCACCGCCATGCGCACGCCGATTTCCTGGGTGCGCTCGGTCACTGAGACCAGCATGATGTTCATCACGCCGATGCCGCCGACCACCAGGGAGATGAGCGCAATGGAGGAGATGAGCAGCGTCATGGTTTGTGTGGTTTTTTCAATGGTCTGGCGGATGGCGTCGAGATTGGAGACAAAGAAATCCTTGGTGCCGTGGCGCATGGTGAGCAGTTTGACGATGCTCTGTTCGGCCACGGTGGTGGTGACATTGTCGGCAACGCGTACGGTGATCGAACGCAGATAAGGTTGGCCGGTGAGGCGGCTCATGGCCGTAGTATAGGGTACCCAGACATTGAGGCTGTCGGTATCGCCAAAATTGGAATCCTTCTTCTTGGTGACACCGATGATGCGGCAGGGCATGGTGCCCAGCATCACCACCTCGCCGAGCACCGCGCCGGGATGGTCGGTGAACAGTGATTTGCGGGTGTTTTCATCTATGACCACATCCTGGGCACTGCTGCGCACGCTGGCGCCATCGAACTGTTGCCCCATGGCCATCTCCAGCCCCTTGACGCGGAAATAGTGCTCGCCCACCCCATTCACCTGGGCGGTGACGGAGATGTTGCGATAGAGCAGGGTGACCGATTTGGTCACCTGGGGGGTGACCGTATCCACATAGGGCTGCTGGGCCAGGGCATCGGCGTCGCGGGGCACCAGGGTGCGCACCTTACCCGAGCGCATGTCACCGAAATCCTTGCCCGGATAGATGCTGATGGTGTTGGTGCCCATGGAACTGATATCCTTTAAGATGCGTTGCCGCGATCCCTCGCCCAGCGCCACCACCGACACCACCGAGGCAATGCCGATGATGATGCCGAGCATGGTCAGCAAGGTGCGCAAGCGGTGCGAGGCCATGGCCAGGGTGGCCATGCGAAAGGCTTCAATAAAACGGTCCCATTGGGCACGCCAGGCTCCGACCGTGGGCTCCTTCAGCGGCGGTGGTGCCACAGCCTCGCTGCGCGGGTTGATGCGGCTGTCATTGAGGATGCGGCCATCGCGCAGCTCAATGATACGGTCTGCATGCTGGGCTACCTGGTGATCGTGGGTAACGAGGATGATGGTGTGGCCGTCACCATTGAGCTCCTTGAGCACCTTCATGACCTCGTGTCCGCTGGTGGTGTCGAGGGCGCCGGTGGGCTCGTCGGCAAGGATGACGGCACCGCCATTCATCAGCGCCCGGGCAATGGAGACCCGTTGCTGTTGGCCGCCGGAGAGCTGGCCGGGCAGATGCTCCAGGCGATCTGCCATGTTGAGCCGGCTTAGCAGAGCGGCGGCACGCTCTAAACGGGCCGCGCCGTGCATGCCGGCGTAGATGGCCGGAATCTCCACATTGGCCAGGGCATTGAGATTGGTGAGCAGGTGGTAGCGCTGGAAGATAAAGCCAAAATACTCACGGCGCAGAAAGGCCAACTCATCGGGGGCCAGCGCACTGGTCTCCTGACCGCCGACCCGGTAGATCCCCCGGCTCGGCCGGTCCAGGCAGCCAATGAGGTTCATCAGGGTCGACTTTCCCGAACCAGAGGTGCCGACAATGGCCACCATCTCCCCGGCTTCGATGCGCAGATCAATGCTGTCGAGCACCGTCAGCAGGCCATCGCCGGAGGGGTAGTCGCGGCAGACCCCCTGCATGTCAATCAGCGGTGATGTCGATGGTGCCATCACATCATTCCCGGAGGCGGCCCGCGACGGGGCATGCTGGCCTTGGGCACATTGGCGGCTGCGGCCTGATTGCCAATCACCACCAACTCGCCTTCGCGCAAGCCTTCCTTGACTTCAGCCTGCACATTGTTGTTGAGCCCAACCCGTACCCACTGTTCATGGCTCTGCTCCGGTCCATCGGCTACCCGCACCAGGGAGCGGCCCTGCTGATCCTTATCGCCCAGGGCCGCTGCCGGAATGAGCAAGGCATCCTTGGCCTCGGCCAACACGATATTGACCTGGGTGGTCATGGAGATACGCAGCCGGCCATCGGGGTTGGGCACCAGCAGATTACCCATGTAGTAGATGGCCACACTGGATGAGCTTGATGAGGTCGACGAGCTGGAACTGCTGGAACTGCTCTCGGTGGCAATGGATTCCGGTGCCGGTTCGATGGAATCGAGCACCGCCGGGATGGGGTTGTCCGGCTCGCCGAGAATGGTGAAGCTCACCTGCTGGCCGGGCTTGACCTTGACGACATCGGCCTCGGAGATCTCCACCTTGACGTTGACCCGCTCCAGGTTGGCAACCTTGATGATGGTGGGCGCGGTCTGGTTGGCGTTGACGGTCTGCCCCTCTTTGGTGACAATGGCCACCACCACGCCGTCGATGGGCGAGGTGATTTTGGTGTAGCCAAGATCCAACTGGGCGGTATCCACGGCAATACGCGCCTGCTCGATCTGGGCATCGAAGGCTGCGATCTCCGCGCGCAGCACTTTGAGGTTTGCCTCGGCGGTCTCGTAATCCTCGCGGGAGGCGGCGTCGCCCCTCAGCATCTGGGTCTGTCGCTTGAAGCTGAGTTCCGCCAGGGCCAGTGAGGCCTCCTTGGCCCGTTTTTGTGCCTGGGTGGATTCGAGGGCCGCCTTCTTGGTGTGCAGGGTGTTTTGCTGCGGCAGGGAGTCGATTTCCGCTACCAATTGCCCGGCCTTGACCCGCTCGCCCAGCTCCACCTTCAAGGATTTGAGCTGGCCGGAGACCTGGGCACCGACACTCACCAGATTCTCGGCCTCGATCTCGCCGCTGGCCAAAACCGTAGTTTGCAGGGTGCCGCGCGTCACCGCTGCGGTCATCACACCGGATGGTTTATCGCGGCCGAGCCAATACCAGAGGGTACCACCGCTCGCCAATGCCAGGGCAAGCAGAGGGAGCAACAGGCGCCAGCGGTTTTTTTTGGGTTTGATGGTCATAGGATGCGTTGGTCATACAGGGCAAGGACCGATGTTTAAACCGGCCGTAGTTGAATGGGGAGTCTGCGGCAGCAGATCATTGATGATGTGTTCCAACAAGGGGGCAGCATAACGCGACTGCCCAGGCGCGGCCATTGATTTCAATAAGGATCACCGAACTTCAGCATGAATTAATGAGATCTCTCCCGTTGGTCGAGATGGCATCCAGGTGGTGCGACACTCCTTACAACGACCAGCCTTTTTGATGTCATCCAACAAGGTGGGCGATCTCACCATCACATGAGTATGCTGAACCACAACGGTCAGTCATTCCATATATTTTTTGTGGTGAGCGATAGCACAGGATACCGGCTGCGACAGGACAACAGCTTCAAGCAAATAAAGCCCGATTCAACGACATTCAGCCCGCTGCATGCCATCACCTTGGGGCCTGCCGTGGCCGTGCTGGTTGTCGTCACCGCCCAGCGGCAACAGGATACCCAGGGTCAACAGCGCAAAGATGACGACTATGATTTTTCCGAGACGTGGGGTCAGGGTTTTACACAGCGGTGCATAGTTGAGGATGATATGCAACACCGAGGCAATGACCAAAATCCAGCTCAACCATTCGTGGAAAGGCTTGATCAACCCCAGGTGGATCTTAAAAAAAAGCAGGATGCCGGTGACGGCGGAGAGCAGAAACGACCCCGCCAGCAATGGTGTCACCCACTGCCGGGAGAGGGTGATGGCCTTGGAAGATGCGGGCAGGGTGGTTGTATTCGTCGTGTTCACACTATAACTCCGGGTGGTTTATCTCAAATATGTGCGACCATGATCGGCTTGGGCGCTTGGATCGCAAGCGTTTACCCCAGCCGACCATGGTCCCGATACGGCCTGGTGATGCCTCAATGGATCAGCGCTCTTTTTTTTCAGGCGGTGGCGGCGGTGGTGGATTGAGCGGACGGGCGCTCAATGTATCCCCTCGTTGCTCGCAGGTGGCCTCGATACTGTCGCCACGCGGGGTCTTGATCACCACTTTCTCGCCCACCTGTTTGCCTTCGCAGGCGGTGGCAAATTCTGGTGGTGGTCCCTGTGGGCGACCGGAGCGGCCGGGAGGCTCATTGGCGTTGTCGCTGAGTGCTGAGGCCAGCGGCGGCAGCGCCAGCAGCAGGGCAATACAAAGCAGTGGGGCAAAGAGTTTGGACGGGGGCACGGTGGTTCTCCTTGGAAGTAGAGGTGGTTGTTGTGTTGTCGGGCTAACTTCCCGACAGTGACAATCTAGCCGTTCACTGTGCAAACAATGGGGAGGAAATAAGGAAATATCCCGTCACAGAGAGCACAGACTGGAAGCTCCCCCACCGATGTGGTAGGCAATGAGCAGGAGAACTCGTATGACCTTCAAATTGCGCCTTGGTATTCGTTACCGCCTTTTTTTCGCCTTTCTGGTCACCGCCTGCTGCGTCATCATCAGCATGTTCGTGATCACCCGCATCAGCTTTGAGCGCGGTGCCTTCCGCTATCTGCACGGGGTGGAGAAGGAGCGCCTGGAGCAATTGGCCCAGGTGCTGACCACTCTGTATTCGGAAAACAGTGGCTGGGGATTTCTTGAACGATCACCGACGCTATGGAAGGAATTGGTCGCCGATGTCCGCGAGGCGGTTCCTTTTCAACCCCGATCCCACCATGGGGACGAATCCCCGGATGACGGGCCGCCAGTGCTTGGTGAACCACCGCCACCTCCCACAGGTGGTCGTGATTTTGAAAAACGGGTCCTGCTTTTTGCTGCCGACAATACCCAGTTGCGTGGGCTGCCCGGCCCCTGGAATCCGCAACCAGTGTTCGTGCCCATCATGGTGGCGGGCCAGCGGGTGGGCTCACTGGGTCTGGTGTCACCCAAGATGCTCAACGATCTGCGTATCCGTCATTTCGTACGCGAGCAGCACCACATCCTCATCGTCACCGCCCTGTGCATTGCCGCCGGTGCAGCGCTGTTGTCCCTACCGCTGTCGGCACGCATGGTCAGGCGCATCATGACGCTGGCCGGGGCCACTAATCGACTTGCCTCCGGCCAATACGATATCCGTGTCGCGGCGGACAGCGGCGACGAGATGGGGCAATTGGCGCGTGATTTTAATCAATTAGCTCAGACGCTGGAGCGCAACGAACAACTGCGGCGCCGCTGGGTGGCTGATATCTCCCATGAATTGCGTACACCGCTGGCAGTGCTGCGCGGTGAGATCGAGGCGGTACAGGACGGGGTGCGGCAACTTGGCCCTCA
The DNA here is from genome assembly GCA_964639845.1 of uncultured Desulfobulbus sp. Lineage (GTDB taxonomy): Bacteria > Desulfobacterota > Desulfobulbia > Desulfobulbales > Desulfobulbaceae > Desulfobulbus. The sequence goes on along the minus strand of CAZXHS010000006.1, from coordinate 43,052 downwards.
GACCCTGGAGGTGCTGCACAGCGAGATTCTCCATCTCAGCCGCCTGGTTGAGGATCTTTATGAACTTTCCCTGGCTGATATCGGCGCCTTGACCTACCGCAAACAGATATTAGATTGGGCGCACCTGGTTCACCAGGTGGTGGAATCCTACCGCGAACAGTTGGCAGATCATGGCCTGGTGCTCAGCACCGCATTGGCCCAATTGCCGATGCCGCTTTTTGGCGATCAGGAACGGTTGCGACAGTTGTTGACCAATCTTTTGCACAATACGCTGCGGTATACCGATACCGGTGGCCGGCTGGAGGTGGCCTTACAGGCCTGCGGAGATATCTATCGTCTCCGCATGACCGACTCGGCCCCGGGTGTTCCGGCGGAAGCCCTGCCCCGTCTCTTTGAGCGCCTCTTTCGCGTCGAGGATTCGCGCAACCGTGCCCATGGCGGCGCCGGCTTGGGGCTGGCCCTGTGCAAATCGATTGTCGAGGCCCACGGCGGCACCATCCAGGCGGTAGCATCGCCTTTGGGTGGCCTGGAAATTATCATCGATTTGCCGGTCAATGGGTGATACGTCTGGAGCTTGCTCGCTGCGTTTGCTGTAATCGAGGGGGCTCCCGGGTCAATAGGATCTTCCCTCGGTGACAATGCGCAAGCGGGGAGGGGGCTCTGAGGATGGAGTTCCCTTACCACCACCTGTGCAACCAGGTCCCGTAAGGCCACTGTGCGCTGAGCGCTGCTCACCGTGCCCGTCCAACGGTGCTTGAGGGTGCATTGGTTCATTGGGTAGATATTGAACCAATGTATCGGCTGTCGAGCTTATCAGGCTCTTGTTTCGATGAAAATTTATAACACGGAGAAGTCTTCCATGCATACCGATGAGTACGAAATATCGATCAATCGCGAGTTGAACCATTGCCTCCATGTGGTCAACAAGACCCGCACCGATCTGGAACAGCGCACGCAGCAGTACGGCATGTGCTACGAGCAGGCGGTAATGGCTTATGGCGAGAATCGTTTGCAGATTACGGCCAGGGAACTGGCCCAGTGGCAGGATGATGTGGCGGCGCTGCCCCAGTGGGAACAACGCCTCCGGGAGTATCGCGAGGCCCTGGCCGCGATGCGGATTTCAGCCTCCTAAGAAAAGAGGTTGAAGGGGTTGGCAGGAAGGACGGCAGCAATGCCGTCCTTCCTTGTGGATACTTCTGGATCAATGGCCGCCGGGGAAGAGCCACTGGCTCAGGTAATAGAGAAAAAACAGCGAGCCAACCCCGATACCGATACTCCAGCGAATCAGCGACAATTCGGCCGGCAACAGGGGCTCATATTCCATTTTCTTGATTTCTTCAGCCAGTTTCGGCTGTTGTTTATTTTCCATATCACGACCTCCGTGCTAGATAGTGGGTGGCTTGACGCCGTGGAAGAAGAGCCAGGAGATGAACAGACCCACCCAGATGATAAATCCAAAGAGGCTGATGCAGTAGACCGCAGCCAGTTTACCTAAGCCCTCCTCCATCAGCTTCTTGAAGTTGGACACCAGTCCAATGGTAAAGAAGCACATCAAGAAAAATAACCCACGAAAGACATCACCCTGACTGCTGGAAGCCTTGGCCTTGGCCAGAAAGCTCTTGGGTTCCTTCATGGTGTCGTTGACCGCCTTCTGCTTGACCTTGACGCCGTCGAGTTCGGTCTTCAGTCCGGCCAGGGCAGCGGTATCGGTGGTGGCCTTCATCTTGGTTTCAATGGAGGTGACCGATGCTTTCAGTTCAGCCGCCTGTTTTTCCGCCGGGCCCATGACCTTGGCCGAGGGCCAGCACATGGCCACCAGAATAACAAAGGTGAGCACATAGCCGATGACGAATTTGGGGAAACGGTGCCAGATCTCGGCGGCATCGACCTTCTGACCCGGTTTGACGTCGATCTTGGCACACCAGATATACGCCAGGATAAAGGCCCAGACGCCGATGAAAATGTCGATGAACATCTTCACCGTGGTGGCGGTCATGGTGACCCAGCCCTCGGCGTAGTTAATCCCTGCCATATCCAAGGCCTGGGCACGGATAAGGGCGTCAGTGATGGCACCCGAGGCAATGGCGCCACCGTCGGATTTCACGGCCAGGCCCATCCAGGCGCCGGCGACCAATGGTTCGGTCCATAGATAGAATTTGGCGATGAACGGCAAAATAACCATCTCCACCGCCACGAAGATAACCACCAGCGAGGAGACCATAATCGGCACGATGGGTCGGGCACGGATGGCGCCACCGGTGGCGATGGACGCACTCACGCCGCAGATGGAGATACCCGAGGCCAGCGGTGCCGACCATTCACGGCTAAACTTAAAGTACTTGCGGGAGATGTAATAGACCACCGCCCAGTAGATGAGATAGGCCTCGACAATGGCGCAGAAACCCCGGAACATGATGTTGCTGGCCAGGCCGAATGATTCGGCAGCCTTGATGCCCAGACCGGCGCCCATGATAACGATACCGGTCTTGATGTACAGCTCGGGCCGGGCCGCTTCCTTCATGGTGTTGGCCAAGCCGGGGAAGAAGTTGCCGATGATTAGTCCGAGGATCAGCGCCAGAATGAAGCCGAATTCGCCGCTCATGCTCATCGCCCAGGGAATGCCAAACTTGGCAGCCTGATCTTTGGTGGCGGCGATGTAGGCAAAATGGCCCATGAACCAGCAGAGATAGCTGAGCCAGAAGGCCAGGGTGAAGCCAACCATGAACTTGGGTACATTCGCCCCCAGGGCCACGGCGCCAAGCGTCATAATCACCAGGGCGAAAAGATAGGTCAGAGTCACCGACATGATCGAGGACATGCCCGCCTTTTCGTACTTGTCGCCCACCTTCAATTTGGAGACATCGCCCTCCTCAACAGCGGTGGCCTCTTTGCCGTCCTTCTTTTTCACCGTGATTTTTTGGCCATCGATCTTGGTGATCTCGCCGGCCACGGTTTGATACTTGGCTGAAATGGCGGTGATCGCCTTGCCCGGTTCGATCCACACTCCGGTCTTGGCGCCCCAGCCTAGCCAGTCATTGCCCTGGAACGAGCCGAGACTGAGGCCAAAGATGATCAAGCCGAGGATAAGGGCCAACCAGTCCTCACTAATCCAACCGCCTCCCTCACCTGATTTGTTGTGCGTGTCCGTTTGTGACATACAACCTCCTTTTTTTTTAATGAAAAAAACGTGAAGAACAAGGGCTCTTCACAGATAACCACCTGTTTGTATACTCATAAATCCATAGCAGCCGGCTGCACCGCCTGTGCGCGGAAGAGGGCGGCGTGCTCACCGGTGCGGGCCAGCATCTTCTGCACCGCCACCCTGGACAACCCCGAGATACGAGCCGCCTCGGAGACATTGCCCTTGGTGGCGGTCATTAGCTGGCGCAGGTAACGCAGGGTAAAGGCGTCCACCACCTCGGCCTTGGCCTCCTTGTAGGCAGCCAGGGGCAGCGGCTGGCCAGCAGACACACCGGGTTCCGACCGGAAACCGCTCTCTTCGCCCACCAGTTGCACCAGGGACATATCCAGCCTGGGGCCAGCGGCAAAGACCACCAGGCGGCGGATGAAGTTTTGCAATTGGCGCACATTGCCCGGCCAAGGTTGGGTACTCAGCCATTGCAACACCGAGGCCTCCAGCTCCTTGCTGGTCAAACCCATCTCGGCGCAGGTGCGGCGCAGGAAATGACGGGCCAGCAGGGGAATATCCTCGGGCCGCTCACGCAGGGGCGGCATGGTCAGGGTGAGGACATTAAGCCGGTAATAGAGATCCTCGCGAAAGGATTTATCGGTCAACCCGGCCTCCAGATCCTGATTGGTGGAGGCGATCACCCGCACATCCACCTGGCGGGTGCTGTTGGAGCCCACCGGACGAATCTCGCCGTTTTGCAGGAAGCGCAGCAGTTTAGTCTGCACCGCGCCACTGATGTCGCCGATCTCATCAAGATGGACTACGCCGGTATGGGCGGCGGCAAAGAGGCCCTGACGGTCGCGATCGGCACCGGTGAAGGCGCCCTTGACGTAGCCAAACAACTCGCTCTCCAAGAGGTTCTCGGGGATCGACGGGCAGTTGATGGCCAGAAAGGGGCGTTGGCTGCGGTTACCGAGGCGGTGTATCAGCTGTGCTGCCAACTCCTTGCCGGTGCCCGACTCACCTCGGATGAGCACGGTGTAGTCGGATTGGGCCACGGCGGCGATGGTCTGGCGCAAACGCTGCATCACTGCCGATTCGCCCACCAACTGCACCTCGGAATCCCGTGCATCGAGCATGCGTCGCAACTGGCTGTTTTCCAACAGTAAGCGGCTGCGTTCCAAGCCCTTGTCCACGACGCGAAAGAGATGCTCGGGTTCAATCGGTTTGGTGAGGAAGTCATAGGCCCCGGCATGCAGGGCCTCGACCGCCGTCTCGATGGTGCCGTAGGCACTGAGCACCACCATGCTCAGTTCCGGCTGCACCTTGAGCGCCTCGGCAAGCAACTGCATGCCGCTCATCTCCGGCATGCGCAGATCAGTAATCATCAATTGTACCGAGCCATTGGCCAGCCGTTGCAGGGCGTCGGCGCCGCTAAACACCGCCTCCACCCGGGCGTTGGCCAAACGAATGGTGATGAGGCGAGCCAGGCCACGGGCAAAATCCTGTTCATCATCAACGATCAAAATCCGTGGTGCTGCGGCCATCTCACTGGGCAGAGAAGGAATCATGCGACACCTCCATCGACCGGGGACAACCCGGAGGTGGCCTTGGGCAGCCAGATAAGGAAACTCGCACCGCCCAGGGACTCGGAACGATGCACCTCCACCCGGCCGCCGACATCGCTGACCATGCCGTAGACCACGGTTAGGCCCAAACCGGTGCCGGCACCGATCTCCTTGGTGGAAAAGAAGGGGTCGTAGATGTGGGGGATATCTTCCTCGGCCACGCCGGGACCGTTGTCCGCCACCTCGATGCACACCATGTCGCCAATTTCCTGCACCTGCACCAGGATTTTGCCCTGCTGGGGTGCCACCGCATCGAGGGCGTTGATCAACAGGTTGCTGATCACCTGTTCCAGTTCGCCCATGCCCAGCCGTACCAGCAGGGGGGCCTCGGGCCGATCAAGCTGCATGGCCACCTGTTTTTTGGCCGCCTGCACCGAGAAGACCTCCAGCATCGATCCGGCCACAGCGCTGGCATCGGCGGTGCCGGAACCCGCCGCCTTGGGCCGGGCAAAGTTGAGCAGATCCTGCAACACCCGCTGGGCCTGGCGGGTGTGTCGTTCGATCACCTCCAGGTCGGTGATCTGTTGAGCATCAGAGATCGACTGCCGTAACAACCCGGCATAGCAGAGAATTACGCCCAGAGGATTGTTGATCTCATGGGCCAGGCCGGCGGTGAGCTTGCCCACCGTGGCCATGCGCTCCGATTGCCAGACTTGCAGGCGCATGCGTCGTTCCATGGTGGTTTCGCGCAGATAGACAACCACCTGGCTGATGGTCCCGTCGCGGCCGGCTACCGGGTAAAGGGCCAGGGCAAAGGAGCGGCCCCCGGCCAGGCTGACCTCGCGCAGGTCCGGCAGGCCCCGGCCAATGGTCTCGCGCATCGGGCAATCGCTGGAATTGAGGTCAAAAAAGAGGGCAAGGATGTTGCCGTCCTGCCGCTGGTTACGGGTCAACTCTGCGGTCAATTCGCGGGCTGCCCGGTTGGCGGTGAGCACGGTACAGCCGCTGTCCATCAACACCAGGGGATCGGAGATGCCCTCGACAATGGTGGAGAGGATGTTCATTTGGCGAAAGAGACTGTCGATGGCCGAGAGGTTTTCGGCAGCGATGCCTAACTGTCGTCCCAGGGCCAGAAGCACATCGCGGTCGTGGCGGGCGGCCTGCTCCTCGCTGGCCCACAGCAGGATGAGCAGACCCTCGGCATTGCCGGTGGAGGATTCCACCGGCACAAACAGCTGTTTGCCGCTGGCCACGCAGGTGGAGCCGGTGAGCACCTCGATGAAATGCTCCGGCATCTCGGGCAGCGGCTCGGTTTCCGGCCAAACAAAAGAACTCTGCGCTCCCATGGTGCAGAGATAAGCGATGCGCGTAGCCCCGTAACGGGTGCAGATTTGCGGCAGGGCCTGACGCCACAGTTCGGCGCGGGCGCGGCTTTTGTACATATCCTCCAACAAGCGCACAAAGAGATGGACATCGGCGCGCCGTGCCTCCACCTCGGATTGCAGGGCATCGGTGCGCTCATCCACCATCAGGCGCAGGTTTTCAGCATAGTTCTGCAGCTGACTCCTGGCTTCAAACAGATGTTCGCTCATCTGCTCCATGCCCTCGACCAGCTCCTCGATTTCATCGCCCTGTTCCAGTTTGTGCAACAGGGCTGAGCCCTCGGCATCGGTGATATTACGGCGAAAGACGGAGTTGAGCCGCTTGAGGTTATTCACCACCAGCACCCTAAACAGCACATTGGCGGAAAAAAAGACCAGCAGCACCACCAGGCCAAAGAGGGCGAAATAGGTGAAGATGGTGCCCTCCACCCGGCCAACGCTACCATGCACCGAGATGCCGACAAAGTCTATGCCGGCGATGTCGCCGGGACGCTTGCCAAAGCCACGATTTCCGTAGAGCTTGAGCAACTCCGCCGGTGCATCCTGGGGCTGGCCGTGACAGTACATACACTCCTGTTCAAAACGTACCGGCCGCACCATGAGATAGTATTTCTCGCCGTTGAGCATGCGGTAGCCTTGCCACAGTTCTTGCTGGCCATGGTCGCGGAAATACTGGATCAACTCCTGCTCGTTGCCATCGGCCTCATACGCGGGATTGCGTGCACCCACCGCCACCCGCCGGAAGGTGGCCCCTTCGTGACGCTCGTTCATCGGCGCCATCACCGCCCGGGTGATGTAGGAGGAGGACATGGCCTGGATGACAAAGGCCGAGGGTAACCGCTCATACATGGCCGGCCGCAGTACATCGCGCACATAGTGCTGCACCGAATCCACCTGACTGAGGATCAATTTGGCCTTATCCTGCACCTCTTCTTCAAGCACGTTGCGCACATGGACATAAAAGCCGAGCGAACAGGCCAGTCCCAGCAGCAGGGCGCAGAGCAGCAGGCCAGTGATAAACTTGGTTTGAATGCGTTGCGGTTTGGGAAGGTGGATGGCCATGGGGCTCCTGTCTGTGGGGTCTGATGCTGCTGTTCCGCTTTCCCGGGTCAACGGCAAGAGCAAAGCAAGAGATGCACCAGTCTGTTTTGTCGTGTAAAATGACGAATAAACGGGTTGTTGAGAATGATATGTTATCGGGTGAAATGCAGAGGCATCATCAATAGCCAACCAAAGTTTTCATAATAATGCAAACTCGTATTTGCAGTTGAAAGTATGGGTTTGCTCAATGATAGGGCCAATTGGGGAGGGAGCAAAGAGTCGCTGAGGTGACAAACTGTGACAGTTGCTAAAAAACGATACAAAACGTCGACACAACAGCAACCGAGGTGACGTATCTGCAATAAAAATAAGGGGATAATAAGGCGATACTCCTAACAAAGCTCCCTGGTTTTGGGAGCAGCCACCGCTCAGGGAGGATCACGCCATGACCACTATCAGTTCCACCACATCGTCTTCATCAGGAACCGTCAGTTTTTCCGGGCTGGCCAGCGGTATCGACACAGATTCAATCGTCGATTCGCTCATTGAGGTCGAAAGCGCCCCCAAGACCCTGCTTGAAGACAAGATCACCTATTTGGAGACCAAGCAGTCGACCTACGAGGAGTTCAATACCCTACTGGAGACCTTCTACGATACGACGCTGGGGCTGAACAACACCAACGACATCAATACTTTTGAGGTCACCAACGCCGGGTCGAGTTATTTTTCCATCAGCACCACCAGTCTGACCGATGCCGGTTCCTATTCGGTGGAAGTGATCAGTCTGGCGCAGCAACAAAAAGACATCAGCACCAACTACGTCACCGATACCGACACCACCACGCTCAGCGGTGAGTTGCAGATCGGCGAGGAAACAGTCAGCTATTCCGATACCACCTTGGAGGATCTGGTCACCCAGATCAATGAGGGCGACTATGGCGTCACCGCCTCCATGGTCAATGACGGTTCGGGCAGTGGCTACCGCTTGATGTTCACCGCTGATACCGCAGGTGAAACAATCGAGATCATCGGTACCGGCGATGTCACCCTGGATACCTCCACCGATGGGCATACTGTGGAGGGCAGCCAGGCAGAGGTCGAGGTGGATGGCGTTACCTATTACAGCAGCTCGAACACCATCTCCACGGCCATCAAGGGCGCGACCATCACCCTCAATGACACCAGCGATGGCAACAGCAGCAAGGTGAGCATCGAATCAAGCGCCGAAGACACCATTCTCACCAAGTTGCAGGAGATGGTCGACGCTTACAATGCCGTCAACGAGTATGTCGACACCATTTACGACTCCGATCCCACCCTGGCCAATACCATGAAGAGCGTGCAGCGCAATCTGCGCAGCTACCTCACCGGCAGCGAACTGGTCAATCTGGGCATCAGCACCAACTGGGAAACCGGGGAGCTGGAATTGGATACCGACGTCTTCAGTGAGGCCTATGAAGCTGACAGCGAAACGGTGACGTTCAATCTCTTTGGCGATGATGACAGCGATGGCATTCTGGTGCGGTTGGATGACTATCTCAGCGAGCAGACCAATGCCACCAGCGGATTCCTCGCTACCAAGGAAGAGCGCATCGATGCTGAGACCTCGCGGCTGGAAGATGCCATTACCGCCATGGAAACTCGGCTGGAAAAACGGCGCGAAACCCTGGAGGCGCAGTTTTCGGCGATGGAAGAGTTGATCAGCTCGCTCAATTCAACCGGTGATTATCTCACCAGTTTTTTTGAAGATTATTCATCATCTTGAGAAAAAGCTGATAACGGTGAACGGCGGGGCAGGGCGAAAGTGGTACGCTCTGCCTTTTTTTTTGGGGGGGGAGGAATCGTCTTTTGGGGGGATGACGACAACAAAGAAGTAATTTGCAGAGGTTAACGCATACTTTACAGAACCCGCACCGATGATGCCGTATTATGTTTACGAGACGAAACACTTGAGGCCTCACACTTGCCCTGCTAATTTTTGCGTTTCTTTACAACTTCTTAACAAAGAGCCGTCTGGATCTGACCGATAAACACGAAGAGGTTTTATTTACTGGATGCCGTCATGACAACCCTATGCACCGCCCGTCCGCAAAGTATCTCCGCTCCTGCGGCAGTCCCGCACTATATGCCACCACCCGTGCCCAGCAAAGAACCGTGCCGCAGCATTCTGCTGCTCACTGAGGATGAGGGCGCCTGCCAGCCACTGATTTCGGCCCTGGCCCAGGAGGATTTCGCCGTGCGCTGCGGCCAAAAAACGTCGGAAACCCTGCTGGGGGTGGGGGGGAGTGAGACGGAATTGCTCATTCTGGATTCAGGTCGATTTTCACTGGAGGAGTTGTCAGTCTTTCCACGGATTCGCACGGTGTATACTGGCCTGCTCATGGTGTTGATCGATCACATCGATGAGATGTTGCAGGTGCTTCTGTATGAACAGGGAGTGGATGATCTGCTGCTCAAACCGGTCAATCACCTGCTGCTGGCGGCACGCATCCGTGCGCTGCTGCGGCGCAGCCAGTTGCGTGCCACCCCGGCTCATCTGCTGTTCAACGGGCTGGAAATCAATCCTGGCCTGCGCCGTGTCGCCCACATGGGGGAAGAGATTCCCCTGACCTCGCGGGAATTTGATCTGTTCTGGCATCTGGCCAAGCACGCCTGCACCACTCTGGATCGCGATCACCTCTACCGGGCCGTGTTCGGCATCGAATATAACGGCTACGACCGCTCCATCGACATGTACATCGCCCGCATCCGCGCCAAAATGGCCAAGTTTCCTGGATTGGACACCCTCATCAAAACCGTGCGCGGCACCGGCTATCTCTTTGCTGCCGAGCAGTAACTCACAGATATTCTGCTTCTCTGGATTCTTTAAAGGACTCGCGCAGAGGCGCTGAGGCGCAGAGGGGGACAATACTGAGGGCAGGTATGGGGTGCAGAAGTGTTCTGTTGAGCACTGAGGCACGTCAAACAGACGTCCTTGTTTGCTCAGCGCCTCTGCGGGAGTAAAAGGGATAGCGTATTGATCTATCAGTTTTAGAAGAGACTGAAACGGACGTTCCAGCCGCAGGCGAGGATGGTGCCCAGCGTTGGTGATTTGATCTCCCAGGGGAGGAAGTCGTAGTCGTGGTCCTCCAGGGTGGAATACTGATCCAGGGTGGCGAGCCGTTTGCGCCGTGCGCGCAATAGCGGTAAGGGGATGCGAGCCAGGCCCGTCTTGACCCGGTCCGGACAGATGACATAATCGACCCGGCGGATGCGATCAGCCAGGATGACGGTGCGGGTATCGGCATCGAAGCGGCAGTGCAGCTCGTAGAGCTGGGGGCGGTCGAGGCGGCTGAGCAGCTCGCACCACTGGGTGTCGGCGATGCGCCAGGTGAGTACGATGTTCTTGCGCTTGGCATGAGCCGCCACCGGGCAGGGCAGGGCGTTGACGGCCAGTAAGCGCTCGCGCAACTGCTCCAGGGAGATCGGCTCGCCAGTGCCGCGAAAAAACCAGATTTTTTTGAGTAGCATGTTGGCAAGCGGCAGCGCCACCACAATCACCAGCACCAGCCAAAGGCAGAAAGACAGGGCGGCAATGTGTGATTCCAGTCGGCTGCGCAGCAGCAAGAGCGGTGCATAACTGACGGCTATTCCGAGCAGCATCAAGACCAGTGCCAGCAATGTCAGGCTGTATCGTTTTAGCATAGTGCGCTCAGGCCTGGGCGGTAGAGCCCGGCAGCAGTTGCAGGGTACCAGAACCACTGTCCATGATGACCTCCATACCCAGCGGTAAGGCCAGGTTGCGTTGGCGATGACCAACGGGGAAGTTGCCCCAGACCGGAAATCCCGGTCCCACCAGCTCCAGCACCCGCGCCCACAGCGCCTCCTGCACACGCAGGTTGGCCAGGGTATCTCCCCCCACATCAAACTCCCCGAGAATCAGACCTGAGAGGCGTTGCAACTTGCCGCTTAACGCCAGTTGCGTCAGTAGGCGATCCAGCCGGTAGAGGGGCTCGTTGGTATCCTCGAAGAGGACAATGGTCCCCTCCCAGTTCTGGTCCCAGGGCGTGGCCAGCGCATGCACCAGCGTGGTGAGGTTGCCGCCAATGAGTCGGCCCCGGCCTTCGCCACCGCGTAATATCTCCACACCTTTGCACTTGATACGTTCTTCAAAACTGCCGGTGAGCAGGGCAAAAAGCGCGTGTTGACTGGCCTCGTCGCTGGCTGCCAGTGAGGAAATCACGGGCCCGTGTACCGACACTACATTGGAGCGACTGAGCAGGCCATGCAGCAGCAGGGTGATATCGCTAAAGCCCACAAACCATTTGGGGGTGCGGGCAAACATCTGCCAATCCAACAACGCCATCAAGCGCAGACAACCAAAGCCGCCACGCATGGCGATGATGGCTTTGATCTGCTCATCATTCCACAACCGGTGCAGGTTAGCAGCACGTTCCTTATCGCTGGCCGCCAGGTAACCCTCCTGCGGCTGCGCTGGTCCACAGATCTGCACCTTGAAGCCCATCTGCTCAATGCAGGCGATACCGGCCTGCAACCTGACCACATCACGGACCGGTCCCGCCGGGCAGACCAGGCCGATGGTGTCGCCCCGCTTTAGCCATGGCGGCAATATCGGTAATTCAGGCATCTTTGCCAGCACAGTTAAGGCGATAGATCAACTGCAAGCCGGTGAGGGTGAGCTCTTGGTCGATCTCGTCGATGGTGTTGGTGTAGGGTTTGATCAGCCCGGCCATGCCACCGGTGGCGATGGTCTTGGCGCGTGCCTGATCCGGAGTCAGTTGTTGGCTGAGCACCTCGACCATGCGGTCGACCAATCCGCCGAATCCGTACAACGCTCCGGAATGAATAGCTTTCACCGTGGTGGTGCCGATGGGCTGATCCGGGGTGACATCGATATCCAGGCGCGGCAGCTTGGCAGTGCGGGTGGCCAGGGCATCGAGCGAAATGCCGATACCGGGATGAATGGTGCCGCCGACATAGGCGGGGCGGCTATCGACGCAATCAAAGGTGATGGCGGTGCCGAAATCAACGACGATCAGCGGCGCATGGAAGCGATCCCAGGCGGCCACGGCATTGACGATACGGTCCGCGCCCACCTCGGCGGGATTTTCGATGGCCACATCCATGCCCAGCTTGAGGGTATGGTTGACCGACAGCGGCGGCTGGCGCAGCTTGGTGAGGTAGCTGCGGGCAAAGTGGAGCCAGCTCGTTTCCAGGATCGGCACCACCGAGGCAACGATAAAGCCGGTGATGCGGTTGGGGTCGATGCCGGCCATCTGAAAGAGACCGTGGTAGCGGATGGCCAGTTCGTCGGCGGTGCGGTCCTGACGCGACTGCAAACGCCAGTTACCCACCAGTTGACCCTTGTCAAAGATACCACTGACCGTATGAGAGTTTCCGACATCCACGGCAAAGAGCATAAATTCACCTGTTTGGGTTGAGAGAAAAACGCTGTGGTTTGTTTTTTTTCAAAAGCGCTGGTAAGATAGTCCACTTTGCAAAAATATTCCAGCCCGAGCTGGAACCTGTTGCCGTTGAACCCGGAGGTTCCCATGACCCCCTACATTCAGGTTGTCACCACCTTGCCCGACCAGGCCGACGCCGAAAAACTGGCCGCCCACCTGTTGGAGCAGCGCCTCGCCGCCTGCGTCCAGATCAGTCCCTGCACCTCTTGGTACCGCTGGCAGGGCGCCATCGAGCAAAGCGGCGAGATGGTCTGCACCATCAAGTCCCGCCGCGATCTCTTTACCGACTTGTGTCGGGCCATCCGTAGCCTGCATCCCTACGAGGTGCCGGAGATCCTGGCCACGCCGGTGGTCGATGGCGGCGCCAGCTATCTTGCTTGGTTGGATAAAGAATTGCGTCCGGCCCAGGAGTCGCCGCAATGAGCAGCGAACAAGCAAGCCCCAAACGCGGTCGTCGCCGAAAAAAAGAGTTTCGCTGCCATTGTTGCAAAGAGGAGAAACCCTTCTGCTGGAACTGCGGTTGCGGCTTTCAGATCTGTCCGGACTGCTTCGAGGAGAACAAATGGGGCATCAGCAACGGCCCCACCTGGATCTGCCCGGACTGCGAGCGGGTGCATCTGATGGAGTAGAGCAGGACAGCAGCGACGTTGCCAACAGCATTTTCTCTTGACGGATCGCTACTTTCTTTGACACCAGGCACAACATGGCGGCTGCACGTTCCATATCACTGCAAACCTTTGTCTATCGGACTCTGAGCCTGCGACTGACGCTGATGGCGCTGATCATCGCGCTCATCACCGGGGGATTGGTCTTTTTTGCCGAGCGGCAAACACTTCTTACCCAGGTGGTTGAGGAGAGTCGCGCCGAAATCCAGCTCCTAGTCGCCCGTACCATTCAGATCATGCGCAATCAGGAGCAGGAGCCACGCGCCGCCTTCACGCAGGCCTTGGAGGAGCGGATGGCGGTGGCGGTCAAGCCTCCCAACGGCAGCTATGTGTACGTCAATTTTTTCCAGCTTGGTATCAAGGAGAGCGAAGAACGTCGCGATGCCGACTATCCCCTGATTGATGCGGTGGTTGGTTTTGCCCGCTCATTGCCCCGGCAACCACCGGCACCGGGACAAGAGGCCGGATTGGTACGGTTGCAAGGGAGGCCGCATGTGTGGGTGGTGGTGCCTTTTGCCAATGCCAGTGACGCGCAACCGACCTTTGCCCAGGCGGTGTTTGTCCCTTCTGAAGCCACCTTGCAGACGATCAGCCGCAATTTGCGGCACAGCGTTCTGCTGACGCTGCTGATCGTGGCTGCCACCAGCGGTTTGCTCTACCCGGTCATCTTATTGTTGGTGCGTCGGTTGACGCAGTTTTCACGCAACCTGCTTGATGCCAACCTCGGCACCCTATCGCTACTGGCCAGCGCCATCGCCAAGCGCGATAGCGACACCGATGTGCATAATTTCCGTGTCACCCTCTATGCCATCCGCTTAGCCGAAGCCCTGCAGGTGGATAATGCGACCCTGCAAACGCTGGTCAAGGGCTCATTTGTACATGATGTCGGAAAGATAGGTGTCCGTGACGACATCCTGCTCAAACCGGGACGGCTGGATGAAGAGGAGGTTGCCCAGATGCGCGAGCATGTGCGCCATGGTCTGGAGATTATTGCCGCCTCGCCCTGGCTTGGTGATGCGGCCGAGGTGGTGGGTTGCCACCATGAACGCTTTGACGGCAGCGGTTATCCCGCTGGTCTGACCGGTGCGGCCATTCCCCTGGTGGCGCGGATCTTTGCCGTGGTCGATGTCTTTGATGCCCTCACCTCGCAGCGACCCTACAAGGAGCCCCTAGGTTTGGCTGCCACCCTCGAAGTCCTTCGCCAGGGTCGGGGGAGCCATTTTGATCCCGCAGTGCTCGACGTATTCTGCGCCATGGCTGGATCGCTCTATCAGGCCTATGCCGGCCGTGACGATCAGGGGTTGCGCGATGAACTCCAAAGGATGATTACCCGTGTGTTCAGTGCAGGAGAGATTGTCCTGGACGTATCGGAAAGGTGAAGAGGCAAGCCAGGTGGGGAGGGGGATGGCACCGGCACCACTCCAAGCCAGCACTGGATACGCCATCATCCTGCGTAAGAAAATATCGGTCGCCCTGTTGCGCCGTTTCGGCGAACGCGGTACCTTGGTTGTTCCGATTGTTGCTCTCTGCCGCCCCTGTGAGGCGCTGCATTTTTCCCTGATCGTTTCCAGGTCAAGAACCCCATGTCACGAACATCCCTGCACCGTTGCACTGCCTTTGTTGTGCTCATCACCTATCTGCTGCTGCCGCTGCACGCCCTGGCCTTGACCATCGGTGAGGAGCGCAAGATCGGCGAGCAGTTGCTCTACTCCATCCGCAAAGAGTTACCGGTGCTGGATGACCCTGATATCAGCCAGTATATCAACACATTGGGCGACAGAGTGTTGCAGACCGTCGGTCCGCAGCACTACGACTATCATTTCTATGTCGTCAAGAGCAAGCAGTTCAACGCCTTTGCCGCCCCGGCCGGGCTGGTTTTTTTCTACTCCGGCCTGATCGAGACCATGAACAACGAGGATCAGTTGCTGAGTGTGCTCGCCCATGAGATTGGTCATGTGGTCAGCCGCCACATTGCCCAGCGCATGGAGAAGGGGACAGTGGTCGGCGCCGCCTCCCTGCTCTTGGCCATCGCCGGTCTGGCCATTGGTGTGCCCGGCCTGTCGCCGGGGTTGATGATGGGTTCCATGGCCGCCGGTCAGGCTGTCAACCTCCAGTACAGCCGCGAGGATGAAGAACAGGCGGATCGCCTCTCCTTTGGTTGGATGCAGAAGATGCAGCGTAATCCCAAAGCCATGGAGGAGATGCTGGGCATCATGCGCCGTGTCACCCGCTACAGTGTTGGCAGCGAAACACCGCAATACCTGCTCACCCACCCCAATCCCGAGGCGCGGTTGGGCTATATTCAATCGTTGCTAGAGACCGCCAATACCAAAAATCCTGCACAACAGTATGCTAAAACAGATAATTTCGATTTTTATCGCTTCAAATATCGGGTGCTGAGCCAGGCCATCGATGGCGACCGGTTGCGCGTCTACTGCACCAACCTGCTGGCCTCGGCCACCGATGCCGAGCAACGCATCATGGCCAATTTCGGCCTGTCGTTGTTGGCCACCATTGATCGCGACTATGAGGGTGCCCTCAAATACCTGGCGCTGGTGCAGGCCCGCTATCCGCAGCGGGGTATTTTGGAGATTGATCGCGCCACCATCCTCATCGAAAGCGGCCGCTATGAGGAGGCCCGTTCCATCCTGGAAAAGGCGGTGCTGCGTGATCCCAACGATCAATACGGGCTCTATCAACTGGCGCGCATCGAGTCGATGCGCGGCAACACCAGTCGCGCCGAGCAACTGCTGCAACGGCTCTCGGCGAGTATGCCCGAGTATCCCCAACTCTACTTCGAGTTGGGCCGTATCGAGGCCAATCGCGGCCGTGAAGGCATGGCTGGATTTTATCTGAGCAAGTACAACCTCTACCTCGGCAAGGAAAAGCTCGCCAAACAGTACCTACGCCGGGCCGCCAAGGATACAACCATCCCCGAGAAATACCGCAGCGAGGCCCGTGCCCTGCTCGATAAACTCAAAGATCTGGAAAAAGGAATCTGAATCCCATGCTGAAACGATTTTCCATTTCCCTGGATGAACAACTGCTGGAACAGTTTGATGAGTATATTCGTCCGCGTGGCTATTCCAACCGCTCCGAGGCGGTGCGCGACCTGATTCGCAAGGTGCTGGTGAACGAGGAGTGGGAGCAGGACAGCGAGGTGGTGGGCGTGGTGAGTATCGTCTACAACCATCACCAGCCGCAGCTGCAAGAGAAAATTACCGAATTACAACATACATACCATCAGTTGATCACCTCCACCACCCATGTACACATGGAGCATCACAACTGTCTGGAGGTGACCATCGTCAAGGGGCGGGCAACGCTGGTGCGTGAGTTGGCGGAAAAGCTGATGGCGCTGCGTGGGGTCAAGGATGGCAATCTGGCCATGTCGAGCACCGGCGGCCATCTGCATTAAATCTTTGGCCGCCAGGTACTCAAAAAAGATCAATCTTTCTTGTGTTTGCGCCAGTTCTGGTGGGTGATGCCGAATTTCTTGATCTTATAATTGAGGGCACGCGGACTGATGCCCAAACATTTGGCGGCATCCTTCTGCACCCATAGATTCTCGGTGAGCGCACGCAGGATCAGTTCCCGTTCGTGGGTTTCCAGGTGCTCGGTGGTCTGCACCAGCGGGCTGAGCACGCGGCCCATCTCGGGGATATGCAGCGAGGACAGGCCAATCAAATCCTCCTCCTCCAAAATCACCGCCCGCTCGATGGCGTTGGCCAATTGACGGATGTTGCCTGGCCAGTCGTAGCCCTGGATGAGTGCCATCACCTCTGGGGTGAAATCGGTGATGTGCCGTTTGTTGAGCGAAGCGGTTGACTTCTCCAGCAACTTGCGCGCCAGTGGCACCAGGCAGCGCGGCCGCTCCTTGAGCGGTGGTAGATGTACCGGCAACACGCTGATGCGGTAGTAGAGATCCTCGCGGAACTTGCCAATGGTGATCAACTCCTGCAAATCCTTGTTGGTGGCGGCAATCAGCCGTACATTCACCTTTATGGTCTTGTTGCCACCGACGCGCTCAAAAGATTTATCCTCCAGCACCCGCAGCAGCTTCGATTGAATCTCCAAGGGGATCTCGCCGATCTCATCGAGAAAAATGGTGCCGCCGTCACCCTGTTCAAAACGACCGATGCGCTGTTTATCCGCCCCGGTAAACGCGCCACGCTCATGGCCGAACAGTTCGGATTCGAGTAAAGTTTCCGGTATGTTGGCGCAGTTGATCTTGATAAAGGGTTTGGCGTGGCGCGGCGAGTTGTAATGCACCGTGCCGGAGAGGAAGCTCTTGCCTGTACCGGTGGCGCCGGTGATGAGGATGGTGGCGTCGGTGGAGGCAAATTTGCGCAGGCTGTTGATGATACTTTTGAAGCTGTCGCTTTCGGCGATGATGCGATCAAAGCTGTAGACGATATCCTGGGTGCGGCGCAGATAGGCCAACTCGTTGTCCTGTCGCCGTTTTTCCAGGGCATGGCGCACGCTGCGCTTGATGCGGCCCGGCGATAGCGGATGATTGAGCACGTCGAAGATGATAGGCTCAAAGGTCTTGTCGATATTGAGGCTGTCCTCTGATTCGCAGGTGATGATCACCGGTGTGCTCGGGGTGTGCTCCTGGATTTTACCGAGTAACTGATTTTTGCGACCGTTTTCGTTTTGCAGATTGAGCAGAATAACATCAAAGGGCTTGCGGCTGACCTCGCTCTGGAACGTGTTGGCATCGTTATGAAAACAGAGGTCATATTGGGTGGCCAGGGCGCTGACGATACTGTCTTTATGTTCCGGTGCACACTTGTAGGCAAGAACGGTGGCTTTTCTATCATCCATAGGCCTGCCTCATGATTTCGAATTTGTATTTGCAATATCTTTTTTGTAATTATAGAACAGGGGCTCAAAAAAGCAATCGAAAGTTAGCGGTTAGCGAACTCCCTAATAAATCGCTCTCCTGATAACCTGCGTTGGCAGGTGGACGGGGTGGTTGCACGGGCGTGTGGCTAAGGAGAAATATGGAGGAAATAGGGAGCAACACCACGGTGAGCAATGTTGATTTGTGCATGATGGAGCGCGCCCTGGTACAGGCACGACTGGCTGCCGAATACGGCGAGGTGCCGGTGGGGGCGGTATTGGTGGATAGTCAGGGGGATATCCTGGCCGAGGCCGGTAACAACTGCGTGGCAGCCTCCGATCCGGCCGGCCACGCTGAAATGCGCACCCTGCGGCTGGCAGCAGAGCGGATCAATAACTATCGCCTTCCCGGCACCACACTCTATGTGACCCTGGAACCATGCCCCATGTGCGCAGCCCTTCTGGTGCATGCCCGTGTCCACCGGTTGGTGTTCGGTGCAACCGACCCCAAGGGTGGAGCTATCATCTCCAAATACCGCATCGGCAGCGATGGTCTGCTTAACCATGCCTTGATCATCACCGGGGGAGTAATGGCCGAGGAATGCGGCCAACTGCTACGCGATTTTTTTCGGGCCCGGCGTTGAGAGGAAGTATACGCAATGATCACCAGTTCCAGCATGGCGATATCTTTCGTTTTCGCTTTCGCTACCGCGCTAGAGCAGGGGAACCCACTCCCCTGGTTTTTTAAGCCGGATCGACAATTTTTTCTTGTAAAAAAGCAGCTCGCAGGATAAGTAAGGGCTCCACGTCGGGCCGGTAAAAAAAAGCAATACGGTCTGGTCAAAAAAACGCCTCAAACGGAGAGGTGACCGAGTGGTTTAAGGTGCACGCCTGGAACGCGTGTGTACGCGAGTACCGAGAGTTCGAATCTCTCCTTCTCCGCCAGTTATATAAAAAGGCCTTGCAATCTTCGATGGTTGCAAGGCCTTTTGTTTTTCCGCAGTGGGAGTGTTGGCTTTTTGTCAAAGATGGCACACCTCAACAATCCTCCAGTAAAACAGCACGGATGGCACAGGCCAGCGCGCCCGTGGAGAAGGGCTTGGCGATGAAATGGACGTTTGGCTCCAACTCACCGCGATGGGCAATGACGTTGGCGGTGTAGCCGGACATGAACAGCGTTTTGGCGCGGGGACAGCATTCGGCAATGGCCCGGGCCAGGTCGCGGCCGTTCATCTCCGGCATGATGACATCGGTGACCAGAAGATCAATGGCTTGCCCGTACTCCCGGGCCAGTTGCAAGGCCTCCTGCGGTGTGATGGCGGTGAGCACCGTGTAATTGAGTTGCTCGATCATGGTCCGGTTCAAGCTGAGCATGGAGGCCTCGTCCTCCACCACCAGAATGATCTCGCCGTTGCCGATGGGAAGCGGCTGCATGTCTTCCGGTTGGATGATTTCAGCCTCGCCCTCCTGGCGGGGTAGGTAGATGCGGAAGGTGGTGCCGTGGCTCGGCTCGCTGTAGACATTGATAAAGCCGTTGTTCTGTTTGACGATGCCGTAGACGGTGGCCAATCCCAGGCCGGTGCCGTGGCCAAAGGCCTTGGTGGTGAAAAACGGTTCAAAGATCTTGTCGAGGATATCCCGGTCGATGCCGCTGCCGTTGTCGCTGACCGCCAGCACCACGAAATCACCGGGGATGAATCCCTCGCGATCCCGACAATAGGCCTCGTCAAAGGAGGCGATGCCGGTTTCGATGGTGACCTTGCCCACATTGCTGATGGCATCGCGGGCATTGACACAGAGATTGGCCAGTAGCTGGTCCATCTGCGAGGGATCAAGCCGCACTGGCCAGATATCCTTGCCCGGCAGCCAGATCAGTTCGATATCCTCACCAATCAGCCTGCGCAGCATCTTGAGCATCCCTTCCAAAGACGCGTTGAGATCCAACACCTTGGGGGCGATATTCTGACGGCGGGCAAAGGCGAGCAGCTGGCGGGTGACATCGGCCGAACGCTTGCCAGCCTTGACGATCTCGCGCAGATACAACTCCAGCGGTTCGGGAACCTCCATGCGCCGCAAAGCCAGCTCGGCATAGCCAATGATGACGCTGAGCATGTTGTTAAAATCATGGGCCACGCCACCGGCCAACTGGCCCACCGACTCCAGCCGTTGCGCCTGTACCAGACGATCACGCAATTTTTCCCGCTCCCGCTCAGCCTGCTTACGCGCAGAGATATCGCGAACCACCGCCGACATCCCTTCCGGTTGCCCCTCGTTATCCACCAGTAAAAAGGTCTGCAACTCCACGGGAATAAGGGTGCCATCCCGGTGCTGGTATTCCTTTTCATATAACTCCGAACAGCCACCGTGCATGAGCTGAGGTCGCACATGTTCCTGCTCAAAGGCCTGCCAGCGTTCCGGGGTGAAATCGCGGGCAAACCGGCCTTTGAGCGCATCCGGGGTGAAACCGAGCAGGCTGGCATAGGCCTGATTGCACTCGCGAATTTTCCCCCGCAGATCGGTGACTACAAAGGCGTCCATCATGCTGCGATAGAGGGTGCGGTAGCTCCGCTCGCTGGCCAGCAGTTCCTCCTCCATCTGTTTCTGCTCCACAAGACGCCAGAGGTATTCGCCCATTTGCGCCATGGTCGACTGATCCCGGCGCGAATAGGGGCGGGGTTTATCGGCAATGGCCAGAAGGGCAACGCGACGGCCGGCCCGTTGCACCGGCAGAATCATTTCACGCTGAGAACCGAAACAGAGCGCGGATGCGTCTTGCTGCGGTAAGAGGGTCGGGTCGATGATAAGGACCTCGGTCGGCAGTTTGGCGAGCCATTGGTCGCGTTCGATGCAGATCGACTCGCCAGCCCCATCGTACCAGCTCCAGGAGGGCGTCAGGCCTGCCTCGCTGCGTTTTTCGACCGCCACTGCTATGGCTGGCGCTAGCAAGGAGGCGCAAAATCCCTTGGAACTGTCCAAGAGTACGGCCAGCTCCTGGACGGCGCGGTGGAGCAACTCGCGCAGGCCATGGGTATAGGCATACTCGCGCAACAGCAAGCGGCTTTCCGTCCATCTTCGCGCCTGCTCTTCTTCGCTTCGATCCTGAAAGGTCAGCACCGAGCCCACCAGCTCTCCCGATTCGTCCCCAATTGGTACGCTGAGCGCGGTGATCGCCCGCTCCTGACCATCACGGGCCAACAACAGGTGATGACTGGAAGCCTGGGAGGGTTTGAACTCTCCCACCACTGCAAAAACTTCGCTTAAAGGCCGCCCCAGGGCCGTTTTCTGGCTCCAACCGGTCAACTGCTCGGCGGCAGGGTTGATCAGCTCAACACGGCCGTGGCGTTCGGTGGCGATAACCCCGTCGCCGATGGTCTGCAACAGGATGGCCTGATACTCCAGATTGCGACGCAAGCTGGCCTCAGCAGCGTAGAGCGTCTTGTAATAGGCCTTGCGGCTGCATTGCCACAGTACCGTCACCAGCGCCACTGCACCGGCAAAGATGAACAGCAGCACAGCAGCCCGGTAACGCCAGAGGCTAAAAATCCGCGCCACCGGTTCGGAGATGATTAACCAACCAGCCTCCTCCGGCAGGCGGACGATAACACCCAGCGCCTGTTCTCCTTGGCAGTTCTGTCCCCGCACCAGACCTTGCTTGCCGGCGTGAGCGAGGCCGACCAGGGAGGTGGATGGCTGCTCAAGCGGCGGCGTCACTGGCAATGGGCTTTGCAAAGCACCTGTGTGCAGTAAAAACCAGCCCTGCCGATCCCCGAGCACCAGGCAGGTCTGTGGTTCACTCCTTTCCCAACCAGATTTTAGCAGGGGGGGCAGCAAACGCTGCGCCTCAGTGTGCAGTACCACCGCCCCCAGTGGTTGCTCATGGCGATGATCGACGCAAATAATCGGCACCACCAACCCCACCATGGCCGGGGTCGTGCCCACGGCAGCACGGGGAGGAATGACCAGCGGATGATAAGCGGCTGTCGCCCGGGCGATGGCCTGGGGAAGTTGTGCAACGCTCATCTGCGGCTGGCCGAGCTGAAGCTCGATGGTGCCGGCAGCACTGACCAACTGGATGCCGGCAAGTCCCTCCTGTTCCATAAGCGCACGCAACCGCCGTTGCACCGCCTCCTCCTGCTGATGCGCTTCAAGAAAGGTGGCCGCATGCAGGGTAAAGGCTGTATCTGCGAGAAGATGATTGCCGACAGCACGCATTCGTTCCCAGCTGTCGGCAATCAGTTGCACCTCGGTGCGGGCCAGCAAGGCCAACTGCTGCCCTGCCTTCTCTTCGGCTGAGGTTGCCTCAGCCTGGCAAAACCAGCCGCCAACCGCCACCAGGGTCAACAGGCAGAAGAGTGATGCCGCCACTCCCCATCTGGAAATGATCAATCGATCAACGGACATGCCAGCCCCTTAACACCGGTTGTGTCCAGCGATCAGATCTTGAAGCCATCGACGATGGATTTCAAGGTTGTTGCCCGCTGTTGGAGATCATTGGCACTGGTTTTCACCTCGCGGCTGTTGTCGGAAATCTCACTGGAGGCGGTGTTCACCGTGGTGATATCCCGGGTGATCGAAGCGGCCACCACCGAACTTTGGCTGACGTTCTCGTTGACCTCGGCCATACCCTGCGAGGCCTGGGCAATATTGTTGGCAATCTCCTGGGTGGCGGAACTCTGTTCAGTCACGGCGGTGGAGATGATGGCGACGATCTCGTTGACGTTATTGATTACCTCGGAGATCTGGTTGATCTCCTGCACCGTAGTGGCGGTGGTGTCCTGCACCTCCTCAATCTGCTTTTTGATATCATGGGTCGCAGCGGCTGTTTGCTTGGCCAATTCTTTGATCTCATTGGCCACTACCGCAAAGCCCTTGCCCGCCTCACCGGCACGGGCCGCCTCGATGGTGGCGTTGAGGGCCAACAGGTTGGTCTGCTCGGAGATCTCGGTGATAGCCTCAGTGACCTTGCCAATCGCTTGGGCCGCCCGCCCCAACTCGGCCATGCGCACCGAGGTGGAGCCAGCCTTTTCCACGGCTGCCAGGGAGATAGAGTGGGCCTTTTGCGTGTTATGGGCGATCTCGTTGATGGTGGCGGTCATCTCCTCGGCGGCGCTGGCCACCATCGAGGTGTTGGTGGTCGACTGTTCCATGGCCGCAGCCACGTTGTTGAGGTTGGTGGTCATCTCTTCGGCTGCGGCGGCTACGCTGTCGGCACGCTGGGAGGTGTCCTCGGAGCCGGTGGAGAGTTCGGTGGCGATGCGGGACAGATCCTGCGAGGAGGCATCAATGGAACGGGTATTGTCGGCAATTTGACCAACGATGCCCTGGAGTTTTTCGATAAAGAGATTGAACCACCGCGCCAGATCACCGATTTCGTCTTTGGAGTTGACCTTAAGCCGCATGGTTAAATCGCCTTCGCCCTGGGCAATGTCCTGCAAACCGGCCACGGCCATCTTCAACGGCAGGGTAATGGTCCGCGAAAAGAGCAGCACCACACCACTGATCACGCCAATGGCCACCAGGGTAATAAACGAGATGGAGTTGCGGATGGAGTTGGATGCGGCCAGAAATTCCGACTCGTCCTGGGTGATAGCGATGCTCCAGCCTTTGAGGGCCACCGGTGCGTATCCGGCAATCTTGGGTACCCCTTGAAAAATATAATTCTGTGCCCCCTGGCCGCCGCTCACCATGGCCTTGGTGATTCCTGCCATATCCGCCAGGCTGTTGAGATCAAGCTTCATCTCTAGTTCTTTTTTGGGATGGGCAATGATCAGGGCATTATGGTTGCACATGAAGGCATAGCCGGTACTGCCGACCTTGACGGTGGAGACACGCTGCGTCAGTGGGCCTGCCTTCAGCGACAGGCCAAAGATGCCTAGGAAATCGCCATTCATGGATGTAATCGGTGCACAGAGCACATAGATGACCTCACCGGTGACCTTGGAATGGACCACATCGCCGGCCACTGGTTTGCCGGTACTTCTGGCCTGTTGGAAATAGGACATATCGGCGAGATTGACCCCCTTGTACTCCTCGCCGCTGGCCAATTCACCGGTGTACATGTACCCCTTCTCGTCGGTGATGAAGATGCCCAGGTAACTGTCGTCAAGTTGTTTGAATTTGGCCTTCATCTGTTGCCGCAGCTGGGCGATGTCGCCACTGGCCGCTTCCAGACCCTCTTTTTTAATTTTCTCACCGATGAGGCGGATATTGGTATCCACGGCGTGGGCGGCGGCGGTTTTTAACTGGGCATCCAGGGTTGAATCGATCAGCGCCGCCAGCTTCTGGGCCTGGGAGGCGGCATTCTCCCGGGCCGTATTCATCAAGGCGGTTGATGATTTGGAAACAGCGAGATACCCGACAACAATCAATGGCAGAGCGACGGCCACACAACCACCGACGATGAGACGAAAGGCAATGGAACGAATATTCATGTTTTCTCCTTGATGTGAGGTTCAGAATAGAAAAACTGCATTCTTCCTGGCTTGTTGTGGTGTTCATGCATTGGAGCGCTATTGCATAAGCTTGCATGGCTTTTCTCATCGCCATGGATGCCTGGTTATCCGGAATCCTGAAATACCTCGACATACTCGACGAAGGCTGCCGCCGACAGAGGATGGCTGAAGTAGTACCCCTGAATCTGCTCGCACCCTCGGCTTTGCAGCCAATTCAGTTGCGCCTCGGTCTCCACTCCCTCGGCCACCACGGTGATGCCGAGGTTATGGGCCATGAGGATGATGGTCTCCACAAGTTGGGCATCGTTTTGATCGCTGATGATGTCGCGAATGAAGGAGCGGTCGATCTTGAGAGTGCGGATGGGGAAACGTTTGAGGTAGGAGAGCGAAGAATAGCCGGTGCCGAAGTCATCAATAGCTATCGATAATCCCGCTGCCACTAAGGCATCAATGGTGGCCACCGATTTGGCCAGATTGGTCATCATGGCGGTTTCGGTGATCTCCAGCTCAATTTGCTGCGGATCGATCTGATATCGCGCCAGAATCGACAAAATGCGCTGCACCAGATTGCTTTGTACAAACTGGAGCGGCGAGAGATTGACCGAAAGTTTCAGTTGCCGCTTTCCTTGGCTATTGAGCTTGCTGAGCACCTGACAGGTCTGCTCCAGCACCTGTTCACCCAGGGGCACGATCAGCCCGGTCTCCTCGGCCAGGGGGATGAAATCAACGGGGCTGACCAGGGTGCCGTCACCGCGTTGCCAACGGACCAGGGCCTCGGCTCCGACCAAGGTGGTCGGGGCAGGGGAGACCTTGGGCTGGAAATAGACGGCAAACTCGCCATTGGCCACGGCCTGACGCAGGTTGCCCTCCAATTGGCGGAGAAAGCTGATGCGCTCGCCCAGATCGGAGGTGAACAGGCAATAGCAGTTCTTGCCCCGTGCCTTGGCCTGGTACATGGCGATGTCGGCATATTTGATCAGGGTGGCGGCATTGGCCCCGTCATTGGGGAAAAAGGCAACGCCGATACTGGCGGTGACGAACAGTTCATGCCCCTCGACCTGGAAGGGTTGGGCCAGGGCTTGCAACAGTCGCTGCACCAGATCGATCACCACTTCTTCCGAGGTGATGGCGGCCACCAGCAACAAGAACTCGTCGCCGCCCAAACGGGCGATGGTATCCTCTTCGCGCACCTGGGAGACCAGTCGATTGGTCACCAGCAGCAACAGGGCATCGCCACTGGCATGGCCCAGGGTGTCGTTGATATTCTTGAAATTGTCGAGATCAAGGATCAGTACCGCCAACTTGGTGCCACCACGGCGGACATGGGCGATGGAGACCTCGATGCGATCAAGGGCCAGGCGCCGGTTGGGCAGCCCGGTAAGGCTGTCGTGATAGGCCTGGTGGGTAATACGCTCTTCTTTGAGTTTGAGTTCAGTGACATCGTGGAAGAGGCCGACATAATGCGTCACGATGCCCTGGTCATCGCGCACGGCCGATATGCCCAGAATCTGCGGATAGATCTCACCGTTTTTACGACGATTCCACACCTCGCCCAGCCAGCGGCCCGACTGCTCCAGGGTGTGCCACATCTCCTGGTAAAAGGCCTGGTCATGACGGCCGGACTGGAGCATGCGGACATTGCGATGGCGAACCTCATTAGCGCCATAGCGGGTGATCTCGCTGAAGGCCTGGTTGACGGCGAGGATATTGGCCGCCGGATCGGTGATGATGATGCCTTCCAGGGCCTGCTCCATGGCATTGCGGTAGATGAGCAGTTGTTGCTCGGCGGCGACACGCTCTTTAAATTCCGCTATGATTTTGAGGTTTGATGCCCGTAATTTATCGATGTAACTGTTGAAATGATAACCAAGCCGCCCAATTTCCCCGAGGGCATCCTCCTCCGCTCGCACACTGAGATCGCCGGACTCCGCCCGTTCCATCTGCCCGGCCAGCAATGCCAGAGGGCGCGTGATGCGATTGCCCAGGTGCAGGCCAAGGAAAATCACCAGGATGAGCGAGGCAACGACTATTGCGCCGATAATCCAGCCGAGATACACTAGGGGTTCAAAAATCTCCTGCCGTTGGACGGTGGAGGCCACGATCCAATCCAGTTCCGGTATGCTTTGCAAATAAACAATTTTTTGCCGCCGCTTTCCTTGCGGTTCACTTGGCCCAAGGTAGTGTAACACCCCCTCTTTCTGGCGGAGCATGGCCTCAAAAAGAGCTGTGTCCTGCGGGTTGCCCAGATCACGCACATTGCCCATCAGCCAGGGGTGCAAAATGACATCACCCTGGCCACTGAGGATGAACACATACCCGGTGCGGCCGAAATAGTGGTTTTTCAGCCCCCGCCGTAGTTCGCGGGCCAGAAAGTTGAACTCATTCTTGTAACAGGTCACCGAGACGATCCAGTCCCAAGGCTCGAAATAGGCCATGGCCATGGTCTTGGGAAGCGCCTGTTTTTCTCTGGGATTTTTCCAGGTGTAGTCCCAAAACCCATTTTTCATTGCCATCTGTTGACGGATGAAATCCTTGCCAGAAAGATCGGCCTGCACCAGGTCGGCAACCGGGTGGACCTGAATGATGCCCTGGCCATTGACCACATAGACATAGCCCTGATCACCGATGCGCTGTTGCAGGAAAATCTGTGTGGCAAGTTGCTTGGCCGCATCCGAACTCATGCTGCCAGCACGGACCTGGGTTTCCAGGATGCGCAGGGTTTCGATATTGGTATGGGCAATGGTTTGCAAGTGGTTGCGGATGGCCAGTTGGGTGGCATTTTCCACCACCTCTCTGACGGAACGGGTATTTTCCGCCAGTTTATCCATCATGCTTTCCTGCATGGTACGGGAGACGAACAGATAGATGCCGATGCCGGCGAACAGGAAGGCCACGGTGGTGGACAGGGAAAAGAGCACAATGATATGCCAGCGGATCGACTGTCGCTTGGCAAACAGGCCTTCCCGAAACCGATGCATCCGTGCGGGGTGACCTTTTTCTTGCGGGGTAGGAAGAGCGGAGGCACTACTGGTCAAGATGCCCTCCCACACGATGCAGTCCCGCGTCCAGGTGACGGGAGACATCGGCAAGGGCGGTGAAATCGAGATGGCCGAGCAACTCGATCTCGGTAAGTGTCAAATCATAGCCGAATTGCCGGCAGGCCTGGGCCAGTGAATTTCTGGCCAAACGCCGAAATTGGGTATCGGTAATCAGGCGCCCAAGACAATGTTCCACTGCTCGCTGCGACATCTCCTCCTCCTCGAACGGTCGAGTTGTGCCCCCAGGGACAAGACTGGGGCAAAATACCCCTATCTCCTCCTGGATAGAGCAGGATGGATGCCATTTTTTTTCCGTATTATTTCATGATATTACAATAATGAAATGGCGGAAAACTGTTCCATATCGGACGAATTGTCCCGTGTGGGACAATTGATGTGCCGCATCAATAGAAAAATTTACGGGAGGTCTGCAGAAGGCGGGCAGCGGCTGACTTATTCTGGCCGCTATTGCGCAGGGCCCAATCGCGAAGGTGATCGAGCACCGTTTCCAGCGAAAAATCAACAGCAGGAATCTCAAAGTGGAGGGTGATGGTTGAGGAGGTAGACGCAGTAGTCGCCTCTTCAATGGTTTGCAGGCGGAGATGCTGGGGTTGAATCAACTCGCCGTTGGTGATGATGGTGGCATACTCCAGGCGGTTGCGCAGTTCGCGCACATTGCCCGGCCAGTCATGGGCCATGAGATGATCCAGGGCAGCGCGGGAAAGGCCGGGCAGGGATTTACCCTGATGCTGACGAAAGGTGGCGAGAAAGAATTCGGCCAGGGCGGGGATATCCTCCTTGCGTTCACGCAGCGGTGGGATGGTGAGCGGAAAGACGTTGAGGCGGTAATAGAGATCGGTGCGGAAGGAGCCCTGCTGGCACAACTCCTTCAGGTTGCGATTGGTGGCGACGATGACTCGGAAATCAGCCGTTTGGCCAATATCCGAGCCGAGGACCTCATAGACCTTTTCCTCCAACAGCCTGAGCAATTTTGCCTGCAAGGGCAGGGGCATGTCGCCGATCTCATCAAGAAAGAGGGTGCCGCCCTGGGCGCGGGCGCATTTTCCCTCGCGGCTGCTTTCCGCCCCGGTAAAGGCACCTTTGACATGGCCAAAGAGTTCGCTTTCCAGCAGGCTCTCGGGGATGGCGGCACAGTTGACCGGGACAAAATTCGCCGGCGAGCAGCCGGATGCGGAGTGAATGGCCCGGGCCAGTACCTCCTTGCCGGTGCCGCTTTCGCCAAAAATGGAGACCGTGGTACCGGCAAAGGTAATGACTTGCCGAGCAGCGCTCAACACCGCCCCCATTACCGGCGACACTGACTTGATGTTCTCAAAACTAAACTTCTGGTTGAGCAATCCCTCCATCTGGTCACAGCGGCGACGCAGGCGGGCGCCTTCCAGGCTGCGGGCTACGGTGAGCAGCAATTCCTCGCGGATCAAAGGCTTGAGCAGGTAATCATCCGCCCCTTGTTTCATGGCGGCCACCGCTGATTCGACACTGCCATGGGCGGTGATGACGACGAAGGGAATTTGCGCATACTGCTGCTGTACCACGGCGAGCAGGGCCTCCCCATCCATTTCCGGCATCACCAGATCAGAAAGGATCAGATCGACCGGTTGCTTCTCCAGCACCTCCAGGGCCGAGGCTCCATTGTTGGCACAGAGGGTGGCATATCCGGCATCAACCAGATAGCTCTGCACCAAAAAACGAAAGCTCGTTTTATCATCAACAATGAGAATGGTGGCAATGGTCATGACTCACTCCTGGTGGTCGGCAACGGCCGCGGGCCGTACACAGCGCAGATGGACCTGTTTCACCAGCTCACCAAGCGTTGCAAACGGCAAATCCATGGCCCCCTGGTGGAGTTTGTTGGCTGCAACGCCTGCCAGAGGGTCGTGCAGATAACCGCACAAACCCTTGAGTGTATGCGCGGCGCTGTGCAGTTTATCTCGATCCGCCAGCAGCATCGCCTGGCCCAGGTGGTTCAATTCACAGTCAATATCGTTCCACAGCAATTGCGCGTAGGTGGCAAGGCGCTGGGCATCATACCCCATGTCGGCGACCACCTGCTCGTTCAGGCCAAAGGCGATGGCATCGGCCTGGATATCAGGAGCCTCCTGAGAGGCAGGCTTGACCATCGGGCAGCAGTCGCCCAGTACCTGCGCCAGTTGCTGGGGGTCAAGGGGCTTGATTAACACAGCCTCGATACCGACCGCAAGGCAGCGTTGCCGGGTGCGTTCGTCGGTATCTGCCGTATAGGCAATCACCGGTGTTGGTGTGTGCCCAGACAACGCTTGCACTCGACGCCACTGGGCGGTCAACTCCAGGCCACTCATTCCCGGCAGCCAGAGATCGAGGATGGCACAGTCATAGCGATGGTTTTCCATCATGCGCATGGCCGCTGCGGCATTATCCACCGCATCAACAGTATGTCCCCAGTTATGAAGCGTTTCCTGAAGCAGCAAGCGGTTAAAGGTGTTGTCTTCAACCACCAGCACCGACAACGATCCTGGACAAGCGATACATAACTGTTCATACTGGGGTGCCGCGCAAGGGGTACAGGGCAATCCCACCACAAAACAACTGCCCTGGCCCGCATGGCTGCGCACTTCGATCCATCCCTCCATGAGCTCGACCAAGTGCCGGACAATGGTCAGGCCCAAGCCCGTGCCGCCGAATCGACGGCAGATCCCCGGTTCTATCTGCTGGAACGGTTGAAAAAGCAGGTCCTGTTTGCTGGTGTCGATACCGATGCCGGTGTCTTCAACCTCGATGCGTAACAGGCCCGTTTTCTCTGAGGACGTATCGGCGGGCAACATCTGCACCTTGAGGCAAACTGAACCGACCTCGGTAAATTTCAAGGCGTTGCTGAGCAGGTTGGAGATGATCTGGCGAAAACGGAGGGGATCACCGAGTATCCAGGTGGGCATATCGCCCTCTTTAGAGACCGTGAACTGCACCTGGGGTTTTCTCGCTGCCATGGAGGTGAATTGCCAATGGAGTAGGTCAACGGTCTCCGACAGGTTGAAGGGGATGGTTTCAATACTGAGTTGCCCGGCCTCCAGCTTCGACATATCGAGCACATCGTTGACCAGATCCATGAGCAGGTGGGCCGATTGGTCGAGGATATCGATGTACCGGCTCAGTTGCACCTGATCGGCTGTTTTCCGTGCCAAACCGCTGAAACCGACGATGGCATTGAGCGGGGTGCGGATCTCGTGGCTGATCAGGGCCAGGAAGTCGGATTTGGCCTGACTGGCCGCCTCTGCCGCCACACGGGCATCCTTCAGTTCGGTGATATCCATGGCATTGCCGACAAAGGATTCGATCCGGCCCTGCTCATCGAAACGGGGAATGAAGTTGGAGAGGTGCCAGCGCACGGAACCATCGCGGTGCAAGATCCGATACTCCAGGCTGCCCCGCACCTGGCCGCGCCGAAGCACATCTTCTTGAAAGGCCAAACAGCGTTCAATATCTTCTGGATGGACCAATGTATTGAAATGTTTGCCGATAAAGTACTCGGGTGCGAAACCGAGCAGCGTTTGAAAACTTGGGGAAGCATACGTCAAATATCCTTCCGGGGATATGGTATAGATCATACCATGACAGTTATCCACCAGGGATTGATACTGTTCCTGGGCGATTTTTAACGATTTTTCAACCCGTTTCCAATCAGAGATATCTTTGATGATAAGAACAGTGGCCTCGTGAACGCCGTCGCCGTCGACAAGTGGCGCAGCGACGATGGAAACATCGATACCCAGTGCAGGCAAGACGGTTTCCAGGGTAATGGGGTGATCGGTGGCACAGAGGAGCAGGTGGGGGCATTTTGTTTGCGGCTGAGCGGAGCGACAGAGGAACTCGCAGCACGATTGGCCGACGATTGCCTCCTTGGAAAGGCCAAACCGATCAACCAGGGTCTTGTTGACTCGCACAATGCGACGTCTGCGATCAACGACCACCAGCATGTTCGGCGAGGAATCGATGATGCGTTGCCAACTCTGTTCCGATACTTCTGCCGCCCGACGCTGCTGTTCCGCAGTGCGGTAGAGTTGTTCCCAGGCCTGCTGCGCCAGGAAAGAGGTTTTGCGGTAGTGGTGCCAATTGGCGGCAACGCGCCAGCCAATGGTGTTCACCACGATGAAGGCGGTGGCCGCAGCCATACCGGTGGCTGGATCGGGCAGGATTTTCGCCGTAAAGAGTACCGCAATATTATACAGGCTGATGAGCAGCGGCGGCAGAACCCGCCACAGGTTTGGTCCGGCCTGCAGCGCGTAAAGGCCCAGCACGATGCAGAGATCAAGGGGCAGGTGCCCGGTGTAGGTCATGGGCCGCGTCTGCATGATCGCCATGTCCATGACCACACAGGCAAGAGCCCAGGCAAAGGCCCATCGATCAAGGACACTGGGGGAGGAGGTGCGCAGGATGGTAGCGATGGTAGCCAGGGAAAAGAGCGTAAAGACGAGCCGCAGGGCAAAAACCTTGAGGAATTGAGTGCTACTTCCCAGGAAAAAAACATCTGAGCGGATGAGCAGGAGATCGACCAGGGTACCTATACCGATCAATACCGCCACGGTGCGCGCATCCTGCGACAAAAATGCGCGGCGATAGGCGGTTTCATCCTCAGCTTGCGAGGATTGTTGTCGCATTTCAGGAAGGGATTGGGATGGTGCAACCAACATGTTATTCATGGCAAGTTATCGGTAAAGGAACCAGCAATAAAGAGGAATAACCGTCTACACGCACACCTGAATAATCCATGTGCAGCAACGAAGCGGTGATTTGTCTCACCCCGGCGGCGAAAAATCCACGATGCAGCGCACCAGGCTGCCGGCCTTGTTCTGAAAGAGCAGATAACCATGCTCCAGACCAAAGCGGAACAACTCATGGGTGACTTCCACGTCCTGGCGGCAGTAATCGATGATCTTGTCGATGCGGCCCTCCTTGTACCAC
Organism: uncultured Desulfobulbus sp.; assembly: GCA_964639845.1. Taxonomy (GTDB): domain Bacteria; phylum Desulfobacterota; class Desulfobulbia; order Desulfobulbales; family Desulfobulbaceae; genus Desulfobulbus. Next base: position 10,510 of record CAZXHS010000006.1, on the reverse strand, counting down.
TTGAGTGCCATCAAGCCATCCGCTGATTTTTTGATGCCCAGGGTGTGCTCGGCCAGGCTGTTGAGGCTGATGCGGTAGCCCAGCCGCTCTTTGACCTTCTCCAGGATATCGATGGTGGGCAGCCCGGCCAGATCGTGGCCGCCGTAACCGGCCAGCACCTGGTTGTCAAAACGCTTGTTGTTGAATCCCACCACCAGATCCAGGCTGCGCAGATGCGCAAGCAACTCTGCCACCTCGCCCTCGCGGAAGACAAGAAAGTCGTTTAATCCCGCATCCCAGACCACCGCCACACTCACCCGCATCAGTTCGGCCTTGTGCCAGCCACCCACCTCGGCCGCTGATTTCTGGGTTTCAATGTCAAAAACCCCGTAGCGTTGCGGCAGGGTGGGCTTGACCGTTGTGGCGGGTGCCTCCACTACCGGTTTCGTTGCCGGCTTTTCTTGCCCTTCCTTTGATTCCACCTCAATGCGCGAAAAAGAAAATTCTGGTTTTCCCGCCTCCAACCCCAGCAACAGTTGCCGTGCCGATTCCTTGTCGATGGGCCGGTTGCCGGAGCCGCATTTGGGCGAGTGGACGCAGGAGGGACAGCCTGTGGTACAGGGGCAGGACTGGATCACCGCCAGGGTTTTTTCCAGCAGCTCACCAATCTTGGTAAAGGCCTCGCGGCAGAGCCCGACCCCGCCGGGATGGCCGTCGTAGATGAACACCGCAGGTTTGCCAAGGTCGGGGTGAAAGGGGTAGGAGATGCCGCCGATATCGTTGCGATCACAGAGCACCAGCAGGGGAAAGATGCCGATGGCTGCATGCTCCAGGGCGTGGATGCCGCCCATGAAGTGGAGCAGGGCGGCCTCGATGCGCTGCTGCAAAGCCTCGGGAATCTCGATCCACAACCCCTCGGTCTCAAAGACCGTGGGCGGCAGGTTGAGGGGCAGGGTGGCAATCACCTTATGGCCGTTGACCAGCCGCCGCTGAAAACCGGTGACCTGATCGGTGACCTTGAGCCGGCCCAGGGCAATGCGATACGAGCAAGACGCATCCCGTGCCTGCCGCTCCACCATGGACAGCACCTTGAGGATGGTCGTTTCCTTGCTGCCCGTGGTGCGGGTGAAGTAGTTGACCTTTTTGCGGGTGGCAATCACCTCATGGCCGTCCAGGTCAAGATCGGCAATGAGATAAGTCTCGCCCCGGTGCAGGTAGACGGCGCCGGGATGGCACTCCTTGAGACAGCGCAACCCGTCGATGCGCCCCAGTTCCCGGCCTCCAGGCCCATCTTCGCGGATGACAAAGGAGCGGCCGCTGCCGCGTAGATCCACCTCGCGGTGCGGGTATTTGCGGCCGGTATACCAGGTGCGTCCATCGGAGCCGAGCAGCAGTTGCGCCTCCTCCGCCAGTTCAGCCACCGCCGCTTGTGCGCCAATACCTTCCAGCATAGCTTCGCCGGCACGCAGCGGTGTTTCGCTGGCGGCGCAAAGCAGATGTTGACGGGCGATCACCGGGTTGTCGGGGTTGAGCACCGCCGCCTCCACGCCCCGGTCGAAAAAGTCGCGGGGATGGCGCAGAAAATACTGATCCAGGGCATCTTCCTGCCCAACCATGAGGATGAGCGCGTCCCGTTGCCGCCGTCCCACCCGGCCGCCGCGCTGCCAGGTGGCCATGATCGTCCCCGGATAGCCCACCAGGATGCAGATATCCAGGCTGCCGATATCAATGCCCAACTCCAGGGCGCTGGTGGAAATCACCCCCAACAACTCGCCGCTGGTGAGCCGGGCCTCGATCTCGCGGCGTTCCTCGGGGAGGAAGCCGGCCCGGTAGGAGGTGAGTTTGTCGCGCCGGTTGCCCAGTTTATCGCGGGTCCAGATGAAGATCAGCTCGGTCATCTTGCGCGCCTGGGTGTAAACAATGGTGCGCAGATCGCGCTTGAGCGCTGCCTCCAGCAGTTGGCAGGCAGCATGCGCTGCAGATTGCAGCGGATCGATGAACACGAAGTGGCGGGTTCCGCGTGGAGCGCCGCTGTGGCTGACCACCGCCACCTCGCGGTTCAGCAGATCGCGGGCCAGTTGGCCGGGATTACCCACCGTGGCCGAGGAGAGCACGAACTGCGGCCGCGCGCCGAACTTGGCGCAGATACGAGTAAGCCGCCGCATCACCCAGGCCATGTGGCTGCCAAAGACGCCCCGGTAGGTGTGGACCTCGTCGATGATAATGTGGCTCAGCCCCTGCCACAGGGCGGCCCAGTTGTCGTTGTAGCCAAGCATCGACAGATGCAGCATGTCGGGATTGGTGATGAGGATGCGTGGCGGCTGCTCGCGGATCTTGCGGCGACGGTAATCCGAGGTGTCGCCATCGCAGATCAGGGCCGGCTTGGGTCCCAGCTCCGGCAATAGACGGCTAAACTCGTCGATCCAGCGCAGTTGATCCTGGGCTAGGGCCTTGAGGGGAAAGAGATAGAGAGCACGGGCGCTGGGATCGGTGAGCAGCCGTTCCATCACCGGTACGTTGTAAATCAGGCTCTTGCCGCTGGCCGTGGGCGTGGCCACGATCACGTCTCGGCCGGAGCGGATGAGGTCTATGGCCTCAGTCTGATGGCTGAAAAATTGTGAATATCCGGACCGATGAAGCGCATTGTTCAATGCTTTTGGCAAGGGATGGGCCAACTCAGCAAAACAGGCTTCGCAGCCCGCCATCTGCTCATGATGCACCACCTGCGGCCCAAAGCGGGGCGAGGCTTTGAGAGCATGCAGATACTCGCCCACCTCCGGGGGCATGAGGGGCGTTGGGGGAGGGGAGGTCATGGACGATGGCAGGATGTCGGTAAAGTGAGGTGTGCTGAGATTGGCGATGGATCAATTCGTGGCACGATACCCGAACAGCAAGGTGTTGGCAATTTGGTCGTTCGCTGAGGCTGTTCTATTCTCAAGCAACTTTTAGCCGTGCCGGTTGATGAGACCTTTGGTGTCAAGGGTTTTGTGGTTTTGAGGAGGAGGGCTATAGAAAAGGGTACAGGTTTGAGCAGATCGATAAGTGAAAAATAGTTGATAAATTGAGGTGATATGGGTAATGGTGCGTGATAGTATTCATTTGGTGGAGTTGTCAGGAAACTCTATAATTTATTGTTATGTATAGGAAAAAATATGATTCCTCCTAAAGTGTTCATATCCTACTCTCACGATTCAGCCAAACATAAACAATGGGTTTTAGCATTCGCAACAACTCTACGAGATAGAGGAATTGATGCAATTCTCGATCAATGGGATTTGAAGCCAGGTGACGATCTCCCGCAATTTATGGAGCAAAATCTCGAAGAATCTGAATATGCAGTTATGGTTTGCACAAGGAAGTATGTCGAGAAAGCAAATGCCGGTGAAGGTGGCGTTGGTTATGAAAAAAATGATTATGACGTCAAAATCTTTGTCAAAAATTTCTGAAAATAATGTAGTCCCAATAATCAGAGAAAATAGTGACAACCCTGTGCCAACATTTCTAAAAACGAAGCTCTATATTGACTTTACAAACGATGATGAAATTGAATTCTCGCTAGATCAGTTGCTTAGAAAATTATTAAACTCTCCATTATACAAAAAACCTGAGATAGGAAAAAACCCATTTAAATCGATGGAAAATGCCACATTAACTAAAACTTCTGATGGTGTTTTGGAAGTAATGAAACATGTTGTAAATATATTTAATAAATCAACAAGAAAAGAGGTGATGTATCAAGAAATATATAATAATCTTCCAATGTCAAGGTTAGTATTTGACAAATATTATGAAAAAGCAGAGCGGCTTGGCTATTTATATGAAGAATCGATTTACATACGGATTACTGAAAAAGGCCGTGATTATGCTTTTGAGAATAAAATATTTTAACGTAATTAGCAGTTTGTTGAAAAACTCCAAAATAGCGCCTGACAGCTACTATGAATAGAAGATTCGCGCGGTATCATTCAATATGCAGTGTATCGATCGAGCTTAAAAACCCTTTTTCAACAGCCTGCTAGTCAATAACCCTGACCGGAAATAGCCGAGTTCTTAAAAGGTGGGCAATCCTTCTGCCAGCAGGTTATTTCACCGTTAAAATTTTGGCCTCGTCCGCGGTGTAGACCAGAGTTCAGGCCACGTTTTTCATCCATGCCATCCGTCATCCACAGATATTCCATTCGAAAACAACAAAGGAGGCAAAGCATGAACAAGAAGATAAACGCGACATTTTTCGGCCTACCGATAATTGCCATTTTTGCATTACTGGGAGTCTTTGTCTTTTTCCCACCAGTATCAGCAGCATCAGATATTGATCTCAAATTTGTATCCCCAACTCATGGCATGGCGAAGATTCAAGGTGAACAGTCTCCCTATTATTATTTCAAGGCAAAGATAACGGCAGATAAAAAAACTGAACTTTCTTTTAAAGAGAAAGATTGTTTACTCTTTGATCAACAAGGAAAAATTTATTCTAAATGCTGGATCAATGTTGCTGGGGGGTCAGCGGGCCTATCCATCTCTCAGGTTGCGCCGCTCCTGATGAAGACACTGTCTGTTAATCTTTCCAGCGGTAACTCTTCTGCATCCCATACCTGGAACACGTCAATGATCGATGGACCCAATGGAGCGCTGGAGTTCAGCATACCAACGGGTGGTTTTGTCGAGGTGTATTTCCTTTGGGAGGTGCCCAAGGATTTTTCAGCAGCGCGGGTAAAAATAGGCGATCAACTTGAAATCGAGAATTAAATCTGTCCCCTTTATACCGCTTTATACCTCGCAAGTTATTGCGAAATCAAAAAGATAGGTGTATGGGTGATACTGCTTGCCTAAAAATACAGCCTTTGTCCTCTCCTGGGTAAAGTCTACACCGTGGAGGGGACAAGGATGGCGCAAATCAATCAGCAGGCTTTTGCGACCCGCATCGAAGAGTATATCAACAATCCCACCTGCTTTGAGCAGGAGTTCTTCGACTCCTCACTTCATACGGTCACCGAGAGGGCGCCACTCCTTCCGCACCAGGGTGGAAAAGTGGGGTTGCTGGACCTCCAAGGCCTCTGCTTTGAAGAGAATATAGAGCTTCTCATGATCCTGCTTGCGCATGGTTATCGCTCGTTGCAACAACCAGCCAGTCTCACAGCCTACTGTGCTGCCATGGCCCAGGCGATGCAAAGTTTTGCGGGGCCGTTGGCGATCAATGATCCCGCCAGTTACATGGAACCCCATTTTTTATTGCATGGGCTGGAAAAGACAACCATTGCTGCAAATGTGGCGCAGTGTGAGGATAATGGCCGCATTATTCATGAGACGCTGCACGTTCGGGCCGGCTATATGGCTAAACATGGCTGCAAGACCTTACTCGGCAATGGTTTGCAGATGATGATGGAAAATGGGTTTGCCGAGGATAATTTGGGGATTTGCTGTTTTATGACCAAGGAGGATGAGCCCAATCCCCATGGTGCCGGTCAGAGTTACTCGGCAAAAGTTTCTTTTTTTCTTGATACTTCGCAGATGGAGATAACCATCATCACCATACAGGGCCAGTGTGTCAGCAAAGGGCTGAAAAATCGAAGCCGGGACTTTGCCCGACTGGGAGCCCGGTTACACATCGATCCCCGAGGCTATCTCCTCAAAAAGGTGTGTGAAGTGGCTAAGTCGGCGGGCTATAGACGGGTGCGTGTCATCAAGCCGCAATCGCATCCCATGACCATCGACCGACACTCCGGTTTTGTGGCACGTTATGAGAATCTGATCCGTGAACTGGGCATCAGCCAAGAAAATGCCTGCTACCTGGAAGCTGGTTTGTAGCCTGTAGCCTCATTGCCAGACAACCGCGCAGATGTTGTGACCACATGCATCTAACTTGCCGGGACACCGTACAAAGGTTTGGCACGGTGCCCCGACTTCGGACGGGCGGGAGGTTACCCGAGGTTTTTCAGTACATTTTCCCAGTTTAACAGCTTGTCAATCACCGCACTGACATAATCGGCCCGCCGGTTCTGATAGTCGAGATAGTAGGCGTGCTCCCACACATCGATGGTGAGCAGTGGCTTGACCCCAGCCGTCAGCGGTGTCTCGGCATTGGCGGTCTTCATCGTTTTCAGTTTGCCGCCATCGAGCACTAGCCAGGCCCAGCCACTGCCGAATTGGGAAGTGGCGGCTGTGGCCAATTCCTTTTTGCAGGCATCAAAGCTGCCGAAATCAGCCTCAATTTTTTGTTTGAGTGACGCCGGCGGTTCCCCACCACCGTTGGCTTTGAGGCTTTGCCAAAAAAAGGTGTGATTCCAGATCTGGGCGGCATTGTTGAAAATGGCGGCCTTATCCGCCTTGCCCGCCACGGCGGCAATAATTTTTTCCAGGGAGAGATCGCTGTATTCCGTCCCTGCGATGAGCTTGTTGAGATTATCGACATACCCTTTGTGGTGTTTGCCATAATGAAAACTGATCGTGTTGGCGGAAATCACCGGGGCCAGCGCATTGTCCTCATACGGCAGCGCCGGAAGGGTGATGGGTTCCGCGCCATACGCCATGCCTGGGAAGCCGCCCATGGCCAAGGTGGCAGCGCCCGCAGCTGAAGCGATGAGAAAATCACGCCGGTTGAGGTGGAATGCACTCGTTTCACATGTATTGTTCATGTTGTTCCCTCCTGTGAGGATTGAAGAGAGCGACCCCCAACAATAGCACCGTTTATTGGGTCACCATGCGTTGCCTATAATTCTTGATACAAATCAATACGGAAAGCAAGCTGGAATAAGCAGGGCCGAACCTGGGGTTCCTGGTCCCCTGCACTGTTCTTGTTTCCCTTGATCGCTTTTCCTCACCTTGTTTTCCCTCTCCGAACCCGCCAGATTTGTTTTGATTATTTCACGGCGGTGATTTACTCTCCCCGCACCTTTCCACCTGTTCTCCCTGCAGTAAGATCGATCTGGCAACGGGTTTTCAACCCGCTTTCGTTCCCTTCACCTGTGCAAGGAGGTCCCCCATGGCTCAGCCCCCAGCTGGTCAGCCCGCGCATTACAAGCCCAGCCGCAAAGTCCGTTTTGTCACCGCTGCCTCGCTGTTCGATGGTCACGATGCCACCATCAACATCATGCGCCGTATCCTCCAGGCCACCGGGGTTGAGGTCATCCACCTTGGGCATAACCGCTCGGTGCAGGAGATCGTCAACGCCGCGCTCCAGGAAGATGTGCACGGTATTGCCGTCACCTCCTACCAGGGCGGTCATGTCGAATTCTTCAAGTACATGATCGATCTGCTCAAAGCTGGTGGTGGTGAAAACATCAAAGTGTTTGGTGGCGGCGGTGGCGTCATCGTGGCCGAAGAGTTAAACGAGCTACACGGCTATGGCCTCAGCCGCATCTATACCCCGGAAGACGGCCAGCGCATGGGCTTGCAGGGGATGATCGACGAGGTGGTGGCCACCGCCGATGTCGATCTGCCGCCGCTGCCTGACATGGCGGTGGGTAAACTCATTGATCTGCTGGCCGGTGGCGACCGTCGCTTCCTGGCCCGTCTGATTACCGTGCTCGAAAATAGGGAGGCGCCGGACTCGCTGTGCCGGGCGATCATGGAGGGGGCAGCCTCCCGCCGCACACCGGTGCTCGGCATCACCGGTACCGGAGGTGCTGGCAAATCCTCGCTCACCGACGAACTGGTCCGCCGCTTCCGCCTCGACCAGGACGATAGCCTCAAGTTGGCGATCATCAGCATCGATCCCTCGCGCAAACGCACCGGCGGCGCGTTGCTGGGTGACCGCATTCGCATGAACGCCATCGAGCATGCCAACATCTACATGCGTTCGCTGGCCACCCGCGAGACCGGCTCGGAAATCTCCGCCGCCCTGCCCGAGGTGATTGCCGCCTGCAAATTGTCCGGTTTTGATCTGATCATCGTTGAAACCTCGGGGATCGGCCAGGGGAACGCCGCCATCGTGCCGCACGTCGATGTCTCGCTCTATGTGATGACGCCGGAATTCGGTGCGGCCTCGCAGTTGGAGAAGATCGACATGCTCGATTTTGCCAACTTTGTGGCCATCAACAAGTTCGACCGCAGCGGCGCCGAAGATGCCCTGCGCGACGTGCGCAAGCAGTACCAGCGCAACCACGAGGCCTTTGGCACGCCACCGGAGCAGATGCCGGTTTTCCCCACCGTGGCCGCCCGTTTCAACGACGAAGGGGTCACCGCCCTCTACCAGGCCATGCTGCCCTCGCTGCAGGAACTGGGGCTTACGCTCAAACCAGGCCGGCTACCCCGGATCACCGCGCCCAAGGCCTCCGGCGACCGGGCCATCGTGCCGGCGGAGCGCACCCGCTACCTGGCGGAGATCGCCGATTGCGTCCGTGGCTATCATGCCCAGATCGATAACCAGGTGAAAAAGGTGCGCGAACGCCAGGCCTTGCGCATGGCCAAGGAGCTGTTCGCTAGCTGCGGCAAGCCGGTGACCAGCTTTGATGAGCTGCTCGACGGCAAAGAAGGCGAGCTTGATCCGCATGCCCAAAAAATACTCGCTACCTGGCCGGAGTTGATCAAGCAGTATGGCGGTGAGGAGCATGTGGTCCGCATCCGCGACAAAGAGATCCGCACCAAGCTGACCCGCACCTCGCTCTCCGGCTCGACCATCCGCAAGGTCTATCTGCCGCGCTACCAGGATGAGGGGGAAATTCTCCGTTTTTTGATGAAGGAAAACGTGCCCGGACGCTTCCCTTTCACCGCCGGCGTCTTTCCCTTTAAACGCGAGAACGAAGATCCGACCCGCATGTTCGCCGGCGAGGGTGACGCCTTCCGCACCAACCGCCGCTTCAAGCAGGTCAGCGAGGGCATGCCGGCCATCCGCCTCTCCACCGCCTTTGACTCGGCCACCCTCTACGGCTGCGACCCGGACGAACGGCCGGACATCTACGGCAAGATCGGCAATTCAGGGGTTTCGATAGCTACCCTGGACGACATGAAGGTGCTGTACAGCGGCTTTGACCTCTGCGCACCCTCCACCTCGGTGTCGATGACCATCAACGGTCCGGCCCCGATCATCCTCGCCTGTTTCTTCAACACCGCCCTGGACCAGCAGATCGACCAATTTGTCGCGCAAAATGGCCGCCAACCCACGGCTGAGGAGGCGGCCGATATCCGCTGCCGCGTCTTCTCCACGGTGCGCGGCACGGTGCAGGCCGATATCCTCAAGGAAGATCAAGGCCAGAACACCTGCATCTTCTCCACCGAGTTCGCGCTCAAGATGATGGGCGATATCCAGGAGTATTTTGTGCAGCACCAGGTGCGCAACTTTTACTCGGTATCGATCTCCGGCTATCACATCGCCGAGGCCGGGGCCAACCCCATCTCGCAGTTGGCCTTCACCCTGGCCAATGGTTTTACCTATGTGGAAGCCTATCTGGCCCGTGGCATGCACATCGATGATTTCGCCCCGAACCTGAGCTTCTTCTTCTCCAACGGCATGGAGCCCGAGTATTCGGTGATCGGTCGCGTCGCCCGCCGTATCTGGGCGGTGGCCATGAAAAACAGGTACGGCGGCAATGAGCGCTCGCAGAAATTGAAGTATCACATCCAGACATCGGGCCGCACCCTGCACGCCCAGGAGATGGCCTTCAACGACATCCGCACCACCCTGCAAGCCCTGATCGCCATCTACGACAACTGCAACTCGCTGCACACCAACGCCTATGACGAGGCCATCACCACCCCCACCGAGGAATCGGTGCGGCGGGCCATGGCCATCCAGTTGATCATCAACCGCGAGTGGGGCCTGGCGATGAACGAGAACCCCAACCAGGGCGCGTTTTTGATCGAAGAGCTGACCGACCTGGTCGAAGAGGCGGTGTTGAAGGAGTTCGAGGCCATTGCCTCACGCGGCGGCGTTTTGGGCGCCATGGAGACCGGCTACCAGCGCAGCAAGATCCAGGAGGAATCGCTCTATTACGAGCATAAGAAGCACGACGGCTCCTATCCGATTATTGGCGTCAACACCTTCCGCAACCCCAAGGGCGAGATGCCCATTGAGATCGAGCTGGCCCGCTCCACCGAGGAGGAAAAACAAGGCCAGATCAAGCGGCTGCGCGACTTCCAGGCCCGCAATCAAGAGGCCGCCGGCCCGATGTTGGAGCAACTCAAGCAAACGGTGATCAACAACGGCAACGTCTTTGCCGAGTTGATCGACGCGGTGCGGGTCTGCTCGCTGGGCCAGATCACCGAGGCCCTCTATGAGGTGGGCGGCCAGTACCGCCGCTCGATGTAAGATTGTTTGCTCGTCGCTTGCTCCCGAAGCTCTCTTAGACCAGAGAGCTTCGGGGATGGGTGAGGCAGGATGACGCCGAGCATGGTAGGTTGGTGGTGAGGAACGAACCCCAATAATGTATTATAAAACCAGAGGAATAGAATGCGCTACCAGCGGGCGTGAGTTGATAACGGCACCTCTTTTTCACCGTCAATCTCACGAAACGGCGTCAGTCTCTGGTGTGAATTATATTGACCTCAAGTTTCGGAGTTGCTCTAACTTGCTGTTGTTAAGTTTTTAATTTGCGCC